>NZ_JAHTBK010000001.1:1462500-2925000 GCF_020177575.1 Hasllibacter sp. MH4015
GCGGCGGTGGCGCGCGTTAACCTTGATGGAGTGTGACTTGCGGCGCGGCTATTCTGCCGCGTCCGGCAATTGCTCCGTCGGCCGCGTCGGGTCTTGGGAATTGGGATAGACGAGACCCGCCGAGATGATCAGCTTGGCCGAATCCTCCACGCTCATATCCAACACGATCACGTCCTTCTTGGGGATGAACAGCAGAAACCCGGATGTCGGGTTGGGCGTGGTGGGCAGGAAGACCGACACCATATCCTCGGGCGCGCGGGCCGCGATTTCACCCTTGGCAGTGGTGGAGATGAAGGCGATGGCCCAGATCCCCTTGCGCGGATACTCGACCAGGCACGCCTTGTCGAAATTCTGCTGGCCCTGTTGCAGGATCGTCTCTGCGATCTGCTTCAGGCCGGAATAGAGCGTGCGGATCAGCGGGATGGACAAGACAAGCGATTCCGCCCACCGGATCATCGACCGCCCGATCAGCCCCTTGGCCATCCACCCCACCATGATGGTGAAGAGCAGGAACGTCACCACGCCGATGCCGCGGATATTGATCTCGATCCCCGTCCAGCGGTTGATGAGCATCGCCGGGTTATAGGCGTCGGGGATGAACGGCAGGACCCATGAATCGATCCAACCCGTGAGCGACCAGATCAGCCAGACCGTGATCCCGATCGGCGCGATCACGATGAGCCCCGTCAGGAAGCTCGACCGGATCGAGCCGAGAAAACGGCGCTTCGGGGGCTGATTGGGATCAGGCAGTTGCATGGGGTCGGCGGAACTCGGGCGAAGACTGGTCTGACATGTATCTAGGCAGGCGCGTGGGGCGGCACAAGCGTCGGTTCGCGGACAAGCCGTTTACGCCGGTAATGCGCCCGCAATTTGGGCGGCAAGGCGCGCGTTGTTGCGCACCAGCGCGATATTTGCGGTAAGCGTCGCACCTTCCGTCAGCTCGAACAGCCGTTGCAGCAGGAACGGGGTGACGGCCTTGCCGGTGATGCCTTTTTCCTCCGCCTCCGTCTGCGCCCGTGCGATGAGCGGAAGAAGCGTCTCAGCGGGGATCTCCGCCTCCTGAGGAATCGGGTTGGTGACAAGCTGGCCACCCGGCAGGCCAAGGCGCGCCCGCATGCGATGGGCGGCGGCGATCTCGCTGGCCGTGTCGAGGCGTAGGGGAGTGCCCAGGCCGCTGTCCCGGCTCCAGAAGGCGGGGATTGCATCCTGGCGGAAGGTGATGACCGGCACGCCGAGGGTTTCGAGTACTTCAAGCGTCTTGGGAATGTCGAGGATCGCCTTGGGGCCGGCCGCAACGACACTGACGGGTGTCCGGGACAATTCGGTGAGGTCGGCGGAGATGTCAAAGCTCCGCTCCGCGCCCTGATGCACGCCGCCGATACCGCCCGTGGCAAAGACAGCGATGTCGGCAAGGGCGGCACAGATCATTGTCGCGGCCACGGTCGTCGCCCCGATACCGCCCGTGGCAAGGCACACGGCGAGGTCCGCGCGGCTGAGCTTGGCAGCGTTCCGTGTTTGGGCGAGCGTTTCCAGTTCAGTATCGTCCAGCCCGATATGGATCCTGCCTTCCATCACCGCGATGGTCGCGGGCGCCGCCCCGTTGCGGCGGATATCGCCTTCCACCAAGCGCGCGGTCTCGAGGTTCTGGGGATACGGCATGCCGTGGGTAATGATCGTCGATTCTAACGCAACGATCGGGGTGCCCGCGGCGCGGGCGACGGCGATCTCGGCGGAAAAATGGAGGGGCAGGTCGGTCAAAACGGAGTCTCTCCGGACACATATGTGGCGGCGGCGCGCAGGGCGGTGCCAAGCGCGGTTTCGGGGTCTGCGCCGGCATGTTCGGCGCTGATATGGCCCGCCATGAATGTATCCCCGGCCCCCGTGACCCGGGTGACGAGCACTTCGGGTGGTGTGGCGGTCACGATGTGGGTGTCCCAGGCGAAGGCCGCCTCCGCCCCACTATTTGTGACGGAGACGCGGTGGGCGCCGCGCGCGCGCAGGGCAAGGGCCGCTTTCGTGGCGTCGGGCTGTGGCGCCTTCAGCAGTAGCCCCGCCTCCTCAAGATTGACGTAAAGCGTTGCCCGCGTGGCATCGAGGAACGGCAGCAGGCGCAGGGCCTTGCCGGGGGAGGCGGGCGCGACACGCAGATCGGCGGCCGCGAAATGGGTGCGGGTTGCGATATCCGTCAGCAGGCCGACGGTCAGGTTTCCGTCAAGTACGACAATGCCCGGAAACGGATCCGTGCCAAGGGTGCCACGCTCCAACGGGCGCAGGATTTTCGCGCCGGCCGCCTCCAGCGAATGGGCATCGGCGATGGCGGCGATCAGGCCGTTTGCGCCTTCCACGGCCATATAGCGGTCCGTCGGCAGATCGGCCGAGCGATAGATGTGATCGGTGATGAGCCCCAGCGCATCGCAGGCGCGGATCAGCTCCGCCCCTTCCTCGTCCTGACCCACAACCGTCAGAAGCGCGGGTGAAAGGCCGAAACCTTTGAGCGCCATGGCTATATTGAGCGCCACGCCACCCGGTAGGCGCGTGATCCGCCCCGGCACGTCGGAGCCTTCGCGCATTACCGACGGGCTGCGCCCGATGATGTCCCACAGGACCGCGCCGATACACAGGATGTCGGGTGTCTTCGCCATGGCCCTCTCTTGCCTGCCCCGTCCCGCGCCCGCAAGCGTTGCGCGCGGCATCTTGCCCAAAAACCGACACCCATGGCGCGCTAGTCGGGGGCAGGCGTGGCTGGGGGCTTGCATCGTATCGCCATCTCCCCTAATGGACCCCCACTTCTCAGGCGAAGGCGGGCTTCCGGGGCAAATTCCCCGGGTCGGTCCACCGGTTGGAGCAATCCTATCCTTCGCCCTACGCGCAAACCGGAAAGGAATATGGCATGGCGCTTCCCGAATTCTCCATGCGTCAGCTTCTTGAAGCTGGCGTTCACTTTGGCCACCAGACGCAACGCTGGAACCCCCGTATGGGCGAGTTCATCTATGGCGACCGCAACGGTATCCACATCATCGACCTCACGCAGACCCACCCGATGCTGGAGCAGGCGCTTCAGGTCGTGCGCGAAACCGTCGCCAAGGGTGGCCGGATTCTTTTCGTCGGCACCAAGCGCCAGGCGCAGAAGCCCATCGCCGAGGCGGCCGAACGCTGCGCGCAGTATTACATGAACCACCGCTGGCTCGGCGGCACGCTGACCAACTGGAAAACCGTGTCGAACTCCATCTCCCGCCTCAAGGAGATTGATGAGAAGACGGCGGATGGATCCCTCGAAGGTCTGACCAAGAAAGAACGTCTGGGCATGGAGCGGGACCAGACCAAGCTGCAGGCGTCGCTTGGCGGTATCCGCGAAATGGGTGGCCTGCCTGACCTGATCTTCGTGATCGACGTCAACAAAGAAGACCTGGCGATTGCCGAAGCCAAGAAGCTGGGTATTCCGGTCGTGGCCGTGGTCGACACCAATTGCTCGCCCGATGGTGTGGATTACATCATCCCCGGCAATGACGACGCGGCGCGCGCGATTGCGCTCTACTGCGATCTGATCTCCCGCGCGGCGCTCGATGGTATGACCACGCAGATGGAGACCGCCGGTGTCGATCTGGGTGCGCTTGAGGAAGGGTCCGTCGAGGAGGCGCTGAGCGAAGAAGCGCCCGCCGCCGAGGCTGCAGCCGACGCGCCGGCCGAAGAGGCCCCCGCCGAGACGCCCGCCGAAAGCTGAGGCCCACGCGTCACAGGAACTGACATGAGGATCGGGGGGAACCGTAAGAAGCGTCCCCCGATCCGATATTCCCCATTTCAGGAGACATGACATGGCAATCACCGCAAGCATGGTGAAAGAACTGCGCGACTCGACCGGCGCAGGCATGATGGACGCCAAGAAGGCGCTGACCGAGACCGATGGCGACATGGACGCCGCCGTTGACTGGCTGCGCACCAAGGGTCTGGCGAAAGCCGCCAAGAAATCCGGCCGCACCGCCGCAGAGGGCCTTGTGGCCGTCACCGTGGATGGGTCTACGGGCGTGGCCGTCGAAGTGAATTCCGAGACCGATTTCGTCGGCAAGAACGCGGAATTCCAGCAGATGGTGGCTGGCATCGCCAAAGCCGCCGTCACCGCCGACGATCTCGATGCGCTTCTGGCCGCCGATATGGGTGGCAAATCCGTCGCTGATACCGTGACCGACAAGATCGCCACGATCGGTGAGAACATGGGCGTGCGCCGCATGGCGAAGCTGGAGGGCGAAAACGTCGTCTCCTACGTCCACAACGCGGCCGCAGAAGGAATGGGAAAGATCGGCGTTCTCGTCGCTTACACGGGCGGCGATGCGGGTTTCGCCAAGCAGGTCGCGATGCATGTCGCCGCCGTGAACCCGGCTTCGCTGAGCGAGGATGATCTGGACCCCGCCGTGGTCGAGAAGGAAAAGCAGGTCCAGATGGACATCGCGCGCGAAAGCGGCAAGCCGGAGCAGGTCATCGAGAAGATGATCGTGGGCCGGATGAAGAAGTACATGGCCGAAGTGACGCTGGTGAACCAATCCTTCGTCGTGAACCCCGATCTGACCGTGGGCGACGCGGCGAAAGAGGCGGGCGCCGAGATCACCGGCTTTGTCCGCCTTGAAGTGGGTGAAGGCATCGAAGTGGTGAAGGAAGACTTCGCCGCGGAGGTCGCAAAAGCCGCACAGGGATAAGGGTCCAATCGGGCCGCAAAGGACACGCAAAGAACGGACCGTTTCTGTCGAGGGACAGCGAAGACGGGGCAGGGGAGTGATCCTCTGCCCCGGTTTGTTCGTGACGTCAGTGCCGCCTTGAGCGGGCGAAAGCGAGCATGATTACAACCATTAAGGGATTTTTATAGGTTGTAATACGCCCACGGCGCTGCGCGTCACGGATCAGCTGTTTTCGTCGAGGATCGCCTGAAGCTCCGCCAGGGCCGCATCGGCCTGGCCGGTATCGCGGTAAAGGTCGCGCAGCTTGAAGCGGATGATGTTGCGCGCCGGCTGATCGTCGGGATATTGCGCCAGCGCCGATTGCAGGATCGGGATGGCTGCGGCTTCTTCACCGCGTTCCTCGAAAATCTCCACGATGCCTTCCACGGCAAGGAAGACCGTCGCCTCCTGCTCGGTCGCGAAGCCCACGAATTGCTCGGCGATATCCATGTAGCTCTGGAACAGTTCGATCCCGGCCATCTCGGCGTCTTGCGCCTGGGCGGTGTAGACGGGGGCCAGCGTCGCGGTGACGCTCAGCAGGCCTGCAGCGATAAGGGTTTTCATGTCAGTTTCTCCTGTTTCATTGGGGAGGTGGCTTGGTTCTTGAGGGTTCGGGTGGCCCGGTGCAGGTGGGCCTTCACGGTGCCTTGGCGGCATCCGAGAATCTCGGCGGTCTCGGCGGTGTCGAAACCTTCGAAGTATCGCAAAACCACGACTTCGCGTTGGCGCAGGGGCAGGGCGGCAAGGGCGCGCCCGAGATCCCGAAGCCGGTCAAGGCGGGTGGGATCGGCCGTCGGGTCGGCGATGGTCGCCAGCACATCGTGCGCCTGCGCATCGCCCCAGACCCGGCGCCGCTTGCGGGCCTGTTCGCGGGCGGAATTGATCGCGACGCGGTAGAGCCATGTCGTCAACCGGGCACGGGGATCGGCGCGCATCCGGCCGTCATGGATGCGCAGGAACACCTCTTGCACGACATCGTCGGCGGCGGCGTCTTCGCCCAAGATGCCCCACGCCACGCGAAACACGTAGTGCCGATGCCGCTCATAGAGCAGCGTGAGCGCCGCGGGATCGCGCGCGGCCCGGGCAAGAAGCGCCCAATCCTCCGCGTGCTGGTCCACGCGGTTCATCCGTTCGATCCGCCGGGCCGCTCGGGCAACGCGAAGCTGAGCGTCGGGCGTGTGACATCCAGGACCGGACGTTGCGCGCTTGCGATATCAGGCCGCACGATCGGTACATCGGGCAGCGCGCTGCGCGACGCGATGGTCGACGGCATCGCACGTTCCGGCAATTGCGCGGACTGCCATGCGATGACGCCCGTAATGCCGATCGCGAGGGCGACGGACGCCGCGATTGCAATCGGCACAACCTTTCTACGGCGCGGCTCAGGCCGTTCGATGCGTAGGGGGGGCGCGTGGCGCAGGGCGTGATAGTCTGCCTTCGCTTGCCCAAACACTTGATCCAGCGCAGCGATGTCATCGTCCGTGTCATGCATGATCTGCCCTTTCCATGTCTATTGATGACATGGGCCACCGGTTCGGTTTACCGGCGTGCGTAATTTTTTCTCTCGGTCGGGGGCAGGGCATTGGAGCGGGCCAAAGAAAAACGGCGTTGCCAAGGGACAGGGCAACGCCGTTCTCTTGCATGTCCGGCGCGAGGGACAAGGGACAGAAAGGCGCCGGACCGAAAGCACAAGCGGGGGACAGCCGCCGGTGCCTATGTCGTCGGCGGCGTCGGGGAGGGAGGGACCCGGGCCACCGTTTCCCTGAAGCGGAACCGTGGCGCTGAGAAATACGCACCACCCGCTTCAGGCCCCGAGGGCGCGGCCCCCGGGTGGGTCCGGAGGCGGGAAAAAGCCGCTCCGAAACCCGATGTTCCTGGCTGTAATTGCCATCACTCACGGAACACGCTCCTTTTGCGATATTCCGGAAGATGGCGATAGATGAGGGAATCCTTACCCCTAGATTTCGAGACGCTTAACCGTCGTCAGCGGCGGTCGCCCACGGCCCCGGTCAGGTGTGGCAGACGCGCGGTCTTGTCGTCCTTGTCGTCGAGGCGGAAGATTTGGTTGAGGATGGAGGCCTTGCGCACTGCCTGGGCCGTCGTCTCCACTCCCAAAGCGTCGCGCGCGCCGCGCAGGTGCTTTTCCACGGTTGCGACGTTGCGTTCCAGCAATAGCGCGATGTCGGCCATGGTCTTGCCGTCGGCCACAAGTTCCAGCACCTCGGATTGGCGCGGGGTCAGCAGCTTGCGCTGGCCGGTGGCGGGCAATTGCAAGATGCAAAGATGCGCGACATGGCAGATGGTTTCGATGTCTTCGCCATGCTGTTCCCAGATCGCGTCGGCCTCATCCTGGCCCATGCCTTTCTTGACGGCCATGCCGATGCCCGCATTGGCGTTCTTGATCGCCATGGGAAAGCTGATGGTGTAGCCCGCCGTGATCCCGTGCTTCTCGTTCAGGCCGCGCATCGCAAGCTCCCCCTGCGAGGGTTCTTCGTGCGCCATGGCCATGTAGACATCCCGCCACGACGCGGCCCCGGTGTTGGAGATCGCCCACCGCATCATCACGCCGTTGCGGAACATGCCGCCGTCCACATAGGCCTCCACGTAATCCGTGGGCATGTTGGTCAGCAGCAGGGCATCCTCGGGATTGTCGTAAAGACCCGCACCGCGAAAGGCGTTGAAGCCATAAAAGACACGGTCAAAGCCGTATCCGGCCAAAACCTTGGTGTGGTGGGACCAGAGATCTTCCACCGTGGTCATTTCGAGATAGGGACGTAGGCGTTTCATAAGGGGGGTCCTCGCCAATCGTGTTTATGATTTTGGGTTCAAATGTCCGTGGAGCGCGCGCAGGGCGAGCGGATAGCCCGCGGTGCCGAAGCCAAGAATGACGCCGACACAGGCGCTCGCGATCATCGAATGATGGCGGAAGGCCTCGCGTGCGTGGGTGTTGGAGATATGGAGTTCGACTGTCGGTAATTGTGTGGCCTCGATCGCATCGTGAAGCGCGATGGATGTGTGGGTATAGGCGCCCGCGTTCAGGACGACGCCGTCATGGGTCTGGCGCGCCCCATGCAGGGCGTCGACCAATCCGCCCTCGTGGTTGGATTGGGCGAAGGTCAGCTCCACCCCCAGCTCCGCCGCCGTGGCATGGCACGCGGCCTCCACCTCCGCCAGGGTGGTGGAGCCATAGATTTCGGGCGCGCGCTCTCCCAACAGGTTGAGGTTCGGCCCATTGAGCACCAGGTATTTCATGCGTCATTGTCCCTTTGGCGCCACCCTATATTCAACAATGGGTTAACGTCGAGTCGTGCGGGCGTTCAATCCCGCGGTTCCGGCATCTGAACCGGCCCGCCCTTGGCTGCCCATGGCGAAAACCCCTCCCGCAGATGCGCGGCGGCAAAGCCCATATCCTGCAAGGTCGCGACCGTCAGGGCCGAGCGCCAACCCGATGCACAGTGGAAGACATAACGTTTGCCCTCCTGCGCGAAGACGGGCTTGTGATAGGGGCTGTCGGGATCGACCCAGAATTCCACCATGCCCCGCGGCGCGTGGACCGAGCCGGGAATGAAGCCGCGATTACGTTCGCGGATGTCACGGATATCGACGACGACCAGATCGGGGTCATCCAATTGCGCGATCAGATCGGTGATCTCCACCTCCTCGATCCGCGCGCGGGCGTCTGCCACCATCTCGGCGGCTGTCTTCTTCAATGGCATGTCATACCCCAATCGTCGCAGATAGCGTTAACGCACATTGACCGCGACCAAGGCCCGCCGCAACCTGACCCACGGAAGGATCGGGCCGCAATGCGGGTGGTCCGCTGCAATGGATTGAGACGGCAATGACCTATAAAGACACCTATGCGGCCTGGGCCGCTGACCCGGCCGAATTCTGGGCCGAGGCCGCGACCGGCATCGACTGGATCAAGGCCCCTGATGTCACCTTCGACGCCGATCAGGGCATCTACGGGCGCTGGTTCCCGGACGGGGTCTGCAACACCTGCCACAACGCGGTCGATCGCCATGTGGCGGCGGGCAACGGCGACCGCTTGGCGTTGATCTATGACAGCCCGGTGACGGGGCAGGTGCGCAAGATCACCTATGCGGACCTGCAAGATGAGGTCGCTGCCCTAGGCGCAGTGTTGCAGGATCACGGCGTGGGGCAGGGGGACCGCGTTATCGTCTACATGCCCATGGTGGCGGAAGCGGTCATCGCGATGCTGGCCTGCGCGCGGATCGGCGCGGTGCATTCGGTGGTTTTCGGCGGGTTCGCGGCGCCCGAGCTTGCCACGCGGATCGACGATGCCGGTGCGAAGGCCGTGATCACGGCATCGTGCGGGATCGAGCCCGGGCGCATCATCAACTACATGACCCTCCTCAACGACGCCATTGACATCGCTCAGGTCAAGCCGGATTTCTGCGTCGTTCTGCAACGGGACACACAGCCCTGTGATCTGACCGAAGGGCGCGACGTGGATTGGGCCGAGGCTGTCGCGGACGCAAAAGCAAGGGGTCGGAGGGCCGATTGCGTTTCGGTCAAGGCAACCGATCCGGCCTATATCCTCTATACGTCCGGCACGACCGGCCAGCCCAAGGGCGTGGTGCGCGATACCGGCGGGCACATGGTGGCGCTGCACTGGAGCATGGAGCACATCTACGGCGCTAAACCGGGGGAGGTTTTCTGGGCCGCGTCCGATGTCGGCTGGGTCGTGGGGCATTCCTATATCTGTTACGCGCCGCTTCTGGCGGGCTGCACAACGCTTGTCTACGAGGGCAAACCGGTCGGCACGCCCGATGCAGGGGCGTTCTGGCGGGTGATGGCCGATCACGATGTGAGCATCCTGTTCACTGCACCCACGGCGTTCCGGGCGATCCGTGGCCAAGATCCCAAGGGCGAGCTGATCGGGCAATACGACCTGTCAACGTTTCGCACCCTGTTTCTTGCCGGCGAACGCTCCGATCCCGCGACCCTGCAATGGGCAGAGGAGCAGTTGGGCGTGCCCGTCATCGACCATTGGTGGCAGACGGAGACGGGATGGGCGATTTCCGCAATCCCTATGGGGATCGAGGCGCTGCCGGTGAAGCATGGTTCGCCCGGCGTCCCGATGCCGGGATATGACGTTCAGGTGCTCGACGATGCAGGACAGGCCGTGCCACGCGGAACCCTGGGCAACATCGTGGTGAAACTTCCGCTGCCACCAAGCTGTCTGCCGACATTGTGGAACGCGGAGGAGCGGTTCCAAGCCAGCTATCTCAACGATTTTCCCGGGTATTACGCCACATCCGACGCCGGGATTCTGGACGAAGACGGCTACCTGCACATCATGGCGCGCACCGATGACATCATAAACGTCGCGGGCCACAGGCTCAGCACCGGCGCGATGGAAGAGGTTCTGGCCCACCACGACGCGGTGGCGGAATGCGCGGTGATCGGCAAGGCTGACGCGCTGAAGGGCCAGACGCCGCTGGGGTTTTTCGTGCTGAAATCCGGTGTGGACTTGGCGGAGGACGAGATCGTTCGCGACCTCGTGGCGCTGGTCCGCGAGGAAATCGGCGCGGTGGCGGCCTTCAAGACGGCCGTGGCGGTCAAACGGCTGCCCAAGACGCGGTCGGGCAAGGTGCTCCGTGGCACGATGCAGAAGATCGCGGATGCGGAAAGCTACAAGATGCCCGCGGCCATTGATGACCCGGCGATCTTGGACGAGATTACAGAAACGCTGAACGCGAAGGGATTGATCGGATGATCGAGCGGATGGAAACCGGCGCGCGGATGTCGAAGATCGTAAAGCATAATGGCGTGGTTTATCTGTCCGGTCAGGTGGGCGAGGGCGCGGACGTCACGGAACAGACAGAGGAATGTCTGCGCCGGGTCGATGCGCTGTTGCAGCAAGCCGGTTCGTCGCGGGCGCATCTGTTGCAGGTCACGATCTGGCTGGCTGACATGGCAGACTTCGCCGCGATGA
The DNA here is from genome assembly GCF_020177575.1 of Hasllibacter sp. MH4015. Classification (NCBI taxonomy): domain Bacteria; kingdom Pseudomonadati; phylum Pseudomonadota; class Alphaproteobacteria; order Rhodobacterales; family Roseobacteraceae; genus Hasllibacter; species Hasllibacter sp. MH4015. The sequence goes on from NZ_JAHTBK010000001.1 coordinate 1,473,169, forward strand.
ACGCGGTCTGGGATGCGTGGGTGCCGGACGGCCATGCACCGGCACGGGCCTGTGGTGAGGCAAAGCTGGCGCGCGACGTGTTGAAGGTGGAAATAATCGTGACGGCAGCGCTCAAATGAGCCGTGCACGCGTGCACATCACGCTAAACACTTGATCTTACGGTATATCACACAAGTGCGTATATTTAACATAATCATGATTACTGGCCAACTGGATATCGTGTAATGGCGTTGAAAGATCTCCTCCCCCACGGCTATATCGACGCGCATCACCATGTCTGGGCGCCGGAAAGTCGCGGTGACGAAATCGGATACGGCTGGTTGCGCGATGTCGGTGCAATGAAACCGTTCGGCGACCCGACACCGATCCAGCGCGATTACCTGATGGACGAATTCCTGGCCGAGGCCGCGCTTGCGCCCCGTGCCTCCGTCCACGTCCAGACCGATGGCGCGCTGCCGGACCCCGTCGCGGAGACGCGCTTCGTGCAGGATCAGGCCGATGCGGCGGATCACGCGGTAAAGATCGTGGCGCTCGTCGACCTGAGCGCCGATGATCTGACCCAGACGCTTTCCCGCCACGCAGAAAGCAAGGATTTTTGCGGCGTACGTCAGATCGTGGCGCGGCTCGATCAAAGGCCGGATTTGTCATTCGCGCCAAGGGATTACCTGACGGAGCGAAGGTGGATTGACGGCCTTAAGGTTCTGGAGGATCGCGGGCTGAGCTTCGATTTTCAGATGTATCCAGAACAGGCGGAGGCGGCGTTGGAGGCGCTGTCCGACACCCCTGCCCTGACCGTCGTCATCGACCACGCGCTTTGCCCGTATGACCCGCGGGCGGAGGGCTACGAACTCTGGTCGGACGCGGTGCGACTGATGGCGGAGCGGCCCGGTACGTTCATCAAGCTCAGCGGTTGGGGCATGTACGATGCCGTTTGGGGACGCTACGGCAGCGAGGCAATTGGCCCGTATATCGACGATATTCTTGCGACTTTCGGAGCCGATCGCGTGATGTGGGGAAGCAATTATCCGGTCGAAAAGCTGGCCACGCCCTATGAGACTTGCGTGGAGACGATTGCCCGCCATGTTCCCGACGTAGATCGTGAGAGCGTATTTATCCGTTCTGCGGCAAGGGCTTACGGATTGAAGTTAACCTAGGGAATAGCCCGCACCGCGTACTGTGCGGATGGGGTCACCCGCCTCCCCGGCCTTGAGCGCCTTGCGCAGGCGGCCGACATGGACATCCACGGTGCGGCTGTCGACATAAATCTCCCGCCCCCAGACGCGGTCGAGCAATTGTTCGCGCGACCAGACGCGGCCGGGGCGTTCCATCATCGCGGTCAGCAGGCGAAATTCCGTGGGGCCGAGCGACAAGGGTTCGCCCGCCCGAAAGACGCGATGCTCCGTCAGATCCACCATTATGTCTTCGTATTCCAACCGCTCGCCCACTGTGGCCGGGCGCACGCGGCGCAGTTGGGTCCGCAGGCGGGCAAGCAATTCGGCGACAGAATAGGGCTTGGTGATGTAATCATCGGCCCCCGTTTCCAGCCCCCGGACCTTGTCCGTTTCCTCCGACCGGGCCGACAGCATGATGATCGGGATACGCGCGGTGTCGCCGGACATCTTGAGCTGGCGGCACACCTCGATCCCCGAGACATGGGGCAGCATCCAATCCAGCACGATCACGTCGGGGGGCGTTTCGCGCACGGCGATCAACGCCTCGTCGCCCGCCGAAGCGGTCTGCACGTCGAAGCCTTCGGCCTTGATGTTATAGGCCAGAACCTCACGCTGTGCGGGTTCATCTTCCACCACCAGAACGACGGGTTCGCCAGCCATGCTCACGCCTCTTGCACGTAGGGGGTCTTGTCTTCCTTGGGGCGATCCTCATCCGGCATCTCACCGGTCACGAGGTAGATGACCTGTTCGGCGACCGAGGTGACGTGGTCGCCCATGCGTTCGATGTTCTTGGCCATGAAATGCAGGTGCATGCACGGTGTGATGTGGCGCGGATCTTCCATCATGTGGGTGAGGTATTCACGGAACAGCGCGGAATACATCTGGTCCACCTCCAGGTCACGCTGGCGCACATCCTCGGCCAGTTCAGCGTCGTGCTGGATATAGGCGTCGAGCACGTCCTTGAGCATCAGTTCGACCTGCCGCGCCATGCGCCTGAGCGATGCGGTGGAGCCTTCGACGGGCGGCAATTCAATGACAGACTGGCTGCGCTTGGCGATGTTCTTGGCGTAATCCCCGATGCGTTCGAGATTGGCGGAAACCCGAAACACGGACAAAACGGTTCGCAGATCGCTTGCCGTGGGCGCACGAAGCGCGATGATGCGTGCCGCTTCCTCGTTCACCTGTTCCTCCAGCGCGTCGATGGCCTTGTCGGCCTTGCGCACGGCCTGGGCCAGTTCGATGTCGCGGGTTTCCAACGCCTCGGCGGATTTGGCAATCGCCTCTTCCACGAGGCCGCCCATGCGCATGATCTTGGCCTGGATGCCCTCCAGGTCGCGGTCAAAGCCGCTGACGATATGTTCTGAATTCGGCATTGGTCTGCCCTGCCCTTGAGGATTCAGCCGATACGGCCGGTGATGTAGCTTTCCGTGCGGGGATCGCTTGGATTGGTGAATATCTTGTCGGTGTCGTCGAATTCCACGAGGTTGCCGAGGTGGAAGAACGCCGTCTTCTGGGAAACGCGTGCGGCCTGCTGCATGGAATGGGTGACGATGACGACGGAATACCGCGAACGCAGGTCGTCGATAAGCTCCTCCACCTGCGCCGTGGCGATGGGATCGAGGGCTGAGCACGGCTCATCCATCAAGAGCACTTCCGGAGACGTTGCGACGGCGCGCGCGATGCACAGGCGCTGCTGCTGGCCGCCCGACAGGCCGGTGCCGGGCGCTTGCAGGCGGTCCTTCACCTCGTCCCAGATGGCCGCCCGGCGCAGGGAGCGTTCAACGATCTCCTCCAGGTCGGCCTTATTGCGCGACAGACCGTGGATGCGGGGGCCGTAGGCGACGTTGTCGAAAATGGATTTCGGGAAGGGGTTGGGCTTTTGGAAGACCATGCCGACCTTGGCGCGCAGCTGCACCGGGTCAACGGCGGGGTCGTAGATGTCTTCACCCTCCAGCAGCACGTCGCCCGTGACCTTGCAGCCATCAATGGTGTCGTTCATCCGGTTGAGCGCGCGCAGGAACGTGGATTTGCCGCAGCCCGAAGGGCCGATGAAGGCCGTGACGGTCTTGTCGGCGATATCCACATCCACGGCTTTGATCGCGTGGGTGACGGATTTGTCCTCGGCCATATCGGCCGCACTGCGCGTGCCGCCCCCTGCCCCGTAAAACACGTCCACGTTGCGGGCCTGCATCTTCAATTCACTCACGCCAACCCCCTGGTCGATCTGGGTCATGTCGTTCATCGCTGCATCCTCCATCGGGGTCATCCTACCACCGTCTCTCGAACCGGCGGCGCAGCAAGATGGCCAGAAGGTTCATAAATACCAAGAAAATCAACAGCACGATGATCGCCCCGGAGGCGCGTTCCACAAAGGCAGGGTCGGAGCGCTGTGTCCAGCTATAGACCTGCACCGGCAAGGCGGTGGCCCCGTCGCCCATCAGGGGGAAGCTGTTGGAATGGCCCGACAGGAACTCGGGATATTCGCGCACGAAGGCGACCATGCCGATCAACAGAAGCGGCGCGGTTTCGCCAAGGGCCTGGGCGAGACCGATGATCGTGCCGGTCAGGATGCCGGGCATGGCAAGCGGCAGGACGTGGTGAAAAATCGACTGCATCTTCGACGCGCCCAGGCCAAGCGCCGCCTGCCGGATCGATGGCGGCACGGCGCGGAGGGAAGCGCGCGTGGCGATGATGATCGTGGGCAGCGTCATCAGCGTCAGGACCAGCCCGCCCACGAGCGGCGACGATTGGTTGAACTCCATGAAGTTGATGAAGACCGCGAGGCCGAGAATGCCAAAAACGATGGACGGCACGGCGGCAAGGTTGGAGATATTCACTTCTATCAAGTCCGTGAGGCGGTTTTTCGGGGCGAATTCCTCCAGGTAGATCGAGGCCGACACGCCAATGGGCAGGGCCAGCGTAAGCACCACGATCATCATGTAGAGCGAGCCCATGATCGCCACGCCCAGACCAGCGGCTTCGGGCCGCTGTCCGGAGGCATCGGGGAAGGTGATGAAATTCCAGTTGAAGCGTGTCGTGATGATCCCGGCCTCGGCCAGCGTCTGGGCCAGCATCAATTGCTCGGGCGTGACGTTGCTGTCGCGTTCCGCCGTTTCCAGGGTCACGCGGCCCTTGAAGAAGCCGTCGATGCGTCCACCGGCAAGGATGTCCACTTCGATGGTCTCTCCCACCAGGTCGGGGTTGGCCAGCACCATCGCGCGGACCTGCGCGGGCGCTTCCTCGGAGATCATAGCGGCCAGTTCGCGGGCGCCCAGATCGTGTTCGATGCCTTGCTCGGCCAGATGTTCCTGAAACGCCATCGCCAGGATCGGCAGGTAGCCGAAGGTCGTGACGGAGGCCATCTCCTCGGGATTGCGGTTGCCCTGGGGGTCCACACGCTCGGCCGTCAGGGTCACGGGGTAGCTGACATAGGTTTGCCGGAAGGAGCTGAGGCCATTGCCGAGGATCGAGACCAGCAAGACGATCAGAGCGAGAAGACCCACGCCCACGGCGGCCGTGCCATAGGCGCGGAACCGGGCCTCCGCCCGATTGCGGCGCTTGGTGCGGGCATCCTGCGCCAGAAGCGAGCGTTTGGGCGTGGCGGGTGCGGCGGTGATGTCGCTCATTCGTACTGCTCCCGGTATTTGCGGACGATGGCGAGCGCCAGGATGTTAAGACCCAGCGTGATGACGAAAAGCGTCAGGCCAAGGGCGAAGGCGACGAGGGCTTCGGGGGAGGAGAAGTCGGTGTCGCCGGTCAACTGGCCCACGATCTTCACGGTCACGGTGGTCATCGCTTCGAATGGATTGAGGTCGAGCCGTGCCGCCGCCCCTGCCCCAAGCACGACGATCATCGTTTCGCCGATGGCGCGCGAGGCGGCCAGCAGGATCGCACCGACGATGCCGGGCAAGGCGGCCGGCAGCACAACCTGCTTCACGGTTTCCGATTGCGTCGCCCCAAGCCCGTAGGAGCCGTCGCGCAGCGATTGGGGCACCGCGTTGATGATGTCGTCGGAGAGGGAGGAGACGAACGGGATCAGCATGATGCCCATCACGATCCCAGCTGTCATCACCGAAGACGAAGAATTGCCCAGACCGAGGGGCTGCGCGAAGTAATCCCGCAAGAGCGGACCCACCGTAATCAGCGCAAAAAGGCCGTAGACGATGGTGGGAATGCCCGCCAGCACCTCGATCAGCGGCTTGGCGACGTTGCGCACGCGGCGCGAGGCGTATTCGGCCATGAAGATCGCGGCGAACAGGCCGATCGGCACGGCCACGAGAAGCGCGATGAAGGAGATGTAGAGCGTCCCCCACAGAAGCGGGATCAAGCCAAGTTCGGAATTGCCCTCAAAGGAGGGTCGCCATTCGAGGCCGAAGAAGAAATCCTGCCATGGATAGAGCTGGAAGAAGTTCCGCGTATCCCAGAGCATCGACAGAACGATGCCCACCGTCGTCAGGATCGCGATGGTGGAGGCGATGAGAAGCACGCCGAGGATGGCGTATTCCACCCGGTTGCGCGCGCGTAAATCCTTGTGGGTGCGGATATAGGCATAGCCAAGGCCCGCAAGCGCCAGGGCGAAGACCGCGACCAGCATCGTGGTGCGGCCCGTGGCCGACATCTCCCGCAGGCGTTGGGCGGCGGTCAGGATCTCCGGCTCCACATCGGCACCGAGGGCCACGCCGACCTCAGCCAATCTGTCGCGGATAGCACCATCACCGGATTGCAGGGCCAGTGCCTCCGCCTCCGAGAACGCGCCGCGGTCGATTGCGGTGTCGATCCCGTCCGCCAGGCGGCGCACCTCCGTCATCAGGAGGCTGCGGGAGCCGCTCTCCTCCACCAGCGTATCCGGAAGGGTCCCGGTCACGGCGCGGTCGATGGCGATAGGTTGGACCACCAGCCAGACCAGAAGCACCAGAAGCGCGGGCACCAGGGTCAAGAGCGTGACGTTCAGCCCGTAATAATTCGGCAAGGAATGCAGCAGCCGCGCATCGCCATTGGCGCTTGCGACGGCCCGCTGACGTCCCAGAACATAGCCGAGGGCACCGAGAAACAGGAGGGCTGCGAGGATCCAGATCATGTTTTCGGTCCGGCCACTGGGAGGAGGTTGAACCGGGCCCGCATATCGGCCCCGGTCCGGTTCATGGAGCAAGCGTTATTCGCCCATCAAGGTGCCGTTGGCGACCACGGCCTGGGTTTCGGCCAGTTCCGGGTCGGAGACAAGGCCGTAAGCCGCAAGCGGGCCGAAGGGACCGGCGATGTCATCGCTGACGAAGAATGCGGCGTATTCCTGGAGGCCGGGGATAACGTCGAGATGCGCGGCCTTGATGTAGAAGAACAGCGGACGCGACACCGGGTATTCGCCCGATGCGATGGCGTCGACCGTCGGCGTCACACCTGCCATCGTGGCCACTTGCAGGACGGAGGTGTTGTTCTCGTAGAAGGCCAGGCCGAAGACGCCGATGCCGTTCGCATCCGCGTTGATCCGCGCGAGCGTTTCGGTGTAGTCGCCGTCGATGTCGACGGACACGCCATCGGCGCGGATTTCCATGCACGCTTCCTCTGCCGCGTCCTCATCCATGCCCATGTCGAGCATGGCCTGGTAGGCGCCGGTATCTTCGCAACCTTGGAGGATCACACGCTCGTCAAAGACTTCGCGAGTCCCGTGGCGGGTGCCGGGGATGAAGGCCGAAATCGGCTGATCGGGAAGATCGGCACGAACCTCGTTCCAGTTGGTGTTGGGGTTGGCGACCATCTCACCGTCGACGGGAAGTTCGGCGGCCAAGGCCAGGTACCAGTCGGACTGGGTGAATTCGAATGACGGGCCTTCGATGTCGGAGGCAAAGACGATACCGTCATAGCCGAAGCGGACTTCGACGATATCGGTCACGCCGTTCGCGGCACAGGTCTCCACCTCGCTGTCGCGGATGGAGCGCGAGGAATTGGCGATGTCGATCGTGTTCTCGCCCACGCCTTCACAGAAGCGGCGCAGACCGGTGGAGGAGCCACCCGATTCGACGACGGGGGTGGGGAATTCGAAGTTCTCCCCGAAGGCTTCGGCGACGATGGTCGCGTAGGGCAGCACTGTGGACGACCCGGCGATCTGGACGTTGTTTCGGCTTTGCGCGGCGGCTGCCGTGGCAGAGATGGCGACGACGGCAAGCACCGACACGCTGAGCTTTGCGAAGGACATTGGGTTTTCTCCGATATTGTCTTCAGACATCACACGCGCGGACATCCCGAACGCGCTTGAGCCATCGCCTAAAGACGGGCTGCAATGCTTTTGTGTCAGTTGCGTAACAGTTTTATGACGGTGGCCACGGTGGGCCGCGCGGCGCCGGTCAGGTGGCGTCCGAGAGGGCCGGCAATGTCACCGTGAAGGTGCTGCCCTGCCCCCGTTCGGAGGTGATCTTGAGCCGTCCGCGGTGGCGGTTCACGATATGCTTTACGATGGCCAGCCCGAGCCCCGTGCCGCCCATTTCCCGCGATCGGTGGGCGTCGACGCGGTAGAATCGCTCCGTCAGGCGCGGCAGGTGCAGCGAATCAATCCCCGGCCCCTCGTCCGTGACGTCCACCTGCAGGACCGGACCGCGCAAAAGGCCCCTGCCCTCCACCCTGCTCAGGTGCAGGCGCACGGGCTTGTCCGGCCCGCCGTATTTCAGAGCGTTTTCGGTAAGGTTCAGGAAAACCTGCATCAGCTGATCCGGATCGCCCTGCAAGTGCGCCTGTGTCGGGTCCAGGTCGGCAGCACAGGTCAGATGAAGATCATTGCCCGCATCTTCCGCCGCCGGGCGCAGGGCGGCAAGGACACCTTTCAACAGCGTGTGCAGGTCGATGGATTTGTTGGGGCGCTGACGCTCCTCCGCCTCCACGCGGCTGAGCGACAGAAGGTCGGAGACGAGCCGGTTCATCCGGCGCGCCTCCTCCTCCATGATGCCGAGGAACCGCGCCTGGGCGTCGGGATCCGTGCGGGCCGGGCCGCGCAGGGTCTCGATAAAGCCCAGAACGGCGGTGAGGGGTGTTTTCAACTCGTGGCTGACATTGGCCACGAAATCGCGCCGGATCTCTTCGGCGGCCCGAAGGTGAGTGATGTCGGTGAAATGCAGCATTACCCGGCGCACCGGCGGCCCCTGCCCCGAGGTGAGCGCGGTGACGTGGACCTTGTATTCCGTAACGCCCGCCTGTTCAGACCGCTCGAACCGCGCATCCCCCAGCGGGGCGCCGGCCCGCACCGCCTCGATCCGCGCCAGAAGCGCGGGTTGGCGCAACACCGCGTCGTGGCTGCGCCCGATGATCCAGTCCCCCATCAGCGCAACCGCCGCACCGTTGGCATGGGAAATCTCACCACCCGTATCAATCAGCAGCATCGGGTCCGGCACCGCATCCATGGCGCCGTTGATCAGGTCCGTGGGCATGTTCGTGTCAGCTCCTGCCATGGCGGACCATGGGCGTTTCGCGCGATGCCTGTGCGTTTTGCACCAATGGCCCCTCGTGACAAGGCAAGGGTAATGGCCGCGCCCAGAAAAGGTTTCATTGGAAAGTAATATACCCTCTGATATAGTCGACCGCGTCGGGAGATGGCTCCTGCCAGGCGCGATTCCGGGTCGTCAGACCGCCCGGATCCATTCTACGTGCCGCATATAGGTAACGACGCGATGACCAAGATCCTTCACCTCCAGCCGCGCGCGCCGCGGATGCCCATGGCCGAGCCCACGGCACGACCGCCCGATGTGCTGGCCGTCTCCTGCTCCGATATCGGGATCGACGCGATGCCGCGGCATATCCTGTCCCCCGATGCGCGCCTCCGCCGGGCGCGCCTTGGCGATGTGACGGCGCAGACCGTGACGGGACCCGGCGCACCCGACCTCATCCTGTCACCGCTCCTGTCGCGGGGCTTCGATGCGATGGATCTGCTGACCACGTTGCGCGAATTGCGCTATGGCGGGCGATATCTTGTGGTGGCCCCGGGCCTCCACCATGTCGGGCTGATCCGCTGGGAAATGCAATCGAGTGCGCCGGATCTCAACGTCGATATCGTGTCACTCAACGGCAAGTCCGTTCTGCACCTGGCCCAGGCCGCCTGAACGATCAGACCGCGTCGAGCCCCGCCGCGAAATCCCGTTTCAGAAGCCCGATATCCTCGATCCCAACGGAGACGCGGAACATCCCGTCCGATATGCCAAGCGCCGCGCGCCCCTCCGCCGAAAGCCCCCGGTGGGAGGAGGACGCCGGATGGCTGAGCGTGGTGCCGACATCGCCAAGGGTGGGCGCAAAGGGCAGGTCCGGCGCGCCCTGCACCAGGCGATCCGCCGCAGCCTCCGTCGCGTCCGCAAGCTCGAAGCTGACCATATTGCCGAAATTGGCCCCCACCAGCCGCGCGGCCAGCGCGTGGTCGGGGTGATCGGCGCGTCCGGGATAGAGCACGCGGCCCACCTTGGGGTGATCCGACAGCCAATCGGCAAGGGCGGCGGCATTTTCCTGTGCTTGCTGGAAGCGCAGGGGGAAGGTGTAAAGGCCCCGCTCGGCCAGCCAGCATTCCTGGGGCGCGGGCGTCATCCCCACCGTTACGGCGAAGTCGTAGATCGCACGCATCCGGGCCGGGTCCCTGGCCGCCACGTAGCCAAGGGTGACATCGGAATGCCCGGCCAGCAGCTTGGTGACGGAATGGATGACGATATCGGCCCCCTCCTCCAGCGGCCTGTAGGCGAAGGGCGTGGTGAACGTGTTGTCGACGGCCAGCATCACGCCCTTATCCCGCGCCAGCGCCACGATACCCGCCATGTCCGCCACCCGCAGGGTGGGGTTGGAGATCACCTCGACCAGGATCATCTTCGTCTCGGGCCGGATCGCGGCCTCCATCGCGGCCACGTCGGACGGGTCGGCAAGCGATGTCGCGATCCCAAACCGCGCCAGGTCTTGATGCATCAACCGCAGGGAGCGTCCGTAAAGCTGGTTGCCACCCACGATATGATCGCCCTGTCCCAGCAGGCCCATAATGGCCGCCGTCACCGCCGCCATGCCGGAGCCGAGGATCAGGCCATTCTCCGCCCCTTCCATTCCGTCGATCTTGCGCGCCAGCAGCTCCGCATTCGGATGCCCCTCGCGGGCATAGGTATATCCGTGGGCCTCGCCCTCATATTGCGCATGGAGCGTGGCGATTGACGGCGAGGCATAGACAACGGACGGCTGGATCGGCGTCACCACCGGTCGGCTCACCCCTTCGCGCAGGGCCGCGCGCCGCACCAGCGTATCCGGTCTTTCGTTTCGCCCGTCACTCATCTCAGCGCCCCTGTCTTCCATGTGCCAAAAGTATCCCGGGGGGAGTCCGGAACGGACGGGGGGCAGAGCCCCCCACGCCCGCTCGCATCCCGCGCGCCGTCAGCCGCGCACGGTCCCGTCCCCCGTCACGAGATACTTGAACGAGGTTAGCTGTTCCGCCCCCACCGGTCCGCGCGCGTGCATCTTACCCGTTGCAATCCCGATCTCCGCCCCCATGCCGAATTCGCCCCCATCGGCGAATTGCGTCGATGCATTCCGCATCAGGATCGCAGAATCGAGCCGTTGGAAGAACCGTGCAGCGGCGGCGTCATCCTCGGTTATGATCGCGTCGGTGTGGTTGGAGCCATGGGTCCGCACGTGGTCCAGCGCCGCGTCGATATCGGGCACGACGCGCGCGGCGATGATCATGTCGAGGAATTCCTGCCCCCAATCCTCCTCCTGGGCGGGCACGACCCCGTCGATGTCCTGCAAGGTCGTGTCGCCACGCACCTCCACACCGGCATCGATCAGCGCGCGCACCACGCCTTGTCCAATCGTCTGCGCGATATCTTCGTGGATCAGCAGGCATTCGGCGGAGCCACAGATGCCCGTGCGCCGGGTTTTGGCGTTCAGCACGACCTTCAACGCCTTCTCCGGGTCCGCTGCCGCATCCAAGTAGATGTGGCAAATCCCTTCAAGATGCGCGAAGACCGGGACCCGCGCTTCCCGCTGGACCAGGCCGACAAGTCCCTTGCCGCCGCGCGGTACGATCACGTCGATGGCGTCCGTCATGGTCAACATTTCGCTGACCGCCTGCCTATCGCGCGTCGGCACCCGCTGCACCGCGTCTTCGGGCAGGTCCGCCGCGCGCAGCCCGTCTTTCAGGCACTCCACCAGCAGGCCCGAGGAATGGAAGCTTTCCGAGCCGCCGCGCAGGATCACCGCGTTGCCGGATTTCAGGCACAGGGCGCCCGCATCCGCCGTCACGTTTGGCCGCGATTCGTAGATCACCCCTATGACACCAAGCGGCGTGCGGACCCGCTGGATATGCAGGCCGCTTTCCATGTCCCATTCGGTCATGACCTCCCCCACGGGATCGTGCTGCGCTGCCACCGCGCGCAGGCCCTCGACGATGCCACCCACCCGGGCCTCGTCCAGCATCAGACGGTCCAGCATCGCGTCCGACAGCCCCTTGTCGCGGCCGTATTCCATGTCCTGCCCGTTGGCCGCGATGATCTCCGCCATGCGCGCGGTCACGGCGTCGGCTGCCGCGTCGAGCGCCTGCCGCTTCTGGGCGGCGGGTGCGAATGCAAGCGTCGCCGCTGCGGCTTTCGCGCGCGCACCGATATCTTCCATCAGGGCGGGAATGTTGTTGGTCAGGTCTTTCATGGCGAACCTCGTGGCGGGGTTGGGCGCAGAATATGGGGTTTTTCGGAAAGAGGAAGGGCTGTCAGAGCGCCATGTCATCGCGGTGGACCAAAGCGGCGCGGCCCGGATAGCCCAAAAGCGCTTCGATCTTGTCGGATTGATGGCCCGCGATCACCCGCGCTTCGTCGGACGTATAACGGCTCAACCCCATGCCGAGCGCGTCGCCGTCCGGCCCTTCGAGCTTGAGCGGATCACCGCGGTGGAACGTACCCTCCACAAGCGCCACACCCGCCGGAAGAAGCGACTTGCCCCGTCCAAGGGCCGCAGCCGCCCCGGCATCGAGGCGCAGGACCCCCTTGGGCTTCATTGCGCCGATCCACGCCTTGCGTGCCTGTTGCGGGCTGAGCGTGGCGGGGAACCAGGTCGCGCGTGCGCCGCTTTCAAGCGCAGCGAGCGGGCGCATCGTCGCGCCTTGCGTGATGACCATGGAGCACCCGGCCGCCGTGGTCGTGCGCGCGGCCAGCACCTTGGTCTTCATCCCGCCCTTGGACAGGCCCGATCCCGCATCGCCGGCCATCGCCTCGATCTCGGGCGTGATGGCCTCGACCAGCGGCAGGTGGGTCGCGCCATCCGTCCCCGGCGGCGCGGTGTAGAGTCCGTCCACATCGCTGAGCAGAACGCAGACATCGGCCCCCGCCATGACGGCCACATTGGCGGCCAGACGGTCGTTATCGCCATAGCGGATCTCGTCGGTGGCGATGGTGTCGTTTTCGTTGACGATGGGCACCGCCCCGCGCCCCAAAAGGGCGGCGAATGTGGCACGGGTGTTGAGGTAGCGGCGCCGGTCAGCACTATCGTCAAGCGTCAGGAGGATTTGGGCCGAGGTCAGGCCATGGGGGGCCAGAACCTCCTCATAGGCGCGGGCAAGCCGGATCTGTCCTACGGCGGCGGCAGCCTGTGCCTCGTCCAGCGACAAAGCTCCGGCCCCGAGGTCAAGCGCGCCGCGCCCCAGTGCGATCGCGCCGGACGAGACGAGGATCACGTCACTGCCCCGCGCCTTCAACGCCGCCACATCTTCGGCCAGTCCGCGCAGCCATTCACCGCGCAAGGCGCCGCTCTCCCGGTCCACCAACAGGGCGGAGCCGATCTTGACCACGACGCGGGATGCGCCGGACAGTCCGCCCCCTAGGGCCGCCATGCGCCCGCGTCCTCTTTCTCCGCCCGCTCCGCCGCGCGGTTCGCATCCACGCGCGCGCGCAGGGCACGCAAAACGTCCGTCAGACCAGTGCGCGCGACGCCCGACATTTCCATCACGGGGCCGGCGACATCCTCCAGCAAGGCGCGCTGCTCGGCCACCTGTTCAGGCAATAGGGCGTCGATCTTGTTGAGCACCGTGACCCGCGGCTTTTCGGCCAGCGCGCCGCCATAGGCCTCCAACTCTCCAATGATCGTCCGGTAATCGGCCACCACGTCTTCGCTGGTGCAGTCGATCAGGTGCAGAAGTGCCGCGCAGCGTTCGACATGGCCCAGGAACAGGTCGCCGAGGCCCCTACCCTCGCTCGCGCCCTCGATCAGGCCCGGAATGTCCGCCACGACGAATTCCGCGCCGTCCACACCTACCACGCCTAGATTAGGGTGCAGGGTGGTGAAGGGATAATCCGCAATCTTGGGCCGGGCGTTGGACGTGGCCGCAAGAAACGTTGACTTGCCCGCGTTGGGCAGGCCGAGAAGCCCCACATCGGCGATCAGCTTCAGGCGCAGCCAGATCGTGCGTTCGACGCCGTCCTGGCCCGGATTGGCGCGGCGCGGGGCCTGGTTGGTGGCGCTTTTGAAATGCAGGTTGCCGAAGCCACCGTTGCCGCCCTTGGCGATACAGATGCGCTGGCCCACCTCGTCCAGGTCGGCGATCAGCGTTTCCTGATCCTCTTCCAGCACCTCGGTGCCCGCAGGCACACGCAGAACGATGTCATCGCCATCCTTGCCGGTGCGTTGCTTTCCCATGCCTGGCTGGCCGTTCTTGGCGAAGAAATGTTGCTGATAGCGGAAGTCGATGAGCGTGTTCAGCCCCTCGACGACCTCGATCCAGACATCGCCGCCGCGTCCGCCGTCGCCGCCATCGGGACCGCCGTATTCAATGTATTTCTCGCGCCGGAACGAGACCGACCCGCCCCCGCCGCTGCCCGAGCGGATGTAGACCTTCGCAAGATCGAGAAACTTCATCTATTTCGCGCGCGCCGGTCGGCCCGCCCTTTCATCTTGCCAAAAACGCCGGGGGTGTGGGGGCAGGCCCCCACCCGTCCTTTGCTCGCCTCTTACGACACCCGCTTGAGGTAAGTCCACGTTGCAACCTTGGCATTGCGCGCGACGGAGAACGCCTCCGCATCGCCCAGGTAATCGAAGCCCGCATTGGTCAGGACCCGCGCGGAGCCGGGATTGTCCTGAAAGACCGACCCGAAGATGGTGCAATTGTCGAGCGGGTTGGCATCGACAAGCGCATTCACGGCCTCGGACGCGAAGCCGGTGTTCCACATGCCGGGCGCGACCCAATAGCCGATTTCGGATTGGTTGCGATCCATCTGGTCAAGCGTGATGACCCCCAGCAATTCGGCCCCGCCAAAGGCGCTGGCATCCATGGCCCAGGCAAATTGCACACCATCGGCGCGCAGGAACTTGCCCACGAATTGTTCGGCCGCGCCGGGCGGTAGCGGATGGGGGATGGTCGTCGTCATCTCGGCCAGGCGTTTTTCGGCGTGGTAATGCTCCACAAGTCCGACGTCGGACGTCCGCAGAGGGCGCAGGATCATGCGCGCGGATTCGATCACAGCCTGGGCCAAGATGGTTTCCTGTTTCATATTCCGGTCCTCCTCCGACCCGAAATTTTGGCCCCTGCTCAAGGCCGTCCCCCCGTTTCAGGTGGGCGTTGTGCGCTTGTGCCACAAGATGTGTGACCAAAAAGCGAAGGGGCCGGCGTTTCCACCGACCCCTAAATTTTCAACCACGGGATGCGGTGCTTACTCGGCGGCCTCCTGGGCCGGGAGTACGGAAATGAAGGTGCGGTTCTTGAAGCCCTTGCGGAACGTCACATGGCCTTCGACGGTGGCGAAGATCGTGTGATCCTTGCCTTCGCCGACACCTTCACCGGGCCACCACTTGTTGCCGCGCTGGCGCGCGATGATGTTGCCGGGGATGACGGCTTCGCCACCGAACTTCTTGATGCCGAGGCGGCGACCGGCTGAGTCGCGGCCGTTGCGGCTGGAACCACCTGCTTTTTTATGTGCCATGGTGAATTACTCCTGTTCAGCGGCAAACGTCTTGGCTTGCTCGATCCAGTTGTCACGCTCGATCCGACCCTTGAACGACAGCTGGTCGTCCATATAGGCGATCTCGTCCGGGCCCCATTCCATGATCTGGTCGAAATGGAACACGCCGTTCTCGTGCAGCACGCCTTCCAGCTTGGGACCGACGCCGGAGATCTTCTTGAGATCGTCGGGCTGGCCGCCACGGGCCTCGGTCAGAAGGTTGGCGGGGCGGGTGCCTTCACCGGCTTCCGCAGCTTCGGGCGCTTTCGCGGGCTTCTCGGCCTTGGCTTTCTTTGCCTTGGGCTTTTCCTCGGCCTTCGCCTCTGCCTTGTCGGCCTTGACCTTCTTGGCGACGGCAGCACCGGCCACAGCCGCACCGGCGACGGCGGCGATGGCAAGACCGGCACCGACGGCGGCTTTCACGCCGGACTTGTCGGCACCCTTTTCAAGGATGTCGGTCACTTCGATCAGCGTGAGCTGCTGGCGATGACCCTTGGTGCGCTTGGAAGAATGCTTCCGGCGGCGCTTGACGAAGTGGATGAGCTTTTCGCCCTTCACCTGGTCCACGACAGTCGCCTGAACGGCCGCACCCTCGACGAGCGGTGCGCCAACGGTGGCTGTGTCGCCCCCGAGCATCAGAATTTCGTTGAATTGGACCGTTTCACCGGCCTCTGCCGCAAGCTTTTCCACGCGCAGTTTGTCACCGGCCTGGACTTTGTATTGCTTGCCGCCTGTCTTCATGACAGCGAACATGGGTGTCTTCCTTTTTTACCCGCGTCCTGTGGCCCCGGCGATCACCGGTGTTCGTGGGGGAGGGTTCGGCCCCTGCCCCGCCTCGGACGGCGCGCCCCGTCGGGGGCGTCTTATACCATTCTGATGCGGCATATCCGAACCAGAGCGCGCCGTATCGGGGATCGCCCGGCTTTTGTCAACAGCACTTGCGGCCATTTCGCCCGGCGCACGTGCGGTTTTTCGCGTGCGGCGCGGGTCAGATATCCTCGACCGCGATGAACCCCGCCGCCGCGCGCCCGATCTCATAGCTCAGCGTGCCCAACATCTCGTCGAACGCGGTGAAGAGCGCGGCATTTACCGCCCGGCCCGCATTCGTTTCACCAAACGCCACATATGCGCGCAATTCCGCGTCCGAGATGTCGCGATAGGCGGCCAGTTGGTAGGAGAACAGCCATTCCACCGTGGTGCGATAGATCTCGTCCTGCTGGCTCCAGACCTGCTCCAGCATCAGGTCTTCGCCCATGTCGTCATCGAACGCGCCGCCGTCGACAAGGCCGCGCAGCAGCGCGAAACGCAGGTTCAGGGCGCCGGTGACATTTCGGTCGATGAACCCGTTGACCTCGTTGAATTCGTAAAGGATCGGCAGGCGGTCGTCGTCGGCTTCCATCGCGTCGGCCAGTTCTGCGCTGGCCATATCCACGCGGTCTTCATCCATGAAGTCCACCCGCGCCTCGATTTCCCCTGCAACCAGGCGCCGCCCGAGATCCGAGGTCATGAACTCCGTGACCTCCGCCACCTGGCCCGGTGTCATCGCATCTTGGGGAAACCCTTCCTCGAACAGCATCGAGAGGCGTTCGGGCGTGTGAAGCTCCGCCATGAGCGCCACCCATTCCGCGCCGCCGCGCCCGGGAAACAGGCTCGCCTCCAGAGCCGGTGCGCTTGCGACGTTTTCTTCGGCCACGATACTGAGGAGCCTGTAGACCTCCATCGCGTCCAGCATGGCGTGAAGCGCGGGCGCGCTTTCATCCAGCCCGGCAGACGGGGCCGGGTCCGGCGCGTCATCTCCCTGACCCAAGACGGGACCGCTCAAGACAAGCGTGAAGGCCAGGGTGACGGCTCGGATCATGGCGGGCATCCTCGGGTAGACAATCTCTGCTTCGCACCATGGCCTGCGGATCGCCGAATGGCCAGTCTCCCCTGCGCGGGCATGCATCACACCGCAATTCCCGGCAATGCCCCCTTGCGCGGTTCCGCGCGTGCCGCTATCCCCCCGCCATCGGTGCGGCGCGTGCGCGGCCCGATACGCGGAGAGGTGCCGGAGTGGTCGAACGGGGCGGTCTCGAAAACCGTTGTGGGTGCAAGCCCACCCAGGGTTCGAATCCCTGTCTCTCCGCCATCTGATCCTTAGCATTGCCCCCCACGCCGATCGCGCCATGCGCCCTATACAAGGGCAGCGGGAGGCTTTAGGGGCGGGCCTCTGGCGGGATGTTCCGCCCAATTGCCAAAACTTGCCGAAAAGCGACACGCCCGTGATCCCTGCCCTCCAAAAAGCCCTCGACGCCCGGGGATATGACAGCCTGACACCGGTGCAGGCGGCGGTCACGGAGCCCGCGCTTGAAGGGCGCGACCTTCTGGTGTCGGCCCAGACCGGGTCCGGCAAGACGCTCGGCTTCGGGCTGGCGATTGCGCCGGGTCTGCTTGCCGGCGCGGATCGGTTCGAGGATGCGGGCGCGCCGCTTGCGCTGGTCATCGCGCCGACGCGAGAATTGGCGATGCAGGTGAAGCGGGAGCTGTCGTGGCTGTTCGAGCATGCGGGCGCCACCCTGGCCTCCACCGTCGGTGGGATGGATATGCGCGACGAACGGCGGGCGCTGGCGCGTGGGGCGCATATCGTCGTTGCCACGCCAGGCCGCCTGCGCGACCACATCATGCGCGGCTCCATCGACCTGGGTGCCATCCGCGCCGTGGTGCTCGATGAAGCGGACGAAATGCTGGACCTGGGGTTTCGGGAGGATCTGGAATTCATCCTTGATGCGTCACCGAACGACCGCCAGACCCTGCTCTTTTCCGCAACGGTGCCGGCTGCCATAGCCAAACTCGCGCAGAATTACCAGAAGAATGCGGAGCGGATCGCCACCGTTACCGGGGCCGCGCAGCACGCCGATATCGAATACCGGGCGCTGAATGTCGCGGCACGCGATGGGGAGAATGCGGTCATCAACCTGCTGCGCTATTACGAGGCGCCAAATGCCATCGTCTTCTGCAACACGCGCGCGACCGTGAACCGCATGACCACGCGCCTGTCCAACCGGGGCTTTTCCGTCGTGGCCCTGTCGGGTGAGTTGTCGCAATCGGAACGCACCCATGCGTTGCAGGCCATGCGCGACGGGCGTGCACGGGTCTGCGTGGCGACAGACGTGGCGGCGCGTGGCATCGACCTGCCGAATCTTGAACTGGTGATCCATGCCGAATTGCCCACCGGCAGCGACACGCTGCTGCACCGATCGGGGCGCACGGGCCGCGCCGGGCGCAAGGGGGTCAGCGCGCTGATCGTGCCGCCCGCCGCCCGCAAGAAGGCGCAGCGCCTGCTGGGATGGGCGAAGCTGACCGCCAGCTGGGGCGACGCGCCGTCCGCCGATGACGTGCGCGCCAAGGACAATGCCCGGATGCTGGAGGAGACCGATTGGTCGGTCCTGGACGATGGTCCCGACCGCGCGGCGATGGAGGCGTTGACCGAGGCCCATTCGGCGGAGGAGTTGGCCAGCGCCTTCGTGCGTCTTTACCGGGAGCGCCATTCCGCACCGGAAGAGCTTTCGGACGCCTCCGCGCCCGCCCCGGCCAAGGAGCGCGCCCCGTTCGGACCGAGCGTGTGGTTCTCCCTCGACGGGGGCCGCGCCGCGCATGCGGAGCCGCGCCGCCTTCTGCCGATGATCTGCAAGATCGGCAATATCACCCGCGACGATGTGGGCGCGATCCGTATTCAGCCCGAAGCCTCCCTGATCGAAATTCGGGAAAGCGCCGTTGCCGGTTTCCTCGCTTCCGTGGGTTCGGACATGGTGTTGGAAAACGGGGCGCGCTTGGTCCGTTTGGACAAGGCCCCGAATCTGGAACGCGCACCGCGACCGCCGCGGCACGATACCCCCCGTCCGCCTCGGCCCGACACGCCAAAGGGGGATGCGCCAAAACCAAGGGGCAAAGCACCCGGCACCACGACGCCTGTCGATTGGAACGACGCGCCCGAGCCGCGCCGCAAGAAACCCAAGCCCGGCGTGAAACCTAAGGGCGAAAAACCGAAGACGCGCGCGGAGGACAAGGACCGTGCCGGCACGAAGCAAGGCGAGCCCTACAAGCCGCGCAAGCCCCGCCACAAAGCTGGCGATACCAGTGCGAACCGTGGCCCCGCGCCGCCTAAGGGAAAGCCAAACAGCAAGAAGAACAAGGCACGCGCGGCCGCGAAAGCGGCGGAGACCGGCACCAAGCCCCGCAAACCCCGCGCACCTAAAAAGCCCAAATCGCGCGGCGGGGCGTGATTGCACCCGCACGTCCGGGCTGATTGACTGGTCGCCGAGGACGGAGGTGCGAAATGGCGGAAAACGAACTCTTGTACGCCGGAGAGGCCGCGGCCCGCGCGCCCGCCTTTCGCGACCGCATGGCGCAGTTGATCGGGTTTCGCACCGACGCCCAGGCCAAGGATGCAGCGCCACAGATCGAGGCTTGCCTGTCTTGCATGACCGACTGGCTGTCGGCGCTCGACTTCGACGTTGCGCGGGTGGACAAAAACGGGCGACCTTTCGTGATCGCGAAACGGGTGGAGGGGGCAGACCTTCCCACGATCCTGACCTATTCCCATGGGGACGTCGTGCCGGGAATGGCGGGCCGCTGGTCGGAGGATCGCGACCCGTGGATTCTGACCGAGGCGGGCCCGCTTTGGTACGGGCGCGGCATCGCCGATAACAAGGGGCAGTTTCTGGTCAACCTGACGGCGGTGGAGGCGGTGATTGCGACACGCGGCGCGCTTGGGTTCAACCTGACCTGGCTGATCGAGATGGGAGAGGAAATCGGCTCCCCCGGATTGGCGGAGATCTGTGCCGAACACCAAGAGCGCCTGCGCGCCGATGTCTTGCTGGCCTCCGACGGACCGCGGCTTGCAGCGGATCAACCGACCCTCTTCTTGGGTGCGCGGGGCGGCATGACATTCCGCCTCGATCTGGATTTGCGGGCGGCAGGACGCCATTCGGGGAATTTCGGCGGGGCCTTGCGCAACCCGGCGCTGGAGATGGCCCATGCGCTTGCCGCGATCACGGACCGGTCCGGCGCGTTGCAGATCCCTGGCTGGACCCCGGGCGACATTTCCGCGCCCACCCGCGCGGCGTTGGAGGGATTGACGCCCGCAGGCGGCGCGATCGACCCGGATTGGGGCGCGCCGGGTTTGAGCCCTGCGGAGCGTATTCACGCCTGGTCCTCCGCCGAGATCCTGGCGTTCCACGCGGGCGATCCCCCTGTCCCGGTCAACGCCATCCCGCCCCGGGCGACGGCGTGGGTGCAGTTGCGCTACGCGCCGGGGACGCCCGATGATGATCTGGAAATGGAGCTGCGCGCGCATCTGGACAGACACGGTTTTGGCGACATCACGATCACGACCGAGGGGCCGCGCTTCCGCGCCTCCCAGACGCCAGTGGACCACCCCGCCGTCACCCATGCCGCGGCCTCGCTGACCCGCGCGATGGGCCGTGCGCCGGTGATCCTGCCTGCGCTTGGCGGCTCCCTGCCGAACGACATCTTTCGCGACACGCTTGGCCTGCCGACGATCTGGATGCCCCATTCCTATCCCGGCTGTTCCCAGCACGCCCCCGATGAGCATCTGCCCGCCGCCCTTCTGGTGGAAGCGGTGGGGCTGATGGCGCATCTGCTGGGGGACATGGGAGATATGCCGCGCGGAACGGACACCTAGTCGTCGCTGCGCCAGTCAGACAGGGCCGGGTTGTCGGGCGCGGGATCGCCCGCCGCCTGCCGCCTGCGGCGTCCGAATATGCCGCCCAGACGGTCCCGCAAACGTCGCCGTCCGGCGGCCGCACGGCCTTGAGTGGGCGTGCGCGCGTAATGCAGTTCCCGCGCGCCGAAATAGAAGCTGACGATCGCGCCAAGAAGCCACCAGAGCGGCTCCGGCACTTCCTGGAGGCCGATCATCCGGTCGGCGAAGGCGCCCGGGTCCACCATGGCGTAGACGAACAGGCCAAGCGTTCCCAAGGCGAGGAACGGGCGCGGCAGGCGGTTGATGCCGTTGATCATCCGGTCGAACCAGCCGTCGCCCGCATATTGGAATTCCGCCGCCGCCGTGGCCAGCGTGGCCTGGTGGATGTCGGCGGCCAACTCCATGGATCGGGTGGCGTTGGGCACGAACACTTCCGACAGGCCTTCCGCCGCCTCCCCCAAAGCCTCCACCGGACCGGCGCGGCCCAGGGCGCGGTCGATCAATGCCATGACGCGGTCCTTTCGCGGTGCTGTGCGAGGGTGAGGTGGTAGCGGGGAGAGATGAACTCCTCCGCCCGGATAATCCAGCCGCCCTTGCCGCCATCCCGCCTGCGCGCGTATTTGCGGCTGGCCGGTCTGCGGTCGCCGATCCGGTAATAATAATTGCGCCGCGCGATGCCGTAGGCGTCGACAAGATGGTCGGGCGCTTGCAGCAGCGCCGCATGGGCCGCACGCGCCGTTTGCGGACCGATCACACCATCCACCGCGATGTCGAGGCCCATGTCCCGCAAGAGCCGTTGCAAGATGCGCACGGCGTTGGAGCCGGCGTTGACCTGCATATCGAAGACGGTCGCCTGCAACGGGTCCGGCAGCAGGTGGATGCGCGGCGCGGTGAAGTAATGGTCGATGAAGATGTCGGTCGCGATGTCGGGGGTGATGCGTCGCACGTCGGCCACATCCACATCGCCGTCCGCGTCCAGGTCGAGGCCGAGCGCGCGCATCGTGTGGATCGTCACACCGTGCTTGGTCGCGCCGCCGGGATCGTCGGGGTCGTTCACGAAGCCGCCCTCGCGGGCCACGATGGATTCTGCAATAGATCGAACCGACTGCATGGGTTCGCCCTCCATGCTCAGTGGTTCGGAATGGCCAATTGACCATGGCAGGGTTAAGAAACCCCTAACGCGCCCGCCTCAATTCGAAAGAATGGGTCGACGCATTTGTCCGTGCCTGTCAGCTTTCACTGGGGTCGCGGTAGACGCCCTGATCCTGCAAGGCCTCGATGACTTCGGCGGGCATGTAGGTCTCATCATGGCGGGCGAGGATTTCGGTTGCCTCGAATACGCCGTCCACAAGGCGCCCGGTGCCGACCATGCCTTCCCCCTCACCGAAGAGGTCGGGCAGGATACCGGTGTAGGAGACGGGGACGGAGGCCGCGCCATCGGTGACGTTGAAGGTGATCGTCGCGCCTTGGCCGCGGACCAAGGTGCCCTCCTCCACCAGACCGCCGATCCGGAACACTTCATGGGGTGGCGGCGGGCTCGCCGCGATTTCGGCAGGGGGACGGAAGAAGTTGAAGGTATCCTGGGAGGCATAGATGATCAGCCCGGTGCCCGCGACAAGCGCCACCGCCGCGATCGCCATGATCTGAATCCTGCGCTGCTTCTTCAGACTTCTCATTCCATCCCCTCCTCAGGGAAACACACCCAGCCCCGTCAATCCTGCCGTTTCCTCCAACCCGAGCATCAGGTTGGCGTTCTGTATCGCCTGCCCCGAGGATCCCTTGCAGAGATTGTCCAGCGCGGCAACGACCTGCGCGCGCCCGGCCCGGCGATCCCTCGCCACGCCGATATGACAATAATTGGTGCCGCGCACGTCGTGTGTCGAGGGGGTGCGGCCCATTGGCAGCACGTCGATGAACGGCTCGTCGGCATAGGCCGCTTGCAGACATTGGAGGATCGCGTCGGCATCGCCCTTGACGTAGCAGGTCGCAAGGATGCCACGGTTGAACGGTGCAAGATGCGGTGTGAATTGCACCTCCACCTTGCGGCCCGCGACACGGCTGAATTCCTGGTCGAATTCGCCCAGATGCCGGTGTGTGCCGCCGACGGCATAGGCATTCGCGCCCTCGCTCAACTCCGCATGGAGGAGGTTTTCCTTCAGGCTGCGCCCCGCCCCGGATACGCCGCAGATCAGGTCGAGGATGATGTCATCGAGATCAACGGCGCCCGCGGCCACAAGCGGACGCAGCGCGAATTGCCCCGTGGCCGCATTGCAGCCTGTCCCGGCCACAAGCCGCGCGGCCCTGATGTCGTCGCGGTAGAATTCCGTAAGGCCATACACGGCCTCGGCCTGCAAGTCCGGCGCATCGTGGGGCTTGCCGTACCATTTGGCATAATCCGCCGGATCACGGAGCCGGAAATCGGCCGACAAGTCCACAACTTTAAGGTCGCTCGGCAAGTCTTTGATAACGCTTTGTGACGTGGCATGGGGAAGTGCGCAGAATGCGAGATCAACCCCAGAGAAATCCACATCTTCGATCCGCACCAGATCGGGCAATCCGGCCCCACGCAGAAAGGGGAAGACATCGCCCATGGTCTGGCCCGCCTTGCGGTCGCCGGTCAGCGCCGCAATGTGCATGTCCGGGTGCGTCCGGATCAAGCGACACAGCTCCGCCCCGGTATAGCCCGACGCCCCCAGGATCGCGATGTTCTTGGTCATGGGATCAACCCTTTGCCGAATGTCCCGCGCGGTCTAGGGCAAATCGCTGCGTGGTTCAAATCAAGGTTGCTGATCGGGATATAACAAATCGAAGACAACCTCGACGGGGGCCCGGGCCGCATCCTCCATCCGAAGGTCATCGGTGAATTCCAATGCCAGTTGGTACATGCCGGGTTCGAGTATGGGAGCCAGCCCACCCGTCACCCAGCTTTGGAAATACTCCGGGTCATCGGGCCGCATCGTCATGGTGCCGGTATAGGTATGGACCTCCATCCAATCCATCATCGCTGCGCCCTCGATGGATCGGACCTGGGCGCGCAGGGATATGGCGAAACGCGCGCCGTCTTCTCCCACCGGATCGCGGGCGACATTGGCCAGCGAGACGTAGAAAAACACCTCCTCACCGCTCGCGTAGGCATTGTCGGGCCGTTGCAGATGTTCGCGGTTGGGTCCACGCTCCTCCTTCCGGGCCAGAAACGCAGCGCGGACGGCGATGGACGGCATGGCAGTCTGCCAGGCGGCGGGATCGGCGCGCGAAGCATCGGCCAGTGCAGGCACCGTGGGGCCTACGCGTAGGATCGGGACATCGGCGAAATTGGGGCCGGTATGGACAAGAAAGGTTGGGATCAGCAGGGCAAACAGGTAACGCATGGAACCTCCGTATGCCGCCACATTGGCATCGGGCACAGTCCGGCGCACGGCAAGGTTCAGTCCACGGCCTCGAAGGTGATTTTCCGCCGAAGGAACAGGGTCGCCTTATCCTCCACCGATCGGGGATCGCCGGTCGTCAGGAAGGCGGGCGTGCCGTCGCCCACCATTTCGGGTCGGCGTTCCAGGTAATCGGCCAGGCTGTCGGCCACGAGCGCGGGTTGCGAATAGACCGCCACGTCCTTGCCAAGGGCCGCGCGAAACACGTCCTCGACCAGCGGATAATGGGTGCAGCCCAGGATAGCGGCCTGCGGCTTCGGCATCCGGCGGCGCAGTGCATCCACGTGGGAGCGCACCAGCGCCTCGGCCAAGATCATGTCGCCTTGCTCGATTGCATCGACCACGCCGCCGCAGGGCTGCGCCTCCACATCCACCCCGATGGCGCGGAAGGCGAGTTCGCGCTGGAATGCGCGGCTGGAAACGGTGGTGGGCGTGGCGAAGAGCGCCACCTCGCGCACATCGACCTGGCGCGGGGGGGAATTGTCACCCCATTGGCGTTCCGTCAGCGCCTCGATCAGGGGTACGAACACGCCAAGCACGCGCTTGTCCTCCGGCACCCAACCCTCCTGCATCCGGCGGAGCGCCGCCGCCGAAGCGGTGTTGCAGGCGAGGATCACCAGATCGCAGCCCCGGTCGAACAGGTGCTGCACACCGGCAATGGTCAGGTCATAGATATCGTCGGCTTCCCGCACGCCGTAGGGCGTGTGGGCGTTGTCGCCAAAATAGATCAACGGCAGGTCGGGCAGGCGCTTGGACACCGCATCAAGAACCGTCAATCCGCCAAGGCCGGAATCGAAAATGCCCACTGCCATCAGTAGCGATCCTTCAGGGTCAGGCGGGCCGATTTCTCTTCCGGCGCGCGATGCTTGTCTTCGAACTCGAATCCGCGCGCCGATGGGTCCAGCGGGCGCGGGGACAAGGCATAGGTGGTCTTGCGCAAATGGTCCATGAGGGCTTTCGCATCGCCCGCCATCTGGTCCAGGTCCGCGCGCGGGATCGGATCGCCGACGACCACTTCAACGGGCGAGTTCACCCGCTTCTTGAACTCCTTGATGAGCAGACCCATCCGCAAGGTGTAATGCAGGTGGCTCATCAACTGGAACAGGCGCGAATTGTGCCCATCGAAGAAGACCGGGACGACGGTCGCGTCCGATTTTGCGATCATGCGTGCGGTGAAACTGCGCCAGATCGGGTCCATGGGCCGCCCGAACGGCTTGGCGGCGGTCGATACGGTACCGCCCGGGAACACGCCGATCGCGCCACCGTCTGCCAGATATTTCAGCGCCGTCTTGCGGGTGGCGAGGTTCTGGGCCAGCGCCTCCTTTGTCTCGTCGAACGAGACCGGGAGGATCACGCGGTTCAGGTCCTCGGCCTTGCGAAACACCTGGTGGGCCAGGATGCGGAAGTCGCCCCGCGCCTGGCTGAGGATATGACCCATCATCAACCCGTCGAGGATGCCGTAGGGGTGGTTTGCGATCAGGACCACCGGCCCCTCGGCAGGGATGTTGGACAGCGACCCGCCCGTGACCTTCAGCTCCAGCCCGTAGCGTTCCACCATGACCTGCCAGAAATCGCGGCCTTTGCGCACTTCCTCGTCATACCCGTCTGCCTGCTTGATCAGGCGCATGCGGCCTGTCGTGTTTTCCATCACGCGGATCATGGCGCGTCCGCCCTTGGTGCTTGCGGAACTGGCGTAGGAGATTTCGCGCGCAACGGTGCGGCTGTCTCGCCCGGGTCGGCGGCGTTTCGGCATCTGCTCGGCCTGTCCTGTGACTACGTGCTGGTGCCTAGATAAGGGGGCGCGGCGCACCGGTCCAGCGCACTATCGCCGCGTCCAGCCCCACAGGCACAAAAGCTCCATCGCGACATGGGCGCCGGCCACGGCGGTGATCTCAGCATTATCAAAAGGCGGTGACACTTCGACGACATCGCCGCCCACAAGGTTGATCCCTGCCAGATCGCGTAAGAGGATCGCGGCCTGCGCGCTGGATAATCCGCCCCAGACCGGCGTGCCGGTGCCCGGCGCAAAGGCCGGGTCGAGGGCGTCGATGTCGAAGCTGAGATAAACCGGCGCGTCCCCCGCCCGCGCCTTGACGGCCGCCGCAACGGCAGAGGCGCCGTCCTCATGCACCTCGCGCGCGTCGTGGATGTGGATACCGAGATTGTCATCCACCACCGTGCGGATACCGATATGGGAGGATCGCTTCACGTCGATCAGCCCTTCCTTGACCGCCGTGTAGCAAAACGTTCCATGGTCGATGCGCGCGGCATCGTCATCGGGCCAGGTATCGGTATGGGCATCGACCTGGATCAGCGCTAGGGGGCCGTGAAGGGCCGCATGGGCGCGCAGGATCGGAAGCGTGATCGAATGGTCGCCACCGAGGCTGATGGCGGCGGTCCCGGCCCCCAGGATACCGGCGATATGCGCCTCGATCCGCGCGGGGACATCTGCGGTATGGGCGTAGTCGAAGGCCATGTCGCCATAATCGGCAATCGCCAGCGCCTCCAACGGGGAATAGCCGTCCCAGCCATAGGGCGGATCGAAGGGTTGCAGGCTGGACGCCGCCCGGATCGCGCGGGGGCCAAGGCGCGTACCGGGCCGGTTCGTGACGGCTTGATCGAAGGGAATGCCCGTCACGGCCACGTCGACACCGGCCAGGTCCTTGGTGTATTTGCGCCGCAGAAACGATGGCGCGCCGGCAAAGGCATTCTCGAAGGCGAGACCCTTGAGATCTTGCCGCGTGACGGCCCCGTCGACCTCGTTCTTTGCGTCTTCCAGCGCCATTGCACCCTCCCGGTGATCTGCCTTCATCGATGCTATAGCGCAGATTTCGCGCGACGCAGCCCCGAATTGATCCATCTTGTGCGCCCGGTGGCCTTGGGCGATGGTCCGGGCGCGCGAACATGGGGCGGATAATGGCGGATATGGACGAGTTGAAAGCGAGCTTTCTGGAGGGGATGAGCCGATCCGCCGCCTCCGTGTCGGTGGTAACAACCGATGGCCCCGCCGGGCGCGGGGGGGTCACGGTGTCGGCCATGACCTCGATCTCCGCCGACGGCGACGCGCCGACGATGCTGACTTGCCTCAACGCCTCCTCCTCCGCCCTTCCGTTGGTGCTGGAAAACGGGTGCTTCTGCATCAACGTGCTGGGGATCGGGCAGACCGACATCTCGGACGTCTTCTCGTCCCGCAGCCCGGCACCGGGGGGCGACAAGTTCAACGCGGTCACCTGCGACGTCCTGCAAACCGGCGCGCCGTGGTTGACCGATGCGCTGGTGGCCTTCGACTGCCGGTTGATCTCCGCCGACCGGCACGGCACCCACCATATCTGCATCGGCGCGGTGGAGGCGGTGCGCGTCGCGCCGGAGGGGGAGCCGCTGCTCTACGGGATGCGCCGCTACCTGCGGGCCGAGGATCACTGAACCGTGCCGCGCGCCACGGCAATCTGTTGCAGATCGCGTTCGGTCAGGTTGGCGGACCCCAAACGCTCATCCAGTTCGTCGATGATTGCGTTCGCGCCGTCGGCATAGACATCGGGCGACAGGGCGGCCAGCCCGCGCAGGGCCGCGATCAGACGCGCCAGAACTTCCGCCTGTCCGATCCCGTCCCGTGCGATGGGCCGGAACGCGGCGTCCAGCATCTCATCGGGATCGACCGACGGGACATGGAGGCGGTCGAAGTGGACGTCCGGGCCCTCCTCAACGCGCCAATCCGACAGGACGGAGAGCTGGCGGCCGATCACCGCGATCGCCGTACCGGGATCGTTGATCCCCGGCGACAGGGCGCGGGACGCGATTTCAGAAAACACGATCATCCCGAAACGGGGATCTTGGTCGAAGGTGCGGTCGGCGGCGATGGTGAAGGCATTGTGGAAGGTCTTCCGCGCCGCGTCGTCGGGCTCCCCCCCCAGAACGTGCACCACGGCCATGGCCGGATGCACGAAATCGCCCGGCAGGACCGCCAGCCAGACCTGCGCGCCCGCCTCCTCCGCCCATTCCTGCAAAGGCCCCATGTCGATATGCTGGACGTACCCCGCCAAGTCGCAATTGACCGGATACGCCCCGTCGGGAACCGTTGCGCCATCGGGATGCGCGCCCAGATACGGGGATTCCAGACGCGTGGACAGCGCGTCGCGCGCGGCCTCCTCCACCCGGTCGAGCGTGTTTTCCATCCGCCCGAAATCCGGCAGATAGCCGATCCACCGCAGCAGGGCGATCACGACGATTGCCGTGACGAGGATGGTGGAGAAGAACAGTACCACGCGCCCGCCATCGTCGTAGTAGCTGGCGTTCAGCCCTATGATCGCGACGATGGAATAGACGAAAGCGCCCAGGAACGTCGCCAGGGTCGTCTGGGTGATATGATCCTCCTGCAACAGCTTGATCGCGCGGGGCGTCGCACTGCTGGCCGCGGCGGTGAACGCATTGACCGCAATCGAGAGTGAGAAGGTCGTCACGGCAAGCATCGAGGAGGCGAGGATCGTCAGGACCTGGTCAACCGCGTCCCCACCCAGAAGCTCCGCCCATCCATCGGGGACCAGCGGCGACAGGGCCGGAGCCGCGATGGCCGAGGCGATGGCGAGCACCGCGAAGGAGGCCACGCGCACCCAAAGCCGGCGCAGGATCGAACGCAGAAGCCAGAGCCATTTCGCAATCATGGGCGCAATGTCCGGTGCATCTGATCGTGTTCCTTCAACGCCTCAGCACATCAAAGCGGTTGTGCCGTCTCCACAAGTCTCGCGAAGAAGCTAGCGCCGATGGGCGCAATGTCTTCGTTGAAGTCGAAGGCCGGGTGATGCAGCCCCGCACCCTCCCCCGCACCAAGGAAAACGTATGCCCCGGGGCGCGCCTGAAGCATGTAGGCGAAATCCTCCGCCCCCATCTCCCGACTGGCATTGGGATCGACCGCGTCCGCCCCCACCACGTCGCGCGCCACGTCGATGGCGAAGGCCGCCTGCGCCGCATCGTTGATCGTCGCGGGGTAGCCGCGCTCGTAGACCAGCTTGACTTGCACGCCGTAGGCGGCGGCGATCCCATCCACGATCTCTCCCATGCGGCGTTCCACCATGTCCTGAATCGCCGTATCGAAGGTGCGCACCGTGCCGTTGAGATGCGCGTCTGCCGGGATGATGTTGGAGGCGGTGCCGGAATGGATCTGGGTAACGGAGACGACCAGATCATCGAGGGACCTGTGATTGCGCGACACGATGGAGCCGAACGCCTCCGCCATGGCCAGGGCGGGGGGGATCGGGTCGATGCATTCATGGGGGTAGGCCCCGTGGCCTCCCTTGCCCGTGATATCGACGTAGAATGTGTCAACCGCGGCCAGAAGCGCGCCGTCATTGGTAAAGAAAGCCCCCTCGGGCGCACCGGGTACATTATGGATGCCGAAGACCCGTTCGATCCCGAACCGATCCATGATGCCCTCCTGCACCATGACCTCTCCGCCGCCGCCATCTTCCTCGGCCGGTTGGAAGATCAATGCGACGCGCCCTTTGAATGCGCGCGTCTCCGCCAGGTATTTCGCGGCCCCCAGAAGCATCGTCGTGTGCCCGTCATGGCCGCAGGCATGCATCTTGCCGGGAATGGTGGAGGCATAGTCCGCCCCCGTGATCTCCTCCATCGGCAGCGCGTCCATGTCGGCGCGCAGGCCGATCGTGGGGCCGTCCCCCTGCCCTTCGATGATCGCCACGAGCCCGGTCTTCGCGATGCCCTCGTGGATCTCCGTGATGCCGAATTCCCGCAGACGCTCCACCACGAAAGCGGCGGTCTGGTGGCAATCGAACTGCAATTCGGGATGTGCGTGCAGATGTCTGCGCCACGCCTTGAGGTCGTCGGCCATGGCGGCGATGGAGTTGATGACGGGCATGGGGGGCAACTCCGAGGCGGGGAATGGTGGTCAGGGTCGTCGGACCAGTGCCAAAAATGCAATAGCAGCAAGGAAAGTCCAGCCCCACTATTGCCTGAGCCTGTCGAATGACCCAAAAACTTCCTATTATTAAGGAGGGATTTTCAATGCGACTTTTGACTGCCGCTGTCACTGCACTGTCTGTTTCCGCAACCGCCGCGTTCGCCAGCGGACCTGTTGACCGCACCCCTGCCCCACCCGTGATCGTGCCCGAGCGGGTCGCCGATTGGTCGGGCTTCTATGGCGGCCTCAGCTTTGGGGCGGTCAGCTACGACTGGGTTGGAAACGCTGGAGGCCCTCTCGACTCGGAAGATTCGACCGAGCCGGGGGCGTTTATCGGGTACAACTTCCAGTCCGGCAATATCGTCTACGGTGCTGAACTCAACTACCAGATGCTCGAAGCGCCGCTGGTTGCGTTCCCGAATTCGATCCAGCATGATGTCCTGCAGGTGCGTGGGCGCGTCGGCTATGTCGTCATGCCCGACCTGTTGCTCTACGGTTTTGTCGGTTTTGCCCAGACCTCGTTCAACGATGGTGGAACTAACTACGACCAGACAGGCCCGGCCTTTGGAATCGGTGCCGATTACATGTTGTCGCGCAATTTCTTCGCAGGGATCGAATATTCCTATTCCGACACGTTCGGTGAGGCTGACAACAACCCAGCCCTGAGCATCGAATCGGACGTTCAGGTGATCAGCCTGCGGGTCGGCTTCAAGTTCTGAGGCTTCGTGATGCGATGGCCAAGGCCTAGCTGTCGCGCCGGGCCTTTTCCAATGAAGCGAAACCCGCCGCCCTTGCCGCGCCCTCGCTCTGTAGCAGACCATTGCTTCCGTCGTGCCGAGGACATTAAAGAGGCCAATGAGGTCATCAACGCCATCGCGTGCGGGGACACAGGATGGATGACCGCCATGGGTCGCTAAGCGTATGGTCTCGAAACGCTATCCTGCGGCAGATTGCACCACGATCCGGGATGTCAGGTCTGGTCATCGCCCTAAGCAGGAAGGTTACATGTTGCGATTCGGACACTTGCATCCACAAGATCGACCGTAAGACCCATCCCTTTCTTGCCGCCAAAGCGGTTTTCGCGGCAGATAATGCCAAGCGGTCGTTAACCTAGGGGAATTTTCAAGTGACACATTTTCGCATTGCCGCTGCCGCATTGATCGCATCGACCGGCTTCGCGGCTGCCGACGAACCTTACAACTGGACCGGCGTGACCGGCGGGGTGGCCTACGGCTCCGTGACCGGGGAAAGTATTCTTTCATCATTGACTACGGGTGCGGTTCAGAGCCGAACCGGCGTTTCAGATGAGACACCGACCAGTGCCTATGTTGGCGTGAACTATCAACATGGATCCTTTGTGATCGGCGGCGAGATCACGTTCACGGATTACTCCAGCACCTTGGACAGCAATCCGGCAAACACCTTCGACAACCTGACCGAAGTGCGGGCACGGCTCGGCTATGCCTTTGATCGCATCCATGTCTACGGCACGGTCGGACATGCGGAACTGGACCTCAACTATATCGGTGCGCAAGCTTTGGGGACAGGTACCGTTTACGGTCTGGGCGCCGAATATGCGGTGCACGATAACGTCATCGTGGGTCTGGAATACACTCAAACGGAAGTATCCGCCGACTTCGGGGCTCCCTTTAATCAGAGGGGGACGATTGAGCTGGAAGCTGCCCGACTTCGCGTCGGTCTTCGGTTCTGATCGCTTGCTCTGACCTTGTGCATGGCGCATTCGGTGCGCCATGACAGCCCTGCCCACTAACCCGATGCCCCGCCTGCGCGCCATCATGGCAAGGCTGCGCGACCCCGTGCACGGCTGCCCTTGGGACGTAGAGCAGTCCTTCGCCTCCATCGCCCCCTACACGATCGAGGAAGCCTACGAGGTCGCCGACGCCATTGCGCGCGGGGATATGGAGGAGTTGAAGGGGGAATTGGGCGATCTGCTGTTTCAATCCGTGTTCCACGCGCAGATGGCAGAGGATGAAGGGCTGTTCGATTTCGATGACGTGGCGCGGGCCATCGGGGACAAGATGATCGCCCGCCATCCCCATGTCTTCGGCTCGGAAAGTAACGCCAAATCCGCCGAGCAGCAGGTGCGTGACTGGGAAGCTGTGAAGGAAGCGGAGCGCGCGGCGAAAGCCAGGGGCGGTGTGCTGGCGGATGTCGCGCTGGGGTTGCCCGCGCTGATGCGGGCCGAGAAACTGCAAAAACGCGCCGCGCGGGTCGGGTTCGACTGGCCGGAAATTGATATGGTTATCAACAAGATCGCCGAGGAAGCTCAGGAACTGGCCGACGCGCGCGACACGCTGCCGCCAGCCAAGGTCGCGGAAGAGATGGGTGATCTCCTGTTCGTCATGGCCAACCTCGCGCGGCACCTGAAGGTCGACCCGGAAGAGGCCCTGCGCGGGGCCAACGCGAAGTTCGTGCGTCGGTTTGCCTATATAGAACAGGAGCTTGCGGCGCGATCTTCAAGTCCCGAAGACAGCACGTTGGAGGAGATGGACGCGCTTTGGGACGCGGCCAAAGCGAACGGGCTATAGTCGTCGTCCACGCTTTTCCCCGCCCTCCCTCTGGCCATTTCGGCGGGTCGCCGTAAGGTCGCGCCATGGACGATCCCGCCCCCTCGAACGTGCCTGTGGCCGCGCTTTGGATGATCGGCGCGGTCGTGTCGTTCTCCGCCATGGCAATCGCAGGGCGCGAAGCGTCGGTGGAACTCGATACGTTCGAGCTGATGACCTACCGCTCCATCGTGGGGTTGATCCTTGTCGTCCTCATCGGCGGCCTCGCCGGAACCCTGACGCAAATCCGCACCAACCGGATGCGCACCCATGTCTTTCGCAACATCGCCCATTTCACAGGACAGAACCTGTGGTTCTGGGCCGTGACAATAATCCCGCTGGCCCAGGTCTTCGCGCTGGAATTCACCTCACCGCTCTGGATCATTGCATTGGCCGCGATCTTCTTGGGGGAGCGGTTAACAACAGTGAAGGTGCTTGCCGGTCTCCTCGGCTTCATCGGCGTCTTGTTCGTGGTCCGCCCGGGTGTCGTGCCGGTCTCTGCGGGGATGGTGGCGGCGGGGACGGCGGCGATCTTCTTTGCGATCACGGCGATCTTCACCAAGCGGCTGACACGGGACCAGTCGATCACCTGCATCTTGTTCTGGCTTACGGTGATCCAGCTCGGCCTCGGCCTGGTTGCCTGTCTTTATGACGGGGACATGGCGTTGCCGTCCCTGGCGTCCCTGCCATGGGTGATCGTGATCGGCCTGGGCGGACTTGCCGCGCATTTCTGCATCACCACCGCCCTGTCGCTTGCCCCCGCATCGGTCGTAATGCCGATCGACTTCGTGCGCCTTCCGGCCATCGCAATCGTCGGCATGGCGCTCTATGCAGAGCCGTTGGAAATCGGTGTCCTGATCGGCGCGGTCCTGATCTTCGGGGCCAATTACATCAACATCCTGGCGGAGCACCGACGCAGCCGATCCGCGCCGCCACGCCCTCCGCTGTAACAAAACTGTCGCTTTTCGGACACAGGGCGCAGCCCATTGCGCCGTCCGTGGCCCCGTGACGCTGGGGAAGAATTGACCGGATCGGCCCTTTTCCGCCCATAGTTTGTGCAAGAGACATTCGGGACACCTGTCGGGGAGGACAACCATGACCCGCTTTACAATTACCGCCGCCGCCGCGCTTCTGGCAACCACATCGCTCGCCCAGGCCGGTGGCCTTGACCGCAGCATTTTGAACGTGTCGCCGCTTTTCGAGGACGGCAATTACTTCGAGTTCAGTTTCTCTGCCGTGATTCCGGAAGTGACCGGTACGCTTGGCCCAAACACCTCGGGCGACATGGCGGACGATTACTTCAATGCCGGCTTTGCCTATCGTCACGAGATCAGCGATACCTTCGCCGTCGCGCTGATCTACAGCAACGCCTACGGCGCAGACGTCAACTACACCAACACGTCCGTGGCTTATCCCGTTCAGGGCTTTACCGCATCGTTGACCGGCAACGCGCTGAGCGTTTTGGGCCAGTACCAATTCAACGAGAATATCAGCGTTTACGGTGGCTTGCGCTACGTCAGCATGTCGGCGGAAACGGGCGTTGCTTCGGTGGGTAACGTGAACGATTACGCGGCCGATGGAGCGCTCGGCTACGTCGTCGGCGCGGCCTACGAGATCCCGGACATCGCATTGCGGGCAAGCCTGACCTACACCTCGGCGACCACGCACGACAACTCAATCACGGTCAATGGCCCGAACGCGCTTACCGTCGGCGCCACGCAGACCGGCGAATACACCATGCCGCAATCGCTGGCACTGGATTTCCAGACCGGTGTGGCAGAAGGCACGTTGGTTCTGGCCTCGATCCGCTGGACCGATTGGACCGAGACGATGATCAACACCCAATCGAGCTTGGGAACCATCGACTACGACAACGACACCTGGGCCTATTCCATTGGGGCTGCGCGCCGGTTGAGCGAGGAACTCGCGGTTGTCGGCACCATCTCCTATGAAGCGTCGAGCGGCCTGCCCGCATCGAACCTGTCGCCCACGGACGGTCAGATCGGCGTGTCGGTCGCAGGCATTTACGACCTGTCGGACCAGGTGACGCTGACGGGCGGGCTCAACTACACCTTCCTCGGTGACGCGACGACCGAAGGTGTCGGCGCGACCTTCGCGGACAACCGTGCCTTCGGTGTCGGCTTCCGGATCGGCTACAACTTCTGATCTGAACAAAACTGTAGACATCCAACCCCGCGCGCCAATCGGCCCGCGGGGTTTTTCTTTGCCCCATCCGCATGTTCCGGGTCGCGGGGCGCAGAAACGCGCCCTAGACAGGTCCCATGACCCAGACCCAAGTCAGCCCCCGCGCATGGACGGAGATTGCCCTTCTAGGCACGATCTGGGGGGCATCCTTCCTTGCCATCAAAGTGGGGCTGGAGGAGATCCCCTTCCTCACCCTTGTCGCGCACCGCGTGTTCTGGGCCTGCCTTATCCTTTGGGCCTATGTCCTGCTGCGCCGCCTCGCGATCCCCACGGAGTGGCGGATCTGGGCGGCTTTCCTGGTGATGGGATTGCTCAACAACGTGATCCCCTTCGCGTTGATGGCATGGGGGCAGCAATTCATCGAAACCGGCCTCACCTCCATCTTCAACGCAGGCACGGCGATCTTCGGGGTGCTGGTCGCGGCGATGGTGTTCCCTGACGAACGCCTGACCCTGCGCAAGGGCATCGGTGTGCTGGTCGCTTTCCTTGGCGTGGCTGTGGCCATTGGGTTGGACAGTTTCCGGCAATTCGACATCCGGTCATTGGCGCAGCTTGCGGTGATCGGGGGCACGATCTCCTACGCCTTTGCCGCGGCATGGGCACGCAAGACGATGTCGGGCCTGGCGCCCCAGGTCTCCGCCGCCGGAATGCTCACAGGCTCAACGCTGATCCTGCTGCCCGCCGCATTCCTGATCGACGGGGTGCCAAGCTGGCCCACCCTGCCCCAGACCTATGCCGCCATCGCCTATTTCGCGATTCTGGGCACGGCCGTGGCCTACCTGCTTTACTACCGGGTGCTGGCCATGGCGGGGTCGGGTAACGCGATGCTGACCACGCTGTTGATCCCGCCGGTCGCGATTGTCCTGGGTGCCCTGGTGCTGGGGGAGGAGCTTGCCCCCTCCGCCTTTGCCGGGTTCGGCCTTCTGGCGTTGGGGCTTCTGATCCTGGATGGGCGTGTGCTTGGCTGGGTTCGGGGCCGCCGGCGAGTTTGACCCCACGACATCCAGCAACGGCACCGGATATGAAGCCTGTTGCATCCACGGCGCTTGCCTTGGGCGGGAAACCCGTGGCAAGCAACCGCCCATGACCTTGCTTTACGACAGCCCCCAAGCCTTCCGTGCCGCGCCCGACAAACGGGTCGCGGTCTTCGGCATGTCGGGGCTCGGCAAAACGGTGCTGTCCAACCTGTTGCGGCAGCGCGGGGACTGGTTCCACTATTCGGTCGATTACCGGATCGGCACCGCCTATATGGGCGAGCACATAACCGACAATTTGAAAAAAGAGGCGATGAAGGTGCCGCTTCTGGCGCGTCTTTTCCGGTCCGACAGTATCTATATCGGCTCCAACATCACCTTCGGCAATCTCGCGCCGCTCTCGACCTTCCTGGGCAAACCGGGCGATCCGTCCAGGGGTGGCCTGCCGTTTGTGGAATACAAGCGCCGCCAGGCCCTGCACCGTCGGGCGGAGGTCAATGCGCTGCTCGACACCGTGCCGTTCATCCACCGCGCGAGGGAGCTTTATGGCTACGGTCATTTCATCTGCGACACCGGCGGTTCCATCTGCGAGGTGGTGGAGCCCGGCAATCCGCAGGACGAGGTTCTGCGCACGCTCAGCGCCCATACGCTGATGGTCTGGATCGAAAGCCCCGATGGTCACGACGCGGAGCTGATCCGGCGCTTCAAGGCCGATCCGAAACCGATCTATTACCGGCCCGACATGCTTGATGCACTCTGGTCCGAATACCTAACCGACACCGGGCTGTCCGAGGCGGATGTCGATCCCGACGCTTTCGCGATCCACGCCTTTTCCCGTGTGATCCGCCACCGCGCACCGCTTTATGAGGCGATGGCGCGGAACTGGGGGATTTCCGTTGCGTCGCAGGACGTGGAGAAGGTGCGCGACGCCACGGATGCCGAAGAGATGATTGCCGCCGCCCTTGGCAGCGCCGCCGCGACCGCCTAAATCCGCCCTTCCGAAGACTTCATCGACGGCCCTGATCCATGCCCATCAAGATCCCGCAATCGCTCCCCGCCTACAACGTGCTGTCGCGCGAGGGTGTGATGGTCATGCCCGAGGAAACGGCCGCCAAGCAGGACATCCGCCCCCTGCGCATCGGGTTGCTGAACCTGATGCCCAAGAAGATCCAGACGGAGACGCAATTTGCCCGCCTGATCGGCGCCTCGCCCCTGCAAATCGAATTCTCGCTGATCCGCATGTCGGACCACGAAAGCCGCAACACCTCCACCGAGCACATGGAGGCGTTCTACCGCCCCTTTGCCGAGGTTCAGGCCAGCGGGGAGAAATTCGACGGTCTGCTGATTACCGGTGCGCCCATAGAACATCTGCCGTTCGAGGACGTGACCTATTGGGACGAGCTGAAATCGGTCATGGACTGGACGCAAACCCATGTGCACTCGACGTTCGGCATCTGCTGGGGCGGTATGGCGATGGCCTACCATTTCCACGGGATCAAGAAACACATGCTGGACGCCAAGTCCTTCGGCTGTTTCCGGCACCGCAACCTCGCGCCCGCCTCCCCCTATCTGCGGGGCTTTTCCGATGATGTGCTGATGCCCGTCAGCCGCTGGACGGAGATACGCGCCGATGAGATTGCGGAGGCCGGGTTGACCACGCTGATCGCGTCCGATGAAGTCGGCCCCGCGCTGGTGGAAGATCGCGCGCACCGGGCGCTCTATGTCTTCAACCATTTTGAGTATGACAGCGACACGCTGAAGCAGGAATATGACCGCGACGTGGATGCGGGCACGCCGATCAATGTGCCGGTGAATTACTACCCCGCCGATGATCCCACGCGCGATCCGATGAACCGCTGGCGGTCCCATGCCCATCTGCTCTACGGCAATTGGGTGTCCGAAGTGTATCTGACGACGCCCTTCGATATGGAGCAGATCGGCCTGGCAAGCACGGATCTGCGCGCGTGAAACTGATGCTCTGGATTCTCATCGCGCTCATCGTCTTCGCGGGCCTGACCCTTTGGCGCGCGTCCGCCCGGCAAGCGTCGGCGGAGGCGGAATACCCGCCCGCGGGACAGTTTGTGGAGGTTGACGGCACCCGCGTACATTACGTGGAGGCGGGCGAAGGGCCGCCTGTCGTGCTTATCCACGGATCATCGGGCAACGTGAACGACTGGACCTTCGACATGTTCGC
Organism: Hasllibacter sp. MH4015; assembly: GCF_020177575.1. Taxonomy (NCBI): domain Bacteria; kingdom Pseudomonadati; phylum Pseudomonadota; class Alphaproteobacteria; order Rhodobacterales; family Roseobacteraceae; genus Hasllibacter; species Hasllibacter sp. MH4015. The sequence goes on from NZ_JAHTBK010000001.1 coordinate 1,511,243, forward strand.
GCGGTTGAGCGGCAATTACCGCGTCATCGCCTTCGACCGCCCGGGCCTGGGCTATACGCAGATGATCGGGCCCAATGCGCTGGCTGCGGATCAGGCAAGGCTTCTGGCCGATGCCGCCGCGGCCATCGGGGCCGATGCGCCCATCGTCGTCGGCCATTCCTATGGCGGGGCGATCGCGCTTGCCTGGGCGCTGGAACGGCCCGAGAATGTCTCCGGGCTGTTGATCCTGGCCGGGGCATCGCACCCCTGGGATACCGGGATCGGCACGTATTACACGCTTCTGTCTCACCCGATTTCGGGGCCGATCATGGCCAGTCTGCTGGCGGCCTGGGTGCCCGACAGCGTGGTTGCGGCCAATATCGAAGGCGTCTTCGCGCCGCAGACGGCCCCGGATGGCTATGCGGAGCATTTCGGCCCCGGCCTGACCCTGCGCCGCTTCTCCCTTCTGGAAAACGCGCGCCAGCGGGCGAGCCTGCTGCCCCAGATCGAGGACATGGCATCCCGATATGGCGAGATCACGGCCCCGATGGAGATCCTGCACGGCGACGCCGATGCAACCGTCGGCCTGCATATCCATTCCGAGCCGCTGTCGCGCGCGGTGCCGAACGGCAATCTGGTGGTGATGGAAGGCGTGGGTCACATGCCCCACCACGCCGATCCGGAGGCAATTGTCGACGCAATCGACCGGTTGAGCGTCGCGTCGGGTTTGCGTTAAGCCCTCCGAGTCCCTAATGTAATAGGGAATAACATTCGCGATCACGCGATCCCCTCAGAGGCGGGCACGCATATGAGCAACAAGCATGTCGGTGCGATCAGCGCCTATTTCGATGACCTCGCGCCGGATTGGGTGCGCGATCAGATCAAGGATGCCAAGAAGGGCCGTATGCTCGACCCGTCCTACCCCTATGAGGAGCGGATGGACAAAGGCGACTACGAGGATGATTTGGAGGCGCTCCAGATCGAACTGGTAAAGATGCTGGCCTGGGTGCGCGAGACCGAACAACGCGTCGCCGTCGTGTTCGAGGGCCGCGATGCCGCCGGCAAGGGCGGCGCGATCAAGCGTATCCGCGAAAACCTGAATCCGCGCGCCGCGGGTGTCGTGGCGCTGTCCAAACCGACGGAGCGGGAGGCCGGCCAATGGTATTTCCAACGCTACGTGCCGCATCTGCCGTCCGCGGGTGAAATCCGTCTGTTCGACCGATCCTGGTACAATCGGGGCGTGGTGGAGAAGGTGTTCGGTTTTTGCACCGATGCGCAGCGAGAGACGTTTTTCGCCCAACTCCCCGGCTTTGAGAGCACGCTGGCCAACGATGGTATCCACCTGACGAAGATCTGGCTGAACGTCGGTCGTGCCGAACAATTGCGCCGGTTCCTCGACCGGGAAGGCGACCCGCTGAAGCAATGGAAGCTCAGCTGGATCGACGTGGAAGGCCTACAGAAATGGCAGGAATATTCCGATGCCATCGCGGAAACGCTGGACCGCTCCCATAGCCAGGCCGCGCCCTGGACCGTGATCCGATCCGACGACAAGCGCCGCGCGCGGTTGGCGGTGATCCGGTCCGTGTTGCAACACCTGGACTATGACGGGAAGGACAAGGAATTGGTCGGCGCACCGGATCCGAAAATCACCGGCGGGCCGGACATGTGGTCGGACCCGGGCGCGCGGGACTGATCCATGCCCAAACGCGGCTACCACCACGGCAACCTCAAGCAAGCCCTCGTCGATGCAGCCCTCGGCCTGATCGAGGAGAAGGGCCCGACCGGCTTTACCCTGTCGGAGGCGGCCAAGAACGCGGGCGTGACGCCGGCGGCTGTCTATCGCCATTTCGAGGGGCGCGAGGATCTGATCGTGGAATGCGCCCGCCAAGGGCATGAGATTTTTGCCGATCTGATGCAGCACGCCTTCGATTCCGGCCAACCCTCCGCCCTTGCGGCGTTCGAGGCGACGGGGCGCGCCTACCTCGCCTTCGCGCGCAAGTTTCCGGGGCATTACATGGCCATGTTCGAAAGTGGCACCGCCCAGAACGCCACCCCGGAACTGGCCGCCGCCGCGGGCCGGTCGCGTGCGGTGCTCGAAAGCGCGGCGGAGGCGTTGTCAGAGAATATTCCGCCCGAAAAGCGACCGCCGCCGTCGATGTTTTCCGCTCATATCTGGGCCATGAGCCACGGGGTCGTGGAATTGTTCGCCCGTGGTCGCCCCGGCGCCAACGCCCCCTTCCCGCCCGAAGACCTTTTGGAGGCCGGGATCGGGATCTACCTGCGCGGCCTTGGTCTTATCACGCCGGATAGCTGAGCGTTCCGGGCCGCGATCAGGCGAATAGCTCGTGGCACAATTCCAGCGCGTCGACCAAGACGTCGACCTCCTCGCGCGTGTTGTACATGCCGAAGGACGCGCGCGCGGTGGCGCTGACGCCCATATGCTCCATCAGGGGTTGCGCGCAGTGATGCCCCGCGCGCACTGCCACCCCCTTCTTGTCGAGCACGGTAGAGATGTCGTGGGCATGGGCCGCCCCATCGAGCGTGAAGCTGAAAATCGCGCCTTTCGTGGCGCTTTTGCCCTGCACGCTCAGCCAATTCAGCCCGTCGAGCCGCCCGCGCGCGTAGCGGGTCAAGTCCGCTTCGTGGGCCGCGATATTCTCCATCCCGACGCCCATCATGTACTCGAGCGCCGCGCCAAGGCCGATCTGCTGTACGATGCCCGGCGTGCCCGCCTCGAACTTCATCGGCGGGTCGTTCCAGGTGATCTCGTCTCGATGTACTTCGCGGATCATGTCGCCGCCCCCCAAGAAGGGCCGCATCTCGGCCATCCGGTCCTTGCGGATATGGATCGCGCCCGACCCGCTGGGGCCATAGAGCTTGTGGCCGGTGATCGCGTAGAAATCCGCGCCGATCACATCGACATTGACCGGCATGTGCACCGCCGATTGGCTGCCGTCGATCAACACCGCGATCCCCCGCCCATGGGCGGCCTCCACGACCGTTTTGACGTCGAAGACCGTTCCCAGCACGTTGGACATGTGCGCCATCGCCACCAGCTTCGTGCGCGGTCCCATCGCGTCGATCACGGCCTGCGGGTCCAGATCGCCATTGGCGTCCACGTCAACCCAGACCAGCTTCACCCCCTGACGTTCGCGCAGGAAATGCCACGGCACAATATTTGCGTGATGCTCCGCAACCGTCAGCACGATCTCGTCGCCCGCCTCCATCCGCGGCATGGCCCATCCATATGCTACCAGATTGATCGCCTCCGTCGTGCCGGTGGTGAACACGATCTCCTCTTCATCGCGCGCCCCCAGGAACCGCGCGATGATGCCGCGTGTCCCCTCATACTTCTCGGTCGCAAGGTTGCTCAGGTAGTGCAGACCGCGATGCACATTGGCGTATTCCATCGAATAGGCTTGCGTGATTGCGTCGATCACCGCTTTCGGCTTTTGGGCGGATGCACCGTTATCGAGGTAGACCAGCGGTTTTCCGTTCACCTCCCGCGACAGGATCGGAAAATCGGCGCGGATGGACTGGACGTCGTAGCTCATGGATCAAACTCCGCTCGGGGCGGTGCCGGGCAGCGCCACGCCAAGGATGGTAAGGACAAGGCTGAGGGTGAACAGGATGCCGATGAACGACACCAGCGTCATCACGAACACCATCCCCACGGAGCTGAAACCGTGAAGCGTTGCGATGAAATTCACCAAAAGCCAGAAGAACAAGCCGATCGCGATGACTGAGATCATCGGGGCGAAGGGCGGCAGCACGATCATCAGGACCAATTGCACCAACTGCACACCGAGGAAGATGAATTGCAGCCATGTGATGAGCGCCAGCGCGCCGTCGAACGTGCCATGGCCGTCGAAGATGCGTCCGATCTGCGTGATGGCGTGGACCGCGACGAACAGGATCGCCGCCTGCATCAGACCCAACGCCAATGCGGAGCGTCCGGTCAACGGCCCCTCCTCCACCGGTGGCGCGATCATCGTCACGACCTCCCCCAGCATGAGGGAGCCGACGACGACGAGCGAAAACGCGAGGTAAAGCGCGGCCCGCGGCAGGTTGAGGGCCAGGATCGCCTCCGCCCCCGATTTGGGGTCGCGGATCGTATGGACGGCAAGCGGAACGAGATAGCGGAGACTTGTCACATCCGTCATCGCGCGGCCCCGTCGGGATTGGTCTCCGCCTCTCTCAGGCAGACGCTCCAGAACAGAAAGAACGATCCCAGAACGATGATCCCGGCCAATTGCTGCCCCGGTCCCGGACCGATGAAGCCTTCGACCAGGCCGTAGAAAAGCCATGCGGGCGTGGAGGCGAGAAGCGCCCAGAACAGCGCCAGTCGAGCGGTATACGTGGTGCCGCGTCCCCGGAAAAGCTTGGCGATCAGGTGGGTCAAGGTGCCGATCCCGTAAAACAGAAGCGGCCAGACCAGCAGCCAGACGAAGAAGGTGATCCCCATCTCGGCCCCGAAGCTCAGCACCTTGTCCGATGCCTTCTGGTCCAATGCCGCCCTTTCGAACCCGGCCAGCGCATGTTCCCGCTGCAGGCGCGGCAGTTGCGATACGAAGATCAGCGCACAGGCCCCCAACAGGATCGCAAGCGCGCGATCCTCCCGCTGACCCATGGCCAGCAGGCGCCGGAACACCGCCCGGGGGCGGCGCCACGTGGCGGCTATGTCCTGTGATACGCTCATCTATGCCCGCCGTCGCCGCTCCAGCCAGTCCTGAAGACGTCCGGTGATATCGTCGCGCAACGCCTCGTCGGCGATCTCCTCGATCGCTTCGGCAAGGAAGGCAAGCGTCAGAAGGTCCGTCGCCTCTTCCGTCGGCACCCCGCGCGAGCGGAGATAGAACAGGGCGTCCTCGTCGATCGCCCCGGTGGTGGACCCGTGGGAACAGATCACGTCATCGGCGTAGATCTCCAGCTCCGGCTTGGCCTGGAACGAGCTGTCGTCGTCCAGCAGAAGCGATTGGCTGATCTGGTAGCCGTCGGTTTTCTGGGCACCGGCCTTCACGAGGATCTTGCCCTGAAACACCCCCTCCGCCCCGTTGCGCAGGACTTTCTTGAACACCTGACGGCTTTCGCAATCGACCGCGTCATGGGTGACGAACACGGTATCGTCATGGTGGAAATCGCCGTAATTGCCGTCACCCAAGGCCGCACCGGCGACATGGGCGGACGCATTATCGCCCACGATTTCAATGACATGTTCGTTTCGGGTCATCACGCCGTTGGCGGTGGTGGTGAAGGACTTGTAAAGCGCCTCTGCCCCCACGCGGGCGAACATGTGGCTCATGCAGCGGCGTTCATGGTCGCGGCCTTGGGCGCGGACATGGTGGAACGCGCCACCCTCGGCCACGTCGATCTCCATACACTTGTTGAATCGCGCCGCCGCCGGGCCGGCCTCAAGCACCGTGACCTCCGCGCCCGGTTCGACCTTCACCAGATGATGCAGGGTCGCGTCCGACGTTTCCTCCTCGTGGAGGTAGATCAAGGCGACGGGTCGGGCGGCCTTTCCGGTTGCGCGGATCACCACGCCGTCGCTTGCAAACGCGGTGTTGAGCGCGGCCAGCGGGCGCGGCACGGGCACCTGGCCCCGTGCCTCCAACGTTCCATAAAGGTCCTTGGCCCAGTGAATATCCTTGGCCAATGCCTCAGACAGCCGTTCGATCTCTAGGCCCGCCATTGACAGGTCATCGGATTTCTCGGGGCTGAACACGCCGTCGACGAACACGACTTTCAGCCGGTCGATGCCCCGGAACATCGCCACTTCGTCGTCGGGCCGGAACACCGCCGCGCGGGGGGCAGTGGCTTGGGTCAGTGTCGCGGGGTTGGTGTAGCGCCAATATTCGTCGCGCCGGGTCGGCAGGCCCATCTCGCGCACGCGCGCCAGGGCCGACTTCCGCAGGTCCTGCGCCCCCTCGGGCATCGTCAACGCCGCGATCCGCGCCTCGGTCAGGTCGGGTTTCGGTGCCGGGTTGGCCATCTACGCCACCTCCGACAGGATATCGGCATAGCCGTTCTTCTCGACCTCAAGGGCCAGTTCCGGACCGCCGGATTTCACGATGCGCCCGTCGGCCATAATATGCACCACGTCCGGTTTGATGTGATCCAGCAGGCGCTGGTAGTGGGTGATCACAAGAAACCCGCGCCCCGCATCCCGCAGGGCGTTCACCCCTTCGGAGACCAGCTTCATCGCATCCACGTCCAAACCGGAATCGGTCTCGTCCAGGATGCACATCTTGGGCTCCAGCATCGCCATTTGCAGGATCTCGTTGCGCTTCTTCTCGCCGCCCGAAAAGCCGACATTCACAGGACGTTTCAGCATCTCGGCGTCGATCTTGAGATCCTTCGCCTTGGCGCGGATCAGCTTCAGGAAATCGCCCGCGCTCATCTCCTCCTCGCCGCGCAGTTTGCGTTGGGCGTTCAGCGCGGTGCGCAGGAAGGTCATGTTGCCGACGCCGGGGATCTCGACGGGATATTGGAACGCCAGGAACAGGCCCGCGGCCGCGCGCTCCTCGGGGTCCATGTCCAAGAGGTCTTCACCTTCCAGCGTGGCTTCCCCACCTGTCACCTCGTAGCCGTCCTTGCCGGACAGCACGTAGGACAGGGTGGATTTGCCGGAACCGTTCGGCCCCATGATCGCGTGGACAGAACCGGCCTCCACGCTCAAATCCACGCCCTTGAGGATCTGCTTATCCTCTTCTTCAAGTTTGACGGACAAGCCTTTGATATCAAGCATCTTCTGCTCCCTTTTCTGCGCGCTCCGCCGGGATCATCAGGACATTCTCCGACTTGGCGTAGCGTCTGTATTCGGTCACCGGCTGGTAGCTGTGGGCCTGGGCCCAGTCCTCCAGCACGGCGCGGTTTTCATCGTTCAGTTCCACGAACAAGGTCGGCCTTGAACGTGCAATCGTCTGCTCAAGACCCTTGAGGACGTCGATCTCCATCCCCTCCACGTCGATCTTGACGAAATCTATCGCGGCATCGCCCGCCAGACGGTCGGCGGTTGAAACCGGTATATTGCCTTTACCGGCAACCAAATGCCCGCCGCCCAGGTTCGCGGGCCCGGCGCGCACGCCAAAACCACCGCCATCTTCGGCCCCCATCCCATAGCCAAGGCCCCGGCCCTCCACCACACGCTCCAACCCGTTGAGCGCTATATTGGCCAGCAGCACGGCATAGGCTTTGGGGTTCGGCTCCACCACGAACACACGCGCGGCCTGCAAATGGATCGCGGCGTAGAGCATGTGGTTGCCCACGTTCGAGCCGATATCGAAGAATGTGCCGCCGGGCCGGAAATGCCGGCGCATGATCTCCAGCTCTTCTTCCTCGTAGAACTGACCGTTGATGTGGTGGCCCTGGATTTCGTCCTCGGGGTTCATCACCGCGAACATCACCGGGCGGCCCTGGGGGCTGGCCTTGGCGACGTGATACTGACCCAGCCGCACCGGGCGACCGCGGCGCATCCTGAGAAGTTTCTCACCCGGCTCCAGAAGGGGCAGATCGCTCATTGGGCGGCCTCCGTCATATCGGCGCGCAATTCGTGGGGGAAATGGCGCAGCAGGCTGTCGCGGCACCGTGCGATGCCATCGGTATAGGGCAAGGGCGTATCTTTCACCGCGCGCGCGACGGCGGGGACATCTGCAATCTCAACCGGCGCGATCATGTCGCGCCCGATGGAGGCGGCGTAATCGTGGTATTTCAAACGCCCCTGTGCATCGGGGTCCATCCAGGTATTCCCGACGCCATAGGCATCGGCGACGATCAGCCCATGCAGGCTGGCGGAAAAGACATGGGCGGAGCTTGCGATCTCGTGGCAGACCGTCACCGGATCAAGGCGCACGTCCACCAGGTGCAGCGCCGGGTCCCGCTCCACCATGTCGACAAAGCGCGGATCTTCCATCTGGCTGTGATGGGGCAGGATCGTGATCTTGTCCTCCCGCGCCGGGGCCTTTGGCAGGGCCTCGGGGGCCAGCAGGCCGGGATCGCCGAATTCGTTCATCTTCAACCGTAAAAACGCGGCAGAGATCGGGCCGCGTAGCAGCCTTACGCGCACATTCTCAAGAAAGTCCTTCCGCCAGAACGGGTTCAGCACGCCCGTGCCCCACAAAAGCGGCCCGTCCCCTACCGAGCGATCCGTCCAATGCTTGGAGATGACGTGCATCAGCGAGCCTAACGCAAACAGCTCCGCCTGTTTCGGGCGCGCATTCACGACCGCCCTGCCCGAGACGTGCTCCACCACCAGATGCGACAGCGCATCGCCGAAATTCGGCGCGGGCCAGTAATACAGGCGAATGGGATCGCTCATTCGAATTCCCCAAGACGCTCTTCGGGAACGCACAGGAAGTTTCGGTTTTCCTTGTAATGCTTGATGGAGGTCGGCAGCGCGAAACCGTGGGCCAGCCGCCAATCGGCGAAATCGTGGATGTTCTCCCGATCCACCTCCACCAACATGATGGGCCGGGTCCGCGCGATGGTCTTCTGCAAGCCGCGCAGGACCGCCATCTCCATCCCCTCGACGTCGATCTTGATGAAGTCGGGCCATTCGTCGTGCAGCACGTCATCGGGCCGCACCGCGGCGATGTCCCCCTGCCCCGGCAGCATCTGCGCCGCGCCCAGGTTGAACTCCCGCTCGCTCATCCCGAAGCCGTCTTCGGGGATGTCCGACGCGCCGACGCCCACGAAATCGAAGCACGTGATGTCGTGGAGGTTGTTCAGCACGATGTTCCAGATCAGCAACCGGTAGGCGAGCGGATTGGGCTCGAACGGGATGATGCGCTTGGCCTCCAGAAACAAGCCCGCAAACAGACTGTGATTGCCGACATTGGCCCCGATATCGAGGATGCAGCCCCGCTTCGGAAACACCTCCCGCATCAATTCCAATTCGTCGGGCTCGAAGAAGCCGCCGCCCCGATGGCGCCGCTGGATCGGATCGCGCTGCATGTCAGTGGCGAAATGGACCGCGCGGCCTTCGATGCGCGCCTCCGTTATCTCCGGCCGACCTTCCGCGCCGTCCATCAAACGCTGCAATTGCGGCGTGGATCGGATCACGTCACCCGCCGCGCGCAGGGCGTCACTGTCCATGGTCTCACTCATCGTGCGACGTCCGGTGCGAGTGCGCTGGTCATACCCCATGTGTCACCGAAACCGGCAACAGCGGGCAAGCCGCGGGCGCGGCGCTTCTGTCGGGACAAAGCGTTCAGCATCTCAGCGCCCCCGGGCCTAGCCCACCGAACCTTCCAGGGAGATCGCGACAAGCTGCTGCGCCTCCATCGCGAATTCCATCGGCAGGGCCTGCAAAACCTCGCGGGCAAAGCCGTTGACGATCAGCGCCACGGCCTCTTCCTCGTCCATGCCGCGGCTCTGGCAGTAGAACATCTGGTCGTCGTCCACCTTCGACGTCGTCGCCTCATGCTCCACCCGGGACGAGTTATTCTTCACGTCGATGTACGGCACTGTGTGTGCCCCGCATTTGTCACCGATCAGAAGCGAGTCACATTGCGTGTAATTGCGGCTGTCCTTGGCCTTCGGATGCATCGACACGAGCCCGCGATAGGTGTTCTGCGCTTTGCCCGCACTGATCCCTTTCGAGACGATCCGCGATTTCGTTCGCTTCCCCAGATGCACCATCTTCGTGCCGGTATCGGCCTGCTGCATGTTATTGGCGATCGCGATGGAATAGAACTCGCCCTGGCTGTCATCGCCGCGCAGGATGCAGGACGGGTACTTCCACGTCACGGCGCTGCCAGTCTCAACCTGGGTCCACATCACCTTGGACCGGTCCCCACGGCAATCGGCGCGCTTGGTCACAAAATTGTAAATCCCGCCCTTGCCGTTCTCGTCGCCCGGATACCAGTTCTGGACCGTGGAATACTTGATCTCCGCATCGTCATGGGCCACCAGCTCCACCACAGCCGCGTGCAGCTGGTGGGTATCGCGCATCGGCGCGGTGCAGCCTTCCAGGTAGCTCACGAACGAGCCCTTGTCGGCGATGATCAGCGTCCGCTCAAACTGCCCGGTATTCTCGGCATTGATCCGGAAATAGGTGCTCAGCTCCATCGGGCATTTCACGCCGGGCGGGATGTAGACGAACGACCCGTCCGAGAAGACGGCCGAATTCAGCGTCGCGAAGAAATTGTCGGTGATCGGCACGACCGAGCCGAGGTATTTCTTCACCAGATCCGGGTGTTCCTGAATCGCCTCGGAAATCGAGCAAAAGATCACGCCCGCCTTCTTCAACTCCGCCTGAAACGTCGTGCCCACGGAGACGCTGTCGAAGACCGCATCAACGGCCACCTTGCGGCCCTCTGCGGGCGCATCCTCTGCGCCCTCAACGCCTGCCAGGATCATCTGCTCTTTCAGCGGGATGCCGAGTTTCTTGTACGTCTCCAACAGCTTGGGGTCCACGTCGTCCAGCGACTTGGGCTTCTCCGCCATGCTCTTGGGCCGGGCGTAGTAATACTGATCCTGGTAGTCGATCTTCGGATAATCGACCATCGCCCAGTCGGGCTCCTCCATCTGCTTCCAGCGTTTGAAGGCCTGCAGACGCCAATCCAGCATCCATTCCGGCTCCCCGTTTTTCTCGGAGATCAGGCGCACGATATCCTCGTTCACGCCCTTGGGCGCGTAATCCATCTCGATATCCGTGTTCCAGCCGTATTTATACGCGCCGCCCAGATCCTTGACCGCGTCGACCGTCTCCTGATCCACACCGTCCTTGACCTGTGTCACATCCGTGTCGAGTGCGCTCATTCTAACCCTCCAACCCGGGCTTGATCCGGGAATTTCCTTTGATAGGCGCGGGTCCATGCGTCGCAAAACGCGCGGACCTCCGCCTCCGTCGTGTCGGGGCCGAGGGAGACGCGCAACGCGCATCCCGCCTGTGCCTCCGAATACCCCATGGCGCGCAGCACGCCCGAAACCTTCACCTTGCCGCTGGAACAGGCAGAGCCCGCCGATACGGCAAATCCCGCAAGATCCATGGCCATAACCTGCGTCTCGCCGCGCCACCCTTCCGTGATGAACATGGAGGTGTTGGGCAGGCGGTCATGGCCTTTCCCGACAAAAATAGTCGATCTCGCCCGATCTTCCAGAATCTTTTCTAGAATATTTCTAAGTTTGTCCACCTTGGCCCAGGTCCCGTCGGCCAGATCCCGCGCTGCCGCTTCCGCCGCCGCCCCGAATCCGGCGATCCCGATCAGGTTTTCCGTGCCGTGGCGCCGCCCCATTTCTTGCCCGCCGCCCTTGATCCGCGCCTCGACATCCAGACCACGCCGCATCACCAGCGCGCCCACACCCTTCGGTCCCCCCAGCTTGTGGGCGGAGACGAAGGCCATCTCAACGCCGGACCAATCGAAGGCGAGGGGGATCTTGCCGAAACCCTGGGTCCAGTCGCTCACTGCAAGCCCCTGGGGCAGGTCCTGCACGATCCCGGTTTCGGAATTCGCCGCCTGCACCGCGGCCTGCCCGGGATCGGGCACGTGCACCCTGCCGTCGCGCGATACGGAAAGCTCCCCGTCGCCCCAGGCCAGCACCGCGTCATGTTCCACGCCCGCAACGCGCAAACCCCGCCCCGCCATCGCGAGGGCGGCGGCTTCCGTGGCCCCGGACACGAAGACGATATCCGCCCCCTGCGCGCCCAGGGCTTCCGCCACCTTTGCCCGCGCGCGCTCCATCATCGCCTTGGCCGCGCGCCCTTCCGCATGGACGGAGGATGGGTTGCCGACCAAATCCATGGCCGCCGCCATCGCCGTACGCGCCTCCGCCCGTAAAGGCGCCGTCGCGTTCCAATCCAGGTAGACCCGATCGCTCACGCGCCGCACCCGCCGCTCAGGCGCGCCGGCGCGGTGCCATTCCCAGCCCTTGTACCTTCGGCCCAATCCCTGCTCTGCACCGGCCTATTCATCCACCAGCTCGAACAGGTTCGGGACGGCCGGGCATGGGGTCAGGTCGTTCTTGACCACGTCCGACAGCCGCGTCTGGTGCAAGAACACGTAGACATGGGCCGAAAATCCTTCCCACAACCGGTTCGTCAGGCTCTGCGCGCGGCTGCCGGACGTGCCGCCCGACGCGCCTGCCCCGGTATGGAGCGCGCTGACCGTCTCATCCACCGCCTCGAACACCTCGACTACGCGGATCTCCGACGCGGCGCGCGCCAGCTTGTAGCCGCCGCCGGGGCCGCGCACCGATTGCACCAGCCCTGCCCGGCGCAGCTTGACAAACAGCTGCTCCAGGTAGGGCAGGCTGACATCCTGCCGCTTGGCCAGTTCCGACAGGGATGTCAGCGCGCCCTCGGGCTGCAGGGCTAGATCAGCCATCGCCACCATCGCGTAGCGTCCCTTGGTGCTCAACTTCATCGCTGTCTCTCCCCCACGGGTCCCATCGCAAACGCGCAATCGGCGCTTGAATGATTGACCTTTCGCCGCCCCGCGCTTAACTGCGAGACAGCCCCGCGCGGCGGCCCCATGGCCACCCGCACTTTGGAATCGTTCTAAGCACGACAGGGGGACGCGTCAAGAAACCCGCGCCCTGTCCGCCGGAACGCACGAGACGATTAGGAGACGCGGATGCCCGAGGTCATTTTCCCCGGACCTGAAGGCCGCCTTGAAGGCCGTTACCACCCCCAGAAAGCCAAAGACGCCCCCATCGCCATCGTGTTGCACCCGCATCCGCAATTCGGCGGCACGATGAACAATCGCGTCGTCTACAACCTGCATTACGCCTTCCACCAGATGGGCTTCACGGTCCTGCGGTTCAATTTCCGCGGTGTGGGCCGGTCCCAAGGCGAGTATGACCAGGGCATCGGTGAGCTTTCCGACGCGGCCTCCGCGCTTGACTACCTGCAATCCATGAATCCCAATTCCAAGCATTGTTGGGTCGCGGGCTTTTCCTTCGGCGCTTGGATCGGGATGCAGCTTCTGATGCGCCGGCCCGAAATTACCGGCTTCATCTCCGTTGCGCCGCCGGCCAACATGTACGATTTCTCGTTCCTGGCCCCCTGCCCGTCCTCGGGCCTGATCATCAACGGCACCGCCGACCGCGTGGCCAAGCCCCAAGACACGCGCATCCTCGTCGATAAACTGCACGAGCAGAAGGGCATCACCATCACCCATGAGGAGATGGAGGGCGCGGGCCACTTCTTCGAGGATCCCGCCATGGACCCGATGATCGACCACGTGCAGACCTATGTCCGCCGCCGCCTGACCGAAAACACGAGGTAAGCGGTTATGGGGCTGGCAAACGATCTGGCAGAGCAACTGGCGCTGGACGCCTGCAATGCAGCCGACAAGATCGGTGATGAGACCCTGCCGGAGACCATCGCACAGGTCGTGGGCGCGTCGTCCCCCACGACGGAGGAGCTCTACCGCACCGCCGTCCGCGTGATCCAGGCCGAACGCCGCGCCCGCGGCATCCTCGAGCAGAGGATCAAGGCGGCGGAGGCAAAGGCGTCGGGCGGTGACACCGCCTAAAGGACGCAACTATTCATTATTGAATAGGCCCTTTTCGCCGCCCGTTTCCATGGTTTAGAAAATCTTACCCGAGCGGCTCGCCTCACGAGTCAGGAAAACTGATTCTGGGCGCGCGCACATTAAGGATAACAGCGACTCACCTGTATTTTCTGGAGTCACTGCCATGTCTCACCCCGCTGAAGCCGCGCGTCCGATCGAATTCGAGCTGACGTTCCTCAAGGTGTTCCGATTATCCGCGACCTATCGAAGCCTGTGCGTGCTCAAGCAATTGGCCGTTTGCGTCGTGCTTGCGCTCTACGGAACCGTCCTGCTTCTGGTCGTCGTGAACGCGGTAACGCCTTGGATGCTTGGGGCAGCGTAGCGGACGCACCATCCCCCTGCGACGGTATGCAACGGTATACGCTCTTCCCTTGTGCCCCCCGGATCGTCTAACAGACGCCAACAGACCCAATCGACCCCGGAGGGCACGCGCCATGACCAACCCCGATATCATCTATACCAAGGTGGATGAAGCACCCGAACTGGCCTCGGCCTCGCTGCTGCCGATCATCCAGCGCTTCGCCTCCGCCGCGGGCATCACCGTGGGTACCAAGGACATCTCACTTGCGGGTCGCATCCTTGCCACCTTCCCCGAGCATCTGAACGAGGATCAACGCATCCCCGATGATCTGGCCGCCTTGGGTGAACTGGTGAAGACGCCCGACGCCAACGTCATCAAGCTGCCCAACATCTCCGCCTCCGTCCCGCAACTCGTCGCGGCGGTGGAGGAGTTGCAGGCCAAGGGTTACGCCTTGCCCGACTACCCCGAGAACCCGCAGACCGACGAAGAGAAGGCCATCCGCGCCAAGTATGACGGCATCAAGGGCTCCGCCGTTAACCCGGTCTTGCGTGAAGGCAATTCCGACCGCCGCGCCGCTGCCGCGGTGAAGACTTACGCCCAGAACAATCCGCACCGGATGGGCGAATGGAAGGCCGACAGCAAGACGCGCGTCGCTTCCATGTCGGGGGGTGATTTTCGCTCGAACGAGACATCGGTGACGCTGACCGATGACACGACCGTACAGATCGTCCTGGAAAGCGACGGCAGCGACACGATCCTGAAAGACGGCCTGTCCTACCCCGCCGGCACCGTGCTCGACGCGACATTCATGAGCGCCGATGCCCTCGACACCTTCCTTGCCGAAGAGATCCGGAAGACCAAGAAAGAAGGCGTCCTTTTCTCGCTCCATATGAAGGCCACCATGATGAAGGTCTCTGACCCCATCATCTTCGGCCATGCCGTCAAGACCTTCCTCGCCCCCGTCTTCGACCAGTTCGGGGACGAGATGGCCAAGCTCGGCGTGAACCCGAATTCCGGCCTGGGCGACCTGCTGGAACGTGTGAACGGCCATTCCGAAATCATGTCCGCCATCGACGCCACGATGGCCGACCGCCCGCCGATGTATATGGTCGACAGCGACCGTGGCATCACCAACCTGCATGTGCCAAGCGACGTCATCATCGACGCCTCCATGCCCGCCCTCATCCGCGCAGGCGGCAAGGGCTGGGGCCCCGATGGCAAGGAACACGACGCCGTCTGCGTGATCCCCGACAATTCCTACGCCCCGGTCTATGATGAGGCGATCGCGTTCTTCAAGGAAAACGGCGCGCTCGATCCGGCCACGGCGGGCACCGTTCAGAACCTTGGTCTGATGGCCCAGAAGGCCGAAGAATACGGCTCCCACCCCACCACGTTCAAGATCGAGACCGCAGGCACCGTCAAGATGATCGCCCAGGACGGCACCGTGCTTCATTCCCATGAGGTGCAGCCCGGCGACATCTGGCGCTCCGCCTCCGCGCGCCGCGCCCCCATTGAGGATTGGATACAACTGGCCATCGACCGCCAGAAGGCCACGGGCTTCCGGTCCATCTTCTGGCTGGACGCGGACCGAGCCCATGACGCGGAGTTAATCCTTTACGTGAGAAACGCGCTGGAAGCCGCTGGCGTTGCTGACCAATTCGAGATCATGGCACCCCGCGAAGCCACTCGCGCATCGCTCGAGACGATCACCAAGGGCGAAAACACCATCGCCATCACCGGCAACGTCCTGCGCGATTACCTGACCGACCTCTTCCCGATCCTGGAACTGGCGACGTCGGCCAAGATGCTCTCCATCGTGAAGCTGATGCAGGGCGGCGGATTGTTCGAGACGGGCGCCGGCGGCTCGGCCCCCAAGCACGTCCAGCAGCTTCACGCGGAAAACCACCTGCGCTGGGACAGTCTTGGCGAATTCTGTGCACTCGGTGAGAGCTTCAAGTTCCTCGCCGATGCCAAGGACAATTCCAAGGCCCGCACCCTTGGCGACGCGGTCGAGAAAGCCACGCAAGGCATCCTCGACGACAACCGCTCCCCCGGCCGCAAGGTGGGCCAGCCCGACAACCGTGACAGCCATTACTGGTTCGCCCGCTATTGGGCGGAGGCGCTGGCAAACGGCCCCGATGCCGAGCTGGCCACGGAGTTTGCCCCGATGGCCCAGGCGCTTGCGCAGAACGAGGCGACGATCATCGCTGAGCTTGATGCGGGTGCGGGCGACCCGGCGGAAACCGGCGGATATTACATGAACGATCCGCACAAGCTGGCGGATGTCATGCGCCCCAGCGTGACGCTGAACGGGATCATCGGCTGACCGAGAGCGTCGTCCGGGGCGGGTCCATCCCTGCCCCGGCGCGCGCCCTTCAGAACCGCCAATCCACGCTCACATCCAGCCCGTAGGATTCGTAGCGTGCCTGACCAATCCCGTCATAGAACAGGCCAAAATCGAAGCTGACCGGCCCGGCGCCTTGCCGCCTGAGGCCCAGATCAATGCGCCCCCGCGCCCCCTCCGGATCGCCATTGCCGCCCTCCTCCGCGGTGAAAAGGCCCGCGAAGCCACCCACGAAATCCACGCCCCCCGTGCCAAGCGGCATGGTCCAATCCAGCGCCGCCTCCAACTGGCTCAACCTCACGCGCTGTGCTGCGACCGGGTTCGACAGCGCGTCAATGTAGCTCTCCGACCGGTCGTCCACGTAGGACCAGCCGATCAGGGGCCGCAGGGTCACGCGCTCCAATTCCACTTCGCCCGATAAGTTGACCGTCGCTAGGATGCGTTCCGTCGCGAAGCGGTCGGTATAGGTGCCGATGGGCGAAATCTCATTCTCCGTCCGCCCCCAAAGCAGCCGCGCGTCCAGATCGACGTCACCATAGCGCGCCACGTAATACGGCCCGATCAGCCAGCCCGTCCCCTCGATCTCCGCCAGCCCCTCGCCGGACGCCGCGTGGTCCAGTTGCAGCATCACACCCAGCAGCGTCTCGTCTTGCAGATACATGTGAGAGCCGAAGGTCAGATGCGTATAGGCCGTCTCGAACCCGTCCAGATCGCTCCATTGCGCGTCGAGCGCGGCCCAGATCGGCCCCTCCGTCCCGGTCCGCATCTGCACGATCCCCTGGCCCCGCGTGACCTGGATGTTGCCGCTGGGGCCATCATTGCTAAGCAGCCCGGCAAGATCGGGTTGCGCTGCAAGCAACGCCAGGCTCCGTGCGCCAAGGAAATCGCGGATCACCTCTTCCGCGACGGACCCGCTGGCGAAGGCACCGGTGGCGCTTGCCGCCGCCGACGGCGTGCCGCTCGCGTCCTGCACCGCGCTGGCGGCCACGTTCACCGTCACATTCGCGTCGCCATCCACGGTCAATTCCGCGGTCCAGGCCTGCCGCCCGCCGGTGATCGGCCCCAGCGTCCCGCCGGTGACGGAGATATCAGCCCGCTCGAAGCCCAGGACATCTTCGCCCCAATCGAACGTGACTGTCGCCGTGACCGGCCCCGTAAACCCGTCCGGCACTCCGGTGATCGCGACAACCGGCGCGGTGCCGTCCGGCGGTGGCGGGGTGGAGAGGGCCGAGGCGGTGTTGTCGTTGCCCGCCGCATCCTGGGCGACGCCGGCCAACACCTGCACGGAATGGGTGAACTCACTGCCCGGATCGGCCGTAACCACCGCACTGAACGTGGCGCAGGGGTCCGTGCCGCAGGTGTTCACGAAATCGGAGACCGTGGCATTGTTGGCGGTGATGTCGCCAAACACGAAACCGTTCACCGGCTCATTGAACGTGATGCCGATGCTGTAGGGATCGCCCGGGAAACCGGGGCTGCCACTGATCGAAACAGAGGGTGGAGTTACGTCGAATGTCCCCACATTGATCGGCCCCGTCGCGGCTGAGGTATTGCCCGAGGCCAGATCGGTATAGGCCCCTTCCGGAAAGTTGAAAACGACGGCCCCGCCGGTCACGCGACCGGGAAAGCCATCCGGAATTGTCGGTGAAGACACTGGTAGGCCATCGGTCTCGGTCGGCCCGTCGAAATTCGAAATGTCGACATCGACACCGCCCCGTATTCCGGCCCCACCCGGGTTTGTCACACCGAACGTGAACACGTATTGATCCGGCGCCGCCAGAAGCCTCGCACTGAGAAGCGAGATTTCCGGTCGACTGGCGATGGCATTGGTCGTGATTTCTGCGGCGGCGGTGTTCGCGCCACCACCGCTGGTTGCGTTGGCCACAGCCGCCGGAAGGGAGATGCGCCCGGTTCCGTCACCCGTTGCGGTGACGTCGAACGTGAAGACCGTATTGTCACTGGTCTGCAGGTTCGACGCCGCCAAATTCGTCAGAGACAGATCGCTCAATTCGAACCCCGTCACCGCCTCGCTGAATGTCAGCGTCACTTGGTCCCCGGCCAGACCCACATTTGCCGCAAGACCCGACAACGTGGCGGTGACCGGTGGCGGTGGATCGAATACACCGCCGCTGATTGCGAAGGATGCGACGCTCACGGATGGTTCGCCAGCCACTTCCGACGCCGTTGCCGTGAACGATGCCGAAACGGCCTGACCATTCTGGTCATTGTAGGAAATCGAACACGTCACGCTCGACGATCCCGAAGTCGTAATGGCAAGGCCGACTTCAGTTTGCGGAGTATCGAAGACGGGCGCATATGAAACAGTCCCCCCGCTACACACCAGCGCCGCGTTTGTGATCGCAATCGCTGGCGGGGCGGCGCCTTGCGGACGCAGGTCTATCGAAAATATCGCACCGGATGTGGTTTCTCTCCCGAAAATAGACAGCGACGCTCCGTTGATGCCTGGAGGAAGGGATATGAGCGGCACATTCACGCAGGTTTCGGCATCGGCATTCATTTGGAATGTAATCGCCGCCGTGGTGCCACCGGGGCTTGGCGGACCTGCCGTCGTTGCCGGGCAGGTTAACGATGCCTGCGCCGCCGAAACGGACAGAATGAACACAAAGAAAGCAGCGACTGCGCGAAATCCGGAACGAACCATGGAAATCCCTCAAAAAAACCAAACCCAAAGCGTCGCCGCGAGGAGACGCTAGATCCTGGCCTTCTTCCTGCGACGGAGGGGCACAGCCCCCGGGTTCAACCCCGAAGCCGACATCTTACCGGCGGGGCCTAAACCGCCGGAGGTTCTCAGGTACCTCAAAGATTTCCTGCGTTGCGGATTCGCTCAAGCGCGAACAAGGGCCTCCGCTCCGACCTGTGGCATCGACGCCACAACCCTGCCCGCCATCGCCGCTTTCCCATGCCGCATCCGTGGGTTACACCATCGCTCACACGCCCACGCCCTGACCGGAGGCCACCCATGACCAAGATCAAGGTAGACAACCCCATCGTCGAAATGGACGGCGATGAGATGACCCGCATCATGTGGCAGTTCATCAAGGACAAGCTGATCCTGCCCTACCTCGATATCGACCTGCTCTACTACGATCTCGGCATCGAATCCCGCGACGCGACGGACGACCAGATCACCATCGACGCGGCGGAGAAAACAAAGGAAGTCGGCGTCGCCGTCAAATGCGCCACCATCACGCCGGATGAAGCGCGGGTGGAGGAATTCGGCCTCAAGAAAATGCGGCGCTCGCCCAATGGCACGATCCGCAACATCCTGGGCGGCGTGATCTTCCGCCAGCCGATCATCTGCCGCAACGTGCCCCGCCTCGTCCCCGGCTGGACCCAGCCGATCGTCGTGGGCCGCCACGCCTTTGGCGACCAATATAAAGCCACCGACATGAAGTTCCCCGGCCCCGGCACGCTCACCATGAAATTCGTGGGCGAAGATGGCACCGTGGATGAGCGGGAGGTCTACAAGGCCGACGGCGCGGGCGTGTTCATGTCGATGTATAACATCGACGCCTCCATTTACGATTTCGCCCGCGCGTCCTTCAACTACGGTCTGAACCTCGGCTGGCCGGTCTACCTGTCAACCAAGAACACCATCCTGAAGCAATACGACGGTCGCTTCCTCGAAATCTTCGCCGAAGTCTATGAGGCTGAATTCAAGGACCAATTCGAGGAAAAGGAGATCTGGTACGAACACCGCCTGATCGACGACATGGTCGCCTGTGCGATCAAGTGGAACGGCGGGTTCGTGTGGGCCTGCAAGAATTACGATGGCGACGTGCAGTCCGATGTCGTGGCGCAGGGCTTCGGCTCGCTCGGCATGATGGCCTCTGTCCTGATGACGCCCGACGGCAAGATCGTGGAATCCGAGGCCGCCCACGGCACCGTCACCCGCCATTACCGCAACCACCAGGAGGGGAAGGCCACCTCCACCAACTCCATCGCGTCGATCTATGCCTGGACCGGCGGCCTCAAGCACCGCGCGAAGCTGGACGGCAATGCCAAGCTGATGGAATTCGCGGAAACGCTGGAGCGCGTGATCGTGGAAACGGTCGAGAGCGGGTTCATGACCAAGGACCTCGCCTTACTGGTGGGCCCGGACCAGAAATGGCTCACCACGATGGGTTTTCTAGAGAAGATCGACGAGAACCTGAATAAGGCACTTGCGGGCTAGGAATGCGCCGCTGATGGCGGGCCTCAGGCGCCCGTCACCTCCGCGGCGCTTTGCACGTCATCGCCCATCGCTTTCGGGACGATCCGGAACAGCGCGTTGACCAGGCAAAAGAGCGCGAAGGCCAGAAGGCCGACGCAGAGCGCGACCACAAGGATGCGCCCGAAGGCCCGGTCGCGCAGCCAGTCGAAGACCGAGCCAAGCCCGCCCGCCTCGGAAGGGTCGACCTCAATCGCGGCGAAGATCAGCAGCCCGCCGATGATCCCGACAAGGACACCCTGCGCCACGACGCCCAGGCGCAGCATCCAGTTCCAGTTCCGCGTGAAATGATTGGCGCGCAGGCTTTCCAGATAGGTCATCTGAAAGGCCTTGTGCAGGTAGTAGATGCCCGCCGCGACCGTCAGGCCGCCCGCGATGCCGATGATCCAGGTACCGCCCTGCATCCCCATGATCGCGCGCAAGAGGGATTGCGTGCCACCGCCGCCACCCGATGCGTCCGCCGACCGCGCAAGGCCGAGCGCGGTGATCGCAAGCACGCCGATCCCCGCATGGGCCAAACCAGTCACCACCATACCAGCCCGGGCGATCACGCCTTTGAGCGTCCAGCCATAGGCTTCCAGATCGTAGAAGCTGTCCACCGCGCGCCAGATCGCGTAGGCAAACAGCCCCGCCGCGATCAGCGCCACCACCAATGTCCCCCACCCGCCGTCAAGGGAGCGGAGCGCCGCCTCGGTCCCCTGCGCCTCCCCCCCTTGCCACACCGACAGGAGAGAGATGATCGCAACCGCGCAATAAACCATCGCACGCCCGCCGTATCCGGCGCGCATGATCGGGATCGCCCATTTGAAATCGTCCGGGCTGACCGCCGCCAGTATCTTCGCGCGGGCCTCGTCGGCCTTGATCGACGGCAACTGGCCGGTTGGCATGGGGTCGAAACCTCTCTGGGTGATGCGAGGGGCGGATGCGCGACAGATCGCTCCGCACCCATCGGCACGACATGTGGGGAAAGAACCGTCCGGGGCGCGCTTTTGTTCCACAAACGGCGCGTGGGACAGTGGTGCGACCGGTCGCCTTGCCATAGCCCCCACACCCGCGTCCAACCAACTCTCCCCTCATGCGTGGCAAAAGCGCCAGCCGCCACGAAGGAAAACGCGCGAAACCGGATCACGCTTTGACAGGCCACGCGCCGCCCAACAGATTGCGGTCAACGCAGTAACTCCGGGGCGCGATATCATGGGCATCCTTTCACCAACCGTGCAGACATGGCTCGCCAGCGCGGTGATCCTTGCACTCGCAGCGCCCGCCATGGGCCAGGGGCTGCAAGTCGGCGACGAATTCATCGCCATCGACGCCACAAGCGTGACGCGAGAGGACCTGGGGACGGAACGCAACGCCACAACGCTCATGGCGACGCACGGTTATCAGTTCAGCGGTGATTGGCAGGTGCTCACCCAGATCGGGTTCACCCGCAATGAGAACCGCTTTCCGCCCGCCGACACCCAGCATTCCGACGCCACCAGCCTTGCACTAGGGTTGTCCTATACCGGCTTCACCGGTGGAACGGCCACGGCGATGGTGATCTATGGCCGGATCGAGGAAGAAAGCGTGATCGGCGGCTCGACCACCACCGGGTCGGGCGATCTTCTCGGCCTGTCGCTGTCCTACCAGCAGATCGTGCCCCTGTCCGACCGGTTGGCCGCGATCGGCCTGATCGCCTATTCCACCACGGACAGCGATTTCACTTCCGCCGGGGCGGGCGTCATGAACGACATCACCGGCACGCGCTTCACCCTTGGCGCGACGCTGGCCTATTCCGCGACACCCGATCTAACGATCCTGGCTGGCGTCGATCATGCGGCGTCGAACCAGATCATCACCATCACCGGCAGTCAGGAACTCACGCGCGCCACGCTTGGCGCATCGTGGTCGCTCTCCCCCGATCTCGACCTGCGCGCCAGCTACGGCCACGCGATCAATGCCGAACAAACCCACAACCGGTTGAGCCTCGGGCTCACCCGCCGGTTCTGATGGCCTCGCAAAGGATGCTGACAATGACTTCGACCCTCCGACGCTCACTGGTCCTTCCTGCCCTTCTGCTCCTCGCCGCCATCGGGCTTTCGGCCTGCATCACCTACTCTGGCCCGACGGAGCTTGTGGACAGCGCGCGCAGTCAGGTCGCCGATCCCGAAGATCCCAGCCAGACCTACGAGATCGAGATGAACGTCTATGTCCGCGACACGACGCAAACCGTGCCGGGCTTCGGTGGCGGACGGGAGTATATCGGCACCACTTTTATCACGCAGACCATCATCACCCGCCCGGACGGCACGCAATTCGTGCTGGTGGTTCCGCCCGGCCGGTTCTTGGAAACCACGTCAGGGCTGTTCGGCCGTACCAGCGAACGCGGCTTTCCCACGGCGGAAGAGGCGGCGCTGGCCGCGCAGGAGGAAATCCTGGCCGCCATCGCAGAGGACAGCGCGGGCACGCTCTACCTGGAACCGGCCGGGGCGGCCAATCTCCTGCATTCCGATCTGATGTTCGCCACCGTGGATGCCGTCACGAACTGATCTAGACGACGGCCGCCGGTTCGGGGTGCGGGGTGGCGCTATCGCGTCGATGGCGCGCACCTCCACCTCCGCGCCCTCGAACCGTGCCACATGGCCCGCTGGCAGGGCCGTCCAACCGCCCTGCCCAACCTCAAGCGGTTCGCTGACCACGGCCCATCCCTGGCGCGTGTCGCTCCACCGGTAATAGACCGACGGCGCGATATGGTCCGATGACAGGCGCAGGGCATAGAGCCGCTTGCCATCGCTCCACGCCGCCGAGGATCGCAGATGCGGGGTCGTTCCGTGCGTGACCGACATGTCCCAAAGCCGCCGATGCACTGCAACCATCGCCCCGATCGGGTCGGCGTCCAATCCCGCCTCCAATGCGTAAAGCAACAGCAATTCGCTGTCCGTGGCCCCCTTGCGGTAGGGATAGAGCGCGTCGCTCACCCCCATATCCGCTTGTCTGCGAAACCGGTCGAACCCGCCGATTTGGCCGTTATGCATGAAGCTCCACCGCCCGTGAACGAAGGGGTGGCAATTGTTCCGACTTGTCGCCGCCCCGGTGGAGGCGCGAACATGGGCTAGGAAGGCGTGGCTCTTCACCGCCCGGCACAGGGAGGCGAGGTTCGGGTCCGCCCATGCGGGATAGACGTCGCGGTAAATCCCCGGCTCCGCCCGGTCGCCGTACCATGCCAGCCCGACGCCATCGCCGTTCAGCGCCGACTTGCACTCCGTCGCTTCGCGCGACTGGTGGATCAGGGAATGGCCGGGACTTGTGACCAGCTCCTCAAGATAGATCGCGCGCCCCAGATACGCCGCCCATCGGCACATTACTGGCCCCTGTTATGGGTCTTCGCGTACATCTCCGCGATGATGCGGCTGGCCGTTTTCTCGAACAGACACGGGATCACCGCATGAACCGCCGCCGCGCCCGCCGCCAGAAAGAGCTTGCCGCTGAACTTGCCCGCGAAGGCCGCATGTTCCAGATAGCTTTCGTCAACGCTTTGCGGATGGTCGAGGAAGACGCGATTGATCATGGGAAGCTCCTGTTCACTGCTGCTGCGATCAAGATGCCCCATGGGCCACGTGAAATGATCCCAAATGATGCGCAGAACCCGCGTGACGCGTGGAGATTTTCCCGTCATATTACGCAATATGATGACACTTGATGAAACCGACCGCCGAATCCTCGCCCGTTTGCAACGCCGCTGCGATGAGCCGTTGGAGGAGCTTGGCACCCATATCGGCCTGTCGCGCAACGCGGTCTGGCGGCGGATCAAGGCGCTGGAGGAGCGCGGCATCCTCAAGGGTCGCGTCGCGGTCGTGGATGCGGAGGCCGTGGGCCTTGGCCTGATGGTGTTTATCCAGGTCCGTGCGGCGCATCATTCGGGCGATTGGCTTGACCAGTTTCGCCGCGCCGTGCGCGCGATGCCGGAGATCTTGGGCGTCTACAGGATGACGGGTGATCTGGATTACCTGATCCGCGCGCGGGTGGCGGATGTGGCGGATTACGACCGGCTTTACCAGCGCCTAATCGACCGGGTGGAGATGGGCGATGTCAGCGCGTCCTTCGTGATGGAGGAGTTGAAGGAGGGCACCGCCCTCCCCCTTTGATCCCGCGCAATGGGTAAATCAATGCTAGATCAATTGACCCCTCAGGCGTTCACGTCCACCACGACCCGGCCCCGCACCCCGCCCTTCAGGATCGACCGCCCGAGATCGGGCAGATCGCTGAGTGTCGCGGGCTGCACCATCGCCTCCAGCTTCTCCATCGGCAGGTCCTTGGCGATGAAGTTCCATGCGCGCACCCGATTGTCGTAGGGCTGCATCACGCTGTCGATCCCCAGAAGGTTAACGCCGCGCAACAGGAACGGAATGACGGTCGCGGGAAGCTGCGCCCCGCCCGCCAGACCGACAGCGGCGATGGAGGCGCCGTATTTCATCTGTCCCAGCACACGGGCCAGCATGTCGCCGCCCACCGCATCGACGCAGCCCGCCCATGTCTCCGCCTCCAGCGGGCGCTTCGTGGTCTCGTTCAACTCTTCGCGCGGAACGATGCGCGTCGCGCCGAGGGATTTGAGGTAATCCGCCTGCTCCGGTCGTCCTGTCACCGCCGCGACCTCGTGGCCGAAATTGGCAAGGATCGCCGTCGCGATGGACCCGACGCCACCCGCCGCGCCGGTGACAAGAACCTCACCCTGGTCGGGTTTCAGCCCGTGATCTTCCAGCGCCATGATTGCAAGCATCGCCGTGAACCCCGCGGTGCCCACCGCCATGGCCTGTCGGGTCGTCAGACCGTCGGGCAGCGGCACCAGCCAATCGGCCTTGACCCGCGCTTTCTGGGAATAGCCGCCCCAATGGGCCTCCCCCACGCGCCAGCCGGTCAGCACCACCTTGTCGCCGGGCGCGTAGCGCGGATCGTCGGAAGCCTCCACAGTACCGGCCAGGTCGATACCGGGCACATGGGGGTAATTGCGCACCAGCCCGCCGCCGGGCCCGATGCACAGGCCGTCCTTGTAGTTCACCGTCGAATATTCGACTGCGACGGTGACATCGCCCTCGGGCAGACGATCCTCGGTCAGGGATTGGACGGAGGCGCTGGTCTTGCCCTCGTCATCTTTCTCCACCACCAGTGCATTGAAGCTCATCTCATCTCTCCCCGTTCATCCATTACATGAAGATCGTCTGGCAAAACCCTGCGATCAAATCCAGAATTTCTCTCGCACCTCGACATTGTAGGTGCCGTCCGGCGCCTCGACGTATAATTGCACACCCGGATCCCAATGGGTCATGCGGACCATGCCGATGGCCACGCCTTCCCCGAAATCCGGGCTGTGGGCGGCGGACGTGATCTGCCCCACCCGTCGGCTGCCCGCGAAAAGCGGCCAGGCGCGGTCGCAGGACGGCAGCGCGTCCGCCTCGATAGCCAGCGGTCGGATCTGTTGCACCGGGCCTTCCAGCGCCACCCGCAAGAGCGCGTCACGCCCAATACAGCCGATCGCGGTCGCGGTGTTGCAGAAGCGCCCGAGGCCGCATTCGTGCGGCGTGTTGTCGTCGGTCATGTCGTTGCCATAGCTCAACAACCCGGCCTCGATCCGTTCAATGCTGTTGGGACAGCCCGCATGGACATCAAGATCGCGCCCCGCCTCCATCAGCGCGTTCCACAGCGGCATGGCAATATCGGCCCCGTCCACGTAGATCTCGAACCCGCCCTGCTTGGAATAGCCCGACCGGGCCACCGCCATCGCGCGGCCCTGGAAATCGAACCAGCCGAAGCGGAAGAAGCGGATATCG
Organism: Hasllibacter sp. MH4015; assembly: GCF_020177575.1. Taxonomy (NCBI): domain Bacteria; kingdom Pseudomonadati; phylum Pseudomonadota; class Alphaproteobacteria; order Rhodobacterales; family Roseobacteraceae; genus Hasllibacter; species Hasllibacter sp. MH4015. The sequence continues at coordinate 1,537,419 of NZ_JAHTBK010000001.1, forward strand.
CGCACCCCGTCCCCGAACACCCGCGCCATCAGGTCGTCGGATTTCGGACCCTGCACCGCAAGGGGCGAGACATCGGGTTCATCGACCAGCACGTCGAGGCGGTAGCCCTGCGCCACGCCCTTGACCCAAAGCAGCAAGTCGCTGTCGGCGATGGAGATCCACCAGCGATCCTCTGCCAGTTTCAGCACCACCGGATCGTTGAGCATCCCGCCCGTCTCATCGACCACCGGCATGTAGTAGCATTGCCCCGGCAACATCCCGCGCAGGTCCCGGGGCGTCAGCATCTGCACAAGGCGACCGGCATCGGGGCCGCGTACCTCCACCTGGCGTTCCACCGCGACGTCCCAGAGCTGCACGGCGGTCTTGAGGTGGTGATAATCCTCCTCCACCGAGCGGAACATGGTGGGCAACAACATGCGGTTATAGACGGTGTAGGCCTTCACGCCCGCGGCTTCGACACCGTCGGAAAACGGCGTGCGGCGCAAGCGGCGGGAGGGTGAGATCAGGGCCATTGCCGGGTCTCCTTACCTTGGCGGCGGTTCCCGTCCGTCCTAGGCTCCAAGCCGAACGTGAAAGGACCCTTTCCATGAAACACGGTATTATTCTTGCGGCGCTCGGCGCGGTGATGCTTGTCGGCCGTGCCGACGCCCAGACCCACAGCGCGGAGGCCGTTGCCTCCGCCGTGCTGGAGGGGATGCGCAGCCAGGATGCCGGCCTGATCGCGTCCCATTCCAATGCCGCCAACGCGGCGTTCTTTGCCGAGGCCGCCGTCGATCCCGACACGGCCTCCGAATTGTTCGACGGCACGAGGGGCGAGGCCGGCGTGACATGGGACGGGATGATCCTGCCCGCGCGGTATCGCACAGGGTCGGAGGGCCTGCCGGAGGCGATCATCCCCTTCGCGATCGAGACGGAGACGGGCGTCGCGGCACTCGGCTCCGGCCAGCCGGGGCGCTACATCTCCCTGGTCCTGACGCTGGATACGCCCGAGGATACCACTTGGGGGGCGGAGGACATCAACTTCATCGACCGCGCCGATTACCTGGCCGCGTCCGAGGCCCGCTAAACCCATTCCGGCACCTCGTCCGGCATGAAGGGCAGGTCCGTGTCCGTGGTCTTGACGCCCAGTTGCGTCAGCGCCGCGTGGACCTGTCCACGGTGGTGGGTCTGGTGGTTGAACAGCTGAACCGCGCACAAGGCGCGCGGCTTGGTGATCTCCCGCCCCGCCCCCATCGAATACCAGGTCAGATCGCCGTCGAAATCACTTGCATCCGCGCCCCAGGCCCAGGCGGCGATACGGGCGTCCAGCTTGGGACGTTCCGCCATCAGGGTGCGCCAGTCATAGGCGGTTGCGGTCTCGGTCAGGGGGGCGTCCGGCCCCGGACCACCATCGAAGCGCGAAATCCAGATCATGTCGCCCCAGAATGCGTGGGACAGCGTGCCCTCGATACTGGTCCAGAACAGCCCCCGATCCTCGGCCCGCTGCGCGTCGGACAGCCCGTCGCAGGCCTGGAACATCCATTGGTTCTGCCACGCATTGTAGCGCGCCATGCATTGCGCGTAGGCCGGGCCGATCATCCCTTGCCGCCCGCCGAGCCGGACCAGTCGATCGGACAGATCTCTGCCGACTTGCCGGAGAAATCCCACATCTTGCCGAAATCACGCACCTTCGATTTCAGCCCGCGCGCGGCGATGATGTCCGGGCCCATCCAATACTTGGAATTGGTGATCATGACCGGATGATCGGGATTGCCGCCGTCGATCATCTCGATCTCACCCTGGATCTTGCGGCCCACGAAAAGGCCGCGTTTCTTGCCGTCGCGGGTGATCTCCACCTTCTCGCGCTCGGCGCTCACGATGTCGGAGACCAGGAGCGTGAACAGCCCCGTGGTGCCGCCCGCAGCACCCGAGAAGATCTCCAGCAGGCCCTGGTAGGCCTTGCCGGAGGCGCGGTCATCCACGTAGGCCGCCACCTGCCAGCCACCCTCGGCCATCTTGCCGGGGATATAGACCATCAGGCCCACGTTCAGGCCGCTGAGGTCCTCCCCCTCGAAATGGCCTTCGTCGATTGCAATGCCCATCCACGCCTTGCAATCGCCCTCTGTCGGGTCGTGTTTGCCGAGCGAGACCACGCAAGGGCAGAAGACAGTGCAGGAGCAATTGAGGATCAGCTCGCCCTTGATCGCCCAATCGCGGGGTTTGAGCGCCCGGCGCTTGGGGTTGTCCATCCGCTGGTCGATGCGCTGGCTGACCGGCAAGCGGTCCGCGTCGGGGCGTTTCCTGGTGGCCATGAGCGTCTCTCCCTATCCCGCGATGGCGGGGTAGATGAGCACGCCCACACCCCCCAAAATCAATGCAACCCCGAGGGGTTTCGTCACATGATGCCCGATCTGGGGCAGCTTTTCGATGACCATGAAGAGCGTGGCGAGGCCCATCCAGAGCAAGCTCATCATGCCGCCGACGAATCCCAGCGCCATGAAGCCCCAGCAACAGCCCGCGCAGAACACGCCAAGGCCCGCGCCCATGCGAAGCCCGCCGGAGAACCCGGTGCGCCAATGGCCAAGGAAATAGGTCATCGGGGCGTGACAGACGCCGTGGCAGACCTCCTTGGCGCGGGTGAACTGGAACGCGCCCACCGCGATCAGAAGCCCGCCCGCGATCCATCGCGACCGGGCGATGCCCATCATGTCGATGATACCCGCGCGCAGCAGCCCGATCTGGACCAGCGCGAACAGCGCCGCGACCCCGATCCAGACGATCGAATAGCCGCCGAATACGCCGAGCCAACCCGCCCGCGTCCCGTCGGCCGAGACCATGAGGCGTTCGTAATTCACCAATGTCGGGACAAGCGTGGGCAGCATCATGGCGGCCATCATCAGCGACCACATGCCGAAAAGCGGGGCGAAGCGGGTCATGGCGGACATGTCCATGCCGCCCATCGCCATATCGTCCATCGCCAAGCCGTCCATCGCCATACCGTCCGCCGGCGCGGCCTCCATCGGCATCGCGCCATCGACGTCGCCGCCCGCGTCCATCGGCATCGCCTCGCCACCCATCGGGGCGGGTTCCACCGGGGCGGACATGTCCGTATTCATCGGCATGGCGGGGCGACCGATCCAGTCCAGCCCCATGCCCGTCGCCATCTGGTACAGCACGATCCACGCGACGAGGATGCCGGAGAAGAACATGAGCCACAAAGCGGACCGAATGGTGTGGGTCATCCCCTGCCGCCCTCCCCCTGGCGTGATTCCTCTTGCCGAAATTGATGTCAGACAATTAAATGTCTGACAAATGAAAATCGACCCCAACAACCCCGCCGACCTGTCCGCGCAAATCGCCGCCGCCATCCGGGACGCGATCGTCGCGGGCAAGCTGATCGTGGATGAACGCCTGCCGTCGGAGGCGGAATTGTCCGAACATTTCGAGGTCTCGCGCTCCACCGTGCGGGAGGCGTTGAAACGGCTGGCCGCGCAAAGCCTGATCCGCACCCAGCGCGGGGCCTTCGGCGGAGCCTTCGTGAACCGATTGTCCTATCACGATGCCTATAACCAGCACATCACGACCTCCACCTTGCTTCTGGGGATGAACAACGTCTCGTTCGATACGGCGTGCGAGGCGCGGTTCGCGCTGGAACGGGCCTGCGCGGATCTGTCTGCGGCGCGCCGTGACGCCGACCACCTTGCCACGATGCGGGCGGAGATCGTGCGCCAGGCGCAGCCGGGGCTCAGCGACGAGGCGTTCTGCGCCTCCGACGTGGCGTTTCACCGGGCGCTGGTGGACGGGGCGGGCAATGCGGTGATGTCCTACCAGCTTGCCGGCGCGGTGGAGGCGATGCAGCCTCTGATGAACATGATTACCTTCACCGCACGGGACCGGGCGGAGATCGTGCGGGTTCACGAACGGATCGCCGATGCCAGCGCGGCGCAGGACGGCGCAGCGGTCTCAGATGCCCTGACGGAGCTGGAAGCCTATACCAAGGCGTTGGCCCAATCGGTCTTTGCCGCGCGCGCTCAGACCGGGGCGGAGGGCAAGGCGCGGTAGATGCGGGTCAGGATCGCCGCACCGATCAACGTGGTCAGCGTGTCCGCCACCACGTAGGCCAGCCGTCCGGCATATTCGTGGGCGAAGCGCAGCGTCTCCGTCTCCCAGTCTAAGGTCATGGAATAGGCCCCGTAGGACGCGGCGAAGAGCGCGGCCTGCCCCAGCACGGCCAGAAGCGCCGCGCCCCCGATGGGCCGGGCCAGGTCGCGCGTGGCCCGCCACGAGGCGCGCATCGCGATACCTTGGCCGTCGCGCACGGCCACGCTCGGCATCGCCATGCCCATGCGAAACAACAGGTAGAGGTAGAGGAACCCGGCCAGCGCGGCGATAGCGCTCAGCAAAAGCGCGGGAAACAGGCCACCATCGACCACGAGATACGGGTCAGGGGCGATCACGTTCAGCATCAACTGCCCCAGAAGCGGGTCGATCACGACGCCGAGGAGAAGGACCGGCACGCCGACGCACAGCAGCACGATCAACCCCACGACCAGCCCGATCACGATCCAGGCCAGCACGTAGCGCAGCACGAGGCTGGGTTTCAGGCGTGGCACGAGCCCGGGCACCTCACCCAGGATCATGAACCGGTGCCAGGACGTGGCAAGAATGCCCAACAGGGCGAGGAACGCGAAGATGGCGATGAATTCGCCGAGCGGGCTGTCCGGCCCGTCGAAATCGTTGAACCAGTTCACATAGGCGCGCGCGAGGATCGCCTCCATCACCAGGAACACCGCAAGCGGCAGCAGTCATAGCCGCAGGACCGCGCCCCGATGGCGCAGGAGGTCGCCGATCGCCCCGAAGAAAAGCGACCGCGCGGTCGGGGATGGGTCCATGTGATCCTCGCGTCTTGCGCGCCCGATCCTGCCAGCATCGCTTGCAGCGTCAAGCAATTCCGTGCCGTCAGCGGGTGAATGTTGCGGAAACAGACATCGTTTTGTCCCGGTCTTTCAGAAGTTTAACCCGGTGGATCATACGTGCGACCACCGCCTCAAATCCGCTGGACCGCACCGCGCCCAAGCCCTAAAATCAACGCCAGTCTGAATGAAACAAGACGCCAACAGGGATCCTACAACATGACAAAGACCTTTCTTCTGGGCAGTGCAGCCGCCCTTGCCCTCACCCTGCCCGCCGCGGCGCAGGAACTGACCGTCTTCGACTATTCCGGGTTTGAGGATCCGTCCTTCCACCAGCCCTATATCGACGCGCGCGGCGCGGGGCCGGATTTCGTCTTCTTCGGTGACGAGGACGAGGCGTTCCAGCGTCTGCTCGCGGGCTTCCAATCGGACGTGACCCATATCTGCGCGGGCTCCGTCCCCCGCTGGCAGGCATCCGGCATCATCGAGCCATGGGACACCGACCAGATCGAAGCGTTCGAGACGCTCAATGCCGCACTTGTGGGCCAAGACGTGCTGGCGGGCTCCGAGGAGCTGTTCTTCCTTCCCACCGATTACGGCTCCACCGCGGTGATCTACAACACCGAAACCGTCCCGGCCGAAGACGTCGCAAGCCTGGAGATCTTCAACAACCCCGCCTATGCGGGGCGTCTGTCGATCCCCGACAACGTCGATGATGCCTATGCGCTGGCCTACCTCGCCACCGGCGTCTCCGACTGGTCCGACGTGAGTGACGAACAGTTCGAGGCCGCGACCGATTGGCTGCGCGGCATCCACCAGAACCTGCGAACCTACTGGACCGACCCCGCCGAGATCAGCCAGCTTGTGGGCTCGGGCGAGGTCCAGGCGGCATGGGTCTGGAACGAGGTTCCGGTGGCCATGGCCGAGGAAGGCTTCCCCGTGGGCTTCGCCCGCAATACCGAGGAAGGCACCTCCGTCTGGCTGTGCGGCTACGTCAACATGGTCGATGCCCCGTCTGACGAGGCGCTGGCCTATCAATACGTGAACGCGGTCCTGTCCGAAGCCTCCGCCGGGCCGCTGTTGGACAACGGCTTCGGCTCCGCCAATGACGCGGCGTTGCAGGCGCTTGGCGCGGAGGCGATGGAAGCCGCCGGTCTGGGCGAGGTCGATGTGCCGGTGCTTGCGCAGCTTCCGATTTCCAACGAGCAGCGGGAGCGTCAGGCCGAAGCGTTCGAGCGGATCAAGGCGGGCTTCTGAGCCACGATCCCCATCGGTCACTCAAAGGCGCGCGTCCGGGTTCCGGGCGCGCGTTTTGCGTTTCGGGGACGGCGTCGGACAAAGAAAAAACGCGCATGGCCGGGCCACCGCGTTTTGAGAAGGGGACCCTATGCCGGGTCGGCGCGATCCACTGCGGGTCTGCGCGTTATACGTACTCTCGCGGTGGGGCCATGACACGGGTAAAGTTGGCCCCACCGCAAGAGTTACAGGGGCTTGGAGATTTCCGGATCGCTCCGGGCACGCTTCAATCGCCATGCACCCTGCGGACCTGTATACAGGTGTCCAAGGAACGTCTCAAGGCAAATTTTCCGCGCGTCAAGTTGCCGTTGCGTCAGGCGCGCGCGCTTGGGTCAGGGATGCCGGGCGCGCAGCCAGTCTTCCTGGGCCGCACTTTCCACCGCGTCCGGGAAATGACTGCGGACAAGCCGCATCGCCGCGTCGGGCGCCATGCCGCCCTCGATCAGGCACAGGGACGCCATGAGGCCGGACCGCCCTGCCCCGTATTGGCAGTGGAACGCAAGCGTGCCGCCCGAGGCCAGAACCTCCGCCCGCGCGGCGCGGCCCGCATCCCACCTGGCGAATTGCGTGTCGGACGGGACAGAGTAATCGGCGATCGGAAACGGGATCAGGGCAAGGCCGGTATCCGCAGCACTGGCGCGCAGGAGGTCCATGCCGAGCGTGTCGATCTCGCCCGGTTCCACAAGGACATGCAGATCACGGGCGCCGAGGGCGCGCATACCCGCCAACGTCTCTTTACAGGTTTCGGGATCGAAGTAGGTCTGCCCGTCAACCGACGTCTCCAGCCCCGGAAACCCGCTCATCACCAAGGTGCCACCGGTGGGATGGGAAATGACCGCACGGATCGCACCGGGATGGGCGGCATCCGTTGCCGGTTCTGTCGTCGTCTGCATCGAGGTAATCCTTCCCCCACAGGTGTATACGGATATACGTTGGAGGCAAGCACCCCCACCCGATCCCCCGAAGGACCCTCGCCGCATGTCGCGTCACAACGCAGATACCATCGCCACCGCCCTGCGCAAGCGCGTCTGCATGGAACCGCCGACCTCCAGCCCGGTCCTGCACGAACAGGCGCTCGCCGCCGAATTCGGCGTGTCACGCACCCCGGTGCGCCAGGCGCTGCAACGGCTGGCCTATGAGCGATTGGTGGAGGTGCGGAGCGGCGTGGGCACCGTGATCTCCCCGCTTTCACCCGCACGCAAGGCGCAGGATATCGCGCTGGCCCATGCCTTGGCCCATGTGGCGGCACAGATCGAAGGCGACCGGCCCCTGTCGGAGGAGGCAAAGGCCTATATCGTCGCGCTGGATCGTCAGGTCGCCTCCGCCGAGGCGCTGGATTTGGAGACGAATTACACAATCCGGTCCACCTGCATCCATGTCCTGACCCGGGAGATGACCAACGACATCCTCGCCGATGCGCTCAAGGCGGCGCTCTGGCGGTTGTTCCGCTGGCGCATGGCAGAGGCGGCGGAAATCGCGTCGGGCATCGACCCGCGCCTGCCCCAGGTCATGTCCCGGATGGCGGAGGCCACGCGCGTCGGCACCCTGCGCGCCCTGCTTGCCGCGCAATCGGCGGGGCCGGATGATGCCGCCCGCGCGGATGCAGGTGGTTGAAACACGCCCCGCGCGCCCGTATATCTGTTCTGTTCCTTCGGGGACTATGGACATAAACGCGCTCGTAATAAGCGGATCGGACCCGGGGGCGGTACCCGGCGACTCCACCAACGCACACCCGTCATTTGCGGGCAGGTTAAGGGGTCGAAATAGGATCGACGAACGTCTAAAGGGGTTAGCTTTGTCCCGGTGAGATACCACCGTTATCGGTTCAAATCGTACAGTTGCAAATGACAACCGTGCTCCGGCAATGGCTCTCGCAGCGTAAGCTGTCCTGAGTCGCCGACTTTAAGCCCAGTTCTCTAGCCAGAGCTGGCGGGGTTCGCAGGCACCTGGCAACAGAAGCCTGCACTTACTCCCTGCACGAACGACGATATCGCCGCGCGCAAAACACCCGCACCGCAAACGACGCGCCTTTGCACGGCAAAGACGCTGGGGCAACAGAAGCCTGCACTTTCACCCCCATCGCTATGATCCAAGGCTTTGTGCCGAACACCCGCACCGCAAACGACGCGCCTTTGCGCGGCAAAGACGCTGGGGCAACAGAAGCCTGCACATTCCGGTGAACGGTAAGCACAGGTTCCCGCGTCAAGCATCGTTCGGTTGCAAGGTCCGCGTCCCAAGCCAAAGTGACAGGGATCATGGCCGATGATACCGTCCACAAATGGGCCGCGCGTATGTATTCGAACCAGCAAAGACCGAACATGTCGACGGCATCAGCCGCGTCATTCGCGAAGCGATCAGTCAGGTCAACGCAAAGGACTATCCGCCGGCCGAAATTGAACGCCTCTTGCGGAACTTTTCGGAGCGAAGCGTGCGCGCGTTGCTTGGGCAGAGACAGACCCTAGTGGCCCTGCTCGAAGGGCGCGTGGTCGGGACGGCGGCCCTTCAGGGCTGTGAGGTGAAGTCCGTTTTCGTGTCGCCGTATCTGCACCGCACTGGCATCGGGTCGTCGTTAATGCGCGAACTTGAGCGGATCGCCAGACGTCAGGGCATTGCATCACTGGACGTGTCGTCTTCCCTTTCCGCCGTGCCGTTTTACGCGGCTTTGGGGTATGTCGAGAAGGAACGGACCTTTTTCGGCGACGAGGAAACGGTCCTGATGAGGAAAACGTTGGGCAATACCCCACCGGACTAGATCCCGCGGAATGCCGTCGAGCCTCTCTCGATCAAGCCGTGGTCCGGCTTGGCGAAAATTGCCCATATCAATTTCGGGCTAAGAACTATAGAGACGTGCAAAAGCTCGCGTCCTAGTAGCTCGCGCCGCGGGACATCAGCGCCATGCGTGGGCGGACGCCGCGCGGCCAATAAGGAAACGCCCCACCTCTCGGCAGGGCGTTGAAATACTCGGACCTGCCGTGGCTTATTCGACGGTATTCATCCGGATCGTCCGCGTGTTCAGCGCGTGGCCGTCGCGCCCTTTCAGGCCGACCCGTGCCGCGGACATCGTTTCCAGCCCTTCCTCCAGCTCCGGGAAGATCGCGTAAAGCTCCTGCCGCTGGGGTTCGGTCAGCACCGACACCGTGTCGGCGGCGGGGTGGAAGCTCTCGGTCTCCAGCCCCTCGGAATAGATCACCTCGTGGCTGTCGAAGGCGATGTGGAAGTAATCCACGCCGTCGGGCAGATCGCAGTCGGGTCGGACACTCGTGTCGTTTATCAGCGTGAAGGCAGGCGTCAGGACGCCCTCGGCGCTGCCGAACATCATCTCCGCCCGCCAGTCGCGGACCAGAACCCGGTGTTGGCGCGACACGCACAGGTCGCGGACCGGGATGTCGGGGCCAAGCGCACCGGCGGAAATGCGCACCGGGCGCAATTCGGGGCGCGCCGCAAGGGCGGAGGCCGGAAGCCGGGTGCAGCCGATCCAGCGAATGGGCTGCACGCCATGGTCGCGGGTCACGACCCGGTCGCCGATCGCCAGATCCTCGATCCGCTTTTCGCCCGAGGGCGTCAGGATGTGGGTGCCGCGCACGAAGCAGACGAACATCGGAAGCGCGAAGCCGTCCACGACCAGCGTATCGCCATTGGGGGTGAAGACGGCGCGGACCTCCACACTGAGGCTCTCCCCGACCTCGTAATCGTAGCCCGAGATAGGCTCGCAATCTATGCGCAGGCCAAGGGGCGTCTCGATGATCCGCGGATCGCCCGCGGGGATCGTCGTGATCGTCTCGATGCCGTCCTCGTCCGTCACCACGATCTGCACTTCGATCAATTCGGGGAGCGGGGGCGGGGCGGTAATCAGATCGCCCAGTTGCGTCAGGTCGGTGATCTGGGTGGCGCCGCCGGTATTGTCGATCGCGTTAAGCTGCGTCAGGCTGGAATTGGCCCCGATGCCGATGGCGGTGATGTCGGCGTCGAAATCGTTCTCCAGCGTCGCGATTTCGCCGGTGAAATTCGTGCCTCCGCTGGTGGGGCGCCCGTCGGACAGGAACAGGACCAGGTTACTGTCATTGGCCGTGACTTCGCTTTCGGGATTGTCATCGGCGGTGCCGTCGGTTGTGGTCGCCTGCCATTCCGAAATCACCTCGTCGAGGGCATCGTCGAAATTGGTGCTGCCGCCGGCGGTCAGCCCATCGACGGCGGATTCAAAGGCCGTCTCGTCGTTCAGGTCGAAATTGCCCACGGTGCTGCCATTGCCGTTGTATTCGATCAGCGTGATTGTGACGGCGGCCGGATCGTAGCCCGCATTCTTGAGCGATTCGAACACCTCCTTCGCGGCAAGTTTCTGGGCCGCGAGAAAGGTGTCGTTGATGCCGTCGCCATCCACGTCAGACCCGGAATTCTGCGCCGTCGATCCCGACGTGTCGATCACGAGGGCCACATTGATGTCCTGGGTCGACGATCCGGTGGTGATATCGGCCGTCACCTCGAACTGGTCGGTGGCGAATGTCGGCAATTCCGCGGTCAGGCCGACGTCAATGCCGTTGATCGTGCCACTGTCGGACCCGGTCTGTGTATCGGTGCTGGAAACCATCATCCACCCCACGTGCGATTGTTTCGATTTCGGAAAAAGTCTTGTTAATCAATGGTAAACCAGATCACGCGGCAATGCAAAAGGGGAATATGTGCCGGCACGCGTCACGGGGGGCGTCGGCGGCGGTTTGGGCGGAATGCCGCCCTTTTTTTGCACAATCAAGTGATCCAAACGCCGCGATCCTGCGTTTAACGAGTATCAACCCTAGCGACCGGACCTGACATGACCGCCATTGATTATATCAACTTCGCCGTTGCGATCGTGACCGTGGGCCTTGGCCTGTGCGGTTGGCTTGCCCCCCGATGGACCATGAACGTGCTGGATATCAAATCCGGCCCCAGCAACATGGCCTATACCGAAGTGTCCGCCGTGTCGGGGTGCCTGTTCGTCGGCATCGGCATCGGCGTGCTGATCCTGAACGAGCCGATGGCGTGGATCGCACTTGGGCTGGCCTATGCGGGCGCGGCGGTGGGGCGCGTGACGTCGATTTTGCGCGACGATGCGGCCTCGCGCCAAAGCTGGACATTCTTCGGGACCGAAGCCGCCCTTGGCGCGTGGCTGGTCCTGGCCAATTGGCCGCCGGTCTGATCGCCGCTCCGTTCGCCGCGCCCGTGGCCCGCGCGGCTTTCATCTGAACGCGAATCTTCTATGGTGGGGGGCATATCTGACCCTCCATCTTTCGTTTGGCCGCATCCAATGACCGATCTGCCCTCCTCCATTCCCTATGGCCGCCTGATGCACGATGCCGTCTGTGGCGTGATCCGCACGGTGCTGGACGGGGTGGCGCAACACGGGCTGCCGGGGGAGCATCACTTCTTCATCACCTTTTCGACCCAGCACGAGGATGTGGACCTCGCCGATTGGCTGCGCGACCGCTACCCCGAGGAGATGATGATCGTGATCCAGAACTGGTATGACGATCTGGTGGTGGACGAGGCCGGCTTCGCCATCACGCTCAATTTCGGGGACGCGCCGGAACGGCTGCGCGTGCCGTTCGACGCGATCCTGACCTTCGTGGACCCCTCCGTCGAATTCGGCTGGCGGTTCGAGCGCACGGATGAGGAAGGCGACGGCCCCGATGGCGATCCCCCTGCCCCCGACGACGATCCCGGCGGCGAGGCGGAGGAGACCGGGGAACGCCGCGATGCGCCCCACGATGCCGAGGTCGTCAGCCTCGACCGGTTCCGCAAGTCGCACTAGACGCATCCCGACCACGATTTTCTTCCAGGAGGCCGCCCTTGGCCAGCAGTGATTTCGCGCTTTTCATGGGGCAATTGTTGCGCAAGCCCCATCAGGTCGTGGCGCTCGCCCCATCGTCGGCGGGTCTGTGCGCGGAGATGGTGGCAGAGCTTGATCCCGATGGCGGCCCGGTGATCGAACTGGGTGCCGGCACCGGCAACATCACGCGCGCGATCCTTGGCACCGGCCTGCCGGCGGAACAGTGTCATTCCATAGAGATGAACCCCGAATTCTGTGACCGGCTGCGCGAGAATTTTCCGGGCCTGAACGTCCACCGCATGAGCGCGGGCGATTGCGGCGATCTGGAGGTGGCGGATGTCCAGGCCGTGATCTCAGGCCTGCCGCTCCTGTCGATGCCGACCCAGCTACAGCGCGATATCCTGACCGGCTTTGCCCGGAAGGTCCGCCCGGGCGGCGATTACGTGCAATTCACGTATGGCCCCAAGCCGCCCGTCACCAAGATCGTTCGGGAGGAGTTGAACCTCACCTGGCGCAAGTCCGACAAGATCTGGTGGAACATGCCGCCCGCCCGCGTCTACCGGTTCCGGCAAGCGGGCTAGGCAAGGGGACCCAGGAATATGTCCCGCTGCGCGCGCAAGGCCGCGGCCAGGTGATCGACCAGGAGCCGCACCCGGGTCGTGCGGCGCAGGTCGGAATGAAGCAGCAGCCAGATCGACCGATCAAGCCAGGGCTGCGTGCCCGGAACCGGAACCAGGTCGGGGTAATGGTGCTGAAAATAGACCGGCAAACGCCCCATCCCCATGCCCGCGCGGATCAGGTTCACCTGGGTGTAGAAGCCGCGCACGATGTGCCGGAGATCGGCGTTGGGAAACGGCGTCTCGCGCACCCATGCGCCATTGTCGCCCCATCCCAGCCAGGTCAGCCCCTCCCCGCCGGGACCCGCATCGTCCAAGTGGCGCGCGATGTAGCCTTCGCTGGCATAGATCGCGGAGGCGGTCTGGACCACCTTGCGGCCCACCACGTCGTCATCCACGGAAAACCCGACCCGCACCGATACGTCCACTTCGGCTCGCTCCAGGCTCTGGATGCGGTTGGAGATGTCGATATCCAGCTCGATCTCTGGATAGGTGCGGGCGAAGTCGCCAAGGATCGGGCAGAGCACGTCGAAGGCAAGGCCCGGCGGCATGGTCAGGCGGATCAGGCCCGACGCTTCCCGGTCCAGCCCTTTCACGCGCCGCCGCGCCGCGATCACCGCCGCCTCCGCCGCTTCGGCCTGGGGGATGAGCGTCTCGCCCGCCTGGGTCAGGACAAGGCCCTTGGGCGTGCGGTCGAACAGGCGCACGCCATAGCTCGCCTCCAGCGCGCGCAGGTGGCGGTCCACCGTGGCATGGGTCGCGCCAAGGGCGTCCGCCGCCGCGCGCAGGCTGCCGCCGCGGGACACGGCAAGGAAATAGGGCAATCCGGTCCAGTCCATTCCGGACCCTTACCATGATCCGGCGCTCCATGTGGATCGAAAACGAACCACGGCGGCCCAATTCCGTGCATTCCGGCGCGTCAGCGATCCGCATAGGTCTGGAGCACCGGGGGGCTAGATGGCCCCGCCCCACCAGACCCATCCACCCGAAAGGACCAGTCCAATGCCTTCAGTTTCCGTCACCCGCACCATCGACGCGCCGCTCGACCAGCTTTGGGCGTCCTGGGATGAGTTCGGCGATATCGCCCGCTTCAATCCCAACCTCAACGCCTCCTTCCTGATCGCGAACAAGCAGCCCACCGGCAAGGGCGCCGAACGGCAATGCGACCTGAGCGACGGCAAGACCTTCCTCAAGGAGCGGATCGTGGGATACGAGCCCCATCGCCGCCTCGACATCGACATCTACGAGTCGAACATGCCGATCAAGAACGCGCGCGCCACGTTCGATTTCCGCGCAAGGGGGCCGAAACGCTCCGAAGTGACGATGACCATGCACTTCACCCCGCCGATGGGGCCGCTCGGCTACCTCATGCTGCCCCTGATGAAGCCGCAGATGCGCGGTCTGCTGGCCAAGCTGCTGGACGGCAACAAGGCGTTTGTCGAACGGGGCGTCGAAATCGACCGGATGGCGGCGTGACCATGGCCCATTACGTGATCGCGCAACTCGACGTGACCGACCCGGACGCATTCATGGAAAGCTACGCCAAGCCCCTTGGCCCGCTCTATGAACGCCATGGCGGCAAGGTCATCGCGGCCTCCATGGCGCCCGCCATCGTCGAAGGCGCCAGCACCGCCAACATGGTCGCGGTCCTGGAATTCCCGTCGGAGGACGCATTCGAGAATTGGTACGGCGACCCGGATTACAAACCGCTTCTGGCCAAGCGGCGGGCGTTGACCCGCATGGGCTCCAGCCGGTTGATCGCCCTGCCAGGCACCTGATGCATCGGCCCGCCCGTGCGCCAATTTGCGCGGGCGGCGGAATTGCCTCCCCGCGCGGGGCTGGGTAAACCGGCCCTGCGCTTTGACCGGAGGACGACATGGCCCAGACCCGCACCGAAACCGACAGCTTTGGCCCGTTGGAGGTTCCCGCCGACAAGTATTGGGGCGCACAGACCCAACGCTCGATCCTGAATTTCCCCATCGGCTGGGAGAAGCAGCCCGTTGCCATCGTCCGCGCGCTCGGCGTCATCAAGCGCGCCTGTGCGGAGGCGAATGTGGCCCGCGGCAAGCTCGACGGGATCGGCGATGCGATCATCGACGCCGCGCAGGAGGTGATCGACGGCAAGCTCGACGACAACTTCCCCCTTGTCGTGTGGCAAACGGGCTCCGGCACGCAATCGAACATGAACGCCAACGAGGTCATCGCCAACCGCGCGATCGAGATGCTGGGGGGCGAGATCGGATCGAAAGACCCCGTCCACCCCAATGACCATTGCAACATGGGGCAATCGTCCAACGACACGTTCCCCACGGCCATGCATATCGCCACCGCAATGACCGCGCGCGACGTAACGCTGCCCGGCCTGCGCAAGCTGCACGCCGCGCTTGAGGACAAGGTGGCGGCGTTCCAGGGCATCATCAAGATCGGGCGCACCCACACGATGGACGCCACGCCGCTCACGCTGGCGCAGGAATTCGGCGGTTACGCGCACCAGGTGCTGAAAAGCATTCAGCGGATCGAGCTGGCGCTTGGGGACATCTATGAACTGGCCCAGGGCGGCACGGCGGTCGGCACCGGTCTCAACACGCCCGAGGGTTGGGGCGAGGAAGTGGCAGGCAACATGGCGCGGATCACCGGCCTGCCCTTCGTCACAGCGCCCAACAAGTTCGAGGCGCTGGCCGCCCATGACGCGATGGTGCAGATCTCCGGCGCGATGAAGACGACGGCTGCGAGCCTGTTCAAGATCGCCAACGACATTCGCCTGCTTGGCTCCGGCCCGCGCTGCGGATTGGGCGAATTGATGCTGCCCGAGAATGAGCCGGGCTCGTCGATCATGCCCGGAAAGGTGAACCCCACCCAGTGCGAGGCGATGACTCAGGTCTGCGCCCATGTCATCGGCAATGACGCCGCCGTGGGTTTCGCCGGATCGCAGGGGCATTTCGAGCTGAACGTCTACAAACCCATGATGGCCTACAATGTCCTGCAAAGCATGCAGCTGATCGGGGATGCCGCCGTCGCCTTTACCGACAATTGCGTCGTGGGGATCGAGGCGAATACCCAGCGGATCGAGCGGATCATGAACGAGTCGCTGATGCTGGTGACGGCACTCGCGCCGACCATCGGTTACGACAACGCGACCACGGTGGCCAAGACCGCCCACAAGAACGGCACCACCTTGAAGGAGGAGGCGATCGGCCTCGGCTTCGTGGACGAGGAGACGTTTGACCGCGTGGTGCGCCCCGAAACCATGATCGGGCCGAAGTGACGATGCGGGCTGGCGCCCATATCATGCTGGACGGCGGACAGGGCGCGCAGGCCATCGACCATTGGCAGCGCGCCTTTCCGGATCTCTCGGCAGAGGCCGATGCCGATCAACCCGGCCTTTGGACACTCACCTTCGCGGGTATGACCTTCACGCTTTTCGACAGCCCCGAGCCGCACGATTTCGCGCCCACGCCGTCGTGGTCGATGATGGTGGACGTCGACCGGGCGCAGGATGTGGAAGGTCCGACCGCGATCCTGGCCGAAGGCGGCAAGACCCTCATGCCCCTTGACCGATACGATTTCGCCGATCGCTTCGCGTGGGTGGAGGATCGGTTCGGCATCTCGTGGCAAATCCGGTTCATCGCGCCATGAATGGCAAGCTGGTCAGCCTGTCGAAAGCGCGCAAGGCGCGCGCGCGCGCGGAGGCAAAGACGCGGGCCGATGAGAACGCCGTGAAGCATGGCCGGACCAAGGCCGAACGGGCCGCCGAAGCGCGCCGCGCCGAACGGCAGGAGAAGGCGCTCGACGGTGCCAAGCGCGATGACTGACGCGCGGCCTCGAAAGCACTCCCTGACGTTGCAGGGCCACCGCACCTCCGTCTCGTTGGAGGATGCGTTCTGGGACGCGCTGCGGGAGATCGCGGCACGGCGCGGCATGTCGATGAACGCGCTGGTGGCCGAGATCGACGGGGCGCGCGGTGTGTCGGCGGGCCTGGCCTCCGCCATCCGGGTTCATGTCCTCAACGATCTGCGCGCGCGGGTCGAGCCGTAACCCCTCGTTTACCAAGTCCCTGCTAGAGCGGGGAATATGCGGATTGCGATTTTACAGACCGGCGGTGTGCACGAGGAAATCGTGCCAAGCCTGATCGAGGCGATTGGCCCGGATGCGCGCGTCGCGGTGTGGCTGAACGCGAAATGCCGCGCCACGCGGGGCGACATTTTCGCCGAAATTCCGGGGCTTGGGGCGCAGGTGCATGATGTGCGGCTGGAGGGCCAGGCAGATTGGGATGCCCTGGCCCGGGAGGTCCACGCCTTCGCCCCCGAAATTATCCTCGTGGCCACGTTCCAGCGGCAGGGCGTGGCGGAGTTTGTGGCGCAATTCGGCAAGCCCGTCCTTGGTGTGATCCACAACGTGCCGATGGCGTTGAAATCGCCGCTGATTGCCACGATGATCGCCGATGGACGCTGCCGGCCCCTAACCCTCGCGCCCCATGTTGCTGCCCATTTCCACCGCAGCACCAAGGGCGCATATATCGACCGGGTCGGCGTGGTGGAGCCGGTCCATTGGGGCTCGCCCGCGCAGGCCCAAGGGCGGCGCCTGATCGCCATTCCGGGCGGCGTGAATGCGACAAACCGCGATTTCGACGGGTTGATGGCGGCGTTGGCCGACGGCTTGGCGGATGATCTGGCCGCGCGGGACATGGCCTTGGCGATCCTGGGCGGCGGGCCGGACCGCGCGCGGCTGGAGGCGGAGGTCGGCAGGGCCGGATGGCAGGATATCGTGCGCTTCGCCCCCCTCGGACCGAATGGGCGGGTGCTCTACGACGCGTATCTGGGCACGCTTCGGCGGGCCTGGGCGCTTCTGCCGCTCATCCCGCTCAGCAAGGCCGATTACCGGGAGTTCAAGATCACCTCTGCTATCCCCACCGCCATCGGATTTGGGCTTCCCCTGCCGCTCGACCGCTGGACATCTGCGGTCTATCGCTGCCCCCACATCCCCGCCCTGCCCGACGCGGCGGGCAGTTTGCGCGCGCTCGTTAACCTGACCGAAACCTCCCATGGGGCATTGTCCGACGACATCGCGCGCAGCCGCCAGGCGGCCTTGACGCGCAACCGGGCAGAAATGGCCCGCCTCCTCCCATTGCCACCCTGATCTTACCGGAGCCCTGCCCGTGTTGCGCGCCGCCTTTCTGTCCTTTTGCGAAGATCTGGCCCCCGCATCCTACGCGCAGCGGTTCCAGGACCTCTTCTGCCTCTGGATCTCGGGCCTGAAACACGACGGGTATTTCGTCGAATTCGGCGCGCTTTCGGGCATCAACGTCTCCAATTCCTACCTGTTGGAGCGTCTGGGATGGGACGGCATCGTGGCCGAACCCCACCCGGCTTTCGCGGATCGCCTGCGGGCCAACCGCCGCGCGCGGGTCGTGACCGACTGCGTCTGGTCGGAAAGCGGCGCGACCGTGCCGTTCCACGCGGTCAAGGGCAAACCGGCGCTTTCGGGCATCGGCGGCCTCGGGCAGGACGACATCCAGGCAGTGCAAGGATCGCGCGCGGCCTTCGTGCGCCATGACGTGCGCACGATCTCCCTCAAGGACATGCTGGATCAGGCCAAGGCGCCAAGGGTGATCGACGCGATCTCCATCGACACCGAGGGCTCGGAATTCGAGATTCTGAAGGCCTTCGATTTCACGGCCTACCGATTCCGCGCGATAGTCGTGGAGCACGGCTTTTCGGCGATGCGCCCCAAGATCCACGCCTTGCTGAGCGACCACGGCTATCTGCGCCTCTGGCCGGAGCTTTCGGGCCACGATGATTGGTACGTCCACGCCGCCCACCTGCCCGAGAGCCCGCCCGACGCCGGTGCCTACCGCGCCCTGATCCGTGCCCTTCCCACGGACGCCCCCTTGCCCAAACCCGGTCCCCGCCTGCGCGTGCTGGCCGAGATGGCGCAGGCCATCGGCCACCGCGACCTGCGCCTGCGCTGCCTGCAACAGGCCGCCGCCGCCCTGCCCGACGTGGCAAGCGTCCACAGCGAATTGGCGCGCGCCTTTGGCGATCTGGGCCTGACGAACCGGGCCATTGCCGCGTTCGACGCGGCCCTTGCCCTGAACCCCGATCTAGCCCCCGCCCGCAAATGCCGCGCGCGGATGCTGGACGGCGCCGACCCATCCCCAGCAAAGGAGAGAGCGAGATGATTGCACTACAAGACAGACCAACGGATCAGGAGGCGTGGATCGAACAGACCTTCGACTGCCCGGCGGTCCGAAACGGGGGCATCCTGCGCACCTCCGCCCACGCGATCAAGGCAGGCGCAGGCATGGACCGCTTCGTGGCGGAAGTGCATCGCCGCGGCTTTCGGGCGCTCGAAAACAATGGCCACGTGGTCGTGTTCTGCAATCGCAAATCGGTGGCGATCCTGCGCCCCAAAGACGTCAGCGCGGCGTGACGCGCAACCGGATCCCGTCCTTCGCCCGCACCGTCAGGTAGGCCACCGGCACCGGATCATCGCCCGCAATCCGCTCAAACCGGAACGCGCGCACCAGCATGGCCAGCAGAAGCGGCCCCTCCACCATCGCGAACCCCGCGCCCGTGCAGACCCGTGCGCCCGCGGAAAACGGAATGAACGCATCGCGCATGCACGCCTTGCCGTTGTCCGTGTGCCAGCGGGCGGGATCGAAGCCGTCGGGATTGTCCCAAAGACGGGTCTGCCGGTGCAGGTGCCAGGGCGAAATCACGATCTGGCTGCCCGGTTTGACAGCGCGGTCCCGGAAGGTTTCCGGGCAGGTCGCCTCCCGCACCATCATCGGCACGGGCGGGTAAAGCCGTAACGCCTCCCGAAACACGTCGCGGGTGATCTTCAGCCGGGACATGGCGGCGAAGTCGGGCGTATCGGGCAGGCTCCCCGCCTCCTCCGCTACCTTGTCCTGCCACTCGGGGTAGCGCGCCAGCAGGTAGAGCGCCCATCCAAGGGCTGAGGCGCTGGTCTCGTGCCCTGCAAGGAAGAAGATGGCGACCTGATCGACCATTTCATCCGTCGTGAAGCGTTCGCCCGTCTCGGGATCGGCGGTGGTCATGATCTTCGTGGCGAGGTCGTCGGGGGCGGTCCCGGCCTCGATCTCCGCCATGCGATGGGCCGTCAGCTCGGTAATCAGGGCGCGGATCGCGGCGGCGGTCTTCCGCGTCTCGGCCCTGTGGCCCCGCGGCAACCAGCGTGGCAGCGGCACGAAGGCGGCCGCGTTCAGGATCGGCTGGGTCCGCTGATAAGCGCGGAACTGGTGGAAGACCCGGCTTGCGATGTCGGCCTCGATCGGCAGGGAAAAGAGCGTGCGGAAGATGACGTCGGCGGCCGCGTGGGACATCTCCTCCTCGATCTCCACGACATGTCCCTCCGCGCCCTCCGTCGCACTCTCCGGCGCGATGCTTTCCTGCGCACTCTCCGGCGCGACTCCGGCCCCCATCCGCGCCACCGATGCCTCCCCCGCCGCCCACATCGCCGGGAACGTGTCGCGCAGCCGCCCGCCCTCAAAGGCCGGGTCGATGATGCGTCGCTGCCGCTGCCACTCCGCCCCGTTGGTCAGGAAGACCGAATTGCCCAGAAGCGGGCGCAACCCCTCCCCCACCCGATCGGATTTCGGGAAGTCGAGCGGGCGCGCCTTGAGCACCTCATCCACCAATTGCGGCTGGTTGATCATGTAGGAGCGGAAGAACGGCGTGCGGAACTCTGCCATCCACGCGCGATAAAGGCGCGCGGGCTGCGCCGACAGGATGTCATCGCGAAACAGCCGCATGTAGCGCCACAGCGACACACGCTCCGCCCGGGCGGGCGGTTTGGGGGGCAGATCGCTCATGCCGCGATGTCGGTGAAGCGGTTGACCGGCGCCTCGATCCGGCTTCTGGACGGCGCGCGGGTGGCATAGCGGTCCGCCAGGGTGAGCGGCCCCGCGGTGATGCGGAAGTAATCATAGGCATCGGGCGCGTCGGGCAAATTGTCGAAGGCATTGAGGTATTGGAAATGCAGCTCGAACAGATGCCATTTCAGCGCCTTCTGCCGCTCAGGGCTGAGCGTCTGGGTAAACGCGGCGGAGATCACCAGTGGCCATTTCTTCCCTTCCGGCGCAACGCCGGAGACAGCGACCGGATCGCAGAGCGCAAAGGCACAACCATCGCCCGGTGCCGTGACATCGACCCACGGCACGTCCTGCACGCTCAGAAAGGCCAGATCGGCGCGCAGCCGCGTGGCCTCGGGCAGGAAGCTGACCATCGGCACCACATGGCCAAGCGTCAGGAGCGACAGGACAGGCCCATCCGCAGGCACACGCCCCGCCCGGATCAGATCGGCGAGGACCGAAATCGCGATATAGGCGCCCGAGGAATGGCCGACGACCAGCACCTCATCCACGTCACCCTGCAAAACCTCCGCGATCCGGTCGGCAAAGTCGCGCATCCGCGCCTCCTGCTCCGGCGGATAGGCTCCGTTCAGGGAAGACGAGAAGGCGTAATCCTTCATCAGATACCACGCGTAAAGGTGATCGCGCCGGGCGCACCATCGCAGGAAAAGCCACGCGCAAGCGGGGCCAACAACCAAAAGGCCAAACCATCCCCGCAACCCAAACATCGGCTGGAGCAACGCCTCCCCCAAGATCAGGTCAAGAAGCCGTTCGGACCCGGCATGAAACGCAAAATAGCCAAGATACCAGATCGCAGCGGCAAGGGCGGCTTGCCCGAGTAGAACGACCACCGGGTAAAGCGCCGCGATCACCGGCCCCTTGCGCAGCCGCATCAGCCGAAACAGCGCCCCCGACCCGATATAGGTCCAGGCCGTGCGGGCCAGTTGCAAATAGGTGGCCCCGATCCCCGCCGCCATGCCCTTGCGCACGATATCGGCCCAGTAGAGCACCTCCAGATCCGTGGCGACCTCCGCCCCCTCCATCACCGTGTCCACATGCCAGCCGAACCGCGCCCCGCGCGGCCCCTTGCCATTGGCCACCTCGAACCCCGACAGCCTGGCCTGCGCCGCGATCTCCCGCCGGTACCGCTCCCGGTAGGCGCGCGGCGGCACCGGGTCGAACCCAGGGATATAGAGAACATGTCTGCGGCTCACCTGCACCATAGGGTGCAGCATACCGACGGAATGCGGCAGGGCTAGGGCAGATCAGCCAAGCTGACCCAAAGCGGGGAACGTCTCCAGCAGCCAGAAGGCAAAGGCAGAAAAGGCGCCGGTCATCAGCGCCGTTCCGACCGCGATCAGAAGCACGCCCATGATCCGCTCGATCAGCTTCATATGCCGCTTCATTCGCGCCATCAGCCCCTGCGCCTGGTCGATGAACGCCGCCGCCAGCAGGAACGGCAGGCCGAGCCCCACGGCATAGACCGCAAGCAGCGCCGTTCCCTTCTGCACGCTCGCCTCCGTCGCGGCAATCGACAGGATCGCGCCCAGTTGCGGACCGATGCATGGCGTCCAGCCAAAGGCGAAGGCAAGGCCCAGGACGTAAGCCCCTAGGGTGGAGCCGCCCTTGTCGCCCGCATCCAGCCGTGCCTCCCGGTCCAGCAGCGGGATCCGGATGATGCCGAGGAAGTGCAGCCCGAAGACAATCACCACCGCGCCCGAAATCCGCGCCAGCAACACCTGGTTTTGCAAGAAGAACTGCCCAAGGATTGACGCGGTGAACCCAAGAAAGATGAACACGGTCGACAGCCCCAGCACGAAGAACAGGGCTGGCAGGATCGCCTTGCGCCTGGCCTGCTGCGCCTCGTCTCGGATCTCGTTCATCGTGATCCCGCCCATATAGGCGAGGTAGGGCGGCACGATCGGCAACACGCAGGGGCTGAGGAAACTCAGCACACCGGCGGCCAGCGCCACCAGCATCGCGGGCAGAAGCGACGCATCGAACAGATCAATCCCGAACATGTTCAACCCTTAGTGCGCGCCGCGCGTGCCGTCACGGGGCCAAGGGGTCACATTCCCGTGGACGTGCCCGAAATCCCGCACTACCCCTCCGCCCATGGATACACCCATTGAGATCGACGCGCGCGACCTGCTTTGCCCCCTGCCCGTCCTGCGCCTGCGTAAGGCGCTCGCCAAGGCGGGCCCGGGGGCGCAGGTTCACCTGCTCGCCACCGATCCCGCCGCCCGGATTGACGTGCCGCATTTCTGCGCCGAACAGGGCCATGATCTGCTCGGCACCGACGATCTGGACCATGGCGTCACCCGCTACCGTCTCCGACACCGCGCCTGAGCCACCCGGCCCCGGCCCGGTCCCGCTGCGCGCCCCGTCTTCCATGTGCCAAAAATATCCCCGCCGGAGGCATCCCGCACTCACCACAGGCCCCACGGCCCGGAACTTGCGCGCAACGCCACGGCCCGCGCCGACGGGCCGCCTGCGGCCCCCGGCGCGCGCGGCCCAAATGACGCAAGGCCGCAAGGCCGAGGCAGATGCGGGAGCACCCCGCTGCCGCAGCCCCATCGCTCAGTCGGGGAACACCACCATCGCGCGGGGATCCCAGGCCACCCGGGCCGACGCGCCCACATCCAGCACGTCGCGGCCCACCACGTTGCGCATGGAAATGCGCACCGGTGCCTCCGCCCCTTCCAGCCGGACGTCGTAATAGGTCATGTCCCCGTAATAGACGACCTCGTCGATCACGCCGTTTGCCTCCCGCGCCGGGGCGGCCTCCGACCCGTGCAGGATCGACAATGTTTCGGGCCGCAGCCCCACGCTGCACGGCCCCGAAACCGGACCGCCGGGCATCTGCGCCGAAGCCACCGTCGCCGCGCCAAGGCCGCGCACGTCCAGCGTTGTCCCCTCTGCCGTGGCGGGCAGGAAATTCATCACCCCGATGAAATCGGCCACCCGCTTGGTGGCGGGCCTGCGATACAGCACTTCGGGATCGTCCAGCTGCGCGATCTCGCCCTCGAACATCACCGCGATGCGGTCGGACATGACCAGCGCCTCCTCCTGGTCGTGGGTCACGAGGATGAAGGTGATCCCGACCTCGCGCTGGAGCTTCATCAGCTCCACCTGCATCTCCTCGCGCATCTTGCGATCGAGCGCGGAGAGTGGCTCATCGAGCAGCAGCACCTTGGGTTTGAGGATCAGCGCGCGGGCCAGCGCCACGCGCTGCCGCTGCCCGCCCGAGAGCGCATGGGCCGCGCGTTTGCCCAGATGGCCCAGGCCCACCATCTCCAACGCCGCCCCGATCGCGCGCGTCTTCTCCGCGCTCGACATGTCGGACCGGCGCAGGCCGAAGCCCACATTCTGCTCCACGCTCAGATGCGGGAAAATCGCGTAGCTCTGGAACACCATGTTGGTGGGGCGCTTGTTCGGCGGCACGCCGGCCATATCCTGCCCCGACAGGGTGATGGTCCCGCCCGAGATATCCTCGAACCCCGCAATGGCGCGCAGAAGCGTGGTCTTGCCGCAGCCCGACGGCCCGAGCAGCGAGAAGAACTCTCCCGCACCGATCTCCGCCGTGATGCCGCGCAACGCGTGGTACTCGCCGTAATATTTCTGCACATCGCGCATTGCGATCAGCGGATTGTCGGTCACAGGAATCCTCCGGACTTGCTTTGCCCCATACGGGCCTGCCCCCAACGGCGGAACGCATCCGCCACGATCAGAAGCACGATCGACAGCGCCACCAGCAAGGTGCCGAGCGCCATGATGACAGGGACCCGGCCGGGGAAACGCAACTGGCTCCAGATATAGACGGGCAAGGTCGGCTCGTTGCCGCTGAGGAAGAAGGCGATGATGAATTCGTCGAGCGAGATGATGAAACAGATCAGCATCGACGCGATGATGCCCGGCAGGACCAGCGGCAAGATGATGACCCGGAAGGTGGAGGCGCGGGTCTCCCCCAGGTCAATCGCGGCTTCCTCCAGGCTCTGGTCGAGGCCCTGGAAACTGCCCTGCAGGATCGCGATGGCGAACGGCATGCACAAAAGCGTGTGGCCGAGGATGATCGTGAAGATCGAGGTGCCGAGGCCCAGTTGCGACAAGGTCAGCAGAAGCGAGATCGCCACGATCACCTCCGGCAGGACCAGCGGCAGCATGATGAACCCCATGATCCCGGCTTTGAGCGGAAAGGTATGCCGCGTGGCCGCCCGCGCGGCGAAAAGGCCCAGGCAGGTGGCAAGGATCGACACCGATACCGCGATCACCAGCGAATTGCCCGTCGCCTCGATCAGGTCGGGCGTGTTGGCCAGTTGATAGAACCAGTCGGTGGTGAAGCCCTGCAAGGGGAAGGCGATCACCGTGCCGTCGTTGAACGCGAAAAGCGGCAGCAGGATGATCGGCGCATAGAGGAACACCAGGTACAGGACCGCGAAGGCGGTGAGCGGGGTCAGGCGCCTCATATCCCCCACCTCCCCTTGGGCAGGAAGATCGCGATCAGGATCGCACCACCCCCCATGATCGCCGCCAGAACGCCCAGCGATCCGGCGGGGCCGAACCAATCCGGTCCATGGACGAAGACCCAGCGTACGATGGCGATGTCGACAAGTGCGGCGAGGGCTGCAAGGGCCAGCCCCGCCACGCCGCCGCCCACGCGGTCCGACAGATGCACCCAGAACCGGATATGCAAGATGAACCACGCCAGCGTGATCGTGACCGTCAGCATGGCCAGCACCGCCAGCGTCGCCCCCATGGGCCGGTTCGACAGATCGAAGATCTGCACGTAAATCATGTTGGCGATCATCGTGCCGCCCGAGCCCCCCACCAGCCGCGGGGTGACGTAATCGCCCACCGTCGGGATGAAAACGATCAGGATCGCGGCCAGAACGCCGGGCATGGCCAGCGGCAGGGTAACGCGGAAGAAGGTCATCGCCGTCGCCTCCCCCAGGTCGCGCGCGGCTTCCAGAAGGGAGCGGTCGATCTTCTCGAGGCTCACGAAGATCGGCAGGATCGCGAAAGGCGCGAAGGCATGGGCCAGCGTGATGATGACGGAATTGGCGTTATAAAGGATGAATGACAACGGCTCCTCGATGATCCCAAGGCCCAGGAGCGTGCCGTTGACCGGCCCGTCATAGGCCAGGATCACACGCCACAGGAAAATGCGGATCAGGTAGCTGGTCCAGAACGGGATCGTGATGAGGAACAGCCACAACGCTTTCTTGTCGGGCCGCACGTGGAACGAGATGAAATAGGCAATCGGAAAGGCCAGGATCACGGTCGCCGCCGTCACGAAGCTCGCGATCCGTAAGCTGCGCAGCATCAGCGCGCGGTAGAGCGGATCGCTCAACGCCTCGGCATAGTTGGCGGTGGTGAAGGTCCGGTCGATGGTCAGGAAATTCTGGGTCCAGAAACTGAACAAGATGATCGTCAGAAGCGGCGCGGCCAGCAGGATCAGCGCATAGGTGAGCGCCGGGCTGACCGTGATCAGCCCCTGGCGCGCCTCTTTCGACAAACGACCCGTATTCATCCGATCCTGCCCATCCCCATTGGCCCACGTTCGCCGGAAGCGGCACGGATCACAAGGTCAGATTGCGGCTCAGAGGGACATCAGAAACCCAAGCGCGGTCAGGACGACAAGGCCCACGCCAAGCCCCCGATAGAACCCGACGCGATTGTAAAGCGGCGTGCGCGACCAGCACGCTCCGCATTGCGACGACCCAAACCGCAACCGATGCCCGCAAAGCGCGCAACGAAACAGGCGCCGGGTCCGCGGCCTCTGGGACGGGATATGCAGATCGGGCATGGCGCGTGTCCCCTTTGCTCCGGGCGGCACTGCCGCGCGCCGCACCTGGACACCTAGGCGCCCCATCGTCGTACCCGATCCACGCGCAGGGCAAGGCGCACCTCCGCCCAAGGGCCTTTCGGGCGAGCCACGGCCACTTCCTGTCCGAAAGGCCCCCTTGCGGCTGGCGGTTTCTTGCCGCGTCCCCCGGGGCCAAAAGAAAACGGGCCACCCCAAAGGGGCAGCCCGCTGAATTCCGACGCTTGAGACCGGCTTAACGCTTGGAGAACTGGAAGCTCCGGCGGGCCTTGCGGCGACCGAACTTCTTGCGTTCCACCACGCGGCTGTCGCGGGTCAGGAAGCCTGCCGCCTTGAGGGCCGCGCGCAGCGACGGCTCATAGAGTTGCAGCGCCTTGGAAATCCCGTGGCGCACCGCACCGGCCTGGCCCGACAGGCCACCGCCCTTGACGGTTGCCATCACGTCAAACTCGCCATCGACACCGGCCACGGTGAAGGGCTGACGCAGCAGCATCTGCAAAACCGGACGCGCGAAATAGTCGGGCATGTCCTTGCCGTTCACAACCATCTTGCCGGAACCGGGCTTGATCCAGACGCGGGCGACCGCATCCTTCCGCTTGCCGGTCGCGTAGGAGCGGCCAAGCGCGTCGCGCTGCGGCTCCCGGTGGATAGTTTCAACGGCGGCGGGTGCGGCGGCATCTGCGCCGTCCACTGCGCCTTTCAGCTCATCGAGCGAGGAGAGGGTCTCGGACATTATTTCGCGTCCCTTGTGTTTTTCTTGTTCATCGACGCCACGTCGAGAACCTGGGGATCCTGGGCTTCATGGGGGTGCTCGGCACCGGCATAAACGCGCAGGTTGGTCATCTGCTGACGGCTCAGCTTGTTGCCCGGCAGCATGCGCTTGACGGCCTGCATGACGACCCGCTCGGGGTGGGCGCCTTCCAGAATCTGGCCGGTGGTGCGGGACTTGATGCCGCCCGGATACCCGGTGTGCCAGTAATTCGGCTTGTCGCGCTTGTTGCCGGTCAGCTGCACCTTGTCGGCGTTGATGACGATGACATTGTCGCCCATATCCATGGACGGCGTGAACGTGGCCTTGTGCTTGCCGCGAAGACGCGTGGCGATGACCGACGCAAGACGGCCCAGAACGATGCCTTCGGCGTCGATCAGGATCCATTTCTTGTCGATATCCGCCGGCGTGGCAGAGAAAGTTTTCATTTCGACGTTTCCTTACGGGGGCCGATCCGGCCTAGAAAAACGAAAGAGGGGCCTGTGCCCCCCGAACATGGGCGTGTTCTACGCATCTCTGCGCCCGCGTCAAGCGCCATAACTCCACCCTCTTCCAACGAAAACAATGCCTTACGTATGGGGTTTTATTTTACCCCATCTTTCTGGACCCCAATGTACCGCAAAACCGCCCCCCTTGCCCTCGCCACGCACCCTGACGCATAGACCCCGCCATGACCGACACCCACCTCACGCGCAAAGACGGCACGACATATGCGGGCACCCACCTCATCGTGGATCTGCATGGCGCGCGCCACCTCGACGATCAGCCGCATATCGAACAGGCCCTGCGCGATGCGACAAAGGCCACCGGTGCCACGCTGCTGAGCCTCCATGCCCATCGCTTTTCGCCCCAGGGTGTCACGGCCATGGCGATCTTGGCGGAATCCCACATCTCCTGCCACACCTGGCCCGAGATCGGTCTCGCGGCCTTCGACATCTTCATGTGCGGCGCGACCCACCCCCATGCCGCCCTGCCCGTCCTGCGCGCCGCGTTTGAGACCGACGATATCCGCGTGACGGAACTCCATCGCGGCGCCATCTGAGCGCCCCTCTTCCATGTGCCAGAAATATCCCGGGGGGAGTCGCGCAAGCGATGGGGGGCAGAGCCCCCCAAACTTACAAATCGAATGCGGCGTCAGCCGCTCCTTTTGTGACGACCCACCTATCCCGGCGGCATCGAATAGGTCATCGACATCCGCGCGACCGGCTCCGCCATCCCTTCGGAGAACAGCAAGCATTCGCCCACCGCCAACACGCGCCCCAGTTTCAGCAACCGGCATTCACAGATCAGATCAACGCCCGCCGCGGGTTTGCGCATGAAATCGAAAGACCCGCCAGTGGTCACGGCCAAGGCCTCGCGGCCCGTCATGGCAAGGACCGCGATATAGACCGACACATCGGCCAACGCGAACATGGCAGGGCCTGACACCGTCCCGCCGGGGCGCAAATGCCGCTCAGCCACCGGCATGCGCACGCGCACGGCGCGGTCGGCCACGTCCTCGATCACGAAATCGCCGCGCACCTGCGGGAACACCTCATCGAGGTAGGTCGCGATCTCTGCGGCGTTCATCTTTACCGTCAATGGCCTTTCCCCCCTCACACTTGCCCGCTACCTTTCGCCAAAGCCCACGGCCAGCGCAAGGGAGGCGCGCCCATGTCATCCGACCCCCTCGTCCTGCGCGACGATCACGGCGCCATTACCCATCTGACGCTCAATTCGCCCAAGAACCTCAATGCGCTGAGTGATGAGATGCTGGCCGCCCTGCAATCGGCGCTCGATGCGCTCGAAACCGAGGCCACGCAAAAGGTCATCGTCCTGAAAGGCGCAGGCCGCGCGTTCTGCGCGGGCCATGACCTCAAGCAAATGCAGGCCGCACGGCAATCAGACGACAATGGCGCCGCTGCGTGGAAGGACCTGTTCGACCGCTGCGCACGTTTGATGCAGACGATCCCCCGCCTGCCCCAGCCCGTCATCGCGCAAGTTCACGGCCTCGCCGCCGCGGCCGGATGTCAGCTTGTCGCGTCCTGCGATCTGGCGGTGGCGGAGGAGGATGCGAAATTCGGCGTCAACGGCGTCAATATCGGCCTCTTCTGCTCCACGCCCATGGTCGCACTCAGCAGGGTCATGCATCGCAAGCAGGTGTTCGAGATGTTGACGACTGGGAAATTCCTGACGGCGCACGAGGCGCAGGCCGCTGGCCTCATAAACCGAACCGCGCCCGCCGACGATCTGGACGCATCCACAACCGAGCTTGCCGAGACCATCGCCGCCAAACTCGGCTCTGCCGTTCGCGTCGGAAAGCAGGCCTTCTATGCACAGGCCGAACTCACCACGGCGGAGGCCTATGCGCTTACCGGAGACGTGATGGTCGAAAACATGCTTAACCGCGATACGGACGAGGGGATCAACGCCTTCCTCGAAAAGCGCCCACCGACCTGGACTTGACCGCCGCAAGCCCGGGATGAGACCCCCAGAGGCCGGAACCGCTTGCCCGTTGAGCCCGCTTCACAAGGGTTAACGAATGGTAAACCTTGGTGAGAATATTGCGCGTTTCCAGATACATAGATAGGGGTTGCGACCTTGCAACCGCCTCTCAAACCCCAAACAGCGCGCCGTATTTCGCATCGAGGTAATCCAACAGCGGTGCTTCGCTGATCTCGCCACCCGTTGCGTGCATTATCGTCGCGCGCGGCGTCCGCAAGCCGCCATGGCGCTGCAAATTCTCTCGCAGCCATTCCAGCGCCGCCGATGGGTCACCGGCCTCCAGCTGCGCATCCAGATCCGGCACATCGCGGCGCAACGCCTTGTTCAGGCAGCCCGCATAGACGTTCCCAAGCGCGTAGGTCGGGAAGTAGCCGAACAGCCCCACGGACCAATGCACATCTTGCAGCACGCCGTTTGACGGTTTGTCCACTTTCATCCCGAAATCCGACGCAAAGCGCGCGTTCCAGGCCTCCTCAAGGTCCTCGACCTCAAGCGCACCGCCGAACAATTGCCGCTCCAGATCGAAGCGCAGCATGACGTGGAGGTTGTAATGCACCTCGTCCGCTTCCGTCCGGATAAAGCCCGTCTCCACCCGGTTGATGACCCGCGCAAAGTCCTCCGGCCCGGCGGACAGCGCACCGAAATGGGCCTCCATCCGCCCGTGCAGGAACCGTGTGAACGGGGCCGAGCGCGCAAGCTGGTTTTCGTAGATGCGGCTCTGGCTCTCATGGACCCCCATCGACACGCCCTGCCCGAGCGCGCTCAACCGGAATTCCGGCGCGATACTCTGCTCGTACGTGGCGTGGCCGACCTCGTGGATCGTGGAATAGAGACAGCCCAATGGCTCCCCCTCATCCACGCGCGTCGTGATCCGCACATCCGTGCCCGAGCCGGAGCTGAAAGGATGCACGGCCAGGTCGATCCGGCCATTGTCGAAGGAATAGCCGAAAGTGCCCGCGATCTCCGCGCTCAGCGCCAATTGGGCGTCGGCGGCGAATTGACCGTCAAGCGGCGCGGGTTGTTCCGCCCCCGCCAGCCGATCCCGCAGCGCCACAAGGCGTGGACGCATCCGGTCAAACAGCGCCGAAATATCCGCCGCAGAGGTGCCGGGCTCATAATCCTGCAACAACGCATCGTAAAGATCGCCCCCGTCGGCAATGGCCGCCGCCTCCTCGCGCCGCAGATCGACCACCTGTTTGAGCGTCGGCAGGAAGGCCGCCACATCGTCCGCGGCGCGGGCCCTGGCCCAGATCCCCTGGCTGAGCGACGTGACCCGCGCCAATTCCTCGGCCAAGGCGGCAGGTACCTTCACGGCGCGAGTGTGGCTGCGCGTGATCTCCCGCAGCTGGGCGGTTTCGGCCTCGTTGCGCGGCGTGGCATTGGCCAGCCACTCCCCCACACGCGGATCGGTGCGCCGCGCGTGCAGCACGCCTTCCAGTGCCGCCATCTCCTCCCCCCGCTGATCGGCGGCACCGGGCGGCATCATGGTCTCCTGATCCCAGCCCAAACGGCCCATCACCTGGCCAAGCGCCTCCGTCTGGCGGTTGAAGGCAAGCAGATCATCAAGTGCAGGCATGGCTCACGCACCCCTAACGGATTGTGGACGTGGATAGCGCGCCAGGAAGCGCGCGCGCAGGATAAGCGTGATCAGGACTACCGCGCCAATCTGATGCAGGATCGCCAGATACCAGGGCGAGGAATGCATGACGGTCACGATACCAAGGACGATCTGGCCGAACAGCATCACCGCCATCCAGTCGAACGCCCGCCTTGTCGCGGATCGGGCGGAGCGTCGCGCTGCCAGCCATGCGCCGATGCCGAGCGCCAGGAGCAGGTAGCCCGTGATCCGATGGAAAAACTGCACCGTCCCGTCATTCTCGAACAGGTTGCGATACCACGGCTCCAGCGCCCACATGTCGGGCGGCGTGAAGGCGCCGGCCATCAGGGGCCAGTCGATGTAATTGCGCCCCGCATCGATACCCGCCACCAGCGCGCCGATCAGGATTTGCAGAGCCGTCAGGTGCAGCACGCCTGTGGCCATGCCGAAAAGCCTGCGGTCGCCGTCCCGGCGCGCGGTCATCAACTCCGCCTCCGCCCGGCCAAGGACCATGATGTACCACGCCATCAGCCCGAGGATGAGGAAGGCGAGGCCCAGATGCACGGCGAGGCGGTAGGATGCGACGTCGAACATCCCCGGCGCGAGGCCGGAATGGACCATCCACCAGCCCGCCACGCCCTGCACACCGCCAAGAGCACCCAGAAGCAACAGCCGCCCGGTCCAGCCCGTCGGCACCGATTTCGTCGCCAGAAGCCCGACAAACCCCACGGCCCAGACCAGCCCGATGACCCGCGCCCATTGCCGGTGGCCCCATTCCCACCAATAGATCACCTTGAACTCGGCAAGCGTCATGCCGCGGTTCTGTTCCTGGTATTCGGTGGTGGCGCGATAGGCCTCCAGCTCAGCCTCCCACGCGGCCTCATCCAGCGGGGGGATCGCGCCGGTGATGGGCGCCCATTCGGTGATGGACAGGCCCGAGTCGGTCAGACGGGTCAGACCGCCGATGACGATCTGCACCACGACCATCACGAAGAGAATGAGGATTAAGGCGCGCACGCGGCGGCGGCCCCGACCCCGGTCGCCACTGACCCCGCCGGGGGTCGCGGCGGGTTTCCGGGCCGTGTCGACCTCTTCAAAAATGCTTCGCTGGCCTGCCATGGCGCGCCCCTTTTGCGTCTTTCGCCAGACCTATCGCGCGCCACGCGCCCCTTCAAGCGTCCGCGACACTTGTGCAGGCGGGGCGGCCGGGGCCCCGTCAGTCGCTGCGCCCGGACCGGTCGCGCCGTCTTTCCGCCCATCGCACCATCTGGCGCATGATCCCGTGGAGGACCTGCACATCCGCGCGGGTGAGCGGCAGACGCCCCCAGAGGTTGCGGAGTGTCAGTTTCATGCTGTCGGCCTTGACCTCGGGCCAGAAGAACCCGGCCTCCTCCAGCCGTTCCTCGTAATGCTGCGCCAGCCGCTCAACCTCCTGCCCCGTGGCGAATTCGGTCTTGGCAAGGTCCATGATCTCCGGCGCGACCTCCGCCGTTTGCCGCCGCCATTCATAGGCGCAGAGCAAGGCGCATTGGCCGAGGTTGAGGGACGGAAAATCCGGGTTCACGGGGACGGAGATGATGGCATTGGCCAAGGCGATGTCGGCGTTTTCCAAGCCCGCGCGTTCCGGTCCGAAAAGGATACCGACCTTGCCGCCCTCAGCCGTGATGGCGCGCGCCTGCTCCATCGCGCGCTCGGGCGTGACGACGGGTTTGGTCATGCCCCGTTCGCGGGCCGTGGTGGCGAAGACGTAAGTGCAATCGGAGAGTGCTGCCGGGACATCCTCGAACAGCCCCGCATGGTCGAGCACCCGACCGGCGCCGGAGGCCAGGGCCACGGCGCGTTCGTTGGGCCAGCCGTCGCGCGGGGCGACCACGCGCATATGATCGAGCCCGAAGTTCCACATGGCTCGCGCCGCGGCACCGATATTCTCGCCCATCTGCGGACGGACAAGGACGAAGGCGGGCGATTTACGGGGGCGCGGATCGGACATGGCGGGGCCATACAAGCGCGCGTCACCGGGGGCAAGATGCGCACCATTGCCCAAGCCCCGACCAGAGGCTATCAGCGCGCAACGACTGACTTGATTGCAAGGAGGGTCTGCCTTGGCCGATCCGGACCGCCCGCAAATCTACCTCATCACGCCGCCTGCCTTCGAGGCGGAGGTGTTCGGCCCGGAGCTTGCGCGCATCCTTGACGCCGTTGACATCGCCTGCCTGCGCCTGGCGCTTGCGGAAAGCGACGAGGGGCTGATCGCGCGCGCCGCCGATCAATGCCGGGAGATCGCCCATGCAAGGGACGTGCCCCTGGTGATCGAACGCCATGTTCAGCTGGTCGAACGCCTGGGCCTTGACGGTGTGCACCTGACCGATGCCGCGCGGTCGGTGCGGGCCAGCCGCAAGGCGCTGGGGGGCGATGCGATCCTGGGCAGTTTCTGCAATGCGTCCAGCCATGACGGCATGAACGCGGGCGAAAGCGGGGCGGATTACATCAGCTTCGGACCGGTGGGTGAGACGGATCTGGGCGATGGTACCCGCGCCGAACACGACCTTTTCGCGTGGTGGTCGCAGATGATCGAATTGCCCGTGGTGGCCGAGGGGGCGCTTGATGCGGCCCTGATCGAACGCCTTGCCCCGGTTACGGATTTCTTCGCCATCGGGCCGGAGATCTGGCGCGCCGATGATCCGCTTGACGCGTTGCAGGCGCTGATCGCGCCGCTCGACTGAACCCTAGCGTTCCATGCCCGCGCGCACCGCAGCCTCTGCGGCGGCGGCTAGGGTCTTGCGCGTCTCCGCCTCCGCCACGGGCAGCGGCGTGTGATAGATCACCTCTACTCGCCCGCGGCCCGGCGTGGCGAGGATCTGCATGAGGCTCGGCCCAAAATCCATGTCTCCCCACCACCCGTAATGGCGTGGATGCGCGCCCGGGGGCGCGGTATAGCGCAGGGTCACGGGCTGGATTGCCAGCGTGTCGCGCAGGCGGTCTGCGAAGAAGGCCGCGAAAAGGGTCGTCTTGAACGGAAGGACCCGCATCCCGTCGGTCGACGTGCCTTCGGGGAAGAAGAGGAGTTGATGGCCGGCCATCAGGCGATCCTCGAACAACTTGGCCTGAACGGCGGCCTCCGCCCGGTTGCGGCGGATGAAAACGGTGCCCGTCGCGCGCGCCAGCCAGCCGATGCCGCCCCAGCCCGACACCTCCGACTTGGCCACGAAATAGAGCCGTTTGCCCGCGTTCAGCACGAAGATGTCCAGCCAGCTGACATGGTTGGCGACATACGCGCCCGGTCGCTGCATTGGCGTGCCGGTCACGGTCCGGCGCAGGGCGAGGCAGCGGCACGCGACATTGCAGACGAATTGCGTGAGGAAGGGCGTGATCGGGCGATGCAGGCCCCAGATCAGCCGCTCCGGCACCCGAAGGATCAACAGAAGCGGAAAGCAGATCAGCAGCACGATCGCCAAGGGCGTGACGCGGAAGAGGATGCGTGGCCAATCCGCCGGGCCGATCGCCCGCGGCTCTGGCGTCGGCACCCCTTCCCACCGATCACTCATTTCCCAGGTCCCCGTGCGTAGATCGCCCGGTGCCGGTCGGACATGCGCGCGACATCCATCACAAGGCAGACGTCGATGCAGTTAAAGGGACGGTCGATGAAGGCCCCCTGCCCCACGAAGCCGCCAAGGCGCAGGTAGGCCTTGATGAGGGCGGGGATCGCGCGGCTGGCCGCGACGCGGTCAAGGTCCCGCTCGGCCACGAGGTCCATGGCCTGAAACCCATCGACCCGGGCGCGGGGCCGGATGTCGGCCGGGGCAAGGTGGCGATGGTGCAGGAAGGACAGCGGATGGGCCAGCGGCGCCGGATCGGTGCCATGGAACGACGCGACGCCGAACATCACCTCCACCCCCTGCTCCGCGATATAGGCGGCGAGGCCATTCCATAGATGCATCATCGCCGTGCCACCGCGATAATCGGCATGGACGCAGGACCGGCCCAGTTCCAGGAGTGTCCGGTCCGAGCGGCGCAGCGCATCGAGGTCGTATTCATCCTCGGAATAATATTGCCCGGCCCGCGCCGCTCCGTTTTCGCCCATCACGCGGTAGACGCCCACGACCCGGTCGCCCTCTGCGCGGCGGTGGTCCAGGAGGAGGAGGTGGTCGAAATAGGGATCGAAGCGGTCCGCCTCCAGCCCCGCATCGTGGTCCACCAGCGCGCCATCGCCGCCCAGTTCCTCCACGAACACCGCGTAACGCAGCGCCTGCGCGGCGCGCAGATCGGCCGCATCGCGCGCCAGGCGCAATTCGAAATGCGGCTCATCGAGTTGCATGAAAGCGGCCCATCCTTTCGGCGCGGTTTAGCAGGACATCGCCTGTTTGCAACCATCCGCAAGGGAGGCTGGACGCGCCGGTGACGTGAACGTTAAGCCCCTGTTAACCACTGTGCGCTACGAACGGCCAAAGGATCAGGAGGGATCGTCGATGACCAAAGCCGCTTTGTGTCCGTCCAGCACGACTTTGCCCTCGTGCTCGAAATTGACCGTGACCTTGCCCCCGATATTCGATTGCACCTGCCCCAGCCCCCAATCGGGTGCCGCGGGAAGACGCACATACATGCCGGGTTCCAGGATCGCCGTGATGTCGGCGGCAGCGGAATTGTCTTTGTCCATTTGCGAAGGACCCATTTGCCATGCGTGACGTCTTGACGGATTCGAGCCTCAGCCTTGCGGACCTCGTGGCGTCGCGGCTGTGCCACGATCTAGTTAACCCGTTGGGCGCCATAGGCAATGGCGTCGAATTGCTGGAGATGACGGGAAAGGCCGATGGCCCGGAAGTCGATCTGATCCGCGATGCCGTGCGCGCGGCGGAGGCGCGTATTCGCCTGTTCCGCCTTGCCTTTGGCGGCGCATCGGAAGGGCAGACCACCAGCCAGAGGGAGGCCAAGCAGGCGGTCGATGGTTATTTCCACCAAAGCCGGATCGACGCCCGTTGGGGGGCCACGGGGGATCGCACGCGACAGGAGACCAAGCTCGCCTTCCTGATGCTGCTTTGCGCCGAAAGCGCGCTGCCGATGGGTGGGTCCGTCTCGATCGAGCCGCGGGCCGATGGCCATTGGGAGCTGACGGCGACCGGCGCGCGGCTGAGCGTGGAGGAAAGCCTGTGGAGCCGCCTGCGCCTTGCGGAGCCTGCCGATAGCCGCCCCGTCCGCGCGGCGGAGGCGCAGTTCCCCCTGTTGCTTCTGGCGGCGGAGGCGCTGGGGCTGACGATCAATTACGTGGCCGATGGCGATACGCTGCGCATGTCCACAGCCTGACGGCGCCTAGGCGATGGCGGACAGTCCACCACGGAACCGGCGCATATTCTGGCGGTAATGTTCCGCTGATTGTAGAAGGCCCTGGCGCGCGGCGTCATCCAAGTCTCGCACGACCTTGCCCGGCATCCCCATCACAAGCGACCCGTCCGGGATCACCTTTCCCTCCGGGATCAGCGCGCCCGCCCCGATCAGGCAGCCCGCGCCGATCACCGCGCCGTTCAGCACCGTGGCCCCCATCCCGATCAGAGAGCCGTCACCGATCGTGCAGCCATGGAGCATCGCCTTGTGGCCGATCGTGCAATCGGCACCGATCGACAGGGGACACCCGGGATCAGTGTGGCAGACCACATTTTCTTGCACGTTGGAGCCCGCACCGACGCGGATCACCTCGTTATCGCCGCGCAGGGTGCAGCCGAACCAGACGCTGCCGCCCGCCTCGACCACGACGTTGCCGATGACATTGGCATCCGGTGCGATCCAGGTATCGTCCGCAATCGTCGGGGCTGTGCCGTCCAGCGCGTAAATCATGGCGTTTCCTCGAATTCCGATTGCAACTTGCGGACATGGTCCATCAGTGCCGGTTGCTGTGCGGCCTTCATCCGCTCGGCCTCGATGATGCATTTCAGGTGGCCTTCGGTCGCGTCCAGATCGTCATTGACCAGTACATAATCGTAGCCATCCCAATGGCTGATCTCGTCCCAGCTTTTCTGCATGCGCTTGGCGATCACGTCTTGCCCGTCTTGCCCCCGCGCCTCCAGCCTGCGGCGCAATTCGGCGATGGAGGGCGGCAGGATAAAGATCGACAAGACGTGCGGGGCCAGCACGCTTTTCTGGATCTGCTGCGCGCCCTGCCAGTCAATGTCGAAAAGAACGTCGCGGCCCGCGTCGATGGCCTTTGCAACGGGGCCCATGGGGGAGCCGTAGAAGTTTCCGAACACGTGGGCATGTTCCAGCATCTCGCCGGAGGCGACAAGGGACCGAAAACCGCTATCGTCGATAAAGTGGTAATCCTGCCCATCAACCTCGCCCGGGCGCGGTGCGCGGGTCGTGGCGGAGACCGAGAAGCTGAGCGTCGGGTCCCATCCCATCAGGCGACGCGCCAGCGTGGATTTGCCCGCGCCCGACGGCGAAGACAGGATGATCAGAAGGCCGCGTCGCGTCGTTTCAGCCATGCTCACTCCACATTTTGAACCTGCTCGCGCATCTGATCTATGGTCAGTTTCAGGTCAAGCCCGATGGCGGTCAGACCGGCGTCGCCGGATTTCGAACACAGAGTATTCGCCTCCCGATTGAATTCCTGCATCAGGAAATCGAGCTTGCGCCCAACCGGCCCACCACCCGCGATCAGATCGCGCGCTGCGGTGACGTGGGCGCGCAGGCGGTCGATCTCCTCCGTCACATCGGCCTTCACGGCCAGCACGGCGAGTTCCTGGGCCAGCCGCCCCTCATCGACGATATCCGTGGTCTCCAGCAGGGCGGATACCTGCGTCTTCAGTCGCTCACCCTGGGCGGCGGCGCGGGCGGTGGCGCTTTCGGCGGCAGCTTCCGTCAGGTCCGCGATGCGGGTCAGTTGCGCCTCCATCACCTCGGCCAAGGCGGCCCCCTCGGCGCGCCGCATGGCGACGAAGGCGGCGATCAGGTGCTCGGCCTCGGCCATCAGGGCGGCGAGATCAGGGGCCGCCGCCACCTCACGGATGTCCCAAACACCCCGCTGCGCCAGGATACCGGACGCGTCGCTGGGGGCGAGGTGCAGGCCCGCATCCGCCGCGCGCGCCTCCACCTCGGCCATGGCGTGTAGAACAGCGCCCAGGGCATCGGGGTCCAGCATGCCGCCCCCGGCCCCCTTGGTGCGCGTGACTTTCAGGTTCACCGTGACGTTGCCGCGCGCCAGCGCCTTGCCGAGCGCCGCACGCAACGGCACCTCCAGCGCACCGAACCCGTCCGGCAGACGCAGGCGCAGGTCCAGTCCCCGTCCGTTGACGCCGCGCATGTCCCACGTCCAGGCGGATGCGCCGTCGTCCCCTTCCGCCGCTGCGAACGCGGTCATGGATGCAATGCCCTTACCGGCCAATTTCCGCCCCCCCACGATTAACCAACTGGCCAGACTCCCCCTGCTGCCGACAATTTTATGCGTTATATACGAAAAGGGACAGGAAGCGGGTCCGGCGTCAACCGATCAACGGCGCAGCCCCCGTCCTTCCGCGGGGGCGGGAACAAGTTTGACGGCAATCGCCGAGGAGCCAGAGCCATGACCATACAGACCGGCACAGCCCGCAATCTGCCCACGCTCGACACACGCCTGACCAGCGTCCTGCGCTATTGGGACGAGGTGCGGGCGGGGCGCACGGCCCCCGGCCGGGTGGAATTGCAGCCCGCCGCCATGGCCCGTCACCTGTCGCGGATCTGCGTGCTGGAACGGCCCCGCGCGGGCACGATCCGGATGCGCCTGACAGGGGCCACGATCTCCATGCGTCTCGGCATGGAATTGCGCGGCATGCCGTTCCGGGCGCTGTTCGAGCTGGATGACCGCGCATTCGCTATGGCCGCGGCGGAGGCGGCGATGACCACCCCTAATGTCAGCCTGTTGTCGCTGTCGCGGATGGAACGCACCGGCGCGACGGCGGAGGCGACGATGGCCATCCTCCCCCTGACCGACACGCGCGGCGCGCTGACACGGGCGCTGGCCGTCTACTCCGAACGTCCGTCCATGACGCCGTATCTCTCGGACATTCGCGGGCGCTTCCTCGTCAATGGATGCCACACGCTGGACATCCCGGAAGTGGGCAGCATCCTTGAGAACGCACCTTTGGCGGAGCGGATGCGCCCCCAGGTGCGGATCGCGCGCGGGGTCGATACAGCGCCGCAGGACGATGTTCAGTGCCTGACCGGACAACGCCCGACATTCCGGGTGATCGAAGGCGGGCTGGCCTGATCCGGCCAGCCGCCGTTTCTCAGGCCGTCGCGCGCAGCGCCTCACGGCTCGACGACAGCTCTTCCGCCACAAGGAACGCCAGTTCGAGGGATTGCGACGCGTTCAGGCGCGGATCGCAGGCGGTGTGATACCGGCTTGACAGATCCTCGTCGGTCACGGCCCGTACGCCACCGGTGCATTCGGTCACGTCCTTGCCTGTCATCTCGAAATGCACGCCCCCGGCGATCGTGCCCTCCGCCCGGTGGACGGCGAAGAATTCCTGCACCTCGCGCAGCACGCTTTCGAACGGCCGGGTCTTGTAGCCGCTGTCGGACTTGATCGTGTTGCCGTGCATCGGGTCACAGGACCAAACGACGGGATGCGCCTCCTCCTCGACCGCGCGGATCAGCTTGGGCATGTGATCGCCCACGGCCCCCGCGCCGAAGCGGTTGATCAGCACGATCCGCCCCGCTTCCCGGTTCGGGTTCAGGGTGTCGAGCAATTCCTTGAGGTCGGAACGCGTGATCGACGGGCCGCACTTGATGCCGATCGGGTTCTGCACGCCCTTGCAGAACTCCACATGGGCGCCGTCGGGTTGCCGGGTGCGATCGCCGATCCAGATCATGTGGCCCGATCCCGCCAGCCATTTGCCGGACGTGGAGTCCAGTCGGCAAAGCGCCTCCTCGTATTCCAGCAACAACGCCTCGTGGGAGGTGTAGAAATCCACCGCCGACAATTCGTGGTTGGTCTCGGATGTCAGGCCCGCGGCGGTCATGAAGTCCAACGCATCCTGGATACGGTTGGCCATATCGCGATATTTCGCGGCGTCATCGCCATCGGTGAAGCCGAGGGTCCAGGAATGGACGTGGTGAATGTCGGCATAGCCCCCGGAGGAGAAGGCGCGCACAAGGTTCAGGGACGCCGCCGCCTGGGTATAGGCCTGCAACATCTTCTGCGGGTTCGGGATCCGCGCCTCGGGGGTGAAGTCCAGCTCGTTGATGATGTCGCCGCGATAGGACGGCAACTCCACCCCATCCTTCACCTCCGTAGGGGCGGAACGCGGCTTGGCGAACTGGCCCGCCATGCGCCCGATCTTCACCACCGGCACCTTCGCGCCATAGGTCAGGACCATGGCCATCTGGAGCATGACCTTGAACGTGTCACGGATGTTGTCGGCGGAGAATTCCGCGAAGCTTTCCGCGCAATCGCCGCCCTGCAAAAGGAAGCCTTCGCCACGCGCCACGGCCGCCAATTCCTGTTTCAGCCTGCGTGCCTCGCCTGCAAAAACCAGCGGCGGATACTGGCTCAACTGAGCCTCCACGGCATTCAGAGCGCCCTGATCGAGGTAATCTGGCATCTGAATCCGCTCTTTGCGGCGCCAATCGGCTTTCGTCCAGGTGGTTGCGGCGGTCATGGTCGTCTCCATTTCCAAGGATCGGCCCCCTCCATACACAAGGCCCGCATGGCTTCCAATCCCGCAAATGCGATGATTTCGGGATTGCGCGGGCGATAAATTGGTGCTTTCGGTGGAGCCGGGGCGAACAAGGCGCACAAGCAACGATGCGACCGTCCCCAAGGGAGACATCGGATGTCCAATGCACCGGCACGGACGCGCAATACTGACGGGCCGAAGCGGTTCGTCTTCGTGTTGCTGGACCAATTCACCATGCTTTGCCTTTCCTCCGCCGTCGAGGCGTTGCGGATCGCCAACCGTATGTCCGGCTCCGAGATCTATTCCTGGACCCTTGCCGGCGAAGGTGGCGAACACGCCCAAAGCTCCGCCGGGATCTGGTTCCGGCTCGACAGCGATCTGGAGGAATTCGACCGCGACGATACGATCCTCGTTTGCGGCGGCATCGACGTGGCCGGTGCCACGACCAAACGCATGCTCAGCTGGCTGCGCCGCGAGGCACGCAAGGGTCCGGTCATCGGCGGGCTGTGCACCGCGGGCTATACGCTGGCCAAGGCCGGTCTTCTGGACGGCAAGCGGGCCACGATCCACTGGGAAAACCAGGACAGCTTCACCGAGGAATTCGAAGAGGTCACGCTGACCAAATCGGTCTTCGTCGTGGACGGCAACCGGATTACAACTGCCGGGGGCACCGCCTCCATCGACCTGATGCTGAAGCTGATCGCCCAGGATCAGGGGGAGGATCTGGCCAACCTCGTGGCCGATCAGTTGATCTATTCCTCCATCCGCACCGATCAGGACACGCAGCGCCTGTCGATCCCCACCCGGATCGGCGTGCGCCACCCCAAGCTGGGGCAGGTCATCCGGATGATGGAGCAGAATATCGAGGAGCCGATCAGCCCCGCACAGCTTGCGCAGGATGTCGGCATGTCGACCCGGCAGTTGGAGCGGCTGTTCCGGCGCTACCTCAACCGCTCCCCCAAGCGGTATTACATGGAATTGCGTCTGGGTAAGGCGCGAAACCTGCTGATGCAGACGGATATGAGCGTCATCAACGTGGCGCTGGCCTGTGGCTTTGCCTCTCCCTCGCATTTTTCCAAATGCTACCGCGCCCATTACGACACCACACCGTACCGGGAACGCGGCACCCATGCGGCCCGCGAACGGGCGTGATGCGCCTTGCCGTGATCGGCGCGATTTGCGTGGCGCTGATCGTGGCCATCGTGGCGCTGGCCGGGGGGCCACGGCAATCGGTGACGGCGCTGCGCGATGCACGGGCGTTGGCCAACCTGCCGCAGGTCGAACTCGGCCCCATGCTGAGCGCCGACGAAGGCACGCCCGATCTTGTGGTGTTTCAAGACGGGGCGGACGGGTGGTTCGAGCTGGACATGGCCGCCCTGCCCGAAGGTTTGCGTATCGGGTTCTACGGCACACGCCTGATCGATGCGTTCACCGGCAACGCCCACGTGCCGCTTTATTGCACAGGCACGACACAGCGGCCGGGCAAGATCATCTGGGTGGTGCAAGATGCGCAGATCGTGGCGGATTACGCCTTCTGTTCGCCCCGACGCATGGACCTGGGGCCCCTTCGGCCCTTTGCCGTATCGGTTGAGTTGGTGAGGGAAGACTTGACGCGGGACGAGGTCGAGGACTTGGAGCTTGCGCTTGCCGACGACCCGCACCGCGCGCCTGTGGTGCTGCCGCAAGACATCTCCGACCTGACCCACCGGCGCATCGTCACCCTGCCGCATCTGTGGGTCGCCCCCCAGTCACGCGGTCGCCTCTACGATGTGGAGCAAGCGTTGCAAGACGCCATCGAGACCCATCTGGGGGAGGCCGAGGTGTCGTTCACCCGGCGGCCCCAGAGCAATCCGAACCTTGTCCTGACGCCCGAGGATGGGGGGCCGCAGGTCAACGGCATGGCCATCCAGGTCGGCGCGCGGTCCGGCGTGGTTCCGGGTATCTGGGCCGAGCCGATGGTGATCCGCGTCGCCTGTCGGCCCGAGGCCTGCGCGCGGCTCGATTCGCTGGACTTCACCCCCCTGATCGCGCCCGCGCGCGACATCGAGGCCTTGCACGCGGCGATGGCAGAAATTGTCTTGCGGGCGGCGGATGATCCGGGCCCGACGCCCGGCCTATACCCCACAATTGAGGCGTTGGAGGACGACCGGCTGGAGATTTCAGACCCGCAGCCCGTCACCTACCAGACCCGGTATATCGTCCGGCAGGGCGGGGATTAATCGCGCGCCACGCGGGCCGCGCGCCCGCCGCGCCGCTTGGGCATCGGGCTGGAGAGCAGCCCTTCTTCCAGAACCGCCTTCATGGGGTGATCCGCCGGATCGCCCGCGTGGCGCGCCAACAACGCGCGGATCGCGGGAAGGTGATCGGCTTGCCCGTGGCTCAACGCCCAATCCACGAAGATGGACCGACACTCCGCCGCAGTGATCCCGTCGATGCGGAACGCCTCCCGGATCAGGTTCTTGGGGTCGATCGGGTCCTTGTCGGCCATCAGGGATCACTCGCGGCATCGGGCATGATGTGGGCGATCCTAGTGGCAGCATCGGCGCGGGATGTGTCCAACTGCGTCACCAAAGCGTCCGCGTCCGTCATTTCCGTGAGCCGAACGAGGAAGGCACGCCCGCCCGCACCAAGCGTGTCGGCCCTGAGCGGTCCGGCGCTGAGAAGATGCGCGCCCTGTTGAAGGCGGCGAAACAGGGTGTGCGTGGCGCTCAACGCATCCGCGCTTTCCGTGTCGATCAGGCCCGCGCCACACGCCGCATGCAACTGCTCCGCCGGTCGACGGTCGGGCGCACCGGCGGCAAGGGCCAGCGCCTGGCTCAACAGCGCGATATCCTGCGTCCCGCCGGGGCCGTCCTTCACCGCCCAGGTTGAACCCGCGCGCCCCGCCTGCCCCAGCCGCGCGCGCATATCGGCGGCGTCTTGCAATATCGCGTCCCGCGCGCCCCTGCGGCCCGCGATCACGGCGCAGCGCACCGCCTCCACATCCGCCGCAAGGCCCGCATCGCCCGCCACGACCCGCGCACGGGTCAGCGCCATATGCTCCCACGTCCACGCCTCTTCACGCTGATACCGCTCGAACGCGCTCAAGGCCGTAGCGACCGGCCCCTGCCCGCCCGAGGGACGCAGGCGCATGTCGACGTCGTAAAGCTTGCCTTCCGCCGTCGGCGCGCTCAACGCCGTGATCAGCGCCTTGGTGGCCTTCGCGAACCAGCCGCGTGGGTCCAGCGGGCGGCGGCCTTCGGTCATCTCCACGCCCTGGGCATCGAAGATCACGATCAGGTCTAGGTCAGACAGGGCGGTCATTTCCGACGCGCCGAGGCTGCCCATGGCCAGCACGACGCCACCGCGTCCCGGCGCGGGCCCGTGGCGCCGCCCGATATCGGCACAGACAGACGGCCAAAGCCCGGCCACGACGGCTTGCGCCAGGTCGGAATACTGCGCCGCCGCTTCGCCCGCACCGATCAGGCCCCGCAGCATGTGAACCCCGATCCGGAAATGCCATTCCTTTTGCCAGATCCGCGCCGCGTCCAGCTGCGCCTCGTAATCCAGCGGGGCGAGCGTTTGGCCCAGATCCTCTGCCAGCCCGTCCGCGCCGGGCCATGGCGCGAAGAACTGCCCGTCAAGAACCGCGTCCAGAACCCCGGAATTGCGGCTGAGATAAGTCGCCAGCGCCGGGGCCGTGGTGCAGATATCCCCGATCAGGTCGATCAGGCTCGGGTTCGCCTCGAAGAGCGAAAACAACTGCACGCCCGCGGGCAGGCCCCGCAGGAAGCCGTCGAAATTCGACAAAGCCTCCTCGGGCTTGGCGGCCTGGGCCAGGCGCGCCAGAAGATCGGGCTTGAGG
Organism: Hasllibacter sp. MH4015; assembly: GCF_020177575.1. Lineage (NCBI taxonomy): Bacteria > Pseudomonadati > Pseudomonadota > Alphaproteobacteria > Rhodobacterales > Roseobacteraceae > Hasllibacter > Hasllibacter sp. MH4015. Next base: position 1,582,056 of record NZ_JAHTBK010000001.1, read on the forward strand.
CGTTCAAAAATCTCCTGCCCGCGCGGTGACCGCAATGCCGGATATCCGGGCCAGCGTGCCACGACATCGCGGGCCGCATCGCTCAAATCCGGCGCGGCCTGCGCGCGGGTCTTGGTTGCGTAGAGATCGCCGGTGATTTTTGCGACCGCCGCCATCCGCTCCCGCAATTCCGCGCAATAGGCGACGGTGTCACCCTGCCCGCTCAACCGGGCCAGGCGATCGAAGCCCTCTGGTGATTTCGGCAAAGTGTGGGTCTGGGCATCGTCGATCATCTGCACCCGATGCTCCGCCTCTCGCAGGTGGGCGTAGTGATCGGCCAATTCGCCGGCCACATCGCGGGTGATCCAATCGGCTCGCGCGAGCGCCGCCAGCGCCTTGACGGTGCGCCGCTGGCGCAGGCCCGGATCGCGCCCACCGGCCACCAATTGCCGGGTCTGGGCGAAAAACTCGATTTCCCGAATGCCGCCTTTCCCCAGTTTCAGGTTACGCCCCTCAAGCGCGTCCCCGTGCAATCCCTTGTGGTCCTTGATCCGCTGGCGCATATCCATCGTCTCGGCCACGGTCGCAAAATCCAGGTGCCTGCGCCACACGAACGGCGTCAGCGTATCGAGGAACCGCGCGCCCGCCGCCACGTCGCCCGCCGCCGCACGCGCCTTGATATAGGCGGAGCGTTCCCAGGTCCGCCCCTCCGCCTCGTAATACCGTTCCGCCGCCGCCATGGAGATGCAGACCGGCGTCACGGACGGGTCCGGGCGCAGGCGCAGGTCGGTGCGGAACACATACCCCTCCCCCGTCACGTCGTTGAGGCTGGCGGCCATGGCGCGGGTCGCCTTGATGAAGCCTGCGCGCGCCTCCATCTCCTCCGCCGGGCCATCGAAGCGACTTTCGTCGAACAGGCAGATCAGGTCGATGTCTGAGGAATAGTTCAACTCCCCCGCGCCCATCTTGCCCATGGCGAGCGCCACCATCCCCGCCCCGTCGCGCAAGGCGTCTTCCTCGGTCTGGCCGGGGATCTTTCCGCGTTTCGCGATCTTGGCCACCTGGATCGCCAACGCCGCCGCCACGCAGGCATCGGCAAAATCGCTCCAGGCTTGGGTGACCGTGCCTAGCGCCCAGACCCCGCCCAAATCGCACAGGGCCACGATCAGGGCCGCACGTCGCTTCAGCTTTCGCAATCCGGTGTCGAGCGTGCTTGCGTCCAACGTGCCGGTTTCCGCGATCAGGGCGGCAATCACCTCCTCCGGTGTATCGTCAAGCGCGTGGGACAGCCAATGCCCTTCCTTCGCGATCAGTCCCGCCAGATAGGGTGATGACCCAGCCGTTCCTTCGATCAACTCCGCAATCTCCCCGGGTGGGCCATGGAGATGAGCCAACGCCTCCGCCCCCCTCTCGGGCACATGGGCGATGGGCGTGCGCGTGATGCGGGAGGCGAAGGTCATTGGCGGCGCGGATATCCTGTTACGGGCCGGGTCTTGTCGGCGCGTGCGATCCTTACGAGGGTCCGCCGGATTGGCAAGGGATCACGGACATGTCGAAGTCACTCAAACGGGTCAGGCGCGCGCTTGAGGAGGCCGGGATCGCGGCAGACGTGGTCGAGATGGCCGATGGCACCCGCACCGCAGCCGAGGCCGCACGGGCGGCGGGATGTGAGATCGACCAGATCGCAAAATCCATCATCTTCCGGGCGGAAACCTCCGGCGAGGCGGTGCTGTTCGTGACCGCAGGCAGCAATCAGGTGGATGCGACCAAGGCCGGCGACGTCGCGGGGGAGCCGCTTGGCAAGGCCGACGCCGCGCTGATCCGGGCGCAGACTGGTTTCGCCATCGGGGGCGTCGCGCCCATCGGGCATCTCAACCCGATCCGCGCCTGGTGGGACCCGCGCCTGTCGGAGTTCGCCACGGTCTACGCCGCCGCCGGAACGCCGCGCCACATTTTCCCCATTGCGCCCGACGTGCTGCAGCGGATGTGCGGGGCAATCGACGCGGATTTCACCGGCTGAGGACGCGCAGAACCGATTGCGCCGCCCGCAGGCCCGGCGGCGGACCGCCCCGGCCCAGACGGTCCATCGTCGTCTTCATCGCGGCCAGTTGATCCGCGCCGTCGCCCGCCAATATGCGGTCGAGCGTCTCGCGTATGGCATCCGGTCTGCACTTCTCCGCCAGGAATTCCGGCACGGCGCGGGTCTCCGACACCAGGTTCACCAAGGTCACGGTGTCGACCTGGATCGCGCGTTTGACGATGAACCGGGTCAGCCAGTTCATGTCATAGGCGATGACCATGGGCGTGGTGGCGGCGGCCAGTTCCAGCGACACGGTGCCGGATGCGGCCAGTGCCACGTCGGCCGCCGCGAACGCCGCGCGTTTCTTTGCGGCGAAGCTCGGGTCTGCATCTCCTTCGGGGGCCAAGATGATCGGGCGCGGCGACCAGCCCCGCGTCACCGCCTCCACCTCCGCCACCAGATGCGGCAGGGTCGGCAGGACCAGCCGCGCGTCGATGCCCGACAAAGCCGCCCCGAAGATCGGCGCAAGCCGCGTCACTTCCGACCGGCGAGATCCAGGGAGGACAAGCACCAGCTTCTCTGCCGCCCCGATACCGTTTTCGTCCCGAAACGCGGTCACGTCCGGCGCCGTGGCCACGGGCTCCGTCACGACCGGATGGCCCACGAAATCGCAACTCATCCCCGCCGCTTCCATATACGGCGGCTCGAACGGTAAAAGCGCCAGAACATGGTCCACCACGCGGGCCATCTTCGTCGCGCGCTTCGGGCGCCATGCCCAGACCGAGGGCGCGACGTAGTGGATTGTGATGGTCTCGGGCCGGGCCGCCTTCACGATCTTGGCCACCCGCAGGCAGAAATCTGGGCTGTCGATGGTGACAAGCGCCTCCGCCCCGCTGTCGAGGAAGGCCTGCGCCGTCTGCGCGATCCTCCGCTTGAGCGCGCGGTATTTCGGCAGCACCTCGGCGATCCCCATCACCGCGAGTTCGTCGTAGGGAAAGAGGGAGGCAAGCCCCTCCGCCGCCATGGCCGGGCCGCCGACGCCCGACGCCGTCACATCGGCCCCCGCCTCGCCCAATCCGCGCAGGAGCGCCGCACCCAGACGGTCGCCGGACGGCTCTCCGGCCACGAGGAAGAGCGTAACGGGTCGCGGCGTCACGGCCCCGCCCAGAGGTTCATGCCGGTTTGCAGACACGCCTCGGTCACGGCCGCGCGGTCGAGGATCAGAACCTCGCCCGTCGCAATCTCGATCCCCGAAAGGCCGGCGCGCGCCGCGGCGTGAATCGTGTCAGGCCCGATTGCGGGCATGTCCACGCGCAGATCCTGACCCAGCTTTGGGCGCTTGACGAAGATGCCACCGGATCCGGGCCGGGTGCGTCCCACGAATTCCAGCATCGCGTCCGTGCCCTGCAATGTCTCCACCCCCAAGACCTGCCCCTTGGCGACAATCGCGCCTTGCCCCACATCAAGCGGCCCCAATGCCTCCAGCACCGCGCGGCCGCGCGCGGCATCCTCTGACCCGACCTTTGCACCCGCAATCACACCGGCCTGCGCCACCAGATCGGGACGCACCTCATGGGCGGCGATGACCTTGAACCCCTGCCCCTCGATCACTTCGATGATGGCGCGCAACAGCGCGTCGTCGCCCTGCCCCATGGCCTGCATGAGCGTGGGCATCAGCTTGGCGGTGAACGGATCGAACGCCACCGGGTCCAGCGACGGGCGCGACATCGCACCGGCAAGGCAAACTTCCGAGACATGCTTGGCGCGCAGATCGTCGAATAGGCGGCCCAACGCCTCGAACCGGGCCTTGATCGGGGGGGCCTTGAACGGCGCCACCTGCACGCCGCGGAACTTCACGACATAGGCCGGCTCCGCCTGAAGCAGCAGGTTCGGCAAGACGCCGCTGCCCGCAAGGATCGCCCGCATCGTTGTCATTCCGGTGTCAGGTAGGATCGGTCGCTGTCACCGAGGACGAAGTCCACGATCTCGCGCACGTATTCGCTGTCGATTTCCTCGCTTTCGCCAAGGCGGCGGGCCCGTTCCTGGAAGCTCGCGCCTTCGCCTTGCTTGAGCGCCTGCAGCGCCGCGCGCAGGGCCGTGATGTCGGCCTTCGCCACGCCACGCCGCTTCAGCCCCACAAGGTTCAACCCGTCTAGTCGCCCGCGCGGCCCCTGGACAAGGCCGTAGGGGATCACGTCATTCGTCACCATCGTAACCGCGCCCACGATCACGCCGCGCCCGATGCGAACGAACTGATGCACGCCCGACAGCCCGCCGATGATCACGTCATCGCCCACTACGCAATGGCCCGCCAGTGCGGACGAATTCACCATGATGACACGGTCGCCCACGATGCAGTCATGGGCGACGTGGGAATTGGCCAGGAACAGCCCGTCATCGCCGACCCGCGTGACACCGCCGCCGCCTTCGGTGCCGGTGTTCATCGTCACGCCCTCGCGGATGCGGTTGCGCTTGCCCACGATCAGGCGTGTGCGTTCGCCGCCGAATTTCTTGTCTTGCGGGATCTCTCCGATATTGGCGAAGGGAAAGATCTCGCACCCCTCCCCGATCTCCGTCCAGCCGGTGACGATGGCGTGGGATTTCATCACCACGTCCGCCGCAAGCGACACCTCGGGTCCGACGACGCAGAACGGGCCGATCCGGCAGCCGGGGCCGATGCTGGCCCCGTCCTCGATCACCGCGCTTGGGTGGATCTGCGCGCTGGCGTCGATGGCCATGTCAGCCTGCCTCCGTGGGCAGGTCCATCATCGCGGTGAAGGCGCATTCGCAGGCGAGTTCCCCACCCACTTCCGCGCGCCCCTCGAACTTCCAGACCTTCGCACCAGGCTTACCGCGAGTGGCGGTCACATGCAGCTCCAACACATCGCCGGGCACCACCTTGCGGCGGAATTTGCAGGTGTCGATACCCATGAAATAGACGAGGAAATTCTTGTCGGCCAGATCGGCGGACACCCCCACCATGACCGCCGCGGTCTGGGCCATCGCCTCCACGATGGTGACGCCGGGCATGATCGGCACACCGGGGAAGTGGCCCTGAAAATGCGGCTCGTTGATGGTGACGTTCTTGATGCCCACGGCGGATTTGAACCCGTCGATATCCCGCACCTTGTCGATCATCAGGAACGGATAACGGTGGGGCAGGATCCGCTGGATCAGGTCGATATCGGCAGTGGTCTGGACGTCACCATGCATGGCAGGGCCCCTGGCTGTTTCATATTCGGTCGAACCGGGTTAGCAACTCCACCCCCGCGCGGCAAGGCGCGGTGTCAGTCCGGGTCGGGCGGGGCCTCATCCTGACCGGGAAGGGAGATCAGGGGCTCGTCACCGCCATTGCCAAGGGCCTCGTCGATGGCGGCGATGGCCGCGTCGGTCACATCCACTGAACCCGCCGACAAAAGGACCGACCGGCTGTCGAGCAGAACCGCCGCGCCCCGCGCCTGGACCAGGTCCAGAAGGACGGGCACGATCTCCTCGAAGAACCGTTGCTGCGCGGCGTCGAACTGGGATTGCAGGTTGCGCGCCTTGGCGTCCTGGGCCGCGCGAATGCCGCGCACACGCTCGTCGAATTCATCGGCCAGGGTGCGGAACGCGCTCGGCTCCATGGTGGGGCGCAATTCCGTCAGCTCCAGCTCTTCCTCGGTCAACTGCGCCTCGATCCGCCGGTTCTCGGCGGCCAGACTTGAGGACGCGGCTTCAAGCTCCGTCTGGATGCGCTGGCCGAATTGCGTCTGTTGCAGCACCCGATCCTGGTTGAGCACCAAGATACCTCCCGCAGGCGGTGCACCCAGACGCGGCAATTGCGCGTCCTGCGCCAGCGCGGGACCGGTCATGCAAAGCGCCGCCAACCCGAGGGCGGCGGCGCGAAGAAGGGCAAAGGGCCGGTGCATCACGCTCAGAAACGCGCCTCAACCGTGAAGTCGAACTGGCGGGTCCGGTCGTAATCCTCGACCTCGATCGGATGGGTGAAGTTGAACCGAAGCGGCCCGAGTGCGGTGTCCCAGAAGATCGACACACCCACGACGGAGCGGAGCGAGAAGCTGTCGTCTACCGTGGCGTGGCCGGCCGTGTCGTCTAACCCCCAGACGGAGCCGACATCGGCAAACACACCGCCCGAGATGCCATATTCCTCGGGCAGACCAAGCGGGAAGGCCGCCTCAAACCGCGCCACGGCGAAATAATTGCCGCCCAGGAAGTTCTCGTTATCCGCTCCAAGATCGCGTGGGCCCAAACCGCCGCTCTCAAAGCCCCGCATCTGCCGGGAATTGAGCGAAAACCGGTTTGCAAAGCGCGTACCATCATCGAGAGAATTGATCGCGCCCGCCTCAACCGTCGCACGCAAAGTCACTTCCTCACGAGCGACCCGGGTTTCCGCGATCCCTAGAAATTGTGTCCGAATAAACTCGGTATCACCGCCCACGCCTGCATATTCGCCTGTGAAGCTCAGTGCGATACCGGCATTGGGGTTCAGGCCCGTCGAGCGGTTGTCAAAGCTATAGGTGAAGCCAACTGCGGACGTGTCGGCCTCAAGAGGCTCGTTCAGCAGGATCAAGGAGTTGACAGTGCCCGTATTGTCGAGCGCGGACACTTCGTCATGGGCGAAGTTATAAAACAGCCGCAATCGTCCATTCTCGCTGATTGGGAAAGCCAAGCCGACGCCAGCTCCGTAGCGGACTGTGTCGAAATTGGTATTCCCCTGCTGCTGCGTCACGCCGTAATAGGCGTTCAGACCCAGGGCCAGGTCGCGGCGGAGGAATGCGGGCTCCTCGAAGGAGAAGTTGAGCGACTGCCCGTCCCCCACCGTGTTGAAGCTGATCGCCAGCGCCTGGCCCCGGCCAAGGAAGTTCTCTTCGGAGAAGTTCACGGCAAGGCCCGCGCCGGTATCGGTCGAATAGCTGGCCGAGAAGCCGAGCGAGCCGGTGGGCTGCTCTTCCACATCCACATCAACGATCACCTGCTCGGGCGAGGTGCCAGGGCGACCTTCGACCTGCACGTCGGCGAAGAAGCCGGTGGCACGGATGCGTTCGGCGGCGGCGCGGATCTGGCGGGCGTCGAGCGGATCGCCTTCCACCACGTCGAACTGGCGACGGATCACCCGGTCCAGCGTTGTCTGGTTGCCCTCGATGTCGATGCGCTCCACGAAGACGCGCTCGCCGCGGGAAATGACGAATTCGACGTTGATGATGAGGTTGGCATCGTCGCGGATCACGTTGGGCTCGATCCGCACGAAGCGCAGGCCCATGTCGGAGGCGAGATTCTCCATCCGGGTGATCTGGTTGTCGATGATCCGGGGGCTGTAACGGACCCCGGGGCGCACGCGGATCGCCTGCTGGAACATCGCAGCATCGGCACCGGGAAGCTCCGACCGGACCGACAGGTTCCCGATGCGATAGGATTGCCCCTCGCGGATGTTGAACGTGACGAAATATGCGCCGCGGTCGCGGCTCAATTCCGGCGTCACCGACAGGATCTCGAAATCAATGTAGCCGCGATCCTGGTAGAAATCCGTCAGCAGCTGACGGTCCAGCGCGATGCGGTCCTGGATGAAGGTGTCCGACCGGATGATCGCGCGGAACAGGCCCGCTTGCGTGCTTTCCAGAACCTGCCGCAGGCGACGGTCGGAATAATCACGGTTGCCCACGAAGGCGATGCGCTGCGTCTCTACGATCGACCCTTCGGAGACTTCGAAGACCAGGTCGACGCGATTGTCGGAGCGGCGGATGATCTGCGGTGTCGCGACCGCCGTAAGGCGCCCGGTCAGGCGATAGGCCTCCGCGATGGCGGCAGCGTCCCGTTCGGCGGTGATGGGCGAATAGACGCGGCGAGGCGTGGATTCGATGACGGCCAGAAGCTCCTCATCGTCCAGGCGGCGATTGCCTTCGATGGCGATGCGGTTGACCGTGGGATATTCGACCACGGTGATGACCAGCGTGTTTCCGCGTGGCGCGACCTCGACCGACTGGAACAGGCCCGAATTCTGCAAGCGTTGCAGCGCGTCGTTCACCTGCCCCGCGGACACCGCGGTTCCGGGCGAGATTCCGGCCACCTGAAGCACACCGGCATCGTTTGTCCGCTCGTTGCCCTGCACGTCGAAATTGGAAAAGCTGAATGTCTGCGCGGTGACGGGGACTGCCATGACGGCAAGCGACAGGACCAAAGCGACCGGAGCAGCCAGATGGCAAATGCGCTCGAACAGACGCGTAACCACAACACGGGCCATAGTATCCCACCCCTAGGATAAATTGCAGACCCGTTCTGGGTATCGTGCGGGATGGGGGTAGTCAAACCGATGTGGCGCATGGGTTGTGGCGTGGGCAAGGTTTATCACAACCTGTGGCGAATCCAGCACGGCGGCCGGATTGCTCCGCCGCCGTCTCACACGTCCAATTCGTTGATTTCAGCCGGGTTTAGAAGGGCTGCGTCAGGCTCAGAACCCAACCTGCAAGGGTCAGGGCCGCAACGATCAGAAGCGGCGTCAAAAAGCGGTCGGTGTTCAGCATCACAAGCTGGGTCACGCCGCGGTAGCTGTCTGCAAGAATACGCATCGGGTCACGTCCAAGGATTTGTCTTTCCGTTGTTCCCAATGTCGCGTCCAAATGTGACGACACTGTGGTCGGGGGATGGAGTTTTAACGCCTACCGCCCCGGAATGCGCCGCATATGACTGCGACGCTACAGGCCCGGCATCAGGGGCAGAACAGATCATTGGTCAGGGCAAACAGCATCAGCGACAGCAGCAGCGTCAGGCCGATCGTCATGAACACCCGCAGCACCTTGTCCGAGGGCGGTTTGCCCGTGACCGCCTCGTAGGCGTGGAAAATCAGGTGTCCACCGTCCAGCACCGGGATCGGGAACAGGTTCAGCAAGCCCACGGCGGTCGAGAGGACCGCGATGAACCAGATGAAGTTATCAAGACCTTGGCTGGCCGCCGCACCCGAGGTCTCCGCAATGCCGATGGGGCCTTGCAGGTTACAGGTCGAAATGGCGCCGGTGATGATGTGCCACAGGCCGGACAGGGAGGATTCGATGATGAACCCGGTCTGGCTGAACCCGTAGGAAATCGCGTCCCATGGGCTGACGGACACGATTTCCGGCTCGAAGATCAGGCCGCCGGTGATGCCGATCAAGTAGCGCGTCTCGAACCCGTCCTCGGTCGGCAGGTCGGTGGATCGCGGGCTGAGCGCCAGGTCGAGCATCTCACCCGCGCGCCAGACCGTCAGTTGCAATTCGTCCCCCTGGGAGGCGTCGACCGCCTCCCGCAACTGGCTGAACGCGAAGATGCGTTCGCCGTCCACGGACATGATGACATCGCCCTCCTCGATGCCCGCCGCGATGGCCGCCGATTGCGGCGCAACGGAGCGGACGATGGGCAGAAGCGGGAATGCGGCCTCCACCCGTTGCGGGGTGTCATCCCGGACGACGTCGTAGATCAGCGTCTCCGCCGGGGTGAGGTTGCGACCAAGCTCATAGACATCCGACAGGGTCTCCACCGGCTCATCTGCGATCGCCGTGATCAGGTCGCCGGGCTCCAGCGTGATGATCTCCTCGGGTACCGGCACCAGGGCGCCCACCCGCGCCTCCTCCGCCGCGCGCCCGCCCAGAAGGACGATGCCGCCGAAAATCAGGATCGACAGGATGAAGTTGAAGATCGGACCCGCGGCCACCGTCGCGGCCCGGGCCCAAAGCGGTGCGCCGGGCATGGAGCGTCGCCGTTCCGCCGGATCAAGGGCGTCTATGACCGCCCCGTCCGCCCCGGCAGAGGCCGCGTTGGCGTCGCCCAGGAATTTCACGTAGCCGCCGAAGGGCAAGGCCGCCAATTGCCAGCGCGTCCCGCGTTTGTCCACGCGGCTGAACAGAACGGGGCCGAACCCGATGGAGAAGACCTCCGCATGGATGCCGGACCAGCGCCCGACGATGTAATGGCCGTATTCGTGGATCGCCACGATGATCGACAAGGCTGCGATGAAGGCCAGAAGCGTGAAGCCGAAGCTTCCGAAGCCGGGGAGGAAATCCATATGCGCGTGCCCTTTTCAGGTTCGGGTCTCGTGATGCTCGATTGCGGCCCAGGCCGTGTCCCGTGCAATCTGGTCCGTTTGCAGGACCTCCTCAAGGGTAGCTGGGGCATTTGAAAGGCTGATCTTTGACGACATAGCGTCAAGGGTCGCCTCGACGATGGCGCTCATGTCCATGAAGCCGATCCGACGGGCCAGAAACCCGTCCAGCGCGGTTTCCTTGGCCGCGTTGAAAATCGCGCCCGCCGCCCCGCCCGTCTCCATCACCTGCCGTGCGAGCCCCAGCGCGGGATAGCGGATGTCGCACGGCGCGTGGAACTCCAGTGTCGCGATCTGCGCAAGGTCAAGCCGCGCCACGGGGATATGGCCCCGGTCCGGGTGGTACAGCGCATAGCCGATGGCATGGCGCATGTCGGGCGGGCCCAGATGCGCCATCAGCGCCCCGTCGCAGAACCCCACGAGCGCATGAACGATGCTTTGGGGGTGGATCACCGTTTCAATCCTGTCCGGCGCGATCCCGAAGAATTCCTTCGTCTCGATCAGTTCCATCGCCTTGTTGAACATCGACGCGGAATCGATGGTGATGCGCTGGCCCATGTCCCAATTGGGATGCGCGCCGGCATCTTCGGGTGTGGCGTTGGCCAGCGCCTCCACCGGCCAATCGCGCAGGCCACCGCCCGAGGCGGTGATGATGATCCGCTCCACCGCCGCGATGTCTTCGCCGACAAGGCCCTGGAAGACGGCGGAATGCTCGGAGTCCACGGGCAGGATGTCCGCCCCGTTCGCCGTGGCCTCAGCCAGCAGAAGCGGACCGGCGGTCACGAGGCTTTCCTTGTTGGCCAGCGCGAGGGTCGTGCCATGGCGCAGCGCGCGGAAACCGGGGGCCAGCCCCGCCGCCCCGACAATCGCCGACATGATCCAGTCGGCCGGGCGATCCGCCGCCTCCAGAAGCGCGGCCTCCCCCGCCGCGGCCTCCACCCCGGACCCGGCCAGCGCGTCGCGCAGATCGGGCAACAGCGCCTCCTCCGCCGTCACCGCGACCTGCGCGCCCAATCGCTTCGCATCGTCGGCCAATAGCTTGATATTGCTGGCCCCGGTCAGGGCCACGACGTCGTAGGCATCCGCGTCCCGCGCGACCAGGTCTATGGTGTTCTGCCCGATGGACCCGGTCGCGCCAAAGATCGAGATCCGGCGCGCCCCGCTCACAACGACACCGTAAACCCGGCCAGCACGAAGGCCAGCCCGGCAACGAGGAATCCGCCCAACATCCCGTCGAAGCGATCCAGCGCCCCGCCATGGCCGGGGATGATCTTGGAGCTGTCCTTGACCCCCGCCCTGCGCTTGAGCGCGGATTCCGCGATATCGGCCATTTGCGCGGCGAAGGCCACGGCCACAAGGAAGATCACGGCCACGATCATCGTCGGGAACGGATCATCGGCGCGGATGCTGACGACCACAGCGATCAGCGCCGCCATGACCCATCCCGACGCGGTGCCCGACCACGTCTTGTTGGGGCTGAGGCTCGGCCAGAATTTCGGCCCGCCGATGAGCTTGCCGAAGAAATACCCCGCCACATCGGTGGAAATGACAACCGCCACGACAAGCCACATCGCCAATGGGGCCGATTGGTGCAGATAGAAGAACAGGAACGTCGCCAGCGGGATCATCGCGCCGAAAAGCGTCTCCAACCGGCTCTTGCGGACCGGGATCATCACCGCGATCATCGTCACGACCAGCACGCCCACCGCGACCGGCGACAGGGCCAGAACCTCCGCCCCCACGGTCAGGCGATCCTCGAGGATCAGGGCGATGGCCAATAGGATCGACGTGATGATCGTGGCCCCCATCGCATAGGGTTCCGTCAGGCGAATGATCAGGCGGAAGTATTCCCACAGCATCACCGCGCCGAAGATCGACAGGAGCACGGCCAGCACCAGCCCGCCAAGCCACAGGCCCAATCCCGCAACACTCAGCAGCACGAACGCCGAGGCGATGCGCGGCAGCAGGTCCGCGAATTTCGGGCCGCCTGCCATCGCGCGCCTCAGACCGTGACGGCGCCGAACCGGCGTTCCCGTGTCCCGAACCGCCCCACGACCTCCGCAAAGATGTCCTTGGTGAAATCGGGCCACAGCGTGTCGATGAACTCATATTCCGCATAGGCCGATTGCCACAGCAGGAAGTTGGAAATCCGCGCCTCCCCGCTGGTGCGGATCACCAGGTCGGGATCGGGCAGCACGTGGGTGTCGAGGTATTTCGGAAAGGTCTCGTCGCAGATCGACTTCGGGTCGAGCTTGCCCATGGACACGTCATAGGCCAGGCGCTTGGCGGCACGTGCCACCTCGTCCCGGCCACCGTAATTCAGCGCAATGGTAAGATGCACCTTGTCATTGTCCGCCGTCAGAAGCTCCAGCCCGTCCATCAGGTCGACCAATGCCGGTTCCAGCCGCACGCGATCCCCGATGAAGCGGACGCGCACGCCCTCTTCCAACAGGCTCGCGGCCTCGCGTCGGATATAGCGTTTGAACAACTTCATCAGCCCCGCCACTTCCGTCTGGGTGCGTTTCCAGTTCTCGGTCGAAAAGGCAAAGATCGTCAGGTACTTGACCCCCAGATCCGGACAGGCGCGCACGACCTCCTGCACCCGCCGTGCGCCCGCATGGTGGCCCATCAGGCGCGGGCGATGGCGCATCTGCGCCCACCGTCCGTTGCCGTCCATGATGATGGCCACGTGGTTGGGGGAGTTTTCGGTGTCGGGCATGGGGCGTCCTTTCGGGGGCGTCCGTCTTGGTCCTGGGCGGGTGGTCGGCGTCGTTGGGCTCAGATGGGCGCTTGCCCCTCGAAAGTCCACTCTCGCCACGGCCACGCGGGCCGGGCCAGCCGATCGCGACCGGCTCTCAGACCTGCATGATCTCTTCTTGCTTGGTGTCCAGCGATGTGTCCACGCGCTTGATGAACGTATCGGTCAGTTCCTGCACCGCGCCTTCCCAAAATTTCGCATCGTCTTCCGAGATATCGGCCTTCTTGATCCGGTCCATCCCGTCGCGGCGCACGTTGCGGATCGCGACGCGGGCATTCTCCGCATAGGTCCCGGCGACCTTGGTCAGCTCGCGACGGCGTTCCTCGTTCAGTTCCGGGATCGGCAGCATGATGATCGTGCCGTTGAGCTGCGGGTTGATGCCGAGCCCGCTTTCACGGATCGCCTTCTCCACCTTGCCCACAAGACCCTTGTCCCAGACATTGACCGTCACCATCCGTGGCTCGGGCACATTGACAGTGCCCACCTGGTTGATCGGCGTGAGCGCACCGTAGGCGTCAACCATCACCGGCTCCAGCATGGAAGCACTGGCCCGCCCCGTCCGAAGGGAGGCGAATTCGGTGCGAAGCGATGCAATCGCCCCCTCCATCCGCCGCTCCAGATCGTCGGTGTCGAGCATGAATTCGTCTGACATTAGGTGAAGCCTGTTTTTGTTTGCGCGTTTCGTCGCTTGTAACCCGTGCAGGCGCGCATCGGCAACACCTCTACGCGATAGGCGCCTTGAAAGGCCCCGCGCTATGCTGCTTGTGCGATTTGACCGCTACGAGACTTTCGTCGGCAAAGCGTGATACTCGTTCAGGGTTCCCTTCAGCCAACCTGTGATCCTCAGGTGACCAATCCCGCGATTGTCCCTGAGGCGGGGGTTGATCCGACACATGTGTCGAAGTCAGAAGATGAAATCATCGAACGTCAGCAACGAAAGATCGGTGTCTTGCAGCGTCACCAACGGCGTCCGATCGGACACGTCGCGCGCCGGCATTCCATTCCAGAACACAACGTCATCGCCCACCTGGCTGGCCCAAATGAAAACGTACGCCAAGTCCTCTGGGACGTGGCACACTTGCCGCGGGTCGTACCCTGCGCCGAAGAACATGGATAGAATCTCTCCATTCCCGACGAACCCGCTTAAGTCCAGCTTGTCCGCCCCTGCTTCGAAATCAGTAACGACATTGTCCGCTTCGCCAGTGAGAAAAACGAAGTGATCCGAACCCTCTGCGCCGGTCAGAACATTGGCTCCTGTACCACCCATCAATACGTCGTCGCCCGCACCGCCAAGCAGAACATCGTCACCTTTGCCGCCTATCAACGTGTCGGCGCCTCCACGTCCATCAATCGTGTCGTTGCCATCAAACCCGTCAAGCGTGTTTCCGATTGAACTGCCGAACAATTGATCGTTTCCACTGCCGGTCGTGGCATTCTCTATGCTGTGAAGCTCGGCGTCCGTCCGTATGAATTGAAAGGCCGATCCCGCCTCAAGGTCGATCGTGCTGGGTGCGGTGGAAAGCCACCATAACACAACGGTATCGCTGCCTTCACCGCCGTAGACAGTGTCATTACCCTGGATCTGAAACTCGTCATCCCCAGCATATCCGAAAAGCAGATCTGCAGACCCATCCTGACCAGATATGACATCATTCATGTCGCCGCCATGAATGGTGTCGGACCCCTGCCCGCCAAACAGAAAGTTCTCCTGACCGTTGGCCCCGATGATCAGGTCCATCGAACCACCACCGTTGACAATCTCAAAACCCGATATGGTGTGACGAACGCCCATCGTGTCGATGAAGTACCCCTCTTGGAGGTTCACGGTATTCAGGCCACCGCGATAGTCGCAGACGAGGTTGTCCCGTCCTTCACCGCCATGGATCGTCATTGGTTCGAATTCGTGGAAATTCACATGTACGTAGCGGTCGTTGCCGCCACCCAGATCGACGTAGGTGACGTTGTAATATTGGTTGTTCTCAAACAACTCATCATCGTCACCGCCCTGTACCGCTACAAGCGTCGGAATGAGTGCTTCCCACATCGGGGTCCAGATGCCGTTGTCCCAGTCCGTCACCAGGTCTTGGAAAAGAAGACCATCATAATCGAAATCCAAAAGAGCGCCGGCATAGAATTCGTAGTCGCGGACATAGAAATCCAGCCGGTCCACCGTCCCGCTTACGATGCGACCGTCAACGACACTTAACCCCTCGCCAGAAAGGACGACGGTGGACCGGACCGCGAGCGGATCGTTCGCTGTCTCGGGCGTCAGAATCTGAATTTCCACGTCGTCACCAACTTGCGTTACCTCGATAACGCTTTCGGGCGAGGTCGAACGCATGTGTCGACCTACGAAATAAAAGAGGTCGTAGAGCGCATAAGGATCAAGCGTGGCCATGAAACCCCAAGCAGATTTTACCCGTTACGATATGGCGCACAGATGAAATGATCGCATATCTCGAAAAAAGTTAACCTAATCCACCACCTTCGTAAACGTCCCCTCGCCCGCAAGGATCGACCGGAACCCGCCCGGCGCGTCGAGGGAGAAGACGATGATCGGCAGATCGTTTTCCCGCGCCAGTGCAATGGCCGAAGCGTCCATGACCCCCAGATGCTGCGCCAGGACCTCGTCATAGGTAACGGTCTCGTACCGCTTGGCATCCGCGTGCTTGGCCGGGTCCTTGTCGTAGACGCCGTCGACCTTGGTGCCCTTGAAGATCGCCTCGCAATCCATCTCCGACGCGCGCAGGGTGGCGGCTGTGTCGGTGGTGAAATAGGGGTTGCCGGTGCCCGCCGCGAAGATGCAGACGCGCTTCTTCTCCAGATGCCGGATGGCGCGGCGGCGGATATAGGGCTCCGCCACCTCGTTCATCGTGATCGCGGAAATCACCCGAGTGAAGACGCCCAGGCTTTCCAGTGCGCCCTGCATGGCAAGCGCATTCATCACCGTCGCCAGCATCCCCATGTAATCCGCCGTCGTCCGTTCCATCCCCTGGGCGCTGCCTTGCAACCCCCGGAAAATGTTGCCGCCCCCGATCACGAGGCAGATTTCGACGCCGAGGTCATGGACCGACTGGATCTCCTTCGCGATGCGCTCGACGGTGGGCGGATGCAGGCCGAACCCCTGGTCGCCCATCAGCGCCTCCCCCGAGATTTTTAGCATGACACGGGAGTAGCGGGCGGCATCATTGGACATGACGGGAGTTCCTTGTTTGCTCTTGCCGCGCACAATGGTCTAAATGCCGTCTCGGTTCAACGCCTGACCTTCGGGTCATTTCCCCTTCATGTGATGCATGAACAAGATACTGCAACCCATTGTTTGATATAGATTCCATTCCTGAACCTGGCCCTGTGTTGATCGCGGGGCCGACGGCATCCGGCAAAACCGCCCTGGCCATCGCGATCGCGCGGGCGCAGGGCCGCCCCGTGGTCAATGCCGATGCGCTTCAGGTCTACGATGGCTGGCACGTGTTGACCGCGCGGCCCTCGCCGGAGGAAGCGCGCGCTGCACCCCACCACCTCTTCGGTCACGTGCCGTTCACCGAGGATTACAGCGTCGGGCAATGGCTGCGTGACGTCACCCCCCACCTCTCCGACCGCCCGGTGATTGTCGGCGGCACGGGGCTCTACTTTCGCGCCCTGACGGAAGGGTTGGCCGACATCCCGGCCACGCCCGCCGCCATCCGGGCGGAGGCCGACACCCTGCCCACCGACGTTCTTCTGGCCACGCTCGACGCCCAGGACCCGGACCTTGCCCGCCGCATCGACCGTCAGAACCGCGCCCGCATCCAGCGCGGGTGGGAGGTTCTGCGCACCACCGGGCGGCCGCTGTCGCAATGGCAGCGGGATACGCCGCCGCCCCTCGTGCCCCTACGAAACGCGACACCGCTGGTGCTGGAGGCCGAAAAGGATTGGCTCACCGACCGGATCACCCGCCGCTTCGACCGGATGCTGGAAGCCGGCGCGCTGGAGGAGGCGCGCGCGAACCTGCCGCGATGGGACCGTGCGGGGGGCGCGCGCAAGGCCATCGGTGCGCCGGAACTGATCGCGCATCTGCAAGGCAAGATCACCCTCGATCAGGCGCGGGAGGCCGCGATCATCGCCAGCCGCCAATACGCCAAGCGTCAGCGGACCTGGTTCCGCTCCAACATGGGCGCCTGGACCCGCATCCCCTGCCCCTGACCCGTCCCCTCATGCCCCCTTGCGCCTGACCGCGCCGCGGTTACGCTGGCGCCATGTTTGAAACCGCCCGCCGTCCGCTTGTCCATTCCGTCGCCTCCCTGGGCAAGTTGCGGATGCAGGGCGCGTGGCGGATCGAGATGCTGCACGGCTCGCCGCGCAACCGCCTGTACTGGATCACGCGCGGACAGGGCCGGGTGACGGTGAATTGCGTCACGCGCGGATACGGGCCCAACACGGCCGTCTTCGTCCCCGCCCGGGTTCCCATGGCGCTGGAGCTTGCGGCCCAGACCCAGGGCCTTGAACTCGCCCTGCCCAACGACCGATCCCTCGACCTGCCGGATCAGCCGTTTCACCTGCGCGTGTCGAACATCGAAAGCCAGGCCGCGCTGACTTCCCATATCGAGAAGATCGAGACGGAGATCGCGGCCCGCGCCCCGGCCATGGACCGCGCGCTCACCGCCTATTCCCTGCTCGTCTCCGCGTGGATGTCGCGCGAATTGCTGCGCCAGGAAGGACAGACGGGGCGGGAGCGGAACCACCGGCTTGCAGAATTGTTCGCCGAGCGCATGGAGGCGACGTTCCGTTCGGGCCGTCCCATCGCCGATTACGCCCGCGAATTGCAGGTCACGCCCACTCATCTCAGCCGCGTGTGCCGGGATGCCGCCGGGCGTCCCGCCCATGCCCTGCTCAGCGAACGGGTCATGCACGAGGCGCGGCGGCTGCTGCGTGACACCGACCTTCCCGCCCGCGAAGTGGCGGAGCAACTGGGCTTTTCGTCGGCTGCATATTTCACCCGCGCCTTTTCCAGCGCCACCGGCCAGACCCCCGGCGCGTTCCGCAAACCGCGGCTGCGGGCCTGACATGGGTTCACGCTTTAAGCCGCGCGCGACGAGTCGGCACAGCCGGATCGGGGACCGCCATCCTATACACCTGTATACCGATCCGCTTGCACTCCGCGCGTTTGTCGGTTCTGTTCAGTCACAATGTCGCAAACAGACCATCAGCAGGCGCAACTAATCATTGACGCAAGTGTCCAATCGGGGCGCTAATGCGTGCAGTGGTTCACGGACCGTTCGCGAAAACGCCGGGCTGATAGAACGACAGAAAAACGAAAAAAGCGTCACAGGGAGACGACCCAAAATGAAAGACTTCACCCAAATCGATCGGGCCAAGGGCCTGACGACCCATCCGGTGGCGGAGATGTATGCGCGTGAGCATAAATCCGGCCAGCTGGATCGCCGCGAATTCCTCGTCCGCTCCACGGCCCTCGGCCTGTCGGCGGCAGCGGCCTATTCGCTCATCGGCGCCTCGCCCGCCCTGGCCGACGGACACCGCGCCGTCCCCGCCGCCGGCGGCACCCTGCGCATCCAGCAGGAGGTCCGCGCCCTCAAGGATCCGCGCACCTATGACTGGTCCCAGATGGCCAATGTCAGCCGCGGGTTCCTGGAATACCTGATCCAGTATAACGAGGACGGCTCGTTCGAAGGCGTGCTCCTCGACAGCTGGGAAGCCAATGACGACGCCACCGTCTATACGCTGAACCTGCGCCAAGGCGTGATGTGGAACAACGGCGATGCCTTCACCGCCGAAGACGTGGTCGCCAACTTCATCGGTTGGTGCGACAGCACGGTGGAAGGCAATTCCATGGCCACCCGCATGGGCGGCCTGGTCGATCCCGACACCGGCGTGGCGCGCGAAGGCGCGATCGAAATGGTCGATGAACACACCGTGCGCGTCACCTACCCCGCGCCCGACATCACCCTTGTCCCCGGCATCGCGGATTATCCGTCCGCCGTGCAGCACCGCGACCTGATCGGAACCAACCCCGCCGACCACAACGTGGGCACCGGCGCGTATGAGATCGCGGAATACGAAGTGGGCGTTCAGGCCCGCCTCGTGCGCAAGGAAGGCCACGAATACTGGGGCGAGACCTATCTCGACGAGATCGTGTTCGTCGACCTGGGCCAGGATCCCGCCGCGTGGTTCGCCGGTGCGGAAGCCGATGAATTCGACATGACGTATGAAACCGTCGGCGAATTCGTAGACCTCTTCGCCGCGATCGGTTGGGAGCAGTCCGAAGTGACGACCGCCGCAACCGTGGTGATCCGTCCCAACCAGAACAATGCGCCCTATGACGACGTTCGCGTCCGCCGGGCCATTGCGATGGCATGTGACAACCAGGTCTGCCTCGATCTGGGCATCAACGGCCAGGGCGTGACCGCGCAGAACCACCATGTCTGCCCGATCCACCCGGAATATGCCGATGTGCCGGCCCTTGCCTTCGATCCGGCGGCCGCCCAAGCCCTGCTGGAGGAATCCGGCAATGCCGATTTCGAGTTCGAACTGATCTCGATCGACGATGATTACCGCAAGAACACGACCGATGCCGTGGCCGCACAGCTGCGCGATGCCGGGTTCAACGTCACGCGGACGATCATCCCCGGCTCCACCTTCTGGAACGACTGGGCGAACTATCCCTTCTCGTCCACGAACTGGAACCACCGGGAGCTTGGGGTTCAGGTCCTGAACCTCGCCTATCGCTCCGGTGTGCCGTGGAACGAGAGCGGCTTTGCCAACGAAGAGTTCGACAGCCTCCTTGATCAGGCCAACGGCATCCAGGACGCCGATGCGCGCCGGGAAGTCATGGCCCAGATCGAACAGATCATGGTCGACGAGGGCGTCACGATCCAGCCCTACTGGCGCTCGCTCTTCCGGCACTACCGCTCGGGCGTTGTGAATGCGGGCATGCATCCCAAGTTCGAGATCAACGTCCACTATCTCGGCTTCGACGCGTAAGCCACATCAACCGAACCGGCGCTCCGATCCACGGGGCGCCGGTTTTCATGTGCGCCGGCGACAACGACCGCTCACCACCGAAGCCCGCGCTTCGATCGAACCGCCCCGCAGCGTCCACAGCCGACAGGCCTGCGAGAGACAGAGGGGCGGACGGTCCATCAAGGTTCCGTGCACCGCGCGGCGCCCAGACACAGGGGACTAAATCATGGGAGCCTTCATCCTACGCCGAACAGGCGTGATGATCCTGACCGCACTTTGCCTGACATTCGTGGTGTTCTTCCTCACGAACCTCTTCCCGAACCTCGAAAAGCTCGCCAAGACGCAGGGCAACGCGCGGATGACGGATGCCGAAGTGGTCAGCTGGCTGGACCGCAACGGCTATGGCGGCCCCCTGATCGTGCGCTACGGCGAGTGGTTGGGCGTGGTGCCCGGCTGGACCCGGGAGGATGAAGCGACCGGAGAGGTCACCGGCCGCTGCATTGATTTCGGCATGGACCCCGCCGATGCCCCCACCTTCTGCGGTCTCCTGCAAGGCGATCTGGGCTTTTCCACCGTCTCCGATGACGAGGTCGGTAATATCATCGGCGGACGGCTCGTGCTGACCGGCAAGCTGATGTTCTGGGCGTTCCTGCTGATGGTGCCCTCCGCTCTTCTGGTCGGTGTGCTGGCCGGGATGCGCGAAGGCTCGCGCCTCGACCGGACGTTATCGACCTTCTCCATCGCGTCCACCGCGACACCCGAATACGTCTCGGGCGTGATCTTCATCGTCCTTCTCGCCTCCTCCACCGCCGGATTGTCCCCGATCCTCGCGGAATGGGGATGGATCGACGGGCGCACGCTGTTCCTGGGCTCCGCCCGCTCGGCGATGGAAGACGGCATCACGTTCTGGAACTTCGCCCTGCCCGTGACCACCATCGCGCTTTACGGCATGGGGTATATCGCGCGCATGACCCGCGCCTCCATGGCCGAGGTGATGACCGCCCAATACATCCGCACCGCGCGGCTCAAGGGCGTCAGCTTCCGCAAGATCGTCCTCAAACACGCGCTCCGCAACGCCCTGATCGCGCCCTTCACCGTCATCATGCTGCAATTTCCGTGGCTTCTGACCGGCGTGGTGATCGTGGAGACGCTGTTCAACTACAACGGCTTCGGCTGGACCATGGTGCAGGCCGCTTCCAACAACGATATCGAGCTGCTCCTGGCCTGCTCCATCGTCGCGGTCTTCGTGGTCCTCGTGACGCAGCTGATCTCGGATATCGGCTACGTCTTCCTCAACCCCCGCATCCGGATTTCGTAAGGAGTATATGAGATGGAACCCCTTACCTGGACCGGTACATTCGGCACTTTCCTCAACCCCCTGATCCTCGCTTCGGTGGTGATCTTCATCCTCGGCTTCCTCGCCAATACCGTCCTGACCCTCGCCGGGCAGCGCGCGGGCGAGATGGTCGTGAACCCCGATCACACCCTCACGTTGGAGCGCACATCAGTCGATTACGCGCTCAGCACGATGAAATACGCGGTGCTTCTGTTCGTGCTGTGCTGCGTGGGCTACGTGATCGGCGGCATCGTCCTGCCCTCGCCCGAGCAGAAGGGCATCCTCGGCGCCATGGGCCTACGGCTCCTGCCCGTCTGGATCGCACTGATCGTAACCTTCGTCGTTTCGATCAGCTTCAAGCGCCGCCTCGGCCTTTACGGGAAACTCTTCGACAGCCCCATCGGCATGGCGGGCTTCGGCCTCGTGATGTTCTGGATCTTCGCCGCAATCTTCTCGGGCATCTTCCCGCTGGTGCCGACCCACGGCGCCATCGACCTGGTGTCGTCGATGCGCAACGAGTTGCCCGGCACCCCCCTGCCCAACCCCGATGAGGGGGATTATCCCTACTACCTTCTCGGCGGGGACAATCTGGGTCGCGACGTCTTCAGTCGCGTGTTCTTTGGCGCGGCAGACGTGCTCAAGATCACGCCCGCGGCCACGCTTTTCGCCTTCATGGTGGGCGTCACCCTCGGGCTTCCGGCGGGCTATTTCGGCGGCAAGCTCGATACCGTCCTGACCTTCATCGCCAACCTCGCCCTCGCCTTCCCCGTCATCTTGCTCTTCTTCTTGCTGGTGACGCCGGAAATCGTCGCGGCGGGCGTGCCGCAATACATGTCGATGGTCCTGTTCCTGTTCCCGATCCTGTTCCTGGTGGTGCTGTTCAATTCGCGCTACCACACCGATCCGGTGCGCCGGAACATCTTCGTGGGCGCTGCGCTGGTGGTGGGCCTCCTCCTCTACTTCTCCCTGATCTCGAACCGCGATGACGCGGATCTTCCGGGCCTCTTCCGGATCTGGCCCGAGGCGCTGGACCTCTTCGACATTGCGGGCAACCTGCTGATCGTCTTCGTGTCGGTGGTCTTCGTGAACTCCCCCACGGTCTTCCGTATCGTGCGCGGCATCGTGTTGGACGTGAAAACCCGCGACTACGTGGCCGCGGCGCAGACGCGCGGCGAAGGCCCTTGGTACATCATGCTGTGGGAAATCCTGCCCAATGCGCGCGGCCCCCTGATCGTCGATTTCTGCCTGCGCATCGGCTACACCACGATCCTTCTGGGCACCTTGGGCTTCTTCGGCCTCGGCGTGTCGCCGGAAAGCCCGGATTGGGGCTCCACGATCAACGAAGGCCGCCGCCTTCTGACGATCTACCCCCACCCGGCCCTGCCCCCCGCCCTCGCGCTGATGAGCCTTGTGCTTGGCCTCAACCTTCTGGCCGACGGCCTGCGCGAAGAGAGTTTGAAGGATTGAACGCTCGCGTGGCGCGGCGCATCCGCGGCGCCACGTGGAGATCTCGAATATATACCGGTCCTATACCGCAGATATACCGGTTCCATACGCGGCCAAATGGTCGGTCAGTTGAGGAAAACTTGAAATGGTCGATGTAATCGCAGAAGACGTCAAAGCGGTCCCGGATCGGTACGATGGCCCCATTCTGGAGATCGAAAACCTCTCCATCTCCTTCTTCACGCGGCTCCGCGAAATTCCTGCCGTGATGGATTTCTCCTGCACCGTGATGCCCGGCGAAGCCATGGGGCTGGTCGGCGAATCCGGGTGCGGCAAATCCACCGTGGCGCTTGGCGTGATGCAGGATTTGGGCGTGAACGGGCGTGTCGTCGGCGGCACGATCAAGTTCAAGGGCCGCGACCTGAACACCATGTCGGACGAGGAATTGCGCGACCTGCGCGGGTCCGAGATCGCGATGATCTACCAGGAGCCCATGGCGTCCCTGAACCCCGCGATGAAGATCGGCAAGCAGCTGATGGAAGTGCCCATGATCCACGAGGGCAAGTCCGAGAAGGAGGCCTATGACCTCGCCCTGCAAGTCGTCACCGACGTTCGCCTGCCGGACCCGGAGCGGATGCTGAAAAGCTATCCCCACCAATTGTCCGGCGGTCAGCAGCAGCGCATCGTAATCGCCATGGCCTTGATGTCAAAGCCTTCTCTGCTGATCCTGGATGAGCCGACGACAGCGCTCGACGTGACGGTGGAGGCCGGGATCGTCGATCTGGTGAAAGGGTTGGGAGAGAAATACGGCACCTCCATGCTGTTCATCTCCCACAACCTCGGGCTGGTGCTGGAAACTTGCGACCGGCTTTGCGTGATGTATTCCGGGGAGGCGGTGGAGACCGGCTCCATCGCCGACGTCTTCGACAAGATGCAGCACCCCTATACCCAGGCGCTCTTCCGTTCCATCCCGCTGCCGGGCGCGGACAAGAACGCGCGTCCCCTCATCGCCATTCCGGGCAATTTCCCCCTGCCCCATGAACGCCCGCCGGGCTGCAATTTCGGGCCCCGCTGCAATTATTTCGAAGAAGGCCGCTGCGATGCCGGTCCGATCAAGATGGCCCCCGTCGCCGGCGACGACCGCCACGCCACAAGGTGCCTGAAGTTCGAGGAGATCGACTGGAACGCCCCACCCGAACTGGGCGCGACCTCCGAGAAAGCCCCGATCGGCGACACGGTCATCAAGGTCGACAACCTCAAGAAATACTACGAGGTCGCGGCCAACGCGCTGTTCGGCGGCGGCGACAAGAAAGTCGTAAAAGCCAACGAAACCCTGAGCTTCGAGGCGCGCGAATCCGAGACGCTCGCCATCGTGGGGGAATCGGGGTGCGGCAAGTCCACACTTGCCAAGGTGCTGATGGGGCTGGAGACGGCCACGGACGGCACCATCCTGATGGGCAACAAGGAAATCCAGAATACGGCCATCGAGGATCGTGAGACGCGGACCGTGTCGAGCATCCAGATGGTGTTCCAGAACCCGTTCGACACGCTCAACCCGTCGATGACCGTGGGTCGCCAGATCATCCGCGCGTTGGAAGTCTTCAAGATCGGCAATTCCGACGCCGACCGGCGTGAGCGGATGCTGGAGCTACTGGACCTCGTGAAGCTGCCCCGTGCGTTTGCCGACCGGATGCCGCGCCAATTGTCCGGCGGGCAGAAGCAGCGCGTGGGCATCGCCCGGGCCTTTGCAGGCGACGCGCAGATCGTGGTGGCGGACGAACCCGTCAGCGCGCTTGACGTGTCGGTACAGGCCGCCGTGACGGACCTTTTGATGGAGATCCAGCGCCGCGAGAAAACGACGCTTCTGTTCATCTCCCACGACTTGTCCATCGTCCGCTATCTTAGCGACCGCGTCATGGTCATGTATCTCGGCCACGTGGTTGAACTTGGCTCCACCGAGCAGGTGTTCAGCCCGCCCTACCACCCCTATACCGAGGCGCTTCTGTCGGCCGTGCCGATTGCGGACACGTCCATTGAAAAACAGCATATCGTCCTGGAAGGCGACATTCCGTCGGCCATGAACCCGCCGTCGGGCTGCCCGTTCCAGACGCGCTGCCGCTGGAAATCCGACGTGCCGGACGGCTTGTGCGAGAAGGAGGTGCCGCCGATGCGGACGCTTGCCACCGGACACGAGATCAAGTGTCATCTGGCCGAAGACATCCTCGCACGGATGGAACCGGTGATTAAAATCGCCGCGGAATAGGTGCGAGGCCCGGGGGCCAGCCCCCGGACCCCCGAGGTATTTGGGAAGCAAAGAGGGGCGCAGCCGTGTCAGGCCGCCCCGACATTGCCGGACGCGACGGCGACGGATTTGATGACGGCGTAGCCCTGCCACCCTTCCCGGAGCGCCATCGCATCGGCGGAGCGGCCCGTGACGCGCGCAAGCAGCAGGTCATCGCCCGCGCGCAGCTGCACCATGACACCCGGCCCATCGCCGCGACGGAGCGCGGAAATTGCCACCGGCAAGACGTTCAGCGCCGATATGCCCTGTGGCCGGGTTTCCGCGAGCATCACATCCTGCGCCTTCACCCGCACGCGAACGGACGCACCCTCCACCTCCGACACGCGCGGCAGCCAGAGGGGACCGGCGGCGCATTTAAGCTCCGTCAATCCATCGCCGTGGTGCCGGACGACCCGGGCTGAGAGAAGCGCACCCGCCTCCCGCACCCCCAGAACCGGGCTGATATCGGGGTCCGACAGCACATCGGCCGCAGGCCCCACCCGCACGACGCGCCCCGCCTCCATCGCCACAACCGTCGTGGCCAAACGCGCGATTTCGGCGACGGAATGGGAGACGTAGAGGATCGGCAGATCGGCCTCCGCTTGCAGCCGTTCGATATAGGGCAGGATCTCCGCCTTGCGCGCCTCGTCCAATGCGGCGAGCGGCTCGTCCAGCAGCAAAAGCCGGGGCCGGGTCAGGAGGGCGCGGCCAATGGCCACCCTCTGCGCCTCTCCGCCCGACAGCGCGCCGGGGCGGCGGGACAGGAGATCACCGATACCGAGCATCCCCACGATACCGTCCATATCGCCGTCACGCATGCCGTAGCGCAGGTTCGCCGCCACGCTCATATGGGAGAACAGGCGCGGCTCCTGAAAGACGTATCCGATGCGGCGGTCGGAGACGGGCAAGCGCAGGCCGGTCGCGGTGTCTTCCAGGCGTGTTCCGCCCACCGCGATCCGTGCGACATCCGCTTTAAGAACGCCCGCTATTGCTTTGACCACGCTCGTTTTTCCGGCACCAGACCTGCCGAACAGGGCCGTCACACCCTTGGGCGCCTCGAATTGCGCATCGAGGTCGAAGCCGGGAAACCCGTGCCTGATCCGAACGTCAATCATCGCGCCCCCCGATCCGCCGGGCCATGCGCCGCGCCAGTATTTCTGAGGCCAGGAGCGCCCCCATCGCGACCAGGACAGATACGATCACCAGCCGCCACGCCGCGCCCTCCCCCCCGGGCACTTGCAGGAACGCGTAGATCGCCGATGGCACGGTACGGGTCTGACCGGGGATGTTGGAGACGAAGGTGATCGTCGCCCCGAACTCCCCCATCGCCTTGGCGAAAGCCAGGATCGCGCCGGTCAGGATGCCGGGCGCGGTCAAGGGCAACGTGATCGTTGCAAAGACCCGCCAGCGGGACGCGCCAAGGGTGCTCGCCGCCTCCTCCAGCTTCGGGTCCACGGCTTCGATCGACAGGCGGATCGCGCGGACCATCAGCGGAAATGCCATGATCCCCGCCGCCAGCGCCGCGCCGGTCCAGCGGAAGGCAACGCCGAGGCCCATATTTTCCAACCATTGCCCAAGCGCCGTCTGCGGCCCGAAGCTGATCAGCAGAACATAGCCGGTGACGACGGGCGGCAGGATCAGGGGCAGATGGACAAGGCCGTTCAGGATCGCGTGGCCCGGGAAACGGTGCCGCGCCAGGAGATACGCCACCGCGATGCCCAGGGGCAGGCTGACGAGGGTCGCGGTCAGCGCCACGCGCAGGGACAGGGCCACCGCCTCCCATTCCGCCGGGCCAAGCCAGTTGCTCAACGTTCCACCAGGCCGAAGCCCGCCCCGGATAGCGTGGCGCGGGCCAGTGGCGTGTCGAGATAGGCGAGGAAGGCGGATGCCTCCGGCCGCGCCGCGACCGTCAGGGCGATAGGATAGCGGATCGGCGGATGAAGCTCTTCCGGCACATGGGCCAGCACCGCCACGCGCCGTTCGTCCACCGGATCCGTGGCATAGACGATCCCCATCCGCGCGGCACCGATCGCCACCAGAAGCTGCGCGGCGCGCACGTTGTCGGTTTCGATAATTTGCGGGCGAAGCGGCCCCCACAGCCCCAATTCCTCTAATGCGGCGCGGGCATAGATACCCGCAGGCACGGCGTCGGAAAGGGCAATGGCGAGGCGTCCGCCCTCAAGCGCCGCACCCAGGTCAGCAAGGGCGACCGGATCCGTGCGGTGCCAGCTTCCGATCAGGACCAGCCGGTTGGTCAGGAGGTCGCGCCGTGTGCCCGGTTGCACCGCGCCCACAGCCTCCAGATGGTCCATCCAGGCGGCATTGGCGAGCAGAACGATATCCGCGGGCGCGCCGCTTTCCACCTGTCGGGCCAGGGCGGAGGAACCCGCATAGACAAGGGTGACGTCATGGCCAGTCTCCCGTTCCCACGCCTCCGCAATCTGATCGAGCGGTCCGCCAAGGCTTGCGGCGGCGAACAGGGTCACGTCCCCGGCGAGGGCCGGATGAGCAAACAGGAACGTGGTAAGAAGCGCGCGGAACATGGGGCGACTATCGCCGGAGATGGGCCAAGCGGCAAGGCGCGGCACGTGGGTGCAAATCCGCGACACGCAAAGAAAAATGGGGCCCCCGAAGGGACCCCAAGGTTCGCTGATCAGGCTCTGATAGTTTACTGCCCGAGTGTTCTGCCTGCGGCCTGATCCGCGTCAGGGGCGAGCGCACCCGCCCCGGAACTCAGGTTCGCGTCTCTGGTGAGGACGACGCGAACCCGATCTTGTTAACTGCAGCCGCTTGTCGCGCCGCAGGTGTTGCACTTCATGCAGGTGCCGTTGCGAACCAGCGTGTAGTTGCCGCATTCGCCGCAGGCTTCGCCTTCATAGCCCTGCATTTTCGCCTTGGTCCTTGCATCCATCGACACCGTGCCGGTCGTGACCGCCGTGGTGGACGTGACCGCCGCCATCGTGCCGCCGCCGCCCTTGGTCTCGGGCACCAGCGCCTCCAGCACTGCGACCGGGTCCGCGCCGCCTTGCAGCACCACCAGCTCTTGCGGGGCGCGGTTGCGAAGGTATCCGGTGGAGGCGACCTGCTTCAGGACGTCCACGGCGCTTGCCGCGCGGCTGTCGGGGACTTCCTTGACGTTGGACACGCCTTCCTCCGCCCCGCGGCCCACATCGTCGAAGCTGGCGCCTTCCGGGGCCACATGGGCCAAGTCGGTGCGGTCGAGGTAGCTGACGGCCAATTCGCGGAAGATGTAATCGAGGATCGAGGTCGCGTTCTTGATCGTCTCGTTGCCCTGCACCATGCCCGAGGGTTCGAACTTGGTGAAGGTGAAGGCGTCCACGAACTCCTCCAGCGGCACACCGTATTGCAGACCCACGGAGACGGCGATGGCGAAGTTGTTCATCATCGCGCGGAAGCCCGCGCCTTCCTTGTGCATGTCGATGAAGATCTCACCGAGGTTGCCGTCCTCGTATTCACCCGTGCGCAGGTACACCTTGTGGCCGCCCACAATCGCCTTCTGGGTATAGCCCTTCCGACGTTGGGGCATCTTCTCGCGCGCCCGGCTGATCTCCTTCACGATGACCTTTTCGATCACCTTCTCGGCCAGCACCATGGACTTCTCATGGGCCGTGCCGGTCTCCAGGATTTCGGCGGCCTCGTCGTCATCCTCCACCAGCGCGGCGGCCAGAGGTTGGGACAGTTTGGAGCCGTCGCGGTAGAGCGCATTGGCCTTCACGCCGAGGGACCAGGACAGCTCATAGGCCTTCTGGCAGTCCTCGATCGTGGCGTGGTTGGCCATGTTGATCGTCTTGGAGATTGCGCCCGAGATGAAGGATTGGGCCGCCGCCATCATGTGAATGTGCGATTCCACGCTGAGGTAGCGTTTGCCTTTCTTCCCGCAGGGGTTCGCGCAGTCGAACACGCCAAGGTGCTCGTCCTTGAGGAACGGCGCGCCCTCCAAGGTCATGGTCCCACAGACATGGTCATTCGCGGCCTCGATATCGGCTTTGGAGAAGCCGAGATGGCGCAGCAGGTCAAAGGTGGGATCGTTCAGTTTTTCCGCCGGGATGCCCAGGGTCTCGGTGCAGAATTCCGCGCCGAGGGTCCATTGATTGAAGACGAAGCGAATGTCGAAAGCCTGCGGCAGCGCGGTCTCGATCTTCTCGATCTCCGCAGGGCCGAAGCCGTGGCCGATCAGGCTTGTGTGATTGATGCCGGGGGCCTGACCCAGGGTGCCGTGACCCACGGCATAGGCGATAATCTCCTCGATCTGGCTGGACGTGTAGCCAAGCCCTTCCAGCGCCGAGGGGACGGACCGGTTGATGATCTTGAAATATCCGCCGCCGGCCAGCTTCTTGAACTTCACCAGCGCAAAGTCGGGCTCGATCCCGGTCGTGTCGCAATCCATCACCAGACCGATGGTGCCGGTGGGTGCGATGACGGTGGCCTGGGCGTTGCGATAACCATGCGCCTCACCCAATGTCAGCGCCTCGTCCCAGGCCTGCTTGGCCAGTTCGACCAGCTTGGCATCGGGGCAATTCACCTGGTCCAGCGCGACCGGGTTCACATTCACGTCCTCGTAGCCGTCGGTCTTGCCATAGGCTGCGTTGCGGTGGTTGCGCATGACGCGCAGCATGTGTTCGCGGTTCTTGGCGAACCCGTCGAAGGGCCCAAGTTCGGAGGCGATTTCAGCTGACGTTGCATAAGCCACCCCGGTCATGATCGCGGTCAAAGCCCCGCAAAGCGCGCGGCCCTCCTCACTGTCATAGCCGTAGCCCATGTTCATCAGCAGGCCGCCGATATTGGCATAGCCCAGGCCGAGCGTGCGGAAATCGTAGCTCAGCTGCGCGATCTCCTTGGACGGGAACTGCGCCATCATGACGGAGATTTCCAGCGTCAGGGTCCACAACCGGCTGGCATGCATGTAGCTTTCCGCGTCGAACGTGCCGGCGGTGTAGAAGGTCAGCAGGTTCATCGAGGCGAGGTTGCAGGCCGTGTCGTCGAGGAACATGTACTCCGAGCACGGGTTGGAGCCGCGGATCGGGCCGTCTTCGGGACAGGTGTGCCAAGCGTTCACGGTGTCATGGTACTGGATGCCGGGATCGGCGCAGGCCCATGCGGCATGGCCGACCTTTTCCCACAGGTCGCGGGCCTTGATCTCCTTGGCGATCGTGCCGTCCTTGCGATTGGTCAGCTGCCACATCTCGTCATTCGCAACCGCTTTCAGGAAGTTATCGGTGACGCGGATGGAGTTGTTGGAATTCTGGCCGGAGACAGAATTATACGCCTCGCTGTCCCAGTCGGTGTCGTAGGTCGGGAACTTGATGCTGTCGAAGCCCTGCTTGGCGTAATCCAGTACGCGCTTCACATAGGTCTCGGGGATGGCGACCTTCTTGGCCTCGCGGATCGCCTGTTTCAGGCTGTCATTCTTGGCCGGATCGACCGCGTCTTCCAGCGACCCGTCCCACGTCTTGATGGCCGTGAAGATATTGTTGAGCATCCGCTCGTGCATCTTGGAGCCCGCGACGATGCTTGCCACCTTCTGCTCTTCCAGCACCTTCCACTCGATGAATTCCTCGATATCCGGATGGTCCGCATCGACGATGACCATCTTGGCCGCGCGGCGTGTCGTGCCGCCGGACTTGATCGCGCCCGCCGCCCGGTCGCCGATCTTGAGGAAGCCCATCAGGCCGGAGGACTTGCCGCCGCCCGACAGCTTTTCGCCCTCGCCGCGCAGGTGAGAGAAGTTGGTGCCGGTGCCAGAGCCGTACTTGAAGAGGCGCGCCTCACGCACCCACAAATCCATTATGCCGCCGTCATTCACCAGGTCGTCCTGCACGCCCTGGATGAAGCAGGCGTGCGGCTGGGGATGCTCGTAGCTGCTGGTGGATTTCGTCAGCTTACCCGTTTTGTAGTCGACGTAATGGTGGCCCTGCGCCGGGCCGTCGATGCCATAGGCCCAGTGCAGGCCGGTGTTGAACCATTGCGGGCTGTTGGGTGCTGCCATCTGGCGCGCCAGCATCAGCTGCATCTCGTCGAAATAGGCGCGTGCGTCGGCTTCCTTGGTGAAGTAGCCGCCTTTCCAGCCCCAATAGGCCCACGCGCCCGCAAGGCGCCGGAAGACCTGCTTGGCGGATGTTTCCCCACCATAGCGTTGGTCCTCCGGCATAGCCTCCAGCGCCTTTTCGTCGGCCACGTGGCGCTGAAGGAATGCAGGCACGCCTTTTTCCTTAACCGGCTTGGTGGCAGCAGGCACACCGGCCTTGCGGAAATACTTCTGGGCAATCACGTCGGACGCGACCTGGCTCCAGCCGGTCGGCACTTCGACGTTGTCGAGCTTGAACACGATGGTCCCGTCGGGATTGCGGATCTCGGACACCGTCGTGGTGAAATCGAGGTCCGCATAGGCGTCTGCACCGTCACGGGTAAATCTGCGTTCAATCTTCATCGTCTTGCCTCTTTGCACTTGGACCGCTCGATGCGTGCCCCTTGTTCCCTACGAAAGCGGCCTGCCAGGGTCTTCTGCCCTCTGACCGTCAAAAGCGTGTGGGGCGCATTGCGCGCAGCCGATGGCACACATCATTCGGGTCGGCCGCTTTTTGTCGCGGTCGGCTGATGCAGCATCCGTGCTAGTCTTTGCTGAGGTTACCCTCTGCCCCCGTCGGGCTGCGCTATATATTGTGGCGCTTCACCCGGCCCGCACAACCTGACGTGTTTGGACCGATTGGGTCAATGACATTTTTGTATTTTTCCACGGGAATTTTTCCTTGAAATCGTGATTGCAGGCCGGGCCGTCGACCGCCCATCCGATTCCCCCCACCCGCCCCGGCGCGGGTTTTCCTTTGTTCCGGGCGGGATAGCGGGCGAACTCCAAGTCATACCTTCACGGCCCGGTTGACGCAGGGGCCGCCCACAGCATTTCGATGCTGCGCTGCGGCGTGCCACAATATGTAGTCGAATTGTCACAATCCGTGACAAGGGCCACCACATCAGGGGGCCGCTTGTCGAAAAACACACAACATTTAGACGATGGCGGAGGAGTGGTCGGGGAGGCGAGATTCGAACTCACGACCTTCTGTACCCAAAACAGACGCGCTACCAGGCTGCGCTACACCCCGACTGCCGCGCTCATATCGGGGCGGGCGGCCCCAACGCAAGCCCTTACTCTTCGCAGGGCCACACGGCGAGGTCTTGATTGATCGCCGGGTGCCGCAATTCCGTGCCCTCGGCGATCCCGAACCGCTCCGCAACACCGCCATTGATCTCCAGCACATACTGGATGTCGTTGCTGCCGCCCGGGATCGGCGTGCGGTCCAGCGGCACCGCCTCCGCATGGACATGGCGCACGACGCCCGTTGCATCCACGAAGATCATGTCGAGCGGGATCAGCGTGTTCTCCATCCAGAAGCTGACCCTCTGCGGGCGGTCATAGACGAAGAGCATCCCGGCCTGTTGCGGCAATTCTTCCACATGCATCAGGCCCTGCGCCCGCTCCCTCCGGTCA
This sequence comes from Hasllibacter sp. MH4015, assembly GCF_020177575.1. Lineage (NCBI taxonomy): Bacteria > Pseudomonadati > Pseudomonadota > Alphaproteobacteria > Rhodobacterales > Roseobacteraceae > Hasllibacter > Hasllibacter sp. MH4015. Next base: position 1,614,402 of record NZ_JAHTBK010000001.1, read on the forward strand.
TCGGCGACGGAGACACGGAAGCGCGCCGCGCCCCAATCGCCGCGCACCTCAACCCGATCCTCGCGGCACGCGGCCTGGGCGGCCAACGGAAAGGCGGTCAGGGCGGCAATGGACGCGAGGGCTATAAGCGATGCTTTGAACATAACGGCATATTTGCCCCGACATCTTGCGCCGTGCAATGGGGCCGAAAGCACAAACCTGTGTGTGGGGCCAAGGGAACGCCTGGCGCCTGTCAGACCGGGATGTCGTCCCAGACCCTGATTTCCGCTGCCATCTTGCCGCGCGGCCCGTCGATCACTTTGATCGCCACGGCCTCCCCCGGCTGCAATTCCGAAAAGCCCGACGCGCGGAGCACTTCTATATGCACGAACACATCCTCGGACTTTCCGAAGACATTGGCGAACCCGAAGCCCTTGCTCTTGTCGAACCATTTCATCCGCGCCGCCTCGAACGGAACGCGGGTCGTGTCGGGCAGGTCGAAGCTCTTCTCGGGCTGCGCCCCCGGCGGCGTCTCGGGCGTGTCGATCGACAGGATCTCCGTGGCCTGAAGCCCGCGTTGCGTCGGGTTGGCGCGCAGCGCGACGCGCGCGCCCTCCGCGACCGAGCCGCGCCCGAAATTGCGCAGGACATTGGCGTGCAGCAGGATGTCGGGCCCGCCCTTGTCGTCGATGACAAAGCCAAAGCCCTTGCCCGCGTCGAACCACTTCACCTGTCCACTTACAACACCGTCTGCCATCACGTCCCGGACTACGTTCACGGTCAAATTCCTAACACTACGACTATGTCCCCATGGTGGCGACACTGTTGCGACATACAAGCAATAAAAATTGTTCAATTTCATCACTTTGCAATTTCACGCTACGTGAAATTGCGAATATGCAACACCGAAAGTCAGGTAACGTTCACGTAAGCTAGGGGTTCAGGCGTCGGACATCCCACGCCCCCTCCGGGCCTGTTCTGCGCCACTGAAACCGGTCGTGCAGGCGGAAGGCTCCGTCGGCCCAGAACTCGATTTCCACCGGCCTGATCCGGAACCCGCCCCAGAATGGCGGGCGTTTCGGGTTGGCGCCCTGCTCGGCCGTCACGCGGGCCACTTCGGCGACCAAAGCCGCGCGGCTCGACAGCGGTTGCGACTGGTCCGAGGCCCAGGCCCCCAGGCGGCTTTTGAGCGAACGGGAGGCATAGTAATCATCGGCCTGCTTGCCGTCCTCACGCTCCGTCAGACCCCGCACCCGGATTTGGCGCCGCAGGCTTTTCCAGTGCATCACGAAGGCGGCCTTGCCCGCCGCCTCGATCTCGCGCGCCTTGGCCGAGCCGTAATTGGTGTAGAAGACGAACGCCCCCTGCCCGTCGCCCGCGCCCTCGATATCCTTGAGCAGGACCATCCGCGCATTGGGCAACCCGTCGGCGTCGACGGTCGACAGGGCGATCGCGTTGGGATCGTTGGGCTCCGACGCCTCCGCCTCCGCCAGCCAGCTCCGGGCGAGCGTGAACGGATCGTCGCCCGCGAAAATTCCTTTTCGGTCACTCATGCGACCCTCCCCTTCCATGCCCCGTGCGGGTGGAGCTAGCGGCCACATCGCGCCTCGGCAAGCCCCGCGCTGGCTTGAAGCGCCCCATTAAACGGCCTACGAGAGAGACAGCGAATGAAGTGACGGGGGCTCGGCATGGGTCTGATGGAAGGAAAACGCGGCCTCATCATGGGGTTGGCCAACGACAAATCCATTGCATGGGGGATCGCAAAGGCCGTGGCCGCCGAAGGGGCGGAACTTGCGTTTTCGTACCAGGGGGAGGCGCTCCTGAAACGGGTCGGCCCGCTCGCCGAACAACTGGGCTCTTCGCTGGTGGTGCCCTGCGACGTGGGCGATCCCGCGTCCCTCGATGCGCTGTTCGAGACGCTGAAGGACGAATGGGGCAGCCTCGATTTCGTGGTCCACGCCATCGGCTTTTCCGACAAGAACGAATTGCGCGGACGCTACGTGGAGACCTCGTCCGCGAATTTCGCGATGACGATGGACATCTCCGTCTATTCCTTCACCGCCGTGTGCCAGCGGGCGGAGAAGTTGATGCCCAATGGCGGCTCCCTCCTGACGCTCACCTATTCCGGGGCGGAGCGGGTGATGCCCCATTACAATGTCATGGGCGTGGCCAAGGCGGCGCTGGAAGCATCGGTCATGTACCTGGCGGAAGATTTGGGCCGCGACGGCATCCGCGTCAACGCGATCAGCGCGGGCACGATCAAGACACTCGCGGCAAGCGGGATCGGCGATTTTCGCTACATCCTGAAATGGAACGAGAACAACGCCCCCCTCCGCCGGACCGTCACGCAAGACGAGGTCGGCAAATCCGCCCTTTACCTGCTCAGCGACCTCGGCTCCGGCGTCACCGGAGAGGTCCACCACGTCGATGCGGGCTATAACGTGATCGGCATGAAAAACCCCGAAGCCCCCGACATGACGCTGGAGAAGAAAGGCGAATGACGATCGAATGGGTGCATGTGCTGGCCTTCAACCTTGCGCTGTTGGCGGCCATCGCCTCTCCCGGGCCGTCGCTGCTGTTTCTCGTCCGCACCGCGATGGCCGAAGGGCGCGCTGCGGGGCTTTTCGCGGCCTTGGGGTTGGGCGTGATGGCGCCGCTCTGGACATTGGCCGCCCTCCTCGGCCTCGACGTACTCTTCACGCTCTTTCCATGGGCCTACAGTGCCGTGAAGATCGGCGGCGCCGCCTACCTGATCTGGATCGCCGTGCAAACCTGGCGGCACGCCCGCGCGCCCATCGCGCAAACGTCCACACGGGACCACAGGCGCGCCTTCCTGCAGGGGCTGCTCATCAATCTCGCCAATCCCAAATCCGTGCTGTTCGCCGCCGCCGTGATCGTGGTGATTTTCCCCGAAGGTTTGACGACCGCCGATAAGGCACTGATTTACCTCAACCACCTGGCGGTGGAGCTGGTGTTGCAACCGGCGCTCGCGATTGCCCTCTCGACGGGCGTGGTGCGCAGGCGCTATCTGGGGGCCAAACCGATCTTTGACCGCATCGCGGCTTGCGTCCTGGGCGCGCTTGGCCTGCGGCTGTTGCTGGAACGAGGCTAAGACATGACCACGCGACTTCCCCACGAAAAAGGCTTCCACATCTCGTGGGATCAGATCCACCGCGACAGCCGCGCATTGGCGTGGCGGCTCGATGGCAAGGGCCCCGATGACGGCGCGTGGCGGGCGGTGGTGGCAATCACGCGCGGCGGAATGGCGCCCGCGATGATCGTGGCGCGTGAGCTGGACATCCGCACGGTCGATACAATCTCGGTCGTGTCCTACCATTCCGGCGGCGGCAAGGCCGACCAGCGGCGGGAGGCCAAGGTACTGAAATCGCCCAATGACGATCTGATGGGCGATGGCGAAGGCGTGCTGATCATCGACGACCTCGTGGATAGCGGCAAGACGCTGGAGCTGGTCCGCACCCTCTATCCCAAGGCCCATTTCGCCACGGTCTATGCCAAGCCCGAGGGGGAGCCGATGGTGGATACCTTCATCACCGGCGTGAGCCAGGACACCTGGATCTTCTTCCCCTGGGACATGGCCCTGCAATACGTGGAGCCCTATCGGGGGGTGGACTGACCCACGCCGCAGCATCAGCTCGCGTGAATGATCACAAAGCGAGGCAAAGTCGCCGGTCAGATGTCCAACGGCACCACAGACAGGAAACCTGATACGGATATTGCCGTGTCAATTTGGTTCGAGGTGCAGCGTGCGAAGTGAGATCCTGAAAGGCTATGAAGACGCGGCCAACGGCGACTTCATCGCGCGGGTCGAAGCGATTTCGTCAGCCGATCTTCTCGCGCGCGTCATCGAACATATCCCGAAGCAGCCGTGCCGTATCCTGGATGTTGGATCAGGGACCGGGCGGGACGCCGCGTGGCTTGCCTCGCTCGCTCACACAGTTGTGGCCGCGGAGCCCGTGGATGCCCTGAGGCAGGCCGGCATGGCGAAACATGCGTCGCCGAATGTATCTTGGGTAAAAGACGCCTTGCCAGACCTGTCGCGCACGATTTCACTCGGGCAAACGTTCGACATCGTTCTTCTGAGTGCCGTCTGGCAACATCTGGGTGATGCTGACCGTAAAGTCGCGCTTTCGGTCCTGCGGTCTTTGACCGTCGATGGCGGCAAGGTCATCATGTCCATCCGACACGGGGCCGGTGCGCCAACTCGACCCGTGTTTCCCGCCAATGTGGAAAACACCGTGCGATGGGCGCAAGCCGTCGGGCTGTCCGCTGTAGATCGAACAACAAGCCGGTCGGTTCAATCTGGCAATCGTCAAGCAGGCGTCACATGGACCTGGTTGGTGTTGCAGGCGCAAATCGGCGGCAGTTAAGGCCGCAAACCTGCCAATCGCGGCTGGTGCGTCAATCGCTCAAACTCGCCCGCTGCGCACACAATCTCTCAATCGCAATCGCCAGGTGCTTGTCGGCAATCGCGTCGTCGCCCGCCGCGACACGGACCTTGTGCGCCTCCATCAGGACATCGGCGTGGGTGTGGCCCTCGGGCGGCTCGAAGCGATAAGACGCCAGTTCGATCAACATCCCCAGGGGATCGCGGAAGTAGATGGAGTTCATGAAGCCCCTGTCCTTCTCCCCCGAATGGGAAATGCCGCGTTCGTCGAGGCGCTCCACCAATTGCGAATACATCGACTGGCTGACGGAAAATGCGATGTGGTGGAGCTGGCCGACATTCTGTTCAGCCGCATTGCCCGGTGGCTTGCGGTCTTCCGACGTGAAGATCGTGATAAGCCGCCCGTCGCCCGGATCGAAATAGAGGTGCCCCTGATCCGGATCGTCGAGGTTGGGTTGCTCGAAAATGAACGGCATACCCAGCACCCCTTCCCAGAAGTCGATGGAGGTCTGCCTGTCCGCGCCCATCATCGTGATGTGGTGCAGGCCTTGGGATTGGAGCTTGTGCATGGGAAACCTTTCATCGGAGTGATGGGGTATCACGGTCAACGCAAGGTTAACGGGACCCTCGTAATCTTTTCAAATCAACGGCTTGAGGCAGGGTTGCAACCTTGCAACCTCCGGCCTTACAGCCGCCTGATCTTGAGCTTCGTCAGCCGGTTCGCCTCCCGCGCGGCCACTTCGAAGCGGAAGCCGTGGAAGGCGAAGCACTGCCCCGGCTCGGGGATCGTCTGCGCCTCGTGGATTACCAGACCTGCGACCGTATTCGCCTCTTCGTCGGGCAGGGTCCAGTCGGCGGCGCGGTTCAGGTCGCGGATCGTCATGGCCCCGTCGACGGTGTAATTCCCCGCCGCATCCGTCTTCAGGACCGGCGCATCGGGCGTGTCGAATTCATCCGTGATCTCGCCCACGATCTCTTCCAGGATGTCCTCCAGCGTGATCAAGCCACGCAGCGCCCCGTATTCATCGACCACGAGGGCGAAGTGCGTGTGGCGGCGCAGGAACTGGCGCATCTGGTCGTCCAGCGTCGTCGTTTCCGGCACGAAATAGGGCTTCATCGCCACCGCACCGATATCGAACCCCGCAAGGCCCGCCGCATTCTCGCCCCGCGTCAGCCGGTCGATGCCGCGCAGAAGATCCTTGGCATGGACCACGCCCACGATATTTTCCTGATCTTCCTTGAAGACCGGCAGGCGCGTATGGCGCGATTGCAGGGCCTGGCTCAGAATCGCTTCGGGGTCGGCATCGGCGTCGATCATCTCGATGCCGGACCGGTGGAGCATGATCTCCTCCACTGTGCGTTCATGGAGGTCGAGCGCGCCAAGAAGCCGGTCACGCTGTTCCTTCTCCACGCTGCCTTCCTCGTGGCCGATGGACAGCGCGCCCATGATCTCTTCCTTGACGGACAGCATGTTGTCCCCCGCCTCGATCCGCGTGCCGAACAGGCGCAGGACCCCGCGCACGAGGAAGCGGACGATGGCCACAACGGGTGCCATGACCGCGATGATAAGGCCGATGGGCCGCGCGATCCGCGCCGCCGACGTCTCTGGGTTGTTGATGGCATAGGTCTTGGGCAGAACCTCCGCGAAGATCAGCACAAGCGCCGTCATCACAAGGGTCGCAATCGCAACGCCGCCTTCGCCCAGAAGGGCCGTGAAGAGCGCCGTGGCCAGCGCCGTGGCGAGGATGTTGACCAGGTTGTTGCCCAGAAGGATGCCGCCGATCAGACGCTCGTTGTCTTCCTTCAATTCCAGCGCCCGCTCCGCGCCCTTGGCCGGCCCATCCTCCCGCCCGGCGATAGAGCGCAGCTTGCCGCGCGACGCCGCCGTCAGCGCGGTTTCAGAGCCGGAGAAGAAGCCGGAACACAGCAACAGAAACAGGATCACTGCCGCCATGATCCAGGTCGACGGATCGGACAGGGCGGACGGATTGGGTACGGGAAGTTCGTTTTCCATGGACGGGTTATGGGGGCGCGGGGCGGGCCGTTCAAGTCAGGCCGCGCCCGGCAACGGCACAGACAGCACTTTTCGGGTGCTTTTCACGAGGCAAGCGCCCTAGTCCGATCGGGCGAGCGGGTGCTTTTCAAGGACCAGCGCGCGCAGGCGTTCGTCCAGGATGTGGGTATAGATCTCGGTCGTGGCGATGTCGGCATGGCCCAGAAGCGTCTGGATCGCGCGCAAATCGGCCCCGTTCTGCAACAGATGCGTGGCAAAGGCGTGGCGCAGCGTATGGGGCGTGACCCGCGCGGGGTCGAGGCCGGCGGTCACGCTCAATTCCTTGATGAGGGTGAAGAACCGCACCCGCGTCAGATGGCCGGATTTGCCACGCGAAGGGAAGGCAAAGGGGCTGGGTTTTGCCCCGGTCTCAGTCTGCGCGCGCGCCTCCTCCGCATCGCGGTGGGCAAGCCACGCGGCGGCGGCTTCACGGGCGGGCGGGGACAGGGGCACGACCCGCTCCTTCCCGCCCTTGCCCATCACCAGAAGCATCTGCGGATCGCCGCGCAAGGCCGCCACGGGCAGCGAAACAAGCTCCGTCACCCGAAGGCCGGTGGCATAGAGGATCTGCATCAACGCGCGGTTGCGGAGACGGTCGGCGGCGTTGCGGCCATGGACCTCCGACGCCGCGAGAAGCGCATCGACATCCTCAAGGCTCAACGTCTTAGGCAGGCGTCGCGCGCGGGCGGGGCCCGTGATCTGCAAGGTCGGATTGTCGGCGCGCCAGCCTTCTTCATGGGCGAAGCGGTAGAGCTGCTTGAGCGAGGACAGACGCCGCGCACGGGTGGCCGGCGCCAGCCCGTCGGCCTCCAGCCCCGCGATATAGCTCTCAAGCGCCGCACGGTCCGCCATGGCGAACCCGCCGCCTTTGGCCAGCGCGCCCGCGGCATCCTGCAAGTCGCGCCCATAGGCGAGAAGCGTGTTGCGCGCCGCGCCTTGTTCGGCGGCCGCCGCATCGAGGTAGAGCGTAATCCAGTCGCTGTCGCTGGCCGGTCCTCCCACGCCCCTACCCCCGCAACAGATGCAGTTGCAGGGCCGCGCGGCGGGCCACGTCCTCAAGCCCTACGCTGCGAAACAGCACAAGCGCGTCGGTCAGGTCATCGGCATCGGCACTGCCCGCGCCCCGCGCCAGAACGATGGACGCGCGCAAAAGCGCCTCCCCCAACCGATCTTCCGAAAGATAGCTCGCGTAACGGTGGACGGGCGGCTCCGCGGCGAAGGCGGCGGCGATGGCCTGGTCCGTGGAATGGTCGAACGTGGCGGCGTCGGGGGGAAGGCCGCGCGCGATAGCGAAGGCGAACGCCTCCTCCGTGCTTTGGGCGATGGCGCTTTGGGCAACCTGCTCGTAGATCGGAGAGAGCAGACCGACGCGCCGGGCAAGGATACCGGCCTCGCCCACCAGGGGCGTGCGCATCAGGCGCTCGGCATAGATATCGGCGAAGGCCACCTCCAGCCCCGCCTCCTGCATCGCTTGCCACGCGGGGCCAAGACGGCGGCTGGCTTCCACCGGATCACCGGCCAGAAGCGCCGCGTCAAAGGCCTGCAACGCCGCGACCCGGTCCCATACCGCGCCGGAGGCTGACGGCGCCTGCGCTGTATAGATCGCCAACCATTGCTGCGGTTCGATCGCACCGGATCTTGTCAGGCGCTCCGCCGCGTCCAGCTGCGCGCGCCAGCCGGCCAGCACCGACAAATCGGCATAGACGAAGGCCAACGGCAGCCCGGTCATATCGGGCCGTTCCGCGATTGCCATGCGCATCTTGAATTCCAGCGGCGTCAACGTGCTGTCGGGGGGCAATGGCGGTTCGCCCTCGAACAATTCGGGGTCTAGGAAGCGCGCGATCAAATCGCCCTCCTCCTCCGTGATCTGGCCCAGAGCCTCTCCGGTGCCGAGTGACAGGGCCGCGGCGGACCAATCGCCGCCCCGCGCAAGGCAGAAGATGCGCGCAGGAAACGTGGGCGCGATGTCGGGATTCGCATTCATCGCAGCGCAAGCCCGGTCGGAATGGCCCGTCAGGAGGGAGACGTCGAACCAGCGGCGGAACACGGCCGGATCGGTCGGCCCCGCACGTTCCATCATCGCTTGCGCCGGTTCCAATGCGCCGCGGCTCAGCAACATGTCGAGCCGGGCCAGGAACAAGGCGGCGCTTTCGGGGGGCGCGTCCCGCGGCGGGTCCAGTTCGGCCAGGGCCAGCGTTTCCGTGAAACCCAGCATCGCGGGCAGGCCCTGGGCCGGTTGACGGCGCATCAGGTCGGCCAGCACCGCCGTCTCCGACGCGCCCCACAGGCCCTCCGGCAAGCCGGTGATGGAGGCCGGAAGCAGGCCCGTCGCGTCCAACTGAACCGCATCCAGCGGTAAAACGGTTATCGCGGGCACGGAGGCATCGGTGGCGACATTTGCGTGCGGGCGAGTGATCGCGTCCGATAACCAATCCGGTGTGCCAAGCGGCGGCAGGTCACTCGCGACGTCCTGGGCCAGTACCGGGCCGGCAAGCGCGCCACACAACAACGTCAGGGTCAGGGTCGCGCGCGCCACCGGCCTAGTCCGCATCCAGCGTCACGGGTTGCGTCACGCTGCGCACCTCGGGCTGCATCAGCCCGGAATAGGCATAGCCCACAAGCGCGAGAAACCCGATAAAGACCAGGCCAAACAAAAGGATAATGATACGCCCCATGGAGTGGACCCCAGACCCCGCAATCGTCTTTTCCCGCGCCCCGCGCGCGGGCCGATCGGCGTTTGCCGCCGGTTGGAAATCACTATAAGCCATGGACGGCGGGAATTTGCCAGTCGGGGGGGACAATTTTCAGGGATGGGCGAAAGCGTGCCACAGACCGGGCTCAAGCTCACGCGGTCCATCGTGCTGATCGGCATGATGGGCGCGGGCAAGACCGCCATCGGCCGCGCTCTGGCCGCCGAACTGGGTGTGGAGATCCGCGATTCCGACACGGAGATCGTCGCCTCCGCCCAATTGAGCATCGCCGAGATTTTCGACCGATTCGGAGAGCCGTTTTTCAGGGAGAAGGAGGGCCAGGTCATCGCCCGCCTGCTGGAGGGTCCGCCTTGCGTGCTCAGCACCGGGGGCGGCGCGTGGTTGTCGGCCCAAAACCGCGAGATGCTGATGGCACAGGCCAGTGTCGTCTGGCTGGAGGGCGATCTGAACCTTCTGTGGTCGCGCGTGAAACACAAGAGCCACCGCCCCCTTCTGCGCACCGAGGATCCCAAGGCCACGCTGGCCGGATTGCTGGCGACGCGCACGCCCGCCTACGCGCTCGCCCCCGCCAAGGTCACGGTGCAGCCCCATTGGTCCATCGACCGCACGGCGGCGGAGGTCATGCATATTCTTCGTGCCAATGGCACGGTCGTGGCCTCCGAAAACGCAACGCGCGCGGGATGAGGGGGCACCGGGTATGAAGGATGTGGTGCATGTCGATCTGGGCGACCGGGCCTATGATGTGGAAATCGGCTCCGGCCTGTTGGCGCAATCGGGCGCGCGCCTTGCCGCCCTCACCCCACGCCCGAAGGTCTGGATCATCACCGAGGCGCGGGTGGCGGAACTGCACCTCACCACCCTGAAAGCTGGCCTGGACGCGGCCGGGATTGAGGCCCGTGAGTTGATCCTGCCCCCGGGCGAGGCGACGAAATCCTGGGACCATCTGCAACAGGTCGCCCATTGGCTGCTGTCGGAGAAGGTCGAACGCGCCGATATCGTCGTGGCCTTCGGGGGAGGCGTGATTGGTGATCTGGTCGGGTTCGCCGCCGCCATCCACCGCCGCGGCATCCGGTTCGTGCAAATCCCCACATCCCTGCTGGCACAGGTCGACAGCTCGGTGGGCGGCAAGACCGGGATCAACGCGCCCCACGGCAAGAACCTGATCGGGGCGTTCCACCAGCCGACGCTGGTGCTGGCGGATATCGACGTGCTTGGCACAATGACGCCGCGCGATTTCCTGGCGGGCTACGGCGAAGTGGCAAAATACGGCCTTCTGGGCGCCGCCGACTTCTTCACCTGGCTGGAGGAGAACGGCCCCGCCATGGCCGCAGGCGATGCCACTTTGCGACAGGAGGCGGTGCGCCGTTCGGTGCAGATGAAGGCCGATATCGTGGTCCGGGACGAGACCGAACAGGGCGACCGCGCTCTCCTCAACCTTGGCCACACCTTTTGCCACGCGCTGGAGGCCGCGACCGGCTATTCCGATCGCCTGCTCCATGGCGAAGGGGTGGCCATCGGCTGCGCGCTGGCCTTCGATCTGTCCGCCCGCCTCGGCCTCTGCGCTCAGGAAGATCCCAGCCGGGTACGCGCCCATCTGGCGGCTATGGGCATGAAGCGGGACCTGCGCGACATCGACGGGTCCCTGCCCGATGCGGACGGTCTTCTCGACCTGATGGGGCAGGACAAGAAGGTTGTGGCGGGGCAGTTGCGCTTCATCCTCGCGCGCGGCATCGGAGAGGCGTTCGTGACGGGCGACGTCCCGCGCGATGCCGTCCGGGCCCTCCTCCAGGATCATCTGGCAGAGCGTTGAGGCCCGCGTTTTCGACGGCCTCGGCACACCCCGCCACCGGCGTCGGCCACATGTCAAACGCGCGACCCGCTGATGTCGTTTTCCGGCTTGCCGCCCCCCGCCCCCTGCCCTCAGATGAGCCAAATCATACCGGAGGTCGCCCATGAAATCCCATACCCGCGTCTGCATCATCGGCGGTGGCGTCGTCGGGTGCTCGGTCGCGTATCATCTGACGAAGCTCGGGTGGTCCGATGTTGTGTTGCTGGAACGCTCCGAGCTGACATCCGGCTCCACCTGGCATGCGGCGGGCGGGTTTCACACGCTCAATGGCGATACCAACATGGCCGCGCTTCAGGGCTACACGATCCGCCTGTATCGAGAGCTGGAGGAGATGACCGGCATGTCCTGCGGCCTGCACCATGTGGGCGGTGTGACGCTGGCGGATACGCCGGAGCGGCTGGACATGCTGAAGGCCGAGCGCGCGAAGCATCGGTTTATAGGGCTGGAGACGGAAATCGTCGGCCCGGACGAGATCAAGGCGCTGGCACCGATCACAAATACCGACGGTATCCTGGGCGGGCTCTACGATCCGCTCGACGGGCATCTGGACCCGTCCGGCACGACCCATGCATATGCAAAGGCCGCGCGTATGGGCGGGACGGAAATTCACACCCATACCAAGGTGTTGGAGACGAACCCTCGTGTGGATGGATCATGGGAGATTGTAACCGATCAGGGCACCCTCATCGCTGAGCATGTGGTCAACGCCGCGGGCCTCTGGGCACGGGAAGTGGCGGCGATGGCGGGCTGTTACCTGCCGCTGCACCCGATGGAGCATCAATACCTCGTCACCGAGGAGACGCCCGAAATCTACGAACGCGATACCGAACATCCCCACGTGATGGACCCCGCGGGCGAAAGCTATCTTCGACAAGAAGGGCGCGGGCTTTGCATCGGGTTTTACGAGAAAACCTGTCGCCCCTGGGCCGTCGATGGCACGCCGTGGGAGTTTGGCCACGAATTGCTGCCCGACGATTTCGACAAGATCGAGGATTCGATCGCCTTCGCCTATAACCGGTTCCCGGTTCTGGAACGCGCGGGCATCAAATCGGTCATCCATGGCCCCTTCACCTTCGCCCCCGATGGCAACCCGCTGGTCGGCCCCGTTCCGGGCTTGCGCAATTACTGGTCCGCCTGCGGTGTGATGGCGGGGTTCAGCCAGGGTGGCGGCGTGGGCCTCAGCCTCGCGCAGTGGATGATCGAGGGCGAGGCGGAGCGCGACGTGATGGCCATGGATGTCGCCCGCTTCGGGCGCATCATCACGCCGGGTTACACGCTGCCCAAGGTGATCGAGAACTACCAGACGCGATTCTCAGTCGTCTACCCGAACGAGGAGCTGCCCGTCGCGCGGCCTTTCCGCACCACGCCTATGTATGACGTCTTCGACGCGATGGGCGCGGTCTGGGGGCAGCAATACGGGTTGGAAGTGCCGAATTACTTCGCGGAACCGGGCGAGCCCCGGTATGAGACACCGTCGTTCCGCCGCTCCAATGCCTGGGACGCCACGGCGCGAGAGGTCAAAGCGGTGCGGGAGGCGGTCGGCATCAACGAGGTCCAGAATTTCGGCAAATACGACGTGCAAGGCCCCGGCGCGCGGGACTGGCTCGACCGCATCATGGCGGGTCGCATCCCGCAGCCCGGTCGCCTGTCCCTCAGCCCGATGTTGTCCCGGCGCGGCAAGATCATCGGCGATTTCACCATCTCCTGCCTCAGCGAGGGGCATTTCCAGCTGACCGGGTCCTACGGCGCGCAGGATTATCACATGCGCTGGTTTATGCAGAACGCGCCGGAGGGCGAAGTCACGCTCGACAACATCTCCGACCGGCGCACAGGGTTCCAGATCGCGGGCCCACGCGCGCGGGACGTTTTGCGGGAAGTTGCGCGCGAGGATGTGAGCGACATGAAGTTCATGGATGTGCGCCAGCTGACCATCGGGCTCAGCACCGCCATCGTGCAGCGGGTCAGCTATACCGGCGATCTCGGATACGAGATCTACGTCAACGCGATGGAACAGCGCGCGCTGTGGGACGTGCTGTGGGACGCGGGCCAGCAATTCGGCATGAATCCGTTCGGGATGCGGGCGATGATGTCGCTCAGGCTCGACAAGTTCTTCGGGTCCTGGATGCGCGAATTCTCCCCCGATTACACGCCCGCCGAAACAGGGTTGGACCGCTTCATATCCTTCAAGAAGAACGCGGAGTTCATCGGGCGCGCGGCGGCGGCGGCCGAACGCGCCACGCCGCCGGATCGCGTGCTGTCGGCCTTCGAGGTCGATGCCGACGATGCCGATGTCGTGGCCTATGAGCCGATCTGGATCGACGGGGCGGTGCATGGCTTCTGCACATCGGGCGGTTATTCCCACCACGCGGGCAAGTCTATCGCGTTGGGGTTCGTCCCGCGCGCGCAAGCCACCGAAGGGTTGGAGGTGGAGATCGAAATCCTCGGCCATATGCGCCGCGCCCACCTCATCACCGCGCCGCTTTTCGATGCCGACGGCACACGGATGCGGGGATGAGCGACGCACTGATCGTGCTTCTGGCCGCCGGTGCCTCGATGCGGATGAAGGGCAAGGACAAGCTGTTGGAAGAGGTGGACGGCGAACCCCTTCTGCGCCTGATGGCCGACCGCTGCGCCAAGGCGGGGGCCACACGCGTCGTTCTGGGGCCGGGCCAAGGCGCGCGCCGCGCCGCTTTGGACAATGCGGATGTCGACATCGTGGAAGCGAAAGGGGACGACGGCATGGCCGCGTCGATCCGCGCGGGCGTGGCGGGGCTCACGGATCAGGCGGTGATGATCGTGCTGGCCGACATGCCCGAGATCACGGCGTCGGACCTGCACCTGCTTCTCGGCATGCACGGGCAGGGTCTGGCCCCGATCCTGCAAGCCGCAAGCAAGGACGGGCAGCCGGGCCAGCCCGTGGTGTTCGCCCCGAAATACCTCAAATCGCTTGGTAGGCTCCACGGCGACGAAGGGGCGCGATCCATCCTGAAAGCGCATTCCCGCGACGTGGCCCTGATCCCCCTGCAAGACCACCGTGCGCTGGTCGACCTCGACACGCCGGAAGACTGGGCGGCGTGGCGCGCGGGGCGCGGCGCCTGACCCCTAGCCCTTCGGCGTCTGCTGATGGGCAAGCAACTTCCACGCCGCACCGTCGCGAATGTAGGTGCTCATGCAAAACGCGACGTAAGGCTCCTCCCCTTCGCGCGATCCCGTCGCTTCATAGGCAAGGACGGCGACGTCATCGGTGCCGGTTTCCGTGCGATTCTCGAACGCGACCTCGTCCCAACGCGGCGCGTTGCGCAAACCCTCCAAGATCGCGTTGCCCTCCAGGATGCCCACGGGTGCCGGAAACACCATGCGCGCATCGGCCGCCATGGCCTCGCCGTAGAAATCCGGGCCATCCAGCCAGAACTTCTCCTCCATCGTCCAAAGCTCTTGCATATCCATCGTCGACCCCTCCTTGCCCCATCAATTCACAGGGCGCGGCACGGGTTCCCGATAGGGATTCGCGCACAAAAAACGGACGACCCCAGCCCCCTGGGATCGTCCGCGCCACTCGTTACTTGTAGCTACAGAATCCGGGGGGTCGCGTGTGGTGCGAGCAACACGCGACCCCAGGCACACTCAGAGTTGCAGAAGCTTCGCCTCGTGAGCCTTTAGCGAGCGGCGCGCGGCCGCGTAATCGGTCAGACCGTCCTGGGTCGCAAGCTCGGGGAACAGCGCGAGGATTTCCTCGCGTGTCGCCTCACCCATAGATCCCAGGCTCTGATCGCCGGGCTGGAAGCTTTCGGTCCAGGCCCCGTCGGACAGAACGACCTCGTGACGGTCGAACATGAAGTGGATGTAGGTGGTCCGCATCGCATCCACGACACTGACGCCCTGCTTGCCGACCAGGTGCTTGGCCGCCACCAGAACTTCGCTTTCGTCGAAGTAGAGTTGCGGCGTCTCGCCCGTGACCAGCACGCGGTGTTGCGGGCTGACCAGCATGTCCCGTTCGGGCAGATTGTGCCCGAGCGAGCCTGCCTTCACGAGGATCGGCTTCATGTTCGGCGCTTCGGCCAGTTCGGTGCGGTTCAGCGTCCGGCTGCCGGTCCAACGGATCTCCTGGATGCCGTTGTCGCGGGTGATGACCTTGTCGCCTTCGCGCAGGCTTTCGACCGGCACTTCCCCTTTCGGCGTGGCGATCATGGCCCCCGGCGTGAAGCAGGGGATGACATTCTCGATCTCCTTGAACGTCAGGCGGCCCGATTCTTCGGTCTGCGTGTCGTCCGTGTAGAAGATCACGGTGCCGGATTCACCCGGCTCACCGCCCGGATCGACCGCATCGTCGAAGATCACCTTGAGCGAGCCCGAGCCGGTGAGGTCAAGGACATCCTCATCCTCGTCATCGGGGTCTTCCCCGCCGACGATCGTATCGCCCACGCCTTCCTGGTAATCTCCGGTCCCGTTGGGATCGGTGAAGGTGCCGACATTGAACGTGTCGTTGCCGAAGCCACCGTCAAGGCTGTCCGCCCCTTGGCCGCCGACAATCACGTCGTTGCCTTCGCCACCCAGCACGGTGTCGTCGTCGATGCCGCCGTCCAGCGTATCGTCGCCTTCGCCGCCGTCGATCAGGTCATTGTCGTCTTCGCCGTTGACCACGTCGTCGCCCGCGCCGGCATTGATCGTGTCATCGCCGTTGTCGAGGATCGGATCGCCGGTGAAGCCGTCATTCGGCTCGTCGATGAAGTTGGCCGCAGGATCGCCGACGCCGCCGTCGATGGTGTCATCGCCGTCACCGCTGTCGATGCTGTCGCTGCCTTCGCCGCCGACTATGCTGTCATTGCCGTCACCGGTGGTGATGGTGTCCGCATCGGTGCCGCCGTCGATCACGTTGTCACCATTGCCCGCGTCGATCACGTCAGCGTCGTCACCGGAATTGATGGTGTCGTCGCCGTCACCGGTGGTGATGGTGTCCTTGTTGTCGTCCGGATCGGCATCCGGGGGCGTCACGATGAACGGACCGGTCAGGCCGCCCGTCGGGATCGGCACGCCGAGATCCGGATCGAAGGAGCCGGGATTGTCGGAGTTGATGACATTGTCGCCGTCGAGATCGGTGATGCTGTCCGCGCCGGTTCCGGCCGTCACGGTATCGTCACCCTCGCCGCCGTCGATCACGTCATCGCCGGAGCCGCCGGTCAGGCTGTCGTCGCCGGTGCCGCCGTCGAGCGTATCGTCACCCGCGCCGCCCGTGACGCTGTCATCGCCGTCGCCGCCCGAGACGACATCGTCGCCTTCGTTGCCGCGCACGGTGTCATCGTCGTCACCGCCGTCGATGGTGTCGTCGCCTTCACCGCCGAGGATCGAGTCATTGCCCTCGTCCCCGTCAATGCTGTCGTCGCCATCATCTGCGCCGCCGTCGATCACGTCGTCGCCGGTGCCACCGGATACGGTATCGGCGCCGAGGCCCGCGTCGATGGTGTCATTGCCACCATTGCCTTCGATGACATCGTCGATGCCATCGTCGCCGTCGATCTGATCGCCGCCACCATCGGTGGGGGCGTTCGCGTCGTCATAGCCCGGGCCCATCAGCTCGCCGAACTCCTCGCCGTCGACGATGCCGTCGGCTTCCTTCGGGGGCAGCAGCAGCGTTTCGATCTCGGCGAAGGTGACTTCGACCCATTCGTCCTCGTCGTTCTTCACCTCGACGGTGCCGGAGGTCGAGTCGCCGTCGCCATCGACCGTTTCCACCAGGTTCCGGTAGGAGACGAAATCGGTCAGGTCGAGCGTGTCACGGTCATCGCCATTGCCGGAGCCGTCGGCGAAGATGGCGGTGTCGTTCTCGCCGTCGCTGTCGACCTCGTCCTGGTCGATGATGATCGTGTCGCTGTCGCCGCCGCCGATGATACTGTCGCCCGCGCCGCCGATGATAAGGTCATCGTCGCCGTTGCCTTCCAGCGTATCGTTGCCGCGACCGCCTTCCAGCGTGTCATCGCCGAAGTTGCCCTGGATGCTGTCGTCCCCATGGTCGCCCAGCAGGCTGTCATCGCCCTGGCCGCCGGAGATCTCATCATCATCCACACCGCCGTCGATCGTATCGTTGCCGGTGCCGCCGGTGATGGTGTCGTCATCGTCCTGACCGAAGATCAGGTCGTTGCCAGCGCCGCCGTCGATCAGGTCGGCGTTATTGTCGGTCAGCGGATCGGGACCGAACGGGGCGCCGAAGCCATCATCGGCCAAGTTCACGCCATCGGGTGCCGGCGTTTCCAGACCGCCGAAGATGGTGTCGTCGTCACCGCCACCGGACAGGACGTCATTGCCTTCGGACCCGATGATCAGATCTTCACCCGCACCACCCTGCACAGTGTCGTCGTCGATGCCCGCGTCAACGGTGTCGTTACCGGTGCCCGCGTCGATCAGGTCGGCATCGTCACCGGTGGAGACGACGTCGTCGCCTTCGCCAGCAAAGACCGTGTCCTTATCATTGTCGGGGTCCGCATCGGGGTCGACGGGCGGGATCGGGCCGTAGCCGGGCCAGCCGGTATCCAGCAGATCCTCGGACCCGGACGTGTCGATGGTGTCGTTGCCGCCACCGCCGATCACGCTGTCATTGCCGTCGCCGCCGGTGATCGCGTCATCATCCGCGCCGCCGTCAAGTACATCGTCGCCTTCGCCACCGTCGAGCGTGTCGTCACCGCCGCCACCGCGCACAGTGTCGTCGCCTTCGTCGCCCGACAGGTCGTCGCCATCGGGCGATGCGCCGCCGTCGATCACGTCGTCGCCGGTGCCGCCCGAGACGGTGTCGGAGCCCTGGCCCGCGTTGATCGTATCATCGCCGCCATTGCCTTCGATCACATCGTCGTTGCCATCGTCGCCGTCGATCTGGTCGCCGCCACCATCGGTGGGGGCGTTGTCGTCGTTATAGCCCGGCCCCATGTTCTCGCCGAACTCTTCGCCGTCCACGACGCCATCGGGCGGGGTCGGGTCCGCGCCCACTTCGATCGTGTGAACCGCGCTGTCGGTGCCGCCATTGCCGTCGGAGATGGTATAGGACACGGTCGCCGTACCCTCAAACCCATCGGCGGGCGTAAACAGGTAATTGCCGCCGCCCTGATCTTCGAGCGTGCCCTGTTCGGCGGGCACGGTGGCCTCGGTCACGGTCAGGCTGTCGCCATCCAGGTCCGTGTCATTGTCGAGCAGGTCGATGGAAACTGGCGTCTCGAAATCGGTGCTGTCGCTGTCGTCCACGGCATCGGGATCGTCGTTCACCGGGTTCACCGTGAAGGTGATCGTTCCCGTATCGGTGCCGCCATTGCCGTCGGACACGGTGTAGGTGACTTCATCGGTGCCGTTGAAGTTCGGATCAGGCTCGTAGGTATAGGTGCCGTCACCGTTGTCGGTCAGCGTACCGTTGGCCGGATCGGTGATGTCGGTCACGGTCAGCGTGTCGCCATCATCGTCCGTGTCATTGTCGGTCGGGTTGAAGGTGACGCTGTCATCCTCGTCCACCTCGATCGGGTCGTCATTCGCCACGGGGCCATCGTTCACACCGGCCACATCCACGGTCACAAGGCCCGTATCGGTGCCGCCATTGCCATCGGCGATGGTGTAGGTGATCTCGGCCACGCCGTTGAAATCGTCGGCCGGCGTGAATTCCAGCTTGTTGTCGACGATATCGACCGTGCCTTGCGCCGGATCGACGGTCGCGGAAATGATCGTCAGATCATCGCCATCCGCATCGGTGTCATTCTCCACAGCGTCGATTGTGACGGTCGTATCCTCGTCGGTGGAGGCACTGTCATCCACGGCAACGGGGCCGTCATTGACCGCACCCACGGATACGATCGCCTCACCCTCATCGGTACCGCCATTGCCGTCGGACACGGTATAGTTGATCGTGACCGGCCCGTTATAGTTGAGCGCAGGTGTGAACGTCACCGTGCCGTCGCCATTGTCGACAACCTCACCCAATGCCGGATCGACGGAGACGGAGGCCAGCTCAAGCGTGTCGCCGTCCACATCGGTGTCGTTGCCAAGCAGGTCGACCACAACCGCGACGTCCTCATCGGTCGTCTCGATGTCATCTACCGCAACCGGATCGTCGTTGACCGGCGTGACGGTCACGTTGACCGTGGCGGTGTCGGTGCCGCCGTTATTGTCGGTCACGGTATAGGTGATCTCGGCCGGACCGTTGTAGTTTTCCGTGGGCGTGAAGACCAATTCATTGCCGATAACCTCGACCGTACCCTGGGCCGGATCGACCGTGGCCCCCACGATCTCCAGCGTGTCGCCGTCGGGATCGCTGTCATTGTCGAGCACGTCGATGGTGATGGGCGTGTCTTCGTCGGTGGTGGCGCTGTCGTCCTCGGCCACCGGGCCGTCATTCACAGCGCCAACCGAGACAACGGCCTGACCATCATCTGTGCCGCCATTGCCGTCGGACACGGTGTAGTCGATCGTCACCGGCCCGTTGTAGTCGGGGGCAGGCGTGAACGTGACCGTGCCGTCGCCATTGTCGACAACCTCACCCAATGCGGGATCGACGGAGACGGAGGCCAGCTCAAGCGTATCGCCGTCCACATCGGTGTCGTTGCCGATCAGGTCGATCACGACACTTTCGTCCTCCATCGTGGACGCGCTGTCATCCACGGCGACCGGGTCGTCGTTGACCGGCGTGACCGTCACCGTGACCTCGGCGGTGTCGGTGCCGCCATTGCCATCGGAGATGGAGTAGGAAATCGTCGCTTCGCCGTTGAAATTCTCGGCCGGCTCGAACAGCAGCTCGCCACCGACGATGGACACAACGCCCTGATCCGCGGGAACGGATGCGCCGGTGATCTCCAGCGTGTCGCCATCCACGTCGGTGTCGTTGTCCAGCACGTCGATGGTGATCGGCGTGTCTTCATCGGTGGTCACGGAATCGTTCACCGCGTCGGGCGCGTCGTTCACCGGGGCCACGTTGAAGGTCACGGTGGCCGTGTCGGTGCCGCCATTGCCGTCGGAAATGGTATAGGTGACGGTGTCGGTCCCGTTGAAATCTGGATCGGGCGTGTAAGTGAAGGTGCCGTCGCCATTGTCGGTCAGCGTACCGTTGGCCGGGTCGGAGATATCGACCAGCACGGGCGTGTCACCATCGGGATCGCTGTCATTGCCAAGCGGATTGAAGGTCGCCGTGGTATCCTCGTCCAGGTCGACCGTATCGTCCATGGCATCGGGATCTTCGTTGTAGCGTTCGCCGCGGATTTCTTCGATCTCGATGAAGGTCATCTCACCGGTGACGCTGCCATCGGTGGGGTCGATGAACTGGATCGTGCCGGAGGTGGAGTTTCCGTCGGCATCATTGGTCTCGTTGATGATGCGGAACGGGCCTTCGCCGGTCAGGTCCAGGACGTCGAGGTCATTCGCGTCGCCCGGCGCGCTGGAGCCGGTGCCGCCATCGGCAATGTCGCCATCGTCGCCGCCGACGATCGTGTCGGCATCGTCGCCGCCCGACAGCTCGTCCATGCCGATGCCGCCGGTCAGGATATCGTCGCCGCCTTCGCCGAAGATCGTGTCGTCGCCTTCGTTGCCCATCAGGACATCGTCGCCCGCGCCGTTGCCCACATCGCCCGGCACGTCGAAATAGACGTCCGTGATGTTGATACCGGAATTGTTGCCGCCATCCTGGCTGTGGTCGATGATGATCGTGGACACGGGGCCCGGGATCGTCACGAGGACGGAGTAATCGGCCGATGTATCGGGCTGGTAGCCGCCATTGGAATCCGCCGTGTCGTTGCCGGCCACGCCATCGGTGTCCAGAAGCGTCAGGTTGGACCCGGCCTCCAGCTCGACCGTGATCGGGTTGCCCGCCGCATCCAGCGCGGTGATCTTGACGATCCCGTCGCCGTCGATGTCGTTCACGCGGAACGAGACGTTTTCGACCGGGTCGGAGAAGTCCAGCTCATAGCTGGCCTCGTTGCCGTTGCCATTGGTCGTGCTGTCATAGGACGACGTGTCGTCGATTGTCTCGGTGCCGGTGTCGATGCCCGTGACGTTCTGCTGGTCGGAGGCGACTTCGTCTTCCACACCCGCATCGGCGGTCACAACGCGGAAATCCACGGTGACGGAGCCGGTATCCTGCGAGAAGGAATCCGCCGTGCCATCGGGCACCGAATTCCACTCAAAGCTTTCGCGCACGGTCGGCGTCGCGGGGCCACCGTTATCGCCGTAAATCAGGTCATCGCCGACATTGCCGGAAATCGTATCGTTGTCGCCGCCGCCGAAGACAGTGTCGTCGCCAAGGCCCGCGTCGATCTCGTCATCGCCGCCATTGCCCATGATCACATCGTCAATGCCATCGGCCCCGTCGATGATGTCGCCACCGCCATCGGTGGGCGCGTTGGAATCGTCGTAATCCGGTTCCATCACCTCGCCGAAATCCTCACCGTCGACGATGCCATCGGGATCGGCCGGGATCGTGTCGTCGGTGGTGTAAAGCGCCACGTAGTCGATGGAGCCCTGGAATTCCTTGTCGTAGACGCCATCGTCCTTTTCACGGGCGCCGAAGGTGAACTCCTCGTCGTCATTGTCCGTCAGGTCGAAGGTCAGCCCGGTCTCTTCGGTCACCAGCGTCTCGGACGCCCCGGTCGTCAGGTTTTCCACGATCAGCTGTGCGCCGGTCGCGCTGTCGAAGACGTACTTCACGTTGATGACATCCCCGGGCGAAAAGAAGCCGGAGGAGGTGCACAGCGTCGCTTCCGCGTTGCCATTGTCGGTGTTGTGGTAGGACTGGACCTGGCCGTCGTTGGTCACGCGGATCTCGAAGAAGCCTTCGTCATCCTCGTCGATATGCTTCTCGCCGCGCGACAGGATGACGTCTTCGGAACTGCCGGAATGCGCCGATTGCGTGAACTGGACCTCCAGCGTCCCCTTGTCGAGGTTGAACTGCTCGTCATCGGCCGAGGTGCTGCTGTCGGCATTGACGTCGAACACCGTGGGGCTCGAATTCGTGCCGCCGCCGACGTGAAGCTGGTCGTTGGAGAAGGTGGGCGATTGACCGTTGCCGTCGATGGCATTGCCGTTCTGGGCGATCCCGTCATCCAGCCCCGTATCGGCGGTTTCGTTGCCGCTGCGGAAATCCCACAGGCCGATCAGCTGATCCAGGTTGGACGGCTCGTTAAAATTCGTCATCTCGCACTCTCCTAATCGCCGACGTCTGAGCCGGCCCTCCCACGCGCAGGGCGTGGGTCAACACAAGTCAACTGTACATGCGACGACGCGAGGCTAAGGGCGGCACGCAGCACAATGATCCGACTAGAAGGAGGATGAGGTTACGGGTGGCAGACCCGCATTACGGCACACAGGTGATCTCTGGAGAAGATCGCCGGTCTATCGTTCGTTCCCGAGCCCGGTCTTCGACCGGATATTGTTACGGCAACACCCCTCCCGCATCTACAGCGGTCATCGTGTGCGGCCGCCCCCGTGGCCTATTGCAGACATCGCCCCCCAGTTGGGCTGAAAGTGGAATAGCGGAAAATTTGACGGGATTAGAAGGGAAATTTTCGGGGATTGCGTCAGGAATAGGGCTGAAAGTGGTAAATGACGGCCTCAATCTAAGGCTGAATCCGGGCCGATTGTTTCGCTTCCGTAAATGAACGCCGCGGGGGGCACCCGATCATAGGCGGCCATCCGCCTGTCTTTCATGGCAAATCATCCAAAAGCTCTGGCAATCCAGTTTAACCATCACCGAAGATTGTCCACGTACCGGTGACAAACGTTAACTTACCCAACGGAAACAGTGTGTGTCACGAACCGTTGGGAATGCCCTCCGACCGACCTGTCCTTTTAGACATGTCACAAAGGTACTTATTCCGTTTTGGCCGCGAATCGAGTGACGCGGGACGCCACGAAACACGCGCGCGCCGCGACGCGCCCGCAAGGGGCGATCCAAAGACGTGATCTAGTCGGCGATAAAATGCATGGTACCCGCGGTCGGACTCGAACCGACAAGCCTCGCGGCGGGGGATTTTGAATCCCCTGCGTCTACCAATTCCGCCACGCGGGCCCGACGCCCCGCTTACCCCCGCAATTTTGCCGCGTCAACGGCTGCTGACCCGCGCTTGACCCCCCTGCCCCGATGCGGCACGTCAGGCGGCGAATGATTGTCAGGATACGCGATGCTACGCCGCCTTTACGACTGGACCATGGGGTTTGCGGGCCATCGCCACGCTTTGTGGGTCCTGGCAATCGTCAGCTTCGCCGAAAGCTCCGTCTTTCCAATTCCGCCCGACGTCCTGATGATACCGATGATCCTTGCGCGCCCGTCGCGCGCGTGGCTGATCGCGGGCGTGTGTCTCGTGGCCTCGGTCCTGGGCGGGCTTCTGGGTTACGCGATCGGCTACTTCGCGTTCGAGGAGATCGGCCGCCCGATATTCGAAGCGTTGGGCAAGGTCGAACGGATCGAACAATTCAACGAACGCTTCAATGATTTCAGCTTCTGGCCGGTCCTGATCGCGGGCCTGACGCCCTTTCCCTACAAGGTCATCACGATCATGTCGGGCTGGACGGGCCTGCCCCTAGCGACTTTCATCGCCGCGTCCGTGGTGGCCCGCGGGTTGCGGTTCTTCATCGTTGCCGCCCTTTTGTGGAAATTCGGCGCCCCGATCCGCGACTTCATCGAAAAGCGTCTGGGCCTGATGTTCATCCTGTTTTGCGTCCTGCTTGTCGGCGGCTTCTATGTGTTGAGGTATCTGTGACCCTCACCCGCCGTCATCTGATCGCCATCGCCGGTGCCGGGTCCCTTGCCCTGTTTCTCGGGGCGCTCGCCTTTGAATATATCGGCGGGCTTCTGCCTTGTGCGATGTGCCTGTGGCAGCGGTGGCCGCACCGGATCGCCATCGGCCTTGCCCTTGTCGGTGTGATGGTGCCCAACGCGATCATCGCGTGGTTGGGCGCGCTCAGCATGGTAGTGAATGCGGGCATCTCGCTGTTGCACACGGGGGTGGAGCGGGCTTGGTGGCAAGGCCCGCAGGTCTGCGGCGCATCGGCGGCGCAGGACCTCGGCTCGCTTTCGGTCGATGAATTGTTCGACACGACGTCCGGGCCCCAGCTGGTTCTGTGTAACGAGGCCGCGTGGACATTCGCGGGGCTCAGCATGGCAAGCTGGAATGGAATTTTCTGCCTGATCCTGGCCGCGATCTGGATCATGGCCGCCCGCCGCCCGGCCTAACGCATCCGTCGCGTCAGGCCCGCCGCCCGCCCTTGCGCGTGTTCAGAAGCAGCGAGGTCTCCGACGTCTCAACCCCGTCGACCCGGCGAATGTCGAACAGCACGCGGTCGAAGGCTTCCAGCGTATCGGTGCCGATCTCCACGATCAGATCCCATTTGCCATTGGTCGAATGCACCTCTTTGACCGCCGCGTTGCCCGTCAGGCGATGCATCACGCGCTCCGCCCCCGGCCCGGAAATGGCAAGCATCATCAGCCCGCGCACCGGCGCGTCCATCAGGTCATGGGCCGTCTGCACCGTGAAGCCCCGGATCACTCCCGCCGTTTGCAGCTTCTCCATCCGCGCGCGCACCGTCGCCCGCGACAGTCCAAGCGCCGCCCCAAGATCGGAGAGGGACGCCCGCCCGTCGCGGCGCAAGGCCGCCAGCAGTTTCTGATCCGTATCGTCCATATCGGCGGCATAATCCGCCAATTTGTGAAAGTCACGCGCGTTTTGCGCGATCTGACGGCTTCCCGATCACCCGGACCGGACGCCAAAAAGGGCGAAACATCTATCCGGAAGGGCCTTCCCATGTCTCGAACCTGTCTTCTGATCGGCGCGCCGGTCGATAGCGGCAAAGATCGTCGCGGCTGCATCATGGGCCCCGACGCCTATCGCACCGCCGGTCTGGCAAAGACGTTGAACGATCTCGGGCAGGACGTACGCGACCTGGGCAACCTGCACCCTGCCCCGATCCGCGATGTCACCGGTCCAGCCCACCTCAAGGCGCTGCCGCAGACCGTCGCGTGGTGCGAGGCGCTGACCGACGCCGCGCGGGACGCGATGGGCCAGGGCCTGCCGATCTTCCTGGGCGGGGACCATTCGCTGTCCATGGGCTCTGTCGCGGGCGTGGCGGCGCATGCATCAGCAGTGGGGCGACCGCAATTCGTCCTGTGGCTCGACGCCCATTCGGATTTCCACACGCCGCGCACCACGACCTCGGGCAATCTGCACGGCACGCCGGTGGCCTATCTCACCGGTCAGCCCGGCTTCGATGCCTTTCCGCCCGTCCCCGCCCCGGTCCCGGCGGAGAATGTCTGCATCATGGGCCTGCGTTCCGTCGATCCGGAGGAACGCGCGGCGCTCGCCGATCTCCCCGTCGACCTCCACGACATGCGCGCGATCGACGAGACGGGCTTCGCAACCCCGCTCAGCGCATTCCTCGCGCGGGTGGCGGCGGCGGACGGCCTGCTCCATGTCTCGCTCGACGTGGATTTCCTCGACCCCTCCATCGCGCCCGCCGTCGGCACCACCGTCCCCGGCGGTGCCACGTTCCGGGAGGCACATCTGGTGATGGAAATGCTCCACGAAAGCGGCCTCGTAACCTCCCTCGACCTGGTGGAGCTGAACCCGTTTCTCGACGAACGCGGGCGCACCGCGTCGCTCATGGTGGACCTGACCGCGTCGCTCATGGGCCGCAAGGTCTTCGACCGCCCCACGCGCAGCTTCGACGGGAGGGTCGCGGCATGACCCTTCCCGAACCCTCCGCCCGCGCTTTCGTCCCCTTCGTCTCCGTCGCCAACATGATGGCGCTGATCCACCATATCGGGCTAGAACGAATGCTGGTGGAGCTTGCCGACGCGATCGAGGCTGACTTCCGCCGCTGGCCGCTGTTCGACAAGACGCCCCGCGTGGCCGCCCATTCGCCCGATGGCGTGATCGAGCTGATGCCGACCTCCGACGGCACGCAATACGGGTTCAAATACGTCAACGGCCATCCGCTGAACACGCGCGACGGGCTTCAGACCGTGACGGCATTCGGATTGCTGGCCGATGTCGATACCGGCTATCCCACCTTGTTGAGCGAGATGACGGTCCTGACCGCTTTGCGCACCGCGGCGATGTCGGCCATGGCGGCCCGCCACCTTGCCCCCAGGGACGCGCGCGTAATGGCGATGATCGGAAATGGCGCGCAATCCGAATTCCAATGCCACGCCTTCAAATCCGTCTGCGGGGTGGAGGAGGTGCGCCTCTACGACATCGACGCGGACGCGACCGCAAAGGCCGTGCGGAACCTTGCAGGCAGCGGGCTGCGCGTCATCCCCTGCGCCACGCCCGAAGACGCCGTGGAAGGCGCGCAGATCGTCACGACCTGCACCGCCGACAAGCAATGCGCCACGATCCTGACCGACAACATGGTCGGCGCGGGCGTGCACATCAACGCCATCGGCGGCGACTGCCCCGGCAAGACAGAGCTTCACCGCGACATCCTGCTGCGGTCCGACATCTTCGTGGAATACCCGCCCCAGACCCGGGTGGAGGGGGAGATCCAGGCCCTGCCAGACGACCATCCGGTGACGGAGCTTTGGCAGGTGATCGAGGGTCAGGCGACGGGCCGCCGCGATCCCCGCCAGATCACGCTGTTCGATTCGGTGGGGTTCGCGGTCGAGGATTTTTCCGCCCTGCGCTACGTGCGGGAGAAGCTGCGCGGCACGGATTTCTACGACCGGCTCGACCTGCTGGCCGACCCCGACGATCCGCGGGACCTGTTCGGGATGCTCCAGCGCGCCCGCCCCGCACCTTAGCGCGCGGGTCGCCAGAAGAACCCACCGGCTTGACGCGTGGATCCCGCGCGCCTCAGTGAACCGTGAATTCGCCCGTCACGTTGCGCCACTGCCCCGGCGCGATCACCTTGCGATGGGTGAAACGGACCGAGTGCAACGGCCCCTCGATCTCGTCATGCCAGAAGGCAATGAATTCGAACAGCTTCGGATAATCCGGGGCCAGGTCGTAGTCCTGCCATACGAAGGTATTGAGAACATTGCGATAATCCGGCATCCGGTAGATCATTTCAGCCGTGGTCAGCCCGTATCCTTGCAGCATCAGCTCGGTCTCGGTCATTTGGCACCTCTTGAATGTTGCCTCCGCTCGTTCATCCAGATTGCCGCGAAATCGGTTACTGTCAAAGAAAACAATGTGTTAGCACGCATGACTGGGCGCTGCCAAAATCCCGCCTCGGCATTGCGCCCCATATCCCGTGCGGATATAGTGAGAGCCAACAAAATATAGCGTAACGCGCAAGCGACAGGCGGACATATGACCGATACACCGGAACCCCCTGAATCCGATGGGGAAACCCGCCCCGAGCGGCCGCAATATTCCGGCCCCTCGATCGACATCTCGGCGGAGATGAAGACCTCGTTCCTCGACTACGCCATGTCGGTCATCATCTCCCGCGCGATCCCGGATCTGCGCGACGGGTTGAAACCGGTGCACCGCCGCATCCTGTTCGCGATGCACGAGACGGGGAATACCCACGACAAGTCCTACCGCAAATCCGCGCGGCCTGTGGGTGACGTGATGGGCCAATACCACCCCCACGGCGACGGCGCGATCTACGACGCGCTGGTGCGGATGGCGCAGGATTTCTCCATGTCGCTGCCCTTACTCGACGGGCAGGGCAATTTCGGTTCCATGGATGGCGATAACCCCGCTGCCATGCGTTATACCGAGGTGCGCATGGACGCGCCCGCCGCGTTCCTTTTGGCCGATATCGACAAGGAAACGGTTGATTTTCAGGACAATTACGACGGCAAGCAGCAAGAGCCGACGGTTCTGCCCGCCCGCTTCCCCAACATGCTGGTCAACGGCGCGGGCGGCATCGCGGTCGGCATGGCCACCAACATCCCGCCGCACAATCTGGGTGAGGTGATCGACGCCTGCCAGGCGCTGATCGAGAACCCCGATCTGTCCTCGGAGGAATTGATCGAATACGTCCCTGCCCCCGATTTCCCCACGGGTGGCATTATCCTTGGCCGCTCCGGCGCGCGGAAGGCGTATCTGGAAGGCCGTGGCAGCGTCATCATCCGCGCCAAGACCCGGACCGAGGAAATCCGCAAGGACCGTTACGCCATCGTCATCGACGAGATCCCCTATCAGGTGAACAAGGCCTCCATGATCGAACGCATCGCGGAGCTTGTGCGCGAGAAGAAGATCGACGGCATTTCCGGCGTGGCCGACGAATCCGACCGGATCGGCGTCCGCGTCGTGATCGAACTCAAACGCGACGCGACCCCCGAAGTGGTTCTGAACCAGCTGTTCCGCTTCACACAGATGCAGACCTCGTTCGGGTGCAACATGCTGGCGCTCAATGGCGGGCGGCCCGAGCAACTGACGCTGCGCGGGTTCCTGACCGCCTTCCTCGACTTCCGGGAAGAGGTCGTGGCCCGGCGCACCGCGTTTGAATTGCGCAAGGCCCGTGACCGCGCCCATGTGCTTTGCGGTCTGGCCGTAGCGGTGTCGAACGTGGACGAGGTCGTGCGCACGATCCGCGCCTCCGCCGATGCGCCCGAGGCGCGGCAAAAATTGATGGAACGGCGCTGGCCCGCCGAAGAAATCCTGCCCTTCATCAAGCTGATCGACGATCCGACCCATACGGCCAACGAGGACGGCACATACAACCTGTCCGAAACCCAGGCCCGTGCGATCCTTGAGCTGCGCCTGCAACGCCTAACCCAATTGGGCGTGAAAGAGGTGACGGATGAGTTGGAGGAGCTTGCAGGCAAGATCAAGGAATACCTCGCCATCCTCGCCTCGCGGGAGCGTATCCTTGCGATCATCTCCGAGGAATTGGCGGAAGTGCGCGAGAAATTCGCCGTCGACCGCCGGACGGAGATTGTCGACTGGTCCGGCGACATGGAAGACGAGGATCTGATCGAGCGCGAGGACATGGTCGTGACGATCACGCAAGGCGGCTACATCAAGCGCACACCGCTCGCCGATTTCCGGGCGCAGAAGCGCGGCGGCAAGGGCCTCAGCGGCGGGTCGATGAAAGACGATGATGTCGTCACGTCCCTTTTCGTCGCCAACACCCATACACCGCTTTTGTTCTTCACCACCTCCGGCATGGTCTACAAGCTGAAGACCTGGCGC
The DNA here is from genome assembly GCF_020177575.1 of Hasllibacter sp. MH4015. NCBI lineage: Bacteria > Pseudomonadati > Pseudomonadota > Alphaproteobacteria > Rhodobacterales > Roseobacteraceae > Hasllibacter > Hasllibacter sp. MH4015. The sequence continues at coordinate 1,643,494 of NZ_JAHTBK010000001.1, forward strand.
CTGCCCCAAGGCTCCCGCTCCAGCCGCGGGAAGGCCATCGTGAATATTCTGCCCATCGAGATCGGCACGGGGATCGCCGCGATCATGCCCGTGGATAGGAATGAGGATCACTGGGACGAGTTGCAGGTCGTGTTCTGTACCGACCGCGGCACCGTCCGGCGCAACGCGCTTTCCGATTTCGCCAACGTGATGCGCAACGGCAAGATCGCCATGAAGTTCGAAGGCGACAGCGAAGGCTGGCGCATGATCAACGCGCGTATCGCCTCGAACGACGACGATGTGATGCTGGTCACGAAGCAGGGCCGCGCGATCCGCTTCCCCGCAACGGACGTGCGCGTGTTCAATTCCCGCGCCTCCACCGGCGTGCGCGGCATCAAGCTCGGCCACGATGATGAGGTCGTGTCGATGTCGATCATCCGCCATTTCGACGCGGAGGCTTCCGAACGGGCCGCCTATCTCAAGCAACGCCGCCTGATGGCCGGCGCGCCGGAGGAGGAGGTTGATCCAGACGAGGAGGAAGTGGCCGAGGGCCAGCTGTCCCAGGAACGCTACGCGGAGATGTCGGCCTCAGAGGATCTGATCCTGACCATCACCTCCGGCGGGCTTGGCAAGCTGTCTTCCAGCCACGATTACCCCGTTCGCGGACGCGGCGGTCAGGGTGTCATGGCCATGGACAAGGCGATGCGCGGCGGCACGCTCGTGGCCAGTTTCCCCGTGGATATGGACGACCAGATCATGCTTGCCACCTCCACCGGTCAAAGCATCCGGGTGCCGATTGACGGCATCTCCTTCCGCTCCCGCTCTGCCGGTGGCGTGAAGGTGTTCAACACCGGAAAAGGCGAAGAAGTGGTTTCCGTGGCCTATATCGCTGACCAAGGCGACGAAGACGCCGAGGTCATCGACGAGGGCGGGGCGCCGGACACAAGCGGTGACTGACGCGCTCGCGCTGATCGGGCGCCTTCTCCTGGCGGCGCTGATGCTGGCGGGCACCGCGCAGAAGCTGGCTTCCCCGACCGAGGCGCAGGCGCTCCTTGCGCTTGCCGCCCTGCCCGGCTGGCTCCTGTGGCCCGCCGGCCTCTTCACCACCATCGCCGGGATCGGCCTCGCCCTCGGCGTTGCCACCCGCCCCCTCGCCATCCTCGCCGCGCTCTATTGCATCGCCACCAGCGTCTTTCACGTGCTGATGGATGACCCGTGGCAAATGACGATCGCCTTCAAGAACTGGATCATCGCGGGCGGCTACCTGATGCTTGCCGCCCATGGCCCGGGCCGCTTCGCCCTTTCCCTCGGGCGTCTGAGCGCCTAAATCCCCCCCATGACAGATCTCACCATCATCGGCGGCGGCATGGCCGGGGCGGAGGCCGCGTGGCAAGCCGCAAATCAGGGCCTCAAGGTGCGTATCGTGGAGATGCGTCCGAAGGTCGAAACCTTCGCCCACCGTACTGGCCACCTCGCGGAAATGGTCTGCTCCAACTCCTTCCGTTCCGACGATGACGAACAGAACGCCGTGGGCCTTCTGCATTGGGAAATGCGCGCCGCAGACAGCATCATCATGACGACCGCCGACGCGCACAAACTGCCCGCGGGTGGCGCGCTGGCGGTGGACCGCGACCCATTTGCCGAAGCTGTCACTGCCAAGCTGTCCGCCCACCCGAATATCGAGATCACCCACGACGAAATCACCGCCCTGCCCGACAGCGGCCCGACCATCATCGCCACCGGCCCGCTCACCGGCGGCGCACTGGCCCAGGCCATCGCGGACGAAGCGGGCCAAGACAGTCTCGCGTTCTTCGACGCCATCGCCCCCATCGTCTACGCCGATAGCATCGACATGTCCGTCGCCTGGCGGCAATCGCGCTACGACAAGGGCGACACGCCGGAGGAGCGGGAGGCGTACATCAATTGCCCCATGACGAAGGATGAATACGACGCCTTCATCGACGCACTTCTCGCCGCCGACAAGACCGAGTTCAAGGAGGGGGAGACGGCCACCTATTTCGACGGCTGCCTGCCCATTGAGGTCATGGCCGAACGGGGCCGGGAGACGCTGCGCCACGGCCCGATGAAACCCGTCGGCTTGACCAATCCCCACGATCCGCAGACCAAGGCCTGGGCCGTCGTGCAGCTCCGCCGCGACAATAAGCTCGGCACGCTTTACAATATCGTGGGCTTCCAGACCAAGATGAAGTACGGCGCGCAAACCTCTGTTTTTCGTATGATTCCGGGCCTTCAAGACGCCAGTTTCGCGCGGCTCGGCGGCATCCACCGGAACACCTTCATCAATTCCCCCACGCTGCTGGATGACCAGATGCGCCTGCGCTCCAAACCCCATATCCGCTTCGCGGGCCAGATCACGGGGGTGGAAGGCTACGTCGAATCCGCCTCCATGGGCCTGCTTGCGGGCCGCTTGGCCGCCGCCGAACACCACGGGCACGTGCTGCCGCCGGTGCCCCACACCACCGCGATGGGCGCGCTCGTCACCCACATCACCGGCGGGGCGGAGGCGAAGAGCTTCCAGCCGATGAACGTAAATTTCGGCCTGTTCCCCCCCGTCGAAGGCCTCAAAGGCGGACGGCGCGGGCGCAAGGACCGCTACAAGGCCTATACCGATCGCGCCAAGGCCGATTGGCAAACGTGGCTCGCCCCGCAAGCGCAGGCCGCCGAATGATCTGGACGCAGGCCGTTTGCGCCGCCTAGGCTTCCCCCATGGCAACGTTCGACAAACCGCTCTGGCAGCCCCGCTCACCCGAAGAAACCCAGGCCATCTACCGCGACTGGGCCGCGACCTATGACGTCGATGTGCAAGGCGCGGGCTATGCCACGCCGGGCCGCCTCGCCAAGGCATTGGCCAAGGTCGCACCCGACAAAACCGTCCCGCTTCTGGATTTCGGATGCGGCACCGGCCTCTCGGGCATGGCGCTGGCGTCAGAGGGCTTCACTGCCATCGACGGCACCGACATCACGCCCGAAATGCTCGACATCGCATCCCGGACCGGCGCTTACCGTTCCACTTGGATAAGCCAACCGGGCGACGCGCCGCCTGGCGGCCATACGATCATCGCGGCCATCGGCGTCGTCAGCCTCGGTGCCGCCCCGGCGGAGACGTTGCACACGCTCATCGCCGCCTTGCCGCCGGGCGGGCTTCTGGGGTTCAGCTACAATGACGCGACCCTTGCCGATCAGACCTACATGGAGGCGCTGGCCAAGGCGCGGAACAGCGCCGATCTGATCCATGACAGCTACGGCGATCACCTGCCGGGCAAGGACATGAAGTCCTCCATCTACATCCTGCGCAAATCGTGATCACCCGCTTCGCGCCGTCGCCCACCGGGCCGCTGCATCTGGGCCATGCCTATTCGGCGCTGCTGGCCCATGACATGGCGCGGGCCGCCGGTGGGACATTCCTTCTGCGCATCGACGATCTCGATCAATCCCGGGCCCGCGCGGAATGGGAGGATCTGATTTACGAGGATCTGAGCTGGCTCGGCATAGGTTGGGACGGCCCCGTGCGCCGCCAATCGGATCATTTCGACGGATACCGGGCAGCCCTGGAAAGCCTTGCGACCCACGGCGCGGTCTATCCCTGCCGATGTTCGCGCGCCGACATCGCCGCTGCGGCCTCCGCCCCACAAGAAGGTGTGCCGGATTTCGGCCCCGACGGGCGCATCTATCCCGGCACCTGCCGGGGCCGCGCCTTTTCAGATCGGCAACCCGGCGACGCCTTGCGCTATGACCTGTCCCGCACGGTCGGACCGCCCTCCCGAATGCCGGCCTTCACGGAAACCGGCCCCCTTCATGAGGGAGAGCATGACGTGACCGCCGAGCATCTGCTGACCCGTGTGGGCGACCCGGTCCTCGCCCGGCCCGGCATGGCGGCGAGTTACCATTTCTCGGTCATTCTCGATGACGCCGAGCAGGGTGTGACCCACGTGATACGTGGCGAAGACCTGTTCGAGGCGACATTCCTGCAAAGGTTCCTACAATGGGAATTGGGATTGTCGCCACCAATCTACCACCACCATCGTCTGATCCGGGACACGTTCGGCAAGCGGCTGGCCAAGCGTGACGACGCGCGCGCAATCCGCAAGTATCGGGAGGATGGGGCGAGCCCGCAAGATGTTCGGGCAATGGTGGGCCTATGATCTCCAATCCTTAAGATTTGGTTACCAGAAAAGCCTTTTTTGTTTTCTTTTAATGACTTAACCCCTGGTTGCAAGCGCGCAACCCCTCACTCCGGCGCCATCAATTCCACCTCTTCGCCGGAGGTAACCGAGGTGAAGAAACACACCCGCCGGTTCGTGTGGCAGGCCGGGCCGGTCTGGTTCACGATCGCCAGCAGGCAGTCGCGGTCGCAATCGACCCGCAGGTCGACCAGGTCCTGCGTGTGGCCACTGGTCTCTCCCTTCACCCAGAACGCCTGCCGCGACCGGCTCCAATAGGTCACGCGTTTCGTCTCCAGGGTTTTCGCGACGGCATCGGCGTTCATCCACGCCATCATCAGAACCTCGCCGCTCCCCTTCTCTTGGGCGATGCAGGGGATCAGGCCGTTGGCGTCAAAGCGGAGTGTGGCCGGGTCGAAGGCGGTCATGGGCGCACCCTTTGCAAATCGAAAACTCACCGCTACCTATGGGCAGACGGCACGAAAGGCAAAGCGATGACGACCGACACCGATCTCATCAAGCTCTATTCCCAGCGCATCCTCGCGCTTGCGGCGGACATCCCCCACCGCACGCGGCTTGCCGACCCGCAGGCCAGCGTCAAGAAACGCGCGCCCCTCTGCGGGTCGACGGTGACGGTGGACGTGGTGATGGAGGATGGACGCATCAGCGCGTTCGGGCAGGACGTGAAGGCCTGTGCCCTTGGCCAGGCCGCTGCCGCGCTGTTGGGCCGGAACGTGATCGGACGCACCCGCGCGGAGGTCGAGGCCGCCCGCGACGCCCTGCGCGCGATGCTGAAGGACGGCGGTGATCCCCCGTCCCTGCCCTTCGCGGGATATGAGGTGCTGGAACCCGCGCGCGACTATCGCAATCGCCACGCCTCCATCATGCTTGCGCTGGACGCCACCGCCGACGCCATGGCCGAAGCCGAACGCGCCGCCTGCGCCTAGGCGCCGTCCCGAACGACCTGCCATCCAAAAAAACCGCCGCGCATCCAGGGCAGGATGGCGGCGGAGTGATGCGTATCCGTGACGCCCCGAGGCATGGGGCTATGGGCGAGGCAGATGTTCGGGCGGGGACAAGTCGCCGGAACAAGAAACCCAAGAATGGATCGCAGGCAGAACCGTGTCGGACCTCAGATGAGACCCGGAAGATGCAAGAGCGCGACCGTCATCCCGGCAAGGGCCACGACACCGGCCAAATCATACATCAGCGTGTCGCGCGACCGGGCGAGGATCTGAGTGGCTTGGCGGATCATGGGGACCTCCGGGTGTTGGTTAACGTCTTTGTTGACCCTTTGTTCTCATGTCCGGTCGCATTTGTCCAGAACTTTTTGAGAACATTCGCGAACAAACCGCGTTTGTTCTCATTTTTAGCCTTACCCTACGTCGAGCAGGCGGATGGCCTTGTCCTGCTCCATCAGCCACAGCAGAACCCGCGCTGATTGCCCCCGTGCGCCCTCCAATTCCGGGTCGCGGGCCAAGAGGGTGCGCGCGTCGGTCTGGGCCAGCGCCATCAACGCCGCCTGCCCTTCCAGATCCGCGATACGGAACCGGGGCAGACCCGATTGCGCCGTGCCGATCAGGTCGCCCGCCCCGCGGATCGCAAGATCCTCTTCGGCAATGCGGAACCCGTCCTCGGTCTCTCGCATGACCTGCAAGCGGCGTGTTGCGGTCTCTCCCATCGGGGCGCGGTAAAGGAGGAGGCATGTGGATTCCGCCGCGCCCCGCCCAACGCGCCCCCGCAATTGGTGCAATTGCGATAGGCCGAATATCTCCGCCTGTTCGATCACCATGATCGACGCGTTGGGGACGTCCACGCCGACTTCGATCACCGTTGTCGCCACAAGGACCCGCGTGTCGCCCGCCTTGAATGCGGCCATGATCGCGTTTTTCTGGGCCGACGGCATCTGGCCATGGACCAAGGCGACGGCGTCATCGCCCAAGGCGGCGCGGAGCATCTTGAACCGCTCCTCCGCCGCCGTGGCGTCGTAAACCTCCGATTCCTCGACCAGCGGGCAGACCCAATAGACTTGCCGCCCTTCCGCCAATGCCGTGCGCAGTCGATCTACCACTTCGTCCAGCCGCGCGGTGGAGATGAGCGCGGTTTTGACCGGGGTGCGCCCGGGCGGCTTTTCGTCCAGCACGCTCAGATCCATATCGCCGTATTGCGCCAGTGACAGCGTGCGCGGGATTGGCGTGGCGGTCATCACGAGGATATCCGCGGCCGCCCCCTTCTGGCTCAACCGGACCCGTTCACGCACGCCGAAGCGGTGTTGTTCATCGACAATCGCAAGGCGCAGATCGTGGAACGTGACGTCGTTCTGGAACACGGCATGGGTGCCGACGAGAATGTGGATGTCACCTTTTGCCAGTGCGGCCAGCTTCGCCCGCCGCTCCGGCCCCTTGTCCGCGCCGGTCAGGATTTCGCACACGATCCCCGCCTCATCGGCCAGCGGTTTGAGGTTCAGGTGATGCTGCCCGGCGAGGATGGAGGTCGGGGCCATCATCACGCCCTGCCCGCCCGCTTCCACCGCGATCAGCAGCGCCATGAGCGCCACGAGCGTTTTGCCGGATCCGACATCGCCTTGCAAAAGACGGTTCATCCGGTGCGGCTGCGCCATATCCTCCGCGATCTCCTCCACCGCGCGGATCTGCGCGCCGGTGGGCTTATAGGGCAGCGTCTTCAGCACCTTGTCGCGCAACGCACCGTCACCCTTGCTGACCAGACCGGGCTTGCGCCTGCGATGGGCGCGGGCGAGCGACAGGGTCAACTGGTGGGCGAAAAGCTCATCGTAGGCGAGGCGTTCGCGGGCCGGGTGGGCGCGGCTGAGATCGGCGGCACCCTTCGGCCTGTGCGCGGCCTGGAGCGCGTCGGACCAGGCGGGCCAGTCCCGCTCCCGCACCAGATCGAGGTCGATCCATTCGCCCAATATCTCCACCCGGTCCAGCGCCGATGTGACGGCCTTGTGAACCCCCTTCTGCGTCAGACCCTGGGCCAGCGGATAGACCGGCTCGAACGGTGGGATGCTCGCGGCCTCTTCCGGGGGCAGCATGTGATCGGGATGGGCCATCTGCGCGATGCCGTCGTAAAGCTCCACCTTGCCGGAGACGACACGGCGGCTTCCCGTCGGCAAAGTCCGGTCCAGATAATCGCCGCGCGCGTGGAAGAAGACCAACTGGAACGCGGTCTTGGCATCCTCCACGTCGATGCGATAGGGGCCGCGGCCCTTCGGTTTGAGATGCGCGCCCACCGTGACCTCGACCGTGGCCATCCCGGGAAGGGGAACATCCCGGATGGACTCTCGGCGTGTCCGGTCAAGCCCGCCCACGGGCAGGGTCAGGATCAGATCCTTGGGGGTTTCAACGCCGATGCCCGCGTAGCTTTTTGCGGTCTTCGGCCCGACGCCGTCCAACGCATCGAGGCTTGCAAAGAGCGGGAACAGGATCTCCGGCCGGCCCTTGGGAATATGCGCCTTCGGGCGATCTTTCTCAGCCATCGCCGATCAGATCCAGCCATTGATCTTCGTCGAGCAGTCTTACACCAAGCTCCCGCGCCTTCTTCTCCTTCGATCCCGCGCCGGGCCCCGCCACGACGATATCGGTCTTGGCCGAGACGGAGCCGGAGACTTTCGCGCCCAGGCTTTCGGCGCGCGCTTTCGCTTCCGCCCGCGTCATCTTCTCAAGGCTGCCGGTAAACACGATGGTCTGACCGGCGACCGGGCTTTCGCTCGCCCGTGCCTCGGGGGCCTGGATGTCGAGATGGGCAATCAGACGCTCGATCGAGTCCCGTTCCCGCCGTTGCTTCAATGTCGTGACCAGTGACACGGCCACGGTCGCGCCGATCCCGTCGATGCCGATCAGATCCTCCCACGCTGTCTTGGCCTCCTCGGGCGTATTGGCCCAGGCCATGTCCCGCTGCGCTTGCAGATTGGCGCGTCGGCCTTCATCAGCGGCTTGCTTGCGTTCGGCCAGGATCAGTTCCTCCGCGCGCAAGTGGGCCTGGGCGGCCTCAGCCGAGGCGTCCACCGTTTCGGCCAACGCGGTCCAGCTTGTGTAATGGCGCGCAAGATCGGCCGCGGCGACCTCCCCCACATGGCGTATGCCGAGGCCGAAAATCAGGCGCGCGAGCGGAATTCGGCGCTTGTCGTCGATGGCGTCAAACAGGTTTTCGGCCGACTTCTCCCCCCAGCCTTCGCGGTTCTTGAGCTGGTGCATCCCCTGACTGTACCGGTCGCGCAGGGTGAAGATGTCGGCGGGCTCCCTGATCCAGCCGTCGAGGTAGAACGCCTCCACCTGTTTGGCGCCCAGACCTTCGATATCGAACGCGGCGCGGGAGACGAAGTGTTTCAGCTTCTCCACCGCCTGCGCGGGGCAAATCAGGCCCCCGGTGCAGCGGCGCACGGCGTCGCCCTCTTCCCGGATGGCGGCGGATTGGCATTCGGGGCAGGTCTCGGGGAAGGCATAGGGCACCGCGTCGTCAGGCCGCTTGGAGAGGTCCACGTCGGCCACCTTCGGGATCACGTCGCCCGCGCGGTAAACCTGCACGAAATCGCCCACGCGAATGTCTTTTCCGTCCCGGATCGGCGCGCCGTTGGCGTCGCGGCCCGCGATGTAATCCTCGTTATGCAGCGTCGCGTTGGAGACGACGACACCGCCTACCGTCACCGGCGTCAGGCGCGCGACGGGGCTGATCGCGCCGGTGCGCCCGACCTGGATGTCGATGGCCTCCAACGTCGTCCAGGCCAGCTCGGCCGGGAATTTGTGGGCGATAGCCCAACGCGGCGTCGTTGAGCGCATCCCGAGGCGGCGTTGAAAGGCCAGGTCATCGACCTTGTAGACCACGCCGTCGATGTCATAACCCAGCGCCGCGCGCGCCTCCTCGATGCTGGCATAGTGGTCCAGCATCTCTTGCGCGGTCTTGCAGGTCTTCGTGGTTTCGTTGATCTGGAAGCCTATGCTCTCGAGGCGGTCCAGGGCGCCGGTCTGGGTATCGGCAAGCGGTTCGCTGACCTCCCCCCAGGCATAGGCGAAGAATTTCAGCGGGCGAGACCGCGTGATTTCAGAATCCAATTGGCGCAGCGATCCGGCGGCGGCGTTTCGGGGATTGGCGAAGGTCTTGGCGCCGGCATCCGCTTGGCGCGTGTTGAGCGCCTCAAAATCCGCATGGCTCATATAGACCTCACCGCGCACTTCGAGGATATCCGGCGCGCCGTCCAGGCTGGTTGGAATATCCGTAATCGTCCGGGCATTCGCGGTGACATTTTCGCCCACCGCCCCGTCGCCCCGTGTGGCCGCGGTGACGAGTTGGCCGTCCTCGTACCGCAGGGACAGAGACAATCCGTCGATCTTGGGCTCCGCCGTGAAGGCAAGCGGGGTATCGGTGGACAGGCCAAGATAGCGCCGGATGCCGGCCACGAAATCGCGCACGTCATCGGCATCGAAGGCGTTGGAAAGCGACAGCATCCGTTGGGAATGGGTCACTTTAGCGAATCCATCCGACGGGGGCGCGCCGACCTGATCACTGGGGCTGTCGGACCGCTTGAGCGCGGGGAAGCGCGCCTCGATCGCCGCGTTTTCACGTTTGAGCGCGTCGTATTCCGCATCGGTCAGGTCAGGTGCATCGTCCCGGTGATAAGCGGTATTCGCCTGGGCAAGCACCGCGGCCAGCTCTTTCAAGCGGGACTTGGCCTCCGCCTCCGTCAGGGCATCGGCCAGGGCCGCCGCGTCGTGCATTCTGTCTGACAAGGTCGCGCCCCCATGGCCGGTGTCGATGCCCTAGGTGATAGGATCGTGCGCCGCCCGCGTCCAGAGATGGCGGGTTCGGTGGGCCGGGTTCGGTACGGGAAAACGGCCCGGGGCAGTGACCGGGCCGTTCCAAGCGCATCAGGCTGCGTGTTCGGTGAAAGCCCCCACAGAAACCGCCGCGCCGTGGCGCTAGGGGTGGTGCGGAAGGGTCAGGCGGAGGCCGCGATGCCAAGCGGTTCGGCAGCCGGCATCGGATCACGCAACACGTAACCGCGTCCCCAGACCGTTTCGATATACGTGTCGCCGCCGGTCGCTTCGCTCAGCTTCTTGCGAAGTTTGCAGATGAACACGTCGATGATCTTCAATTCCGGTTCATCCATGCCGCCATAGAGGTGATTGAGGAACATCTCCTTGGTCAGCGTCGTGCCCTTGCGCAGACTCAGAAGCTCCAGCATTTGGTATTCCTTGCCCGTGAGGTGGACGGGCGCGCCTTCCACCTCCACCGTTTTGGCGTCGAGATTGACGGAGATGCGACCGGTCTCAATCACCGATTGGGCATGGCCCTTGGAGCGACGGATGATGGCGTGGATGCGCGCGACGAGTTCTTCGCGGTGAAACGGCTTGGTCAGGTAATCGTCGGCACCGAAGCCGAAACCCTTGAGCTTGTTTTCCGGATCGTCGAGGCCTGAAAGGATCAGGATCGGCGTCTCCACCCGTGCGGTGCGCAGGTGGCGCAGCACCTCGTGGCCGGAAACATCAGGAAGGTTCAGGTCCAGAAGGATGATGTCGTAGTCGTAGAGCTTGGCGAGATCCATCCCCTCCTCCCCCAGATCGGTGGAGTAGACGTTGAGGTTGGCGTGCTTCAACATCATCTCAATACTGCGGGACGTGGTGGGATCGTCTTCGACAAGCAGAACGCGCATCAGCTCTCTCCGGGTAAACTCTTTTGTGTTGTCGCCCACTTTTCGCCGAAATGGTTAATTACAGGTTACTGACACCGGATCGATTCACAAAAACATCCGGATTTTTTTGAGCCTTAGTCGCGAAACTGCTGCAAAGCTGTTGCTTTCAAGGCGTTTTCGCCGTGCTGGTGCACCGCGGCGCGCCACGCCTCCAACTCCTCCTCCGACAGGCTGTAGGTACGAATCGCCTCCTCCGCCGTCAGAAGCCCGTGGTCGACCGCCCGCACGACGGCCGCTTTCCGGCTGGCCACCCACCGCGAGGTGCGCGGCGATGGCAGGTCCGAGCGCGTCATGGTGGAGCCATCGGGCAAGGTGACGGCATGGGGCCCCTGGATACGTCTGATGTACATCTTGGCCTCAAATCTCGCTTGTGTTGCCGGGACCATGGAACAGGAGGCTTAAGATCGCGTAAGCAGTCCTTGAGATAGCGCGCCTTTTTCCTATATTCCGCGCTTACCCTTCCTCGTCAGGACCGATCCCATGGCGCTCGACCAAAAAAGCGGCCTCAACTCCCTTGGCTTTGCCAAATCGCCTGCGGATACGCGCGTGGTGGTGGCGATGTCAGGTGGTGTGGATTCCTCGGTCGTCGCCGCGCAATTGGCCGAAGAAGGCTATGACGTGGTGGGCGTGACTTTGCAGCTTTACGACCACGGCGCGGCCTTGGCCAAAAAGGGCGCGTGCTGCGCCGGGCGCGACATCCACGATGCCGCACGCGTGGCCGAGACGATGGATTTTCCGCACTACGTCCTCGATTACGAGAATGTGTTCCGTGACGCGGTCATCGACGAATTCGCCGACAGCTACCTTGCGGGCGCCACTCCGGTGCCATGCATCCGCTGCAACGAGCGGGTGAAGTTCAAGGATTTGCTGGCGACGGCGAAAGACCTCGATGCGGATTGCATGGCGACGGGCCATTACATTCAACGCAAGATGGGTGTGGAAAAGGCGGAGCTTTACTCCGCCGCCGATGCCGCGCGCGACCAGAGTTATTTCCTTTTCTCTACCACGCAGGAGCAACTGGATTACCTACGCTTTCCGCTTGGCCACCTGACCTCCAAGGCCGAAACCCGTGCGTTGGCCGCAAAATACGGGCTGAGCGTGGCCGACAAGCCCGACAGCCAGGATATCTGCTTCGTGCCGAATGGCGATTATGCGTCCGTCATCGAAAAGCTGCGCCCCGGTGCGGCCGATCCCGGAGAGATCGTGGATACGGACGGCAACGTCCTCGGCCAACACCGTGGTGTCATCCATTACACGATCGGGCAACGGCGCGGCCTTGGCATCGGGGGGCTGGCCGATCCGCTTTACGTGGTGAAACTCGACCCCGACACGCGCCGCGTCATCGTCGGCCCGAAAGAAGCGCTCAGCACCCGAACCGTGCCGGTGCGGGAGATCAACTGGCTGGGGGATGCACCCTTCGACAGCCGCGATGCGTGGGAGCTGGAGGTCAAGATCCGCTCCACCCGCCCGCCGCGCGCCGCGACAATCCGGCCCCTGTCCCCGACTGAGGCAGAGGTCGAACTGATCGTGGCCGAAGAAGGCGTCAGCCCCGGACAGGCCTGCGTGTTCTATTCGCCGGAAGGCGGGCGCATCTTCGGGGGCGGCTGGATTCACAGGGGCTGACGCCCTTCAGAACCCACCGCCCATCAGGAAGCTGCGAAAGGTCAGGGATTGGTGTCCGAGGGTCAGGACGATCTGGGCGCTTTCAACGTGGATCACAGTATCCGATGGACCGTGCCGTCCGGTAAGGGCATAGCCGTCCGGGCCGTAAAGCGCTTGGCGGAACGCGATATTCGCGCTTGATCCGACCTCCGCGTAATGCGCGTTCAGCGTGGCAAGCGCGGCATCCTCCGGCACGATGGCCACAACCCGCGCGTCGTCCCACACGAAAGAGCAATGCAGCCGCGCCACGGCCCCGTCGGGCCAGACATCGGGGTCGTCGGATAGGGGAAGGGCCGCACGCATCAACGCGAACATGCGCGGCTCCACGAAGCCGCGTTCCGCGAACGCCTCCCGCGTGGCGAGGCCGTACCGCCCGCACCCAAAGATCGCGCCGGGCAAGGCGCGCGCGCTGTCGGGGCCGAACGTGCCGCCGATGGCCCACAGGAACGGGTCCGGTTCGGGCGTATCCATTGGGCCGGATCGGATCAGATGGGTCGGCACGGCCTCTGACAGGGCCGCGATGAACCGATCCTCCGCCAAGAACGGCTGCCGCGCCAGATCGAGGATCGCGGCCATCGGCATGATCAGCGGGTCCGGCGCGTCCTGACCTTTAGCGGACGCCGCGGCGCAAAGGCAGAACAGGAAGGCGAATACGCGCGTCATGGGGTTGGATAGAGCGCGGCGAAGCGCCGTTGCAAGGCGCGGGACACAGATGTGATGTCAGCGCGATGCGCGCCCGCGATCCAGAGGGGTCTAGCATCTGGCATTGGAATTGGCGCGGTTGACGGGGCTCGAACCCGCGACCCCCGGCGTGACAGGCCGGTACTCTAACCAACTGAGCTACAACCGCGCATCACGCCTTGACCGTCGAAAGTGCAGGATGGTGGCGCGGTTGACGGGGCTCGAACCCGCGACCCCCGGCGTGACAGGCCGGTACTCTAACCAACTGAGCTACAACCGCTCACCCTGCACCGGACTGCTCCGGCGTGAGGGGCGGTTTAAGACCCGCCGCCTACCCCGTCAAGCGCCGTTGCGCGCCCCCGCCCGGTATTGTTGCGGATAATCCGAAACGTGGCCCCTTCGCCCGGCGCAAACCGCCTCAACCCCGCCGGATCGGACGTTCCGCCGCCGGGCCGACGCCCGCTTGCCTGCGTTCGCGCGCAAAGACATAGAGCCCGCCCCCCGCGATCAGTGCAGCACCCAGGATCGTCGCCACGCCGGGACGTTCGGCAAAGACGGTCCAGCCGATCACGATGGCGGCGGGAAGGGCGACGTATTCATAGGACGCGATGGTGGCGGCATTGCCCAAACGATAGGCTTGGCTGAGGCTATAGCCGATCGCCGCTGACATCAGGCCGAGAGTCGCGAATTTCCACCAATCCCCCGGCTCCGGCCAAATCCACGCGCGCAGCAGGAATTGCAGGCTGGGATTGTTCACGCCCTGCGCGAACCGCCCGTCGCCTACGCCAACGTAGAACAGCGCCGATACCGCGATAAATGCCACCTGGATGTAGATCGCCATGGCCGATGCCGCCGATTGCGCGCCAAGCTTCCGCGTCATGACCTGCATGCCCGCGTAACACGCCGCCGCCAGGACCGGCAGGATCAGCGCCCCGCGGGGGGCCTCCCCCCAATCGACGCCGGGGGCCATCATCACGGCCACGCCCGCCAGCCCGACCAGAATGGCGGTCAGGCGATGCCGACCGACACGCTCCCCCAGGACAGGGATCGCCAGAAGCGTGATGAAAAGCGGCGCCACGAAAAACAGCGCAACCGCCGCGCCGAGCGGCATAACCGCAAGGGCCGCGAAATAGAGCATGTTGGCCGCGACGATCAGAAGCGCCCGGATCGCGTGCAGGCCCGGCTGCGCCGTCCGCAACAGCCGCAAGCCGCCCTCGTATCGCAGAATGATCGCGGTGAAAACGACGCCGATGATCGAACGCACGAAGACCATCTGGTGCAGGGGGTAGCCGCCCGAAAGCAGCTTGATGAGCGTGTCATTGACCGAAATGCAGACCATCGCGACGAGGATAAGCACGATCGCGCGCGTGGGCGTCGGGGCCGCGTCAGCCATGGGGCAGACCCCGCAAACGGTCGACCAGTTGCGTCGCCTCCGGCCAGCCCACGATGACGGATGGTACGGCCTCGCCCAGGATCGTGTCATTGAATTCCCGCCCCTCGATACCGCCCCAGCTCCGGTAGATCCGGCGCGCCGTGCGATTGGCGCTCAGCACCTCAAGGGTCAGCGCACCGGGAATGGCGAGGATGGCCACCGCCGACATCAGCGCCCGACCCACCCCCTGGGCGCGTGCCACCGGTGCCACATGCAGATTGTCGAGATACGCACAGCCGTCCGGCCCCTCATCGAGCATGGCGGCGAACCCGATCAGGTCGTCGCGCGCATCGTGCGCCACGAAGGCGCGGCTGGTCGACAACACCCCCGGATGCCACCGCTGCTGCATATAGGTGCTGAGCCGGGAACCCAGGGCCGCCTCGGGCAAGAGGCCCGCGTAATCGCGCCGCCAATTCGCCTCGTGCAGATGCGCGATGGCGGCGAGGTCGTCTTGCATGGCGGGGCGGATGAACATGCGCGCACGCTGCCTGCGCGCGCAATCGCTGGCAAGGGCGGATAGGGCGGCCCAAGGCGCGGCGACGGGCAGGACGGCCCTGGGGCGTTTACCGCTCAGGCAGCGGAATGAATTCGCCGTTGTCGGTCGGGGGCAGTTGGAAGCGACCGTGTTGCCAATCCCCTTGGCGCCAGGCCTCTTTCGCCTCTTCGATGCGCTCCTTGGAGGAGGCGACGAAGTTCCACCAGATGTGACGAGGGCCTTCGAGCGTCTCACCGCCCAGGATCATGACGCGCGCGCCTTTCGATCCGGCCTGCATCGACACGCGGTCGCCGGGGCGGAAGACCATCATCTGCCCCCGCTCGAAGGTCTCGCCCGCAATCGTCACGTCGCCATCGAGGACGTAAGCGCCGCGATCCTCGTGATCGTCGGGCATCGGCAGTTTGGCACCGGGCTGCAATAGCGCGTCGGCGTAGAACATCTCGGACGGCGTCTTGACCGGCGCAGCCGCGCCATAGGCCGTGCCGAGGATCAGGCGAAGCTCTTTACCCTCCCCCTCCAGAAACGGCAGATCGGCCTTTGCGGCATGGACGAAATCGGGCGCACCGTCTTCGGCATCCTTGGGCAGGGCGATCCAGGTCTGAATGCCCGAAAGGCGATAGGGTTCGTTCAGCATATCGCCGTCGATCCGCTCGGAATGGGTGATCCCACGGCCCGCCGTCATCAGGTTCACCGCGCCCGGCTCAATCCATTGATCCGTGCCGAGGCTGTCGCGGTGGTGAAACTTGCCCTCGTAAAGGTAGGTCACAGTCGAGAGGCCGATATGGGGGTGCGGACGGATGTCGACCCCCTGGCCCGTCAGGAATTCCGCCGGACCCATCTGGTCGAAGAAGATGAAGGGGCCGACCATCTGCCGCTTGGGCGCAGGTAGGGCGCGGCGGACCTCGAAATCGCCAAGATCGCGAGCCCGCGGCACGATCACGGTCTCGATCGCGTCCACGGCGTCACCGGTCGGGCATTCGGGGTCGAGGGCGGGGTTCCAGCTCATGTCACGCGGCTCCTTGTGGGCTTGGGACTGAACCAGAGATAGCGGTCAGGCCGCCCGCCGCCAATTCCCCCGCACCGAACCCGTCCTGTGCGCCACCGCGCAGATCAGACGGCTTTCAGCCCGAAGAGTTCGACATCGCGGATCGGCTGTTGTTTCTGGGCCAGTTGGATACCGGTAATCAGGCGAACGATCGTCCAGACCATCCAGAACAACAGCACCAATGCGCCCACCAAGACGAAGGACAGGATGATTCCAAGCACGATCATCAAGAACCCCCACCAGAAGGTGCGGATCAGGAAATCCAGGTGCGTGTCGAGGACCGCGTTATTGCCCCGTTCCACGTAGGCGTAGACCAATCCGCCGATGGCCGCGAAGGGCACGAGGAAGCTTCCGGCATAGACGATATAGATGATGATCGCCGGTTGCAGGGGGTTTCCTTGGCCGGGGGGCATGATCTTGGTGTCGCTCATCGGGCCGTCCTGTCATGTCTGCGCGTTCGGGCGGAGTGTGGCCAGGACTGGACCGGCGGGTCAAGTCGGCGGACCCGTCGGGCCGGGATTTGTCGCCTCCCCGGGAAAGGACCGGGCAAGCGTCCCCGCGTGCTCGGCTGGTGTGCAGGAGCGCCGATGCGGCATCGGCCCCCGGCAGAACCCGCTTCCGGGCGCACGTCTTTTTCTGGAGAAAGGTATGGTGGTGGGTGGTGAGGGGCTCGAACCCCCGACATCCTCGGTGTAAACGAGACGCTCTACCAACTGAGCTAACCACCCGAACCGACGCTCCGCATAGCAAAGGACGCGGCCCCCCGGCAAGCGATTACTCGGCCAGGACGCGCGCGCGCCCCGCCTCCACATGATGCACCACCCCCTGCCCGCCCGGCAGCGCGCCCAGATCGGTCGGCGGCAGATGAAGGGCAAGGCAGCGCAGCAGGCGGGACGTGACGCCATGGGTCACGATGACCGTCGGCCCGGTCAGATCGTCGAGGACCGCGCGGCACCGTTGCGTCATCTCCTGCAACGTCTCTCCACCTGGCGCGTCGAATTTCCAAAGGTGCCGGTCGCGGGACATGTCGATATCGGGGAACTCGGCCCGGATCTCCCCAAGGCTGCGCCCGACCCAATGGCCCACGTTGATCTCTTTCAGCCGATCATCGCTTACCGCATTGGCGACCATGGGACCCAACGCAATCTCGGCGGTCATCTGCGCCCGCCCGGACGGGCTGACCCTGATATCGTAGTGATCCGGCGCGTGCCGTGCCAGAAGCCGCCCCTGCGCCGCTGCCTGCGCCCGCCCCAGATCGGTCAGGGGGGAATCCTTCCACCCCTGCATCCGATCGGCCAGGTTCCACTCCGTCTCGCCGTGGCGAAGGATGAAAAGCGGCGGATAGGTCATGCGGGAAG
Organism: Hasllibacter sp. MH4015; assembly: GCF_020177575.1. NCBI lineage: Bacteria > Pseudomonadati > Pseudomonadota > Alphaproteobacteria > Rhodobacterales > Roseobacteraceae > Hasllibacter > Hasllibacter sp. MH4015. The sequence goes on from NZ_JAHTBK010000001.1 coordinate 1,661,034, forward strand.
GCTGGATTTCGGGCACGTGATGTCGTCGCGGGATACAACGCGTCGGTCAGGCCATCCGCAAAACGTCGTGCTCAAAACAACCGTAACAGAAGAAAAATCGTGGGTGATAAGAGACTTGCACTCCTGACCCAGCGCCGCGCATAGCGAGGCGCGTCGGTCAGGCCACCCGCAAAACGTCGTGCTCAACACAACCGTAACACAAGAAAAATGGTGGGTGATAAGAGATTTGAACTCCTGACATCTTCGATGTGAACGAAGCGCTCTACCACTGAGCTAATCACCCGTTGGGCGGGCTTTTAGCTTCCATCGCCGGCATCTGCAAGGGGGGCGACATCGCCCGCATCGGGCGCCTCATCCGCGCGCTTGAGCTTGATCGTCAGCACCGCGCCGTTGGGCTTTTCCATGCGCTTCTTGACCATCAATTTGCCCATGGGCGGCACCACGATTTCGTCTGCTTTGTCGAGCGCCTTGCCCAGTTCGTCCAGCAGAACATCCATCACCATCTTGACGTCGGAGCGTTTGACCGACACGCGATTGGACACCGCTTCGATGAGGTCCGGACGGCGCAGGCGCTCATCCGCCTCTGCGGTGGCGGGGGCCGCGGGTTCGGGCGCTTTGGCCATTTTGGTGGGCGTTTCCTTCACGACGCCAAGGGGGGCGGCGGCCTTCTCCTTCGCTGTGCTCTTGGTCGAGGTCGTCCGGCTGCGGGTCGTGCCGGTCGCGGAGCGTCTTGGCCCCGCCGATGTCGATTTGCGTTTCGTCGTTTTGGTGGATTTCGTGGTCGTCGCCATGCGTCTCGTGCCCCTTTGTCCCTGCGTTGCCTTGATCCCGGCGGATCGGAGCGCAGATTGTTTCCGTTTCACGAACAACCTAACGGATCAGGGGCTTTTCTGCCACCCCGACGCTACAAAAGCGTTAAGCCTGTGGCGAAACCAACCGCAGACGACGGCGATCCCATCGCGGCCAGCCAATCAGTTCGGACACCGTGACGAATCGAAATCCACGCCCGGTGAGGCCGTCAAGCGCCGACGGCATAGCGCGCACCGTCGCCGTGTGGATGTCATGGGCAAGGATCACACCACCGGAATGCCCGCCGCGTACGATGCGCTGCGACACCACCGTCGATCCGGGCCGTTGCCAGTCAAGCGGATCGACCGACCACAGGATCGTGGGCATGGAGCGCGATTGGTGCAGCATCAGGCGCTGGCGGTCATAGAGGTTTCCGTAAGGCGGGCGCATCGTGACCGGCGGGCGGCCCACGGCCGCGAAGACCGCCTGATTTGTGCGGTCGATCTGGTTCAACAGCGCGCCGTCCGAATGCCCGTAGAGGCTGGGATGCGACCACGTGTGATTGCCGATCTCGTGCCCCTCCGCCACCATCCGTTGCAGGATCTGCGGATAGCGCGCGGCGTTGCGCCCGATCACGTAAAAGGTCGCCCGGATACCGCGGACGCGGAGCATATCCAGAAGCTGCGGTGTCAGGCGCGGATGGGGGCCATCGTCGAAGGTCATCGCCACCAGCGGCTGCGCCGTGGGGATGTGCGTGACGGTCGCGTCCACACCGCGCAGGATCGGGCCGCGGCCGGCAAAGCTCTGCCCCGCGGCCTGCGCCTGCGCCGGGCGAACCAAGGCGGGGGCGGCCAGGGCCGCGATGGAGCCAAGAAGCAGGGAACGGCGGTTGAACGAAGACATGTAAACGGACGGCGCAAAAAGGAAAAACGATGCGCTCAACCATGGCGTGCGCTTGCCGCGGCAGGCAACGAATCGGTGGCGGAGGGCTGCGAATCAGTTTTGCTGCGTGGTGTGCGGGCCACGCTTTTCGCGATCTGCGCGCGATTTGAGCGCCATTCCGCCCGCCGGAACCGTGGCTCTGCGGCCACTTTGGGCGGTTTGAACGGCCCGAAAGGATCGATTCCGGCCCCCGGGCGTTGATCGGGGCGCACAAACGTTGTGTTCTACGTGCCGTAATGCTGGCCGTTCCGATCCGGCCACGTCTGCCTGCCTAACTATCTGAGGGGAAATCTCATGAAAAAGCTCGCCTGCGCTGCTGCGCTCAGCCTCGCCGTCATGGCGCCCACCGCGAATGCATCGGGTTACGTGCAGCCGCACACGCCCGAAGTTGTCGTGATCGAAGACACAGCCGCCTCGAACCAAGGCATCTTCGTCCCGGTCTTCGCGCTGCTGCTGCTGATCATGCTGCACCACGGCTGAGGCGCCGTCACGGAACATTCCCGTGACATCCATGAATTGAGAAGCCCCGCCGGAGTGGTTTCCGGCGGGGCTTTTCATTGTCTGGTGAAAGGCGCGACGGATCAGTGCGCCGTGGCCCCGGTGCCCCCGCGTTCGAGTGCCGCCTGGGCCGCGGCCGCTTCTTCCGCCGCCTCGTCCCATTCGATCGGCTCGGGCGTGCTGGTCAGGGCATGTTCCAGAACCTCGGATACGTGATTGACGGGGATGATATTCAGCCCCTCCTTCACGTTATCAGGAATCTCCGCCAGGTCCTTCTCATTCTCCTGCGGGATCAGAACCGTTGTGATCCCCCCGCGAAGCGCGGCGAGCAACTTTTCTTTCAACCCGCCGATGGGCATGGCGTTGCCGCGCAGGCTCACCTCACCGGTCATGGCGATGTCGCGTTTCACCGGAATGCCCGACAGGACCGACACGATGGACGTCACCATCGCAAGACCCGCGCTTGGCCCGTCCTTGGGCGTCGCGCCGTCGGGCACGTGGACGTGGATGTCCATGCGGTCGAATTTCGGTGGTTTCACCCCGATCTGCGGCGCAATCGACCGGACGTAGGAAGAGGCCGCGTCAATCGACTCCTTCATCACATCGCCCAGTTTGCCGGTGGTCTTCATCCGACCCTTGCCCGGCAATTGCAGCGCCTCGATATGCAGCAGGTCGCCGCCCACGGAGGTGTAGGCCAACCCGGTGACGACACCGACCTGGTCCGCATCCTCCGCCAGACCGTAGCGGTACTTCTTCACGCCCAGGAAATCATCGAGATTGTCGAGGGTTACGACAACTTCTTCAACCTCTTTGCGGACGATCTTCGTCACCGCCTTGCGGCAGAGTTTGCCGATCTCCCGCTCCAGGTTCCGCACCCCCGCCTCGCGGGTATAGACGCGGATCATTTCCTGCAGCGCCTCGGGCTCCAGCGTGAATTCCTTGGCCTTCAGCCCGTGGTTCTTCACCTGCTTGGGGATCAGGTGGCGATGGGCAATCTCCGCCTTCTCGTCCTCGGTGTAGCCCGCCAGCGGGATGATCTCCATCCGGTCCAGAAGTGGGCCCGGCATGTTGTAGGAGTTCGCGGTCGTCAGGAACATCACGTTCGACAGGTCGTATTCGACCTCAAGATAGTGGTCCACAAAGGTCGAGTTCTGTTCCGGGTCCAGCACTTCAAGCATGGCCGACGCCGGGTCGCCCCGGAAATCCTGCCCCATCTTGTCGATTTCATCGAGCAGGATCAGCGGGTTCGTCGTTTTCGCCTTCTTCAGCGCCTGGATGATCTTGCCGGGCATCGAGCCAATGTAAGTCCGACGGTGGCCGCGGATCTCGGATTCGTCCCGCACGCCACCCAGCGAGATGCGGATGAACTCGCGCCCCGTCGCCTTGGCAACCGACTTACCGAGCGACGTCTTGCCCACACCGGGAGGGCCGACAAGGCACATGATCGGGCCTTTCAGCTTTTTCGAGCGTTGCTGCACGGCTAGATACTCGACGATCCGCTCCTTCACCTTCTCAAGCGAATAGTGGTCGTCATCGAGGATCTTCTGCGCGCGGCCCAGATCCTTCTTCACGCGGGATTTGGTGCCCCACGGGATCGACAGCATCCAGTCGAGGTAGTTGCGCACGACGGTGGCTTCCGCGCTCATCGGCGACATGTTCTTGAGCTTTTTGAGCTCGGCTTCCGCTTTTTCCCGCGCCTCTTTCGACAGCTTTGTCTCGGCGATCTTTTCTTCGAGTTCCGCGACCTCGCCCGCGCCCTCTTCGCCATCTCCCAGCTCGCGCTGGATCGCTTTCATCTGTTCGTTGAGGTAATATTCGCGCTGCGTCCGCTCCATCTGGGATTTCACGCGGGTCTTGATCTTCTTCTCGACCTGCAGAACCGACATCTCGCCCTGCATCAGGCCATAGACCTTCTCAAGCCGGCCTGCGACTTCAAGCGTTTCCAGAAGCTCCTGCTTCTGCGCCACCTCAATGCCCAGGTGGCCGGAGACCAGATCCGCAAGCTTCGCGGGATCAGAGGCTTCCGAAACCAGCCCTAACGCTTCCTCGGGGACGTTTTTCTTGACCTTGGCGTATTTCTCGAACTCTTCGCCGACAGACCGGGTCAGCGCCGCGATCGCGTCGAGATCGCCCGCCGTCTCGGCCAGCTCCGTCGCGCGAGCCTCGAAAAACAGGTCGGTGGCGGTATATTCCTCGATCCGGACACGGCGACGGCCTTCGACCAGCACCTTGACGGTGCCGTCGGGCAGTTTCAGCAGCTGGAGCACATTGGCCAGCACGCCCATGTCATAGATGCCTTCGGGGCCGGGATCATCCTCGGCCGGGTCGCGCTGGGACGACAGAAGGATTTGTTTGTCATCCTCCATCACCTCTTCGAGGGCGCGGACGGATTTTTCCCGCCCGACGAACAGCGGCACGATCATGTGCGGAAACACGACGATATCGCGCAGCGGCAGGACGGGGTACGTTGTTTGCTCTGGCATAAGCTTCATGCCTTCCTTTGCTTTGGCCGAAGGTCTGGCCCCGCTTTGCGGCAGCCTAGGCCCTCTCCTCTTCAGGATGTCTTAACGTGGGGCGCGCGTGCGGTGGTTTCAAGCGCGTCCATCGCCGCAAATCCTGCACCTCAAGAGGCGTCGCCACAACCCATCCTTTGCGTCCCGCCGACATGACGCCCCAAAATACTGTGGAGAACACCGAAAAACCGACGCCGACGCGCGCCCGTAAAGGAAGGTTTAACGCTTGGGGGTCACACCAGTCGGGTGACGCACGGCGCGCGGGTGCACGATTTGCCCGCCTCGCCCAACTTTGGTCACTTTTCCCCGGCATTGTTTCCAAAACCGGCCCAATCAAGCAGTCATCAAGAGGCAAGACCATGAATATGCAGGCCCCCATCAGCGCCGCACAGCGCGACTACAACAAGTATTCCGGCGGCGAGAAGCTCAGCGTCAGCGAAATGGTGGCCTATGCAGCCAAGAAATCCGGACGCTCCGCCTTGCAGATCGGACGGGAATTCCAGGCGCTGAACCGGTCGGTACGCAAGATCAACATGGAAGAATATCTGCGCTGGGGCCTCTACGACGACACGCGCTTCGATGATGCCAAGCGCGCGGAGTTTATCTCCAACGACGTCCACTGGCCCATCGCGCACAAGGTCAACAAACGCTCGTGGCAGGCCAGCGCCGAGGACAAGATGATGGCGGCATCCGTTCTGTCCACGGGTGGCGTCGCCGTGCCTGAGACAGTCGCCGTGATCGACCATTCGCAACGGATTTACCCCGGCATTGAGAAAGTCGGCTCGCCCGAGCAATTGCGCGATGTGATCAAGGCGCTTGGTACAAGCAAACTCTTCGGCAAGATGCGCGATGGCATGGTCAGCTTCGGCGCGTTTCGGGTCCGCGACGCCGACGCGACGCATATCATTTGTGACGGGCTTGACCCGATGACCTATGAGGCCTTCTTCCGCGAACACCTCGCGGGCGACGCCTACCTTTTGCAGCGCCGCCTCGACAATCACAGCGACCTTGACCCGTTCGCGTCCGGGCTGGCCACCGTGCGTATGCTGAACCTCGTGCGTCAGCAGGACGTGTATTGTCCGATCGCCATCATCTCCATGCCGCAGGGCGACAACGTGGCCGACACGCTTTGGCGCAGCGGCAATATCGCGTGCGAAGTCGACGTCGCAAGCGGCCAGATCAAGACCATCGTTCGCCGCAATGGCCACGATATCGACTTCCTGCCGGACCATGACGTCAACGCGGGCCTGATGGGCATGACGCTGCCCCATTGGGACAAGCTGCGCGAGATGAACGAACGCGCCGCCCGCATCTTCGAGCCGATCAAGTTCCAATCCACCGACATCGCCATCACACAAGATGGCCCGGTCGTGGTTGAACTGAATTACGGAAGTGGCTTCGGCCTTCCCCAAAACGCCAGTGGTCGCGGCCTTCTAAATCCGGTCGTCCGCGGCTTCTTCGAGCAGAACGGGATCAACTTCGATGGACAGGCCGGCACGGAAGAGAAGAAGGCCAAGGGCGGTTTCAGCCTCTTCGGCAAACGCAAGTAGTCGCGACACCAAAAAACAATGCGCGTCGGGGGCTCCCCTCGGCGCGCTGTGTCGTACTGGTCCAGATAATTAACGGCTGAGCGTTACGAAACGGCGCGCCGCGTGACCCATGAACTCCATGTGAAAAATGCCCGAAAGCAGGTCTTCGTTCACCATGTAGAGCAAGGCCTCGAACTGGATCTGCTCCCCTTCCATCACCGCGTCGCCCCGGAAAGACACAAGCGGCAGAAGGTCGGTGGAACAATTTACCGCAACGCCCAGATTGTCGAAATCCATGCGGGTTTGCAGGTTCGGGTCGTCCGCCAGCGTGATACCAAAGTCCCCTGCCATGGCCTCATTGACGACGCGCGTTTCGATGGCCTGCCAATCGCCACCGGCCGCGAAGATCGTGCCGTCGTCGTTGTAGGTGATGGTCACGGCCTCAGCCCCGGACGGCGGTAGGGGCATGTTCATCTGCGGCCCGGAAATGTAGCCCGCACCGTTCGTGCCGGTCCAGTCGCCATCAAGAAGCGGGGCCACAATCGTCTCATATTCATCGGGCGTGACGCTGCAACCGTCGAGCTGTTGCGCGGCGACGGGCGCGCTCAGGATGAGGGTTGCAGCGAAGGCAAAGACGGCGCGTGTCATGGGATAAAACCTTTCGATAAAGCGACAAATCCAACTGCATCACAAATTAGTGAAGACACGACGTGCAGCCCATGGCGGATTTCCCGTCCTTCTCGGGGAAGGGCGCGCCCGCCTTCCCCGTGCGTGCGTCAGAGCGGCTCGATATCACCGCCTGCCCGCAGCGCGTGAAACGCAGCCTCGAACCCAGCAAACCGATCCTCCGCAATCGCCACCCGCATCCCGGCCATCAGCTCCTGATAATAGTGCAAGTTGTGCCAGGTCAGCAGCATGCCGGAGATCATCTCTTGCGCGCGGAAGACGTGGTGCAGGTAGGCGCGGGAGTATTTGGTGCAGGCCGGGCAATTACAATCCTCGTCCAGCGGGCGCGGATCGTCGGCATGGCGCGCGTTCTTGATGTTGACCTGCCCCCGCCGCGTCCACGCCTGCCCCGTCCGCCCCGACCGGGACGGCAGGACGCAATCCATCATGTCGATGCCCCGCTTCACCGCACCCACTATGTCATCGGGCTTGCCCACACCCATCAGGTAACGCGGCTTGTCCGCGGGCAGTTGATCCGGCGCGAAGTCGAGGCAGGCGAACATCGCCTCCTGCCCCTCGCCCACGGCAAGGCCACCGACGGCGTAGCCATCGAACCCGATCTCGCGTAGCGCATCCGCCGATTCCGCGCGCAGATCCTCCTCCAGCCCGCCTTGCTGGATGCCGAACAGCGCGTGGCCCGGGCGGTCCCCGAACGCTTCCTTCGAACGCGCGGCCCACCGCATCGACAGGCGCATGGACTCCTCCAAGGCGCGGCGATCGGCAGGCAGCGCGGGACATTCATCGAAACACATCACGATGTCCGAGCCGAGTAGCTTCTGGATTTCCATCGACCGCTCGGGCGACAGCAGGTGTCTGGACCCGTCGATATGGCTGCGAAACGTGACGCCATCCTCCGTCAACTTGCGCAGATCGGCGAGGCTCATCACCTGAAACCCGCCGCTGTCGGTCAGGATCGGCCCCGCCCAGTTCATGAAGCGGTGCAACCCACCGAGCTTGGCAATCCGCTCTGCCGTCGGGCGCAGCATCAGGTGGTAGGTGTTGCCCAGAAGAATATCCGCCCCCGTCGCGGCCACGCTTTCGGGCATCATCGCCTTGACGGTCGCGGCCGTGCCCACGGGCATGAAGGCGGGTGTTCGTATCTCGCCGCGCGGGGTGTGGATCACGCCTGTGCGGGCCTTGCCGGATGTCGCGTGGCGCGTGAAGGAGAAGCGTTCGGTCATGGCGCCTGAATGAACCGCAAGGGCCGATTTGCCAAGGGCCTGCGCGGGGGAAACGCCGCTTGCATTCCCGCCAGCCTCGCCTCCACACTCCGCCTCACCATCCCCGCGCTCCGGAGCCGCCCAATGCTTGCCATCCGCCTGTTGCTGTTTGCCCTGCTCTCCATCGGCGGCCCCGTCCATGCCCTGACCGTGGCGGAGGTGACGGCAATCCATGACGCCCTGAACGAACCCTAACGCCTGCGCAGTTTTCCCGTGGATGACGCGTTTCGGGGCAATGTCGCGGGTGATCTGGCCCACCGGGACGCCGAATTGCGCAACAGCATTCTTGCTGGTCTGTCCGGCCCCTTCGACGGCGCAATCGTGCATGTCTACACCCAGACCGATACCAGCCTGATTTCCTACATCACGGCAGTGGAGCGAGAGGGAGAGGTCGTTTTGCTGGCGATGCATTCCATCGCCTATTTCGAGCGCCCCGAAATCGTGGAAAGGCGGTTTGCCCTGTTCAACGCGCTGGTGAACGCATGGGACCCGCGCCGGTTCGGGTCGCAATGGACGGAAGAGACATTCGGAACCGCGGCGGAGGCCGTGCGCGCTTACGCCGACGGGGCGCGCAGCGGCCGGTATCCGGGATGGGCCTACGAGAACCGACGCGGCCTGATCTCCGTGGGGCAGACCGTGATCCCCGACTGGTTCGCCGTCACCGTGACATCGATCCAGAATTGCCCGCCGCGTTATCCGCGCGATGGATGGGCGATCCTGTTCATCTGTCCCGACGGGTAGGTGCAGTCCGCGTCGGCGCCCGCCGCCACCCCAGCCATTCCAACCGTCTAGCGCGGCGCGCGCGCTTCAAGGCGGCACGCTCCTCCGCTTTCATCTGCGCAAACAGTTCCCGCTCCTTCATGACGCCCGTTTGCGGTTGCGCCGCGATGTCGATCTTGCGAATGATCTCGTGCATGGCCATATTCCTTTCGTGAAGATGGACTGACCTAGCCGCGTTTCGGCCAAGGTCGCGACCGCCAGGGGTGAAGCCTCGTTTGCAATAATGAAAAGGATGCGCGCCGATGTGGGATGATTTCGCCCTGTTCTCCATCGTTGCCCGCCAAGGCAGTCTCACCGCCGCCGCCGCTGAGGCGGGCGTCAGTGTCGCCACGCTCAGCCGGCGCATGACGGGGCTTGAGGCGGCGCTTGGCCGCCCGCTCTTCCAGCACGGACGCCTCGGCTACGCACTGACCTCGGAAGGTAGGGAGCTTCTGCGCCGCACCGAACGGATGGAGGCCGCCGCCGCCGACATCACGGCATGGCGCGACCGCCCCCGGGGCAAACGCCGCGTCCGCATCTCCGCCGGAACCTGGACCTCCCTGATGCTGGCGCGGCACCTGGAGGAGTTCTGGCGACCCGAATACGATTGGGTGCCCGAATTCCTGCAAAGCGAGCGGGACATGGACATCGCGCGGCGAGAGATCGACATCGGCGTGCGAAACCGGCGACCAAACCAACCCTGGCTGGCGGGACGGCGGACGGGCAGCGTCGAATTTGCGGTCTACGGCCGCGATGCGGACGTCATGGGCTGGATCGGGGCCGCCGGTGACAGGGCCGTCACCCCGTCGGCGCAGTGGACCGATGCGCATCATGGCGACGCCGTTGTGACCCGCGCGAACGAGGCGCCCCTTGGCCTTGCCATGGCGCAAGCCGGGATCGGGCGCATGGTCTTGCCGACCTTCGTGGGCGACCTGACAGATGGCCTGATCCGCCTGGACGCGCCGATCGATGCGCTGGGCTCAGAGCGTTGGCTCGTCTGTCACCACGAAGGCCGCCACGATCCACCGATCCGCCACGCAATCACCGCGTTGGCGGGCTTTCTCGCCCCGACCGGACAAACACGGCCCTAGGCCACGGCGCGCACGAAGTGGAAATTCCCGGGCACGCGGACGGCACCATCCTCAACCATCTCCGCAAACCCCTCTACCATCCCGGCTTTCACGGCGTCGCGTTGGCTGTCGGTCAGGGTCCCCGCGTCCTTCGCCTGACCGATCCGCATGGACGCCGCACCGATCGTCATCTGGATCGACGCAACATGTTCCGGCGATCCCGGCGGCGCAAGAACCATATCCAGGGTCTCAATCTCTGCCGACCATCCCGCATCGGACAAAATGGCGTGCAACTTTTCGACATCGCCGAACCGCATCGGACCGGGCCCCGTCGGATCGAATGCCGCGCCCGGCCCGAATACGCCTGCCGCAACACGTCCGGGCATGGTGAAATACGGGTTTCTCTCAGGCGGTCCCCAGCAGGCGAAATGCAAGGGTGCACCGGGCTTCATCGCGCGGCGGATATTGGCGAAGGCCGCAACGCTGTCGCGGAAGAACATCACGCCGAACAAAGATATCGCCGCGTCAAAGGTTGCAGGCTCGAATGCGTGGTCCTGCGCATCGGCGACAATCACGTCCACGTTTCTAGGCGTGCGCTCGCGCGCCCTGTCCGCGAAGGGTGGCGCGACTTCGATCCCCGTCACCTGACCGTCAGGCCCCACCGCCCGTGCCGCATCCAGAAGCGTGATACCGGCGCCCGGTCCGATATCGAGAACCCGCTGCCCCTTTTTCAAATTCGCGCGCGCCATCAATTCATGGCGCACCGGGGCGTGGGCCGCATCCGTATCCGCCTCGATCCGCAGCCACGGCGCGGCCATTGCAGTCCAATCCATCGACATCCCTCCGCGGTGCACCACGCCACCCTTGCCTGCATGGCGCCCCACAGAAAAGGGAATACGCCGCATCGCCTATGCCTTTACGCCCAATGCCCCAATCCTTATATCTTCGCTCAGGTACACAAGCGGATGGCCACATGACCGAGCAGACACCCAAGATGGAAGGCGCGCCGCTGATCCGGCCCTCCACCACCGACCACGCGCTCTACGATTCTGTCGTGGAGGCGTGCCGCTCCGTCTACGATCCTGAAATCCCGGTGAATATCTATGACCTCGGCCTGATCTACACGATCGAGATCGGCCCGGAGAGTGATGTCGAGATCATCATGACCCTGACCGCACCCGGTTGCCCCGTTGCGGGCGAGATGCCGGGATGGGTCGCCGACGCGGTGGAGCCACTCGACGGCGTGAAGACGGTGAACGTGGAAATTACTTGGGAGCCGCCCTGGGGCATGGACATGATGTCCGACGAGGCGCGCCTGGAGCTTGGCTTCATGTAAAGCCGCGTCCGCGCCCAAACGCGACCCGGTTTTTCCCTCCTGTAAAGACAGGCATTCCTTAACCTTCGGGGCGCTTGTTCCCGGCCCCCGCCCCTGCCATGATCCGCCTGGGGTAAAGACGCAGGGGCCAGCATTCTCGCCGGCTGCCGGTGCCGCGCAACGGGCGCGCGCACCCGATCACGAGGATTGATCACCCGGATGGCAGCCTACACGTTTTCGGCCCTGTTCCTGGCCCATGTGATCGCCGATTACGTGCTCCAGACCACGTGGATGGTCGTGAACAAGAAACGTGCCATCGCGATGGCAGCCCATATCGGGTTGGTCCTTGGCACCATGTGCCTGACGACGCTGTCCTTCCATCCCGGTTTCATCGCGCTCGCCCTGGCCCATCTGTGGATCGACATCGTCAAGACCTACGCGATGCCCGAAGGTTTGGGGGCCTATGTCGCGGACCAGCTTCTGCACATCGCCTCCATCGCCGGGGTGGCCCTGTTCTTCCCGATGATCTGGGCGATGAGCCCGCTGGCGGACGTCGAGAACCTGCCGCTTTACTACATGATCGCTGCGGGCGTGCTTTTCGCCGCGCGCGGCGGGCAATATGCGGTCGCCACCATCGTCGCGCGCCAGGGGCTTGGCAAAAGCGACGGCGTGGTCGTCGGATGGGCCGAACGCGCGGCTTTGTGCGTAGTGCTGATCGGCGGCTTTCCGATCCTCTCCGCGGCGGTTGTGGCCGCCAAGGGCCTCTACCTTGCCGTTCGTGCGCCGGGTCGCGAGGATCTGGGCCGCAAACGTCTGATCCTTGGAACGATTGTCAGCCTTCTATGGGGCTTCGGCGTGGCCATCCCCCTCGCCCTTGTGATGCCGATGATGCAGTGACACCGGCCTTGCGGGGCTTGAGCCGAAGTACACAGGCGCTTACATATCCCCCATACGCGTCATCCAAAGGACCGCCCCGATGTTCGGTATCCCCGGAAAACAAGCCGTCACCATGACCGACAAGGCCGCGCGGCAGATCGCCAAGCTCATGGAGCAGGGCGGCACGCAAGGTCTGCGGATCGGGGTGAAGAAGGGCGGCTGCGCGGGCATGGAATACACCATGGATTACGTGTCCGAGATCGACCCCAACGATGAGGTGGTGGAACAGGATGGCGCGCGGGTGATGATCGCCCCCATGGCGCAGATGTTCCTGTTCGGGACCGAGATCGACTACGAGGTGTCGCTGCTGGAGGCGTCCTTCCAGTTCCGCAACCCCAACGTGGCCGATGCCTGTGGCTGCGGTGAGTCGATCAAGTTCAAGGATATCGACGAGTTGAGCGCCGAGACGTGAGCGTTTCGGCGGAGGAGATTGCCCACGCGGTGGAGCTGTTCTCGGGTCTTGGCGACATCACCACACGCAAGATGATGGGCGGGTTGTGCCTCTATCACGAGGGCACGATTTTCGCGCTTCTGATGTCCGACGGGCAGCTTTACCTCAAAGGCGCCGGGGACTTTCAGCAGGTTCTCGAAGACGAGGGCTGCACCCGCTGGCAGTATCAACGCGAAGGGCGCGACAAGCCGACATTCATGCCCTACTGGACCATGCCCGATGCGGCGCTCGACGATCCCGATGTCGCCGTCGCTTGGGCCCGGCGGGCGCTTGCCCATCTCTGATATGGAACCTTGCGGGCCCTTGTTCGTTTGGCTCTCATGGCCATACCCAAACCTGTCTTCCCGCTGCATCGCCTCATCGGGGCACTCTTCCTGTGCATCGCGTGCCTCGCTACGCCATTCGCCACACCGCTGAATGCGCAATCACCCGAGGCGCATTTCTTCGACAGCCCACCCGTCAACACCGGCCTTGGCCCCAGGCCCGAGGTGATTGATCTGCGCACGCCGCGCAGTGCCATGGCGAGCTTTATCGCCGCCACGCAATCCGGCGATTACGAAAGTGCGGCCCACGTGCTCGATCTAGGCGACCTCCCGCCGGAGGTGCAGCGACGCGAAGGGGCCGACCTGGCGCGGCGCCTTTCCGTTGTGATCGACCGACAAGCGATCCTCGATTGGTCATTGTTGCGCAACCGCGCCGATGGGCTCAACGCTATCGGGCCGGATCAGGACCCCATGGTGGGGGAGCCGCGCCGGTCTCTTTTGCTGCGAGAGTTGGACCTGACCCCTGCGCCGGCCGCCTTGCGCCTGAACCGCATCCGCTCCGGCGGCGAAGGTGGCGATCTGGTCTGGGTCTTCTCCCGTGAAACGGTGGCCGACATCGACGCCCTCTACGACCGCTACGGCCCCTCGGAATGGGAGGCCCTGTTGCCGCCCGCCCTCACCCAAGACGCATTCGGTGGCCTGATGTGGTGGGAGCTGATCGGTCTACCGCTGCTATTGCTCACGGCGGCGGCGACCGGGTTTTTGACCGCACGGATTTTCCGGCCCATCCGCAAACGCGCTGGCCGATTGGGGGAGCGTATCGTTGCCGCGGCGCAGACGCCCGCGATCATCGCGGCGGTCACGACAATCCTGTCCTGGGGCACGACGCAGGTGCTTGTCTTCTCCTCCGTCCTGTCGACCTTCATCTCGCCCCTCGTGGCCATCGGGTACACCACCGCGGCGCTGATGCTGGTGATGAATGTTCTGGGCGCGATACTAGAGCGGCTGATGGGCCCCGACGCCGCCGACCTGACCCATCGCGAGGTGGCCGAGCAGCGCCGGGCCGCGACCCGGGTGGCGGCGTTGCGGCATATGCTCACCGTTGTGGTCTTCCTCGTGGGCGCAGGCATCGTCATGTCCCAGGCCGAGATTTTCCGGGGCCTCGGCTTGTCGCTTCTCGCCTCCGCCGGGGCGGTCACGCTCGTCATCGGCTTCGCCGCGCGGCAGGTCTTGGGCAATATTCTCGCCAGCCTGCAAATCGCGCTCAACCAATCCGCGCGGGTCGGCGACCGGATCATGTGGCACGACAAGCTGTGTTACGTGGAACAGATTAACTTCACCTACGTCTTGCTGCGCAATTGGGACGATACGCGTGTCGTCGTCCCGGTGTCGGAGTTCGTTTCCGAAACCTTCACGAACTGGACGCTGGAAGATCCGGCGATCTTACGCATCCTCAAATTCAAACTCTCGCCCGACGCCGATCTGGATGCCCTGCGAAAGGCGTTCCACGAGATCCTGGAGGATATGAAAGCCGGCGACCACGGGTCGGAGATGGGCGACATCGACGAGGCCGAGATGGTCGTCGCCGGGCAGGATGCCCTGGGGATCGACGTGTGGTTCGGGGTGCCGTGCCTTGATCCGTCCACCCAATGGGGCGTGTCGTGCACGGCGCGCGAGCGGATCGTTCAGGCCGCGCGCGACATTGCCGAGCGCTCCGAACGCCCGGTCTTCCCCGACGGCGCGGTGATGGAGGCCGCGGCCTAGACTCAGGCCGTTTCAGCGCCCTGCAGGTGCGTGTAGGTTTCCGTGTACCGCTTCGACAGATGCGCGCCCGCCGTGATGGGCGCCTGCCCCGGGGCGGAGACATCGGTGTCGTAGACCGGGTTGAAGAAAAGCGGGATTGAAATCCGCTCCAGCGGACCGCCGATCACGCGATGCGGCGTGGCACGCACCTGTCCCGCGGTCCACATCTCCAGCATCTCGCCGAAATTGATGATGAAGGCGCCGGGCTGCGCCTCCACCGGAACCCATGTGCCATCACGCAACTGCACCTCCAGCCCCGGCTGGCCGTCCGTCGCCAGCAATGTCAGGCATCCGTAATCGGTATGGGCGGCGATCCCGAAATCCTTCTCTCCTGCCCAGTCGGGTCGCTCGGGGTAGTAATTGCCGCGCAGAAGGGCCATCGGACGCGCGAACTTGTCGGCGAAGAAATCCTGATCCCGGCCGATCGCCGCCGAAATTCCGCGCAGAAGGTCCAGCGCCACGGCGCGGGCTTGGCTGAAATAGCCCTCCACCATCCGCTGAAACCCCTCCGGCGCGTCGGGCCATTGGTTGGGCGCATAGACCGGAAGGCGCGCGAACGGATCGCCGGGCGGCAATTCCACGCCGCAATCGAACACTTCCTTGTAGTCGGGATTGGCGTCGGGATCGACCTGCTCTGACCCCGCGCCGCCCCAGCCACGGTTCGATCCGGTGACGTTCATGTTCACCGCCTCCTTCACCGCGCGCGGCCCCTTGAAGAACGCGCGATAGGCGGCGATCACCTGTGCGACGCCTTCGGCGCTCAACGCGGTGTTGTGGAGCGTCAGGAACCCGATCTCCTCCGCCCCGCGTCGTGCGGCGTCCAGGGCCTCCGGATCGCGGGCCGCAAGGGCGTCGGCGTCAATGTGCGGGATCATTGGTGAAACACCTCTCGGGTTGACCATGGGCTATGCGCCTGCCATCGCAGGGGCACACATCGGATGGAGGCGGCCATGGCACGCAAATTGGCGGCAGGCAATTGGAAGATGAACGGAAGCCTCGCGGCTCTGGCGGAGGTCGACGCCCTGATCGGCGATCTGGACGGCGGGTGCGAGGTGCTGCTGTGCCCGCCCGCCACGCTGATCGCGCCGATGGCGGCGCGTGCTACGGGCTCCGCCCTGATGGTCGGGGCGCAAACCTGCCACCCGGCTACATCGGGCGCCCATACCGGAGACCTGTCTGCGGCGATGCTGGCGGAGGCCGGTGCCACCCACATCATCACCGGCCATTCGGAACGGCGCACCGATCACGGGGAAACCGATGGCGACGTCGCGGCACAGACCCAAGCGGTCCTGGATGCGGGCCTGATCGCCATCGTCTGCGTCGGAGAGACGGAGGCGGAGCGCGATGCAGCGGTAACGCTCAACGTGATCTCCACGCAGCTTGCCGGTTCCATCCCCGAAGGTGCCGCACCCGCCCAGATCGTGGTGGCCTATGAGCCGGTCTGGGCCATCGGCACAGGCCGCACCCCGACGCTGGACCAGATCGCCGATGTGCACGCCCATATCCGAGAGGAACTGTCCGAGAGACTGGGGGCGGCACAGGCCGATCACATTCCGCTCCTCTACGGCGGGTCGGTCAAGCCGGGCAACGCGGCAGAGATTTTCGGTGTGCAGCATGTGGATGGTGCCCTGGTCGGCGGCGCATCCCTGAAGGCCGCCGATTTCGGCCCGATCGCCGCGGCCCTTGCCGCAAGCTGACCGCCCACAAAAAAGGGCCGCCCACGCCCAACGGCAGGCGGCCCGCATCTCAACCGCGCATCAAGGGGCCGGAACGTACCGTTCCGTCGCGATGCGGATGATCCCCTGGTAGCTGTCGGAATACTGCCGCACCGCCAGCAGGTAGCGCCCGGGATTGACCCGTGCCACGATTTGGCTGTTCAGGGTTCCGCCGCTGTCGTCATTGAACGCGATCTCCTGACCGATATCGTTGTAGAGGATGATCAGCGGATCACTGTCCGTCACCTCAACGGCGTCGATCACGATGGCCCCGCCCTCGGGCACGGTGAAGGAGAACCACGTCGCGTTCCGTCCGGAGATCTGCTGATCGCGGACCGATCGGCTGGGCAGCTCACCCATATCGACAATCGGGTAGGACCCGTCGAGCGGCGGGGCCGCGTCACCGATATCATAGAGCTGGTGCAACGCGGCCTCGGCGTCGTATTCCACGACCGACAGGGTCACGGGCTGGTTCGGATCGGACAGCGCGCGCATGCCGATGCAATAGGTGCCCGGCTGGAGCGGCGACGTGAAGTCGATCCTGCTGTTGAGCGATTGGTAATCGTCGTTTTCCGCAAGCAGCGTTCCGTTGCCGTCGAACACGTAGATATATGGATCGGCGGACGGGTTTTCTGCGGTGATCGACACCGGCTGCGCACTGTCGAGGACAAAGCGATAATAGGGCGCGCCGTTGGTCGAATTCGTCGCGGAAACGCCGTCGCCCAACTGGCCGTCAATGGGACCGGTGCCAAGTGGGATTGCGGGGGTTTCGGATGTGCAGGGGTCGATCCCCACGAAGAGGGAGCCGCCACCGCCGAAGAACCCGCCGCTCAGGCCCTGGGTGATCGCCTCGTGTTCCAGACGTCCGACCTGTACATCGGCGTTGAGGCTGCCGCCCGCCCATCCGCGGGTGGCCAGGCAATACTCTCCGGCCTGCAATTGCGTCTCCGCGCGCGAGGCGAGGCCGCCACCGCTGTCGTCATCGGTCACAACCAGCGTGCCATTGGCGTCATAGACCTCGATCACGCTGTCGCCGGTCGGGTTGGGCTGCGCCTCAAGGCGGAATTCGCCGGGCGTGCTGACGCTGAAATAAACGACATTGTTGCCCTGGGCCGGGATCGGAAGTCCGGCGATGAACAACGGACCCTCAGAGGTGGAGATATCCGACGCCTCCGGGCTTCCGCCGATCCATTGGCCGGTCGCGCCGACGCCACCGCAAGACACCGCCTGGGCCGAGGCCGCGGCGGCACTCAGCGCCAGCGCCGCCGTCGTGGCAAGCGCGGTAAAGGTATAATTCATTAGCATTCCTCCAAATCGTGCCGAAGGCGTCCTGTCGCGCGTCGGCTCCGATGGTCATTTATGCATGACGCCCCCGCGTGATCCAGCAAAAGACGCGCCCCGGGTGGCGGGGAAATTTGGGCATTGGGCGACGCCGACGCGGTGCTGGCCAGTGGAATAAGGCCCTGCCATAGTCGGGCCTATGGTCGAGTCAGCCCCGCTTTCCCCCGCGCGCCCGCGCGCCAGCCGCCCCCGGCGTGCGATCTGGGCCGTTGCGCTTACCGTGGTCCTGGGCCTTGGCATCTTGCTGGCGCTTTCGCCGCGCATCGAACGGATCTACCTGCGCCAGGCCGGGACGGAGGACACCGCCACCCTGCAACTGGCAACCGAGGTTTTGCGCGGGGCGTTGGAGCGGACGGAAGCGCTGCCGGCCCTGATCGCGGAACGCCCCATTTTGCGACAATTGCTGGCCGAGCCGGGGAATGAGGGGCTCGCCCCCTTCACGAACGAGATGCTGCGCAATATGGCCCTGTCGCTGGACGTGTCCGATATCTACGTCATGGATGTCGAGGGCCACACGATCGCCGCGTCCAATTACCGGGCTGACCGCTCCTTCATCGGACAGAATTTCGCCTATCGCCCCTATTTCACCGATGCGATGAATGCCGGCCTGGGCCGGTTCCATGCCCTTGGCACCACGTCGGGGCAGCGTGGCTATTTCTTCGCGGCGCCCATCCTCGACAACACGCTGATCGTCGGGGTCGTGGCTGTGAAACTGAGCCTCGATGAATTCGAGGATGCGTGGCAGGAAAGCGATGCGTCGATCATCGTGACCGACACCAACAACGTGATCTTCCTGTCCGACCGACCAGATTGGCATTTCGCCACGCTCGGCCCATTGCCCCCCGCCGCGCTCGACCGGATCGAGGCGACACGCCAATACCCCGCGGCCCGCCTGACCCCGTTGACCGTCGCCTCCGAGCGATTGAGCGATGGCCTCGACCTGACCACCGTCGGGGAGGAGGCGTTCGTGCAACAAACCGCTCTGATCGCCGCGCCGGGGTGGCGCGTTTCGATCCTGACGCCGACCGGTCCCGCAATCCAGCAGGCGTGGAGCACGATGTTTCTCATGGCGCTTGTCGTGGTGATGCTGGGGCTTGTGATCGCCACCATCCTTGGCCGCCGCGCGCGCCTGATCGAACGGCTGGCCGCCGAGCAATCCCTTGCGGCCCTGTTGGAGGCTCGCGTGGCGGAACGCACGGCAGAGCTCAAAGACGAGGTGGAGGAGCGGCGCGCGACCGAGGATCGTCTGCGCCGTACCCAGGCGGAGCTTGTGCAGGCGGGCAAGCTGGCAGCACTTGGGTCGATGTCCGCCGCGCTCAGCCACGAATTCAACCAGCCCCTCGCCGCCGTGAAATCCTACGCGGAAAATGCGGGCACCTTCCTCGATCGCGCGCGGGTCGCGGATGCGCGCGACAACATCTCGCGCATCTCCGCGCTGGCCGACCGGATGGCCACGATCTCCAAGCATCTGCGCAATTTCGCCCGCCGCCCGCAGGACAAAACCGGTCCGGTCTCCCTCGGGCCGATTGTCCGTGACGCGTTGGAACTGATGGATGCGCGCCTGCGTGCGGAGGGGGCGGATGTGGTCTTCACGCCGCCCGAGGTCGATATCTGGGCGCGCGGCGGGCCGGTGCGGTTGCAACAGGTCGTCGTGAACCTGCTGGGCAATGCACTCGACGCGATGGCGGATCAGGACATGCGTCCGATCCACCTTACCGTGACCGGGGGGGACGCACCGGAAATCCGCGTGCGCGATTTCGGCCCCGGCCTGTCCGACGACGCGCTGGCCCAGGCGTTCGATCCGTTCTTCACCACCAAGGATCCCGGTCACGGACTGGGCCTGGGTCTGTCGATTTCCTACAATATCATCCGCGATTTCGGCGGGCGGCTGCTGGCGGAGAATGCACCGGATGGCGGCGCGATCTTCCGCGTGACGCTGGAGGCGGCCGCCCCCGACGCGCCCGAGATGGCCGCCGAATGAGCCCTGCCCCGCCTCCCGACACCGCGCCCGTGATCTTCGTCGATGATGAAGAGGATCTGCGCCGCGCGGCGGAACAGACGTTTTCCCTGGCTGAGCTTCCCCTGCTGCCCTGCGCCACGGCGCAGGAGGCCCTGGCCCATGTCACCCCCGCCTTCCCCGGCGTGATTGTGACCGACATCCGGATGCCCGGCATGGACGGCACGGAGTTGATGGAGGCGGTCCTGTCGCGCGACCCCGACATGCCGGTGATCCTCGTGACGGGACACGGCGACGTGGATCTCGCCGTCAGCTCCATGCAGCGCGGCGCCTATGATTTTGTCGAAAAACCCTACAATCCCGCGCGATTGGTCGAAACCGTGCGGCGCGCACTGGAAAAGCGCCACCTGACGATGGAATTGCGCGCCCTGACCGCCGGGGCCTCGGAAGGGGGGGATGATCCCATCGCCAACCGCCTGATCGGGCGCAGTGCGGTCATGGCGCGTCTGCGCGCCGATCTGCGCGCCGTGGCCGCCACGCACGCCGATGTCCTGATCGAAGGGGCCACCGGCACCGGCAAGGAGGTCGCGGCCCGCGCGCTCCACGCCGCCTCCGCGCGGGCGGCGCGGCCCTTCGTGGCGATCAATTGCGCCGCATTGCCCGACGCGATGATCGAGTCGGAGCTTTTCGGCCACGCGCCGGGCGCATTCCCCGGCGCCACGCGGGAGCGGTACGGCAAATTCGAACACGCCCGCGGCGGCACGCTCTTTCTCGACCAGATCGACAGTCTGCCGCTGCCGGTGCAGGGCAAATTGCTGACCGCGCTCCAGGACCGCGCCATCACGCCCCTTGGCTCCAATGAGCCGGTGGCTCTGGACCTGAGGGTCGTCGCGGCGTCCAAGCGCGCCCTGGCCGAGGCGGTCGCCGAAGGGTCCTTTCGCGACGATCTGCTCTATCGTCTGAACGTCTTCACCCTGCGCTTGCCCCCGCTTTCGGCCCGGCGGGAGGATATTCCCGGCCTCTACCAGATCCTCCTGGCCAAGGCGTCGGCACAGCATGGCCGGCCCGTACCGCGCGTGACGACCGATGATCTTGCCCGCCTCGCCGCCCGTGACTGGCCCGGCAATGTGCGCGAGCTGCGGAATGAGGCGGAGCGGGCGATCCTGGGCCTCGACCGATCCGACCTGCCCCAGCCCACCGGCCGATTGTCCGATAGAATGGCCGAGCACGAGCGGGGCCTGATCGCCGCCGCCCTCGCCGCCAATTCCGGTGTCATCAAGGCCACGTATGAGGCCTTGGGGATCAGCCGCAAAGCCCTTTACGAGAAGATGCAGAAGCACGGATTGGACCGGCAGGCTTTCCGCAGCGACTGACGAAATCGCCCGATGGGTAAAAATCGACACATCGGACTCCCGGTGATGGGTCGAAACCCACCCACTTTCCCGATTCAATACGCGTGTTAGCGCAAACAACCGGGATGTTTCATTGCCGTCCCCTAAGTCAGGCGTCACCAACCAAGCCAAGCGCGCGGGATGGGAGCCCGGGCGCGGAAATCCTAGGGAGAATTCCATGACTTTCACGAAATTGGGCGCGCTGACGCTCACCACTGCCATTGTGGCCACGTCCGCGTTCGCCGACGGCCACCAGGACCGCACCGGCTGGCCCGAAAGCTTCACGCTCGGCACCGCAAGCCAGGGCGGCACCTACTTCGCCTATGGCTCCGGCTGGGCCAACCTGGTGGCGGAAGAGCTGGGCATCTCCGGCGGCGCCGAAGTGACTGGCGGCCCGATGCAGAACATGGCGCTGGTCCATACGGGCGAGGCACAGTTCGGCATGACCACGATGGGCCCGGCGGCGGATTCGCTTGCGGGCAACAACCCGATCGCACCCGGTCTGCAAATGACCAATGCCTGCGCGATGTTCCCGATGTACGAGACGCCGTTCTACATCGCGGCGCTTGCCTCTTCGGGCATCAACTCCGTGTCCGAAATCCCGGCCGGCGCGCTGATGGGCTTCGGCCCTGCAGGCTCCACCGCCGACACCTACTTCCCGCGCATGATGGAAGCCCTCGGCGCAGAGGTGGAGCGTCGCAACGGCAGCTTCAACGACATGGGCAGCCAGCTGCAGGACGGTCTTCTGGATGTATGGGGCGTTGCAGGTGGCGTTCCGACGCCCGCGATCAGCCAGCTTGAGGCGCAGACCGAGATCTCCATCATCGAGATGAGCGAGGACGAGCTTGCCACGATCCTCGAAAGCTTCCCGGTATCGCCGTTCGAGATCACGGCGGAGACGTACCAGGCCCTCGATGCCGCCTCACCCGCCGTGTCGATGTGGAACTTCGCCATCGCCAATTGCGAGTTGCCCGACAGCTTCGTCTACGCGGTCGTGGACACGATCATGGCCGACAACGAGCGGATGGTGAACATCCACCGCGCGGCCACCGCAACGCTGCCCGAGAACTGGGATGCGAATAACGGTGTGATGATGTGGCACCCCGGTGCGGCCCAGTGGTTCACCGAAAATGCCGGGGCGGAAATCGCTGCCGACATGATCCACGGTAACTGATAGACCTTAGGGGCGGGCCTGTCCTTGGCCCGCCCCAACCCTTGAGTACGCCGATGTTCGCGCGATCCCACCTGACATACGAGGCGCTGCCCCTGCCCGACCGGATCGCGGTGGATGACACCGCCATGCGCGCCGCCGCACAGGCCGCCTACGACGATATCCGCACCCGCCACACGGTCCGCGATTACGCGGAGACGCCCGTCCCCCGCGACGTGATCGAAAGCTGCGTCATGGCCGCCGGAACGGCCCCTTCGGGCGCAAACCACCAGCCATGGCATTTCGTAGCCATCGCCGATCCGGCGCTCAAGGCCCGCATCCGCGAGGAAGCGGAACTGGAGGAGCAGCGCTTTTATGACGGCGGCGCGGGCGATGAATGGCTCAAGGCGTTGGAGCCCATCGGGACCGACGCCTCCAAACCGCACCTGACCACCGCGCCATGGCTGATCGTGATCTTCGCGCAGCGTTGGGGCGCCTTCGACGACGGCACGCGGTTCAAGAATTACCACGTGCCCGAAAGCGTCGGCATCGCGACGGGCTTCCTGATCTGGGCGCTGCACCGCGCCGGGCTGTCGGTTCTTACCCACACGCCGAACCCGATGAAATTCCTCAACGGCGCCCTCGATCGCCCGGCCTCCGAGAAACCGACGATGATCCTCGCCGTGGGGCACGCCGCGCCCGATGCGACCGTGCCCGCCGTCGCCAAAATCAAGAAACCGCTGACCGAAATCCTCAGCATCAAGGACTAGGGCCGGACGATCCTCCGCCCGCGAAAGGGACTGACGACATGACCGACCGCACCGCCGAGACCCCGCTCGACGATCAGGATACCGGCCCCGTGATCGCCGAGGGCGTGGATGAGGAACCGGTTGAAAGCAACCGTCGCCTGTTCACCGGCGGCAGGCTTCTGTTCATCGCGGCACTCTCCACGATCTACGCGGGCTTTCACATGGCCGCGCTCAATGGCCTGTCGCTGTCGAACATCACGGGGATCGAGATCGGGTTCCTGCCGCAATTCCCGATGGAGACGTGGAATTTCCGCATCGTGCACATCGCGGGCGCGCTGGTTCTGGGCTTCGCGCTCTTCTCGGCGCATACGTTCGGCGGCAATCCCGATGAGGATCGGCAGACCCGCCTCCTGGGGTTCCTGGGCATCGCTCTGGCCCTGCCCGTGCTCTACGCGGGCTATACCGCGATGGGCTTCATCGGTCAGATCACGTCGGGCGACCTGCCGCAGATGGGTGGGCTGACGACATGGGCGTCCTTCCCGGGGACGGAGACCTTTGCCGCCGAAACCTACCATTTCGGCCTGCCATTGCTGGTCTCGACCGGCGGGGGGATTCTTCTTGGCTGGTTCGAGCGTCAGCGCCGGTCGGACATCGCAATATCCGACATCGTTCTTGCGCTTTGTGCCATCGTCGTCGCGCTCTACCTCGTAGCGATCTACGGCACCGCGGCGCGCAATTCGGTCGGCACGCCGTTCGTGCCCATCGGGGTCGCGTTCGCGGCCACAGCGGGCGCGGCGCTGATCCTCGAACTTACGCGCCGTGTCACGGGCCTCGCCCTTGTGGTCATCACCGGCGTGTTCCTTGCCTACACCTTCACCGCGCATCTGCTGCCCGGCATCCTGGCCGTCCAGAACCCCTATTCGTGGCAACGGTTCTTCGGCCATGTCTATTCGGATGCAGGCATCCTCGGGCCGACGACCGCCGTGTCTTCGACCTACATCATCCTCTTCATCATCTTCGCGGCCTTCCTCCAGGCCTCCAAGGTGGGCGATTATTTCGTCAACTTCGCTTTCGCCGCCGCCGGTCGGGCGCGCGGCGGACCGGCGAAGGTCGCAATCTTCGCCTCCGGCCTGATGGGCATGATCAACGGCACCTCCGCGGGCAACGTCGTGGCCACCGGGTCGCTCACCATCCCGCTGATGAAAAAGGTCGGCTACCACAAGAAAACTGCCGGCGCGGTGGAGGCCGCGGCGTCCACCGGGGGCCAGATCATGCCACCGATCATGGGTGCGGGCGCCTTCATCATGGCCGAGATCACCGGCATCCCCTACCAGGAGATCGCGATTGCCGCGATCATTCCCGCCATCCTCTACTTCGCCTCGATTTACTTCATGGTCGATTTCGAGGCCGCCAAGCTTGGCATGCGCGGTATGCGCGAAGATGAGCTGCCGAAATTCAAGGCCATGGCGCAGAAGGTCTTCCTGTTCCTGCCCATCGTGATCCTGATTGTGGCGCTGTTCCTGGGCTATTCCGTCATACGCGCAGGCACATTGGCCACGATTGCGGCCGTCGTCGTGTCATGGGCCGCGCCACAACACTTCGCGCTGCGCGGGGGGGGCTGGTCAATCCAGCGCCTGCTTGTCGTCGCCATCTCGATCCTGACGGTCCTGCTGACGATCGTCTGGCTCGCCACGCCCGCGCCCGAGCCGGGGCAGCCGCAAAGCGACCTCATCAACACGCTGATCCTCGTGACCGGCCTCGTCATCGCGGTCAGCTTCGTGTTCATCTCCGTCTTGGAATTCCTGCGCCCCGGCGCGCAGCAGGGCCTGGGCGTCAAGGGCATGGTCCGGGGGCTGGAGCTCGCGGGCGTGATGTCGATCCAGATCATCGCGGTCTGCGCCTGTGCGGGCATCATCGTGGGCGTGATCTCACTCACCGGGGTGGGCGCGCGCTTCTCCAACGTGCTTCTCGACCTCGCGGGCGTCAGCCAGCTTCTGGCGCTGTTCTTCGCCATGTGCATCGCGATCCTTCTGGGCATGGGCATGCCGACAACCGCGGCCTACGCCGTCGCGGCCTCCGTCGTGGCGCCGGGCCTGGTGGAGTTGGGCATCCCCCACCTGACGGCGCACTTCTTCGTCTTCTACTTCGCGGTCGTCTCTGCCATCACGCCGCCCGTGGCGCTTGCCTCCTACGCAGCGGCGGGCATCTCGGGTGCCAACCCGATGGAAACTTCCGTCGCGTCGTTCAAGATCGGCATCGCCGCCTTCATCGTGCCCTTCATGTTCTTCTACAACGGCAACCTTTTGATGCAGGGTGCGGAACTGGTCGAAGTGGGTGGCGAGATGGTTCACCAGGCACCGGCGTGGTACAATATCGTGCGTGCGCTCGTTACCGCGACGGTAGGCATTTTCCTGCTGACCTCCGGCATCCAGGGCTGGTTCATGGGCGGACGGGCCGTCTGGTTCCTGCGCGTGGGGCTTATCATCGCCGCGCTCCTTTTGATCGCGGGCGGTCTCGTCACCGACCTCGCGGGCATCGGCCTTGCCGTTGCGATCTTCGCGGTCCAGCGCTTCGTCAAACCCGCGCCGATGACGACGATCCCGGTGCGCGGCGCCGATTGACGCCCGCCCCCCGGCGGCTCCATTAAGGACAGCGCGCGCCTTGGCTGATACGCCGGGGCGCGCGTTCGCTTTTCACGTTGTTCCCGATCCCGCACTTGCCCGTCGGAGGCTCTCGAATTTGGCCCTGCCCGTCCTAAACCAATCGCCCACGGCGGACGATTTCGTTCAGAACCCCTACCCGTTCTACGACCGCGCGCGCGCCGCTGGGCCGCTGTTTCACTGGGCGGACTATGACCTGCCCTGCACCACGACCCATGAGTTGACGAGCCTGATCCTGCGCGACCGGCGTTTCGGGCGGGAGCCTGTGCAGGCGCTGCCGATCCCCGATCACCTCAAACCCTTTTACGCGGTCGAGGCCCATTCGATGCTGGAGCTGGAGCCGCCCCGCCACACCCGCCTGCGCGGCCTTGTCCTGCGCGCCTTCACCTCGCGCCGCATCGCCGGGCTCGCACCCGAGATCACGCAGCTCACCCATGACCTTATCGACGCCTTTCCGGGCGGTGCGCACGATCTGCTCGACACGTTCTGTCGCCCCCTCCCCGTGACGATCATCGCGCGCCTGTTGGGCGTACCCGAGGCGATGGCCCCCGACCTGCTGCGCTGGTCCAACGCGATGGTGATGATGTACCAGGCGGGCCGTACCCCCGAAGACGAGCGCAAAGCGGTCGCCGCCACCGAGGATTTCGTGGCCTTCCTGCGCAGCTACGTTGCCGAGAAGCGCACCCGTCCCGCCGATGATCTGATCTCCGCCCTCATCGCGGCGGAGGAGGCGGGAGAGAAATTGTCCACCGACGAACTCATCACCACCTGCATCCTGCTGCTGAACGCGGGGCATGAGGCGACAGTGCATTCGCTTGGCAATGCCATCAAGCTTTGCCTCGAACAGGGACATCGCCCCCCCACCAAGGCCAGCCCCTTCACCGAAGAGATGTTGCGCATCGACCCGCCGCTCCACATGTTCACGCGCCACGCCTACGAGGAGGTGACGCTGGCCGGCCACACCTTCCGACGCGGCGATCAGGTGGGCCTTCTTCTGGCCGCGGCCAATCGCGATCCCGCCGCCTACCCGGACCCGGAGACGTTCGACGCCACCCGGTTCTCCGCATCCCGAAAACCGCCCGCGCAACTGGCCTTCGGTGCGGGCCTGCATTTCTGCGTCGGCGCGCCGCTTGCGCGGTTGGAGCTTGATATCGCCCTGCCAAGCCTCTTTGCGCGCCGCCCCGACCTCGCGCTGGCCCGACCACCGCGTTACGCCGACATCTTCCATTTCCACGGGCTTGACGCTCTGATGGTGCGCTGATGGGCGACGCGCCGCTGTTCACGCTTCGCGGTCCGTGGCGCATCCCGATCCAGTTCAACAGCAGCCTGTTGTTTCTGGCCTTTCTCTTCGGGTTTCTGTTCATCGACCGGGGCATCGGTCCTGCCGCAATCGCTTTCGCCATGATTATCGTCGCGATCTTGCTCCACGAGCTTGGTCACGCCGCCGCCTGTGTCGCCCAGGGCGTGCCGGTGCAGCGGGTCGTGTTGTTCGGCGGCGGCGGGTATTGCGAATATTCCGGCCATGTCACGCCCCGGCAGACGGAGTTCATCGCCGTCGCCGGGCCGCTGGTGAACCTCGCGCTCTGGGCCATCGCAACCTTGGCGCTGCCCTCGCTGGCCGTCGAAATCATCCCGGCAATGGAAATCAATGGCCGCACCACGACCCCGTTTGTGTCGGGCGGTCAGGCCTATCGCCTGTTGGAAACCTTTGCGCAACTCAATCTGTTTCTGGCGCTCTTCAACCTCGTGCCTGTCCTGCCGCTCGATGGGGGGCGGCTTCTGCATTCGTGGTTGCACCGCTTCGTGCGCGGCGTCACGGCCAACAGGATCATCGGCGGCGTCGGCGTTTTGCTGTCGGTTCTGTGGATACCGCTGATGTTCGCGGCTTTCTTCACGTTCGGCTTCGTGCTGCTGTTCTTCCCGAACCTGATGCTGCATTGGCGATTGTTGCGGAGAGGGTACGGCTGAGGTGCCGCGCGGATCGGCGCGCTAGACGCAGGCAAACCGTGGGCGAAGGCCGACTGCACGAAAATCTGTGGCCGATCAACACGGCCATGATCCAAGCGGCAGGCGGCGACCGGCGCTCGTTAATTTCTTTTGCTAAAGCCGACGCCCCGACACGGCAAACAAGCACGGTCATCGCACGGCCAAGCGACGCGCGCGTGGCCGCGCTATTCTGCCGCGTGCTTCTTGGCCGGGTTCAACATCGGCTTGAGATACCGCCCGGTATGGCTTTCGGCCACCTCCGCCACCTCTTCCGGCGTCCCCTCCGCCACGATCCGCCCGCCGCCATCGCCGCCCTCGGGGCCGATGTCGATCAGGTGATCGGCGGTCTTGATGACGTCGAGGTTGTGTTCGATCACCACCACCGAATTGCCCTGATCCACCAATTCGTGCAGCACTTCCAGAAGCTTGCGCACATCCTCGAAATGCAGGCCCGTGGTGGGCTCATCAAGGATATAGAGCGTCCGCCCCGTCGACCGTTTCGCCAGCTCCTTCGACAGCTTTACCCGCTGCGCCTCACCGCCCGAAAGCGTCGTGGCCTGCTGACCCACCTTGATATAGCCCAGGCCAACACGCATCAGCGCGTCCATCTTTTCCCGGATACTCGGCACCGCCTTGAAGAAGGTCTGAGCATCTTCAACCGTCATATCAAGAACGTCCGCTATACTCTTGCCCTTGAACTGAATTTCCAAGGTCTCACGGTTATAGCGCGCGCCCTTGCAGGTCTCGCATTGGACGTAGACATCGGGCAGGAAATGCATCTCGATCTTGATGACACCGTCGCCCTGACAGGCCTCGCACCGCCCGCCCTTCACGTTGAAGCTGAACCGCCCCGGCTTGTAGCCGCGCGCCTTCGCCTCGGGCAGACCGGCGAACCAATCGCGAATGGGCGTGAAGGCGCCCGTATAGGTGGCCGGGTTCGACCGCGGCGTCCGCCCGATGGGCCGCTGGTCGATGTCGATCACCTTGTCGAGGTGTTCCAGCCCCTTGATCGTCTCGCACGGCGCAGGCGTCTGCCGCGCCCCGTTCAGCTTCATGGAGGCGGTCTTGAACAGCGTCTCGATAGTCAGCGTCGACTTGCCGCCGCCCGACACGCCCGTCACGCAGACGAATTTGCCTAGCGGAAAATCAGCGGTGACGGATTGCAGATTGTTGCCCGTGGCCTTCACCACGCTCAGCTTCTTCTTGTTGCCCTTCCGCCGCGTCGCGGGCACCGAGATCTCGCGCCGCCCCGCAAGGTAATCCCCGGTGACGGAGCCTTTGGTGGCGATGATCTGGTCCACGCTGCCCTGGGCCACGATCTCCCCGCCATGGACACCCGCGCCGGGACCGATATCGAAGACGTAATCCGCCTCCCTTATCGCTTCCTCGTCATGTTCCACGACGATCACGGTATTGCCCTGATCGCGCAGGTTTTTCAGCGTCGTCAGCAGCCGGTCGTTATCGCGCTGGTGCAAGCCGATGGACGGCTCATCGAGCACGTAAAGCACCCCCGTCAGGCCCGAGCCGATCTGGCTCGCCAACCGAATCCGCTGGCTCTCGCCGCCCGACAGCGTTCCGGCATTCCGGCTCAGCGCCAGGTATTGCAGACCGACATTGTTCAGGAACCCAAGCCGCTCCCGGATTTCCTTCAGGATCGCCCGGGCAATCTCGTTTCTTTGCGCGGTCAGCGCGTCCGGGACAGTGTCGATCCACTCCAACGCCTCGGCAATCGACATCTGCACCACCTGCCCCACGTGGCGCAGATCGCCCGCCTTGCCGATCTTCACCGCCAGCGCCTCCGCCCTCAGGCGATAGCCATGGCAGGTCCCGCAGGGGCGGTTGTTCTGGAACCGCTCGAACTCCTCCCGGATCCAGGCTGAATCCGTTTCCCGATACCGGCGCTCCATGTTGGGGATCACGCCTTCAAACGTGCGCTCCACCTGGTAGACGCGCCCACCCTCGTCGTAGCGGAACTTGATCTCGTCCTCGCCCGACCCGCGCAAAAAGACCTGCTGAATGTCCTCCGGCAGCTTTTTCCACGGCGTCTTCGCGTCGAACCCGTAATGCTTTGCAATCGCCTCGATGGTCTGGACGAAATAGGGGCTCTTCCCCTTCCGCCACGGCGCAATCGCCCCGTCTTCCAGCGACAGCGTGACATCCGGCACCATCAGGCCGGGATCGAAGTAAAGCTCCTGCCCCAGACCGTCGCAGGACGGGCAGGCCCCGAACGGCGCATTGAACGAAAACAGGCGTGGCTCAATCTCGGGGATGGTGAAGCCGCTTTCCGGGCAGGCGAAATTCTCCGAGAATGTGAAGCGCTCCGGCTCCCCCTCCTTCGGGGCGGTTTCAAGGATCGCAATGCCATCGGCCAGGTCCAGCGCCGTGCGGAACGAATCCGCCAGCCGCGTTTCCGTCCCCTCACGCACCACGATCCGGTCCACCACCACGTCGATGTCGTGGCGAAATTTCTTGTCCAGTGTCGGCGGGTTGTCCAGATCGTGGAAGTCGCCATCCACCTTCACCCGCTGAAACCCCTGCTTGCGCAGCTCCAGGAACTCCTTGCGGTACTCTCCCTTCCGGTCCCGCACGATGGGCGCGAGCAGATAGGCGCGCGTACCCTCCTCCATCGCCATGACGCGATCGACCATATCCTGCACCTGCTGTGCTTCAATGGGCTTGCCGGTGGCGGGGGAATAGGGTGTGCCGACACGGGCATAAAGCAGGCGCAGGTAATCGTAGATCTCCGTCACCGTGCCGACGGTGGAGCGCGGGTTTTTCGACGTCGTCTTCTGTTCGATGGAGATTGCGGGCGACAGACCCGAAATGTGATCGACGTCAGGTTTCTCCATCATATCAAGGAATTGGCGCGCATAGGCCGACAGCGACTCCACGTATCGCCGCTGCCCCTCGGCATAGATCGTGTCGAACGCCAAGGACGACTTGCCCGATCCCGACAGGCCCGTGACGACCACAAGCTGATCGCGCGGAATATCCAGGTCGATATTCTTCAGATTGTGCTCGCGCGCACCGCGCACTTCGATCTGCTTCAGCTCTGGCATCAAGGCCCCCATTAACCGTCGCGTAACACATAGGGGAGTGCGCCCGAGTCTCCAACCGAAAATGAAGAACGTTTCAGGAACGCGCGGCGCGATAGGCCAGCCCTGTCAGGCACGCGGCACCAAGGCAGACGACAATCGCCACGGGCAGATACGCCCCCTGCCCCAGGGCCGCCAGAACGGGCGTTCCCGTGAAGGTCCCGATATTGCCAAGCTGTGCGAGCGCGCCGTTTGACAGCGCCCGGTCGTCATCGGCGTCGTTCAACCAAGGCACAGCGGCAAAGCCCGCGCCCGCCACGATCCCGCTGACGCCCATGGCAAGGATCAGGACATAGGGCGCGAGCATCCCGGCGATCATCGTAAGCGCGAATAGTGCGGCCATGGCGATGAAGGTCGTCCAGACCAGCGTGCCGGGCGCGATCCACCGGGCAAGCACACCGGCGGCGAACGATCCCACGATGCCCGCAAGCGGCAGGACCGGGGCAAGCCAAAGGGCATCCAGCGCGGCGGGCAGGAACGTGATCAGGGCAAGGAACAGCATCGCGTAAATGCCGTGGCCCAGCCCCGGCGCGAACAGGCGCGGCGTGGTGTAGATCATCACATGGTCCGACAGACGCGGCAGCGGGCGGCGCGCAACCGTCACGCCCCGCGGCAAGATCGCCCACAGCACGCCCAGCATGATCGCCGCACACAGGGCATGCCCGCCATAGGCCAGCCGCAGGTCATCCCCGATCAGAAGGGCCGCCAGCGCGAAACCCACCCCGAAGAAGGTGGCCCAAAGGCCCATGACCATCGCCCGGTCCCTCGGCGCGGCCAGCCCCGCCATCAGGGTCGGCACCGCCACAACAAGCACCAGATGGCCCGCCCCCTCGACCACGCGCAGGGCCATGAAACCGGGGAACGGCGGCAAGATCGCCTGCGCCGCGCCCACAAGGGCAGAGGCACCAAGCGCCCAAAGGATCGCGCGGCGTGGGCCGAAGCTGGCCGTTATCCCGCCCGCCATCGCGCCGAACAAGATGCCTATGACTGCAACGCCGGACACTGCGAAGGCCACCGGCCAGCCCGGATAGACCTGTGCCAACCCCTCCAGCGTCAGCGAGACCTTGGTGAACTGCGCCCCCGCGATCAGGCCGGTCAGGTACAGCGCCGCGATCAACGGCCAAGGGGTGCGGGTCGCGGGCATGGCGCAGGCATGATCTGTTTCAATCTGGGCGTCAAGCGCGGGGGTGCGACGGGGGAAAAGGCGGGAAATCCGGCCCTTTGCGCAAAGTCCGGAACACGTTACCGTGACATCCAAAGATCGGATTCTGTCCGGTTGCTGCCCCTTTTTGACTTCAGACGGATGATTATGATGCGCGCTTTTTTTCTCGCCCTTTTCACGATTTTGATGCTTCCCCTGGCCGCTTTGGCCCAATCCACCGACCGCCCGAACACGATCCTCGTGCTTGACGGGTCGGGCTCCATGTGGGGGCAGATCGACGGGGTGAACAAGATCGTCATCGCGCGCAACGTGATCCGCGACATGCTGGCAGATATGGCCGATGACGTATCGCTTGGCCTGACCGTCTATGGCCACCGCGAACGGGGAAGCTGCGGCGATATCGAGACGATTGTCGAACCTGCGCCATTCACCCAGGACCGTATTCTGGACGCCGTGAATTCCATCAATCCCCGCGGCCGTACGCCCATGACCGATGCCGTGATCGCCGCCGCGCAATCGTTGCGCCACACCGAAGAAGCCGCGACCGTCATCCTCGTCTCGGACGGGATCGAGAACTGCAATCCCGACCCCTGCGCCATCGCCACCGAGTTGGAGCAATCGGGCGTTGCTTTCACCGCCCACGTGATCGGCTTCGACGTCGCCTCCGAGCCGGAGGCGCGCGCGCAGATGCAGTGCATCGCCGACAATACCGGCGGACAATTCCTGACCGCCGACAACGCCGCCGAGCTGTCCGCCGCGCTGGAACAGGTGGTCGAGGCCGCCCTGCCCACGCCGATGCGGATCGAGGCGCAAGTGATGCCGCAAGGCACGCTGCCGACGCGGCCCGTGACGTGGCTTCTGACCGGGGCGGACGGCGATGTCATCTCCTCCGGGATCGAGGCGCCCGCCATCGACGTGCAGCTTTTCCCCGGCCGCTACCTCGTGCAGGCCACCCGCGTCGAACCGGACGGCCCGCAAACCTATCAGACGTCCTTCGACGTGATCCAGGACCGCTCGGACCTGATCGTGGTGGCCATGCCCCCGATCATCGAGACGAGCCAGGTGACCTTCACCGCGCGGGTGGAGCCGGAGATGAGTGTCCCGGCCTCCCCCCTCAACTGGACGCTGTCCGACGATGCGGGCACCGTTCTTCTGGGCCCCGTCGCAGCGCCCGGTGGCAATGTCGCCCTTCTGCCCGGCGATTATCTCCTGACCGTTGAGCGTGTGAACCAGGGCACCACGCACGAGGCCCGCTTCACCGTGGAGCCGAACCAGCCGCGGGAGGTCGTGATCCCCCTGCCCGCCATTTCGGTCGATGTGAATTTCATCGCACGGATCGGCAGCGTCAGCGGCCTGCCCGTGACCGACCCCGTGATCTGGGAGGTCACACCGCTTGATCCCGCGCCCGAAATCGCGACTACAAACCCGGCCAGCGTCGCACTCAGCCGGGGCGCCTATCGCGTCACCGCCTACTGGACCGCACAGGAGGTCGAGGTCAGCACCGATTTCGTGATCGTCGATCAACCGCGCGAAATTGTGGTGGTCTTCGACGAACCCATCCCCCAGGCCTCGATCACCACGGTCGCACAGGCCCGCGCAGGCGACACGATCGAGGTCGCCTGGACCGGCCCCGGCGGCAACAGCGACTGGCTGGGTTTCTTCGAGCCGTCGAATACCGGCAACCACGGCCACCAGGCGGGCTCGACCGTCCGCATCAACCAGGGCAACCCGCTGCAAATGCGCGTCGCCCCGATCCCCGGCACCTATGAACTGCGCTACATCGACGCCGAAAACGGCCGCCGCGTGCTCGCCCGCGTTCCGTTCGAGGTTCTGCCCCAGCCCGCATCGGTCCAGACCGTGACGGGTGTGGCCGGAAGCCAGGCGACCGTCGAATGGACCGGCCCCAATTTCGAGGGTGACTGGCTCGGCTTCTTCCCCGTCGACAACACGGCCAACCACGGGCACCAGTCACTGTCCTCGGTGCGCCTGGACGGGACGACGTCACCCGCCACGCTCAACTACCCGGCCGAGGCCGGAACTTACGAGCTACGGTATGTCATGGCGCTGGGTCGCACGACGCTCGCCAGCCAGACCGTGGAAGTGACCGAAGTGCAGGCCACGCTCACCACCTCCCCCACGGGAACAGCCGGCGCACAGGCCGAGGTCGGCTGGACCGGCCCCGCATACGATAGTGACTGGATCGGCTTCATCAGCCCGGACAATACGTCCAACCACAGCTATGAGTTCGCAACCCGCGTCGCCGTGGCAAGCGGCAACCCCGTGCGGCTCAACTACCCCGCCGCGCCAGGCACTTACGAGCTCCGGTATGTCCAAGCCCAGGGCCGTCAGGTGCTGGCCCGCATGACCGTGGTGGTCGGTGAGGTCGAGGCGTCCCTGACCACCTCCCCCACGGGAACGGCAGGCGCGCAGGCTGAGGTCGGTTGGACTGGCCCCGCTTATGACAACGACTGGATCGGATTCATCAACCCCGATAACACCTCCAACCACAGCTACGACTTCGCGACGCGCGTCGCCGTCAGCAGTGGCAACCCGGTGCGTCTGAACTATCCCGCTGCCGCCGGAACCTACGAACTCCGGTACGTCCAAGCCCAAGGCCGTCAGGTCCTCGCCCGCATGACCGTCGTGGTCGGAGAGGTCGAGGCATCCCTCACAACCTCCCCCACCGGCATAGCTGGCGCACAAGCCGAGGTTGGCTGGACCGGCCCCGCCTACGACAACGACTGGATCGGGTTCATCAACCCCGATAACACCTCCAACCACAGCTACGATTTCGCCACGCGCGTGGCGGTCAGCAGCGGCAACCCGGTGCGGCTCAATTACCCCGCCGCTCCCGGCACCTACGAACTCCGGTACGTCCAAGCCCAGGGCCGTCAGGTCCTCGCCCGCATGACCGTGGTGGTCGGAGAGGTCGAGGCGTCCCTCACAACCTCCCCCACCGGCACCGCTGGCGCACAGGCGGAGGTTGGCTGGACCGGCCCCGCCTATGACAACGATTGGATCGGGTTCATCAACCCCGAGAATACCTCCAACCACAGCTACGATTTCGCCACGCGCGTCGCCGTCAGCAGTGGCAACCCGGTGCGTCTGAACTACCCCGCTGCCGCCGGAACCTACGAGCTCCGGTATGTTCAGGCCCAAGGCCGACAGGTCCTCGCCCGCATGACCGTGGTGGTCGGTGAGGTCGAGGCGTCGCTGACGACATCGCCGACGGGTGAGGTCGGCCAGACCGCCGAGATCGGATGGACAGGCCCCGCATATGACGGCGACTGGATCGGGTTCATCAATCCGGACGACACATCGAACCACAGCTATGACTTTGCCAGCCGCGTGGCCGTCAATACAGGCAACCCGGTGCAGCTTGCCTATCCCAATGCGCCCGGCACGTACGAGCTGCGCTACATCCAGGCGCAAGGCCGTCAGGTGCTGGCGCGGATGAACGTTGTGGTGGAGGAAGCAGAAGCCTCCCTCACCGTCCCGCAAAGTGTGGAAGCCGGATCGACCATCGAAGTGACTTGGACCGGGCCGAACGCCCCGCGCGATTACATCGGCATCGGGCCTGCCGGGGCCACGGGTGGTGGGCAATGGCAAAACTATTCCCGCACCAGCGATGGCAACCCGCTGCGCCTTCTGATGCCGCCAGAGCCCGGGGAATACGTGATCCAGTATTTCCTCAATCAGGGCAACCGGTCGCTGGTCAGCGTGCCCGTCACCGTGACGGCGGTTGAAGCGGGTCTGACCGCGCCCTCCAGCGCGATTGCCGGTGAAACGATCGAGGTCGGTTGGACCGGCCCCGATCAAGCGAACGATTACATCGCAATCGGTCGCGTCGGGGCGACCGGCGGGGGCCAGTGGGAGAACTACACCCGCACGAATGCTGGCAACCCGTCCAGCCTGCTCGTTCCCGCCACGCCGGGGGATTACGTGATCCAGTATTTCCTCAACCAGGGCAACACGTCGCTCGCCACGTTCCCGCTCACCGTGCTGCCGGTGGAGGCAAGCGTGACCGCGCCCGCCAGTGCCGTGGCCGGTGAAACGATCGAGGTCGGCTGGACCGGGCCCGATTACGTCAACGACTATATCGGCATCGGACTGGTCGGGGCCACCGGCGGCGGCCAATGGCAGGCCTATTCCCGCACGTCCAGCGGCAACCCGGTGCAACTTCGCGTCCCCGTCGCCCCCGGCACCTACGAGATCCGGTATTTCGTGAACCAGGACAATACCGAGGTCGCGATCACGACCATCGAAGTAACCGAGGTTCAGGCCATCGTGACCGCGCCCGAAACCGCCGCCGCGGGGTCATCCATCGAGGTGGGCTGGGTCGGACCGGATTACGACAACGATTTCATCGGGATCGGACCGGCCGGCGCGACCGGTGGCGGCCAATGGCAAAGCTATCAGCGCACGTCGCAGGGCAATCCCGTGACCTTGGCCGTGCCGTCCGAGCCCGGCTCTTACCTGATCCAGTATTTCCTGAACCAAGGGAACACGCCCATCGGCTCCGTGCCGATCACCGTGCAGTAGGAGCTGCTCGAAGCAAAAGGGGGCGCCGCATTCCGCGCGGCGCCCCTTTTCTAATTCTTATACTATAACGCGTTTTTCGTTATCTATCAGAGGTATGACCCCCCGTATCACGCGTGAAACCGGGCGCGTTTCTCTCAGATATGGATCACGCGGTCATAGGCGTCGAGCACGCTCTCATGCATCATTTCGCTCAGCGTCGGGTGCGGGAAGACGGTCTCCATCAGGTCCTCCTCCGTGGTCTCCAGCTTCTGGCCCACGACATAGCCCTGGATCAGTTCCGTGACCTCCGCGCCAATCATATGGGCACCCAGAAGCTCTCCGGTTTTCTCGTCGAACACGGTCTTGATCATGCCCTCTGGCTCGCCCAAAGCGATGGCCTTCCCGTTGCCGATGAACGGGAAGCGTCCGACCTTGACCTTGTAGCCCCTTTCCTTCGCCTTCGCCTCGCTCAACCCGACGGAGGCGACCTGCGGATGGCAATAGGTGCAACCGGCAATGCTCTCGGGCTTAATCGGATGGACATTGTTTTTGCCCGCGATCAACTCCGCCACCATGACCCCTTCGTGGGAGGCCTTGTGCGCCAGCCACGGCGCGCCCGCGATATCGCCGATGGCATAGAGCCCGTCGACGCCGGTGCGGCAAAACTCGTCCGTCACCACGTGGGTCCGGTCGATCTTCACGCCGAGCTCTTCCAGGCCGAGGTTTTCGACGTTGCCCACGATCCCGACGGCGGAAATCACCGTGTCGAAATCGTGCTTTTCGACCTTGCCGCCGACCTCGATATGGGCCGTCACCTTGTCCGCGCTGCGATCCAGCTTCTTGACCATCGCCTTTTGCAGGATCTTCATCCCCTGCTTCTCGAACGACTTCTTGGCGAAGGCGGAAATCTCCTCGTCCTCCACCGGCAGCACGCGGTCCATGACCTCCACCACCGTCGTGTCGGCCCCCAGCGTGTTGTAGAAGCTGGCGAATTCGATCCCGATGGCCCCCGACCCGATCACCAGCAGCTTTTTCGGCATATGCGGCGGCGTCAGGGCGGCCTTGTAGGTCCAGACACGCTTGCCATCGGCCTCAAGCCCCGGCAATTCGCGGGCCCGCGCGCCGGTGGCGAGGATGATATTCTTCGCCGTCAGCTCCTCCGTCCCATTCTCGGTCTTGACCGACACCTTGCCCTTGGCGGGGATCGTCGCCTCCCCCATGATCGTCGTGACCTTGTTCTTCTTCATCAGATGCGCCACGCCCCCCGAAAGCTGCTTGGCTACCTTGCGGGAGCGGTCGACGACCTTGTCGAGGTCATATCCGATGCCATCGGCGCTCAACCCGAATTCCTTCGCCCGGTGCATCAGGTGGAACACTTCCGAGGATCGCAGCATCGCCTTGGTGGGAATGCAGCCCCAGTTCAGGCAGATCCCGCCCATATGTTCCCGCTCGACAATCGCCGTCTTCAGACCAAGCTGGCTGGCGCGGATCGCGGCGACATAGCCGCCGGGGCCTGCGCCGATTACGATTACGTCGAAGTTCTGTGCGGCCATGGGGTCGGTTCCTTCTGGCAAGTCCGGTGTCATTCAGCGTTTGTTCAACGTTAAACTATTCTCCGAAGCGCGACAATTGACGCTAGGTCGCAGGCCGGGTTGCAAGCGGCGCATGGGTCAGCGGATCACGCCGCATCCTCCATCTCGCGCAGGATCGCGCCGTAGCCGCCGTCATCAAGAAACGCCTGCTCCGCCTCTGTCGTGGACCGGCCAAGCGCCTCGTTACGATAAGGGAACCGCCCGAAGCGGCGGATGATTTCCCGGTGAACGCGCGCGTGAAGGTCGTTGTTCCCCTCCTCCATCCGCGTCTCCATCAGGTCGACGGCGATATCCTGGTGGGCCATCTCCTCGGAATGCATGAAGGGCATATAGGCGAACTGCCGCATCGTGCCCTCGATCTCCCGGTCCCAGCCCTGGGCGAGCATCTTGCCCGCCACGTCGCGGCCCATGGCATCGGTCGCAAAGGCGCGGGGGTCGTCGCGGAACATGTTTCGGGGAAATTGGTCGAGCAAGATGATAAGACCCAGCGCGCCATTCGCATCCACGGCCCAATCATCAAGGGTGCCGTCATGGGCCGCCTGCCACGCGGACATGAACCTGTCGCGGATGGCCTGATCGAAATCGTCATCCTTGGCGTACCATTTCTCCGGCCCCGCAGTTTCCCAAAACTCCAGAACCTCTGCCGCATCGGTCATTTCGTCGCCTCCCCCGTGTCGCTGCC
The DNA here is from genome assembly GCF_020177575.1 of Hasllibacter sp. MH4015. Lineage (NCBI taxonomy): Bacteria > Pseudomonadati > Pseudomonadota > Alphaproteobacteria > Rhodobacterales > Roseobacteraceae > Hasllibacter > Hasllibacter sp. MH4015. Next base: position 1,699,849 of record NZ_JAHTBK010000001.1, read on the forward strand.
GTCGCTGGCCATTTCCTCGGCCGCCTCGACATACAACTCCTGCGCGGTCTCCACCGCAACCGCCGATCCGGCGCCGGGCATCAGGTTGGCATAGGGCACGGCGTCGTAATCATCCTCTTCCACGTAAGCCGAGGCCCGCCGCGTCATCCGGTAAAGGCCGTAGATTGTGACCGCCAGCAGCACGAGGGCAAGGAACAACCAGAACCCGCTCGGCCCCATCCAACCCATCATCAGGCCAAGGATCGGCGGGCCGCCGATGGCCCCGATCCCGTTGACGAAGACCATGCCCCCCGATGCGGCGGCCATGTCCTCCACCTCCAGGTAGTCGTTGATATAGGCGATCAGCAGCGCATAAAGCGGCTGCGCCAGACCGCCCGACAGGGCCGCGATGACCAGAAGGGCGACATAGCTTTGCGCCAGAACCACCCCGGCCAGCGCCACGAGCGCGCCCAACCCGGCGGCCATCACGATCAACACGCGGCGATCCATCCGGTCGGACATCCACCCGATCGGGTATTGCAGGACGATCGCCCCCACGAAGAACGACGAGATGAAGGCCGACAATTGCCCAAGGCTCAGCCCCACTTCCGTGGCATAGACCGGTGCCATGGCGAATTGCCCCGCAAAGACGCCGCCCAGAAGCAACATGCCCACCACGCCGAAGGGGGAGGCGACGAATAGCTGCCTGAGCGACATCGGGCGCGTCGCCTCGATCGACGGGGTCGGCACGGCAGATAGAAGGATCGGCGCAAAGCTGAGCGAGACAAGGATCGAAGGAATGATGAACAGGATCCAGCCCGACGGATCGCCCGCGGCCAGAATGCCCTGCCCCGCCACCAGCCCCATCATCTGCATCAGCATATAGGTCGACAGCGCCTGGCCCCGCGTCTCGTTCGTGGCCCCGTTGTTGAGCCACGATTCGGCGGTGACATAGACCCCCGAGAGGCTGAAGCCGAGCGCCACGCGCAGGATCATCCACGCAATCGGCTCCGTGACGATGGGAAAGGAGATCACGATGGCCGAGATGAAGGAGCCGAGCGCCGCGAAGACCCGCACATGGCCCACCCGCGCGATGAACATCGGCGCCATGCGGCTGCCCCCCAGGAACCCGAGGAAATAGGCCGACCCGATCAGCGACAATTCGAAGGTCGAAAAACCCTCGATCGCACCGCGCACCCCCATGAGAGAGCCTTGCAGGCCATTGCCGATCTGCAAGAGGAACATGCCCAGAAGAAGCGCCCACGCGCTGCGGATGACGGCAATCATGGTGAACTCCTCGTGGTGTGGCCACTCGGGACCGATGCGTGCTCTGCCCCGGTCTGGGCCGAATCGCAGGGCCGCATCTGTCAGGTTTGCGACGGGATCAGCAAAGATGCGTCGCCATAGGAAAAGAACCGGTAATCCTGCGCAATGGCGTGGGCGTAGACACGGTCCATCCTGTCCTTGCCCATCAATGCGGAGACGAGCATCAAAAGCGTCGATTTCGGCAGGTGGAAATTCGTCATCAGGGCGTCGGTGATCTTCCACGCGTATCCGGGGTAGATGAAGATGTCCGTCGTTCCCTCGAAGGACTGCATCGTGCCATCGGTCCGGGCCGCGGATTCGATCAGGCGCAGCGCGGTTGTGCCCACCGGGATGATCCGCCCCCCGGCCTGCCGGGTCGCGTTCATTTCTGCCGCGGCCCGGGCGCGCACCTCGCCCCATTCGGCGTGCATCTTGTGGGTGGTGACATCGTCGACCGTCACGGGCAGGAACGTGCCCGCGCCGACATGGAGCGTCACGAAGCTCATGTCGATCCCGTGCGCGCGAAGCGCCTCCAACAGGGGCGGATCGAAATGCAGGCTGGCCGTGGGGGCCGCGACGGCGCCTAGACGGTCGGCCCAGATCGTCTGGTAATCGTCCCGGTCCCGTTCATCCGGCGCGCGCTTGCCCGCTATGTAGGGCGGCAGCGGCATGGCGCCCGCGGCATTCAAGGCCGTGTCGAAATCGTCCCCCGCCAGGTTGAAGGCCAAACGAAGACCTTCATCCATCGCGTGAACATCCGCTGACAGGTCGTTGGAAAAAATGATTTTCTCGCCCACACGCAACTTGCGCATCGGCTTGGCCAGCGCCGTCCAGGTCTGGTCGGCCTGCGGCTCCATCAGGGTCACTTCGATCTTGGCGCGCACCTCCCCCTCGGGCGTCTGGCGCATGCGATATCCGGTCAGGCGCGCGGGGATCACGCGGGTGTCGTTGAGGATCAGACGGTCGCCCGCTCGCAACAGCCCCGGCAGGTCGGACACGACATGGTCGTGGATCGCGTCCCCGTCCGCCAGCAGCAGCTTGGCCGAGGATCGGGGCCGCGCAGGCCGCGTCGCGATCAACCGCTCCGGCAGGTCGAAATCGAAATCATCCAAGCGCATCAGCCGTCCCCATCACCGAAATCCGGCGGCGGCGCGCGGAAGATCTCGCGGAAGATCCCCGGTGTCAGGATCGACAGGGGATTGACCGAAACACTCGTCTCGGACCCGTCGTAGATGGCGCGATAGTTGAAGCCGAACAAGCCCTCCCGGCGCGGCGCGAACAGGGCCCCCAACACCCCGTTCACGAGGTAGAGGGGAGACACGACGCCCTGCACCTCGAACCGTTCGGAGGCGACGTCATAGACCCCGTCCATGGATATCCCCATCGACGGGCCGACCGCCGTGCCTTCCTCAAGGAACAGGCGCTGGGGGGTGATGCGGAACCGCGCCTCCACCTCGCCCATATTGATGCCCTCGCCGCCAAGCTGTTCCAACAGGCCCACGACGGAAATCAGGTTCAGCAATTCCGCCATGACAGGGGCGTTGCGCATGCGCGGCCCGTCGATCGTGACGCGCCCGTCATATTGACCCGCCTCCGGACGCGCGGCGAGGATCAGGTCGAATTGCCCGCCATGCATGTTCTCGAAAATGTCGGCCGCACGCAGAACCGCGCCGCCATCGGCACTTTGCAGGCGGACAGAGGGGCCGTTTGCACTGGGCACCAATTGGCCGCTCACCGCAGCCGCGCCGTTCACACGGCCCCGGAAATTCCCGCTCATCGAAGCGCCGTCCAGATCGGCGCGCAGATCGGTCAGGGCGATGCCGCCGGTGATCTGCAACCGGTCCAGCGCGATGTTCAGCGGACCCACATCGCCCGACGACCCGCCGGTATTGGCGAGCGACGGCATGGTCCGGAAATCGAGGATGCCGCTGGAAATCTCGATCCCCGGCGTCTGGTTGCGCCGCCCGATCAACCCACCCTGCACGTCCAGCCATTGGCCCACCCGGAAGCGCCCGGCGGACAGGCGGTTCAGCCATCCGTCCTCGGTAAAGCTGACAGCCCCCTCAAGGCTCAGCCCCGCCCCTTCCAGCACGAGGTTTGAGACGGCGGGCCGGTCGCCCAAGCGAATATCGGCGGAAAAAGCACCCGTGCGGCCCGCCGGCATCGACCACGCAAGCGCCGGGATGGCCAGCGCGATCCCGTCCAGATCGGAGGAGACGGAGACGCTCGCCGGGCCGTTGGCGCGCAGGTAGACGATGACATCGGCCTCCCCCCGGCCCGAGATCAGCCAGGCCGGTAGCTCCACCCCGAACCGCGCCAACGCGTCCCGCGACAGGGTGGCGCGCGCGCGCACCTGGCTTCCGGGCGGCGCATCGGGGGCCATGGCAACACGCCATTGGCCCGTGACCGACACGCCGTCCAGTTCCGCCGGGCCGCCGATGGTCAACGCCTCGTTATCCATCGCCACGACGATCCGGTCGGCGGTGAGCAGGCGATCCGGCACCAATTCCGACCCGCGGTAATTCGTGACAATCGCGTCCACACGTATATCGAGGTCGCCCATCCCCGCATCGGGGGGACGGTCCACGAGGTGCGTGGCCAGCTCTGCCGTCGCGCGCACGCGGCCCTGGCCGATTTCATCGGGCGCGAATCCGCTCGTCTCCAGCACGGCGAAGGGGGGGCCGGCCAGCACATGCATCAGATCGGGCAACGCGCCCTGCAATTCCAGGTCGAACACGGCCAGCGGACCGGGCACGGCGACATTCTCGATCACCATGCGCGAACCGGCCAGCCCGACCTGTCCCTGCCCCTCCACACCCACGCCACCGCCATCCAGGCCCACGACCAGTTGCGTGTCGATCAGGTTCAGGTAGCCGGACGCGCCGCGGATGGGCGGGGCGGCGGGCAAGGCCCGAATGTCGGCCCCGTTGAAATCGAACGACAATTCGTGGTGCGGGCGCGCGCCTGCCGCCTGTCGAAACGCGAAATCGACCCCGCTTGCACGCGCCGCGATCAGGCGCTCCTGCACCCACCAGCGCGTGTTGGGGATCGCGGCCACCGGCCAGTAGGACATAATCGTCGGCAGATCCGCCTCGTCCAGCTGCGCATCGACCGACAGGGCAAGACCGGCCGCATCGGCCTGCATCCGGCCCCGCGCCGTGGCGCGCATATCGCCCCGGAACAGCACCGCCTGTCCGACCTCCAGCATCACCGCATCGCCCAGATGCAGGCGCAAATCCACCTCCGCCCCGTCCAGCGCCACGGCGGCATCGAACATGCCCTCGGGATCGGCGGTGATGTCGCTGAGGCTGAATTGACCGGTGAACACGTCGCCTTCGGGAGACACATCCGCATGGCCATGGCCCGCGAAGGTCAGCGCATCGGCCCGCAGCATCAGCCGCTCGAACATCGCGCGTCCGGTGTTGGGGTCGTAATCCAGCGCCGCCTCGATCCGCTGAAAGGCCAGGGGTGCCGCCTGCCCCGGCAGGCTCAGCACGCCCGCGCCCACGTCGATCCACCCCTCGACCGCGCCGATCGTTCCGTCATCGGCCATGGCCGCCCGCAGTGCCCCGTCAATCGGGGCCCGCATGAGGTCGAGCCACGCGAGCGCCGGAGTGCTGGCGGCCAGGTCGCGGGCGGCCAGCGTGTCGAATTCCATGCCCAACTCGGTCACGCCAAGCCGCCGGTCGCGGTCCAGCGTGATCCGCAACCGCGCGTTGCGACTGCCCTCCAACTCTCCTGCCATGTCGAGGTTGAGGCGCAGGCCCGCGCGCACCAGCCGCATCTCCGCCCCGTGCAGGCGCAAGACCTGTCCGCTCAATTCGTCGGACAGCTGCACCTCCAACGCTTCGCCCCGCACCTCTTCCAGACCGCTGAAGACCGCGCCGGAGAACATGGTGTCGAGCCGGGCCAGCGTCTCCACCAGACTCAGTTCCGCCGCCTCGGCCTGGGCATCGGCAGCGCCCGCGAAATCAAGGTCGATGCGCCCATCCTCGGACCGGGTCAGGTTCACGCCTGCCCCGGTGATCACGACGCGCCGCACCTCCATCCGGCCGCGCAGTAGCGGGCCTGGTGCCACTCGTGCGCGCAACGCCGGCAGGGCCGCGCGCACCTCCCCCTCCGGTGTTCGCAATTCCACGTCCCGGAATTCCAGCGCCGGGGCCCGCCCGCCCTGGGGCAGTGCCAGCACCATGTCGCCTATGGCGAGATCGCCCGCGCGCATGGACGCGTTGATCCGCGCCTCGATCCGGTCCTGAATCGCCTCCGGCAGGCTCATCGGGGCCGCGTAAAGCCGCACCCACATTGCGCCCGCAGGCAGGAAAACAAGGACCGACAGCACCAACAGTCCCGCGATGATCCACCGCCGGGCCCGCCCCGACCGTGCCTTGGCCGGCTCTGTGGGATCCTCTGTCATATCGCCCGGCTGCTCCGCCCCGATCTTGTGCCTTTATTCTCGCTGCAATTCGCCTAGCTTGCAAACCCGAAGCGCGGCCCGTGATCCGCCCTAGACCAGGAGTGATGAAGAATGCTTGAACCCGGCCAGCCCGCCCCGGATTTCACCTTGCCCCGCGATGGCGGCGGCGATGTGACCCTGTCCGATCTCCGCCCGCAGAATGTCGTGCTGTATTTCTATCCCAAGGACGACACGCCCGGCTGCACGAAGGAGGCGATCGCCTTCACCGGTCTCGCCGATGCCTTTGCGGAGGCCAACACCGTGATCCTCGGCATCTCCAAGGACACCGCTGCCAAGCACGAGAAGTTCATTGCGAAACATGACCTTGGCGTCACCCTCGTCTCCGACGCCGAGGCCGATATCTGCGAGCAATACGGGACGTGGGTGGAGAAGAACATGTACGGCAAAAAATACATGGGCATCGAACGCGCCACGTTCCTGATCGACGGGCAAGGCAACATCGCTCAGATCTGGCACAAGGTGAAAGTGCCGGGCCATGCCGAGGCGGTGCTGGAGGCCGCGCGCGCCCTCTGATCCGCCCGCCCTTCCCCGCAAGCCCGAAAGCGACCGCGATGATCCCCCTTTCCGACATGGCCGATCAGGTCCTACGCACCGCCGATGCGCGCGCAAAGACCGCCCTGTCCCGGCGTTTCGCGGCGCAATGGCAGGCGGCGCGACAGGGTGGCGCGCGGCCCGAGATCGGCCTTGCCACGCCCCCCGAGCAGCCCGCGCGACCGGACGCGCCGGAGCTTCTGGACCCGCGCGACGTACCCCGCCGAAAGCCCGGAACCGCGAAGGGGCGCACGGCGATCCTGCACGCCGTGGCGCATATCGAGCTGAATGCTGTCGATCTGCATTGGGACATCATCGCGCGGTTTTCCGGCACACCCCTGCCGATCGGCTTCTTCGACGATTGGGTGCGCGCGGCGGACGAGGAATCCAAGCATTTCAACCTGATGGCCGATTGCCTAGAGGCGGGCGGCAGCCATTACGGCGCCCTGTCCGCCCATGCCGGCATGTGGCGTGCCGCCGATGACACGAAGGACGATCTGATGGGCCGCCTTGCCGTCGTGCCAATGGTGTTGGAGGCCCGCGGCCTCGACGTCACCCCGGGCATGATCGGGCTGTTCGAGCGGGCGAAGGATGACCCGACGGCCGCGATGGCGGTGGATGCGCTCAAGGTGATTTATGCCGAGGAAGTGCATCACGTCGCCTATGGCTCGAAGTGGTTCCATTTCCTGTGCGGCCGCCACGACCTCGACCCGAAAGAAGCGTTCCACGACCTTGTCCGGCGCTACTTTCACGGGTCCCTCAAGCCACCCTTCAACGAGGAAAAGCGCGCCGAGGCGGGCATTCCGCCCGACTTTTACTGGCCGTTGGCCCAGTGACCGCCCGATCTGGTACAAGAACCTCACCAAAATCGGCGGTTTTTCGCCGGATTCGTGCATTTTTTGGTGCGCTTTAAGCGGTTGTTGATTAGGGTGTTGAGACAATGAGCGGTGTGTCTTATCCCCAAGCCACCCGCCGCTGCCGCCGGGGACAAGTCGGTGCGCGGGCATAATTACCAAGGGGAAGCGAGGCGTAAGGACAGTGACATCTCGGCTTTTAAGTCGCGTGAATGCGGCGCTTGAACGGCACCTGCCGGAACAACGGCTCTTCCTGAAATCGGAGGATGGTACGCGATTCATTCGCCTGCGCCCCGTGACCCAGGCCGGGCTGATGTTCGGCTCCGCCGTTTTCGTGGGGTGGACGGTCATCGTCACCTCGATTTTCCTGATCGACACGATCTCGTCCGGCAATGTCCGGGATCAGAGCATCCGCGAACAGGCCATGTACCAGGAGCGGATGAACGCCCTGGCGCTGGAACGCGACGAACGCGCCGCCGCCGCTGCCGCCGCCCAGGAACGCTTCGCGCTTGCGATGGACCAGGTCTCCAACATGCAGACCCGCATCCTCGACAGTGAGGAACGGCGCCGCGAACTGGAAACCGCCGTCGACGTGATCCAGGCCACCTTGCGACGCACCATCGACGAACGGGACGAGGCGCGCCTCGCCGCTGCATCGCTCGAAAACGAACTCCGCGCCGATACCGGCACCGTGCAGACCGCCGCCGCGCGCGAGCAGGAGCTTGAACAGACCCTCGCCTTCCTCACCGAAGCCCTCGCCCTGACCGCGGAATCGCGCGACGACGGCTACACGATGATGGCGGAGGCCGAGCAGACCATCGTGGAGCTTCAATTCGAGGCCGCGCTGATGGAGGAACGCCAGAACCGCGTGTTCCGCCAGCTGGAAGAGGCCGTCGCCGTCTCCATGGAGCCGCTGGACGAGATGTTCAGCGCCGCGGGGCTCAGCACCGACGATCTGATCGAAAGTGTGCGCCGCGGCTATTCCGGTCAGGGCGGGCCGCTGATGCCCATCGTCTCCACCACCGGCGGCGACCCCGACCCCCTGTCGCTGCGCGCCAATGAACTTCTGTCGGCGCTTGACGAGATCAATCTGCATCGCCTGGCCGCCGAACAGCTTCCCTTCGCTGTGCCGGTGGCAGGCAACTTCCGCAACACCTCCGGCTTCGGCTATCGCCGCGACCCGATCAACGGCGGTCAGCGGCTTCATGCCGGTGTGGACTTCGCCGGTGGCAGGGGCACGCCGATCGTGGCCGGTGGGGCGGGAACGGTCATTTTCGCCGGCCGTCAAAGCGGTTACGGTCTGATGGTGGAGATTCAACACAGCCACGGATACACAACCCGCTACGCGCACCTGACGCGCATCCGGGTCAGCGAAGGGGAAAGGGTCTCGCGCGGCGAACTCTTAGGTGATATGGGCTGCACGGGCCGGTGTACGGGGACGCATTTGCACTATGAAGTGCGCCGAAATGGGGACCCCGTTAACCCGATGACCTTCATAAGGGCAGGACGCAATGTTTTCTAAATCCAAGATCAACGAACCCGGACCCAAGCAAGGCGGTGGCGCCGATGCAGGGTCCACCGGTGCCGGTTCGGCCTCTGCGTCGGGCTCAACCTCGGGAGACAGCATGAACAAGTCGAACACCTCCGCCGCATCCACGGGCAGCAAATCCAAGCCGCAGCCGTCGATGCTCAGCTCCGACCTGACCATCGTGGGCAACCTGCGCACGACGGGCGATATCCAGGTCGAAGGCACGGTTCAGGGCGACATCCGCGCGCACCTTCTGACCGTGGGCGAAAGTGCCAATATCGAAGGTGAGATCGTGGCGGACGACATCGTCGTCACGGGCCGTGTCGTGGGCCGGGTCCGCGGCCTCAAGGTCCGCCTGACCTCGACCGCCAAGGTCGAAGGCGACATCATCCACAAGACCATCGCGATCGAAAGCGGCGCCCATTTCGAAGGGTCCGTGCAGCGCGCCGAAGATCCGCTGTCGACGGGCGCGAACAACCCCGCGCCGCGCACATCGGTCAGCACCGGCGGATCGTCGGGGGCGGAGGCGCCGTCCTCCTCCATCGCGCCGTCCTCCTCGATCCCGCGTCCCGCCGCGGCAGGCCCCGTGCCACAGCCCTCGGCCAAGGATAGCTGAGCCTGACCGGGCCGACACCAGATCTGACACAGGATCAGCCGGGCCAATCGCCCGGCTTTTCTTTGCCGCCCCTCTGCGCGCCGGAGGCGCGGCCCTACGTGCTGGTCGCGTGCATCCTCGCCTCCGCGCTTGGCTTCATCGACGGCACGATCATCTCCATCGCATTGCCCGCCATCCGCGACGGCCTTGGCGCGTCCCTGCCCGAGGGGCAATGGATCAACAACGCCTACCTGCTGCCGCTGTCGGCGCTGATCCTCCTGGGCGGTGCCATCGGCGACCGGTTCGGACTTGCGCGGACCTTCGTGGCGGGCATCGGCGTCTTCGTCCTCGCCTCCCTGATCTGCGCCGTGGCGCCGACAACGGAAGTGATGATCGCGGGCCGTGCGCTCAAGGGCCTTGGTGCGGCCGTCATGGTGCCCGGCTCCCTGGCGCTGATCGCGCGCGCCTATCCGAAGGAGGATCGGGGCCGCGCCATCGGCATCTGGGCGGCATCCTCGGCCATCACCACCGCGCTTGGTCCGATCCTGGGTGGCGTCGCGCTCAGCTTCGGCGGGCCGGAGGTCTGGCGCTGGCTGTTCGCGATCAACCTGCCGCTCGGCGGGCTCGCCATCTGGCTCATCATGGCCCATGCCAAGGCCGACCCGGCGCAGCCTGACCATCCGCTGGACCTGCCCGGCGCGGCGTTGATTTCCGCCTCACTTGCCCTGATCGCCCTCGCGTTGACGGGTTTCGACGGCTTCACCCCCCGCACCCTCGCGCTTCTAGGAAGCGGCTTTGCCTGCCTCATTGCCTTCCTTCTGTGGGAGGGGCGCAACGCCCATCCGATGGTTCCCCTCAGCCTCTTCTCCAACCGCACCTTCTCGGCGGCGAACCTCGCCACGTTCCTCATCTATTTCGGGCTCAGCACGGTCCTGTTCTTCCTGCCAATGACATTGATCGCGGGCTGGGGCGTGGCAGAGACGCTGACATCGCTCGCTTTCGCGCCCCTGTCGGTTTTCATCGGCGCGTTGTCGGCCAAGGCCGGGGCATGGTCCGACAAATACGGGCCGGGGCGCATGATCGGCGGCGGCGGGATGATCGTGGCGCTGGCCTTCGCGATCCTGGGGCTTAGCGCGCCGCTTCAAGATTTCTGGCTGGCCGTGATGCCCGGCACGATCCTCCTGGGGCTCGGCCTCGGCCTTGTCGTCAGCCCGCTTTCGACGGCGATCATGGGATCGGTGCCGGAGGATCGCTCGGGCACAGCCTCGGGCCTCAACAACGCCGTAAGCCGGGTGGCGGGCCTGATCGCCGTGGCGCTGATGGGGTCGGTCGCGGCGCAGGCCTATGGAGCGGCGGGCGGCATGGCGAGCTTCGGGGAATTCTCCGACACGCCCGGCCACGGGGCGGCGATGACCACCGCCTTCGCGATCCTGTGCTACATCGTGGCGATCATCACGGCCCTCGGGGCCGCCATTGCCTACCTCGCCACCCCGTCACCCGCGGCGACGGTGGCGAAGCGATAGATATGCCACGTCGCGTGGCCCAGGATCGGCAGCACGACGTAAAGCCCCAGCAATCCCGGCAGCATCGCAAGGAATGTCAGCCCCGCGATCACGGCGCCCCAGACCAGCATGACCTGCGGGTTTTGCCGTACCACGGCGACGGACGTGATCATCGCCGTCACGAAATCGACCTCCCGATCCAGGAGAAGCGGCAACGACACCACCGTCAGAACGAACAGCACCAGCGCAAAGACCGCCCCGAACGCGCCCCCCACGATCAGCATCGTGATCCCTTCGGGCTGCAGCAGGTAGGCGTATGAGCTTGTCACATTCGTGAGCGCCGACGGCCCGAGGAACAGGGCAAACAGCATATGCGCGAAAAATGACCAGAACAGGAAATAGACGATCACCACCCACGCCATCGACGGAAGCTGACGCAGGCGTTGACGCCAGATCACCCCGAAAATCTCGTTCCGCGCCCAGGTGTCCTGTCCCGCTTCCAGCCTGCGGGACACTTCGTACATCCCCACCGCCAGAAACGGCCCCAGAAGCGGGAAACCGAAGGTCAGCGGGATCGCAAGCCATTCATATTCCAGCACGAAAAGTAGCAGGTAGATCAGCCAGCCGCCCATGACATAGACGTTGGCAAAGAACAGCCCCATCATCGGCTTGCGCAAGAAATCTTTCCATCCAAGGCGCAGGGCGCGGGTCAGGTCCGACATTTCCATATCCCGGATCGCCGGGGCGCCCTCGCCGACGGGATGGCCCGTGATGTCGCTCATGCCAGCATCCTCCCACGGGAAGTGTAGCCCGTGACCTCCCGGCGCGTAAAGAATGTGCGGATCAGGCCGGATCGCGCGGGCGGCGCGGGCCGATCATCCGCTCCCAATCCTGCCCAAGGCCAAGGATGCGGGCATCCGCCCCGTGCGGCCCGATCAGCTGGAGCCCGTGGGGCAGCCCGCCCGCCCCGTATCCCGCCGGCACTCCGAGGCTCGGCAAACCCGCCAGGCTGGCGGGAACCACGACCTCCATCCAGCGATGGTAGGTGTCCATGGGCCTGCCGCCGACCTCCCTCGGCCAATCCCATTCCACCGGGAACGGCCAGATCTGGGTTGCGGGCAGGACGAGGGCATCGAATGTGGTGAAGAGGTCCGCGAAGGCCGCAAGCAATGCGCGGCGTGTCGTTGTCGCGGCCTCGATCTCCGCGCCCGTCAGGGACAGGCCGCGCGCGATTTCCCATTGGCATTGCGCGTTCAATTGCCCGCGCGCGACCGGATCGGCACAATACCGCCCCAGCTCCTGCGCCACGACGAACGCACGCAGGTCGGTCCAAGCACGCCAGATATCGTCCGCCGGAAATGGCGGCGCGATGGCCTCGATCCGCCACCCCAGATCTTCGGCGCGCGCCACCGCCGCCTCCCCCGCTTGCAGCAAATCCGCTTCCATCGGGTAGGCCCCACCCCAATCGCCAAGCCATGCAATGCGCGGATGCGGGCCGGGCGCGGCGATCTCCACCCGCCGCTCGCACAGCGTCTCCAGCAAGCGGCCCAAATCCGCCACGTTCCGCGCCATCGGCCCGTGGGTGGACAGGCGGTGGAGCAGAACGTTGTCCCGCACCTCCCCCGGCACCAGCCCCACACTTGGCCGAAAGCCCCAGACATCGTTCCACGCCGCCGGGTTGCGGAGCGACCCCATCATGTCCGACCCGTCCGCGATGCTCAGCATTCCGGTCGCCAAGGCTGCCGCCGCCCCGCCGCTCGACCCGCCCGCGCTCAACGCCCGGTTAAACGGGTTGCGCGTGGCCCCGAAAACCGGGTTCGTGCTGTGGGAACCGAAACCGAATTGCGGCACGTTGGTCTTGCCGATCACGATTGCGCCCGCGGCCTTCAGGCGCCGCGCCAGGCCGTCATCGACCTCCGGCACGAAATCCGCGAGCGGCGGAAACCCCCAGGTGGAGCGCACGCCCCTTACCGCCACGAGGTCCTTGATCGCCACCGGAATACCGTGGAGCCAACCATCGCGCGCCATCGCCTCCGCCACCCGCGCCTCGCCCATCAACACTTCGCGGTCGCGCAGGGACACGATGGCGTTCACATCTCCGTTCACCGCGTCAATCCGTGCCAGCGTCGCGCGCATCAGGTCCACGGGGGAGATGTCCCGCGCGTGAATGCGGCGGCTCAGATCGCCCGCGCCCGATTGCAACAGATCATCCATGGTCCCGCGCTCCCCGCTGATGTGGCCGAAAGCGCCCGCCGAACGCCGTGAGGCGCGGGCCGCACCCGCGTTCACTCCTCGGCGTTGGCCTCCGCCCGGCCCTTGCCGGACACGCCGTGGGCCAGAACACTCGCCATCAGCCCATCGATATTCCCGTCCAGCACCCCTTGCGTGTCGGACGTCTCGAACGACGTCCGCAAATCCTTCACCATCTGGTAGGGCTGCAAGACATAGGACCGGATCTGATTGCCCCAGCCCGCGTCACCCGCATTCTCATGGGCCTCGTTGACCAGCGCCGAACGCTTGTCCAATTCCATCTGGTAGAGCCGGGATTTCAGCGCCTTCATGGCGATGTCACGGTTCTGGTGCTGGGATTTCTCCGAACTCGTCACCACGATGCCGGTCGGGTGGTGGGTGATGCGCACGGCGGAATCGGTCGTGTTCACGTGCTGCCCGCCCGCGCCCGAGGATCGATAGGTGTCGATGCGGATATCGGACGGGTTCACCTCGATCTCGATACTGTCGTCGACCACCGGGTAGACCTTCACGGAGGTAAAAGAGGTGTGCCGTTTGGCCGCTGAATCGAACGGGCTGATCCGCACGAGGCGATGCACCCCCGATTCCGATTTCATCCAGCCATAGGCATTGTGCCCGCTGATCTTGTAGACCGCCGATTTGATCCCCGCCTCTTCCCCGGGGGAGAAGCTTTGCAATTCCACGTCATAGCCACGCTTTTCGGCCCACCGCGTGTACATCCGCGCCAGCATCGACGCCCAGTCGCAGCTTTCCGTGCCACCCGCGCCGGAATTGATTTCAAGGAACGTGTCGTTGGCGTCAGCCTCTCCGTCCAGAAGCGCCTCAAGCTCCTTCGCTGCCGCCTCTTCCACCAGCGTGGCGAGGGCGGCTTCGGCTTCCGCGACCACTTCCGCGTCGTCCTCCATCTCTCCCAGTTCGATCAGCTCGGCATTATCCTCGACCCCTTGCTTGATCGCCTCGTAGGTCTTCAACTTGTCGACCAGCACCTGCCGGTCGCGCATCAGCTTCTGGGCCTTTTCCTGGTCGTTCCAGAGGTTCGGATCCTCCACCATCGCGTTGAATTCCTCCAGGCGGTGCGGGGCTGTCTCGATATCCATCCGCTGGCCCAGAAGGGTCAGGGAATTCCGGATCTTCTCGATATTGGCTTGGGTCTCGGCGCGCATGGGGCAAGGCTTCCTCGGATCGTGCTCCGCAGATGTAGTGGATCGCCCTGCCGCCCTCAACCCGGTTGGGGGCCGACGAAATCAAAGGCGACGGGACGCCCGGCCACGCTCATTGAGGATGCTGCGTCCAGCCCGGCTGGACCGATCCACGAAGCGCGCCGGGGTCAGGCTCAAGCGGATGCGGAATCACGGCAAAGCCGTTCATGGCCCTGACAATGACGCCGAGAGCCGTCTTGGCCCGCCTAGTACAACCCGCCGGAACTTAACGTGCCGAAGCCGGTGGCGGTCGGCACCCGCGCGCGGTCGCCATCGGAAGTCTCCACGATGATCCCGGCCCCGCCGCCGCCATTGCCCTCATCCCCGCGCCCGAACATCGGGATGTCGGAGGACATGGCCCACCCGCCATCGATGATCGACAGGATGCCGCCATAGGGTTCTTCGCCTTCGCGGAACAATTCGAACACCACGTGGTCGCCGCGCGACCCGTCGGGCAAGCGCGCACCCGAGAAGCGGTCGATCGGGTAGAACTGGCCACCCTCCGGCACAGGGAAATCACCCGAGCCGTATTCCTCGATCGCCTCAAGCATGAACCGCTGGAACACCGGGCCGCACATCCCGCCACCCGACGCGCCGCGCCCAAGGCTTTCGGGCTGGTCATAACCGATATAGCAGCCCGCCACGATGTTGGAGGTGAAGCCCACGAACCAGACGTCGCGCGCATCGTTGGTGGTGCCGGTCTTGCCCGCCGTGGGCACCGGCAGGTTCACCGTGCCCGACGCCGTGCCGCGCTGGACCACGCCGCGCATCATGGAGGTCAGCTGATAGGCGGTGATCGGGTCGATCACCCGCTCGCGCGTGGATACGATCCGCGGCGCCAGCCCCTCTTCAAGGGACGCCAGCTCACAATCGGGGCACAGGCGCTGGTCGTGGCGATAGACGGTCTCGCCATAACGGTTCTGGATTCGGTCCACGAGCGTCGGCTCCACCCGCTCGCCGCCATTGGCGAACATCGCGTAGGCCGCGACCATGCGGAACAGGGTCGTTTCCTGCGATCCCAGGGAATTCGCAAGGAAAGGCTGCATGTCGTCGTAGACCCCGAAGCGTTCGGCGTAGCGCGCGATGGTTTCCATGCCCACATCCTGCGCCAGGCGCACGGTCATCAGGTTCCGCGACCGCTCGATCCCGGTGCGCAGCGGCGATGGCCCGTAGAACTGGTTCGACGCGTTCTGGGGTCGCCAGATCCCCTCCCCCGTCGCCACTTCGATGGGCGCGTCGATCACGATCGTGTTGGGACTATAGCCTGAATCCAAAGCCGCCGCGTAGACGAAGGGCTTGAAGGACGATCCCGGCTGCCGCGTCGCCTGCGTGGCGCGATTGAATGACGAGGCCTGGTAGGAGAACCCGCCCTGCATCGCCAGCACCCGGCCCGTATGGACATCCATCGCCATGAACGCTCCCTGAACCTCCGGCACCTGCCGCAGCGTCCAGCGGAGGAAGCTGCCGTCGCTGTCGCTGGTCATGCGCCGGACATGGACCACGTCGCCCACGCTCAGCAGATCCCCGGCCACACGGGCGGTATTGCCGCGCGATCCATCCTCGCGCAGCGGCCTTGCCCAGGTGACATCATTGGCCGGGATGAAATGGCCGTCCTCGTCTTCCTCCACCCCCTCGATCCCGATCCGGGCGGAACTGTCGCCGACCTCCAGCACCACGGCGGCGAACCAGCCGTCGATGTCGCGCGGAATTTCCGCCTCCGCCAGGGCCGCGCGCCAGCTTGCCTCGTCGCTCAACCGCGCCGGGTCGATCGTGTCGGTTGGCCCCCGCCAGACGCCGAGGTTGCGGTCGTAGCGTTCCAGCGCCCGGCGCAGCGACATCTCCGCCACTTCCTGAAGGCTCTCATCCATGGTCGACCGCACCGCATACCCGCCCGAGAAGAACTCGTCGGCGCCGTATTCCGCGCTCAACTGGCGACGGATTTCGTCGGTGAAGTAGTTGCGCGGCGGGCGGGTGAAGCGGAAGGCTTCGATATGGCCGCCCTGCACCGTTTCCAGCGGCGCGGCCTGCGCCGTCTCCATCTCTTCCTCGGTGATATAGCCGTTTTCGTGCATCTCCCGCAGAACGTAATTCCGGCGCGTGATGGCGCGCTCGTAATCGTCGACCGGGTGGAACCGCGACGGGGCCTGCGGAAGCGCGGCGAGGTAGGCCACCTGCTCCAGCGTCAGATCCTCCAACGTCGCGTTGAAATAGGTCTGCGCGGCGGCAGTCACGCCATAGGAATTCTGGCCGAGGAAAATCTCGTTGAGGTACAGCTCAAGAATGCGGTCCTTGCTCAACGTACGCTCGATCCGGGCGGCAAGGATGATCTCGCGCACCTTCCGCTCCACCGTGCGGGAGCCGTCCAGAAGGAAGTTCTTCATCACCTGCTGGGTGATGGTGGAGGCGCCGCGCACATCGCGGCCCCGGGACCGGACCGCTTCCACGAAGGCGGCGGCAATGGCGCGCGGGTCATAGCCCGCGTGGTTGTAGAAGTTGCGATCTTCCGCCGATACGAACGCGAAAGCCACCAGGTCGGGGATTTCCTCGGCCGGCGTGAATAGCCGCCGCTCCGATGCGAATTCGTCCACGATCATGCCCTGGCGCGAATAGATCCGGCTGATCGTCGGCGGCGCGTAATTCGCCAGTGTTTCATGGTCCGGAAGGCCACGGGAATAGAGGAAGATCAGCCCGCCAATCCCCAACGCGGAAAACACGAGGCCAAGTGTCACGGCGCTGAAAATCGCACCGAAAACTCCGATAATGAATCGCATGATACGCCTGCCGTTCCCCAATAATGTGCCTGTATACGCGCGCGCGCGGGCCCGGTCAAAACGCTTGCGCGGGAAATCGCCGGGAAAAATGGTGGTTTATCGTCACATTCGCGGCACCGGCGACGCGGGCCCCGCGCCCATGCTACTGCCGCCGCAACGCCGCGGCTGCCGCATCGGCCTCCGCCCACGCAATCACGGCCCCCGTGATCGCCGCCTGCATCCGCGCGCGCCATTGCGGATTGCGGATATTCTCCAGATCGCCCCCTTCACTCAGGAACCCGATCTCCAGAAGGACGGCGGGGAAATCCGCGGCCTTCAGGACGGAAAACGCCCCCTCGCCCCTCGGCTGTGCATGGAGGTCGAGGCCCGTCGTGTCGATGGCCTGCACCAGGATATCGGCAAATGCCCGGCTGCGCGGCCCGTTTTCAACCCGTGCAAGGTCGATCAGGACCGACGCGATTTCATCGTCCGTCCCCGACAGGTCCACGCCCTGCAACAGGTCCGCCCGGTCGTGCTGTTCGGCCAGGGCCGCCGTGGCCGCGTCCGATGCGGTGTCCGACAGGGTGTAGACCGTGGCACCCTGCGCGCGCCCTTCCGCGATTGCATCGGCATGGAGCGAGATGAACAGATCGGCCCCCGCCGCGCGCGCCAGCGTCACCCGCGTGGGCAAGGGCACGAACACGTCGCTGTCGCGGGTCATCGCCACTTCGATTCGCCCCGTCCGGCGCATCACCTCTCGCAATTCGCGGGCAAAGGCGAGGATCAGTTCGGCCTCCGAAAAGCCGTTGCGCAAAGCGCCGGGGTCGATGCCGCCATGGCCGGGGTCCAGCATCACGATGAATGTATCGCCCGCGGCCGGCACGGGCGCCTCGGTCACGACCGGAAGCAGCGTGCCGCCCACGCCGGGCGGCGCACCGGCAGCTTCGGCAAAACTCGCGGGCTCCGTGGGGACGAGGGTAAGCGTGATCGCGGCCTCGCCGGTGGCGGGGTCGGTCTCCATCGCGGCGATCTCCGGCAGCAACGGCTCGGTCAGGGTCAGGACCAGACGCGACCAACCCGGAGTGGAGGATCCGCCCATCGCGATCCCGTCCACCGGGCGGGCCGCGTTGAAATTGCCGGGCAAGGCGTCGAAATTCACCTCCCGAAAATCCATCACGACCCGCATCGGTTCATCAAGCGTGAAGACCCGGAACGGCACCGCCTGCGACAGGGCAAGCTGCAGCGTCACGCCGCGGCGGTTGCTTGTGAGTGACGAGCCGTCGGGCAAGGCGCGCGCCAACGCGCCAAGGGTCTGGGCATGGGGGGAAACTGGTACGCATACCAGCATCAGGACGATCAGGACTGCTCGAAACACCGGGTTGATCCCTTGTTGTTTGCAGCCTTGTACCAAATCGGCGCGCGGTGGCCTAGCCTTTGCGCGCGGCCATGAACCGGATCAGCCGCGCCACCCCTTCCTCGATATCCGCGGTGCTGCGGGCGTAGGAAAACCGCAACGCCCGCGCGCCCCGTGTCTTGTCGAAATCAAGACCCGGCGTCACGGCCACACCGGCCTCTCGCAAGATGTCGGCGGCGAAGACAAGCGCGTCGTCGGTGAACTCGCCCACATCTGCATAGACGTAGAACGCCCCGTCCGCCGGCGCGGTCTTGGTCAAACCCGCGCGCGCCAAGCCGTCCAGCAGGATTTGCCGATTGCGTCCGTAAACCGCCCGGTGCCCGTCCAATTCCGCCCGGCCCTCGGCGGACATCGCCCCAAGGGCCGCGACCTGCGCCGCGTGGGACGGGCAGATGAACATGTTCTGGGCCAGCCGCTCGATGATCCGCACGTGATCCGGCGGCACCACCATCCAGCCCAACCGCCACCCAGTCATGGAGAAGTATTTGGAGAACGAGTTGATGACATAGACATCATCCGTCACCTCCAACGCGCTGACCGCGCGGCCCTCATATTGCAGGCCGTGGTAGATTTCGTCGGAGATCAACGCGATGCCCCGCTCCGTGCAAGCCTCTGACAAGGCGCGCAATTCCGGCTCGAACAGCATGGTCCCCGTGGGGTTGGCCGGGCTGGCCACGATCAAGCCGTCAAGGCCGTCTTCCAGATGCGCAGGCGTCGGCTGATAGCGCGTGTCGGCCTGGGTCTGAAGGCCCACCGGTTCCAGCGACAGGGCCGTCAGGATCTGCCGGTAGGAGGGGTAACACGGCTCCCCCAAGGCTACACGCGCGCCCGCGTCGAAAAGCGCGGTGAAGGCGAGGATGAAGGCCCCCGACGCCCCGGCGGTCAAGACGATCCGCGCGGGGTCGATGTCCAGATCGTACCATTCGCCGTAAAGCGCCGCGATTTCCGCGCGCAGGTCGGGCCGCCCCAGCGCCACGGTGTATCCCAGCGGCCCCTGCCCCATCTCCTCGGCCAGTTGCGCCCGCGCGGCCTCCGGCGCGCCGGTGCCCGGTTGACCCACCTCCATATGAATGATGTGGCGGCCCGCCTCTTCCGCCGCGCGAGCTTGCTCCATGACATCCATCACGATGAACGGATCGACTTGCGCGCGTCTGGAATGTTGCATCGGGCACCTCAAGGTTTCGTGATCGGTGAAACCAGCCGAGCGCGCCCGCGTCAATGGCTGCGGGGTGGCGAGGCGCGCTGGATGTGCTAGGCCTGTGCCGAACCGTCTGACGGAGAGTGACTTGATGAAACGATTGCTAATGGGCGCGGCCGCGGCGGCGCTGTTGACCGCGCCGGTCGCCGCGACCGAGATCGGCGACATGAGTGCGGCGGAACGGCAGGCCTTCCGCGAGGAAATCCGCGCCTATCTGCTGGAAAACCCCGAAGTTCTGATGGAAGCCATCGCCGTCCTGGAACAACGCCAGGCCGAGGCGGAGGCGGAGGCACAACAATTGGCCGTGGTCGAGAACGAGAATGCACTCTTCAATTCCGCTTTCGACCATGTCTGGGGCAATCCCGATGGCGACGTGGTGATCGTGGAATTCGTCGATTACCGCTGCTCCTTCTGCCGCCGCGCCCATCCGGAGGTGGAGGAATTGGTGGCCGCCGACGGCAATATCCGCATCATCACCAAGGAATTCCCGATACTGGGCGAACAATCGACGCTTGCCAGCCAGTTCGCCATTGCCACCCGCGTGGCCCTGGGCGGGGAGGCATATGAGCTGGTCAGCGACGGGCTGATGGCCATGCGCGCCGACGTGACGGAGCTGGCCCTTGCGCGGCTGGCCACCGATCTGGGCCTCGACAGCGAGGCGATCTTCGCTGCCATGGACGACCCGCTGGTGCAGGCCACGATCGACTACAATTACGAATTGGCGCAGCGCATGGGTATCACCGGCACGCCGTCCTTCGTCTTCGGCGACCAATTGGTGCAGGGCTACGTCCCGCTTCCCAACATGCAAGACATCGTCGCGGTCCTGCGCGATACCGCCGAGTAACGCGAAGCCTTGACCTCACAACAAAAGGGCGCCCGGTCGGAGCGCCCTTTTTCGTGTCTGACCGCTGGCGTGGCCCGGGACGGTGGCCGCTGGCGTCAGCCGCGCGACCACCAGCCGCGCCGCTTGGGCTTGGCGGGTTCGTCGGACGCGGCATGATCGGCCTCCGCCGCCACGGGTTCAGGCTCGGGTTCGGGTGCAGGCTCCGGCTCCGGTTCCGGCGCGGGCTCCGGGTCCATCGACGCTTCGGGCTCAGGCTCAGGCTGTGGCTCGGGCTCCGGCGCTGGGTCGGCAGCCGCCTCAAGCGCCTCCGGCGCGGCCTCTGCGGCAACCGGCGCATCGGCCGGCCCCTCGGGCGTCGTGTCCTCCGCCGTCTCGTCACTGTCCGACGGCTTGCGGCCCCGTCCGCCCCGGCGCGACCGGCGGCGCTTCTTGGGCTGCTCCTCGTCGCCTTCGGCATCCGGCATGGCGTCACCTTGCGCGGCGCCGTCGGCTTCGGCCGGCGCGGCCTCTTCGGTCGCCCCCTCGTCCTCGGAATTGCCTTCGCGCCCTCGCCGTTGGATGCGTCATCCCCGTTGCGGCGGCGGCCACGGCCCCCGCGGCGGCGGCGGCGCTTCTTGCGGGGCTGTTCGTCGTCCTCAACCTCGGGCGTGTCGACCACGTCCTCTTCGACCGCAGCGGCATCGTCGTCGCCGTCGATGTCATCCATAAGGGCCGCATCCATGGATACGACGGGGGCGACCGCAGTGATCTTGCGCGTCGCGGTCTTGAACTTCTCGATCTTGAAATCCGGCACGACCAGCGACGCGTCCGCCTCGATCCGGATCGCCATGCCGGTCCGCGCCTCGATCGCATCGAGATAGTCGCGCTTGAAGTTGATGAGGAAGTTCACGATGCCCACCGGTGCGGTCAGGACAACTTCCTTGGACCGGCCCCGTGTGCCCTCCTCTTCCAACTGGCGAAGGATCGAAAGCGCAAGGCTGTCATCCGAACGCACCAGGCCGGTGCCGTGGCAATGGTGGCAGGCCTGCGTCGTGGCCTCCAGCATGCCGGGGCGCAGGCGCTGGCGCGACATTTCCATCAGGCCAAAGCTTGAGATCCGCCCCACCTGAATGCGCGCGCGGTCGGTCTTCAACCGGTCCTTGATGCGCTTTTCCACGGCGTTGTTGTTGCGCCGCTCATCCATGTCGATGAAGTCGATCACGATCAGGCCCGCCAGATCGCGCAGGCGCAATTGCCGCGCCACTTCTTCCGCCGCCTCAAGGTTGGTCTTGAGCGCCGTATCCTCGATGGAGCCTTCCTTGGTGGACCGACCGGAGTTCACGTCGATGGCCACCAACGCCTCGGTCACGCCGATCACGATGTAACCGCCGGATTTCAACTGCACCGTCGGGTTGAACATGTCCGCAAGGTACGACTCAACCTTGTGCTTGGCGAACAACGGCATGTGGTCGACATGCTGTTTCACGTTCTTGGCGTGGGACGGCATGATCATCTTCATGAAGTTCTTGGCGTGGCGATACCCCGCCTCGCCCTCCACGATCACCTCGCCGATATCGCGATTGTAGAGGTCGCGGATCGTGCGGTGGATCAGGTCGCCTTCCTGGTAGATCGGCGCGGGTGCGATGCTTTTTAGCGTCAACTCGCGGATCTGTTCCCATTGCCGTTGCAGGTATTCGTAATCGCGCTTGATCTCGGTCTTGGTGCGTTGCGCACCCGCCGTGCGCACGATCAGGCCCGCGCCTTGCGGCACGTCCAAAGCCGTGGCGATTTCCTTGAGCTTCTTGCGGTCGGCGGCATTGGTGATCTTGCGGGAAATCCCGCCACCGCGCGCCGTGTTGGGCATCAACACGCAATAGCGACCGGCAAGGCTGAGGTAAGTCGTCAGCGCCGCACCCTTGTTGCCACGCTCTTCCTTGACGACCTGAACCAGCATGATCTGGCGGACTTTCACCACCTCCTGGATCTTGTATTTGCGCGGGCGCGGCTTGCGCACCGGGCGGATCTCGTCCTGGTCATCATCGTCGGCGACGGTTTCCGCGTCGTCTTCCGCGGCATCCGCCGGATCGACCTCCGCCGCGTCCTCGTCGCTGGCATCGTCATCCCCGGCCCCGTCTTCGCTCGCCCTGTCGTCGCTGGCCCCGTCGTCGCTGGCCTCTGCCGCGTCGTCGGTCTCCGGCGCATCGGCTTCATCCACGGGCGCCCCGGCATCGGTGTCATCGTCGTCAGGCGCGCCTTGTACGGCGCCGATATTCTCCTCCACCGCGTCGGCCATGGCCTCGGCGGCGGCTTCATCGGCGGGGTCAAGCTCCACCACATCCATGCCCGAGGGTGCGCCGGTGGTCACGGCATCGGCATTCGTCTCCTCGGCCTTCGTGTCGGACCGGCGGCGGCGGCGGCGGCGCTTTGGTTTGGAGGTTTCTTCCTCGTCCTCCCGGGCCTGCTGTTCGGCATAGGCGCGTTCCTCGGCCAGAAGCGCCTCGCGGTCCGCGACGGGGATCTGGTAGTAATCGGGATGGATTTCCGAGAACGCGAGGAACCCGTGGCGATTGCCGCCGTAATCCACGAAGGCGGCCTGCAACGACGGCTCTACCCGTGTCACTTTCGCCAGATAAATGTTGCCTGCGAGTTGCCGCTTGTTCAGCGACTCAAAGTCGAATTCCTCAACCTTGTTGCCGTCTGCCACCACAACGCGGGTCTCTTCCGCGTGGGTGGCATCGATGAGCATCTTTTTTGCCATGATATCCTTGCTCGTAACAGCCCCGCGCCCCGATCCGGGGCCAAGCCCCGCGGTGCGAGTTTCAAGGCGTCACGTTGTGCTGATGTGGCGATGGGCGCAGGCCGGATGGCCGGGGCCAGGGGCCCCGATATCATCTCCGTCCGGTCAATTGCGCAATGCATCGCGACTGTCTCCGGTGGCTTGGGCCGCGTGTCATGCGTCCGGCCACCCATTCATGCCCCTCGGGGCGGTTGCTTGCTGGCCCCCAACCGCGTCTCAGCGCGCCCTGGGCCAAGTGACCTGCGCCCCCCGGGCGGTGCGGCGTCATCGCGCGGCACGAACATTGGGGGGGCAGAGAAACTGATCACCGGCACCATGCCGGTCCGGTCACATTAAGGGTGTGGTGTGTAAAAAGACAATGGGCAAACGTCCGCCACGGGGCAGTTTCGCCGCGATGGCCGCCCCCGTCACCGCGCGAGCCTACCACGCATCGGTGCATCGGAGCCGGAAGGTGAAGGCATCGCGCGCCTCCTCCGCCCCCGCCTCGGCGCAAAGCGCGTCGATCCACGGCTGTTCCGTCGCCAAGACCCCCGGCACGAACGGCGTGTTCGCGCCGAACGGGGCCCAGGGGCGGATCAGGGTCACCCAGGCGGCAATCGTGCGATAGACGGGCATCGGCGCGTCGCCGGGCGGCGGGGCGGCCAAGGGGTCGGGCCAATCCTCGAACATCATCGTGGCGATCTGCGCATTCGCCGCACCGGGCAGCGTCACGCCCAGGTAATCCGGCGCGAAATACGTCAGAAGGCCCGATCTGTCAGACAGGATGACGATGTCGTAGGGCGGCCCATAGGGGGCATCGCGCTGGCGCGGATATCTGCGGTTGTCGCTGCCCGACGGCGGACCAAGCGTGATCCCGCGCACATCCCCCGGCCGCTCCACGAGGCCCAGGAGCGGATGCTCTTCCGGCCCCACCTCCGCGTAGCCGCCGATGGGCAGCCAATCGGCCTCCATCTCGATGCCCAATGCCACGGCCATACCGCAAATCTCGTCACACAAGGTGCCCGCATTGCCGATGAACAGGACCCGGCGGCCTGTCAGGGACAGCGTCTCGGGCGCGATCGTGGCACCGGCAATGGCACTGCGCACCTGCGCCAGCCGCAGCTGGTTCAGGACGACCGGCACGACGAAAACCGCGGCAACCGCCCCGACCATGACAATCCCCACCACGCGGTAGCCGCGCCGCGCCAGGAAGACACCAAGCGCCACGATGGCGGCCAGCGCAAGCGCAATACCCGCCAGGATGGCGAGGATAATCAGCGCCCCCTCGTCGGTCAGAACCATGCCCCTACTCCACCACCACGGCGCAGTCCCGGTAATCCGGACGCCCCTCCGGCCCGCACAGGATTGCGCCGACCTCCCGCGTGTTGGCCGACACGCGCCAGCTCAGGCCCGGATCATGGGCGTGGGAAAAGTCGATGTCGCCCAAGGGCGTGAACGGCAGGCCGCCGAAGACATGGCTGTGGCGGGAATACTCGAACCGCGTCACCAGCGGGGTCAGCGCCACCGGATCGAAGGCGGTCAAATCGCCCGCCTCGAACACTATGTATTCCATCCACAAGGTGTTGGTCGGAAACACGCCGTAGGTTGGGACGTCGGGCAGGATCTCGGCCTCCGCGCGGGGCGCGAGCGACGCATGGTCCATGACTACGTAATCAATCCGCTCCGGTATCGCGGGCACGCTCGGTGTATCGGCAGGCAGGCCCGGGATTAACGGCTCCGCGAAGGTGTGGATCACCCGGTCCAACAGGTCGACGGGCCCATCGCCGAAGCGCAGATCAAGGCTGCGCCCGTGGCCGAAATAGACGGCATCCGCCGGGCTGAACTCCGCCACGGCCCGGCACAGATCGGAACAATCGTGGGGCGTATAGCGCGATCCGCCGACGAAAAGCACATGCGCCCCGGTCAAATCAATCGGCGGCATGGACACTTCATGGGCCTCGATCGCCGCGATCTGCGCATCCAGCACCCGCTGGTCTAGGATCGGCGGCGCCGCAACCAGCGCGGCGGCGGCGATCCCGAAGGCCACGCCAAGCGCCATGCTGATGCGCGACAAACCATAGGCGCACAGACCCAGCAACCAGACCAGGCCCCATCCAAGCCCCAGAACCAGCACCACGGCCACAAGTCCGCCCAGCGCGATGATCCAGAACAGGGGCGCGCGTGAAGGGCCGGCGGGTTTGGGCATGGTCGTCTCCGTATCGGTCCGGCGGACGGTGGCCACTGCCCTGATCGGCGTCAACCCACGACGGCGCCTGCGCGCGTCATTGCATCGCGGCGCGACACGCCTCGGCGCGCGGGCCGCACAGGAACAGCGCCGCGTCGATCAGGTTGTCGTCGTAGTAGGCGCCATGGGCACTCCCCGTTTCGAAGGAGGCATAGCGCCCCGCCGGAACACCGGGAATATAGGGAAACCCCAGGCGATTGCGGGCGATCATGAGGCGCGAAAAGACCAATTCGTCGGTCTCGAGGTTCAGCGCCAGCGGCTCGGACGTCTCGTATACGCGGACGCTGCGCCGCGCGTGGGACAAAGCGTAGAATCCGTAGGTCCCGATCTCCTCGATCAGCGCGTCGCCGTCCCAATCGGTCAGGCCGTCCAGCACCACGTAATCTATGCGCTCCGGTGTGACCTCGACGGGCGTGGCCTGGGTGGGGAAGGACGACGGCACTCCATCTGGGAAGGTGAAGATGCGCCGCTGCGTGAAGTCGACCCGCGTGGCGTCGCCGGGGATGAAGGCAAGACTGCGATCATAGCCGAAATAGACCGCCTCCGCCCCGCTGTGGTTGAACAGCGCGTAGCACAGGACCGAACAATCGACGGGCGCATAGGGCCCCGACCCCATCACCAGAACCGTCCGCCCCGTCAGGTCGATCGGCGCGGCGTCGACATTCATGTTGCGCGCCGCCGTCAATTGCCGATCCAGGATGCGCTGATCGAACATCGGCGGCACGCTGACCGCCGCCAGCACGAGCACAAGGGCCAAGGCCCCCGCCCACGCGCGCCACCGCCACAACACATAGACCAGCCCCAGAGCCACCCAGAACAACACTGCGGCGAGGTTGACGAAAACGAACAGCACCACGGCGATTGCCGCGAAGATTGCGGCCTGCTTCAGAGGTGACATTCCGGCACCCTCGCGTTCAAAGGTAATCCGACCGGCTCAACCCGTATTTCGCCATCTTCTCGTTAAGCGTCCGGCGCGGCAGGCAAAGCTCATCCATCACGCTGGCGATGGAGCCGCGATGCCGCCGCATCGTGTTGTCGATCAACATCCGCTCGAATGCCTCGACATATTCCTTCAGGGGCTTGCCCTCCCCGATGGCCTGGGGCGCGATCTGGGTGTTGTCGGACATCAGCAGCGACGCGATGGAGCCGGAGCCCCGGCGTTGCTGCAAGATCGCGCGTTCCGCGATGTTGATAAGCTGGCGCACGTTGCCCGGCCACGGCGCTTGCAGCAATTGCGCGGCCTCCTGGGCCGTGACCTGCGGCGCGTCGGTGCCGTATTCCTCCGAAAACTGCTCCCCGAACCGGGTGAAGAGCGTCAGGATATCCTCGCCCCGCGCCCTGAGCGGCGGCAGGTCGATGCGCATCGCGGCCAGGCGGTAGAACAAATCGGGGCGCAGCGCCGCCTCGCAATTCTCGGGCTCGGGCGCGTTGCAGATGGCCACGATCCGCGTCTCCGCCGGCGTCCCCTGATCGTTGATGAAGGTCAGAAGCCGCGCCTGCAACGCCTGGCTCAATGCCTCCACATCCTCCAGCACCAATGTACCGCCGCGGGCCTGTTCCACCAGCGGCTTGTCCTGATCCTCGCCCACCGGCCCGAACAGCTTGGCCGACAGATCCTCCTCCTCGTGGGCCGCACAGCTCAGCACCACGAAATGCTTGCCCGCCCGTGGCCCCACCGCGTGTAGCGCATGCGCCACCAGCGTCTTGCCCGTCCCC
Source organism: Hasllibacter sp. MH4015 (assembly GCF_020177575.1). Classification (NCBI taxonomy): domain Bacteria; kingdom Pseudomonadati; phylum Pseudomonadota; class Alphaproteobacteria; order Rhodobacterales; family Roseobacteraceae; genus Hasllibacter; species Hasllibacter sp. MH4015. The sequence goes on from NZ_JAHTBK010000001.1 coordinate 1,726,988, forward strand.
GTCTCCCCGGTGATCAGCACGTGGCCGTCGGCCTGGCCGAGGTCGAGGATGTCCTCGCGCAACCGGTCCATCACCGGGCTCGACCCGATCAGCTTGCGCATCAGCACCGTGCCGTCGCTCAATTCCTTGCGAAGCGCCCGGTTGTCCAAGGTCAGGCGGCGCTGCTGCCCCGCCCGCTTGGCCAGATCCGTCATCCGGTCGGGGTTGAACGGCTTTTCAAGGAAATCGTAGGCCCCGATCCGCATCGCCTCCACCGCCATGGGCACGTCGCCATGCCCGGTAATCAGGATCACCGGAATGCCGCTATCGACGCCCATCAGCCGCTTGAGGAACGCCATCCCGTCCATCCCCGGCATCTTCACATCCGTCACCACCACGCCCGGAAAGTCCGAGCCGATGGCCTTCAGCGCATCCTCCGCGCTGGCATAGGTTTCGGTGTCAAACCCCGACAGGGCCAGCCATTGGCTGATCGACTGCCGCATATCCTGCTCATCATCCACAATCGCGATCTTCATGTCGCAGATCCTTTTACCGTCTCATTCCGCGGCTGCCGTCACATCGGCCTGTTCGCCAAGCGCCGGAAGCCGTATTTCGAACACCGCGCCGAAGGCCGCCGAATTGCGTGCCGTCAACCGTCCGCCAAGGTCGCCCACGATCCCGGAGGAGATCGCAAGGCCCAAGCCAACCCCTTCTCCGGGCCGCTTGGTGGTGTAGAATGGCTCGAACAAAGCCTCCAGATCGTCAATCCCCGAACCGGTGTCACGCACAGTCAGGACAACCTCGTCCCCTTGCACGATCATCAGGTCCAGTTCCCGTCGCTCCGCCCCCTTCATCGCGTCCAGCGCGTTGCGCAACAAGTTGATGATCACCTGCTCCAATCTCAACCGGTCCGCCATGACCATCGCGGGCTTGCGCGGTAGCGATTGCGTGATCTCCACCGTGTCGGTCCTCAGCTGTGGCTCCATCATGGTGAGAGCGCCCTTCAGCGCCTCGCGCATATCCACCGGTTCAAGCGCGTCTCCGCCCTTGCGGGCATAGGATTTCAGCTGTCGCGTGATCGCGCCCATCCGCTCGATCAGGTCGTCGATCCGCTGGAAACTCGACGCCGCTTCTTCCGTCCGTTTGCGCTGCAACAACAGCCGCGCCCCGGCGAGGTAGGTTTTCATCGCGGCCAGCGGCTGGTTGAGTTCGTGACTGACCGCCGCCGACATCTCGCCAAGGGCGGCCAGTTTCTGGCTTTGCTGAAGGCTCTGTTCAGCCTCCTCAAGGGTCCGTTCGACCTTCTGACGTTCGGCAATTTCCCGCTGTAGCCTGGAGTTCAGGCGGCGCAGTTCCGCCGATTCCCGTGCCAAAACAGCGCTTTGCATCCGCGCGCGTCGGCTCAATACGTAAAAACCGCCCGCCAGAAGCAGCGCGAATCCCATGATCTGAAGCGCCAGGACGGAATTCACCCGCTCCCTGACCGAGGCATAGGCGGTGTAGCTGACGATCCGCCATCCCCGGAACGGGATGCGCGTCTCCAGCCGGATCGTGGCATTGCCGAAGAAGTTCGGACCCGGATCGCCAAAGGCCCAGTCCCCCGCCCCTTCGAGCGCCCGCTGGATCGCGGAGGGCGGCGCGCGCAGCGCCATGGCCTCCGCCTCCGTCCTGCCGCGCCAGCGCGGTTCCGTGGACAGGATGATCTCGCCCTGGGAATTGGCCAGGAACACCGCCTCCGACGTGCCACGCCACCGGTCCACCAGGCGCGCAAGGTCGATCTCCACCAGGATCACGCCAAGCAGGCCATCGCCATTCTCGATCCGGCGCGAGAAGGTGAAATCGAAGCGCCCCGTCTCCGGCTCGTTGGAGGTGAAGACCGTGTCGGGGGACCGCGTGGCCTCAACAAAGAAAGGCTCCGTGTTGCGGCGTTCGGAAATGCGCGCGCGGTCCGTGGCCGCCACAACCCGCCCCTCGCGGTCCAAAAGCAGGATGGAGGCCGCGCCGATATCCTCCACGTAGGAAATCAGGTATTGCGACGTCGTGCCGTAATCGTTGGCCTCCAGCGACCGGATCAACGACGGGTCACGGCTCAGCAACAGCGGCACGACCTGGTGGCGCTGGATTTCCGAGATGACGGAGCCGGAATAGATCGCCAGCCGCAATTCCGCCCGGTTGCGCGTCGTTTCCGTGAACCGCTCGGTCAGCCAGATGTTGGAAATCCAGATCACCGCCACAGCGCCGCCCAGGAACACGACCATCAGCGCGCGCAGCAGCCAGGGGCGCCGGAACGGGCTGCGCCGGGGGGGAATGGGGCGATCTGCCAAACTCATGGGGTGAAGCCTAGGGCGCACCCGCCTTCCGCTCAAGCCGATTGCATCCGGTAAGCCACGCTCAGGCGGTTACCAGCGCCTCCGCAAGGCCCGCGAAAAGCGCGCTGCCGTCCTGCGTGGCGTGGCTCGGGTCAACCGCACGCTCGGGATGGGGCATCAGGCCGAGGATGCGGCGATTGGCGCTCAGCACGCCCGCGATATCCGCCCGCGACCCGTTGGGATTGTCGCCATAGGTGAACGCGATCCGGTCCTCCCCCCGCAGGGTCGCAAGACCGTCCTCGTCGATCTGGTAATTGCCGTCGTGATGGGCGATCGGGATCGCGATTGATCTACCATTGATATACCCTGACGTGAACGGGCTGTCGGTTGTCGCGACCTCCAGCACCTCCGTCCGGCAAACGAATTTCAGCCCCGCATTGCGCATCAGGACACCGGGCAGAAGCTGCGTTTCGCACAGGACTTGGAAGCCGTTGCAGATGCCCAGGACATGGCCGCCCCGCCCCGCAAACTCCGCCACCGCGCGCATGATCGGCGATTTCGCCGCGATGGCCCCGCAACGCAGGTAATCGCCGTAGGAAAAGCCGCCGGGAATGCCGACCACGTCGATCCCGTCCGGCAGGCCCGTGTCCTTGTGCCAGACCATCGACACCTCGAACCCCGCCGCGCGGAAACCCACGGCCAGGTCGCGGTCGCAGTTTGATCCGGGAAAGACAAGAACGGCGGCTTTCATGGCAAGGATCCTCTATCGGGTAAAATCGGTGATGACGGCCACGCCGGGTGGGGCCGCACGATCGAAAAGCGCAAGCTCCGCACTGGCATCGCCAAGGGCGACACGCCGTGCGATCAGCGGCGACAGGTCCAGTTCCGTCGCCTCCAGGAATGACAGAAGCGAAGGGTAGCGATGGGCGGGCATCCCGCGTGTCCCATAGATCGCGACCTGCCCGGAATAGACGGCATCCCACGGCAATTGCATGTTGGAATGCGCGCCCGCCGGCATACCGATCTGCACCATCCGGCCCATTTTCCGAAGAGATTTCAGGGCGTTGACGACCGTGGGTGCAATCCCCAGCGCCTCCACCGCGAGATCGACGCCGCCGCCCGTGGCCGCCCGCATCGCGCCTGCCGGATCGTCCGTGCTTGCGTCGACCACGACTTCCGCGCCCAACGCGCGCGCCAACTCCAGCTTCTCCGGCACCACATCAGCCAGTGCAACCCGCGCGCCCATCGCGCGGCCGAGCATCAGCGCCGCAAGGCCCACACCACCGCCGCCCCAGATGCCGAGCCATTCGCCGGGCGCCAGGTCCGCGCGCCCCGTCAGCCCATGCCACGCGGTCGTCACGCGACAGCCCAGAGCGGCAGCCAGCGCGGGGTCCATCCCCTCGGGCAGGGCCGTCAGGTTGGCATCGGCATGGGGCACCGCCACGGCCTCCGCATAGGCACCGTCATAGGTGAAGCCGGGCACGGCTTGCGTGGCACAGATCGTGGCATGGCCCGCGCGGCAATCGGCACAGCGCCCGCATGACAGGATGAACGGCGCGATGACACGGTCGCCCTTGCGCCACGTGCGCACGTCCGCGCCCACCTGGCGCACAATGCCGCAGAATTCGTGTCCCGGTATATGGGGCAGGCTCACATCGGGATCCGCGCCGGTCCAGGCATGCCAATCCGACCGGCAAATCCCGCAGGCCAGCACCTCCAGCACCACCCCATCGGACGGGCAAACCGGATCGGGCACCTCCGTCACGTCCAACGGCGCGCGCCAGTTGGTCAGGCGGGCGGCTTTCACCCCGCCATCTCCACCCGATAGCTCTCGATCACCGTGTTGGCGAGCAGCTTTTCGCACATCTCGGTCACGTCGGCCTCCGATGTGCCATCGGCCAGGTCCAGCTCGATCACCTTGCCCTGCCGCACGCCGTCCACGCCGTCGAAGCCCAAAGCGCCCAGTGCCGATTTCACCGCCTCCCCCTGCGGGTCAAGCACACCTTGTTTGAGCATCACGGTGACGGTCGCTTTCATGGCACGCGGCCCCCTCTTTCCTGTTTCAATACACCTAAAGTCCGATCGCCCGACGGGGCGGTGCGGCTTCAGTTGATCAATGTCGGTTTCGATACGCCCGACGGACCCTGCGGCATCACGCCGAGGCGGCGGGCAACTTCCGTATAGGCATCGGCCAGATCGCCGAGGTCGCGGCGGAAGACGTCCTTGTCGAGCTTGCGGTTTGTCTCCATGTCCCACAGGCGGCAGCTATCGGGGCTGATCTCGTCGGCCACGATCAGGCGCATGAAATCGCCGTCCCAGATGCGCCCGATCTCGATCTTGAAATCCACCAGCTTGATGCCGACCCCCAGCATCAGACCGCTGAGGAAATCGTTCACGCGCAGCGCGAGGCTCACCATATCGTCCAGATCCTGCTGCGCAGCCCACCCGAAGGCGATGATGTGTTCCTCGCTGACGATGGGATCTCCCAATTCGTCGTTCTTGAGGTAGAATTCCACGATCGGGCGCGGCATTGGTGTGCCCTCCTCGATCCCCAGCCGCTCGCAGATGGAACCTGCGGCGACGTTGCGCACGACCACTTCCAGCGGAATGATCTCCACCGCGCGGATCAGTTGCTCGCGCATGTTGAGCCGCTTGATGAAATGGTTCGGCACGCCGATGGCGCTCAACCCTTGCATGAAGAACTCGCTCAGGCGGTTGTTCAACACGCCCTTGCCGTCGATCACATCGCGCTTCTCGGCGTTGAACGCGGTCGCGTCGTCCTTGAAATATTGAACGAGCGTGCCCGGTTCGGGGCCTTCATACAGGATCTTGGCCTTGCCTTCATAAACCAGCTTGCGGCGTGCCATATGTGATGTCCCCGAAATTAAATGGGCGGCCACGGCAGCGGCCGCCGGTCGTTTCGCCTTGCCAATAGGCCATAGGGCGTCCTGTCGCAAGCGTAGGGCGGATGTGTCCGCTTGCGGCCCCTTCGCGCAGGGGTCTATGGTTGCGCAGAACACGTCACGACCATCCACGGAGCCGCTCCCATGTCCAGTTTCGACGACCGCGAAAACGCGTTTGAAAACAAGTTCGCCCACGACGCAGAGATGCAGTTCCGGGCCGAAGCCCGCCGCAACAAGCTCATGGGGCTTTGGGTGGCCGAAGCGCTGGGAAAATCCGGGGATGACGCCAACGCCTATGCCGCGGAGGTCGTGAAGGCCGATTTCGAGGAAGCGGGCCACGAGGATGTCATGCGCAAGGTGATGGGCGACCTGGACGGCAAGATCCCCGAAGCCGAGGTCCGCGCGAAATACGCGGAGCTTCTGACCGTGGCGAAGGCGCAGTTGATCGACGAGGTGTGACGCGCGCCCGGGGGGTGTGCCGAACCGGCGCGCCCGCATCCGTTGCAGGGGATGAGCCGCCAACATGAGGCCACCTCATGTAAATGATGCAAGTTTTGCGGCTTGCTCATAATGCCACGCCTTTCTAAGCCTCGCCCATGCGCGACGCCCCCGAAAGGACGCCCCAAGATGCCTGACGCCCTCCGTGATCTTCTGAGCACCCGCGACTGGCTTCTGGCCGACGGCGCGACGGGCACGACGCTGTTCAACATGGGGCTTCAATCGGGCGATGCGCCCGAATTGTGGAATGTCGATCACCCCGACCGCGTTCGCGCGCTTTACCAGGGGCCGGTCGATGCGGGTTCGGACCTGTTCTTGACCAATTCCTTCGGCGGCACCGCCGCGCGTCTCAAACTCCACGATGCCCAGTCGCGCGTGTTCGAGCTGAACCGCGCCGCCGCCGAGATCGGGCGCGAGGTCGCAGATGCGGCGGGCCGCCCTGTGATCGTCGCAGGCTCCGTCGGCCCCACGGGGGAGATCATGGCGCCGATGGGCGCGCTCACCCACGACATCGCGGTCGAGATGTTCCACGAACAGGCCGAGGGTCTGAAAGCGGGCGGCGCGGATGTGCTCTGGGTCGAGACCATCTCCGCGCCCGAGGAATACAGGGCCGCCGCCGAGGCCGCGAAGCTGGCCGACATGCCCTGGTGCGGCACGATGAGCTTCGACACCGCCGGGCGCACGATGATGGGTGTCACCTCCGCCGCGATGTCAACAATGGTGGAAAAGCTGGACCACAAGCCGATGGCGTTCGGGGCCAATTGCGGTGTCGGGGCGTCGGATCTGTTGCGCACGATCCTCGGGTTCCGGGCCTCGGGCACCGAACGGCCGCTGATCGCCAAGGGCAATGCGGGCATCCCGAAATACGTGGACGGCCATATCCACTATGACGGTACGCCCGAGTTGATGGTGCGCTACGCGGTGCTGGCGCGCGATGCGGGGGCAACGATCATCGGTGGCTGCTGCGGGACCACGCCGGAGCACCTGGCACAGATGCGCCGCGCGCTGGAAGGCACGCCGCGCGGTGCAACGCCGAGCCTTGAGCAGATCGCGGAGGCCCTGGGCGGGTTCTCATCCGAGGTGGACGGGACAGAGGCCGATGGCGGTGGCGGACCGGTCCGCGCGCGGCGCGGGCGCAGGCGTGCGCGGGCCTGACGCGGGCCACGCCACCTGCCAGACCGGCGAAGTGGTGACATTCCAGTACGGGCGCTCACGACTGGCGCTCGATCCCGTCCTCCGGCATCGCCATCCGTTCTCAGAACAGCGCCATCTGGTCCCCCTTTGCCAACGGCACTTCGAACAGATCCGTGCGGAGCGGCGGCAGTTTTTGGTCCAGCCCCGCTGCTCGGGCGGCGCGCTTGAAGCGCTGCTGCAAAAGGTTCGCCCAAATTCCCTCCCCCGTCATGCGTTTGCCCCAGGCCGCGTCGTAGGGCTTGCCGCCGTGCATGTCGCGCAGCTTCGACATCACCCGCTCCACCCGGTCGGGATAATGCTCCGCCAACCAGCTTTGCCACAGCTCCGACACTTCCAGCGGCAGGCGCAGGGGGATCATGGTGGCGGCCGCGGCCCCGGCATCGCGCGCCGCCGCGACGATGGCCTCGATCTCGTGATCGCTCAGCCCTGGCACGATGGGCGAGATCATCACCCGCACCGGCACACCCGCCGCCGCAAGCCGCTCCACCGCCCGCAACCGGCGGAGCGGGGTGGGCACCCTCGGCTCCATCTTGCGCGACAGATCCGCGTCAAGCGTCGTGACGGAGATCCCCACCGCCGCAAGCCCATCCCCGGCCATATCCCCCAGAATGTCGATGTCCCGCCCCACCAGCACACCCTTGGTGGCGATGCCCACCGGGTGGCGGAACGCCTGCAAAACCTCGAGGATACCGCGCATGATGCGACGCTCGGCCTCGATCGGCTGATAGGCGTCCGTGTTGGTGCCGATGGCGATGGTCGCACATCGGTAGGACGGGCGGCGCAATTCACGCTCCAACACCGTCGCCGCATCGGGGCGCGCAATCAGCCGGGTCTCGAAATCCAGGCCCGGCGACAGGCCCAGATAGGCATGGGTCGGCCGCGCAAAGCAGTAGATGCAGCCATGCTCACACCCGCGATAGGGGTTGATCGAACGGTCGAAGGGCACATCGGGGGACGTGTTGCGCGTGATGATGCTGCGCGGCACCTCCTCCGTCACTTCGGTGCGCAAGGGCGGCAATTCTTCTGCAAGATCCCAGCCGTCATCCACCGCTTCCCGCGCCACGGCCTCGAACCGGCCCGTCGCATTGGACAAAGCCGCGCGTCCTTTCGCTTTATGATGCCTGTTATCCATTGCACCAGAATGGAACAAAAACGGAACATCCGCAACCGAAGTCGCGCGCCCGCCGCCCCATGTCGCAAATCGCCAATCCGCCCGCGGGCAATTGCCTAGATAGTCTGAAAAAGCCCGGCGTCCCCGCCGGTTAGCAGGAGCATCCATCCATGTCCGACCAAGAAGACGACATCATCCTGTCCGAGCTGAGCGACGAGGACCTTGTCGCGCAGATGTTCGACGACCTCTACGATGGCCTCAAGGAGGAAATCGAGGAAGGCGTGAACATCTTGCTCGAACGCGGGTGGGAGCCCTACCGCATCCTGACCGAAGCGCTGGTGGGCGGCATGACCATCGTGGGCCACGATTTCCGCGACGGAATCCTCTTTGTGCCCGAGGTCCTGATGGCCGCCAACGCAATGAAGGGCGGCATGGCGATCCTAAAGCCGCTCCTGATCGAAACAGGCGCGCCGCGCGTGGGCAAGATGGTGATCGGCACCGTGAAGGGCGACATTCACGACATCGGCAAGAACCTCGTGTCGATGATGATGGAAGGCGCGGGCTTCGAGGTTGTGGACCTCGGCATCAACAACGCCGTGGAAAGCTATCTGGAGGCGCTGGAATCGGAAAAACCCGACATCCTTGGCATGTCCGCCCTTCTGACCACGACCATGCCTTACATGAAGGTCGTCATCGACACGATGAATGAGAAGGGCATCCGCGACGATTACATCGTGCTGGTGGGTGGCGCGCCGCTGAACGAGGAATTCGGCAAGGCCATCGGCGCTGACGCCTATTGCCGGGACGCCGCCGTGGCGGTGGAAACCGCCAAGGAATGGGTCGCGCGCAAGCACAACCAGATGGCCGCTGGCGCCTGAACCCCCGCGCCGCTCGGATTTCGCCCGCCCCCGCACCGTCGGGGCGCGGGCTTTTTCCCGGGCAATTCCATGCAGATCATCCTTACCACGGCGCGAGACGCGGGCCTCTTCGACCGCGTCCATAACGATGTGTGTGACGCATCACAAATGCCGGTCTGCTGACCAGCTTCCTGTCCGACCCGCGCCTTCACATGGTTGTGGCCACCGTCGAGGGACAGGTGATCGGCATGGTCACGGGCGTTCATTTTCACCACCCCGACAAGCCGCCGCAAATGTGGATCAACGAGCTTGGAATGGCCGGGCCGTTCGGACGCCAGGGCATCGCAACTGCGCTTGTCGACGCCCCGTCCGAGCACGCCCGCGATCTGGCCTGTACGGAGATCTGGGTCATCGCCGATCCCACCGACATGGCAGAGGCGTTCTACACGAGTCTTGGGTGGGCGCGGACCGATCAGCGGCTGGCCATGTTCACGCACGCCCTGTGATCCACCGCTCACCCCATTGCGCATCTGCGGATATGCGGCCCATGCTGCGCCCCATGGACCGACCGATCTGCCCTGCCCCATGATGCCGAACCGCGATCTGCTGCTGGTCTTTCTGGTGGTCCTGGCCTGGGGGTCCAACTTCACCGCCATGAAGCTAGTGCTGGAGGAGCTTCCGCCGCTCCTGTTCGTGGGCCTGCGCTTCGCGATCCTGATCCCTCTGATCGCGGTCTTCCCCCGGCCCGCCTCCTGGCGCGCGATCCTTGCCATCGGTGTGCTGGTCAATATGGGGCAATTCGCCTTCCTGTTCTCGGCCATGCGCGCGGATGTCACGGCGGGGCTGGCCTCCCTCATCTTGCAGAGCCAGGCGCCGCTGACGATCGTGCTGGCGGCGATTTTCTTTGGCGAGCGGGTCTCTGCAATCCAAATCGCAGGGGTCGCTCTGGCCTGCCTCGGGCTGGCGGGGTTCGGCGTGGCGGGCGGCGGCAATGTCACGCTGGTCGGGCTGGCGCTGGTCCTGTGCGGGGCGCTGTCCTGGGCGCTTGGCAACCTCGTCTTCCGACGCCTGCCCGGCGTGAACATGCCCGCGCTCTTCATCTGGGCCAGCCTCGTGCCGCCCTTGCCGATGCTTGGCCTGTCGCTGAGGTTCGAGGGGGCCGCGCCGTGGGCAACCATTGCGGATCTCAGCGTCACGGGTTGGATCGGAGTCATCTACGTTGCCGTGATCTCCACAATCATCGGCTACTCGATCTGGGGCGCGCTCTTGTCCCGACACCCGGCGGCGCTGGTCACGCCCTTCGCGCTCCTCATCCCAGTGGTGGGCATCGCCACGGCGGGCCTTGTCCTGGGTGAAGAGGTCAGCACCGCAGAAGCCCTTTCGGGCGGGATCATCTTGGCGGGCATCGCGCTCGCCGTCCTCGGCCCGCGTCTGCTGCGTCCGCGTTGATCCGCCGCGCTTGGCACGGGCGCATTCCGCACCACCTGTGTCAGTGACAGAGAACCGGAGCGGACATGATCGACCTCCGTGCAAAAATCCTGTTGGGCATCTTCGCCTTCGTCATCGTGGCCTCCGCGCTTACGATCTGGGTGGTTCTCGCGCTTGGCGGCGGGACGATCCCGGTCCTCGTGCCGCTGGTGCTGGCGGCGCTTCTGCTGCTCGTCACGCGCCGGATGACGCGCAGATAGCAAACGGGCCGCCCGGGATCGGACGGCCCTTCGTCTTTCGCGCGCCGGATCAGGCCGCCCGGCGTTCCAGGTGAACGATCGTCGCGGCGGCCACGACGCCGTAGATCACGTGGCCGGCCAGTGCGACCCAGGTAATCCGTGTGAAACCCAGGAAGGCCGGGTTGCCCGCCACCCAAGCGATGAAACCGATGGCGAAGACCCACAGGCCCACGCCGTAAAGCGCCGATGCGATACTCCAGTGCAGGCCGGGCATGACTTTCGCAAGGATCGGCCGCGCGATGAACAACCAGCCTACCGGGTAGGCGATGGCGCCCACGAGGAACAGGTGCATGACATTGCCCCATGCGCCCGAATTCGGCAGGCCGAGCGCGCCGAGAAAGCCGCGGGCAAGTCCGACCGGCGCCAGCCCGCCTAGGCCCAGAAGCGGCGCGATGGCCTTGCCCCAGAGATCGAAGGCCAGCGTCCCGGCCGCCCCGGCGATCAGAACCATGAGAACGGTGTTGACGGACAGGCCCGGAAGGGCTGCGGTGGAGGTGGAATTGGTGGATGCGATTGCCATTGTGTCGGGTCCCTTGTCTATGATGTCGGCGGCGGAGGTGCCGTTCGTCCTTGATGGCCCGACACTCGGCGGTGGCACCGCTCCGCTCAAGTGACGGCCCCGTGAGCGCACGGCCCCGTGAAAAGGTGTTTCAATGCACGTTGACGATGAAAACCTAGTCGAACGCGGCATGGATGCACGAAAATCCGGCGATATCCTGCTGCTGGCCTGCGGGGCACTGGCCCATGAAGTCCTTGCTTTAAAACGGATTAATGGCTGGGATCACCTTGATCTGCACTGCCTGCCCGCAAAACTCCACAACACGCCCGACGCGATCCCCGACGCGGTTGAGGCCGCCATTCGCGCACGTCGTGGTGCATATGCGCAGGTCTACGTCCTTTACGCCGATTGCGGCACCGGCGGTTTGTTACAGGCCCGCTGCGCGGAGCTTGGGGTGGAGATGCTCGAAGGCCCCCATTGTTACAGTTTTTTCGAGGGGAATCAGGCGTTCGCGGCACACGAAGAGATGACGGCCTTCTACCTCACCGACTTTCTGGTGAAGCAATTCGACGCCTTCGTGACCAAACCCCTCGGCCTCGACCGCTTTCCGGAATTGCGCGACATTTATTTCGGCAATTACGAAAAGCTCGTCTACCAGGCCCAGGTCGACGACCCCGCCCTGACCGAAAAAGCCCGCGCTCATGCCGAGGCGCTGGGGCTGGCCTTCGAGCGGCGATTCACGGGCTACGGCGATCTGGAGGTGGCGCTCAGGACCCTGTGAGGGGCCGGGCCGAATTGCACAGCGGATGGCGGCCTGGCGGAACGAAGCTGCCATCCGGAACTGCGGCAGTAAGGCGGGTCATTGCTCCTTGAGAACACCGGAGCGAATGACGGGAACAAGAAACGCAACAAGATAGAGCGTGTTCGGGATGAGGTTCAGCGCAAATCCGGTAACCACTGAAAGAATGCTGTCGATTACCATCCACGCCAGCACACCCGCCGTGATCCATAGCCACGTTTTCGCCGCTATCGGTTTGGGGAGGTGCCGCGTCGCTTCGGTTGCTCCGATCAGTGTCAGCGCCCACCCCATCGTCACCGGACCCATAACAGCCAGGGCAAATCTCAGATGCGGTGTCATCTCAACCATGATGCCACCGCTGAGCATCTCGAGAAGGAGAATAGTCGGCGCGCTAGTTGCTTCGATTGCCCCAAGCGTGATGATCAAGCCGAACCCACCGACCGAGATGCACCACAAAATCATCCAAACGCGCCAGATACCGTTCATTGCCTCAATCCTCGAAATTCTTGCCCTCAAGCGGCTTGCTGACCGTGTTCATACGGATTCGCGCCCGTCGGTGGTCGGCCAACAATGGTCCCGTCTATGTCGCGGTGCGGCGGTTCGGAAAAGGCTTTGAGGCCCGCTAGATCCTTTCGGTGCATCTCTCGCGTCCATTTCGTGAGGCCCGCGAACTTCCAGATCGCGTTGAACGGACGTGGCAGCTCATTGACGAAATGGGCCATCACCCGGGTGCGCGCGTCGCCTTCCGGGCAAAGTTCAAATGTCAGTTTCGGCCTATGCGGGGGACCGGGGCCCACAAGCGTCAGGACGATTTCCTCATTCTCCTTGAGATGCACGACTTCCTGATGCCCCACCCGTTTGCCTTTGGTGAAGAACAGTGTTTTGGCCCCAACCTCTCCATCGGGGCCCTCGACGGAGCAACTGGATTTCGTCTGCTTCGGCCAAGCCGACCACCGCATCAGGTGCTCTTGCAGGCGAATGTCATCATAGACGTCCTCAACCGGTGCATCGACCGATATCTCCTCGGTATACGCCACCCGCGTCGGCGCAAGCGCAGACAAAAGGGCCACCAGGGCGGCCAGCCCCAGCACGATGTAAAACGCGATTTCCATTTGGACCTGCACCTTCCTTGCATTCGAATTTCCCTCGGGCGATGATCTATATCAAGTAACTTGATTGTCAAGCTAAATGGAAGACGACCATGTCACCTCCCGATCCAACCACGCCACAAGACCTCGTTCTCGCGTGCCGCAGGCTGTACGCGAGCATCGACAGGCTCGACACGAAGGCGGCCACATCTGTCGGGGTCAGCCGGAACGATCTGCGCTGTCTGAACATGCTGGCGGACGCGCCCGTCAGACCAAGCAAGATCGCGGCGGAGCTTGGCTTGACCACCGGATCTGTCACGACCTTGCTGGACCGTCTGGAAAAGGCGAACCTCGCCCGGCGCGCGCGCGATCCGGATGACAGACGTGGGATCATCGTTCACCCGACACCCTACCTGTTCGAGACGCTCGGGCCGATCTACGCGAGTGTTGCAAAAGAAATTGCGCGGATCGCGGCGGGATATTCGGCTGAAGAACGACGATTGGCGGTCGCGCACCTCAACGATGCGTCGTCTGCATACGAACTCGCTGCATCCGGGGACGGTTCCTGACAGCTACGCACCCCGCGTATCGCATTCCGTAGAGCCCGTGCATTCACCCGATGTCGCGGCCGTAACGCGCGCCAAATCACGAAACACATTGCCGAGCGCCCGACCGCCTGCCCGTTTCGCCCGAAAACCCCGGTTTGCGTGCCACTGGCCGAAGGAGCAGCACCACTATCGCCGGGTTAACAAAACCTCAAAACAATTGCCTTTGTCGAGCGATTACAGCGCTATAACCCACGGTAGCAGGCGCGCTACCCCTCAATGATTGTCCCGCGGCAGGTCCTTTGCGATCCGCTGATAAGCCGTCGCCAGTTCCAGGCAGCCGCCATCGGCCAACTGCCCCACGTGACGCCGGTAAAGTTCCTGCCACGGCGTCTGGTGATGCAGCTCCGGCGGGCTCCAGGCCGCTTTCCGCGCCTCCCATACCGCCTCGTCGACCAGGGCGTTCAGCGTCCCCTCGTTCAGGTCCAGCCGCACCCGGTCCCCGGTTTGCAGATAGGCCAGCCCGCCGCCCACCACCGCCTCGGGGGAGGCGTTCAGGATCGACGGGCTTTCCGACGTACCCGATTGCCGTCCGTCCCCCACCGTCGGCAGGTGCTTGATCCCGTCGCGGATCAGCGCATCGGGCGGCTGCATGTTCACCACCTCCGCCGAGCCGGGATAGCCCACGCAGCCCACGCCCCGGATGAACAGAATGCATTCCTCATCCACAGCGAGGTCCGGATCGTTTACCCTGTCGTGATAATCCTCCGGCCCCTCGAACACGATCGCGCGCCCCTCGAACCTGTTGTCCTTCAGGAACCGCGCGCGGAAATCCTCGGAAATGACCGAGGTTTTCATCAACGCGCTGTCGAATAGGTTGCCGGACAGCACCGCAAACCCCGCCTCCTCCCGCATCGGATCGGCCACCGGCCGGATCACGTCCCGGTCGGCCGACCGTGTCGTGCCAAGCGCCTCGGACAATGGCTTGCCCGACGCCGTCAAGACAGACCCGTCCAGCAGCCCCTCCGCCATCAGCTCTCCCATCACGGCAGGCACACCGCCCGCCCGGAAGAAGCTCTCGCCCAGGTACTCGCCCGCCGGCTGCATGTTCACCAGAAGCGGCAGGGCATGCCCGATCTTCTCCCAATCGGTGACGTGCAGTTCCACACCCGCATGGCGCGCCAATGCCTGCAAATGCGGCGGCGCGTTCGTCGAGCCGCCAATGGCCGTATTGACCTTGATCGCATTCTCAAACGCCGCCCGCGTCAGGATGTCGGACGGCTTGAGGTCCTCTTCCACCATCTCTACCGCGCGGCGCCCCGTCAGATACGCCATCTCCATCCGTTCCCGAAACGGCGCCGGGATCGCGGCCGCACCGGGCAGGGTCATCCCCAGAGCCTCCGCCAAAGCGTTCATGGTCGAGGCTGTGCCCATCGTGTTGCAATGGCCAAGCGACGGCGAGGAGGCGCAGGCCAATTCCATGAACTCCGCGTAGTCGATCTCGCCCTTCGCCAAAAGCCGCCGCCCTTCCCAGATGCTCGTCCCCGACCCCGCGCGCTTGCCCCGGAACCAGCCGTCCAGCATCGGTCCGCCATTCAAGGCAATCGCGGGCAGGTCCACCGTCGCGGCTCCCATCAGCATCGCGGGCGTGGTCTTGTCGCAGCCCGTGGTCAGCACGACCCCGTCAATCGGGTAGCCGTGCAAAACCTCCACCAGCGACAGATATTGCAGGTTCCGATCCAGCGCCGCCGTGGGACGTTTGCCGGTCTCCTGGATCGGATGGACCGGGAACTCCAACGGGATGCCGCCCGCATCGCGGATGCCAGCCTTGATCCGGTCCATCAGAAACACGTGGATCTTGTTGCAGGGCACCAGATCACTGCCGGTCTGCGCGATCCCGATGATCGGCTTCTCCGCCTGCAACTCGCCCTTCGTGAAGGCCTGATTCTGATACCGCTCCAGATACAGCGCCGTCATGCCGGGATTGTTTGGATTATCGAACCATTCCTGGCTGCGATAGCGGCGATTGGCGCGTGTGTTGGACATGGGCTGGTTCCGAATATTGAAACTTGCGGCCGAATATTGAAACCTGTCTACCGCAGCGCCCGATCCGCCTCAAGCGCCCCCCGTCTTCCATGTGCCTCAAATATCCCCGCCGGAGGCATCCGACATCCGCCCCCGTCGACACCGTCGAGGCCCAAGCGCTGCCCGCGCCGACGCGGCCCTTGGGCCGCCCGGCGCGCCACGCCCAAAGGGCGACCGGAGGCTCCGCCTCCGCGTCGTCCGCGGGAGGACCCGGCAGGCGGACCGGGCCGACCAATCAGATCAGGGGGATCGCGTCCCGAACCAGCGGTGACAGATCGCTGTCGTCTTGCGCCGCCTGGGCCTTCAGCGCATCCCGCATCTCGGGCCCCCAGAAATCATTGAGATGCGCGGCCACCCGCTCCACCTGCCCGCCGCCCGGTTGGGTGGCGAAGAAGCTGGCGATCTGGTTGGCCATGCGGGTGAGTTTCTCAGGCTGCATCGGTCTGGCTCCGGTCGATACGGGTCGGGTGAGTGAAGGTCTCAAGCCGTCCGTCGCGGGCGAAGGCGGCAATGGTGAGGTTCGCGGCATCGGCCAGGCGCACGGCGTGGGCGGTCGGCGCGGAGACGGCGATCAGGATAGGACACTTGGCGAGGACGGTTTTCTGGACCATCTCGACCGAGATGCGGGAGGTGAGGATGACAGCGCCGCGGGACATGTCGCGGCCCATGCGCAGGCAGGTGCCGATCAGCTTGTCGAGCGCGTTGTGGCGACCCACGTCTTCGCGGGCGGCCACGATGCCCTGCCCCGGGATCAGGAAACCCGCGGCGTGGACCGCGTGGGTGAGGTCGTGGAGCGGTTGGTGCGCGCGAAGGGCGTCGGGGGCATTTGCCGCTTCGACCAGACCGACAGAGCCACCCTGCCCCAGCACCGGCAGATCGCGCAGCGCCTGTTCCAGCGAGTCGATGCCGCAGAGGCCGCAGCCGACCGGGCCCATCATCGCGCGGCGTCGGTCGCCCAGGGCGTCGGCGATGGCGTCCGGTACCCAGAGGCGCGCTTCGATACCGGCCTCGGTTTCGATGATCTCGACGGACTCTATCTGGCCAAATGTCGCGAAGCCTTCGGTAAAGGCGAAGCCCACGGCGAAGTCCTCAAGGTCGGCGGGCGAGCACATCATGACCGCCTGCGACGTGCCATTGACCGTGACGGCCACGGGCACCTCTTCGGGCAATGACCGCGCCACATCGCGCGCGCCATCGGCCCCAAGGGCCGAGGCGGATATGGAGCGGGTCGGTTTCACTCCGCCGCCGTCTGGATACGTCGCGCCATCGCGGCCTGCTGGTTGTATTCCCGCTGCCATTCGGTCGGCCCGTTCGAGAGGCCCACCTGCACCGCCGTCACCTTGTATTCCGGGCAATTCGTGGCCCAGTCGGAGAAGTCGGTGGTGATGACATTGGCCTGCGTGTCGGGGTGATGGAACGTCGTGTAGACGACCCCGGGAACCACCTTGTCGGTCAGCGTGGCGCGCAGGCTCGTCTCACCGGATCGGGAGGCCAGCTTGACCCAATCGCCTTCCTTCACGCCGCGCACTTCGGCGTCGTGGGGGTGGATTTCCAGCACATCCTCATCGTGCCAGATCGAGTTTTCCGTCCGCCGGGTCTGCGCGCCGACGTTGTATTGCGACAGGATGCGGCCCGTGGTCAGCAGAAGCGGGAAGCGTGGACCGGTGCGCTCGTCGGTGGGAATATATTCCGTCACGATGAAGCGCCCCTTGCCGCGCACGAAGCCATCGACATGCATGATGGGCGAGCCATCGGGGGCGGCGTCGTTACAGGGCCATTGGACGGAGCCGCGCTCCTCCAGCATCGCGTAATCGACATTGGCAAAGCCGGGCGTGGTCTCGGCGATCTCGTCCATGATTTGGCTGGGATGCGTGTAGTGCCAATCGGCCCCCATCGCCTTGGCGAGAAGCTGCGTCACTTCCCAATCAGCGTAACCATTCTTGGGCTTCATCACCTCCCGCACGCGATTGATGCGGCGTTCGGCATTGGTAAACGTCCCGTCCTTTTCCAGAAACGTCGATCCCGGCAGGAAGACATGGGCATAATTCGCCGTCTCGTTCAGGAACAGGTCATGCACAATGACGCATTCCATCGCCGCGAGGCCCGCGGCCACGTGGTGGGTATCGGGGTCGGATTGAAGAATGTCTTCGCCCTGGCAGTAGAGGCCCTTGAACGTGCCACCCACCGCCGCGTCGAGCATGTTCGGTATGCGCAGGCCCGGCTCCGGGTCGATCTCCACGCCCCACTTGCTTTCGAACAGCGCGCGCACCTCGTCGCCCTTCACGTGGCGGTAGCCCGGCAGTTCGTGCGGGAAGGAGCCCATGTCGCACGACCCCTGCACGTTGTTCTGACCGCGCAGCGGGTTCACCCCGACGCCCTCGCGCCCGATATTGCCGGTCATCATGGCAAGGTTGGCGATGCCCATGACGGTGGTGGAGCCTTGGGAATGCTCGGTCACGCCAAGGCCGTAGTAGATGGCCCCGTTGCCACCGGTCGCGTAAAGCCGCGCCGCCTTGCGCAGTTCCCCCGCCGGAACGCCCGTCAGCATCTCCGTCATCTCGGGCGAATGGCGCACGTCGCGGACGAATTCCATGTATTCTTCGAACTCGTCCCAATCACACCGGTCCCGGATGAATTGCTCATCGTAGAGCTTTTCGTCCACGATCACGTGGGCCAAAGCCGTCACAACGGCCACGTTGGTGCCCGGACGCAGCGGCAGGTGATGCGCAGCTTCGATATGGGCGGAGCGGACCACGTCCGTCTTGCGCGGGTCGATCACGATCAGCTTGGCGCCTGCGCGCACACGCTTCTTCAGGCGGCTGCCGAAGACCGGGTGCGCATCGGTGGGGTTGGCCCCGATGATGACGGCCACATCCACCTTCTCGACGCTATCGAAGTTCTGCGTCCCGGCGCTGGTGCCGAAGGTCTGCCCCAACCCATAGCCAGTGGGCGAATGACACACCCGCGCGCAGGTGTCGGTGTTGTTGTTCATGAAGACGCCCCGGGCAAGCTTTTGCACCAGGTAGGTTTCCTCGTTGGTGCAGCGGCTCGAGGTAATCACCCCGATGGACTTGCGCCCGTATTTTTCCTGCAAACCCCGCATACGATCGGCGGCGAAGCCGATGGCCTCCTCCCAGCTTACCTCTTTCCACGGCTCGTCGATGGAGTCGCGGATCATCGGGTTCAGGATACGGTCGGCATGGTTCGCGTAGCCGTAGGCAAATCGCCCCTTCACGCAGGAATGGCCGCGGTTCGCCTCACCATGCTTGTAGGGCGTCATGCGGACGAGTTCATCGCCGCTAAGCTCGGCCTTGAACGAACATCCCACGCCGCAATAGGCGCAGGTGGTCACGACGGAGCGTTCCGGGGTGCCCAATTCGATCACCGATTTTTCCTGGAGCGTCGCCGTCGGACAGGCCTGCACACAGGCACCGCAGGACACGCAATCGGAGGTCAGGAAATCGTTTGCGGGACCACCGGCGGACACACGGCTGTCAAAGCCCCGGCCTTCGATGGTCAGCGCGAAGGTGCCTTGGACCTCCTCGCAGGCACGGACGCAGCGGTTGCAGACGATGCATTTGGAGGGGTCGTAGGTGAAATAGGGATTGGAATCGTCCTTGGCGATCCATTCGGGGTTGGGCTGGTCGCCCTGGCGTTGTTCGAAATGATTGATGAGGCCCGCGCCGTCGGGGGCTTCAAAGCGCACATCCCGCAGTCCCACAGCGCCCGCCATGTCCTGCAATTCGCAATCCCCGTTGGCCGCACAGGTCAGACAGTCAAGCGGGTGGTCGGAGATATAAAGCTCCATCACACCCTTGCGGATCTTCTTCACCTTCTGGCTCTGCGTGCGCACAACCATGCCCTCGGCCACCGGTGTGGTGCAGGAGGCGGGCGTGCCGCGACGGCCTTCGATTTCCACCACACATAGGCGGCAGGAGCCGAACGCTTCGAGGTTGTCGGACGCACAGAGCTTGGGGATCTGCATGCCGATCTCGGCCGCCGCGCGCATGACGGAGGTGCCTTCGGGCACGGTCACTTCGAAGCCATCAACCGTCAGCGTGACAGGCGCGCCTTCGACGGCAGGGGTGCCCATGTCGCGGTCATCGAACATCTTGCGATCATTGGGGATGGTGAAATCCTTCATTGGGGCAGCGCTCCCTGTCTTCCATGTGCCAAAAATATCCCGGGGGGTGCGGGGGGCTGGCCCCCCGCTTTGGTCGACGACGCAGTCGGCGAAACACCGGTGTGATCTCCGCTCATTCCGCTGCCTCCCGCGTGACGGCGAATTCCTCGGGGAACTGCTCCAGCGCGCTCATCACCGGGTACGGCGTGAAGCCGCCCAAAGCGCAGAGCGAGCCGTCTTTCATCGTCTCGCACAGGTCCACCAACAACGGGATCGCCGTGGCGTCGCCCTGCCCGATCCGGTCGATGGTCTCGACCCCGCGCACGGCACCGATGCGGCAGGGCGTGCACTTCCCGCAGCTCTCGATCGCGCAGAACTCCATGGCGAAGCGGGCCATTCCAAGCATGTCGGCGGTGTCGTCGAAAATCACAACGCCCGCATGGCCGATCAGCCCACCTGCCCCGTCGAACGGCTCATAGGCGAAGGGCGTGTCGAATTTCTCGGGCGCGAAATAGGCCCCGAGCGGGCCACCGACCTGCACGGCCTTGACCGGGCGGCCGCTGGCGGTGCCGCCCGCGATGTCGTGGACGAGATCGCCGAGGGGCATGCCGAAAGCCGTCTCGAACAATCCGCCATGTTTGGCGTTGCCCGCGATCTGGATCGGCATCGTGCCCTTGGAGCGGCCAAGGCCGAAGCTGGCATAATGCGCCGCGCCCTTCTCGAAAATCACCGGGACGGTGGCGAGCGAGATGACGTTGTTGACCACGGTCGGGCGGCCCAGGAAGCCTTCGAGGGCCGGAAGCGGCGGCTTGGCCCGGACCACACCGCGCTTACCTTCCAGCGAGTTCAAAAGCGAGGTCTCCTCACCGCAGACATAGGCACCCGCGCCGACGCGGACCTCCATGTCAAACTCATGTGATGAATTAAGAACGCGCCCGAGAACGTTGTTTTGTCGTGCAATTTCGATGGCGGCGTTCATCACCTCGATGGCATCGGGATATTCCGAGCGCAGGTAGACATAGCCCTTCGTTGCGCCGACCCCGAGGCCTGCAATGACCATACCTTCGATCAGGCAGAACGGATCGCCCTCCATGATCATGCGGTCGGCGAAGGTGCCGCTGTCGCCCTCATCCGCATTGCAGACGATGTATTTTTGCGGGCCGTCCGCCTTGCGCACCGTTTCCCACTTGATGCCGGTGGGGAAGCCAGCGCCGCCGCGCCCGCGCAGGCCGGATTCGGTGACTTCGGCCACGATGTCGGCATCCAACATCTCGACGGCCCGGCGCAGGCCCGCGAGGCCGCCATGGGCCTCGTAATCCGCCAGTGAAAGCGGGTCGATCACGCCGCAGCGTTGAAAGGTCAGACGGTTTTGCCTGGCGTAAAACGGGATCTGCTCGACCGGACCAAGGCTCTCGGCGCTCCCATCAAGGATCGCGCCCACCATGCTTGGGTCTGTCGGGCCATAGCCAATCCGCACGCCATCGCGCTCCACCTCCACCAGGGGCTCCAGCCAGATCATGCCCCGGGAACCATTGCGGACAACCTCCGCCCCCGCCGCCTCGAACGCGGCCGCAACCGCATCTGCTCCCATCGCCTTTGCGGCCGCATCGCGGGGGACCCAGACCTTCATGACACCGTCCATGCGCCCTTTCATGGCGACACCTCCGCCACCAAAGCATCGGCCGTGACGCGACCGCGCACCTGGTCGTTGACCATCGCCGCAGGGCCGCAGGCACACAGACCCAGGCAATAGACCGGCTCCACCGTCACCCGCCCATCGGCGGAGGTTTCGTGCCAATCGAGGCCGAGCTTGCCCAGAACATCCTCGCCCACCACGTTTCCGCCGACCGCCTGGCACGCTTCCGCCCGGCAGATCTTCAGCACATGGCGGCCCGCCGGTTCGCGCCGGAAGTCGTGGTAGAACGAGATCACGCCATGCAACTCCGCCTCCGTGATGTTGAGGGCGTCGGCGATCGGCGCGCGCGCGGCATCGGGGATGTAGCCAAACGCCGCCTGCATCCCGTGCAGGATCGGCAGAAGCGGGCCTTCGCGGTGCACGTGAGACTGAATGATCGCGCTGATTTCCGCGGGATCATGCGGGGCGGCTGTGGTCGACATGGCTGGCTCCGGAACGTTCGTGCCGAAACTGCACCGGGATCATTCGAAATTCAATATCGCAATACCGTTGGTCGATTGAGATCTTGAATGAAAGGAATGCGACATCGCGCCGCCCGAACGCGACGCAATGCCTTGTAATTGCAGCAGGTTCACGCGTGGTCCTGCGCCATGAACCGGGTCTGCGCCATCAGCGCGGTCAGGACGGGCGTGTGCGGTTCGCGGTACGGCGCGACGAGGCCTACGATATGGTCCGTCCCGCCACCCGCGATTTCCCGTATGACGAGGTCCGGTTTGCCACCGCACAGGAAGTGCGCGATGTCGTGGGGCAAAACGGTGATCCAATCGCCCGTCTCCACATGGGCGGCAAGCACCAGGGTGGAGTTGCTTTCCACCTGCGCGTCGGGCGTCACGCCCGCCTCCATGAAATTCTCGTTGATGATGCGGCGGTTCTGCATGTTGGCCGTCAGAAGGCACAAACGCTCCCCGGCCAAATCCCCCCAATCCACCTTTTCTTGCAAGGCCAGTGGATGGTCCTTGTGAACCACGAGCGTATAGCGTTCGCGATACAACGGCTCGGTCGTGACACGCCCAAGCGGCTCATTGTCGAGGTAGGAAAGGCCGGCATCGGCCTCCAGATTTTCCAGCATCGACAGGATCTCCGTCGACGTGCGGCTGAGAATGGAGAAGCGGACATTGGGATGGGCTCGGGTGAAGCGCGCCGACAAATGCGCGGCCCAGGTGAGCGCCGTGGGGATCACCGCCAGCCGCACGATCCCGCTGAGCCCGTGGCGCGCGGTGCGCATTTCCTGCCGGAATGCGCGCGTGTCGCTGACCAGTTGCCGGGCCCAGACGAGGGCGCGCTGCCCTTCCGGCGTCAATCCCCCGAAGCGGGAGCCGCGGAAGATCAGCTGGACGCCCAACATCTCCTCCAACTGCTTGATCCCGGTGGACAATGTTGGCTGCGTCAGGCCAAGACTTTCGGCGGCCCGGCCGAAATGACCCTCCCGCGCGACGGCGATGAACATTTCCAGTTTGTTGATCATGGACCGGGTGTGCCGATGAAGCGGATGCATATCAATCGAAATTTTCAATCGTGCGGTGCCGCGGCACCCACAGCGATCCCGAAGCCATGCCCCATCGTAAGGGCGCATTCGTGCTATTTTATTCGTCTCTTCATCCTCCCATGCTATCTGCCCCCCACCGGCCACGGGTCAGAGCCCGCCGGATGATGCAGAAAGACGGGCAGGCATGACGCAGGCAGATATGGACCGCGCACGGGGCGGGATCGGACGATGGGCCATGGCCGTCCTCGCGCTTCTGGTGACGCTTCTGGCAGGCTACGGCGCACGCGATCTGCATGTGGATGCCGATGTCGTGGGCGCATTGGCGGGCAATTCCGAAGGATATCTGGCCTATGAGGCGTTTCAGGAGCGTTTTGCCCTGGGCCGCGCGGACGAGGCGGTGCTGATCCGCGCCGATGACCTGGCCGATCCCGCCGCGTTCGAGGCGTTGGAAAACCTGATCCTCGATTTGCAATTCGCACCGCCCGTGGCGGAGGTGGTGAGCCTGTTCACGCTGCCCGCAGAGGGCAGCACGACGCCGATGATCCTCGCCAACCCCGATGCGCCGCTGGTGGAGCGGTTCGCCGCGCTGCAACAGGCAGGGCCGGCGGCGGGTGCCTTGGTGTCGGAAGATCGGACGGCGGCCCTCCTCCACGTGATCGCGCGCAATGATGCGGCACCGGGCGACATTTATACAGAGTTGGAAGCGTTGAACGATCCGTCCTCCCCGATCTCCGCCATGGCCGTGGGTCAGGCGGCGGTGGAGCGGCAGATTTCCTTCGCGCTGATCCGCGATCAGGTTGTGGTGACACCGCTTGCCATCCTGATCTGCATGCTTGTGGGTGCATTGATCCTGCGCTCGATCCCCGCCGTGCTGGTCTGCGCCATCCCGTCGATCTGCGGCGTCGTGTGGTTCATGGGGATCCTGGGATGGAGCGGACAGGCGCTTGACCCATGGCTGGCCACCCTGCCGACGCTCGTGATGGTACTGGCCTTCGCCGACACGCTGCACCTTTTCTATGCCAGTCGCGACGCCGGCGGCGTACGGGCCGCGATACGGGAGGTTCTGCCCGCCGCCGCGATGACCACGTTGACCTCCGCGCTGGCGCTGGCGAGCTTTGCCATCGGCGGGACGGACGCGCTGATGGGGCTCGCGATCTGGGGGCCGGTATCCATGGTCTGTGCCTTCGCGGCAGTGGCGATCCTGTTCCCGCTTCTGGCTCGCCTGCTGATCCGGGAACGGACAACGCGGCCCGCGCAATTCACCGCGCTGCTTGGCCCCGCCCACGGCGCGCTGCGCCGGTATCGCCTTGTGGCGACGCTTGCCGCAATCAGCCTTGTCGCGCTCTTGCCCACGATCAACCAGGCGGAGCCGTCATTTTCGCTCTCCGAGCATATCCGCGACACCAGCCCCCTGGGTCAGGACATGGCGTTCATGGAAGCGGAGGGACTTGGCAGCGCCAGTCTGTTCGTGGAGATCGCCGATGCCGACGCCGAGCCGGGGTTGAGCGAAGCAGACGGCGCGCGGATCAACGCCGTGGCCGATGTCGTGTTGAGCGGAACCGGCAACGCAGGCACCGATGGGCCACCGCAGATCCCCGACCGGTTCCGCGCCGCCGATGGCCTGTCGATCGCCCTGCCCGTCCTGCTGCCGCTGGGGGCCGCGCCGGAGCAATTCGGGGCGGAGATCGACCGGCTGCGCGCCGAGCTTGACGCCGCCGACCTGACGGAGGTGACGCGCCTGTCGGGCCAATCCCTGCTGGCCCACGAGGTCGTGCCGGAAACCGTCGCGGCCATGCGGGCCTCCTTCTACCTCGCGCTGATCGCCATCGCGATCGTCGTGGCGATCTCCCAGCGTTCCGCGCTGCTGGCCGCACTCGCCACATTGATAAGCGCGATGCCGATGCTGGCGATCGAGGCCGTGCTGGTCCTGACGGGGCAAGGCATGACAATGACCGCCGCCTTCGCCCTGACCGTGGCGTTCGGGATCGCTGTGGACGACACAATCCACTACCTCAACCGCTGGCGACACAGCGACGGGGACGCGGCCACGCGATTGAACGCGGCCCTGGTGCAGGCCGGGCCGCCGATGATCGCCTCGACCCTCATCATGACGCTTGGTTTCGGGGCGACGATCTTCTCGGCCACGGCGAGCCTGCCGATCTTTGGCGCATTCGTGATCCTCGCCCTCTGGATGGCATTGCTGGCCGACCTAGGTTTCCTGCCATCCCTGATCCGCATGGTGACACGATGACCCGACCCACAATTCTTGCACTTGCCGCAATCCTTGCCTCGGCCCTGCCCGCGTCGGCGGATGTTCCGGATTGGCTTTCGGGGGAGTGGCGCACCGCCGCGCGCCTGACGGCACCGGACGGCGCGCGAATCCGCATCCGCTGCACCCTGGATGCTGCGTCGGCAAGCAGCGATTGGTCCGGCACCTTGGGATGCGCCACGGTACAGGGCCGGTTCGAGGGGCGCTGGCAGATCGCGACATCGGGGCCGTCCGCCACCGGGCGCGTGGTCTTTTCCGGGACCGAGGCGGCGGATTTGAGCGTTTCCGGCAGTGTCGGCGCTGACGCCATGTCCCTGCAATCGCCCGACGGTCAGGGCGTGAGCTTCCGTCCCGGCGCGGATGGCGCCCTTATCGTGGAGATGGACCGCCTTGGCCCGCAACGGCTGACCGGTGCGCTCACGTTCGAGACGCGCTAGCCCCGGTTTGCACGCCCGTGAACCGGCGCGTTAACCTTTGATTTCTTGCACCAATCCCCCCGGGGCATTACCGTCCGCGCCATCGGACCGCGCGTGGCAGGACCAATGCCGACGCGCCGCTCCACTGACCCGTGCGAGGGGATGATTATGGAAGATATACCGGCCCAGGACGGGACCGAAACGCTGTTCTTCGTGGGGATCGGCGCCTCCGCCGGCGGACTGGAGGCCGCGTCCTCCCTTGTCCAGAACCTGCCGACCGACGCCAATGCCGTCAATATCCTCGCGCAGCACATGTCGCCCACCCACAAGAGCCTTCTGACCTCCCTGATTGCGCGGGAAACGCCGCTTCCGGTGGAAGAACTGACGGACAAGACGAAACCGGTCCGCAACACGATCTTCATCACACCCCCCAATTCCGACGTCATCCTGGAGGATGGATTGCTGCGGCTGGTGGAGCCATCGGGCCATCCCGCCACACCCAAACCGTCCGCCGACCGGCTGTTCAAATCCTTGGCCGCGGAACAGGGGGAATATTGCGTGGGGATCGTGCTGTCGGGGACCGGCAGCGACGGAAGCTACGGCGTCCAAGCGATCCGCGAGGCCGGGGGGATCACCATCGCGGAGGATGCGGCGACGGCAAAATACGACGGTATGCCGGCCTCCGCCGCGGAGACGGGGTGCATCGACCTCACGCTTTCGCCCGAGCAGATCGGGCAACACCTGGAAAAGATCCTCGCGCGACCGCGGGATTTCGGCCAGCTGCGCCACCTGAACGAAAAGCCGACCAAACTGTCGAACCTGTTTCAGATCATCCTGGCGCGCACCGGGGTCGATTTCCGAGATTACAAGGACAACACCGTGACGCGGCGTATCAACCGCCGGATGGCCGCGCTCGATATCGAGGATTACGACGATTACGTCACCCATTGCCGGTCCTCCGCCGACGAGGTGGACGCGCTGTTTCGCGACCTGCTGATCTCCGTCACGCGCTTCTTCCGCGATCGCAACCAGTTCGAACAGCTGCGCCTGCAATTCGACCGCATGGTCAAGGGGCGCGATACCAACCAAATGCGCCTTTGGGTGGCGGGATGCGCGACGGGGGAGGAGGTCTATTCCGTCGCGATCCTGCTGGCAGAGGCGATGGGCGGGCTTGACCAGCTCAGCAAGTCGCGGGTGCAAATTTTCGCCACCGATATCGACGACCGCGCCATGGAAGTCGCGCGGCGCGGCACCTATCCGATCACGGCGGCCTCCGACATCCCATCGGCCTATCTGGACAAGTATTTCACCGTCCGCGGCGATCACATCGCCGTCGCCCCGGAATTGCGGGCCGTGACGCTCTTTTCGGTCCACAACATGTTCCAGGACCCGCCGTTCCTGAACCTCGACTTCGTTTCGCTGCGCAATGTCCTGATTTATTTCAACACGGCGCTGCAAAACCGGGTGCTGCACCGCATCCACTACGCGCTCAACCCCAACGGACTTCTGTTCATCGGCACGTCGGAATCCGTCGGAAACATGGAAAGCCTGTTTGAAAGCCGGTCAGGCACCGACAAGATATATGCCAAGCGCCGCATGGGCATGTCCAACGTGATCCGCCCCCAGATCACGACCCACGGGTCCGGGCGCTGGGGCGGGCACGGCAATCCGCGCCGTGCGGAAGAGGTGCAGACGCCGTCGGCCGAACGGGTGGACGATCTGCAATTTTCCGCGCTGGCCCGTGCGGTCGCCCCCAACGGCTTCATCCTGACCCGGGGCGGAGAGATCGTGCGTGTCTTCGGCGACATCTCCTCCTTCACGCAACTGACCGAGAACGCGCCACTCTGGGTGAGCATCCCCAACCTGCGCTCACCGCTGCGCGACGAGATCACGGGGCTTTTCACGACCGCGCTCAAGACGAAGAAGCGCCGCACGGGACGGTGGCATGACATGACGGGGCCGGACTTCGATCAGGCCCGTTCCGTCTGCTATCCGGTGGCCGCGCCCGACAAGGGCGAAGATCACGTGCTCGTCGCGCTGGAGACCCGGGTGAAGGAGAAGCCGACCGAGGCGTTGGAAACCATGAGCGAGGGGGATCGCAACGCCTATATCCGCCAGATGGAGCTTGAGGTTGCCCAGACGCGGGAAGCTCTGCAACAGACGGTGGAGGAGCTTCAGACCTCCAACGAGGAGCTGCAATCCATCAACGAAGAGATGCAGTCGACGAATGAGGAACTTCAGGCCACGAATGAGGAGCTGGAGACCTCGAACGAGGAACTGCAATCGACGAATGAGGAACTGATAACCGTCAACGAGGAATTGCAGGTCAATTCCATGGAACTTCAGCGGGTATCGGCGGAATTGTCGGCGACGCTCGATTCCGTACCCTTCCCGGTTCTCGTCATCGACCCGTCCCTGACCGTGCGCCGCGCGTCCAATGCCGCCCTTTCGGCCTTCCGGATCGGCGATCTGCCCGGCGCGGGCCTGCACCTGTCGGCCTGCAAGCTGCCCGAACGGATCGCCTCTCTTCCGCAATTGTGCAACGAGGTTTTCCGCTTTCGCGATGTCCGCACGATGACGGTCAGTGTCGGCGACAAGATCCACCGCCTGTCCGTCGCGCCCTTCCAGAACCAGGTCCACGATGTCACCGGCGTTGTCGTCACGATGGTGGAGGATTTCTCCTCCTCCGAAGCGATGGATTTCCTGCAACGGTTCGGCAATGTGGGCCATTGGCAGATCGACCTGAACACGGAGAAACTGTTCTGGTCCGACGAGGTTTTCCGCATCCATGGCATCGACCCCTCCGTCGGGGCGCCCGACATGGAGGGCGGGGTCGAATTCTACCACCCCGACGACCGACCCAAGGTTATCGAGGCGGTCCAGAAATGTGTTGATACCGGCGAGCCGTTCCGCTTCACCCTGAGGCTCGACCGCGCCGACGGCCGCCGGATCATGGTGGAGGCCGTGGGCAAGCGCATCGCCGATGAGGATGGCACGCCCCAGCGCGTGGTCGGCGTGTTCCGAAACGTGACGGACCTGATGACCACGCAATTGATCCTGCGCCAGATGGAGGAGTTGCAGGACGACCTTGGCCTCGCCTTCTACTCCATCGACATAAAGAACAACCTCCCCTACTGGAGCCCGAGCCTGTTCCGTCTGCTTGGCTATGACCCGCGTCTGAACGTGCCGTCCGTGCAGAACGCCATCGATATGTTTCACCACGACGATCAGCAGCGCGTGCAGGACATCCTTGACGGGGCGATGGGCTCCGGCGAGGCCTTCACGTTCGAAGCCCGCCTCGTGCGCCGGGACCGCACCATCGTCCATTGTCGCAGCAAGGGCCAGACAGCGCGCGATGACAACGGCGAAGCGACACATATTTTCGGGAGTTTCCAATTGCTTGACGATTGATCCTCAACTTTCGCGCCGCCATTAACCTCTTCTTAACGTCGGCGCGGATAAATTGAGACAAATCGACCACAGGAGTTTTGCTAATGGTGCCCCAGGCGCAGCAGAACCACGGGCTTTCGATCACCCTTGCAAAGACGGATGAAGATGGGCCCTGGGTGCCGCTGTCGGTCGCGATCGTCAGCCGGGATCTCCGTCATCGCATCACGTTTCGCCACGGACGCCCGATGGAAGAGGTGTTTCGCCCGGAATTGATCGACATGCTGGTGCCGGTCCTGTCGCGCTTCGACACGGACGCGGCCGTGTTCGCCAATCCCGAGGCGCAGATCCTGCTCCCCGGTCTGCGTCTGGAGCAATTGCGCGTCATCCACACGCCTGCGGAGGAGGGGCCGGCCCAGGCGCAGGTGCGTTTCGCGCGCGTCGCCGGCAATCCGCACCGCGCGCTCCGGATCGACGATGGCTGCGGCTATCCGGTCGATGGTATGGCGGCCCATGTCTATCAGGACGCTCTGAACTGGGTGCTGATGCCCGCCCTGAACCTCGCGACCCTTGCCGACGGACATGTCAGAACGGAAGATCAGAGGATCGCGGCGGAGGATAGCCTGGCGCGGCTGCGCGCATCGCGCGATCAGCTTCTGTTCCAGATCGAATTGGTCAAACGGGAATTGGGGCGGCTGGAACGGCGGGACTATGCCAACCTGCACAACGCCGCCTACGTGCAATCCGGCCAAACGCGGCCCCTTCTTGCGGCGGAGCCACCGCAGGAGAATTTTGCCACCACAAGGGTTCTGCGCGCATTGGAATGACGATCTTTCGGTCCGATCTCAGCCCGCGTCGTTCAGCAAGGCGCCGTGGTGCTGGATCACCTCCTCCGCCAGTTGGCTGGCGGCGGCCACGGCCTCAGCCGGGCTGTGGCCAGAAATCAGATGTCCGAGGAAGCCCGCATTGAAACTGTCGCCCGCGGCGGTGGTGTCGATGATCTGCGCCACCGTTCCGGGCTGGTGGGTTCCGGCGGTATCCGACACCGAGTAATGGATTGGACCGGCACCATTCTTCACCACGACGCTCTGGGCACCCGCCGACAGGTACCGCGCCATGGTGGCCTTCGGCTCCGCATCCCCGAACAGGCGCGCTTCCTCCGCGAAACTCGGCAAGATGATGTCGGAGCTGAGCGCGGCCTCCATGATCGCGCCGCGCATCTCGTCCGTGTCGGACCACAGCGCCTCGCGGATATTGGGGTCGAAGGCGACGATCGCACCCTCCGCCTGCACCTCTCCCATCACGTCGAACAGCAATTCGCGGTGGTCTTCGGGCAAGATCGCCAGGGTGATGCCGCTGAAATAGACGATATCGGCCCCGCGTAACCCGTCGAGCAGGCGCGCCTCGTCACTGGCCAACATGCGCGCGGCGGACGTTTCGCGCGCATATTCAAACGACCGCTCCCCATCCGTGACCTCGATCACGTATTGGCCCATTTCGCGGGACGGGTGGCGGGCGATGTGCCCCGTTCCGATCCCTGACGCCAGCGCGAAATCAAGAAAGGCGTCCGATGTCGCGTCCTCGCCCACTTGCGTGAGGTAGTCGATCTGCCAGTCGGGTTGTGCGCGGGCCAGGTACCAGGCCGTGTTGAACGTATCGCCGGAGAAACGGATGGCGGCGTCCGGCCCGTCGCCGCCCGGCCCACGCTCCACCATCGCTTCTCCGATGGATACAAGCCGCGTCATCGGGCGGGGCCCTGCCCTGGATCGCGGACCTTGGCCTCCGGATCATGCCGCATCTTCAACCGCCCCCCTGCAATCGTTGCGAAATCGCCTTTGGACGAAACTCGCCAAGATCACGCCGGACCGCAAGCCCACAAATCCCGATCGCTCAGACCAGCTCCGCGTCGGTCATGATTTCCACAAGCGCGGGGCCATCTACTGCCAGCGCCTCCGCTAGGGCGTGGTCCAGATCTGCGCTTTCGGTGACCTTGGTGCCATGCGCCCCGCACAGCCGGGCGAAGGCGGCGAAGGATGGATTGACGAGGGACGTTTCCCACACCGGCCATTCCCCCGCGCGCTGCTCCTTCGAGATCTTGCCAAGCTCATGGTTGTGCAGAAGAATATGGGTGATATCCATTCCGTACTTCACCGCCGTCGTCATCTCCATCGCGTATTGGCCGAAGCCGCCGTCGCCGGAGATGGAGATCACCTTGCGCCCGGCGAATTCCGCGAAATCCTGCGTCGCCGACCACGCGCCAAGGGCGGCGGGCAGGGAAAACCCAATGGAGCCGAGATAGCCCGACATCATCACGCGCTGCCCCTTCGTTTCGAAATAGCGGCCGAAGGAATAGGTGTTGTTGCCCACGTCCACACAGATCAGCGCATCTTCCGGGGCCAGCCGGGACAGGGCATCGAAGATGGCGACGGAATGGATACCGTTCGCGCCTTCCTCCCTCAGGCGGTTGGCCTTTTCCGTGCGCCACATGCTCCATCGCTCCGCTAAATCCGTGATCTGGTCCTCGGCATCCTCGGGGCGCGCGAGGTTGGGCGCAACGGCTTCGCAGAACGCCCCGATCTCGCCCCAGACGGGCAGCGTGACGGGGTGGAATTTCCCAAGCTGCATCCGTTCGAAATCCACCTGGATCGTGGGTTTTCCCCGGTCGATCCCGGTGTGGTTGGAGAACGACGCACCCAGCACGATCTGCAGATCGCATTCATTCATGAACCAACTGGCAATCGGCGTTCCGGACCGGCCCAGGACCCCCGCCGCGTTGGGATGGCTGTCGGGGATCAGGCCCTTGCCCTTGAAGGTCGTAACGACCGGCGCGCCAAGCGCCTCTGCCAAGGCGATGATCTGATCGCGCGCATCCCACGCACCGTGACCCATGATGATCATGGGCCGCTTTGCGCCCGCTATCAGGTCGAGCGCCGCGGCCACATCCGCGTCTGCGGGCTTGACCACCGGCCCGCCCATCCGGCCATCGGGTCCTCCGGCGGGTGCATCGCTTGGCATGGTCTGCACATCGTCCGGGAAGATCAGGTTCGCCACGTCCCGTTCGATCAGGGCGGTCTTCATGGCCAGCGAGACCAATTCGCTATGGTTGGACGTGGGCAGAACCGGCTGCGAAAAGCGGCTGACGGCCTGGAACGCGGATTTGAGGTCGATGTCCTGAAATGCGCCCGGCCCGAAAACCTGCGTCTGGACTTGTCCGGTCAGCGCCAGCACCGGGGCGCGGTCCACCTTGGCGTCCCACATGCCTGTCAGAAGGTTCGTGGCCCCCGGCCCCGCGATGGCAAGACACGCCGCCGGCTTACCCGTCAGCTTGCCATAGGCCGACGCCGCGAAGGCCGCCGCCCCTTCGTGCCGTATCCCGATATAGGACATCTCGCCGTCCGCCATGCGCCGCCGGATCGCGTCGGCAAGGCCGAGGTTGGAATGCCCCACCATCCCGAAGACGCGCTTGATGCCCCAATTGACCATCGTCTCCGCTATGGCGTCGGTGACGGTACGGGTGTGCTCGGGTTCCGGCTCCAGCCCAACGAAGACCTCTCCATCGCGGACCTCCACGGGATAGGTCTTCTGTCCCGTATCCTCGTGCCCGCCCGGGGGCGCGCCGGTCAGCGGGTCGAAATCCCAGCCATGCCACGGGCAGCGAATCCAGCATTTGTCATCGACGCCCCGCTCGATCGTACCTTCCCCAAGGGGACCGCCCTGGTGCGGGCAATGGTTGTCCATGGCGGCGAATTGGCCATCGAAATGCGACAGGCAAAGGTACGTCGTCCGCGCGGTGACGGTCTTCACCCGCCCCTCCGGCAAGTCGGCGACCTGACCCACGGAAATCCAGTCGAGCGTTTCGTCAGTCATGGTCATCATCCTTGGGTTGAGGGGTGAGGAGGTCGAAGATCTTCTGCAAGAGGGTCAGGCTCAGAAACAGGGCGACGACCCAGATTAGAAGCTCGAACGGGGCCGCATCGGTGCCCCTGAGCCAGCGGGCCAGAAGACCGCCCTGCGGTCGCAAAGCCTCGATCCCGAACAGCCCGTCACGGTCCCACCATCGGAAATTCCAGAAGCGCGAGATGTAGAAGAATACCAGCGCGACAAGGGCGGTCAGTGCAAGGAACAGAACCCGCCGGATCATTGGGCCAGAACCACATTTTCGGTGTCCACCGTGAAGACCAGGATGTCCCCGTGGCGTGCGACCTCGCCCTCCAACGTTACGTACAGACCGACATAATCCAGAAGCGCGGGGGGCAGCGTGTCGTCCCCTTCCCCGGCGATCAGGAGAAAGTCCTCCCCCTCCACCGGTTGCGTGGTCACGAAGACGGGCGGTACGCCGCCCAGAAGACAAAGGTTCGCGCAGGCCCGGTGGGCGATGCCACGCCCGGGATTCATCGCGCCAGCCTCACACTTTCCGTCACAGATTTCGCCCGTGATCTGCCACCGACCCAGCGGTTCCGGCGTGGGGATGTCGGGGATCACGCTCTGGTCGTCCGCGGCCCGGAAATTGTTTCCGCCATTGAGTTGCATCATGTCCAGATCGCCCCGTTCGATCAGGATACCGGTGGCCTGCACCAACTGCCCCTCCAACGCCGCGGCGCGGTCCACCGCCCCGTTCTTGCCCTGCCCCGACAGCATCAGCGTGTGGCCCACCGGGATCGCATCGGTGCCTTGGGTGACGTGCAGGATGGGCGACGGCGTCAGCTCCAGAACGCCCTGAACGGTCTGGGGGCCGTAGTCGAACCGGAACCGCCCGTCACCGGGATCATCCTGGGTCGACGCGATGGCAAAGCTAAGGAAGGCCGCCCCCGCGATCAGGATCAAGCAGGCCGCAAGAAAGAACATCCGCAAGCCCGGCGGCACCGGCAGATATCCCACGAAGAACGGATCACGGTCGCTCATGGCATCGCCTCCTGCTGCGGGACCGGGACGGGATCGGCGGGCGTTCCGGGCGGATTGGCGCGGGGATCGACAAGGACACGTCCGCCATCGACGCGCAGGTTGTAGGTCGGCACCTTTTCGGTGAACGGCGCGGGGGATCGGCCCGTGCGCACATCGTACTGGAACCCATGCCACGGACAGGTCACGAGGCAATCGAGGATCCGCCCCTCCCCCAAGGGT
This sequence comes from Hasllibacter sp. MH4015, assembly GCF_020177575.1. NCBI lineage: Bacteria > Pseudomonadati > Pseudomonadota > Alphaproteobacteria > Rhodobacterales > Roseobacteraceae > Hasllibacter > Hasllibacter sp. MH4015. The sequence continues at coordinate 1,761,080 of NZ_JAHTBK010000001.1, forward strand.
CCGTTCTGGTGGGCGCAAGCGTTGGAAATCGCGCTCAATTGTCCTTCGTGCCGGAACACGGCCACCCTGTCGCCCGATGGCAGGATCGCGATCCGCGCGCGCCCCTCCGCAATCTCGGACGCGGCGCAGACCGCCACCCAATCCACGCCATCGGCTACCGGGTCGCGCCCGCGCTCCTTCATGGCAGCGGCAAGGTGCAGGGCAACGACCACCAAGGCACCGGCGCTGAATATCAGCGCCATTGTGTCATTGTCCCGCGATTGGAACGCACCCAGCGCGACGTGGCCTACAACCGCCGCATAGGCCGGGTAGATCAGGAAATGCACCGCCTTCCACACCGGCGCGGTGAGGAATTTCAGCCAGAAATCATGGCTTGTCGCCGCAAGGATCAAGAGGCAGATCAGGGCGAATATCCCCAACGCCTCGAACGGGAAGCCAAGGATCTGGGCATAACTCGTGTTGGCGAACAGCACCGTTTCCCACCGGCTTGCGCCCTGGAAGAACGCAAAATACCAACCCAGGACGAAATAGGCGTGGGTCAGCGCCACCGCCGCCGTCATCACGCCAAAATGGCGCCGATTGTAGAGCAGGCCGAGGAAGCGTGCGTCCAGCCGTGCGAGCGGACCGATGCACAAGATGATGGTCAGCATCACGAAGGCGCAGGCCCCGAAGGCGCGGGCGTTGCGGATCGGCGGATTGATCGGGCGTTCGTGGTTCAGCGCGTCCGGCGCGACGTAGAGGAAGATCCACAGGAACACGACAATGCCCACCATGAGCGCCGCGTCATATCCCCATTTCGCACGGTTCCATTGGACGGGGACGTATTTGACGCTCACGGCTCAGCCCCCTGCGGCGCGTCAAGGCGCACGGGCACTGCGTCTGCGGGCCAAGTCTGGCGGATGGTGAAGCTGACGGCCAGGGTCAGCGCAATTACCAGACCCAACAACAGGGCCGCAACGCCGTGGGCGCGGCGCGGTGGGCTGTGCCGCGCTTCCGCATGGGCCATCCCCGTCTCCTCCCGCCACCAGCGCCACAGGACCAGCGGCCAGATCAGAAGGATCGCGGGGATCAGCAGGGGGCGAAAGGCGTATGCGCCGCGTGCGTCCTCATCAATCCGGTCCATGCCGATTGTGAGGAACAGCGCGGCCACAATTCCGCCGATCATGGCATAGGCCTGCACCAGCCAGATCAGCGTCGCCGCCACGCTCATGCTGCGCCGCCATAGGCGACACCGGACAGGTCGGCCATCTCGCGCTTCCACGTGGTCAGATCGCCCGCGTTGAATCCGCTCAGATGGTCATGGCCGCAGGCCCGCGCCATCACCTGCATCAGGGAAACGGAGGCGTCGAAGAAATTCGCCAGACGGTCCGCCGATTTCTCCACCACGATGCGACTGGCAAGGCTCGGGCGCTGGGTCGCGATGCCCACGGGGCAATTGTTGGTGTGGCAGGCGCGCATGGCGATGCAACCGATCGCCTGCATGGCGGAATTCGATACCGCGACCGCGTCCGCCCCCAATGCCATCGCCTTGATAAAATCCGCCGGCTTGCGCAGGCCCCCGGTGATGACGAGGCTGACATCGCGCCGCCCCAGCGTGTCGAGGTGCCGCCGCGCCCTGGCCAGGGCCGGGATCGTCGGGACGGAGATGTTGTCGCGAAACAGGACCGGCGCCGCACCCGTGCCGCCCCCGCGCCCGTCGAGGATGATGTAATCCACCCCGACCTCCAGGGCTGCGTCGATATCCTTCTCGATATGTTGCGCGCTCAGCTTGTAGCCGATGGGTATGCCGCCGGTCCGGTCGCGCACCTCCTCGGCGAAGGTCCGGATCTGCGCCGGTTCGGTCCATTCCGGAAAGCGCGCGGGCGAGATTGCGTCGTGCCCGGCCTCGATCCCGCGCACCTCGGCGATCTTGTCCTTGTTCTTCGCGCCCGGCAAATGGCCGCCGGTGCCGGTCTTGGCCCCTTGCCCGCCCTTGAAATGGAAGGCCTGCACGTCCGACAACTTGTCCCAATCAAACCCGAAGCGGGCGGAGGCGAGTTCATAGAAATAGCGCGAATTCGCGGCCTGCTCCTCCGGCAACATGCCGCCTTCGCCCGAACAGATGCCCGTCCCCGCCCGTTCGGCCCCCAGCGCCAGCGCGATCTTCGCGGGCTCCGACAGCGCCCCGAACGACATGTCGGAGACGAATAGCGGGATCTTCAGGCGCAGCGGTTTTCGGGCATTCGGCCCGATCACCACCTCCGTACCAACCGGATGGTTGTCCAGAAGGGGCGGCCTGTGCAATTGCGCCGTCAGGATCTGGATGTCATCCCATGTCGGCAGATCGTCGCGCGGCACACCCATGGAATCGAGCACGCCGTGATGGCCGACTTGCGACAGGCCCTCTCTCGCGTATCGCTGGATCAGGCCGTTATGGGGCTCTTCCGGCGTTCCGTGGGACGTGTCGGCGTAAAGGCCCAGATAGGCATCGCGGTCGAAGGGTTGCGGATTGTCCCGGGCCCAGGCCGCGATTTGGTCCTCATCAACCAGCACCTCATCGCCGTCGGTCCATGCGCCGAATTTCGGAAGTTTCTCCTCGTTGGCGTATTCCGACACCCCGGTATCAAGGCGGTAATCCCAATCATGCACCCCGCAGATCAGGTTCTTGCCGCGCACGAAACCGTCGGACATCAGCGCGCCGCGGTGCAGGCACCGTCCATAGAAGACGGAGATTTCGTCGTCGAAGCGCACCACAACCAGATCGACATCCGCGACAAGCGCGTATTGCGGCGTCCGGTCCGGCAAAGTGCTGAGCGTCGCCACCTTTATGGGTGTCATGGTCCTGTCCCTCCCTTGCACCTGCCCTGGATCGGCGGGCGCTGGAGCTTCATGGTGCACAACCCTGACGTGCAGGTCCACGCTTATCCGGGATCGGGCCTATCACCTTTTTGTCGGCGGCTGTGAGGATGCGGCATCGGATTGGCACGCCCGCCGGGATCCGGACGGCCACCGGGCGTGGTTGCCGCGTTGGCGCAAGCCACCTACCAGTCGATCCGCGCGCCGTCGCGGAAGAACCCGCCGGTTGGTCCATCATCGGGCAATGTCGCGGCCCAGACGACCCCGCGCGCGCCCTCGGGGATCGGTCGACCGCCGCCGCCCATATCCGTGGCGACCCAACCGGGGCAAACCGCGTTGACCAATACTTCGTCAGAGGCCAATTCAGCGGCAAGTTTCAGGGTCAACGCGTTAAGCGCCGCCTTCGACGTGCCGTACCCGGCAATTCCGCCATCCATGCCCGACAGCGCCCCCGCGCCGGAAGAGACATTGACGATCCGGCCCGAGGGGCTGGCCCGCAGAAGCGGGATCGCGTGCAGTGCGACGTCCCATGCCCCGAAGAAGTTGGTGTCAAAGGCCCGCCGTACCCTGGACAGGTCGGCGCGGCTGGCGGGCTGGTCGGTGTCGTAATCGACGCCCGCATTGTTCACCAGCACATCCAGTCCACCGCCCTGATCGCCGATCTCCGCCAGTGCGGCGCGGACGGAAGTGGGGTCCGACACGTCAAGCTGCACGGCACGCACCTGCCCCGCGATCCGGTCGGCGGCGGCACGCCCCGCACCCACATCGCGCGCGCCGAGCCAGATTTTCATGCCGTGATCTTCGGCCAGTTGCCGCGCCACCTCGGACCCGATGCCGCGATTGGCACCGGTCACGAGGGCTGTGGCGTTCTGTTTCATCTTCGCTCTCCCACTTCGCTTTTCAGGCGGCCTCGGCCGCATCATTCAGCATCACACTGCGCAAGGATGGCCCATTTCGCCATCTTCGCAAGGAGCGGCTGGTTACGGTCGCGGTCCGTCCGCCAAATATGTCCGCGACGAAATTAGGCGCGCCGCCCAAAATTGCCCATTCTCCCCGGTCGCAGTGAGTTCAAACCTCCGCACCGACGCGCCGCATCTGCGCGCCAACCGCCCGGGCAACGTGACACCATGCCCGGCGGAACTGATGCGGTCGCCATGGAAGCGCCGCAACCATGGCCTCTGGCAGCCTAAAGGCCGCTAATTCACGGGAAAACGGTACTGGCGAGCGTAGACAGAGCACCCGCACCATCGCGTTCAAGTAGCCCGAAGGGCGGTAGGCCAAACAAAAAATGGTGCCCCCACACGGCACCATACTATGGGTAAGGAAATCATCCCATCTAGTCTCAAACGATATCAGATATTCAACAAATATTGACCCTTTGTTGGTGTGGATCATTCCAATGAGTAGCACCTCATTGCACTTGGGTTCAGCCCATCGCATAAGATTTGGTAACCAAATGGCCGCATTGGTCACCATAGGAGACTACTTCAATGTCCAAGCTGACGCATGCCAGACTGAAGGCACTCGGAGAAGGTAAGCATGCTGACGGGAACGGGCTCTACTTTCGCCGTAGAACTGGCGCTCAAGACACTTGGTTGCTGCGCTATACCGATCCAGAAAAGGGTCGTCGCGCAGAGTTTGTGATCGGTCCAGCAGCGCACTTCACCTTGGCAGCGGCCCGGGTGGAAGCCGTAAAATTGAAGAAGTTGATCGCCGATGGTGTATCGCCTCAAAGCGAACGCGCTTCAAAAAAGGCTGCTCTGCAACGGGGAGTGCCCACGTTATCCCAAATCGCACCACTGGCATTTGAAGCTCGCAAGGCACAATTGCACAAGGATGGCGTTGCAGGGCGCTGGTATTCCCCTGTGCGAGACCATGTTCTACCCCGGCTCGGTCATCTTCGGGTCGATCAGCTTCATCAAACTGATATCCGGGATGCAATAGCGCCGATCTGGTCCGCCATGCCGACAACGGCGCGCAAGGCCATCGGACGGCTAAAGATCATTTTGGAACACGCGGCAGCAGAGGGCTATGACGTAAATCTGAACGCCGTTCCACTAGCAAAAATACTGTTGGGAAAGCAGAACATCCGCCCGAAAAGCCACGCCTCGTTACCGTGGCAGGAAATGCCGATGCTGTATCAGAGTTATGACGACGGCGTGGTCGACACCGCATTCAAATTCCTGGTCGTGACCGTTGTGCGCGTCAGCAATGTTACTCAAGCGCGCTGGGACGAAATCCAAGGCGATTTATGGGTTATCCCTGCGGAAAAAATGAAAGTGAAAGACAGGGGCGATCACATCGTGCCGCTTTCGCCAGAGGCTCAGGCTTTGCTGACACGCGCAAAGGATTTCGAGAACGGGTCGGGCTTTATCTTTCCGTCACCCGCAAACAAGAAACGGCCATATCTCAGCGAGAACACATTCGGTGCGTCGCTGAGGCGTAGGGGATTAAGGGTTACAGCACATGGGGCTCGCGCAACTTTTCGCGGCTGGGTCGTCGATAACGATGTTTGCTCAGAGCGGATTGCGGAAACGATTCTGCACCACAAAGTTGGGGACACGGCATCGAACGCGTACGTTCGCGGTACCTTTGTCGACAAACGGCGAAGTGTCATGGACCGATGGAGTTCGTTTCTGTCTCAAGACACAGATGCGGATGTCGTGCAGTTTGCGAGCAGGGCGTGATCGATACCCAACGAAAAATCGGAACAATCATTGGCGATGCTTTGGTTCGCCAATGCGTTAGCGATGGGCACGAGAAGAAGGCGAAAAAGCTCAGTCGCCTTCTGGACGAAGCGCAAGTAGCCGCCCTAGGCGATTGGATACAGCGCTGCCATCGTCGTGAAGCAGACTTTGCACTCGCGACCATGCAGCAGAAGGCCGAGCAACGCGTTAAGGCGCTGAAAGCGATTGACGCGATCCTCGCGGAGAACCCCGAGGTACTTGCCGACATCAATGAGCGGCACACTGAAAACCTAGCCGATACGATTGGAAGTGATCTGCGGGTGCAGGAGATGGTCGCATCGCACGCAAAGCTATTGCTGGACACGATGAAACCGTGGCGTCAGAACGCGCCAGCAATTGGGGTAGCAAACCAGATTGCACACCTATTTCGACAACTTGGCCTCAAGCCAAGCGCCGCGAAGCGCGGTCCAGACCCTTCATCGATCTTCGGTCAGTGCGTCAGCGACGTCTTTCTCGCGCTAGGCGAAAAGGCAAACTGGCGCCGTGCTGCGGAAGCCGCCGTGGAAACGGGCGAACAACACATGCGCGACCTGGATGAACTGATGTCGGTGTTTGCTTTCCTAAAGGCGTATTCCGCTGAAAACCAATGAACCCCAACTCGCTGCGGTCACTTTGATCGGGTTGGGGGTTAGATAGGCAAGCCGCTCCGCAATAGTTCTCAAACCGTCTCAAACGACGGAGGGAACAATGGATATTCAGCTCATTACCATCAGCGAGCTTTCGCAGAAGCTGGGTGGCCGCAGCAAGGCAAGCATCTATCGCGATGTGAACACGGGCAACCTGCCCCGCCCTGTGAAGTTGTCTGGCAGCGTCTATTGGGACCAGTCCCAAGTCGATGCGCACCTGAAATCCCTCATGGAGGCGCAGGCCACCAAGTAGGCCAATCTGTGACCCCGCGCACTAACTGCACGCGGGGCCGCTCTGGTGGACGGTACTGACAAGACGGTGGCACCAGCAGCGGAAGGCGTACCACGGGGCGGAACCCCACGCCAAGGGCAGTCCGAAAGGCCGAAGCCCGGTTCCCGGCACGCGATCCAGTGTCGAAAGTAGCGGCCAACTCCGAAGCACGGATCGTGTGACTTCGGGGGCCCTGTAGCGGCATCCTGGCTCCAACGAGCAAGTGCAAGATGAAAGGGCACGGGAACGACAGCCTAAGGCGCAAGCCAAGGGCTTGTCGTCCTATGCCTTCACAGCAAGCCTTCACCAAGGAGCAAACACTGGCACAACGTTAACCAAGTGCTCACAGGCACCACGTCAGCTACTTAGTACTAGGGATTGCCCTGCGCTTAAGTTGATCGCGCCCAGCGCCCATCCTATACCGAAAAAAAATTGGGACGATTTGCGCATGTTTGAGAACGCCTTCAACAACATCGACAAGGAAATGCGCAACGAACAGGGTTTGGCGTCCGAACTCGACTACGCTGAACAGACATCGTGGATTTTGTTTCTGAAATACCTCGATGACCTCGAGCAAACCCGTCAGGACGAAGCGGAACTGGAAGGCCGTGATTACACGCCCATCCTTTCTGCAGATTATCGTTGGCAGGTATGGGCCGCGCCCAAAGACGCAAACGGCAAACCGGACCATGACAGCGCCCTGACTGGCGACGATTTGATCGAATACGTCAATGGAACCCTGTTCCCTTACCTCAAGGCGTTCAGGGCATCCGCGCCCAGCGCTGACACTCTCGAATACAAGATCGGTGAGATCTTCTCGGAGATCATCAACAAATTCCGTTCCGGCTACACGCTGCGCGATGTTCTGGAGATTGTGGACAGCCTGTCCTTCAACACCCAAGCGCAAAAGCACGAATTGTCTGACCTCTATGAAAGCCGCATCAAGCGGATGGGCAATGCAGGGCGCAACGGCGGGGAATACTACACCCCTCGCCCGCTTATCCGCGCCATGATCAAAGTGGTCGGCCCCAAGATAGGAGAAACCATCTACGACGGCGCTGTGGGCTCTGCTGGCTTCCTGTGTGAAGCCTACGACTACCTGAACCACCCCGACATCACCGCCGCCGATTTTCGCACCCTGCAGGAACGCACCTTCTACGGGCAGGAAAAGAAATCCCTCGCCTACATCATCGGTATCATGAACATGATCCTGCACGGGATCGACACGCCCAACCTGATCCACGCCAACACGCTGAATGAGAACGTGATGGATATTCAGGAAAAGGACCGTCACGACGTGATCCTTGCTAACCCGCCCTTTGGCGGCGGCGAGCGCAAAGAGGTCCAGCAGAACTTCCCCATCAAGTCAGGGGAAACCGCCTATCTGTTCATGCAGCACTTCATCCGCAAGTTAAAGGCGGGTGGACGCGCGGCAGTGGTCATTAAGAACACGTTTCTGAGCAACACCGACAACGCGAGTGTTGAGCTGCGCCGTGAACTGATGGCGACCTGCAAACTGCACACGATCCTTGATTGCCCGCAGGGGACCTTTCAGGGCGCGGGTGTGAAAACCGTTGTCCTATTCTTTGAGAAAGGCAGCGCCACGCGGAACATTTGGTACTACCAGCTTGATCCGGGCCGCAGCCTTGGCAAGACGAACCCGCTGATTGACGCGGACCTTGCGGATTTTCTGGGCCAACAGGCCAGCTTTGCCGACAGCCTCCAAAGCTGGACCATTGCGCGGGACGATCTGGACGAGGACAACTGTGACCTCTCCGTCAAAAACCCCAACGCCCCAGAGGCCGCCCCCCTGCGCAGCCCGGAAGAGATCATCGCGGATATGCTGGAACGGGATTCGGAAACGGCGAAAATCTTGACGGATATTCGGGGGATGTTGTGAAGGACGCCAACGAGAACCAATGGAACCTGGAAAAGCTAGGCAATGTTTGCGCGCTAATCAAAAGGGGAATTGCACCAAAATACCTGGAAAGCGGCGGCGTCCAGGTGATAAATCAGAAGTGTATCCGAAATCACCAAATCGACTACGGCTTGGCGCGAAGAAACGACCCCAAGATCAAGCGAGTACCGCCTGAAAGGCTTATCCAAGTGGGTGATGTTTTGGTCAACTCCACTGGAACAGGGACTCTCGGAAGGGTTGCCCAGGTTCGGGAACAACCACCGGAACCAACGACCGTGGACACGCACGTGACTATTGTTCGCCCAGCGCGCGGCAGGTTTTTTCCAGAGTTCTTTGGATACATGATGATCGCTATCGAGGATGAGTTGATCGCTGGCGGACACGGTACAAGCGGTCAAACTGAACTCCCTCGCACGGACTTGGAGAGAAAGTACTCAGTCAGATTTCCGACGTCGCTCGAAGAACAACAGCGGATTGTTGCGGTTCTGGATGAGGCCTTGGAGGGTCTGGCCTGCGCCCGCGCCCACGCCGAAGCCAACCTCCAAAACGCACGGGAATTCTTCGATAACGCTCTGTTGGTTATGATGGCTGAGATCGACCAAGAGTCACCGCGTCTATCCCTTTCAGATGCTGCAAGAGATTTCGGACGAGGTCGTTCCCGTCACCGTCCCCGCAACGCCCCTTTTCTTTACGGTGGGCCTTATCCGTTTATTCAAACCGGCGATATTCGAAACGCTTCGGGAAGGTTGACGGAGTTTTCGCAGACATATTCCGATGAAGGGTTGTCTCAGAGCAAACTCTGGCCCGCAGGAACCGTTTGCATCACCATCGCAGCGAATATCGCGGAGACTGCTGTGATGAGTTTTGAAGGGTGTTTCCCTGATAGTGTCATAGGCATGGTGCCCGACCATCAAGTGACTTTCCCCGAATACGTCGAATACATGCTCAGGTTTTTTGCCGCTGATCTGAAGGCACAAGGCAAAGGAAGCGCTCAGGACAACATTAATCTTGCGACGTTCGAAAAGGCGACATTCCCTTTCCCGCCCATCGATCGACAGAGGAAGATAGTTTCAAAGCTCGATGGGCTGTGGTCTTCAAGTTCTGATCTCGTAACAGCATATTCGAACAAGATCGCCTATATCGACGACCTCCGCCAATCCCTGCTCCAAAAGGCCTTCGCAGGCGAACTCACCTAACCTCTTTACGCTTCAGGGAAATTCACTACCGTTGCGTAAATGGGCATCGAAAACGAAACCGAAGAAGACACCCGCGCCAATCGGATTGATCCCGAATTGATGAAAGCGGGTTGGTATGGCCCCGACGCCATCCCCGGTGCCCGCATCAATCGCGAAGAAATGCTCTGGCCCGGTCGCATCAATGTCGGCCAAACCCGCTCTGCCCCCAAACCCGCCGATTACGTGCTGCGCATGAACGACCACGTCATGGCGGTGATCGAGGCCAAGAAAGCCGCCAAAGGCCCCACCAGCGGGCGCGGACAGGCCGTGGACTACGCCAAACGCATCGACGCCCCCCTCGCTTATTCCACCAACGGCATCGGTTGGCACGAAGTCGATATGCGCACCGGAACGGAACGAGAAATCGAACCGTTCCCGACACCCCAAGACCTCTGGTCCCGCATCTTTCCCACCCAAAACCCGTGGCGCGAAACCTTCGGTCGCATCCCGTTCGAAACGGGTGGTGGCAAGTGGGAACCCCGCTACTACCAGGCTCGCGCCGTCAACGCCGCCCTCGACGCCATCGCCAATCGCCAGGACCGCATCCTGCTGACCCTTGCCACAGGCACCGGTAAAACCTCCATCGCATTCCAGATCGCATGGAAGCTGTTCGAAGCCCGCTGGAACCTCTCTTACGAGCCCACACGCCGCCCCAGAGTGCTGTTCCTCGCCGACCGTAACATCCTTGCCGATCAGGCCTACAACTCGTTCTCAGCCTTCCCTGCGGACGCCCTGTCGCGCATCTCGCCTGACGAAATCCGCAAGAAAGGCAAGATGCCCAAGAACGCGAGCATCTTCTTCACGATTTTCCAAACCTTCATGACCGAAGGCAAAGACGGCAAGGGCGAAGCCAACTTCTACGACTACGATCCCGATTTCTTCGACCTGATCATTGTCGATGAATGTCACAGAGGTGGTGCTAAGGACGAAAGCACATGGCGCGGCATATTGGAGTATTTCAAACCCGCCGTGCAGCTTGGCCTAACAGCGACACCCAAACGCAAACAGAATGCCGACACCTACTCCTACTTCGGGGAACCCGTTTACAGCTATTCTCTCAAGAACGGCATCGAGGACGGCTTCCTCACGCCGTTCAAGGTGCGCCAGATGGCAAGCACTCTCGATACCTACACCTACGACCGCACCGACGACGTGCTATCCGGCGAGATTGACGCCGAGAAGGAATACAAAGAAGGCGACTTCAACACGACGATCATCATCCCGGAACGCGAACGAAGCCGGATCGAAGAATTCATGGATCAAATCGATCAGCGGCAGAAGACGCTCGTATTCTGCGCGACCCAGCCGCATGCCGCCTTCGTTCGGGATTACATCAACCAGATCAAAACGAGCGACGACCCGCACTATTGCGAACGCGTAACCGCCGAAGATGGTGATTTGGGCGAACAACATCTACGTGAGTTTCAGGATAACGAGAAATCGGTCCCGACAATTCTGACCACGTCACGAAAGCTATCAACTGGCGTGGATGCAAGAAACGTCCGCAACATCGTGCTGATGCGCCCAGTAAAGTCCATGATCGAGTTTAAGCAGATCGTAGGACGCGGTACGCGCACCTTTGAAGGCAAAGACTTCTTCACGATCTATGATTTCGTGAAGGCCTACGAACACTTCAATGATCCAGAATGGGACGGTGATCCAATCGCCCCGGAAGATCCAAGCAAGCCAAAGCCGCCGCCAGAAGCGGAGGATACGCCTCCCAGCGACGATGAACCCTCACCGAACAATCCTTCTCCGGAGAAGGTCGTCGTTCGGTTGGCCGACGGGAAAGAGCGGCAGATAGCCTACATCGGAACAACGACATACTGGTCTCACGATGGCAAACCGATTTCAGAACAAGAGTTCATGGAACAACTGTTTGGTGATCTGGAGGGTCTAGTCGCCGATGAAGATGAGCTCAGAGCTGTGTGGAGCGACCCCGATACGCGCACTCGGTTCATGGGCCAACTGCGGGATCAAGGCTATGACACAGAGAAGTTGGATGAAATGCGGAGGCTTATTGACGCGCCAAACAGCGATGTTTTTGACGTCCTCGCTTACGTTCGTTTCTCTCTTGCACCATTGACGCGGTTCGATCGGGCCGAGCATGCCAAGCAAGACGGCATGGCCGGCTACGAACCTGAAATGAGAGACTTCCTAGAACATGTTTTAAGTTCATATGCGTCAAAGGGCGTTGAGGAACTGAACCTCAACAAAATCAGCGATTTCTTACGTTTGAAATATGGTGGAACGAGCGACGCCAAACAAATCCTAGGTACAGTGCCCGAAATTCGAGCAGCCTTTATTGGCATTCAAAGCCACCTCTATTCACAGTGACAGAACACCGCCCTGCGCAAATTTTCTTAATTTCGGAAGAATTCGCGTGTGAAGGTGCAACCGGTGTGTGCTGGGCAAACTTCGAAGATCGACCCACCCCCCCTTCGTACCGCGATGATCTAAGGTCGGCTCAGTCTTTCCGCGTATGGCAAGCGACGTAACACGTTTTTGGTGGCCAAATTGGTGACCAAAATTCACGAGGCCAACCCTAACCTATTGATTTTAATTGATTTGCAGCGAAGAAATGGTGCCCCCACACGGACTCGAACCGCCGACCTACTGATTACAAACCGACCCCAGCCCGTTACGCCACCTTACCCCACGCTACGCTAAATTACTGTATTTGCTGCGTTAATATTGACGCGCGCAACGCCACAGCCCTACCCCTTGCTCCACGATTTCCTATCGCTTGTGGCCACTATGCTTCCACACACAGGCGCACTCGGCGAGGTCTGGAGAATGCCAAAACTCACGAAACGCACCATTGATGCCCTCAAACCTGATGCGTTTTCCTACTTCGTATGGGACTCCGTTGTCGTCGGATTTGGCGTCCGTGTCATGCCATCCGGGACCAAGACGTTTCAGGTGCAATACAGAAAGGGACGGCGCACCCGGCGGTCTTCATTGGGACGGGTGGGCGTCGTCGCGTTGGACCAAGCCCGAGACCATGCACGCGAAATGCTCGGTCAAGTCGCGGGCGGTTACGATCCCGTTGAAGAGATCGCCCTGGCCCGCCTCGCCCCAACGGTTACCGACCTCTGCGACCGTTTCTTACAGGTGCATGTTGCAGTCCATGTGAAACCTTCCACCGCCCGCGATTACCGGTCCACCATTCGTCGAATGATCCGCCCGGCGATTGGTACATTTAAAGTGTCAGAGGTCATGCGCAAAGACATTGCCGATCTGCACTTCCGTCACCGGGCCACGCCGATCCAAGCCAACCGGATGCTCTCGGTCTTATCAAAGATGTTCAACATGGCCGAGATGTGGGGCCTGCGCCCCGACGGCACGAACCCTTGCAGACATGTGCCGAAGTACAAAGAGAACCGGCGCGAGAGGTTCCTGACCCAACAAGCACTTCAGACTCTTGGGGATGTGCTGACCCGTTGTGAACAAGAACAAATTGAAACGCCGCATGTCGTTGCAGCGTTCCGATTGCTTCTCTTGACCGGGTGCCGCTTGTCCGAAATACAGACCGCGCGTTGGGAGCATATCACCGACCGAGGCCTCGAGCTTCCCGACAGCAAAGTCGGTAAACGCTGCGTCCCCCTGCCCTACGCCGCCCGTGAGGTCTTAGCTTCCTTGCCCCGCACCAAAGGCCACCCATTCATTGTCGAAGGCAAGTGCGCAAATGCCCATATCACCGACTTGCAACACCCTTGGCGGCGCATTTGGAAGCTGGCAGACTTCGATGGCGTCCGGATACACGATCTGCGCCATACCTATGCCTCAATAGCGGTTTCTGGTGGGATGCCGATCCAGATGGTCGGACGGTTGCTGGGACACACACAAATGCAAACGACACTTCGCTACGCCCATCTTGCTGATGATCCGGTTCGGGCAGCGGCAGAAGAAAATGGCGCGGCAATAATCGCAAGTCTCGGAACTGTCGGGCGCCCGAAGATCGGGCACCTGAGGGTAGTCAAATGATCCTTAAACAGGTCAGCGATAAGTCTGCGTTTCTCCAGCTAGTCGGAATCTTGGCAGAGAAGGGTGTTGATGCCGAGAAACCAATCTGCGCGGAAACGTTCGAGACAATCGCGGTGAGATATGGCTTTTCTGAAGAACATCTTGAGGAAGCAAGGCTGGCAATTAATGTGGCGATCGCGTTTGCGGAAGTTGATGTCCGTATAGCTGCAATCAGCCTTACAAGGACAAGGGCAAAATTCGAAGCGGTGTGCAAGCACTCCCAAGCTTTGCAAGAAGCTTTAGACGACCTCAACGAAGAAGACTTGTTCTTGGCCGACCACGCGGCAGATTGCCAGGTTCTAGCAGCGGACGAGGAAATTGCACATTTCGCCGATAGTGCCCCTCTAAAGCCGGTAACTGCGCTTTCTGATGGAGAAGAAGGCTTCGTGTTACTTCGACCTGACGGCCAATCTCTACCACTGGAAGAGTTGTCAGCCGGTCTCAAAGACCTCCGTCAAGCAATGGAGATTTCGCTGAAGGTCGCTGGAAAGGGACGCAGGGGACGTACGAGAGACGCGAGTCTCGAAGGCCCTCTTATGGCAGCCTACCAGATTTACGTGAACCTCACAGACAAGCCATTTACCTTGCAGTGGCACTCTGACAACGCGCCCATTAGTGACGCTGCTTGCTTTTGCGTAGATATCGTGCGCGCGTTCGACACGTCGTCACCGGCAAGTAAGATTGTGTCTATGGCTGACGAAGTTCGGAAAAAGTCAATCAAAGTAAGCAACTCGCAAGAATTCGAAAAATTCCTAGCCCATTTTTCCAAGCGTTCTCGCTAGGCCCAATTGCGAAAGGCGTCGTAGCCAATCCTCATCGGACGCACCGGAGAGGACAAGATGGCGAAGATCGACACTACACAACCTGCCCCGCTTTTCCTGACTGAAGCTCAGGTTGCAGAACTAATCTGCCAATCAGTTCGCACGGTTCAGAAGTGGCGCGCCACGGGCCGTGGCCCCGACTTCTATAAGTTCGGCCAATCCGTGCGCTACAGCGTCGATGATGTCCGCGCTTGGATCGCAACGCAACGCGTCTCCAATCCAGAATCGCAACCCAACCGGCCTCGGTGAACCAGCCCGGGGCCGCGCGCCCCGCCGCTGTCAAGTGGCGGGCGGGGCGTGTGGCACCGGGCGGGCGCAGCCCGCCGAGGGGGGTCACTGTAGCACCCCCCTCTAGAAATACATGGAGAAGAAAATGAATAGAGTAGAAGACGAATTGATCGTCGTGCACGCAGGCTTTGATGGGTTGGACCTTGCGATAAGGACGAACACTCCCGAAAGCTTGGTCACCTTCCTCGAAGAGGGTAAAGCGGTGGCCCAGGAAATGCTGTCCGACATCTGGAGCACCTTCAATGGACGGATGATCCAAGTCGGCCAATCCGGCAAACGCGGTGGCTACGCGTACACCTTTAAGGTTGATGGGTTTGGTGCCACCTGGTTCGCAAAACGTCCGAAGGCGACTGACCCATGGGGCCTTTTTGTTTCTTTGGGGTCACGCGAACTCGCATTGCATGGCCTCGTAAAGACGCAGGCTCGTTTAGAGGAGATCTGTGCGGAACTCGGCTTTCGATCCCACCCAGATGGGGTCAGCATCAACCGTGCCGATTTTGCGGTCGATATCCTCGCTCCATCCTTCGAACCCAATCCCGACCACTTTGTTTTTCACTCCAGAATGAACCGAAAGGACCGAGCTCAATTTGAGGATCTAGAAACCAACGGGCATTCGGGTCGCATCACGTCGGTGACCATTGGCAAAATGCCAGGTCGTCAAGTGATACTGTACGACAAGCGCGAAGAGGTAATGAAGCGCCGTAAGAATGAATGGCCTGTGATCTGGAACGCAGCACTACGGGCCCAAGGCCTATCGCCCATTTCCTTGGCTGATCGTGAAAGCTCACAGGTCTGGCGCGCAGAATTCCGCCTCGGGAAGGAAGGCCTTCGACGCCGGCGCAACATCAGAAATTGGTCAGCATTCTACATGCATCTTCAGGAGGAAATGGATCGTTTAGCAACCGACATCCAACTTACCCGACCAACAACGGACTCGAATAGATCGAGGTGGCCCGCCCATGCATTTTGGGCAAGAGCGCAGCGAACACTGGCGAAGCAGCTGTTTGACCATGATGCAGAAGTACCGGCTCAGACGATTGCGGCGCTCGATCACGACCAGAAATGCACAGACCTTCTGAAAATGATCGCGGCGCTTTCAGTGACGCTGGCCTATCACGAGGGCAAATGCCCGGACACATTTCCACTCTTTTGTGCAGGTCTTACGCAGCGCATCCAAAGATTTATCGCGAACCACCCTCGCAGCTTAGTCAAACGGTTTGCGGAGGCCGCTAAGAAGCACGGAAGCCTGGCACACTAATCACAAATCCAAAATGCTGAAATGGCAAGATGCACAAGCGCTGTATACTGTATGTTGTGATATCCGATTTCTCCAGCACAACCTCTATTGGATGTCTTCACTACCTCTGCTATCAAAGGACTTCCGCAGTACTTTCTTGAGAACCGGACTTGAACCAAGACGACAGAAGACAAAGGTTTCCGGGTTCTTGGAGGCTGCACACAGATGACGCTCGGTTTGTCCGTTCGATCAGAGTGCAAGCATCGTCAATCAGACGTAGGATCGCCAAAAAGCCAATCAAAAAATCCATTGGTCTCAAAGGAAGTCGGCGAAAGGCGCAGAATCAAAAGATATTTGATCGGCAATCTAGGCTGCGCCATGCGCGAAAAGTTGCGAGAGCATATCTCAAGAAAAAAAGAGGCAACCGGGTCTTAACTCGTGATGAGGAGTCCATCACTTTCGTTGCTAGATCGTCGACTATTCTTGATCACCTGTCTCCTGGGAGGTCAGCAGCTTTCGAAACGTCAGCCATTCGGCGCAAGCGGAGGGTGGGCGACATTGCGGTCCAGCTCAAAGACATGTCGTTCACACACAATCCAAGAGAAACGATGAACCGCATCGGTCAACTTGTTGACAGGGAGCGTGACGCCTTTGGAATTTTCTTGGACTTCCACGACACTTATTGCTTGGACGTCGGCCCATACCTGCTTCTATCGCTGGTCAAGAAAGCCATGCCTCCAATGTTCCTGGGCGGCGAAATCTCTCGATCAATGAGCAAGGTGCTCAATGCGCTCGAACTTGACCAGGAGTTAGGCATCGCTGTTCCTGTAGGTGAGGAAATGCACAAGGACGTGTTCCCGTTCCCGGTGCATAGGCGGCGTACAGCTGGTACCTCAGATTCTGACACAAGGTATCTTGATGCTCAATCACATGAAAAAGTGGCACGAAACCTTCAAGCCGCCATCGATGAGTGGCTTGGCGTTACAGCTGGGCAGCAGTTGAATGCACGTGGGCGACGCAACGTCCTCAGACTGGTCACAGAGACGCTTGATAACGCCGAGAGGCACGGGGATCTCAGCGAGAATCCAGATGATGGCGACTGGATCGTGGCGGGTTTCATGGCTCGTCGGCAAGAAGATGATGGTCCGGAATACTATCGTTGCCATCTTGCGTTTCTCAGCGCAGGTACAACGATCAGCGAAACAATTAGCACAACTCCTGAGCCGACTCGGTCCAAGATGGCAGAGTATGTTCGCAAACACAGGCGAGCAGTTGGCAGCAAAAGTCTTTCAGCGGAGCACCTAAACACTGTGTTCGCACTTCAAGACGGAGTTACTCGTAGCGAGGTAGCTGCTCGGGAGAAACGCAACGGCACTGGTCTCCAGGACATCCTTGAGTTCTATAGCGATTTGGCCGCCGGGGGGGCAGAGCAAGCAGATGCGTCTTTGGCTATCGTCTCTGGCAGGACTTGCGTTCTGTGCAACAGCCCTTATATGCACGGAGTTAGGCAGGGTGGAGATGACTCCGAGCGAGAGTTGTGGTTTAATCCAGATAATTCGCAGGAACTTCCGCCGAGCAATCGGAATGTGATCGAGCTGGACCGATGCCTTAAGGGAACCTTAATCTCTATGGCGTTTACTCTTGACCTTGACTACCTGGAGAGGACTGTTGACCGTGCAAATTGATCTTTCCGAGATTGTCGGCAAAGGTGGCGTGGTGCTGGCCGGTATGGAGCGTGGCACCGCAGCCCGCGACCTTTTCACGTTGGACGCTCACGATGCGTCTGGCGAAGAAATTGTGGTGACCGCTCCAGAGAGCCTCGAGGCCATCTCTCCTTCCTTTGTTCAAGGATTCCTGGCTGGATCTCTTTCCAAGCTAGGAGAAGGTCGTCTACGCGAGAAGTACCGCTTCGAGTTAAACGAACTCCTTCAGGAGGATATTTCTGAAGGAATTCGGCGCCTGCTTATGAAACGAAAAATAGCCGGTCTAGACTGAGGTTGGGCACAGCTGAGTCACCCAGCGTTTGGGCCGATCCCGCGCTATATGTGGCAGTGGCTGCTCTGCTTGTTTCCGGTATTCAAGCGTTCCGCTCGGCACGAAGTGACACAAAAAACCGGCGCTCGGTGCAATTCATTGAAGTGATCTCCGTTCAGTTTGCCGACTGCGAAGCGTCTTTGGACTTGTTGGAGGCGAAACTTCGCAAGTCATTGGTACATCCAGAGATTTCAAGTGCCGAGATTTTGGAGTTTGCACTTCCTGCTGGTCGGAAAGCAAGTCGTGCTATGCGTTCGGTTTCCGAGATGCCTGCAGTTCAGCTCGACCTAATCGCTCAAACGCGCGTGGATGAGCTTGATGCTATTTGGCAAATGGCATCGGAAGACGAATTCTCAGAATCTACCCGCGCGCTCGCAATAAAAACGGCACTAAACATCGTAACGCGTGTTTCGGCCAACCTTTCTTCAGCCAAGAGTACGATCTTAGCGAAACATCTTTAGATCCGCATAAACTGTCGGTTCGCAGCAGCCGTGACATACAAGCAACAAAAAGGACACGTGGTCGTGCTTCCAAACCGCTTCCACGAGTCTCCAATTCCATGGAAATAGCCAGCTGGGATTTACGCAAACTACTGTTTTCAAAAGAAAAATGGTGCCCCCACACGGACTCGAACCGCGGACCTACTGATTACAAATCAGTTGCTCTACCAGCTGAGCTATAGGGGCGTCCGGCGGCGCTATACCAAGGAAGGACCCGTCGGGGCAACGGGAAAGCGGCGCGGATTTCGCATTATCTGCGGCGGCTCTCTGCCGGGTGCCCCTGCGCGGGGTTTGCACCGGTGCAGCGGCGCGGTATACGTCGCGCTGAACGGGGCAATGGGCAGAAATCCGGACATGCAGGTTGTCTTTCATCTCGGCGCGCCCTGCACCGATGGGGATCAACTGATCCAGTCGCTTCTCAAGAACCGTCTGCGCCTGGCACAGGCCGGGATCGCCGTACCGCCACCGAGCCGCTACCGGGCCGTCATCCGCGACACCGCCCGCGCGCTCAAGGGTCGCCCGGCGACGGAAGAGGTTCAGGACGCGCTTCTCGATGCCATCTTGGACGATGAGGAGGCCGACCGCCTGATCCTGTCGGACCCGCGCTTTGTCTGCATCAATCGCCTCGTCGTGCAGGGCGCGCAGATCTGGCCGATGATCGACCGCGCCACCACGCAATTGCGCGCCCTGTTCCCCGAGGCGGAGGTCGAATTCTGCATCGGCATGCGCGATCCCGCCTCGCTCATCCCCGCGCTTTTCAAGGCCTCCCGCTTCTCGGATTTCCGCGAATTCACCGACAACATGCAGCCCCATGCGGTGGCGTGGTCCGAGATGCTGCGCCGCCTGCAGGCCATTCACCCCGACGCGCGGATCGTTGTCTGGTGCAACGAGGATACGCCGCTCTTGTGGGGTGAGGTGATGCGGGAACTGGCGGGCGTCGGGCCGCAGGCCACGCTCGACGGCATCGACGACCTGGTCGAAGGCATCATGGAGAAGGAGGGTTTTGCCCGGATGCGCGCCTGGTTGATCCAGCACCCTCCGGAAACCGAAGGCCAGCGCCGCCGCGTCCTGGCCGCATTCCTCGAACGCTACGCGCTGGATGCGGAGATCGAGGAAGTGCTGAACCTGCCCGGCTGGGACGAGGGCCTGATCGCGGAGATGTCGCAAAGCTACGATGAGGATATGGACGTCATCGCCCGCATCCCCGGCGTCACCCTCCTATCGCCCTGACCCAAAACCGGGCCAGCCGCGCTCAATGCATGCCGAGCGCTTCCTTGTACATCTCCAGCACGGCCTCTTCCTCGGCGATATCGTCGGGCTCGCGCTTGCGCAGGGCGATGACCTTGCGGATCACCTTGGTGTCGTAGCCGCGTGATTTCGCCTCCGCCATGACCTCCTTCTGCTGGTCGGCGAGGTCCTTCTTCTCCACCTCCAACCGCTCGAAACGCTCGATGAATTGGCGCAGCTCGTCAGCGGTCACGCGATAGCTGTCGGGGCGGTCCTGGTTGTCGTCCATCACTTGGGCCTCATGCTCGAAAAATCCGGGTCAATTGGCCCCTGCGATACCGGGGCCACGCGCGGCCTGCAAGCCTTGCGCCACGGCGCGCGCCCGCTATGGTCGCGGCGCAGGCAGATGGGGAACGCTATGGGTTGGCTGGTTTGGACGGGGACGGCACTCGCGGGCATCGGGATCGCGATCCTGTGCTACTGCATCTACGCCGCGATGGCAGCGAAACGCGCGGGCCTCGACGATGCGGAGATCCGCGAGCGCCTGCAAAAGATCGTCGCGATCAACATGGGCGGACTTCTGGTGGCGGTGCTCGGCCTGATGTGCGTGATCCTTGGCGTGTTCCTCGGCTGATCCCGGCTGATTTGCCGCCTGCCGCCAAGGCCCGCTTTACTTTGCGTCTCCGTCGGCCATCGTGATCGGGGTCTGCCCCTGATCGCCGGAGTTCTCCCCATGCGCGCTGCCCTACCCCTTCTTCTTGCGGCCCTGTTCGTGCCGCTGCACGCCCTTGCCCAACAAACCGCGGATACCGTCGCGCCCGAAGCCGCAACCGCGACCGGCACGCTCGTCCTGTCGGACCGCGCCCAAGCGGCGCTCGATGCGCGCAATGCGGGCGACCCCGTCGTCGCACAGGACTGGATGGTCGTCGCCGCAAATCCCTTGGCGGTGGAGGCTGGTGCAGATGTGCTGGCCGCCGGTGGCACCGCCGCGGACGCCATGGTCGCGGTCCAGGCCGTGCTGGGTCTGGTGGAGCCGCAAAGCTCGGGCCTGGGCGGTGGAGCCTTCCTCGTCTGGTTTGATGCCGAAACCGGCGCGCTCACCACGCTCGACGGCCGTGAAACCGCGCCTCTTGCCGTCACGCCGACCCTGTTCCAGAACGATAGCGGTGAACCGCTTGGCTTCTGGGATGCGGTGGTTGGTGGGCTCTCCGTCGGCACGCCCGGCACGCCACGCCTGATGGAGGAGGCGCATCGCCGCTGGGGACAGGCCAATTGGGGCGATCTGCTGGATCCCGCCATCACGCTGGCCGAAGACGGCTTCAACGTCTCTCCCCGCCTTGCAGGGGCCATCGCCAACGACGCTGACCGGCTCGGCACCTTCCCGGCCACCGCCGCCTACTTCCTGCCCGACGGCGCGCCCCTGTCGGAAGGGGCGCTTTTGCAAAACGTGGCCTATGCCGAAACCCTGCGGGAGATGCAGCGCCGCGGCGCGGATGCCATCTACCATGGCCCCATCGCGGAAGGCATCGTCGCAACCGTGCGTGATGCGGAGGGCAATCCCGGCCTGCTCAGCCTGCGCGATCTCGCCGTCTACGAGGTGATCGAGCGTCCCGCCGTTTGCGCCGTCTATCGCGGCATGGATGTCTGCGGCATGGGCCCGCCCTCTTCCGGCGCGCTCACCGTGGGCCAAATCCTGGGCATCGTGGACAATTTCGCCCTCGACGATCCGACCAACGCCGATGAATGGCGCCTGATCGGCGATGCGTCCCGTCTCGCCTTCGCGGATCGTGGCCGCTATATGGCCGACAGCGATTACGTGCCCATGCCCACCGAAGGTCTGGTCGACCCGTCCTACCTGGAAGAACGCGCACAGCTCATCGAAGGCGACCGCCTCGATCCCGGCATGGCCCTGCCCGAGGTCGCCCCCGGCAATCCCGCCTGGGACCACGCGCAGCTTTGGGGCGACGATCAAAGCCTCGAATTCCCTTCAACCTCCCACATCTCCATCGTCGACAGCTACGGCAACGTGCTGAGCATGACGACGACAATCGAAAACGGCTTCGGTTCGCGCCTGATGGCGCCGGGTGGTTTCCTGCTCAACAACGAGCTGACCGATTTCAGCTTCCGCACCCATTCCGACGGCTTGCCCATCGCAAATAGGGTGGAGCCGGGCAAACGCCCCCGGTCGTCGATGTCGCCCACCATCGTGATGCAGGACGGCGCGCCGATCATGGCCATCGGATCACCGGGCGGCAGCCGCATCATCGGCTACGTCGCCACAACGCTCATCGCCCATTACGATTGGGGCCTCGACATCCAAGATGCCATCGCCCTGCCCCATGCGGTCAACCGCTTCGGCACCTACGACCTGGAAGAAGGCACCGAGGCGGAGGCGCTGGCCCCCGAGCTGGAGGCGATGGGATACGAGGTCAATATCCGCGGCCTGAATTCCGGCCTGCACGCCATTGCGATCACGCCTGACGGGTTGATGGGGGGCGCCGATCCCCGCCGCGAAGGCATCGCGCTGGGGCAATAGATCCCGCCCTCTTTGCTTCGAAAATACCTCGGGGGGGCGTGTGGCCCCCTCGGGGGCCACATGCGGGGGCAGCGCCCCCCGAAATACCAATGAGAATGCGGCGCAAGCTGCTCCGCTCGATCAGGGCGCGGGTGGCGTCTTCGTGCCGTCGTCATAGGCTTCCCAGCCTTCGCCCGCGAACACGTCCACCCCCAGTTGCGCCAGCACGTCCGGGAAATCGACCATCACGTAATTGTCGACGATCTTACCATCCACGACCTTCCAGAAATCCATGTAGCGGATGGTCACCCGCTTGCCGGTGGGGGCCACGCCCATGAAGGCGCCGGAATGCGTCGCCTCCTGCCGCCCGAAGGCCGCCGCCCATTCGCCCATGTAAAGCCGCGCCTCGTCCACGCAGGTCTTGTCGGAAAACGCGGCCTGGAACGGCTTTTGCCAATTGTCCTGAAACGCCCGCAGCCCGTCCTTGGTGCCGCACCCGCGATTGCCCATCCAGCGGAACCCTTCGGCGAAGAACTCCCCGATATCCGCGATGCGGTGGTCGTTGAGGCCATCGACCATCCCCTCGATCACGGCGCGGGTGGCGTCGGTCTTGCTCATGTCGGTGTCGCGCGTCAGCACGGCCTGTTCGGGGCGGCTTCCCTTCATCGCGGCTCTCCTCTCCTGTTTGGGTTCACGAAAAAGGACGCGCCCCGGTCAAGGTGACGCGCCCGTTTGGATGTCCTTCGACCCGGATCAGGCGATCCGCTGGCCCGTTTCGGCATCGAACAGATGGGTGATCCCGTCCGGCAGCGCGATGCCCACCGGCTCACCGATCTTGGCGCGGTAATCCTTGGGGGCCTTCACGGCCACCAGCGCACCACCGGCGCGCAGCGTGACCATGGTTGCGTCGCCCAGAAGTTCCATCGAATAGACCGGCGCGTTGATCGCACCCTGCCCGGCCCCCGTGACGGATGCATCCTCCGCCCGGAAGCCCAGTGTCACCTTACCCGCCGCCGCCGACAGGCCGCTCACCTCGACATTGTCGCCGCGGAACGTGCCGTCGGTCACTTCGCCTTCCATCAGGTTCATCGCGGGGGAACCGATGAAGCCCGCCACGAACGTATTTGCGGGATTGTCGTAGATATCCGTGGGGGTGCCCACCTGCTGCACGATGCCCGCCTTCATCACGACGACGCGGTCGGCCAGGGTCATCGCCTCGATCTGGTCGTGGGTCACGTAGATCGTCGTGACCTTCAACTCATGGCTGAGGTTCTTGATCTGCGCCCGGGTGCTGACCCGCAGCTTCGCATCAAGATTGGACAGCGGCTCGTCCATCAGGAACACCTGCGGCTCCCGCACAATCGCGCGGGCCAGTGCCACGCGCTGGCGTTGACCGCCCGACAGGGCAGCGGGCTTGCGGTGCATGAAGTCTTCCAACTCCACCATCGCGGCCGCACGGGCCACCCGCTCCTCGTGTTCGCTCTCGGGGACTTTGCGCACTTTGAGGGGGAAGCGGATGTTCTCCCATACCGTCATGTTCGGGTAGAGGCCGTAGCTCTGGAACACCATCGCCACGTCGCGGTCCTTGGGGTCAAGCGTCGTGACCTCCCGGTCGCCGATCCAGATTTCCCCGTCGGTGGGATCTTCCAGCCCCGCGATCATCCGCATGGTCGTGGTCTTGCCGCAGCCCGAAGGCCCAAGCAGCACCAAGAATTCCTGATCCGCGATATCGAGGTGGAAATCATCCACGCCGATGAAATTTCCCCAGCGCTTCGTGACGTGGTTCAACTTGATCTGTGCCATGGCGCGCGCCCCTTCCCCCGTGAGTGTCCTTGCGCCATCTAGACAGCCGCCCCGTCTTGACGCAAGGGTTTTGCATAGGATTGCAAAAATACCGGAAGACGGAGGTCCCATGCGGGATTTGCAGCAAGACGGCGCGATGGTGCGGGCGCACCTGGATGCGCTGGCCAAGGGTGCCCCGGTCGCGGATGCCTTCGCCCCGGACGCACAGGCGTGGTTGCCGCATCCCTGGCACGGGGCGCGCGGCCACGCGGCGTTGAGCGCCTTTTACGCCGCCCTGACCGACGCCCTGCCCGATGCCGAATGGCGGCCCGAGATCGTGCTCGCGGGCGAAAACCATCCCGATGCACGCACGCAAGAGACGCGCTACTCCCCCCTCGTGGGTGCGCTCGGCCATTGGCAGGGCACGTTCACCCGCCCGCTTCTGGGCATTCCGCCCACCGGCGGGGTCGTCCATCTTCGGATATGCGAGGTGCATCACCTCAA
The DNA here is from genome assembly GCF_020177575.1 of Hasllibacter sp. MH4015. Classification (NCBI taxonomy): domain Bacteria; kingdom Pseudomonadati; phylum Pseudomonadota; class Alphaproteobacteria; order Rhodobacterales; family Roseobacteraceae; genus Hasllibacter; species Hasllibacter sp. MH4015. The sequence continues at coordinate 1,785,646 of NZ_JAHTBK010000001.1, forward strand.
CTCTGACGGGTGTATCGCGCACAGCTGGATTCTGCCCGACCTCATCGACCTGATGGACCAGGCCGGCTGCTATCCCCTGCCGCCCATGAAGGGGGCGCGCGGCATGTGGCCGGGCCCCAGGGGCGGGGGCGGCATCCGCAGCGGGCCCGTCGATGCGGCGGGCGGCGCGCGCGCCATGGCGCAGGTCCTCGACATGCACCAGGCGCTGGGGATCGGCGCCGACATCTCGAACGTCCCCATGCACCATTGGCATCCCGATTTCATGTATTACGCGGCCGCCGGTATCGGCATGTGCCGGGGCGTGGAAGGGTTTCGCCGCAACCATCAGGCGCCGTTCCGCTCCGCCCTGCCCGACCGCCGCTCCCGCGGGCATTTCGTACGCATCGCCGACGGGGATTTCGCCCTGACCGGCGGGCTGCTCTATGCGACCCATACCGGCGAATACCTGGGCATTCCCGCCACCGGGCGGGCCGTGTCGTTCATGGTGATGGATTTCTACCATTTCGACAGCGACGGCCTCATCGCGGAGAATTGGTTGCCCTTCGACATCCTCGGCCTCGCCCACCAATTGGGGGTCGACCTGTTGCCCGGCCCGTAACGCGCCCTTCCCCTCCGCCCGCGTTTGGGGCAGTTTGCCGCCAGTCCCGTCCCGCCAATCCGGAGCCCTCGCCCCATGGACCTTCGCCAGATCACCGACACCTATTCCGTCACCCCGCAAATCGCGCCCTCCGACGTGGCCGCGCTTGCCGCGATGGGTGTGAAGACCCTGATCTGCAACCGGCCCGACATGGAAAACCCGCCCGAATTGCAGGCCGCCGCGATCCAGGCCCAGGCGGAGGCCCATGGCATCGCGTATGTCTACAACCCGTTCCAGGGCCACACGATGACCCAGGACCACGTGGACGAACAGGCCGATGCAATCGAAGGCTCCGAAGGGCCGGTGGTGGCCTATTGCGCGTCGGGCAACCGGTCCACCGTGGTCTGGGGCTTCGGAGTCGCGGGCCAGGTCCCGGTGGACGAGATCGTGGCCATCGGCACCTCCCACGGCTATCCGTTCGATCAGCTGCGCCCGGCGCTGGAAGCCGCCGCCGCGCGCAACACCGCGTGACCGCAACATACCCGCGACACCCGCTCCGATGACGCGGTTTTCCCCGACCATGCAGGGCATCGTCCTGATGATCACCGCGATCTTCCTGTTCTCGGCGATGGATGCGATTGCCAAGGCCCTCATGGCGCGGTTCGACGTGATCCAGGTCGTCTGGGCGCGCTATGCGGGGCAGATGGTCGTGGTGGCGATCCTGCTTCTGCCACGCCTGCCCACCCTGATCCGGACGCGGCATATCGGGTTGCAGCTTCTGCGCTCGGCCTTCCTGTTCTCGGCCACGTGGTGCTTTTTCACGTCGCTTTCGTTCATCGACCTCGCGGCAGCCACGGCGGTGATGAATATCCACCCGGTGATCCTCACCCTCGGTGCGGCGCTGATCCTGCGCGAACGCCTTGGCCCGCGCCGCATCATCGCGATCCTCGTGGCGCTCCTCGGGGCGCTGATCATCATCCGCCCCGGGGCCGACGTGGTGTCTTGGTCGTCCCTCCTGCCGCTTCTGGCGGGGTTCTTTTATGCGTCCTACAGCCTGACCACCCGGTTCTTGGGGCGGGACGAGCCGATCCTGACCTCGTTCCTCTATACCGCCCTGATCGGCACCTGCGCGGCGACATTCCTGACCCTGCCCGCCTGGCAGGCCCCCGCCGCATCCGATTGGGCGGTCTTCCTTGGCCTCGGCATCGTGGGGGCGGCGGGGCAGTTCTGCCTGATCCGCGCGCTGACCGTGGCGGAGGCGGGCGCAGTGGCGCCCTTCGGTTATTCCGGGGTGATCTTTTCCACCTTCTGGGGACTGGTCGCATTCGGCGAGGTTCCCGATGCCACCATGCTGCTCGGCGCGCTTGTGATCGTGGGGGCCGGTGTCTATGTCTGGCACCGCGAAACCCGCCTCGACCCGTCCCCTGCCAGCGGAGCCTGAGCCATGTCACAGAACGGCAGACGCCCTTCCGACTGGATGGTGGACCGTCTGTGGCGCGCCCTGATCTGGCTGGCCCTGCGCCTGCCGCATCGGACCCGCGTTCGGGCCATGGGTTGGGTTTTCGCCCGTATCGTCGGCCCGCTTTCCGGTCGCAAGGCACAGGCATTGCAGAACCTCGCACTGGTCTGGCCCGACATGCCGCAGGCGGAAATGCAACGCATCACCGTGGCCGTCCTCGACAATGTGGGGCGCGTCGTGATGGAGAATTACGCGACCGAGGACCAGATGGCGCGCGCCGCCGATTGGACGCCGAGTGGCCCCGGTTGGGCGGCGGCGGAAGAAGCGCGCGCGGCCGGGCGCCCCGTCCTCTTCATTTCGGGCCATTACGGGAATTACCAGGCCGGGCGCGCGGCACTCAATACCCGCGGCTACCGGATGGGCGGCCTCTATCGTCCGCTCAACAACGACTATCTCAACGACCATTACATCGCCACGATCGAGAATGTGGGCGGCGGGGCCTTTACCAAGGACCGGCGCGGCATGTCGGGCTTCGTCCGGCACCTGAAATCAGGCGCGCAGGGCGCGATCCTGATCGACCAATACGTGTTCGAGGGGACGTTGATGGAGTTTCTCGGCCACCCCGCGCCAACCTCGCTGGCGGCGGCGGAAATGGCCCTGAAATTCGATGCGCTCCTGATCCCGATCTATTCCACGCGACTTGAAAACGGCCTTGATTTCGCGGTGGAGTTGGAGGAGCCGATCCCCCACACCGATGCCCGGACCATGACGCAGGCCCTTAACGACAGCCTTGCCGCGCGGATCCGCGCAAAGCCCGAGCAATGGTTCTGGGTCCACAACCGGTGGAAACCGGAGCAGGCGGCGTATTTCGCGCATCTGGCCGAGGGCACCGACCGCGCGACGCTCTGATCGTCAGTCGAGCCTTGCCGCGCCCAGGATCGCGCCGTGGCCATCGGCCTGCACGATCACCACGTGGGGCATGTCGCCGGTGGGCATCACCTGCGCCTCGAAGGGGGTGGCCCCGGACCAATCCGACACGACCTGCCAACTGCGCACGATATTGTGGTAATCGACCGTCAGCCCCGCATTCTCGCCGCGCGTGATCTCCACCACCTCGTGGGGTGAATAGGTGACGACCTGCACGACCATCTGTGGCGCGGTGCCGTCGCCGACCCAGACCGCCTGCACCTGCCACCCGTCGCCGGTGGGGGTCGCGTCGACGTCAACCGGGTCGGGCTGCGCCATATGGGCGGCGATCAGGTCCGCCACCTCCATCGCGCGCGTGCCGATCACGTGGTCGACGCCACCAATGACCATCTGTGGGGTGTAGACGACCGTCGATCCGGCCGCGTGGCCGTAATAATGCTGCCGCTCGGTCAGTTGCGGGGTGGCAAACGTGTCTTCCCAGCCGATGTAGTCCCAGTAATTCACGTGCAGCGCCAGGGCGATCACGTCCTCCCGTTCGGCCAACTGCCCCAGCAGATCATCGGCGGGCGGGCAGGACGAACAGCCCTGCGACGTGAACAGCTCCAACACCACCGGACCATCGGCCAGGGCCGGCGCGCCCACCCCAAGGCCCGCCCCGAAAGCGGCGATCAAAGCCAGTCTATTGCGCATGTGCCATCGTCCAAACATGTGTCCCTCGGGTGCCAGACCTAGTGCATCGTGCGGGCCAAGGCCAATCAAGCGTTTGCGAGGGGATGTGACAAGCCGACGGCATCGGCACGGGCAAATCCCCCCCTCACAACCAGCGGCGCGTCTCGGCCAGGTATCTCTGCGCCTCCGCCCCAAAGGCCGCGCGCAGGGCCGCTTCCTCGGGGCGCGCGAAGCGCCGCGTCAGGATCAACAGGAGCGCCGGCGGCAACAGGATCGGGCTCAACGCGCCCATCCACAGGACCTGCCCCGTCAGGATAAACACCATGCCAAGGTAGATCGGATTGCGGCTGACGGTGTAGGGGCCTTCCACGATCAGGGTGCCCGGGGTGTGATGGGGCTCGATCGTGGTCTTCTTCTTCCAGAACCAATAGGCGGCCCAGAAAATCAGGACGACACCCACCACGCCCATCGCCATACCCAGAACACTGACCAGCGCATCGCGCGCCTCGTAGAGCGGTACGAACCGGGCAAGGACCCAGGCCAACGCCATGAAGCCCACAAGCCATATCGGCGGAAGATCCGGAAACCCCTTCATCGCCCGCACTCTGGCCACAGGGGCCGCCTGCGCGCAACCCCGCTGGACGGACCAACGTGCCGCGTGATACCGCCCGGCCATGATCGCCCTGCCCCCCTTCTCCGCCGCGAAAACCTTGCGCCATTACTGGCTGGCCGATCACGGATTGCTGCGCACGGTCTGGACCAATTTCCACAAGCTCGATGACGACGTCTGGCGCCACAACCATCCCAGCCCCGCGCGGCTTGCGCAGTTACAGGCAATGGGCGCGCGATCCGTTCTGTCGCTGCGCGGCCACCATTCCCTGCCCGCCAAGATTGAGGCTGCCGCCTGCGCCGAGTTGGGGCTTGAGCTGCGCAGTGTGGAGATGCAGGCGACGCGCTTGTCCATCCCTTCGGTGTTCCTCGACATGCTCGACGCAATGCGCGAGCTGCCCAGACCCATGGTGATCCATTGCAAATCTGGGTCCGACCGGACGGGGCTGGCCTCTGCCATATACCTGCACGTCTTCCGTGACGTGCCGATGGATCAGGCCCGCGCACAACTGGCCCCGCGCTATGCCCACAATCCCTTTGGCCGGGCGCGCATCCTTTACCGCCTGCTCGATGCCTATAGCGCGGCCCATGACGCGACCGGGATCGGCTTCGAGGAATGGGTGCGCACGCAATACGACCCCGCCGCCCTCTCCGCCTGAACGAAAACGGGGCGCCCGAAGGCGCCCCGCGTCAGCGCATAAGTCCGATTATTCCGCCGCGATCGGCTGGTCTTCCCGGGCAAGATTGCGCAACACATAATGGAGCACGCCGCCGTTCTCGATATATTCGATCTCAACGCCCGTATCGATCCGGCATTTCAGCGTGATCTCCTTGGTGGAGCCGTCGCCCATCGTGATCGTGCAAGGTACTTCGGCCAAGGGCGTCACGCTGTCGAGCCCGTGGATCGACACCGTCTCATCCCCCTTCAGACCCAACGTCTTGCGTGTATCGCCATTGGTGAACTCGAAGGGGATCACGCCCATACCCACAAGGTTGCTCCGGTGAATGCGCTCGAAGCTCTCGGCGATCACCGCCTTCACGCCCAGAAGGTTCGTGCCCTTTGCCGCCCAGTCGCGGCTGGAGCCTGCGCCATACTGCTCGCCCCCGAAAATCACGAGCGGCGTGCCGTTTTCCATATGGGCCATGGCCGCGTCGAAGATCGACGTCTGCTCGCCGTCCGGTCCGAGCGTGTAGCCGCCCTCGGCCCCGTCCAGCATCTCGTTCTTGATGCGGATATTGGCGAAAGTCCCGCGCATCATCACCTCGTGGTTGCCCCGGCGGGAGCCGTAGGAGTTGAACTCCCGCACCGGCACCTGACGCTCCACCAGATACTGCCCGGCGGGATGCGATTCCTTGAACGATCCGGCCGGCGAGATGTGGTCGGTGGTAATCATGTCCCCCAGCAGGGCCAGCACCTTGGCCCCTTCGATATTCTCGATCTGCTTGGTGTCCATCGTCATGCCCTGGAAATAGGGCGGGTTCTGGATGTAGGTCGAGGTTGCGGGCCAGTCATAGGTCTCCTGCTGCGGTACCTCCACGCCCTGCCACTTCTCGTCGCCCTCGAAGACGGAGGCGTATTTCTCCTGGAAACTCTCGCGCGTGACCGTCTCTTCCACCAATTCCGCGATTTCCTGCGTGGTGGGCCAGATATCCTTCAGGAAGACGTCGTTGCCGTCCTTGTCCTGCCCCAGCGGATCTTTCGTGATATCGATATTCATGTCACCGGCCAGCGCATAGGCCACGACAAGCGGCGGCGAGGCGAGGTAGTTGGCGCGCACGTCGGGCGAAATGCGCCCCTCGAAGTTGCGGTTGCCCGACAGGACGGAGGTGGCGATGATGTCGCCTTTGTTGATCGCCTCTGACAGTTCCTTCTGGATCGGGCCGGAATTGCCGATGCAGGTCGTGCAGCCATAACCCACAAGGTTGAAGCCGATGGCGTCCAGATCGTCCTGCAACTCGGCGGCTTCCAGATAGGCCGACACCACCTGGGACCCCGGTGCCAGCGACGTCTTGACCCAGGGCTTCCGGGTCAGGCCCAGCGCGCGGGCTTTGCGGGCCACAAGACCCGCGCCGATCATCACGTAGGGGTTGGACGTATTGGTGCACGATGTGATCGAGGCGATGACGATCGTGCCGTCGTGGATCGTGTAATCCTCCCCCTCGACCTTCGCACGCTTGTGCTTGCCGATATCGCCGGGGATGTCGCGCGGGGCCTGGGCGCCGCCTTCCCCGTACCACTCGGCCTTCTCCTCCTGATCCGCCGACCATTCGGGACGCTGGCCGGAGATGTATTCACCGAACACCTTGGCCGCATCGGTCAGCGCCACGTAATCCTGTGGCCGCTTGGGGCCGGAGATTGCGGGCACGATGGTCCCCATGTCCAGGTGCAGCGTGTCGGTATAAACGGGCGCGTAGTCCGCGTCGCGCCAGAAGCCGTTTTCCTTGGCGTAGGCCTCGACCAGCGCGATGCGGTCCTCGTCGCGGCCCGTGGTGCGCAGGTAGCGAAGGGTCTCGCCATCGATGGGGAAGAAACCACAGGTCGCGCCGTATTCCGGCGCCATGTTGGCGATGGTCGCGCGGTCGGCCAGCGGCAGCGTGTCGAGGCCCTTGCCGTAGAATTCCACGAATTTGCCCACCACGCCACGCTCGCGCAGCATCTCCACGACCTTCAGCACAAGGTCCGTACCGGTCGTTCCTTCCATCATCTGGCCCGTCAGCTCGAAGCCGACGACTTCCGGGATCAGCATGGAGATCGGCTGGCCCAGCATCGCGGCCTCGGCCTCGATACCGCCCACGCCCCAGCCAAGAACCGCCGCGCCGTTGACCATCGTCGTGTGGCTGTCCGTGCCCACAAGCGTGTCGGGATACGCCACGTCTTCGCCATTCTGGTCCGTATCGGTCCAGACGGTCTGCGCCAGGTATTCCAGGTTCACCTGGTGGCAGATGCCGGTGCCGGGGGGGACGACGCGGAAATTGTTGAACGCGGTCTGGCCCCATTTCAGGAACGTGTACCGCTCCATGTTCCGCTCATATTCGCGGTCCACGTTCATCTGGAACGCGCGCGGGTTGCCGAACTCGTCGATCATGACGGAATGGTCGATGACCAGATCCACCGGGTTCAGCGGGTTGATCTTCTGCGGGTCGCCCCCCAGAGCCTTGATCCCGTCGCGCATCGCGGCGAGGTCCACCACCGCCGGTACGCCGGTGAAATCCTGCATCAGCACACGCGCCGGGCGATAGGCGATCTCGCGCGGGTTCTTGCCGCCCTGGGTCGCCCATTCGCTGAACGCCTTGATGTCATCCACCGAAACGGTCTTGCCGTCTTCGAACCGCAGCATGTTCTCCAGCACAACCTTCAGTGCCGCGGGCAGTTTGGAGAAATCCCCCAACCCCGCCTCTTCTGCGGCGGCAATGGAATAATAGGCGACCGACTGGTCCCCCACTTTCAGGGTCTTGCGGGTTTTCGAGGAATCGTGGCCAACGGTGATGGGCATGAAATGCGCCTCCTGCTCCGGGTCTAGCTGCGGAATGGGTCTGTCCGTATCTGACGTGCCATCCAATCGGCGGCCCATCAATGGAACAAAACGTCTCGCGGCTTCTGTATGCCATTGCATACCGATTTGGCAAGCCCTCCCCGTATCCCCGCGCCCGCCCCTTCCATGTGCCGAAAATATCCCGGGGGGCGTCGCCCTAGGGCGACGGGGGGCAGCGCCCCCTGCCCGGCCTGCGCCCGGTGCACGTTCGCCGGACGGTCACACGCGACGCGGGTCGCGCCATGCCGCCCCTTCCCCAACCAGGCCAAACCCGCTACCGCTTTGTGCCATGGCGCTCCGTGTCACTGATCTCGCCTGCGCGCGCGGGCCTGCGCAAGTCCTTGCGAATGTGTCCTTTTCCGTCGCGCCGGGGGAGGCTTTGATCCTGCGCGGCCCCAACGGTGCGGGCAAGACCACGCTCCTGCGCACGCTGGCGGGCCTGACCCCGCCGCTGTCGGGCAGCATCGAGCTTGCCGACAACGCCATCGCCTACGCCGCCCATGCGGACGGGTTGAAGGCGCAGTTGAGCGTGGTGGAGAACCTGCGCTTCTGGGCCGGTGTCTTCGGAACACGCGATATCGCCCCTGCCCTCACCGCCTTCGCCCTTGCCCCCCTCTCCGACCGGCCTGCGGGCGAGCTTTCGGCGGGGCAGAAGCGCCGGTTGTCGCTCGCGCGGCTCCTCGTCACCGGCCGCCCGATCTGGGCCCTGGATGAGCCGACCGTGTCGCTCGACGCCGAGAACACCGCCCGTTTCGCGCGCGCGGTCGACGCGCATCTCTCGGGCGGCGGCTCGGCCATCATCGCCACCCATATCGACCTCGGCCTGTCCGCGTCGCGCAGCCTCGACATCTCGCCCTTCGTGGCCAAGGGTCTCCCCGCCTCCGACCCGTTCGGGGAGGCGCTGTCGTGATCGGCCTCCTCAAACGCGACCTGGCGCTCGCCTTCCGCGCGGGCGGCGGGTTCGGCCTGTCGCTCGCCTTCTTCCTGATCTTCGCGGCGCTCGTCCCCTTCGGGATCGGCCCGGAAACGGGGCGCCTGGCGGAGATCGCGGCGGGCATCCTGTGGCTCGGCGCGCTGCTCGCGTGCCTTCTGTCGCTCGACCGGATCTTCCAGCTCGACTGGGAGGACGGCACCCTCGACCTGCTGGCGACATCCCCGTTGCCCTTGGAAGGCGTGGCCGCGCTCAAGGCCGCCGCCCATTGGATCACGACCGGTTTACCGCTGGTGGTCGCGGCACCCGCGCTCGGGCTTTTGCTCAACCTGCCTGCGCCCGCCTATCCCTGGCTCATCGCGTCCCTCCTTCTCGGCACGCCCGCGCTCAGCGCCATCGGGACGTTCGGCGCGGCCCTGACGGTGGGGGTGAAACGTGGCGGATTGCTGCTTTCCCTATTGGTTCTGCCCCTTTACGTCCCGACGCTCATCCTCGGCGCGCTGGCCGCCACGCGTGGGGCGCAGGGGCTCGATGCCTGGGCGCCGCTCCTGCTCGGTGCGGGGATCACGCTGGCCTGCATCGCGCTTCTGCCCTTTGCCGCCGCCGCCGCGCTCCGCGTCAATCTGCGCTAGCTTTGCGCCAGATCGTCCCATTGTGAGCCCCAATTTCCATGCCTAAGGTCCGCGCCATGTCGTCCTTCTGGGAATACGCGAACCCGCGCCGGTTCATGGCCACGTCCGCCGCGCTTCTGCCGTGGATCGCGGGCGTGGCCGCCCTGTGCCTGTCGGTCGGACTGATCTGGGGCTTTTTCTTCACCCCCAACGATTTCCGCCAGGGCTCTACCGTCAAGATCATCTATATCCACGTCCCCGCCGCCATCATGGCGATCAATGCGTGGCTGATGATGCTGGTGGCCTCGCTTATCTGGGTCATCCGCCGCCACCATGTCTCGGCCCTCGCGGCGAAAGCGGCGGCACCGGTGGGCATGGTGTTCACGCTGATCGCGCTTTTCACCGGGGCGGTCTGGGGGCAGCCGATGTGGGGCACGTGGTGGGAATGGGATCCGCGCCTGACATCGTTCCTGATCCTGTTCCTGTTCTACCTCGGCTATATGGCGCTGTGGGAGGCGATCGAAAATCCCGACCAGGCCGCCGACCTGACCTCCGTTCTTTGCCTCGTGGGGTCGGTCTTCGCCATCCTGTCCCGCTACGCGCTGTTGTTCTGGAACCAGGGCCTACACCAGGGCACGACGGTCAGCACCGTGGGCATCGGGGTGGAGGCGCAGGAAGGCGTGGCGGATGTCTTCGCCTACCCGCTTTTGGTGTCGCTGACGGGGTTCGGGTTCCTTTTCCTCGCGCTCGTCCTCTACCGCACCCGGACGGAGATCCGGGCGCGGCGGGTCAAGGCGCTGATCGCGCAGGAGCGGATGGCATGAACGTCGATCTGGGCCAATACGCGGCTGAAGTCCTGTCGGCCTATGCCGGTACGCTGGCACTTCTGGCACTCCTGCTGATCGGGTCGATCTGGAAAGCGCGCCGCGTCGCCAGACACCTGGCCGACGTGGAAGCACGCCGCGAACGCCCCGTCGTGGGTGCCGAGGATGCCCCGCGCAGCGCCGATCTGGCCATCGATGGCGGAGGGCGCAATCCATGAAGATCAATTGGCTCATGGTCCTGCCGCTGGCGATCACCGCGGGGTTCTTCGGGCTTGCCGGGTGGCAATTGTCGCTCAACCAGGACGGGCTGAGCACGGGCGTCGACACGCAATCCCTGCCCTCGGCCCAGCAGGGCAGCCCGGCCCCGCCCCTCGACCTGGCCCAGTTGCCCGGCACCCCGCTCCTCACCCGAGAGGCGCTGGAGGGCCAGGATCTCGTGATCCTAAATTTCTTCGCGTCGTGGTGCCCGCCTTGCAGGGCTGAACACCCGACTTTGACCGCCTTGGCGGAGGCCGGCGTGCCGCTTTACGGCGTGAATTACCGCGATCAGGAGGGGCAGGCCCTGTCCTTCCTTGAAGAGCTTGGCAATCCCTATGACCTGATCGGCACAGATGTCGCCGCCCGCAATGGCCGCGACTGGGGCGTCGTCGCCATGCCCGAAACCTTCTTCATCGACGGCGACGGCGTGGTGGTCTTGCATTTCCGCGGACCCATCGTGCGCCGATCCCTCGAAAATCAGGTTCGCCCGGCTCTGGAAGAAGCGGGCTATGCGCTTCCCGATCTGCCACCGTTGGACGCTGTGGAAACCAACTGAGCCGTCTTGGGCCGGTCGGTGTCGTTGCAACGCCCGAGACGTACGTTACCAATGTAGAAGGCATGGTAGTCCTGCACGTCCGCAGCCCCATCCTGCGCCGATCCCTCGACAATCAGGTTCGCCCGGCGATGGAGGCGGCAAACTATGCGCGTCCCGACCTTCCGCAATTGGATGCCTTGGAAATAAACCGAGCCCACTGGCTCCTGCCCCGATGGCCGCAGACCTGTCCGCAAATGGCGCAATACGACCCAACGCAGAACGATAACCCGAACAGCCGAATGCCCCGCCCTTATCCATCAAGTATCTTGGAGGAAGCTGTCAGCTCTTGGCCGCCGCCCTGAGCAAGCCATCCAATTGGTTCAGCCGTCCGGGTCCACGCCCGTCCCGCCATGGGGAAGCTGCATCCTTAACCGGTCTCACCACGCCACGCACCCGCCGCGTCTTGTTGCGTGTCAGGCCCAGCCAGGTCCGCGTTTCGTCGGCCCAAGTGCCGCGCCTCACGCCTTCCGCCTCAGTAGATATATCTGATCTGATCCGACCAGAACCGTTCGATCCGCTTCAGGGAATGGTTCAGGCGGTCCATGCCATCCGCGTTCAACACGCCCTGTTTCTCCAGCCCGTCCGCGTGGCGCTCGAACAGCTTTTCGACCGTATCGCGCACATCACGTCCCTTCTCCGTCAGGCGAACCCGGACGGAGCGGCGGTCGATCTCGCAGCGTTGGTGGTGCATGTAGCCCATGTCGACCAGCTTCTTGAGGTTGTAGCTGACATTGGAGCCTTGGTAGTAGCCGCGGGATTTCAGCTCCCCCGCCGTCACCTCGTTGTCGCCGATATTGAACAGGAGCAGCGCCTGGACCGCGTTGATATCCAGCACCCCCAGCCGTTCGAATTCGTCCTTGATGACATCCAGAAGCAGCCGATGCAGGCGCTCCACCATGGCAAGGGAATCGAGGTAACTCGCCTGGAACCCTGTCAGGGTGGTCGAGGCAAGGGGCGCATGCATACTCATGATTTAAGGCTCCGCAATCACTGCTTTGGGCAGAGATTCGGAGAAAAAGGGAAAAATTCCGTTAAACCCGGACTGGCCAGTGAAATCAGGCGCCGCGCCCCAGGGTGGGCGTCATGTCGGCGGCGATGCGCTCGATCATGGGGGCGAGGTTTTCGGGGGCCTGCCCCTGCCCGGACACCCATTGGTAAAGGTCGTGATCGGCCTCCGCCAGAACCGCCTCGAACGCGTCCAGGGTGGCATCGTCCGCCGCGTCCATGTTGCGGTCGGCCCACCCGCCCAGGATCAGGTCCATCTCCTTGATGCCCCGGTGCCAGGCCCGCATCCGCAGCCGTTTCAGCCGGATATCGCGCGGCTCGCTCATGCGTCGGTCATCACGCTGCGCAGGCGCTTTTCCAGCCGTCCCATCCGTTCGGCCAGCTGAGCCTGCTCCTGCCGCATCTGTCGCAAGTCGATCAGCACCTTCTCCAAATCCTCGTCGAGTGGCTCCTGCGCCTCGGGACCGTCAAGCCCTTCGCCCTGCCCGCTCAGCAGCCACATCATCGACACCCCCAGGATACCGGCCAGCTTGCCCAGCTTGTTGGCCCGTGGCTCCGCCTGGTCGTTCTCCCAGGCCCGGATCGTCTTGATCTTCACGCCCAGCCGTTTGGCCAGTTCCGCCTGCCCAAGCGACGCCGCCTCACGCGCGCCGGTCACGCGGTCGCCGAAGGTCGTGGTTTCGGCGTCGAACCAGCTGCTATCGGAACGCGACAGATCGCCCATGATGAATACTCCCGGATAAGGTTGAATGCGTGCGGCCGCCCCCGTAAGCAGACCGTGTTGAGCTATATATGCCCCGAATGGCGGGCGCCCACCACCCAAGGACGCGACACGATGCCCTTCCTTTCCGACACGCTTGCGCGCGTGAAGCCCTCTCCGACCATCGCCGTGTCGAACCTGGCGGCCGAGTTGAAGCGTCAGGGCAAGGATGTCATCGGCCTCGGCGCGGGGGAGCCGGACTTCGACACGCCCGACAACATCAAGGCCGCGGGCAAGGCCGCAATCGACGCGGGCCGCACGAAATACACCGCCGTCGATGGCATCCCGGAGCTGAAGGAGGCGATCACCGCGAAGTTCGCCCGCGACAACGGGCTCGATTACACCCCCGCGCAGGTCACGGTCGGCACCGGCGGCAAGCAGATCCTCTACAACGCCCTCATGGCCACCCTGAACCCGGGCGATGAGGTCATCATCCCCGCGCCCTACTGGGTCTCCTACCCCGACATGGTCCTGCTGGCGGGTGGGGCGCCTGTCTTCATCGAAGCCTCGCCCGAGGCCGCCTACAAGATTACGCCGGCGCAGTTGGACGCCGCGATCACGCCCAACACCAAGTGGTTCATCTTCAACTCGCCCTCCAACCCCACCGGCGCGGGCTATACGGCTGAGGAACTCAAGGGCCTGACCGATGTGTTGATGAAGCATCCCCACGTCTGGGTGATGACCGACGACATGTACGAACACCTCGTCTACGACGATTTCGAATTCGCGACCCCCGCGCAGGTCGAACCGGGCCTCTATGACCGCACGCTCACCTGCAACGGCGTCTCCAAGGCCTATGCCATGACTGGCTGGCGCATCGGCTACGCAGCGGGCCCCGAAGACCTCATCAAGGCCATGCGCAAGGTGCAGTCGCAATCCACGTCCAACCCCTGCTCCATCTCCCAATGGGCGGCGGTGGAGGCGCTGAACGGCCCGCAGGACTTTCTCGCGCCCAACAACGAGACATTCAAGCGCCGCCGCGATCTGGTTGTGTCAATGCTGTCGGAAATCGAGGGCATCACCTGCCCCGTCCCGGAAGGCGCATTCTACGTCTACCCGACCATCGAGGGCCTGATCGGCAAGACCTCCGCCGGGGGCACAAAGATCGACACGGACGAGACCTTCGCCACCGCGCTTCTGGAGGAAAAGGGCGTTGCCGTCGTCTTCGGCGGCGCCTTCGGGTTGAGCCCCGCCTTCCGGGTCAGCTACGCGACGAGCGACGAGAACCTAAAGGAAGCCTGCACCCGCATCCAGGATTTCTGCGCGTCCCTTACCTAAGCTCCGAATTCCCGCCCGGACCGGGGGGCGGGGTTCACCCTGCCGCCTAGGACACTTGCGCCTCGGTCCCGCACAACCGCTCCGCCGTGCCCTGCCCGCCATCGCGCAATGCGGCCCAGATGCCGGGCGCGCCGTCCAGCCAGACGCCGTCGACAATCGCCGTCCCTTCGTCGTTCACCTGCGCCAGATACCGCGACGTCACGATGCTCGCGCCGCCCGATATCTCGACGCCCTGCAGCGCCAAGGACCCGTCCGCGTCAAGCGTCCCGTGGAACCATTCACGCCCTGTATGTCCTCCGGAACTGCGCCAGTCGAAATAGCCCGACAGACCCATCCCCGTCTCGGTCGCGGACTGGTCGAGGAACACAAGCCTCGTGTCATGCCAGGTATATGCACCGTCATATCCGCAGACCGACCAGACCGCGCCGGTCAGATCCTGCGCAGCGGCCGGAAGCGCTCCGAAAAAAAGCACCGCCGCCGCTAGAAACACGTCTCTGAAAGCACTCAAGCGCGCCATATCCGTCCCTCCCGGCCTGGCCCGAGCCTCCCAAGTCAGGCGCGCAAGATCAAGCCTTCGTCGCCGGGCGCCCCCTATTCCACACGCGGGCGCGATCCACGCGCAGCCCCCAGATCATCACGCCCGAGATCACGCCGAACAGCACCCATTGCGGCATCGGCCAGATCGTTCCCAGGGCAACGATCCCGATGGCAAGAAACAGCGCAATGAACGCGGCGTTGACCGCAAGCAGCGTAACCACCAAGGCACGTCCGCCATTCCACGCGGTCCAGATCATCGCGCCGCCAAACACCACGAACAACGCCGTCAGCGCGTGCCACACCACGGCGGACACTGCACGTACCAGCGGGTCCAGCGCGCTGTCCTGCACCGGTGCGTTGACCTCCGGCCCGCCCACCAGCGCGTGGATCGCCGCCGTCGCCACGAACAATCCGCCCGCCACAAGGTACCCGATATTCGTCTTGTTGCGCTCCATGTCACACCCTCCGATTGATTCCATACGCTACCGTATGCAAGATTCCGTTGCGCCGAACAATACGGCAGCGTATGGTCTGCCGATGTCAAATCGCCTCACCCCCGAAGACTGGATCGCCGCGGGCTTTCGCGCCCTGTCCGAGACCGGGCCCCAGGCGTTGAAGGCCGAAGCCCTGGCCCGTCGCCTCAAGACGACCAAGGGCAGCTTCTACCATCATTTCAAGGACGTGCCCGCTTACCACGCCGCCATGCTGGCGCTCTGGCAGGACAAGGCTTTCACCGGCATCGTCGACGGATTGGCCGATATTCCGACGCCGCAGGCGCGGCTCCGGGCGCTTGCCCGTCTTGCCAATGACGGCGCACCGGATCGTTTCGGCGGCCTGCTGATCGAACCGGCCATCCGCGCCTGGTCCCTGCATGACGCAAATGTCGCCGACGCGGTGGCGGGCATCGACGCGAAGCGGATCGCCTATGTCGGGGATTTGCTGGAGGCGTGCGGACAGCCGCGCAGGCTGGCGATCCTGTTCTACGGGGCCTTCATCGGTCTCGACGACCTCCAGGCGCGGGGATGTGTGGGCACGGCCGGGGCGCTGACGGCACTTGTCGAACACATCCTGGCATCGCCTTCAAACCGTTAAGATACCCTTAAGAAAAATGTCATTTGCACAAATTTTCAATGATTTAACCTACCTTATCACGCGTGATAAGTTCGCCTCTCCCCGCTCTTCCCTTGCCGAGCCCCGCGGCACCCGATAGGCCGCTTTCATGCCCCGCGCGCGCCTGACCGACCATCTGATCCTAATCTTCGGCTGCACCGTGATGCTGGCACCGCTGGCGCTTCTGCTGTCGGTCGCGTTCGGCAACGGTCTCGGTCCCCTCCTGTCGCTCCTGTCGACGGAGGCCACCGGCAGCCGCCCGCCCTTGGGCGACATGTTGCGGACCACATTCGTGATCGCCGCGGGCGTAGCGCTTGTGAAAACCTTCGTCTCGATCCTCGCGGCCTACGCCCTCGTCTTCTTCCGCCCGCCGTTTGCGCGCGCCATCATGCCCCTGATCCTGCTGCCGCTCTTCCTGCCGATCGAATCCCGCATCATGCCCACGATCCTCGTGACCGATGCGCTGGGTGTTCTGAACACCTATACCGGGTTGATCCTGCCGGTCGTCGCCACCGGCCTCGGCACCCTGATCCTGCGCGCCCAGATGATGCAAATCCCCGCCGAGGTGATCGAGGCCGCCCGCCTCGACGGCGCGGGACCGGGGCGCGTGTTCCTCGATTTCGTGGTCCCGCTCAGCCTGCCGGTGATCGCGGCCCTCATGGCGTTCTTCTTCGTCCTAGGATGGAACCAGTATCTCTGGCCGCTCATCGCCTCCCCCTCGGCGCCGGAACGGGCCACCGTGGTCAGCGGCATCGCGCAATTGCGCATCGGCTCTCCGGCCTCCTTCGCGCTGGCCGCAATCGCGATGCTTCCGCCGCTCGTCGTGTTCATCATCGCGCAACGCTGGATCGTTCAGGGGCTGGCCCCGATGCGGGCCTGACGGGTCAACTCCTCTACGAGGATGTCCCAGACCACGCGAATCCTGCGCGATGTGCGTAACTCGCGATGGGTGACCAGCCACATATCGACCGGCAGCGTCGGCTCCTCCTGCAAGACCGGCACGATCCCGTCCGTGCGCCGCGCCACCTCGTCGGACATGATCCCGATGCCAAGGCCCGCGCGCACCATCTCCCACGCGGCGAAGATCGCACCGGAATAGAGCTTCACCGATCCCGGCGGCAGGGCGATGCCGCGCTTGGCCATCTCGTCGACCATCACTTGCGGCGCGCCGAACCCGATGAACGGCATATCGCGCGCCTCCGACATTCGGGTGGGCGCACCGTGGCGCGCAACGAAGCTTTCGCTGGCGTAGAACCGCGCGAAGCCATGGTTGATCTTGCGCGAAATCAGGTCCGGCTCGGGCGAGCTGACATGCCGGATCGCGATGTCGGCCTCACGCCTCAGCAGGTCCGAGATGTCGTTGGTCACGATCAGCTCCACCTCGATCTCCGGCACGTTGTCGGACAGCACCGCAAGGATATCGGGCATGATGTTGATCGCCATCATGTCCGACACGCTGATCGCCACGCGGCCCGCAACCTCCTCCGACCGGCTGGCGGCAATCAGGGAGATCCGCGCCGCCGCCTCCCCCATGGCGCGCACATCGGCCAGCATGTCCGCGCCCGACGGTGTCAGGACCAGGCCGCGCCCCGTCCGCTCGAACAGCGACACACCCAATGCGCGTTCCAGCGCCGTCACCTGCCGCCCGATCGTGGGTTGAGTGGTGCCAAGCGCGCGGGCGGCACCCGACAGGTTGCCCTCCTCCGCCGTCGCAAGGAAGGCGCGCACCTGGTTCCAGTCGAAGTCGATGGCGGACCAATTCAAAGCCATGCACAAATGCATATCATCTATTCCAAACTATGCAATTTTGTTTGCACGCCCGCCGCCGTAACGTGAGCCAATGCAGACCGGAGCCCAACGATGACCACCATGACTAGATCCAATGCCGCAAGCTTCTGGAACAAGGCCGCGCAGAAATACGCCAAGAGCAAGATCGGCGATGTTCCCGCCTATGAAGCCACGCTGGACCGGGTCCGCGCCCATCTGCGGCCCGAGGATCGGGTGCTGGAGATGGGGTGCGGCACCGCGTCGACCGCGATCCTGCTGGCACCCCATGCGGGCCATATCACCGCCTCCGATATCTCCACCGAAATGGTGGAGATCGGGCGCGCCAAGCTGTGGGAAGCGTCGATCCACAACGTCATGCCGGTTGCGGGCCGGATCGGGGAAGATGGACTTGACGGGATGTTCGATACGATCCTCGCCTTCAATCTCCTGCACCTGATCGAGGATCTGGACGGAGAACTGTCAAAGGTCGCGGCGCAATTACCCAAGGGCGGGCTTTTCATCAGCAAGACCCCGTGCCTTGGCAACGGGCGCACCTGGCTCAAGCCCGTGATCGCCGTGATGCAGGCGTTCGGCAAGGCGCCCTTCGTGCGCTTCATCACCACCGCAGAGGTTGAGCGCCGGATCCTCGCCGCCGGGTTCGAGATCGTGGAGACGGGGGATTATCCCGCCAAACCGCCCTCCCATTTCGTCGTGGCCCGTCGGATCTGAGCCCGCCGCTTGACGCCTGCCCCGTTTGACCGGATTGTCACCGACAAGCAGGCAGGTGTGGGCAATCCATGACGGAACTTCCCGAATATTACTTCCGGATCAGGGAAAACGGCGCCGCCGTCTTTCGTGTTTCGACGGAGAACCGGCAGCGCCGGATCGAGATGGACGAGATCGCGGTCGTCAACATTCGCAACGGCAACGTTAAACCCCATGGCGACCACATCCTGACCGAAGACGAGTCCGCCGTCATAGCGGATTGGATGGAGGAACGTCAGGCCGTCCTGGCCGACCGCGACATCGACGATATTCACCGCGCGGTCGATTACCTGAACCTTACGACCCACTGGGCGCAAAGCCGCGCCTCCGACGAGGATCTGGAGGACGTGACGGATCGCCTGCTGCTGGCGATGCATGACCTGCGCAGCGTGCTGGTGCGCAAGAAAGCCGACCGGATCATGGCCGCGGCCAAATCGGCGGAAGACGCCGCAGAGTGAAAGTGATGCTTTAACGTCGCCTTACAAGCTGTTGAAAATCAATTTGGAACCGTAAGTCTATATTCTGACTGTCCCGCCGTAGGCTGCACCATTTCGCGGCAATTTCCGGGGCCGTCCGTGGCCATCCAGACATGGCCCGGATCGGTCTGAAAACTGGTGCTTTCCCCGGCGGCGACGGCCCCCACATCGACGGCCTGGCCCGCAGGATCGAACCAGATCAACCCGCGATACGCATTGGTTTCATTAACGAAGGTCAGCACCATAGGCGCGCCGGTGTCGCGGGAACTGACACGCCCGAAATTGTCGCACGCCAGATATCCCGGCTGCGCATCTACGGGCGCGCTGGGACGGGTGCCGCTTTCGACCTCCAGCAGCCCGATATTGGCACAATCCGCCAGAAACGGCCCGATCGTGTTCGGCCCGTTGCCTGTCAGGGTGAAGCCGCCGCGCCCGCCCACGCGTTCCAGCGTCAGGGTCGCGTCGCCCGCAAGGGTCAGCCACGGCAGATCGGACGTCCCAAGCGCCAATTCGATGCCCGAGATGCCGACCTCCGCAAACGTGCCGATCACCGTGCCGTTGATATCCACGCTGCGCCCGTCGGGGATCGTGGCGCGCAAGGTGGCGGTGTCGCCGTCTGCCAGACCTTCGATATCCGCCGCGACCTGGACCACGACATAGGGGTCCTGAGCGCCGATCGCGCACTGGGCGCGGATCAGGATGTCATCGGTTTCCGGCACGCCGTAGGTCAGCTCAAGGATCGTGTCGAAGACATTTTCGTTCACCTCCGTATAGCGCGTCCAGACATGGCCGGAGATATCGGGGCCGACATCTTGCGCGGAGATGGATGTGGCACCGAAGGCGATGAGGCTCAGGGAGAGGACGGGAAGACGCATCGGGCAACGCTCCGGCAAATCGGGATGATGGGCGAGAACCGTCCCCCGCGCGGCGCGCCATTGCAAGGATTTCGTCAGACCCGCGCGAAGGTGGAGGTCAGGACCATGTTCTTGCGCGGCCCGGTCACGCGCCAACACGTGTCGAAACCCGCCCCGCGAAAGCGGTACGTGACGCGGTAGATGTCGGGCGGGCAATCATGCACTGCCTCCGCGCCATCTTGAGGCACCACATGAAACGGGCGGCCATCGTCGAAGAACACGTGCAGCGCGCCGTCAATCTCGGCCCAATGGTAGCGGCGCGTGGCCTTCATCGGTGCAGCCCCGCCATAGGTCAGGATGCCGTCCTCCGATTGCAGCAGGCCGTCACGTTCGGGCGTCCAGACCGAAACCCCCTCGAACCGCCCCGTCAGCCCCGCACGCTCATCCTCGATCACACGATTGACCCGCCAGCGCCCCTCCAGATCCGACAGGTTTATCATGGCTCCGAGAGGGTTCCGGGGAAGTCGTTGCCCCAATCATCCATGAAATTCACCGCGTCCCCATCGGCGGAGACGTCGTAGCAATCCCAGTCCGGGGCGGGCGGCCAGAGGCTGCAATAGCGATCCGCCTCCACCCGCCATTCGCCCCAGGACGGCTCCCCATGGGTGTAGAGCGTCCGGCCCGACGGGTAGAAACGTTGGGTGGCGCCGTTCTCGTAGGTCACGATGCGGTCGGTCAACAGCGCCGTGATACCCGCGCCGTCCAGGGTTTGCGCGCCGACCGCCCCCGCCACAAGCATCGCGATCCCCAGTGTCGCCCGTCCCCGCATCTGCTTGTCCCTCCGCGATCCGCGCCTTAACAGACACCCGACACGTCAGCGAAAGGCAAGCCCATGATCCCCCGCTATTCCCGTCCCGACATGGTCCAGATCTGGGAGCCGGCCACCAAGTTCCGCATCTGGTACGAGATCGAGGCCCATGCCTGCGACGCCATGGCCGATCTGGGCGTGATCCCGCGGGAGAATGCGGAGGCTGTGTGGAAAGCGAAGGATGTCACCTTCGACGTCGCCCGCATTGATGAGATCGAGGCTGTGACAAAGCACGATGTCATCGCCTTCCTGACCCACCTGGCGGAACATGTCGGCAGCGACGAGGCGCGGTTTGTGCACCAGGGTATGACATCCTCGGACGTGCTCGACACCTGCCTGAACGTGCAGTTGGTGCGTGCCGCCGACATTCTGATCGCCGATTTGGGGGAGCTTCTGGCCGCGCTCAAGCGCCGCGCGATGGAGCACAAGATGACCGTGCGCGTGGGCCGGTCCCACGGCATCCATGCCGAACCCACCACCATGGGACTGACCTTCGCGCGCTTTTACGCGGAGATGGACCGCAACCTCGCCCGCATGAAACTGGCGCGGGATGAAGTGGCGACCGGCGCGATTTCCGGCGCCGTGGGGACCTTCGCCAATATCGACCCTCGGGTGGAAGAGCATGTTTGCGCGCAACTGGGCCTGTCGCCGGAGCCGATTTCCACCCAAGTGATCCCCCGCGACCGCCACGCGATGTTCTTTGCCACCCTGGGCGTGATCGCCAGCAGTATTGAAAACGTCGCCACGGAAATCCGCCACATGCAGCGGACGGAGGTGCTGGAAGGGGCGGAATTCTTCTCCATCGGGCAAAAAGGTTCCTCCGCGATGCCCCACAAGAAAAACCCGGTTTTGACCGAAAACCTGACCGGTCTTGCCCGGCTGGTGCGCATGGCCGTCGTGCCGGCGATGGAGAATGTGGCGCTCTGGCATGAACGCGATATCTCTCACTCGTCCGTGGAACGCGCCATTGCGCCGGATGCGACCGTGACACTCGATTTCGCGCTGGCCCGGCTTACCGGTGTGATCGACAAGATGCTGATTTTTCCCGACAACATGCTCGACAACATGAACAAGTTCCCCGGCCTCGTGATGTCGCAAAGGGTTTTGCTTGCGCTCACGCAGGCCGGTGTCAGCCGAGAGGACGCCTACGCCATGGTGCAGCGCAATGCGCTCAAGGTGTGGGAGGAGCGGACCGATTTCCGCCAAGAGCTTCTGGACGATCCGGAGGTCGTCGCGGCCCTCGGCCAAGACGGGATCGAGGAGAAATTCGACCTCGGCTATCACACCAAGCATGTCGACACGATCTTCAAACGGGTCTTCGGCGAAGGTTAGGCGCGCCGCGCGATTTTGAGTTTACCGGAGATTGCGCTACCCTTGCACCTGCAACGAGGCCATTTCGGAGAAGACCATGACGATCAAGACCGTATTGACCGCCCTCGTCCTTATCTCGGCACCCGCGCTTGCATCGGCGCAGTGCATGTGGGGCGAGCATTCGACGCAGGAAGCCGCGATCAGCTGTGCCGAGGGCACGATCTGGGATGCGACCGCCATGGCCTGCGTGGCGACCGCGTCCAGTTGATCCCGGCCCGCTTTCGCGATCGCTAAAACTCTAGGCACTATTCGCGTTTACCCGGCGCGCGCCCTTACCTCCCCTTAACCCCGCGCGGGCATACCTGCCTGCGGGGAAAGGATTGGGTGAAGATGGGTGTGCGACAGGACATATTTTCCGATGGTGACGCGGTAACGCTGGAAGGGCGCGTGGCCCGTGACGCGCGCGTCACGGCGCGGGACGTGACACCGGCCCGCCTGACGTCCCGACAAAAGGCGGCGGTGATTGTGCGCCTCTTGCTGGGGCAAGGCGTCTCTCCCGGCGTGCGGAAACTGCCCGCGGATCACCAGATGCGGCTTGCCCGCGCAATCTCCGACCTCAAACATATCGACCGCGCCACTTTGTCGGAGGTTGTGCGCGACTTCACGCGGCAGATTGACAACCTCGCCCTCAGCTTCCCCGACACCCTGTCCGAGACGGTGGACCTCTTGGCTCCGCATCTTGCCGACGGGCCGCTCGACACCTTGCGGATGGAGGCGGAGATGGGCGATGACCCGTGGTCTCGCGTCTCGCGACAGGACATCGACCGCCTGCGACCCCTGTTGGAAAGCGAAAGCGCGGAGGTTTGCGCGGTACTTCTGTCCAAGCTCTCGGTCGCCAAGGCCGCCGCGCTGCTGGCCGATCTGCCGGAGGAACGGGCGCAGGTGCTGGCCCATACCGTTGCGCTGACCGAAACCGTCACGCCCGATTTGGTGGCGCGCATCGGCGGGCATCTGGCCCAGGTGCTCGACGCGCTGCCCGTCACGGCCTTCCAGGCCAGCGCCGCAGAACGGGTGGGCGCGATCCTCAATTCGACGCCCCAGGCCGCCCGCGACAAGATGCTGGAGGGGTTGGAGGGCCGCGATACCGTCTTCGCGGGCGAAGTGCGCAAATCCATCTTCGCCTTCATCCACATCCCGGCACGGGTTGATCCGGCAGACGTGCCCTTGGTCATCCGCAAGGTGGATGGCGACACGATGTCCCTTGCGCTGGCTGCGGGGCTGGTTGCCGCACCGATGAGCGTGGAGTTCATATTGGAGAATATCTCCAAGCGCCTTGCGGAACAGCTTCGCGATGAGGCGGAGACGCGCGGCACACCCAAGCCGGAGGATGGCGAAGTCGCCATGGCAGAGGTTGTAAGCGCCATCCGCGCCCTTGAGGCGGAGGGGGAAATCAAACTGCTCGCGCCCGAAGACTAACCTTTCCTCGCCGCGCCGCATCCAAGGCCCTATATTCCGGTCATGGTACTGGAATTCACCCCAAGCGGCATCTATTGCCCTGCCGCGGACGCCTATATCGACCCGTGGCGCCCGGTGCCGCGCGCGCTCATCACCCATGGCCATTCCGACCACGCCCGCCCGGGCCACGGCGCCTATCTGGCGACGGACGCGTCTGCCCCGGTGATGCGCCACCGCCTGGGCGATATCCGCATGGAGACGACCGGATACGGCGTGACACACCGGATTGGCGATGCGAATATCAGCTTCCACCCCGCGGGTCACGTGCCGGGCTCCGCCCAGATCCGGGTGGAAGTCGCGGGCGAGGTCTGGGTCGCGTCGGGCGATTACAAGACCATCAACGATGGCCTGTCGGAGCCGTTCGAGCCCATAAAGTGCCATGCGTTCATTACGGAAAGCACGTTCGGCCTGCCGATCTACGACTGGCCGGACCAGGCGGATCTGGCGCGCGACCTCAACGCTTGGTGGGCGGGTTGCGTGGCCGATGGCAAGCGTGCGGTGCTTGGCGTCTACGCCCTTGGCAAGGCGCAACGGATCATGCGGCTGCTCGACCCCTCCATCGGCCCGATCCTGACCCACGGCGCGGTGGAGGCGACGAACCGCGTGTTGCGCGCGCAGGGGATCGCCCTGCCCGACACGGTGCCGGTGGTCGAGGGTGTGGACGGAAAATCCCACCCCGACGCCATCGTCCTCGCCCCGCCCTCCGCGCTTGGCACGACATGGATGAAACGTTTCGGCACCGTGTCCACCGGATTTGCGTCGGGCTGGATGCGCCTGAGGGGCGTGCGCCGCCGCCGGGCCGCTGACCGCGGATTTGTCGTCAGCGACCACGCCGACTGGAAGGGCCTGAACTGGGCCATCGCACAGACCGGGGCGGAGCGGGTCTTCGTCACCCACGGCTATACCGCGCAATTCTCCCAATGGCTGCGTGAGCAGGGCTATGACGCGGGCATCGTGGAAACGGAATTCGGCGGAGAGGACCTCGATGAGGCGGAAGAGGTCGTGGCATGAATGACCTGACCGCGATCGACCGGTTCTTCGTATTCCAGGCGCGCACGCTGGAGCGGGCTGTCCTGCGCTTCGTCGCGCCCCAACGGGTTCTGCGTGTCCTTTTCGCGATCAGCACGCGGCTTGGCGGTAAACTGCCGCGCGGGATGATCCCGATCCGCGACCGCCACGATGGCCTGTGGTTCCGCCCGGACGGTGTCGACCGGAACGCGCCGGTCATTCTTTATATCCACGGAGGCGGCTTCACCATCGGCTCGCCCCGCACCCATGCGCCCCTGGTCGGCGCGCTGGCGAAGGCGACGGGCCTGCGCGCCTACGCGCCGCGCTACCGACTTGCCCCCGAACATCCCTTCCCCGCCGCGCGGGAGGATGTCATCGCCGCCTACGCGCGTCTGGTGGAGGATGGAACACCGCCGGTCGCCATCGCGGGCGACAGTGCCGGTGGCTGCCTTGCGCTGTCCGTGCTGCAGCATGCGCGCGACGCGGGCCTGCCGCTGCCCAAGGCGTGCTGCCTGATCGGCCCGGTCGCCGACCTGTCGGGTGATATCGAGGAGCGGTTTGCGGGGGCGACGAATGAGCTTCTTATCCCGCCGGAATGGCCGGCCCGGATCGAGAGCGTTTACCTTCCCGGTACTGATCCGACCGATCCCGATGTCTCCCCCTTGCACGGTGATCTGACCGGCTTGCCCCCAACCCTCATCCACGCGGCGGAGGGTGAGGCGCTGGCTCAGGACAGCGCCCGCATCGCGGAGGCGATGGATGACGCGACCCTCGACCTCTGGCCCGGCCTGATGCATGTCTGGCACCTCCATGCCGGTCTGATGCCCGCCGCGGACCGGGCCATCGCGCAGCTTGGCGACTTCATCGCGTCGCACAGATGAAGGATTTCGCCGCCCTCTTCACCGCGCTGGACCAGACCACCAAGACCAGCGTCAAGACCGCCGCGCTTGCCGAATATTTCGCGGCCGCGCCGGAAGACGACAAGATATGGACCATCGCGCTTCTGTCGGGCCGCCGCCCGCGCCGCGCGATCACCACGACAAAACTGCGCGAGTGGGCGGCGGAACGCGCCGGCATCCCGTTATGGCTGTTCGAAGCGTGCTACCCCGTGGTGGGCGATCTGTCGGAAACCATTGCGTTGGTCCTTCCCGCCCCCACGACCCGGATCGAGAAATCTCTGTCGGACTGGATCGCAACCCTGCGCGGGCTCGACAATGCGGAGGAGGAGACGCGCAAGGCGGCGATCCTGGACGCTTGGGATGGCCTGCCGCCCATCGAACGGTTCGTCTTCAACAAGCTCATCACCGGCGGATGGCGCATGGGGGTCAGCCAGAAGCTGATGACCCGCGCGCTTGCCAAGGCCACCGGCATCGAGGAGGCGGAGCTGACCCACCGGCTGATGGGCGATTGGTCGCCCGACAACGTGACGTGGGACAGCCTGATCGAGGCGCCCGACCCGACCGCCGACCTGTCCCGACCCTACCCGTTCTACCTCGCCTACCAGCTGGAAGGCGCGACCGAGGATCAGGGCGATGTCGCCGACTGGCTGGCGGAGCGGAAATGGGACGGCATCCGCGGCCAGCTGATCTTGCGAGGCGGCGAACGGTTCCTGTGGTCTCGGGGCGAAGACCTGATGACCGACCGCTTCCCGGAATTCGCGCAACTGATCGACTTCCTGCCCCCCGGCACCGTGATCGACGGAGAGGTTCTGGCCTATGACCGGGACGCGGAGGCGCCGTTGTCGTTCAACAAGCTGCAACCGCGGATCGGGCGCAAGACCGTGCCGAAAAAGCTGCTGGCAGACGCGCCATGCATCCTGATGGCCTATGACCTTCTGGAATGGCACGGCGTCGATATCCGCCAGACCCCCTTGATCGACCGCCGCACGATCCTTGCCGATGCTCTGTCCGATCTGTCCCCCGACCTTCCGATCCGCCTTTCCCCTCGGGTAGAGGGCGAGAGTTGGGAGGATCTGGCCGAGGCCCGCGCCATCAGTCGGGAGATCGGGGCGGAAGGGCTGATGCTGAAGCGCCTGTCTGCGCCCTATCTGGCGGGGCGCAAGAAGGGCGATTGGTGGAAATGGAAGGTCGATCCCCTGACCATCGACGCCGTGATGATCTATGCCCAAGCGGGATCAGGCCGTCGCGCAACGCTTTACACCGATTTCACCTTCGCTGTGTGGAACGGCAACGATCTGGTGCCCTTCACCAAGGCCTATTCCGGCCTGACCGATGCCGAGTTCCGCGAGATCACGGCCTGGGTCCGCAAGAACACAACCGACCGCTTCGGCCCCGTGCGCGCGGTCAAACCCCACCACGTCTTCGAGATCGCGTTCGAGGGCATCCAGGCCTCCCCCCGCCACAAATCCGGCGTCGCGCTGCGGTTTCCCCGCATGGCCCGCTGGCGCAAGGACAAACCCTTGCAGGAGGCGAACACGCTCGACGATCTGAACGCGATGCTGGCGGAGTACGGCTAGGTCCAGGAAAATTGCCGCGCGAGGGGATTCTCGCACGGCAGATGCTGCTGAAATTCATTGGCGTGGGATCAGCGGAAGCTGAAGGACGCGCTCCACGGGCCATATTGCTGGGAGGCGACGCCGTTGCGGAATGCGCCGGTATAGCTCTGCCGCCCGCCGCTCACGTCAATCGACACACGACCGCCGGAGCTTGCGGTGATCCGGCCCGCATGGACCGCCGCCGCGCAAATCGCGCTATCGGAGGTGTAGACGCCGTCGCCCCAGATCGTCGTCGTGACGCTACCGAGGGGCGGGCAGATGAAGGAATGGACCGAGCCCGCCTGCCCTGCGATCCCGAGGTCGATCAGGTTCGTATCCGCACCGATGACGCGGGCGGGTTGGACGAATTGCGCCCCCAGCACGCGGAAACTGCGCGGCCAGGACCCATAGCTGTGGGACGTGACGCCATTCCAGGTGGCCCCGGCGAAGGATGACAAACCCTGATTGATCTGGATCGTGACGCGCCCTCCATTGGCGAAATTGATGTGACCGGCATGGACGGCGGCGGTGCAGATGGAGCTGTCGGAGGTGTAATCCCCCGCGCCCCAGATCGTGTGGGCCGAGCCGCCCGGCGGGCAGACATGTGTGCGGGTTCCGCCGTGCGAATTCAGGTTCAGGCTGTCGGGTGAGACGGCCCAGGCACCGGTGGATTGGGCATGGCCACTGGGTTGCAACACGAGGCCGGTGGTTGCAAGACCAGCGGCCGTGCCGAAGGCAAGGCTGGCAAGGGTGACGGCGGACAGAAGAAGGGGCTTGAACATGGTTTTGGCTTTCAATGGGTGGCGTCCGGTCAGGACTGGATCAGAAGGGGTTTGGATTTCGAAGCACCGCGATCTCATGCGGAATATCCACGGACCCTACCCTCGCGTCCGGCACCCGCCACTGGGGGAGTTTCCCCATATTGCTGCGCCCTCCCGGCCCATGGCCCTGGACCTGCAATTCCGGTGGAAAAGATGCTATACTGCCGGTCCCCGAACCCCTGACACGGAGGATCCGGAAGATGCAGCACGCCGAGATGACGCAATACGCCCACGCGCTCTATCGCGCCCGTGGTGACAAGGCAGAGGTGGAGGCCGCGCAAAAAGCCCGTGACGCCAAGACCGAGACCGACGCCCGCAAATGGGAGCGGATACGCCTGCATATCAAGGAGCTACGGGGCGCGCGCCAGACCTGAGGCCGCGCCCGTTGAAAGGACCATCCGCACCCTGCCGGATGCGGATGGTCGAATGTGTCGCGCGCTTACTGGAACGTGTAGCTGCGCGGCCAGGTTGGGAAGTCGCTTGAGGTGATGCCGTTCCGGCTCGACCCCGAAAACGCCGCCTGCTCGCCCAGGATCAGAACGGTCACCGGCCCGCCCGTCGCCGACGAGATCAGGCCGCGATGCTGTGCGGCCACGCAGATCGGGCTGTCGGAGGAATAGAGGTCCGTACCCCAGATCGTGCCGAAACCGCCCGAATTCGGCGGACAGACGAAGCGATGCGTCGACCCGGGCGAGGTCGCGATGCCCAGGGAATCCGCGTTGGCCGACCAGTCGATTGCGGTGCCACCGGGGGCGCCGCCGCCAAGCAAAGTGGCCCCGGTGATCTGGAAGCTCAGGCCCCAAGAGCCGTAATCATTCGTCGTGATGCCGTTCTGGCTCGACCCCTGGTAGGATTGCTGACCGGGAACCGTGCGGTAGGTGACGACCGCGCCGGAGCCTTGCGGCAACCATCCGAAATGCTGCGCCGCGCCGCAGATGGAGCTGTCGGACGTGTAGGTGCCGGTGCCCCAGATCGGCCCCGGCGTGCCGCCCGGTTCACATTGCACCTGGCCGGTCTGTCCCACGGCACCCTGGCCGTCGGTATCGACACGCGCCGACCAATCCGCCGATGCAGGTCCCGCGAAGACCGCCGTCACGGCGAGTGCGGCGCTGAAAAGTCTCGAAAACATGAAAT
Organism: Hasllibacter sp. MH4015; assembly: GCF_020177575.1. Taxonomy (NCBI): domain Bacteria; kingdom Pseudomonadati; phylum Pseudomonadota; class Alphaproteobacteria; order Rhodobacterales; family Roseobacteraceae; genus Hasllibacter; species Hasllibacter sp. MH4015. The sequence continues at coordinate 1,814,342 of NZ_JAHTBK010000001.1, forward strand.
CGCCTTCCGTTAAACTAAGCACCCGATCCGACCGTGCGCCGACTGATCTTTGGTGGGCGACGGTCCCGATTTTGCCTCGGGCGCAGGTGTGTATTTCCCCGTACACAGCACATTGGCAGGCCGCGCGCGGTCAAGGCAAGGAAATTAACCTAAGGGAAACCGGGTGGTTGAGGGGCGACGTTCACGCAACGTCGCTGATCTGCACCGGGCGTCTGCCCGCGGACCATGCGGCCGCGGCCTCCCCGAAGGCCGCGAACAGGGGGCGGGAGACCGGGTCTTCCGCGGCGCGATATTCCGGGTGCCATTGCACCGACAGGGTGAAACCGGGCGCCTCGGCGATATAGGCGGCCTCCGCCGTGCCATCGGGCGCGTGACCGTCGATCACCACCCGCGCCCCCGCCCGCTTGATCCCCTGGCCGTGGAGCGTGTTGGTCATCACCTCCCGCGCGCCCATCAGCCGGTGAAACGGGCCGCCGTCGGAAAACGTCACCTTGTGGCGCAGGGCGAACTTCTCCTCGATCGTGCCATCGGGCGGCATCCGGTGGTTCATCCGCCCCGGCAGATCGCGGATTTCGGGGTAGAGCGATCCACCCATCGCCACGTTCACCTCCTGAAAGCCCCGACAAACCGCGAAAAAGGGCTGGCCGCGATCCACACAGGCGCGGATCAGGGGAAGGGCCACACCGTCGCGGTCCCTGTCCATCCCGCCATGGGCTTCGCTGTATGGTTCGCCGTATTCCTCCGGATGCACGTTGGGCCGTCCGCCGGTGAACAGAAACCCGTCACAAACCTCCAGCAGGTCGGCAAGATCCACGAAACGCGGATTGGACGGGATAATCATCGGCACCCCGTCGCAGACCTCCGCCACGGCTTCGCAATTCATCGTGCCAGCGGCCTGCGTCTCGTACTGATCGTTGATCAGGTGGTGATTGCCGATAATGCCGATAACAGGTCGCGCCATGGGAGTTCCAATATTGCAGATGAAACCTTATCTAACGGTCAAGGCGCTCAAGGAAAAGCCGCCTGCCCGCGCATTCGGCCCTTCATTTGCGCACATGGACAAGGATTGAGGCCGCTTTGATGATCTACACCTTCTCCGATCCCGCGTTTCTCGACGATCCGTCGGCGCAGCTTGCGCGGATGCGTGCGGACGGACCCGTGGTGAAGGTCCGGATACCGATTGTTGGCGCGATCTGGATGACCACAACCGATGAGGCCGCGCGCAAACTCCTGAAATCGCCCGAGATTTTTCGCCGCGATCCGGAGCCGATCACCGGCAAATCCCTCGCCCGCCAATTCTGGTGGATGCCATCCTCCATCAAGCCGATGCTGAACACGATGATCGTGCAGGACGACCCCGCCCACAAACGCCAGCGCCGCCTTGTCGAACTTGCCTTTGCCCGCGCCACGATCGAGGATCTGCGCCCCCGGATCGAGGGCATGGCCGACCGCCTGCTGGACGATTTGAGCGGCGATCCGGTCGATATCGTGCGCCAGTACACGCGCCGCCTGCCCTTTCTGGCGATCTGCGCGCTGCTCGGCATTCCCGACGCGGCCCATGACAGCCTGACCCGACGCATCGCCCCGCTCAGCCACGTGACCAACCCGCTCTCGGCGATCCGCGCCGTTCTCAGCTTGCGCGGCGTACACCGCGATTTTCGCGCGCTTTTCGCGGAGGCGCGGGCCGAACCGCCCGGCCCCGGCCTCATCTCCGCCCTCGTCCATACGGAGGAAGACGGCGACAGCCTGTCGGAAGATGAAATCCTGTCCCTGACCCTTTTGCTGTTCCTTGCGGGGCATGAGACGAGCGTTCACCTCATCAACAATGCGATCGTGGCGCTTTGCGAAGCGTCCGACCTGCGCGCGCATTTCAAGGCCCATCCCGAAACGCGCAACCTCATGATCGAGGAATTCGTGCGCCATGCCAGCCCGGTCATGGTGACGAAAGCGATGTTCGCAGCAGAAGACACCGACATCCTCGGCGCGCCCATCAAGAAGGGAGAGATGGTCACCGCCGGTCTGATCGCCGCCAATCACGACCCCGCCCGCGTCGACAACCCCGGCGCGTTCCAGCCGGAGCGGCGGCCCAACGCCCATCTGGGCTTCGGCTTCGGCCCCCATGTATGCCTCGGGATGCAACTGGCTCGGATCGAGACGGAGGTGGCGTTGGATCGCCTTGTGGCGCGCCATCCCGACCTGGCGCTGGCGCGGCCCGTCACATGGATGAAGCGCCCCGGCCTGCGCGGCCCCGCGTCGGTTCATCTGAACCTGGCGGGCTGACGATCAAAGCAGCTTGGCCGTCACCTCGATCTCGATCTTCATGCGCGGGTCCTGCAAACCGGCGACCAGCATCGTCGCGGCGGGTCGGGCCGATCCCAGCCAGGCGCGTGTCACCGGCCAGCACGGCTCCCACAGATCGGCATCGGGCAGGATATAGGTCACGCGCACCACGTCATCCATCCGCGCGCCCGCCTGCGACAGGGCCTTGTCGATGTTGCGGAAGGTCTGCTCCGCCTGGGCCGCCACATCCTCCGCAATCTCCATCGTCGCGTAGTCGAAGCCGGTGGTTCCGGCCACGAAAACCCAGCCGTCGGTGATCACGGCGCGCGAATACCCGATCTTTTCCTCGAATTCGGAGCCGGAGGAGATGTGCCGCCTCATGCCGCACCCTCGAACCCGGCCGCCTCAATGCCCGCCAGCGCGACCTCAGCATCGTTTTCCGATGTGTCCCCCGTCACGCCCATCGCACCGATCACGGCCCCGTCGTGTTTGACCAGAACGCCACCCGGCACGGGGATAAGCTGCCCGCCATAGGCCCCGTTGGCGGCAGCCATGAAATAGGCCTGCTCCTCCGCCCTTGTGCGCTGCGCGGTGCCGGGCATCCCCAACATGACCGCGCCGTGGGCCTTGCCGTGGGCGATCTGGAACCGGCCCGGCGGTGCGCCATCCTCCCGCTCGAAGGCGAGGACATGGCCACCCGCATCGACAACCACGACGGAAAGCGGTTTCAACCCCATCTCGCGGCCCTTTTCGCGGGCGGTGGCGATCATCAGACGGGCTTGGTCGAGGGTGATCATCGACGTCTCCTTGCATGTGGGGCTTCACCGGAAGCTTCCCCGCAAACCGCCCCACACGCAAGAACGGGGTGAAACTTTCCCCCCGCCCGCCCCGTGGCTACACTGCGCCTGACCCGAAGCAAGAACCGACACATCCACCCCATGACCGATGCCACCGCCCTGCCCCTTCGCCTGCCGCGCCCGCGCCTGCCCGCACGACGCACGATGCTCAAGGCGCTGCATTGGGGGATCGTGCCGTTTTTCATCTGGTTCATGTTCGCCGATCCCGATGTCCTGCGCCGGATGGGGCGGGGATGGTTTCAACTCCATTCGATCAACGGGCTGATCTTCGTCACACTCGCGCTGATCTGGACCGGGGATCATTTGCGCCGCGGCCTTGCCTCTCGCCCCGGTCCAAAACTGCCGCCCTGGGCGCGGCGGGTGCATCCGATCCTGCACAAGACCTTGATCTGGGGCCTGTTTCTCGTGGCGCTGACGGGGTTCGGGCTTGGCGCGACCTCTGCCGTACTCCTGCGCGCGGGGGGCTTTTTGCCGATCGCGCCGCCCCTCGACCTGCCGCAGGCCCACGCGATGGTGTCCTTCGTACATGTCTACCAGTTCTACGCACTGGCGGGCATCGTCGCGCTGCACGCCACGTTCCACATCTGGCGCCACGTCCATCTGCGCGACAACGCCCTGCGGATCATGGTGCCGCGCCTCCTTCACCGCTTTTTGTAGGGTTTTCCTTGCTTGCAGCCGCCGCCCGCTCGCGTTTGAGTGAGGACACCCCCTTCACCGCGCCCCGGCGGCGCATTCGCTTTTCCGGAAGACCCACCATGTCCGACACGTTTGACGCCCGCACCGAAACCGCCCGCCCCGAAGACGAACATCGCTTTCCCTGCTCCAATTGCGGATCGGACATGCGCTATGCCCCAAGCGAGGGGAAGCTGATCTGCGACCATTGCGGCAACGAGGAAGCGATCACGATCGAGGATGGCCCCTGGGGCGGCGGCGCGGAGCTGGTGGAGAACGATTTCGAGGCGGCCCTTCGCGGCCAGCTCGACAGTGCCGAGATCGAGGAGACGCGCGTCTCCCAATGCCCGTCCTGCGGCGCCCAAGTGCAGTTCGACGCCGACACCCATTCCCAGGATTGCCCGTTCTGCGCCACGCCCGTCGTGACCGATACCGGCACCCATCGCCACATCAAGCCCAAGGGCGTCCTGCCCTTCCAACTGGCCGAGCGGGAGGCCCATTCCGCCATGAACAAGTGGCTTGGCAGTTTGTGGTTCGCACCCAACGGCCTGAAGGAATACGCCCGCCAAGGGCGCACCCTCGATGGCATTTACGTGCCCTACTGGACCTATGACGCGGACACCAAGACCAGCTATCGCGGTCAGCGCGGGACGGCCTATTACGTCACCGTCAACGGCCCCGATGGCAAGCCGCGCCAGGAACGGCGCATCCGCTGGACCCGCACCCAGGGCCGTGTGGCGCGCTTCTTCGACGACATCCTGGTGCTCGCGTCCAAATCGCTGCCCAAGCGGTATACCGACGCGCTTGCCCCGTGGGACCTTTCCGCGCTTGCGCCCTACACGCCGGAATTCCTGTCGGGGTTCCGGGCCGAAGGTTATACCGTCGATCTGGAGGAAGGCATGGTGGAGGCGCGCCAGATCATGCACGCCCAGATCCAGCGCGACATCCGCCGCGACATCGGCGGCGACGCCCAGAAGATCGACCGGATGGACACCCATGTGGACGACGTGACCTTCAAGCATGTCCTGCTGCCGGTCTGGATCGCCGCCTACAAGTACCGGGGCAAATCCTACCGCTTCGTCGTCAATGCCCAGACCGGCAAGGTGCAGGGCGAACGCCCGTGGAGCGCGGGCAAGATCGCCCTTGCCGTCATCGCCGCCATCGTCGTGGGCGTCGCCGTCTTCTACGGCCTGGAAGTCATGGATCGCTGAGCCACCCGCGCCGCATATCGGGCTTCCCCCACCCCCGCGTTAACGCTAACAAAGGCGCGGACAGATAAGGGAGGTCCCCATGATCCTGTGCGCCGGCGAAGCCCTGATCGACATGCTGCCCCGCCAGACGGAGGGACACGAGGCCGCCTTCGCCCCATATCCCGGCGGCTCGGTCTTCAACACCGCCGTGGCGCTGTCGCGGCTGGGGACGCGGACCGAGTTCTTCACCGGCCTGTCCACCGATCTGTTCGGAGAACGCCTTTCCGGTGTGTTGATGGCCAATGGCGTTGGCCACGGCCTCGCCCATCGCTGCGACCGCCCCACAACGCTGGCCTTCGTTACGCTGACAGACGGACAGGCGAGCTATGCGTTCTACGACGAGAATACCGCCGGGCGGATGCTGACGGAAGCCGACCTGCCCGACATACCCGACGAAACGAAGGCGTGCTTTTTCGGTGGCATCTCCCTGGCGGTGGAGCCCTGCGCGGACGCCTACGCCACGCTCGCCGCCCGCGCCCATGCCCGCCATGTCACCATGCTCGACCCCAATATCCGCCCCTCCTTCATCGCGGATGAGGATCGGTTCCGGGCGCGGATGGATCACATGCTGGCCCATTCGGATATCGTGAAGGCCTCGGACGAGGATCTGCGCTGGCTCATGGGCGACGACGCGCTGCCAACGCTGGCGGAGGCTCTGCTGGACAAGGGCCCGTCGCTCATTTTCGTGACCCAGGGGGCCGATGGCGTGACGGCATTCCACCGGGGCGGATCGCTCCATATCGAAGCGCAGATGGTGCAGGTCGTCGATACCGTCGGCGCGGGCGACACCTTCAACGCGGGCGTTCTGGCGGGCCTGTCCGATGCCGGGGCCCTCGACAAGGACCTGCTCGCCCGGGGCCTGACCGACGACACGCTGCGCGACGCCATGACGCTTGGCGTCAAGGCCGCCGCGATCACCGTCACCCGCGCGGGCGCCAACCCGCCCCGCCGGGACGAGCTTGAATGAGGGCGCTCCTCCAGCGGGTCGCCCATGCCCATGTGGACGTGGACGGCGCCCGCATCGGGGCCTGTGGACCCGGACTCTTGATCCTTGTCTGTGCCATGCAGGGGGATACGGCGGACATTGCCGACCGGCTGGTGGCCAAGATCACCAAGCTGCGCATCTTCAAGGATGAGGCAGGCAAGATGAACCGCTCGCTTCTGGATGTGGGGGGCGCGGCGCTGGTCGTCAGCCAATTCACCCTGGCCGCCGACACAAGTCGCGGCAACCGCCCGGGCTTTTCCACTGCTGCCGCCCCCGCCGAGGGAGAGGCGCTTTACCTCCAGGTGGTGGAGCGTCTGCGGGAGGCGGGGGTGACGACCGCGACCGGCCAATTCGGCGCGGACATGCAGGTCGGCCTTGTGAATGACGGTCCCGTGACGATCTGGCTGGACACCGATACATAACGCTCAAAAAATGGGCATCCCTCCCCCAAACCCCTGAAAAAATGTATGAAAGGGCTGGCCCTTTCGCTCAAGCGTTCATCTGATAGGGTCATGCACTTGGAGGAGACATGACCGACGACACGCGATTTTTCGATGAGATGACGGGCGGGTCCGCCACCGCACGCGATCCCTATGCGCCCTATTCCGGCTGGTTCGAGGGTGAGGATCTTGGCGATCTGCGCCAGAAGTCGGCCCAGGCGGAGGCGTTTTTTCGCCGCACCGGCATCACCTTCAACGTCTATGGCCAGTCCGAGGCCGATGAACGGCTGATCCCATTCGACATCGTGCCGCGCATCATTTCCGGGCGTGAATGGGCCAAGCTGACGCGCGGCATCGAACAACGGGTCCGCGCGATCAACGCCTTTCTCTACGACATCTACCACCGGCAGGAGATCCTGCGCGCGGGCCGCGTGCCGCGCGAGCTGATCGACCGGAACGAGGCGTTCCTGCCCCAGATGATCGGGGTGGAACCCCCCGGCGGCGTCTACACCCATATCGTCGGCACCGATCTGGTGCGCACCGGCGAGGACGAGTTCTTCGTGTTGGAGGACAATGCCCGTACCCCGTCCGGCGTCAGTTACATGCTGGAAAACCGTGAAACCATGCTCCAGATGTTCCCGGAGCTGTTCAGCCGCGTCAAGGTCCAGCCGGTGCAGAATTACCCCGCCGACCTGCGCCGGTCGCTGGCCGCCTGCGCGCCACGCGCCTGCACGGGGTCGTGTACCGTCGCCGTGCTGACCCCCGGCATCCACAACTCCGCCTATTTCGAACATGCGTTTCTCGCCGAGCAGATGGGCGTGGAACTGGTGGAGGGGCACGACCTGCGCGTCGTGGATGGCCGCATCGCCATGCGCACGACGCGCGGCTACACACCGATCGACGTGCTCTACCGCCGGGTGGACGATGATTTCCTCGACCCGCTGAACTTCAACGCCGCATCCATGCTCGGCGTGCCGGGCATCATGGACATCTACCGCGCGGGCGGGATCACGATCGCCAATGCGCCGGGCACCGGCATCTCCGACGACAAGGCGATCTACAGCTACATGCCCGATATCGTGGAGTTCTACACCGGCGAGAAGGCGATCCTGCAAAACGTGCCGACCTGGCGCTGTTCGGAGCCGGACTCGCTCAAATACGTGCTCGACAACCTGTCCGACCTGGTGGTGAAGGAGGTCCATGGCTCCGGCGGCTACGGCATGCTGGTTGGCCCCGCCGCCTCCAAGAAGGAGGTGGAGGCGTTCCGCAAAAAGCTGGAGGCGCGCCCCTCCAACTACATCGCGCAGCCCACGCTGGCGCTCTCGACCTGTCCGATCCTGACGGCCAAGGGCCTTGCGCCACGCCATGTCGACCTGCGCCCCTTCGCGCTCATGTCGCCCGAGAAGATCACGCTGACGCCCGGCGGACTGACCCGCGTGGCGCTCAAGGAAGGGTCGCTGGTGGTGAACTCGTCACAGGGCGGCGGCACCAAGGACACTTGGGTGTTGGAGGAGTAGGGAGATGCTAGGCAAAACCGCAGGTGGCCTCTTTTGGCTGTTCCGTTACCTTGAACGCTCCGAAAACGCGGCGCGGCTGGTGGAAACCGGCTTTCGCATCGGGCTGACCCGGCCCGCGGGGGCGGACAACGAATGGCAGTCGGTGCTGCAAACCGCCGCCGTGGCCCAGGCCTATGCCGACCGCCACGGGGATGTGGTGGAGGCCAAGGCCATCGACTTCCTGCTGCGCGATCCGGACAACACGTCCTCCGTCCTCTCCTCGATCTCGGCCGCGCGGCAAAACGCGCGCCTGACCCGCACCCACCTGACCCGCGAAGTGTGGGAGGCGCTGAACGACGCCTACATGGCCCTGAAGGAGGTGCTGTCGCGCCCCGTGACACCCAAGCAGCTGCCGGAGGTGCTGGCCTCCATCCGACAGCATTGCGCCCAGGTGCGCGGAGCTATGCACGGCACGATGCTGCGCAACGATGCGTTCGATTTCTGCCGTCTTGGGACGTTTCTGGAACGCGCCGACAACACCGCGCGCATTCTCGACGTGAAATATTACGTCCTGCTGCCTTCCGTGACCCAGATCGGATCGTCGCTCGACAATGTCCAGTGGGAGACGATCCTGCGCTCCGTCGCGGGCCAACGTTCCTATCGCTGGCTGACCCAGGGCGAGGTGACGCCGAAGGGCATCGCGGAATTCCTGATCTTCGACCGCCGGATGCCGCGGTCGTTGGCCTTTTGCGTGATGAAGATCGCCTCCAACCTCTCGTATCTAGAGACCGCCTACGGCGCGCGGACCCCGGCCCATGACCATATCGACATGATGGCCGCCAAGCTCAGCCACCTGACGATCGAGGATGTGTTCGAAGACGGGTTGCACGAATTCCTGACATCGGTTCTGGGCGATCTCGGCACGCTCGGCGCACAGATCGACGCCGATTACCGGTTTCTGGGATAGGGGTGGCGCGATGCGTTTGAAGATCAACCACACAACGACCTACCGCTTCGATGCGCCGGTCACTTACGGGTTGCAGCAGTTGCGCCTGACACCCAAATCGCGGCGCGGGCAATCCATCTTGTCGTGGTCCATGCAGGTCGATGGCGGGCAGGTGCAGACGGAGTTTCAGGATCACAACCAGAACCACGCCTCCCTTGTCTCCTTCGATCCCAGCGCGTCGGAGATCCGGGTGATGTGTGCGGGCGAGGTCGAGACGGCGGACAATGCCGGGATACTCGGCAAGCATTCGGGCTTTGCGCCCCTGTGGTATTTCCAGCGCATGACCGATCTGACCCAGCCGGGCGACCGGGTGGCAGCGCTGATCGACGGGCTGCAAGAAGAGGTGTCTGACGATATCCCTCGCCTCCATGCGCTGTCGGGCCGGATCATCGGCGCCGTCCGCTATGAGATCGGCGCAACCGAAGCCGCCACGACCGCCGAGGATGCGATCGCGGGCGGTGCGGGCGTGTGCCAGGACCACGCCCATATCTTCATCGCCGCCGCCCGCGCGATGGGCCATCCCGCGCGCTATGTCTCGGGCTACCTGATGATGAACGACCGGGTGCACCAGGATGCGACCCATGCCTGGGCGGAGGCCCATGTGGACGGCGTGGGCTGGGTCGGCTTCGACGTCTCCAACGGCATCTCGCCGGACCCGCGTTACGTGCGTGTGGCCACCGGCCTCGATTACCGCGAAGCGGCCCCGATCGCGGGCCTGCATTACGGTGCGTCCGGAGAGGCGATGTCCGTCGACATCCAGGTCGCACAGCAGTAGACATCCCTTAACCGACCGGCGCTACATCTGGACCACGACCGGCGGATCCTGGGGATGAGAGACCATGACCTATTGCGTGGGAATGAAACTGAGCCGGGGCCTCGTGTTCATGTCGGACACGCGGACCAATGCCGGCGTCGACAACATTTCCGTTTTCAAGAAGATGTTCCTGTGGGAGGCCGAGGGCGAGCGGTCGATCACCCTGATGACCGCCGGGAACCTCGCCACGACCCAGGCCGTCGTCAGCCTGCTCAACGAACGCGCCCTGCCCGCCGACGAACGCGGCGCGCTGTCGATCATGGAAGCGCCGTCGATGTTCCAGGTCGCCAAGCTGGTGGGGGAAACCCTGCGCGAGGTGATCGCCGATCAAAGCGGTGTCGCGGGGCCCCAAGCCGATTCCCCCTTCGGGGCCAGCATCATCCTGGGCGGCCAGATCAAGGGCGGGGAGCCGCGGCTGTTCCTGATCTATCCCGAGGGCAATTTCGTCGAAGCCTGCGACGACACCCCGTTCTTCCAGATCGGGGAGACGAAATACGGCAAGCCGATCCTGGTGCGCGCGTATAATCCCGAGATGACGTTCGAGGCGGCGGTGAAGCTTCTGATGGTCAGCTTCGATTCGACCCTGAAGGCGAATTTGAGCGTGGGCATGCCGCTTGACCTGCACCTCTACCGGGCGGACACGCTGCGCCACGGCCCAAGACGCAGGATCGAGAGCGAGGATCCCTATTTCTCCCAGATCTCGTCGGGTTGGGGGGACAAGCTGCGCGACGCCTTCGACGCCTTGCCCGATTACACGCTGGAATGAGGGATTGCGCCGGGCGTGACGCCCGTCGCCGGGGGCCTCGCGCCCCTGCGGGGCGCTCGGCGTCGCGTGAAACGCCGATGTGAGTGGTGATAGGGTGAGTGCGGAGGGGGCGCTGCCCCCGCTCCTGCGGAGCCCCCCGAGGTATTTTTGAAGCAAAGAGGGCAGGCCCGTTGGGCGGTCAGCGCGTCACGTCGTGGTGGTAGAGCCAGTTGAAGCGGTTCGTTACGGCATGGGGCGCGAAGCGGGCGGCAAGGCGCAAGGCGGAATGGGCGGCAAACCGGTACGGGCCGGGGCGCAGGTGGTAATTGGCCGCGTTGTCGTTGGCTGCCTCCACGATGCGGGCGGTGCGCGGTTTGCGGATGGCCTGGTACCGGGTGAAAGCGGCCTCGATCGTGTCGTGATCGTTCAGGCAGCGCGCGAGGACAAAGGCGTCCTCCAGCGCCATATTGGCGCCTTGGGCGAGGAAGGGCAGCGTCGGATGGGCCGCATCGCCCAGAAGCGCGAGCGCCCCCCCGTGCCAGTGTTTCGCCACCGGATGGCGGGACAGGCCCCAGATGTTGGTCACCTCAACGTCGCCGAGCAAAGCCTTGATCTCCTGACAGAAATCCGTGAACGCGGCGCGCAGGTTCGCGGGATCGTCTGCGTGGTGCCACCCTTCGGCGGCGAAGCTGTCCCGCTCCTCCACCGCGACGATATTGGTGAGGGTTCCGTCGCGCAGGGGGTAGCGGACGAGGTGGCGACCGGGGCCCATGAAGACGTGGGCTTCCGGTGGAAGGTCGCGCGACGGGGCCAGGGCGCGCCACGCCACCTGTCCGGTGAAGAAGGGCCGCGACCTGGGATTGAGGGCGGCGCGGGCGGCGGAATGAAGGCCATCGGCGGCAAGGGTCAGGCCGTGATCTTCCCGGGCGCCATCGGCCAGGCGCAGGCGGGTGACATCGGCGTCGGGCGTGACCTCCTTGACCGCCGTACCCAGCCGGATACGCACGCCCGCCCCTTCACAGGCCGCGCGCAGGGTCTCAATCAGGTCGGCGCGGTGGACGAAATGGAACGGGCGGGACAAATCCATGGTGAAGACATCCGCGCCCTTGCGGAAATCGCGCAAGCGGACCCGCGTGGCGCGTGTGGCGCGCAGATCCTCGGCCACGCCCAAAGCCTGCAGCACCACGTAACCATTGGGGGAGATCTGCAGCCCCGCCCCCACTTCCGCGATCTCTTGCGCCTGTTCCAGCACGGTCACGGCGGCGCCGCGCCGGGCGCAGGCCAGGGCCGCCGCCAGCCCGCCGATCCCGCCGCCGATCACCGTAATCTCCTTGCCGATCAGCATCTTGCCTTACCTCGAACGAAAAAGGGCACCCGTCCCGGATGCCCCTGTTGCGCGCCATATGCAAAGCGATCAGTCGTCGCGGTGCACCTTTTCGCGGCGCTCGTGGCGTTCCTGCGCCTCAAGGCTCATCGTGGCGATGGGGCGGGCATCCAGCCGCTTGAGGCTGATCGGCTCCCCGGTCACTTCGCAATAGCCAAACTCGCCCTCTTCCACGCGGCGCAGGGCCTGGTCGATCTTGGCGATCAGCTTGCGCTGGCGGTCACGGGTGCGCAGTTCCAGCGCGCGGTCGGTTTCCTCGGAGGCCCGGTCCGCGACGTCGGGAATATTACGCGTGCCGTCTTGCAGCGTGGAGACGGTGGATCGGCTTTCGTCGAGAAGATCGTTCCGCCAGGCCAACAACTTGCGGCGGAAATACTCGACCTGTTTTTCGTTCATAAACGGTTCATCTTCGGCCGGACGGTAATCCTCAGCCAGAAAAATCTCTGCTTTCATATCGCTCCCCTCAGCGGGGCTGGTGTCGTTCATGGTGTCGTGCCCGTGCAAGTCCATGCAGCCCCATTGGCGGTCGATTACAACCTCCGCGGTGGCTTGTCACCTAGATACTGCGTGAGGTAGCTAGATTTCAAACGCAAAGATACGCTGCACTGCGGAGAAATGGTGAAAATGAGATTTGACGGCACCGCCGATTACGTGGCGACCGAGGATTTGACCGTGGCCGTGAACGCCGCCGTCACGCTGGAACGCCCGCTTCTGGTCAAGGGGGAACCCGGCACCGGCAAGACGGAACTGGCCCGCCAGGTCGCCGGTGCCCTGGGTCTGCCGATCATCGAGTGGCACATCAAATCCACCACCCGCGCGCAGCAAGGCCTGTACGAATACGATGCCGTCTCCCGCCTGCGCGACAGCCAGCTTGGCGAAGAACGCGTCCACGATGTCGCGAATTACATCCGCAAGGGAAAACTCTGGCAAGCCTTTGAACGCGAAGACAAATGTGTGCTCCTGATTGATGAGATCGACAAGGCCGATATCGAGTTTCCCAACGACCTTCTGCAAGAACTCGACCGGATGGAATTCTACGTCTACGAGACCGGGGAAACGGTGAAGGCCACGACGCGGCCCATCGTCATCATCACATCGAACAACGAAAAGGAGCTGCCCGACGCCTTCCTGCGGCGCTGCTTCTTCCACTATATCCGCTTCCCCGACATCGACACGATGCGCCGAATCGTCGATGTGCACCACCCCGGCATCAAGCCCGCCCTCCTGACCACCGCGCTGACCCAATTCTACGAGATCCGAGACCAGCAGGGGCTCAAGAAGAAGCCCTCCACGTCCGAGGTTCTGGACTGGCTCAAGCTGCTCCTGGCCGAGGATCTGGAGGCGGAGGATCTGCGCCGCGACGGGGCGAATGCCCTGCCGAAACTTCACGGTGCGCTCCTGAAGAACGAGCAGGATGTGGCGCTTTTCGAACGGTTGGCCTTCATGGCCAGGGCGCAACGGTAACCGGAATTCCGCGCACGACCCCTAGGCCGCTGCCCGAATCCTGCCATAATCTGTGGCGATGATCGGGGTGTGCGACCCCGGATTTGATTCAAGGCCAGTGTTACGTGTCACAACCCTTTGACATTCGCCCCCTCGGGCGGCGGGATCGTGCCGAATGGGGCGGGCTCTGGCGTGATTATCTGGCCTTCTACGGGGCGGAACGGCCAGATGCGCTCTATGATCTTACCTTCTCCCGATATCTTGATCCGGACCGTGCCGATATGGCCGCCTGGATGGCGTGGGAGGGCGAGCGTGCCCTGGGTCTTGTCCACACGATCGCCCATGCCCATGGCTGGCAGGAGGCGCCCGTGACCTACCTGCAAGACCTCTTCACGATCCCCGCCGCACGCGGCAAGGGGGTCGCCCGGGCGCTGATCGAAACGGTCTATGCCGACGCGGATGCCGCCGGGCGACCCTCCGTCTACTGGTTGACCCAGACCGGAAACACGACCGCGCGCGCCCTGTACGACCGGATTGCGCAACCCACTGACTTCATGAAATATTCCCGAGCCTGAGGCATTTGACTTGATCCGAATCCCCACCTTCGCGGCCCCTGCCCTCGCCCTGATCCTGGCGGCCTGTGCGCCCACAACCGGCACCGATGCGGTAGCCGAACGCGCCTCCGTGGTCGTGCCCAGTGATCTGCCCGCGATGAACACATTCGGTGCGGCCCGCGTCGCGGCGGCCTCCCGGTCGAACACGACCGTCGCGGCGGATTTCCTCGATCTCAGCTTCCAGATGGAATCGGGCCGCGTGATCGAGCGGTTGTCGCGGTTCGAGGGGCCGGTGACGGTGACCGTCGCCTCCGGCGCGCCCGCCTCGCTCAGCAATGACCTCGATATCCTCGTGCGAAGACTGCGCAACGAGGCCGGGATCGACATCACCCGCGTCAGCTCCGGCCCCGCCTCCATCACGATCGAAACGATGCCGCGCGCCCGCATGCAGCGCGTCGTGCCGCAAGCCGCCTGTTTCGTGGTGCCGCGTGTCAGTTCCTGGTCGGAATTCCGCCGCAACCGCGCCGGGCGCACGCTCGACTGGACCACGCTGGAGACCCGCGAACGGGTCGCGGTCTTCATCCCCTCCGACGTGGCACCCCAGGAAATCCGCGACTGCCTGCACGAGGAGATCGCGCAAGCCCTCGGCCCCCTCAACGACCTCTACCGCTTGCCCGATTCCGTCTTCAACGACGACAATTTCAACGCCGTTCTGACCGGCTTCGACATGCTGATCCTGCGCACCTATTACGATGACGCGCTGCGCTCGGGCATGACGCGGGCCGAAGTGGGGGCCGCCCTGCCCGCGATCCTCGCCCGCCTCAACCCAAGGGGTGGACAAGCGGCCGGCGCGCGAGGATCGGCGACGCCGCGCGCCTGGATCAGCGCCATTGAGACCGCGCTCGGCCCCGGCAGCGGCGATGCGGCGCGCATCACGGCCGCCGAACGTGCGGTGCGCATGGCGCGCAACAATGGCTGGAACGATTCACGGCTCGCCTTCGCCTATTTCGCGCTCGGCCGCCTGACGCTCAGCCGCGACGTCGAAACCTCGATCGAGGCATTCCAGGCGTCTGCCGGGATCTTCGAGCGGGTGGCCCCGGGCGGCATCCAGGCCGCCCACGTGGACATGCAACTGGCCGCTTTCGCCCTGTCCGCTGGCCGCGCGGAGGAGGCGTTGCGCCTGACCACGCGCGCACTTCCGGCGGCCACGGCGGCGCAAAACGCCTCCCTCCTGTCGACGCTCCTGATGATCCGGGCCGAGGCGCTGGAAGATACCGGGCGCGCGTCCGAGGCCCGATCCGTCCGGCTCGACAGCCTCGCCTGGGGGCGTTATGGCTTCGGCTCCAATGCCGCCGTCGGCGCGCGCCTGACCGAAGTGGCGGCGTTGTCGCCGGGGCGCTGACGCAACGCCGGATCGGGTCACCACATGCTGAATTTCATCGGGGCGGGTCTTGGCCTTTTCGTCGGTGCCGCCTTGGCGTGGCGGCGCGGCGGCAACCGGCTCGACATCGCGCAATGGGCAGCCGTTTTCACGCTGATCGGGTTCCTTGTGGGCACCATCGTGATGCTGATCGTCCCCGCCCCGGTCTGACGCGGCCCGCGTCTGCACCCGCGCTGAGGCCCATTTTGTCGCGCGGTTTCAACGCCTTGGTCCGACCACCCGACCCAGAACATCGCCCCCAAAACCCGTTCGACGCACGCGCCCATCCACGCTAGAACAGGCCCCATGTTCCTGCCGTTTTTCGAGACCCTCCGCGCCGCGCGCATCCCCGTCTCCCTCCGCGAATACCTCGCGTTTCTTGAAGGGGTGTCGGCGGGCCTCGTGACCTATGACGTGGACGGCTTCTACTACCTCGCGCGCACCGCGATGGTGAAGGACGAGCGCCACCTCGACCGCTTCGATCAGGCCTTCGCCCACGCGTTCGGCGGGTTGGAGGCGATCAGCGCCGAGGATGTGTTGGAGGCCACCGAAATCCCCCGCGAATGGCTCGAAAAACTGGCCGAAAAGCACCTGTCCGAGGAAGAACGGGCGGAGATCGAGGCGATGGGCGGGTTCGACAAGCTGATGGAAACCCTCCGCAAACGCCTCGCTGAACAGGAAAAACGCCACCAGGGCGGCAGCAAATGGATCGGCACGGCGGGAACATCCCCCTTCGGCGCCTATGGCTACAACCCCGAAGGCGTGCGGATCGGCCAACACGAAAGCCGCCACCGCCGCGCCGTGAAGGTCTGGGACAAGCGAGAGTTCAAGAACCTTGATGGCGATGTCGAATTGGGCACGCGCAACATCAAGGTGGCGCTGAAACGCCTGCGCCAATGGGCCCGCGACGGCGCGGCGGAAGAACTGGACCTCGACGGCACCATTCGCGCCACCGCGGAGCAGGGCTGGCTCGACGTGAAGACCCGGCCCGAACGGCGCAACGCGGTGAAGGTGATCCTGTTTCTCGACGTGGGCGGGTCCATGGACGATCACGTGAAGGTCGTCGAAGAACTCTTCTCCGCCGCCAAGGCCGAATTCAAGCACCTGGAATACTACTACTTCCACAATTGCCTGTATGAGGCCGTCTGGCGCGACAATCGCAGGCGCTGGTCCGAACAGATTCCGACCTTCGAGGTGATGAACACCTACGGCCCCGACTACAAATGCATCTTCGTGGGAGACGCGGCCATGTCGCCCTATGAGGTCGCCTTTCCCGGCGGCGCGAACGAGCATTGGAACGAGGAGGCGGGCAGCACCTGGCTGCAACGCGCCCGCACCCAATGGCCCGATCACCTGTGGATCAATCCCACCCCGGAAAAACACTGGCGCTATACCCAATCCACCCAGATGATTGCCGAGATTTTCGAAGGCCGCATGGTGCCGATGACGCTCGAAGGGCTGGATCGCGGCATGCGGGAGCTTGGCAAGTAACGCGCATACGCGGAGGGACAAGATGTCTGATGCCCCGATTGTGGAGATCGACCCCAAGGCGTTTTGGGCCGACCCCTACCCCACCTTCGCCCGGATGCGCGCGGAGACGCCCGTGGCCCATGTCCCGCAACTGGGCGCCACGCTCCTGACCCGGCGCGATGATGTCTTCCGGGAGGAGAAGCGGATCGACGTCTTCTCCTCCCACCAACCCGGCGGGCTGTTGCAGCAGGTCATGGGCGCCAACATGATGCGCAAGGACGGCGACGCCCATATGGCGGAACGGCGGGCGCTCTTCCCGGCGCTGTCACCCCGCACCGTGCGCGACGTGCTGGCCCCGCAATTTCGCGACATCGTGGCGGGCCACCTGGACCGGCTGCGCCCCCTTGGCCGCGCCGATCTGGTGCACGAATTCGCCATGCCGGTTGCCGCAGACGCGCTGCGAGTGATGACGGGGCTGACCAACATGGACTTCGCGGATGTCGACACGGCCAGCCAGGCGATGCTCGACGCCGCCGCCAATTACCAGGGCGATGCAGAGGTCGACGCCAAGGGTCACGCTTGGGCCGCGACGGTGTTGGAGAAGATCACGGAGCGTCTGCCGCAATTGCGCGCGCGGCCCGACCATTCCATCATCTCCGTCCTCGACCAGGCGGGCCTGTCGCTCGACGCCATCGCGGGCAATGTGCGCGTCATCATCGGCGGCGGCCAGAACGAGCCGCGCGATGCGATTGCGGGCGCGGTCTGGGCGCTTCTGACCCATCCGGACCAGCACGCGCTCATCTCCGACGGCCACGCCACCTATGCCGATGCCTTCGCGGAATATACCCGGCTCGTCGCCCCCATCGGGATGAGCCCGCGCCGCGTGGCAAAGCGCGACACGACCTGCGGCGTAACGTTCGAGGAAGGCGACCTGGTCTTCCTGATGTTCAGCTCCGCCTGCCGCGACGCCGCCCATTTCGACGCGCCCGATGCCTTCGATCTGACCCGCGACACCGGCCCCGCCATCCCCTTCGGCGCGGGTCCGCATTTCTGCGCGGGGGCCGCCGCCTCGAAAAGCCTGATCGCCGACCACGCCCTGCCGATGCTCTTCGCGGCCCTGCCCGGCCTGCGCCTGGACGGGGACGTGCCCTTCGGCGGATGGGCCTTTCGCGGCCCCCTCACCGTTCCCGTCGCCTGGGACGTTTGACGCATTGCCGGGACCGGGACGCGGCCCCATATAAAGTCCATGTTGAAACTGACCCCGATCCTTCTGGCGGTGGGCTACGGCCTCGTGATGTATCTCTTTTCGGCCTGGCGCACGAAACGGGACCTCGACGCACGCTCCACCGAATTGGCCGATCGCGACCTCAAGCGCATCACCGACCGCTTCGCCGAGGTGCTGGATGTGGAGCGGATCCGCGTCAACATCTACGAGGTCGACGCGGTCAATGGCCTGGCGGCGCCGGACGGGCGCATCTTCATCACACGCGGCTTCTACAACCGCTACCGGCAGGGTGAGGTCAGCGCGGAGGAATTGGCCAGCGTCATCGCCCACGAACTGGGCCATGTCGCGCTCGGCCATACGCGTCGGCGGATGATCGACTTTTCCGGTCAGAACGCCGTGCGCGCGGTTCTGGCGGGCGTGTTGGGGCGGATCATTCCCGGCATCGGCCCCTGGATCGGCGGCCTCGTCGCTTCGCTCCTCGCAGCGCGGCTGAGCCGGCAGGATGAATATGAGGCCGATGCCTATGCCTCGGCCCTGATGGTGTCGGCGGGCTTCGGTACGGCGGCGCAGAAATCGCTCTTCACCAAGCTGGAGAAGCTGGTGGGCCTGCCCGGCGGCGGGATGCCCGCCTGGCTGATGAGCCACCCCAAGACCGCCGACCGGATTTCGGCCATCGAGGCGATGGAAGCCCGCTGGCAGCGCGAATTGCCGCCGAGCTGAGCGTCAAGGGGGGCGCTGCCCCCACTTGCGCCCCAAGGGCCGCAAGCTCCCCCGAGGTATTTTCGAAGCAAAGAGGGGCGGGATCAGGTGCCGAGCGCCTTGCCCAGTCGCGGAAGCCGCGCGCGTTTGAGAAGCCCGCGCAGGGGCAGGCGTTCGCCCGACAGCCGCTCCGCCTCCACATGGGTCTGCCGAACCGCTTCCTCGACCGGAACGGGATCCGCCAGCCATGCCTCCATCAGGAACGCATCGGGATGGACCGCGCGGATGCTATGGGCGGAGACCTCGCCCGCCGGGAAATCACGCAGGTTCATCGTCACGATCACCTCCGCCTGCGCCGCGATGGCGGTGGCCAGCACATGGATATCCGCCGGGTCCGGCAGCCAGAGTGGCGCTTCCGCCCCGGGTGCGATCCTGGCCGACGGAAAGCGCGCCCCGACGGCGGCGGCCTCGGCCCGGGCGATCTGCGCATCCGCCGCCCCGCCATTCCGCGCGGCGGCACGGACCCATTCCTCCAACAGGCGCTCGGACCAGACGGGCGTGAAGACGCCGCGCGCGGCAGCGCCCAAAAGGATCTCCCGCATCACGGTGGGATAAAGGACGCAGGCGTCCAGCACCGCGATCATAGGCGGAAGACCAGCGCTTTGAGGTAGCCCGTGTCGCTCAGCGCCGGGTGAACCGGGTGGTCCGGCCCCGCAAATCCGGTGTGGATCAACCGCGGCTCTCGCCCCGCGCGCCCCAGGCCGCGCAGACACGCCATGCGGAATTTCGACAGGTCGGCGGCGTGGGAACAGGAGCAGAGGACCATATATCCCCCCTCCGCCACCAGGGGCGCGGCCAGCCGCGCGACCCGTTCATAGGCGCGCAACCCCTTGTCGAGCGCGGGTTTGGAGGGGGCAAAGGCGGGCGGATCGGCGATCACCAGGTCAAAGAGTGCCCCCTCGCCTGCCAGATCCTCCATCGCCGCGAAGGCGTCGCCCTGCCGCGTCGTGAACCGCGCCCCCGCGCCCATGGCCTCCGCCCCCTGCGCCGCGAGGTCCAAGGCGGGGCTGGAGGCATCAACGGCCAGGGCCGAGCGCGCGCCCCTTGCCAAGGCCGCCAGGGCGAAGCCGCCCACATGGGAGAACACGTCCAACACGCGGGCGTTTCTGGCCAGCCCCGCGGCGAAGGCGTGGTTCGGGCGCTGGTCGTAGAACAGCCCCGTCTTCTGCCCGCCCATCACGTCAGCCATGTAGGTGGCGCCGTTCATCGGAACCGGGATCGGGCCAACCGGGGCGGTGCCTTTCAGCACCGCCATCTCCTCGGGCAACTCCTCCAGCGCGCGGGCGCGCGATGTGCCGTTCTTGATCACGGTGGTGCAGCCGGTCAGGTCGGTCAGGATCGCGGTCAGATCGTCCAGCCGTTCCTCCAGCCAGATCGCATTGGGTTGCATCACCAGCGTCTCGCCGAACCGGTCGACGATCAGGCCGGGCAGGCCATCGCCCTCCGCATGGACAAGGCGATAGAACGGCGCGTCGTAAAGCGCCTCGCGCAGCGCAAAGGCACGGGACAGGCGCGCGCTCAGCCAGTCGGTGTCGATGCGCGTCGCCGGGTCGCGGTCCAGCAGGCGCAGGCCGATCCGTGCCGCCGGGGTCGCCACGCCCAGGCCAAGGGGCGCACGGTCCGCATCTTCCAGAACCGCCAGCGCGCCCGCCGGGATCGCGCGGGACCGGCGGTCCAGCACAAGGTCATCGGCCCAGGCCCAGGGATGGCCATGGCGGATGCGGCGGGCATCGGCCTTGGGTTTCAGGCGGAGAACGGGAAAAGGGGGCGCTGTCATGGCGCCCCCTCTACTGGGTTCGGGATCGGGTTGGAAGGCTTAGCGCGCCAGCGCCAGAAGCTCCGGGTTGGCGGCCGGGACGACCGGGCCGATGAACTCCGCCTGGACCCAATCGCGCAGGCGCTGGGTGATGCGCACCCGCTGGGTTTCGCCGCGCGCGTCGGCGGCCAGCGCCTCTTCGTTGTTGTAGGCATCGAATGTCACGTCGATGGCGCGCGGACCGGACAGGATCTGGCCCGTCTCAGCATGGGTGATCAACAGCTCGAACTCCACCTCGTGCTCACTGGGCAGGCGGCTGTAGCGCACGCGCTGGGTCTGGGCGTGGAAGCGGGTGACGGTCAGGGTCACGATCACGGGCGTGCCGCCCTGCACGGCCTCGAAGGCCGGTGCCAGGGCCTCGGTCATCAGGATATCGACCTGCTCGTGGCGGTCCCCAAGGGGATCTTCGCGCCACACGATGTCGGCGCGCGGCTTGATCGTGTTGGCCTCGGACACGGTCAGGGTGCGGGGCACGTCGACCTCGAAGGCGACCACGTCCCAATCCATGAACGCGACGTTCTCGATCACGGGGATGTCGTCGATGGACAGGTCACGGGACACGTCGGACGTGCCGACGCAGCCCGATACGGCCAGGGCGGCGCCAAGGACAAGGGCGGGGATGAAACGGGACGTCCGCATGTGATGTCTCCTCAATGCATGGACCGGGTCGGTCCGAATGGGTTTGCCAATTTTTTTATCGTTACGCGCCACGGTTCTGGGACCGCGACAGGGGAAATATGCTGGCAAAGGGGGGCGGAAAAACGCTCCATCCGCGCCCATTCCACGGTCATTGAAAGGAAAGATCGCGCCGGAAATGCGGCGCAATTGAGACGATGTTTACGGATCTGCCGGGCCGCGCGCGGCGTTAGTCGATGGCGCGAATGCCCGCGACCTGCGCCCGTGCGCCTTGCAGGATCCAGGCATGTTCCGAGGCGATGAAGAACGCGCCGAACCCGTATTGGCGCAGCTCCGCCGCCCGCTCCGCATGGGCCACGAAGGTCATGTAGGCCTTGCCGTGGCGCGATGCGGCCTTGCCCACATCGGCCATGGCCTGCATCAGCTCGTCGCTGGTCTGGTGGTCCTTGCCATAGGCCACCGACAGATCGGCAGGCCCCAGGAACAGCGCGTCGATCCCGTCGGTCGCGGCAATCGCATCCGCCGCCTCCACCGCTTCGGGATCTTCGATCTGGGCGATCACCAGCGTCTCCTCCCGGCTTTGCTGCAACAATTCCGGCATCGTGCGCGTGCCGAACCCCGCCCACCGGGTCGATCCGGCATAGCCGCGCCCGCCATGGCCGAACCGCGCCCACCGCGCCACGTCCGCGGCCACATCCGCGCCGGTGACATGGGGCACGACGATCCCGCAGGCGCCAAGGTCGAGGATATGGCCGATCAGGTCCGGCGCGGCCTTGGGCACCCGGGCCAGCACCGGGAAATCGGCGGCCCGCGCCACGGCCAGGCAGGCATTCACGTTGCCCATGTCAAACGGCGCGTGCTCGCAATCCAGGCACACGAAATCGAGGCCGGAGAGGATCAGCACCTCCAGCATGTCGACCGAAGGTGTCTTCATGAAGGTTCCCGCAAGCGGGGCATTGCTGGCGACACGGGCGCGGAAGGCGGCGATGGACATGGGGCGACGGGCCTTGTGCAGGGGAGTATCGGCCCGACCCTGCCGAGGCCGCGCGCGATTTGCAATGGCCCCGGCGCGCAGGGGCGGGCGGGCGCGCAGGCCCCGCCGCCCGCCTCAGCCCTGCGCGGCGGGCAGGGCTGCCCCGTCTGCGGCGACGCCGGGCCCCAGCATCTCCGGCAGCCCATTGTCCGGGGCGTCGATCCGCGTGGCGGGCAGATGCGCCTCCGCCGCTCCGGCCAGGCCGCTGATGTCAGAGGGCAGACCTTCATGCGCGGCAAGGTCGGGCGCGGCCAGGCTCTGCGGCGCGGGGATCTTCGCCTCCACCTTTCGCGGCTGCTTCACCACGGGACGCACGGCGCGGCGTCCGCCCCATTGCCCCAGCGCGCCGGTCACGAAGACATGGCCCCCCGGCCCTTCCAGCGACACCGCGGCAAGGTCGGATGCATCGAAGGGGATCAGGTCGCCCACCGCCATCCCGTCCACCTGTTTCAGGGGCAGGGTCGTGCGCATCAGGATCGCGTCCATGACCAGCGGCGCGGGGCGCAGGATATCGAGCATCCGGTCCCCCCAATCCCTTGGCTTCGCCGCCCGGGCGGAGGAATGTTGCGGCGTTCCGGCCCGGGCGATGGCCGGGTCCGCTGGCAGCAGCAGGAACAGCTTCCCCTTGCGCCCCTTGCCCATTGCCAGGTCCATCGACAGGCGGTGATAGGCCCGCTCGGGCAGCAACAGGTTCAACTGCGCGGGATCGGCGATACGGCTGCCATAGGCGATCCGCTCGGGCCAGTCCCGTCCGGCCACATCCCGGGTCTCCCGCGCGAAGGCGGCCAGCAGAAGGTCGATGAAATCGCGGCTCAACACCTCGTCGATCCGGGTGACGGGGCGGGCGGGATGGTCCGCCTCCTCCACCTTGCCGGTGGTCTGCACCTCGATCAGGGCATCGACCAGCCCGTGCGACAGCGCCACCAGCCCGCGCCGCCCCTCCGCATCCTCGCAGGCCGCCAGCAGCCCGGTTTCGGGCAGATGCTCCACCGCGGCGCTCAGGCCCGCATCCACGTCGACCGAGACCTCGCCCGGCTGCGCCTGCAACCCCTCGAACGGGATTGCCGCGCGCCGCACCGCGCGGGTCAGCGCCGTCTGCAAATCCGCGCTGGGATCGGCGCGGCCATGGCCCACGCCGCTATGGGCCGCGACAATGCGGGCCAGAACGGAAGGGGCTTTGGTCTCGGGCATCGGGTGGGCCTTCGGGCGCGTGGTCAGGGGAATCCTGCGCGTGTGATCGCACGAAAGCCCTTAACGTTCCCTTACGCCGCGCGCAGGGCACGGGCGGGCAGACGCACCCGGAACCGCGTCCCCTCACCGCCCCGCAGGTAACTCAGATCACCGTCAAGACGCGCCATCACCTCCCGGCTGATCGCCAGGCCAAGCCCCGCCCCCGGCGCCCCTTTCGCGGTGTCCAGCCGGGCGAATTTCTCGAAGATCAGCGTTTCCTGCCGGGCGGGAATGCCCTTGCCGTTATCGGCGAATTCCACCTCAATCCCCCCGTCGCCCGACGCGACGCGGATCGTCAGTTCGGGCATGGGCGCATCGCAATATTTCTGCGCGTTGGAGATCAGGTTGATGAAGACCTGCGCCAGGCGGTCGGCATCGGTCCACAGCACCACGTCCTCGGCTGCCGGGTCGCGGTTGATCGTGATCCCGCCGTCACTCTGCGCGCCCGCCGCATGGACCGCGCGGTCCAGCACATCGCCCAGGCGCACTTCGGTCATGTTCAGGGTCACGCGCCCGTTTTCCAGCACGCTGAGATCCAGCAGATCGTCCAGCAACCGGGTCAGGCGCAGGGATTCGTCGTGGATGATCCGGCTGAACCTGGCGCGTGCCGCGTCGTCCATCGGATCGGTCTGCATCAGGATTTCCGAGAACGACCGGATCGACGTCATCGGCGTGCGCAATTCGTGACTGATCTGGCTGAGGAAGGCGTCTTTCTGCACCGACAACTCCGTCAGTTTCCCGTTCGCCTCCCGCAAACGGCGGGCGGTCTGGGACAGCTCTTCCGACTTGGCCTCCAACTGGCTGGAATATTCCATGATCTGCGCCGTCTCGTCGGCCACGGCCAGCAGGTCGCGGACCGATACGCTGGCTGCGCCGGTGATCTGGGCCACCATCGCATGGGCCGTCGCCGCCCCGACGGAGCCTGCCAGTTCCCGCTCCAGCGTCTCAAGGAAATCAGCCGTCGCCTCCGGCAGGTCGCCGTCGCGGCCCTGCGCGCGGGCGGCGTTCTGGAACAGGCGTCCGGCACGCCCCGTGCCCATGATCCTTTGCGCCATGATAAGAAGATCATCCGCCGTCCCCGCCGTGCCGCGCCATCCCATTACGGCGCGCGAATGGTCGAACACGTTGACGAATTGCGCCCCCTGCAAGCGTTCCAGCGGGCTGGGAAAGCTGAACAGCGAGCCCAGGATGAACAAAAGCGTGTTGGCCCCGAGGCTCAGCACCATCGCCGTCAGAAGCGGGTCGGTCGCCTGCAATCCAAGCGGCGTCTCGGGGCTCAGCCAGGCCAGCCCGAACAGGCCATCGGACAGGACGCTCGGCATCAGCCCCCCGGTCTCCGCCACGTTGGGGATCAGCAACAGCCACGCCCAGATCATGAAGCCCGCCCCGATGCCAAGTGCCGCGCCCACCCGCGTCGCCCCGCGCCAGAAAATGCCGCCGACCAGCGCGGGCAGCACCTGTGCCACCCCGAGGAACGAGATCAGGCCGATGGAGGCCAAGGCCTCCGCCCCGCCCGAGGCGCGGTAATAGATCAGCCCCAGGAACAGGACGCCCGCGATGGACAGACGCCGCGCCGTCAGCGCCACGCGCCGCACATCGCCCGTCATCGGATCGTCATGGCGCGTCGCGCGCAGCCATAGCGGCATGACGATGTGGTTCGACACCATCGTCGACAGCGCCAGGGCCGCGACGATCACCATCGACGTGGCCGCGGAAAACCCGCCCAGAAAGACCAGCATCGCCAATCCCCCCTGCCCCTGGCTCAGCGGCACGGTCAGCACGTAGAGGTCCGGGTTGTCCCCCGCCCCCGCGTCGGCCAGCCCAAGGCCCGTCACGGCAATCGGCACCACGAACAGCGAGATCAGCATCATGTAGAGCGGGAAGGCCCACCCCGCCGTGGCCAGGTGCCGCTCGTCGGAGTTTTCCACCACCAGCACCTGGAACATGCGCGGCAGGCACAGGATCGCGGCACCCGCCAGCATCGTGACGCCAAGCCACCGCGCCCCGTTGAGCGGTTGGCGCGCAATCGCGCTTTCCTCGATCCGGGCCAGCATGTCCACGGGGCCATCGGCCAGCCCCCAGACCACGTAGACCCCCACCGCCAGGATCGCGGCCAGCTTCACGATGGCCTCGAACGCGATCGCGCTCACCAGACCCGGATGCCGCTCGTTGAGGTCGAGGGAGCGGGTGCCGAACACGATGGTGAAAAGCGCCATCCCCCCCGCGACCCAGATCGCGGTCTGCTCCGTGTCCGGCGCCCCCAAGGCGCCCGGCCGCGCGAAGACGGAAAACGACAGGCTGACCGATTGCAATTGCAGCGCGATATAGGGCGTCGTGCCCAGCACGCACAGGACCGTGACCAGCACCGCCAACCCGCCCGATTTCCCGTAGCGGCTGGAGATCATGTCGGCAATCGACGTGATCCTCTGCGCCCGCCCGATCCGCACCATCTTGCGCAACAGCCAGAACCAGCCGATGAACACCAGCGTCGGGCCCAGGTAGATCGTCATGTATTCCAACCCCGACCGCGCCGCCGATCCCACCGCGCCGTAAAAGGTCCACGCTGTGGCATAGATCGACAGGCTCAGCGTGTAGGTCAGCGGCGAATTCAGCCATTTCACCCCGCCCTGCCGCGCCGATTTCTCCACCAGGAAGGCGATGCCGAACAGGCCCATGACATACAGGACGCAGACCGCGACAAGGCCGTCGAAGCTCAGCATCTCACCTGGCCTCCGGCGGGGGTTCGGGGCCTTGTCCTTCCGTCTCTTCCGGGGCGGCACCGACAAGGGCGCGCGCCACAAGCGCCGTCAGGACGATCAGCACCAGCCAGATCGCGAAGTAATAGACGAGGCCATCGGCCATGTCGGGACCGGTCACGCCCGGCTCCGCCTCCGCCGCCGTGTCGCCGCCGCGGATGAAGATCGGCCCGAAGATCAGGATCAGCCCCAGGACCGGCAGCAACCTCGCCGCATCCTGCAAGCGGTTCTGCCGGTAGGTGCGGCGTTCCAGGAACAGGCGGCGGGCCACGGGCGGGCTAGCTCCCCTGCCCGCCGACCGCGCGTGGGCCAAGGCTCCGGGGCATCAAATCCCCCGCGATGCTCAACAATTCGGCGTTGGAGAACGGCTTGGTCAGAAACGCATCCGCCCCCAGCGCCATCGCCACTTCGCGGTCCTTGGCCTGCCCCTTCGCGGTCAGCATCAGCACCGGCAAATCCGCCGTGTCCCCGTCGCCGCGCAGGTCGCGCAGGATGTCGAGGCCGGACCGCCCGGGCAGCATCACGTCGAGGACCACCATGTCGGGGCGCACGCGGGCAATCTCTGCCACCGCATCCTCGCCCTTGCCGTGGCCCCGCACCTCCCACCCCTCTCGGCTGAGAATGAAACTGATCGCTTCGAGGATATTGCTCTCGTCCTCGATAATCAGGATGCAGCCCCGACGCGCCACGGCGTCGGTCTTGCGGATCTCGTTCATGGCCAGTCCTCCCCTCGGATGGCGCCTCCCATGCGCCCCAAGCCTGGTTTCTCGACGTTTGCACGGGCCACCCCATCCGCGCAATGGCTTCAACTGCAAAGGTCGGCGGCCGCGGCCCTATCTTCGCGCCGCGCAGTCCGTCCTCGGGCAGGTGCCGCATCCGGGGCCGATGGCGATGGGGGCCGGGCCCGGCTCTCCGGCCCCTTGCGGCATCACCAGCATCGTCGCCTCCATCAGCGGGGCGGCACCGAAGCCGACCTGCCCCACCGGCTGCGCCACCGCCCAGGCCCGGAACCGTGCGCCGCGCGGCGTCTCCAACGTCGTGGCCTCCGCCTGTCCCGGACGGCCCAGCGCGCGATAAAGCGGCCAGAGCGGACAGCCCGGCACCACCCGCGGGATCTGGAATCCGGCCAGCCGACGCCGCATCGTCACCGCGCCCGACGCATCGCAGATCACCAGCCCCCGCTCCGGCACGCCGCCCGCCCGGGGCAGGCTCGCCAGGCGGCGCAGGATCAGGGCGACATCCCCGCCGCCCCGCGCCACCAACGCCGCCGGATCGTAATCGGCCTGCCGCGCGGCGCGCGCGAAATCCTCCAGCGGCAGGCGGGCGGCATCCTCCGCATACCGTGTCAGCCGCACCTCCCCCAGGGCGCGGGCGGCGGACCGATCCATGCCGGCGGTTCGGTCCAGCACGCCCGCAATCGCCAGCGCCCCTTTCGCCTCCAGCTCCGGGAAATGGAAATCGGCGGCCTCGAACATCGCCTCGACCGTCTCGTCGGGGGCGCCCTCCCCCTTGGCCTGTCCCGGCGTCTCGAAGGTCGCCAGCAACCCCGTGGCCTGCACCGAAAGCCGCTCCGCCTCCTCGTGCAGGTTGCGGTGAAACCGTCCGCGCCAGGCCGGGTCCAGATCGCTTTCGCGCACCAGGATATCGGCGGTGGACCGGATCGCGGCGACGGACGACAGCACCTCGTGCATCGCCTCGGCCAGATCCGGGTCATGGCCAAGACGGTCGCGCAACGCCTCCACCTGCGCCTCCAGGTCCTGCGCCCTTCGTTCTTGCGCCGCGATCAGGTTGGTCCAGCCGGGAAAGCGCGCCGCCAATTCGTCGATTCGGTCCGTTTCCGCCCGCGCGCCCCCCTCCGCACGGGCCGCCGCGTCAAGGGTTTCGCTCACCGCCGCCGTGGCCCCCTCGCTCAGCACCGAGGGCGCGACGCCCAGCGCCTCGGCCAGCGCCAGAAGCAGCTTGCCGCCGATCTTGCGGTGATTGTGTTCGATCAGGTTGAGGTAGGAGGGCGATACACCCACGGCCTCGGCCAACGCGCCCTGTTTCAGGCCGCGGGCCAGGCGCCGCTCCCGGATGCGGCTGCCGGTCAGGTCGGATCGCGTGTTCTGTGCCATCTTTACTGACTTTTCCATGGCAAACAGGCGCTTGCAAGCCTGGCGTTGTCGCCGTCGCGTCCCGCTTGACCCACGCCATTCATTATATAACCATATGGTTATGATTCGTTCCGCCCCAACGGCCGACCCGACGCTCGACGCCGTGTTTCACGCGCTCGCCGATCCGACGCGCCGGGCAATCCTTGCGCGGCTGACGGCGGGGGAGGCCTCCGTGACCGACCTCGCGCAGCCCTTTGCCATCAGCCAGCCCGCCATCTCCAAACATCTGAAAGTGTTGGAGAATGCGGGCCTCATCGACCGCGCGGTGGACCGGCGACGCCGCCCCGCCCGGCTCAACGCCACACGCCTCAGCGCGGCTGTCGAATGGCTCATCACCTTCCGCGCCCATTGGGACACGCGGCTCGATACGCTCGACGATCTTCTGGTCGAGCTGCAATCCAACCCCGCTGAAAGGGACCCAGATGACTGATCTGCCCACCTATACTCTCACCCGCGCCTTCAAGGCCCCGCGCGATCTGGTTTGGCGCTGCTGGACCGATCCCGAATTGCTGGGGCGCTGGTACGGACCGGGGGTGGAGACGGTGATCCACCAACTCGCGCCCGAGGTCGGCGGGCTCTGGCTGCACGAGATGAAGATGGGGCCGAACTCCATGTATCAGCGCATGGAATATACCGAAGTCACCCCGCCGGAGCGGTTGGCGATGCTGATGTCCACGGCGGATGCCAATTGGGCCGCCGCGCCCCATCCGATGATGGAAAACTGGCCCCGGACGCTCCTGACGATCGTGACCTTCACCGAGGTTGCGGGCGGCACCGAGATGGTTTTGACCTGGACGCCCCACGGGGCGAGCGCGGCCGAAATTGCGGCCTTCGCCGCTGCCATGGACGGGCTCGATTCCGGCTGGGGCGCGGGGATGGAGATCATGGAGCAGATCCTGGCCGAGCTGACGGCCTAGGGGCGCATTCGCTACATTTGTCGGTATCTCGCCTGCGCAGATTCACCTGTCTGTAAGGAATTGCTGCAAATCTGACCGGTGATTTGGGGCCTCACACATGCTTCGTGTTCTGAGGAGAGCGAGAAATGGATATCACCACCACACCGCCGCGCGTGGAATTGGCGGTCCAGCCGACACAGGCGGAAACGCGCCTTGCCGCGCATGCCGTCACCGGACGTCCGGAAACGGCGAATCCCGTCACCGCACCGGACCGGCCAAGCCATCCCGCACCGATCAAGGGGCTGGGGATACCGCCGCTGGACATGTACCAGGTCGGCGACAACGACGACATTCCCCTGCCGCCCGAACCGCCGCGTCAATCCGTGGCCATGGTCCGGGTCGACCCGCCCGCGGGCGATGCCCGACCCGACGCGCCCGAGGCGGCGCCCGACAGGTCGGACAACAGGGCCGATCCATCGCCCAGGCCCTACGCATCCGCCGTGGCGGAGCCGGAAAATCCCACCGTGGACATCCGCCGCTAGCGCCTGCGCCCCCGAAGCCAGCGCCCCCGCCCACGAAACGAGCATCCGCGCCCACGAAAAAGGCCCCGCACGTTCACCGCACGGGGCCCATCCTCTCGCGCGGCCGGGCTTACTCCGCCAGCGCCGCGTCGGTGATGGCGTGGGTGAACGCCCCCTCCGGCGCGGCGGAGATCACGGGGTCCGACCCACCGGCCAGCAACGTGTCGACCGTGCGCTGATACGCCTCTTCATCCAGGCGGCCGTCGCCCCCTTCGACCAGCAGCGCAATTTCGCCCATCATCCGGGTCTGATGCTCCTCGGTCTGGGCGCCCGTCTCGTCGTAATCCAGCACGATCATCGCCGCCTCGTCGGGGTTCTCGACCGCCCATTGCCAACCGCGCATCGACGCGCGCACGAACCGTGCCATGCGATCGACGAAGTCCGGATCTTCCAGGTTCTCCTCCAGCGCCCAGATACCGTCCTCCAGCGTGGAGACGCCGTAATCCTCGTAGCGGAACGTCACCAGCTCTTCCGGCGTCACGCCCG
Source organism: Hasllibacter sp. MH4015 (assembly GCF_020177575.1). Taxonomy (NCBI): domain Bacteria; kingdom Pseudomonadati; phylum Pseudomonadota; class Alphaproteobacteria; order Rhodobacterales; family Roseobacteraceae; genus Hasllibacter; species Hasllibacter sp. MH4015. Next base: position 1,844,729 of record NZ_JAHTBK010000001.1, read on the forward strand.
CGTCGATCACCTGCCAATATTCGTTGTAGGTCATCGTCGACATGCAATCGGCCTGGCGCTGGATCAGCGGGTCCACGTTGAACCCGGCCTGGAGCAGCGTCACGCCGTCGTCTCCGCCTTCCACGCCGATGCCAAGCTGGCTCATCCAGCTCAGGAACGGGTATTCGTTGCCGAAGAACCAATGCGCGACCGTCGCGCCCGCCAGATCTTCCGGCGCCGTGATGCCGCTATCGGCCCAGCAGGTCAGCATCAGGCCCGACCGCACGAAGGGCTGCGCGATGTTGACGACCGGCAGGCCGCTTTCCCGCGCCGCCAGCGCGCTCGGCATCCAGTTCAGCATCACGTCCGCGCCGCCGCCTGCCAGGACCTGCGGCGGGGCGATGTCCGGCCCGCCGGGGATGATGTTCACGGCCAGGCCTTCCTCGTCGTAATAGCCGTTCTCAAGCGCCACGTAATAGCCCGCGAATTGCGCCTGCGTGACCCATTGCAGTTGCAGGTTCACCTCGTCCGCATGGCCATCCGCAGCGGCCACGCCGCCCGTCGCCAACAGCGCCGCCGCGCCCAATGTCAGTTTTCTCATTGATCTTCCCTCCAGGTTGGTTTTCGTTTTTCCCTTGGCCCCTCCGCCGCTTCTCGGGCGGGTCACGCCTTGCGTTGCGACGGGTGCCAGAATGTCAGTTGCTTCTCCAACAGGGCCATCAGACCATAGAAGCCCGATCCGGCCAAGGCGGCCACCGTAATCTCGGCCCAGACCACGTCCATGGCCAGCCGCCCCACCTCGATCTTGATGCGAAAGCCCATGCCCACGGTGGGGGAGCCGAAGAATTCAGCCACGATGGCCCCGATCAGCGCAAGGGTTGTGCAGATTTTCAACCCGTTGAACAGGAATGGCAGGGCCGTGGGCAGGCGCAGCTTCAAAAGGCTCTGCCAGTAACTCGCGGCATAGGTGTGCATCAGGTCGCGCTGCATCTGGTCGCTGGCCTTCAACCCCTGCACGGCGTTCACCAGCATCGGGAAGAACACCATCGCCACGACCACCGCCGCCTTGCTGGCCGGCCCGAAGCCGAACCACATCACGAAGATCGGGGCGGTGCCGACAATCGGCAGGGCGGCGATGAAATTGCCCACCGGCAGCATGCCTTTTTGCAAGAACACGGACCGGTCGATGGCCAATGCCGCCAGCACCGCCGCCCCGCACCCGATCACGTAGCCCACGAGCGCGCCTTTCAGGATCGTCTGCACGAAGTCGGCCCACAGGATATCGGTATTCGCCGCAAACGCCGCCGCGATGGCTGACGGCGCGGGCAGGATCACGGGGCTGATCCCGTAAAGCCGCACCGCCATTTCCCAAAGCGTTAACAGCGTTAACCCGAAGATCAGCGGCACCAGCAAGCGCGCGCCCGACGCCCCCGACCGCGAGAGAGCGACGTTGAGCAGCCAGGCCCCGAGCCAGACCCCGACCATCGCGGCCAGCCGCCAATCAAGCGCCGCAAGGATCACCACCACAAGCACGCCAAGGCCCGCACCAAGCCCGACGCGACGCATCATTATGGGCGCCGCCCCGCTCATGCGCTCAATCCCATCCGGCGCAGTGTCGCCCGCTCGATCAGTCCCAGCAACGCCACAAGGCAAGCCGCGCAGATCGCCGCCATAAACAGCGCCGACCAGATCTGGATCGTCTGGCCGTAATAGCTCCCCGTCAGCAACCTCGCCCCAAGCCCGAACCGTGCGCCCGTGGGCAATTCCGCCACGATGGTGCCCACCAATGCCGCCGCGATGGCGACCTTGAGCGACGCGAACAGGAACGGCACGGATGCCGGCAGGCGCAGCTTGAAAAGCGTCTCCGCGCGGCTTGCGGAATAGGTGCGCAGCAGGTCCAGATCCATCGCCCCGGGGCTGCGCAACCCCTTCACCATGCCCACCACGACCGGGAAGAACGACAGATAGGCCGAGATCAGGGATTTCGGCACAACACCGGTCAGCCCGACCGCGTTCAGCACCACAATGACAATAGGCGCGACCGCAAGGATCGGGATGGTCTGCGAGGCAATCGCCCAGGGCATCACGCTCAGATCCATCGCCCGGTTATGCACGATCCCGATGGCCAGAAGCAGCCCCGCCAAGGAGCCGATCACAAACCCCAGAAGCGTCGGCGCGAGCGTCTGATAGGCGTGGAAGAAAAGGCTCCGCGGGTTCGGCCGCATCTCGCCGCGCCGCTCGCGGAACATCTCTTCGCCCGCCGTGGTGTTCCACAACTCCACCGCCACCTGGTGCGGCGCGGGCAGTCGCGGGCGCTCCTGCGCCATCGTATCGGCAAAGACCTCCGAGGCTGACATCTCCACCCCCCGCCGTTCCGCCGTATCCAGCGTGATCGACCGGTTCATCAGGTAGGCGCCCGCATACCAGATCAGCACGATCACCCCCACGACCGTCAGCACCGGCAACACCGCCATGCTGATCCGCCGCATCGCCATGCAGAAGGCACAGGGCGGGGCCGCATCCTGTGTGGGGTCGACCGCCATACTCATGCCGCCGCCCACCGCATCAACACATCCGGTAGGCCCTCTTCATTGTCGCCGTCGGTGCGCGACACTTCCCGAAGCCCTTCACGCAGGTAGAAATCCCAGGCTCGCCGATTGGCCTGCATCACGTAAAGCACGAAGGTGCCGTGGGTCGCCTTGGCATGATCCAGCAGCGCCTTTCCAACGCCCCGGCCCGGCCGCCGCGCCATCAATGCCGTGACCTCGCGCGCATCGGCATCCCACGAATAGAACCCATCGACCGATGCACCGAACACCCATGTTTCGCGCGTCTCGAAAACGGGTCCGGTGTAGAACGCCAGCACAGCCTCCCGCGTGTGAAGATCGCGCGCCCAATCGCGGCTTGCGATCCAGTCGGCGGTCATTTCGGCACATACCACCATGTCCCCGGCCTCAGCGCGGCGGATGACGGGCGCGTCATTCATCATAGGCGTGCCCCTCGCGCAGCCCTTCGCGCACCCGGTGTGCCAGCGCCAGGAATTCCGGCGTGTCGCGGATATCCAAGGGTCGCTCGCGCGGCAGATCGCTCTCGATCACATCCGTGATCCGCCCCGGTCGCGGGCTCATCACGACGATCTTGGTGCTGAGGTAAACGGCTTCGGGGATCGAGTGCGTCACGAACCCGATCGTCTTCTCCGTCCGCGCCCAAAGCTTCAGCAATTCCTCGTTCAGCCGGTCCCGCACGATCTCATCCAACGCCCCGAACGGCTCGTCCATCAGCAGCAGATCGGCATCGAACGCCAGCGCCCGCGCGATGGAGGCGCGCTGCTGCATGCCCCCCGAAAGCTGCCATGGAAATTTCTTGCCAAATCCCTCCAAATCAACGAGTTGCAGGACGTGGCTCACGCGCTTTTCCTGATCGGCGGCTGAGAACCCCATGATCTCCAGCGGCAGCTTGATGTTCTTCTCAATCGTCCGCCACGGATAAAGCCCCGCCGCTTGAAACACATACCCATAAGCCCGCGCGCGGCGGGCCTCGTCGGGTGTCATTCCATTGACGGTGACCTGGCCGCCCGTGGGCTGCTCCAACGCTGCGATGACCCTCAAAAACGTCGTCTTCCCGCAGCCCGACGGCCCGATGAACGAAACGAAATCGCCCTTGTTGATGGTCAGATCCACGTCCTTCAGCGCATGGACCGGGCCGTCATTCGTCTGGAACGTGAGGTTCAGGGATTGGGCGGAGATGACCGGCGTGGCCACGCCTGGATTATGCTGCACGTTCAACACGTTACTCATAGGGCGGCCCCCGGCCGCGGGTGGGGGTAAAGCCCCCGCCCGGGGGGGCGGTCGGGGGCTGCCCGACGTGCCGCCGGGCTCACGTTCGAACCGAAAATCATGTCCCCTCCTCCGAATGTTTTACGGGCCGGTACTTCAGCAATACGAGCCAGCAAAACAGAACCGAGAAAGCGATCAACGGTAACGCGGAATATTGCCAGACATAGGAAAAAGAAAAGAAATCAGGAACATCTGGCGCGCCCAATTCCTCAAGGTCTGAGACCTCCAGCCGCCATGCAAACGAATGAATAATCAAAAAGCCTACGAGGCTCGCCGTTAAGGCCAAGAAAACCACTCCGACATTCTGCAGATGTCGTGATTTTTGGGTCGCCAGAGCAAGGGGATACCAGACAAGAAATGTCACGAGAGCTGTCACAACGATCAACGGGACCGCTCCGAAAATGACCGCAAAACCAATGGTCTGCACCAAGCTCCGCCATTCACGAACAGTCCAGTAATCCCACCGATAGTCGATGTGTGCGTGTGTCGCCGCTATCATCGTGGTGCAAACTCCGACCAAGGCCACATACGCAAACACCCGGCCAAAACTCACCCAATCCTCCACTCAAACCCCCGCCGGAATGTTCAGCGGATCGCGCTCAATCTTCCTCGGCGTGTTCAGCGCCTTCCACTTGCTCAGCGCCTGCGACGGGCTCGCCGCCGGGGGCCGCTTCACGAACCGCCCGCGCCCGGGCTGGGGCTGCGAGTTCTGCCCTGCCGCCCAGACCACATCCCCGCGGCTCAGCGTATAGCGGGGCGAGGCACTCACCTCCATCCCCTCGAACACATTGTAATCAAGGATACTTTTCGCCGTCGACGTCGAGATCGTCCGGCCAAGTTTCGGGTCCCAGACCACCACATCGGCGTCGCCGCCCACGTTGATCCCTCCCTTCATCGGGTAGATGTTCAGGATCTTCGCGATGTTGGACGACGTCACCGCCACGAATTCCTCCGGCGTCAGGCGGCCCGTCTCAACCCCGCGCGTCCAGAGCATCGCCATCCGCTCCTCGAGGCCTCCGGTCCCGTTCGGGATCATCGCAAAGTTATCGACACCCATGCGTTTCTGCTCATCGGTGAAGGCCGCGTGGTCTGTCGCGACCACCTGCAGCGACCCGGCGGCGAGGCCGTTCCACAGCCCATCCTGATGGTCCTTCGAGCGGAACGGCGGCGACATCACCCGGCGCGCGGCGTATTGCCAATCCTTGTTGAAATACTCGCTCTCATCCAGCGTCAGGTGCTGGATCAACGGCTCGCCGTAAACGCGCATCCCTTTCTGGCGGGCACGCCGGATCGCTTCGTGGGCCTGCTCGCAAGAGACATGCACAATATACAAAGGCGTTCCGGCTGCATCGGCGATCATGATCGCGCGGTTCGCGGCTTCGCCCTCGACCTCCGGGGGCCGCGAATAGGCATGCCCCTCCGGCCCAAAGACCCCTTCCTCAAGGTATTTCTGCTGAAGCTCCGCCACGATGTCCCCGTTCTCCGCATGGACCAGCGGCAGTGCACCAAGTTCGGCGCAGCGCTTGAAGGAGGCGAACATCTCGTCATCCTCGATCATCAGCGCGCCTTTATAGGCCATGAAGTGCTTGAACGTGTTGATGCCGCGTTCTTTAACGACGGCCTCCATCTCATTGAAAATGCTCTCGTTCCAGCCGGTGATCGCCATGTGGTACGAGATGTCGACGCAGATCTGGTCCTTCGACTTGCGGTCCCATTCGTCGATGGCGTTCAGGAGCGAGCCGTCCTCCCCGGGCAGGCAAAAATCGACGAGCATGGTGGTCCCGCCCGCCGCCGCGGCGAAAGTGCCGGTCTCGAACGTCTCCGCCGCGGTGGTACCCATGAAGGGCATCTCAAGGTGGGTGTGGGGGTCGATGCCCCCGGGGATCACATAGGCGTCGGAGGCGTCGATGACCTCGTCGCCGTTCAGGTTCTCGCCGATCTCGGCGATCTTTTCGCCTTTGATCAGCACATCCGCCTTCCATTGACGGTCCGCGGTCACGATCGTGCCGCCCTTGATCACCTTGCTCATGATATCCCCCAAATTTGCTCCGTTACGACTGCGCCACCACGCAGATCATGCGTTGCTCCCGCGTCAGAAGCGGGATGTACGTGCTTTCGACAGGGCCGCGATGCAGGTACCAGTAGCAGCCGTCGGGCTCCAACCGGGCGCTTGACGGGTCCTGACCCGGCGCGACGAGTGCCAGCACCTCATCGGGCAGTTCCTCCACCTGGCCCTCAGGCGTCGGCGTCACACAGCCCGCCAGGGCGAGCGACGCGCAGGCGGCCAGCCATACCTTTGAATTCATTCTACAATCTCCGCCGTTTCCACGACCGCATGGAACAGAACATCCGTGCCGGCCGTCGCCCATTCGGGGCTGATTTCCTCGGCCTCGTTATGGCTCAACCCGTCCACGCAGGGACACATCACCATCGCCGTCGGGGCCACATCATTGATCCAGCACGCATCGTGCCCTGCCCCCGATACGATATCCATGTGAGAATATCCAAGCCTCTCAGCCGCTTGGCGAATGGCCGTGACACATTTGTCATCGAAGGCGGGCGGGTCGAATTGGCCCACGATCTCGGCCTCGAAGCCCACACCGATGTCTTCACACAGCGCCGGCGCACGCTCCATCAGCTCGTCCACCATCGCGTTCAGCTTGTCGAGAAGGTGGGTCCGCATGTCGACAGTGAAGACGACCTTGCCCGGAATGATGTTGCGGGAATTGGGATAGACGTCGATATGCCCGATAGCACCCACCGCATTGGGCTGGTTCTTCATCGCGATCTCGTGGACAAGCTCGGTGATCAGCGCGAGGCCGCGGCCCGCATTCTTGCGCATATGCATCGGGGTGGAGCCGGTGTGGCTTTCCTTGCCCGTCACCGTGCATTCGATCCAGCGCAGGCCCTGCCCGTGGGTGACGACGCCGATATCCACGCCTTCCGCCTCCAGAATGGGGCCTTGCTCGATATGGAGCTCGAAGAAGGCGTGCATCTTGCGATCGCCGACCTTTTCCTCGCCTTTCCAGCCGATCCGTTCGAGTTCATCGCCGAACCGCTTTCCCTCCGCGTCGACGCGGTCATAGGCCCAGTCGAGCGCGTGTTTCCCTGCGAAAACCCCGCTGGCGAGCATTGCGGGCGCGTAGCGGGTGCCTTCCTCGTTCGTCCAGTTCGTGACCACGATGGGATGCTTTGTCCTGATGTCGAGGTCGTTCATCGTGCGGATGATCTCCAACCCGCCAAGCACGCCCAGAACGCCGTCGTATTTCCCGCCCGTGGGCTGGGTATCGAGATGGCTGCCCACGTAAACCGGCAGCGCATCCGGGTCCGTCCCCTCGCGCCGGGCGAACATGTTGCCAATCTCGTCGACCCCCATGGTGCAGCCCGCATCCTCGCACCAGCGCTGGAACAGGTGCCGGCCCTCGCTATCCTCATCGGTCAGCGTCTGGCGGTTGTTCCCGCCCGCGATGCCGGGGCCGATCTTGGCCATCTCCATCAGCGAGTCCCACAAACGCTCGCCGTTGATCTTCATGTTTTCGCCGGGGGCTGGCATGGGCTCGCTCCTATTTCAGTTCGGTCTCGATGAAGGCCATCGGCGCATCGCCGCCATTGATCACGTTATGCTCAACGCCCTGATCCCGGCGATAGACGCTGCCTGCGGGGATCGTGACCTCGCGGGTCTCCCCACCGGGCTCCTCCAGCCGCATCTGGCAATCGGTCAGCGTGGTGATCACGTAATCCATGCCGTGGACGTGCCAGCCGGTCTCATCCCCGGGCGCGAAATCGAACCGGGTGACGCGCACGCGGGCATCGTCGATCAGGGTTTCCGCCTTTGCTTCAGGCATCGGCTGGCCTCCGAGAAAATCTCTGTATCTTTGCGGCAGGCGCGTTCACAGCGGCCCAAGGGCCGCCGCGCCATCGACGGGCCGTCCCGCGGCCTGTCGATTTGGCTGATCTCGGTGACACGCATGGGCGTTGCCCGCACTTGGCCGGCATAAAGTGCGCTGAACCAACGTCGGGTCGACAGACCCCGGCCCGTCGACGGCAAGCCGCTCGTAACATCACTTCAACCCCTGCAACACGTCACGCAAGGTGCCATACAGCTGATCTATCTCGCCCTTCGAGATGATCAGCGGCGGCGACATGGCGATGATGTCGCCGGTCGTGCGGATCAGGACGCCCTTCTCGTAGCAATCGAGGAACGCCTGGAAGGCGCGCTTTGTGGGCTCCCCTGCAATCGGTTCCAACTCCACCGCGCCGATCAGGCCCATGTTGCGGATGTCGATCACATGGGGCAGGCCGCGCAGGGAATGCAGCCCCTCTTCCCAATAGGGCGCGAGGTCCGCCGCACGTTCGAACAACCCGTCTTCGCGATAGGTCTCCAGCGTCGCGAGACCGGCGGCCGACGCAATGGGATTGCCCGAATAGGTGTAGCCGTGGAACAGCTCGATCAGGTGCTCGGGCCCTTGCATGAAGGCATCGTGGATGCCTTTCGTGGCCAAGACCGCGCCCATCGGGATCACGCCGTTGGTCAGCCCCTTGGCGGTGGTGATGAGGTCCGGCATGACATTGAAATGCTCCGCCGCGAAACTGCTGCCAAGCCGCCCGAAGCCGGTAATCACCTCGTCGAAAATCAGCAAGATGCCGTGCTTCGTGCAGATCTCGCGCAGCCGTTCGAGGTACCCTTTGGGCGGCATCAGAACGCCGGTGGACCCGGCCATGGGCTCCACGATACAGGCCGCAATCGTCTCCGCCCCGTGGAGCGCCACGATCCGTTCCAGATCCTCGGCCAGATGCGCGCCGTGTTCGGGCTGGCCTCTGGTGAAGGCGTTCTCCGGCAGATGGGTGTGCGGCAGGTGATCCACCCCGGTCAGGAGCGAGCCGAAGACCTTGCGGTTGTTCACGATGCCACCGACGGAGATGCCGCCGAAATTCACCCCGTGATAGCCCCGCTCGCGCCCGATCAGGCGGGTCCGCGACCCCTGCCCGATGGCGCGCTGGTACGCGATAGCGATCTTGAGCGCCGTTTCCACCGACTCGCTGCCGGAATTGGTGTAAAAGACGTGCTCGAATGGCTCCGGCGCCATGTCGCGCAGCCGGTTGGCCAGCTCGAACGCCTTGGGATGGCCCATCTGGAAGGCGGGCGCATAGTCCAGCTCCGCCGCCTGTTTCTGGATCGCCTCCACGATCCGCGGCTGGTTGTGGCCGGCGTTGCAGCACCACAATCCGGCGGTACCGTCCAGCACGTCGCGGCCATCGGCGGTCTTGTAATGCATCTTGTCGGCGCCCACGAACATGCGCGGGGTCTGCTTGAATTGCCGGTTCGCGGTGAACGGCATCCAGAAGGCGCTCAAGTCATTGGGAACCGGGTTGCTGCGGTCAAGTGCCATGGCTCATCTCCCCCCGTCGCGTGGCGCGACGCAAAATCTTTTGACCAAATGGTCAAGGACACGCTAGCAAATGCCCTGTGCCAGTCAACGTAAACGATACCGCAGATTGCCCCTTTCGAATGCATCTGCCAAGGAAAGCCGCGAATGTGCCGCGACTTTGGGCAAGGAGAACGTGATGGCCGTGCCCAAACCCCGCACCCGCATCCAGGAAAAGAACCGCGCCCGCGTGTTGGAGGCGGCGTTGGAGGTGTTTTCCCGCCACGGTTTTCGCGGCGCAACCCTGGATGAGATCGCGCGGGAGGCGGGGCTGTCGAAGCCCAACCTGCTCTATTATTTCGCCTCGAAGGAGGAGATCCACGTCACGCTGCTTGAGGGGTTGGTGGATACCTGGCTCGACCCGCTGCGCGCGCTGGATGCCGATGGTGATCCGCAGGCGGAATTGCTGGCCTATGTACGACGCAAGTTGCAGATGAGCCGGGACCTGCCGCGCGAGTCGCGCCTGTTCGCGCAGGAAATCGTGCAGGGCGCGCCCCGGATGAAAGACGGGCTGTCGACGGATTTGAAGGCGTTGGTCGATGAAAAGGCCGAGGTGCTGCGTGGCTGGTCCAGCGCGGGGAAGCTGGCCCCGGTCGATCCGCATCACCTGATCTTCTCGATCTGGTCGCTGACCCAGCATTACGCTGATTTCGACGTGCAGGTCCGCGCGGTTCTGGGAGAGGGCCGGGAACCTATCGACGAGGCGGAGGTGTTCCTTGAGGCTTTGTTCCGGCGGGTTCTGGCGCCCTAGACGGCCCGTCGCCGATCCGCACCCGCCGGGACGGCGATGGCCTTACGCGCACTTCAAGCCTCGATCTTCGACACCGTGAAGGCTTCCAGATCCAACCCCTCGGCCTCCGCCCCATCGAAATCAATGTGAAGATGGTTGCCGTCCGGGTCCCAGACATTGACCTGGACCAGCGGCATGTCGGGCACTTGGACCACGCGGTGCGGTTCCCCGCCATCAGCCAACCGCTCCAGAAACCCGCGCAGACCTCTCGCCCGGAACGCCGCGTGTTCCAGTGCCAGGTCATCCGCCTTGGGCGACGCGGTCGCGACCTCCACCAGATGCACGACCGGGTGATCGCCCGCGTAAAGCCATGCCCCGGCAAAGGGAAAGGGCGGGCGATGTCCGTTCCGAAGCTTCAAATACTGGCCGTACCAAGCGATCATCGCTTCCATCTGGACGGTCTGAAGGTTCACGTGGTCGAGGCGCTCGATCATCTATCCGCCGCTCACTCCGCCGCTTCGACCCGGCCCGGATTATTGGGATGGGTGGTCCAGTTGGCATAATCCGGCTCCACCGGCTTGCCGGTGCGGGGGTCGACCTCTCCGGCGTCCATCTCGACCATCGTGATGCAATCCTCCACCGGGCAGACATTGACGCAGAGGTTGCAGGCCACGCATTCGGCGTCGATCACCTCGAACACGCGGTCGGCGGACATGGAAATCGCCTGATGCGACGTGTCTTCGCAGGCCGCATAGCAGCGCCCGCACTTGATGCAGGCATCCTGGTCGATCCGCGCCTTGGAGACGTAGTTGAGGTTCAGGTACTGCCAATCCGTCACGTTCGGCACCGCGCGGCCCACCAGGTCGTCGAGGCTCATCCCCTTCTCATCGAGATATTGCGACAGGCCCGAGATCATCTCCGACACGATTTTGAAGCCGTAGGTCATCGCCGCCGTGCAGACCTGCACGTTGCCCGCGCCGAGCGCCATGAATTCGGCCGCATCACGCCACGTCGTGATGCCCCCGATGCCGGAGATCGGCAGGCCGTGCGTCTCGGGATTGCGCGCGATTTCCGACACCATCGACATGGCAATCGGCTTCACCGCCGGGCCGCAATAGCCGCCATGGGAGCCTTTGCCGTCGATGGACGGCTCGGGTGACATCGTGTCGAGGTTCACGGATGTGATGGAATTGATCGTGTTGATGAGGCTGACCGCATCCGCCCCGCCACGATGCGCGGCTTCCGCCGGTTTGCGGATGTCGGTGATGTTGGGCGTCAGCTTCACGATGACGGGTTTGGAGTAGTATTGCTTGCACCAGCGAGTTACCATTTCGATGTATTCCGGCACCTGCCCCACGGCGGCGCCCATGCCACGCTCCGACATGCCGTGGGGGCAGCCGAAGTTCAGCTCGATCCCGTCCGCGCCGGTATCCTCCACCAGGGGCAGGATGGCTTTCCACGCCTCCTCCTCGCAAGGCACCATGATGGAGACGATCATCGCGCGGTCAGGATAATCCGCTTTCACACGCTTGATCTCTTCAAGGTTGGTGTAGAGGTCGCGGTCGGTAATCAGTTCGATATTGTTGAGGCCCAGAAGCCGCCGGTCCGCGCCGTAGATCGCGCCGTAGCGGGGTCCGTTCACGTTCACCACGGGCGGGCCTTCCGCGCCGAGGGTTTTCCACACGACCCCGCCCCACCCGGCCTCGAACGCGCGGCGGACGTTGTATTCCTTGTCCGTCGGCGGCGCGGAGGCGAGCCAGAAGGGGTTTGGCGAATGGATGCCGAGGAAGTTGGAGGTCAGGTCAGCCATGGTTTGTCTCCTCAGAATGCGCTCTGGTGGTCGGGGCAGAAATAGGACGTGCGCCCCCCCACGGTTTTCTTCGTGATGGTGCCGTCGCAGCGGGTGCAATCGTCGCCTGCCGCGCGGTGGTGGATCAGCCAGTCGCCCGGCAGCTTGGAATAATCCGCGCCGGTGTCGACCACGGCTTGCAGGATATCACGACTCGCCCGGTGCATGTCCGTGACTTTGCCGGTGGGCAGATCGCAGGCCCGCGTTTCGGGGTCGATACCGGTGCGGTAGAGCGTCTCGTCCGCCCAGAGATTGCCGATCCCGGCCAGCTTTTTCTGGCTCAGCAGGGCGGATTTCACCGCGCCCCGCGTCCCGCCCACGGCGCGCGCGAAGGCATTGTCGCCGATGGTCAGGGCGTCGGGGCCGAGGCCCTTGGCCGTGATGAAGGCCTCCACGTCCTCCACCAGTTCCACGTGGCCGAATTTGCGCGGATCGCGGAAATGCAGGCGGTGATTGCCTTCGAAGACGATCGTGAAGCGGATGTATTTGGCCTCCGCCTGCCCCGCCGTCATCACGCGGACGGAGCCGGCCATACCAAGATGGATATGGAGCCATGGCCCGTCGACGGAGCCCACGAAAATGTATTTCCCGTGTCGGTGGGTCCGGGTGAATTGCGTCCCGATCAGACGGTCCCGGTCGGGCTTGGAGGGCATGTCCATATGGCGCACCTCCCCCAACCGGATGTCGGTGATGGTGCGATGAAGCGCCCCGTCCTCGATCCGCTGGCGGGCGGCTTCTGCCTCGGGAAGCTCAGGCATCGCCGGACAGAGCCGCGTGGATATCCTCCGCCGCGTCGCGCCCCTCGGCCACGGCGGTCACGGTCAGGTCTTCGCCTCCGCTGGCGCAATCGCCGCCCGCCCAGACACCTTCCGCGCTGGTCCGGCCCGCGCCGGTCACGGCGATCTTGCCCCCGTCGAGGGTGAGCGCATCGGGTGCGCCGTTGAGCGTCTGGCCGATGGCCTTCAGCACCTGGTCGGCGGGAATATCGAACGTCTCTCCCGTACCGGTCAGGCTGCTTCCCTCGGCGCGGGTATATTCACACCGAAGCGCCTGTGCCGCGCCGTTGCCGAGCACTTCCACCGGCATGGCGTTGAAGATGAAGCGCACGCCCTTGGAGGCGGCAAGGTCCTGTTCGAACCGGCTGGCGGGCATGGAATCGCGACCCCGGCGATAGACCAGGGTGACGTTCTCCGCCCCCAGCAGCTTCGATTGCACGGCGGCGTCGATGGCCGTCATGCCACCGCCGATCACGACGATGTTTCGGCCCACGGGCAGCGCCGCCAGGTCATCGGCCTGGCGCAGGTTGGCGATGAAATCGACGGCGTCGACCACACCTTCGCGCCCTTCCCCCTCCGCCCGCAAAGCGTTCACGCCCGCCAGACCCATGCCAAGGAAAACAGCGTCGTAATCTGCGCGCAGCGTGTCGAGCGACAATTCCCGCCCGAGGGCCTTGTTGTAATGCACTTCGATGCCGCCGATTTTCAGCAGCCAATTCACCTCCGCCTCCGCGAAGCCATCGGTCGTCTTGTAATAGGCGATACCGTATTCGTTCAGGCCGCCCGCCTTGGGCCGCGCATCGAACAGGTCCACGCCGTGGCCATGCATTGCCAAACGGTGTGCGCAGGCCAGCCCGGCGGGGCCCGCACCGATCACGGCGATCCGTTTCCCCGTCGCCGGTGCCCGTTCGAACGGATGCACGCCGGAGGCCATCACCGTGTCGGTCGCATACCGCTGCAACTGGCCGATCAGCACCGGCTTGCCCTCGGCCGCCTCGCGCACGCAGGCCTCCTCGCACAGTGTCTCGGTCGGGCAAACCCGCGCGCACATGCCGCCAAGGATGTTCTGGTCGAAGATCGTCTGGGCCGCCGCCTCGGGCGTGCCGGTGGCGATCTGGCGGATGAAAAGCGGGATGTCGATGTCGGTCGGGCAGGCCGTGATGCAGGGTGCGTCGTGGCAGAAATAGCACCGGTCGGCGGCCACCAGCGCCTCATGCGCGTCCAGTGGTGCGTGCAGGTCGCTGAAATTCTCGGACAGGGCATCCGGCGCCAGACGTGCGGGCGCGATGCCGGGGGTGAAGGGGCTGTTGGTCAAGGCGGCCTCCCTTGCGAATGCTGGGGTCTTCGGTTGGGTTCAGGCTGGCACGGGTTCAAAAATTTATCAAATGGTAAAATTTCTGCCGGACCGGGTGGGCCGAAAGCCTTGCGGATGAAAGCATGTTTGCCGAAAATTTGGGCGATTGCGGGCTGCAATCGCGCAGACCAGCGCCCATATCGGGATGAACAGAGCGGCTTTTCCCCGGCGGAACCCTGCGGTATAGCGGCTCAACACGACCGTCCCGCAGGCGGGGCCAAGGACAACGATGGGGAGCATTATGGCTGAGAAACCGCATGATCAGGACGTGGCCTTCATCAAGGCTTTGGCGGAGGTGCTTCGGGAAAACGATTTGACCGAGTTGCACGTCAAGCGTGAATACGGCGAAAGCGATTGGTTGAATGTCCGCGTGGCCAAGCAGCAGCCCATGGCCGCGCAGCCCATGATGATGCAGGCCCCCGCGGCACCGGCCACGCCCGCACCGGCCGCTGCGCCCGCGGCCCCCACCTCCTCCCCCGCCGCGCAAGCCCCAGCCGTTAGCGAAGATCCGGCCCAGGCCCCGGGTGCCGTGACCTCGCCCATGGTCGGCACCGTCTATTTGCAGCCCGAACCCTCCGCGCCCGCCTTCGTCAGCGTGGGGGACAAGGTGGTTGAAGGTCAGACGCTTCTGATCGTCGAGGCGATGAAGACCATGAACCAGATCCCCGCCCCGCGCGCAGGCACGGTCAAGCGCATCGTCGTGGAAGACAAGGCACCCGTCGAATTCGGCGCGCCGTTGATGATCATCGAATAAGCAGCTTTTCCCGGGGGGCCCTGCCCATGTTCCGCAAGATCCTGATCGCCAATCGCGGCGAGATCGCGCTTCGTGTCATCCGCGCCGCCCGCGAGATGGGGGTGGAGACGGTGGCCGTGCATTCCACCGCCGACACCGATGCGATGCATGTGCGCATGGCTGACGAGTCGGTCTGCATCGGCCCGCCGCCCGGCACCGACAGCTATCTGTCGATGTCCGCGATCCTGTCGGCGTGCGAGATTTCCGGGGCCGAAGCCATCCACCCGGGATACGGGTTCCTGTCCGAGAACGCGAATTTCGTCCAGGCCGTGGAAGATCACGGGATCAAGTTCATCGGCCCGTCCGCCGAACATATCCGCACCATGGGCGACAAGATTACCGCCAAGGAGACGATGATAAAGCTTGGCGTGCCCTGCGTGCCGGGGTCGGAGGGCGGCGTGCCGGACCTCGCCGCCGCGCGCAAGATTGGGGAAGATTTCGGCTATCCCGTCATCGTCAAGGCCACCGCAGGCGGCGGCGGGCGCGGAATGAAACTGGCGAAATCGGCGGCGGAGATCGACACCGCGTTCGGCGCGGCCCGGTCCGAGGCCAAGGCCGCCTTCGGCAATGACGAGGTCTATATCGAAAAATACCTCGGCACGCCGCGCCATATCGAGGTGCAGGTGTTCGGCGACGGCAAGGGCAACGCCGTCCATCTGGGTGAGCGCGACTGTTCCCTGCAACGCCGCCACCAGAAGGTGTTCGAGGAGGCCCCCGGCCCCTCCATCACACCCGAATTGCGCGCGCAGATCGGGGAGACCTGCGCCAAGGCCGTGGCTGATCTGGGCTATGAGGGCGCGGGCACCATCGAGTTCTTGTACGAGAACGGCGAATTCTACTTCATCGAGATGAACACGCGCCTTCAGGTCGAACATCCGGTGACGGAGGCGATCATGGGCGTGGACCTCGTCCGCGAGCAAATCCGCGTGGCCGCCGGCCTGCCGATGTCGTTCAAGCAAGATGAGCTACAGGTCAACGGCCACGCCATCGAGGTGCGGATCAATGCGGAGAAGCTGCCCAACTTTTCCCCCTGCCCCGGCACGATCAGCCAGTATCACGCGCCCGGCGGGTTGGGTGTGCGGATGGACAGCGCGCTTTACGACGGCTACCGCATTCCGCCCTACTACGACTCGCTGATCGCCAAGCTGATCGTCCATGGCCGCGACCGGCCCGAGGCATTGGCGCGTCTGAACCGCGCGTTGGGGGAGCTGATCGTGGACGGTATCGATACCACCGTGCCGCTCTTCCGGGAACTGTTGCAGGCGGACGCGGTGCAGACCGGCGATTACACGATCCACTGGCTGGAAGGCTGGTTGGAAGAGAACCTGCAATAGCCCCATCGCGGGCGGCTCAGGCCGGTTGCCATAGTTCGATCGGATTGCCCTCGGGATCGTCGAGCCAGGCGAAGGTCCCGTTGGGATAGACCTCCGGGTCGCGCTTGACGGTGATCCCCGCGCTTTCCAACTGTGCGATCATCGCCTCCAGATCCGACACGCGGAAATTGACCATGAAGGGGCGCGGTGCGTCGGTCATCGGGCTGGTGAGCGTCGTGAAAGGCGCGAAAACCGTTTCACCCGCCTCTTGTGTCCAGGGCGGCGTGTCGTAATCGCCGGGGACAAGGTCGATGCCCAGGTGGTCGCGATACCATTTCGCGAGGGCGTCGGCGTCCTTGGCGACGAAGAACAGGCCCCCTATTCCGTCCACTTTTTGCATGGCGCATCCTCCCCCCCGTGCTGGTGGCCAATCGTGAAAGCTGCGCACAGGATGACAGGCGACTTGCGTTCGGAAAAGGGGCGCGGCGCGCATGGGATCGGGCCGGGGCCCTGCTTGGGCCCGGTGATCGTGCAGCGCATCTCGGGAGGGGAAGGTCGTCCGCCAGGGTCGGACGCGGATGCGGAACGGGTCCGCGCATCGTAAAGGTGGACGGCGCCGCCCGAAGGCGGACCGGCGCTGCTGCCCGCAGGGCGGACAGGCTGGGACATGTGCATGCGGTGCCCAGACATCCGGCGGTCCCGAAATCGGGGCCTTGCGGGGTGCAAGGCTGACATCCACCGGACCGGAAAGCCGATCACATCGAGGTCCGGACCAGAGCGGCCCGGGTTGGAATTCCAAGCGGGGACAAGACCATAGCGCCCCTAACATCCCGTTAACGCCGCCCGCCACGCGCGAAATAATTCCGCAAACGCCAAGTTTTCATGGGCTTTTCGATCCATCGGCCCTAACTGTCGCCCATGGCCCACGATATGCACCCTTCCCCGCGGCCCGCGCTCAGCCCAGAGTTGATGGTGCGGGCCTATGCGGCGGGCATCTTCCCGATGTCCGAGGGGGCCGAGGATACGGAGGTGTTCTGGGTCGACCCGCAACGCCGCGGCATCTTTCCGATCGACGGGTTCCACATATCCCGCTCGCTGCGCCGCAGGGTCCGGCGCGGGGGCTATAGCGTGCGCGTCAACTACGATTTTCCGGGCGTGATCGACGGCTGCGCGGACCGCGCGCCGACCTGGATCAATTCCACCCTGACCGAATGCTACATGGCGCTCTATTCCAGGGGCCTCGCCCATTCCGTGGAGATATGGGATGACGAGGGGCTGGCGGGCGGCGTGTTCGGCGTGGCGTTGGGTGCCGCATTTTTCGGCGAGAGCATGTTCTCACGCAGGACCGACGCCTCGAAGCTGGCGCTGGCGCATCTTGTGCAGCGGCTGCGCCTTGGTGGATTCGTCCTCTTCGACACTCAATTCGTGACCGACCATCTGCAAAGCCTGGGCGCCATCGAGGTTGCGCGGGCCGATTACCGGGCGAAACTGGCGACCGCTTTGATGTTGCCCGCCGATTTCCTGTCCCTGCCCGAGGATGCGCCGCTGGAGGTCTGACCCCTCAGGCCGCCGCGCAGCCCAGAACCCAGACATCGTAGCGCGCATGTTCCAACGCGTTGAGCGCGGGGGAGGAGGCGATCATCCAGCCCAGGAACAGTTGCTGCCCTTCAAGGTCCAGAACCTCCAGATGCGCATAGGCATCGCCGTCCGGATCGCCCGCCGGGAACCGGCATTCCGTCACCCGCACCGCGATGCGCCCGAACACCACCGTCTGACCGATGGCCAGTTCGATATCCGTGGGCTGCCCAAGCAACCGGTCGAGCGCGCGCAGCGACACGACGCTGCCTTGCTGCGTCGGGGGCTGGCTGATGGAGGTGACGGGGCCGGTGACGCCGGGAAAGCTCTCGAACGAGCCCTGGCTGCCACCATCGCCGAGGTTGAGCGTGATATCCCCGCCGCCGGTATCGGCAATCAGACCGCCATCTTCCGAGATCGTCAGCTCCGTGCTGCCATCGCCGGAATCGAGCTGGAAATCCTCGAACGTGTTGTCACCATCGAAATTATCGAATTGCTGCGCCGCGACGGGCGCGCAGATGGCCAGACACGCGGCCAGGCATATCGACCCGAGACGGCGCATCAGCTGCCTTCACTGCCGCCGAAGAACCGCAGCAAGAGCGTGATGAGGCTGACGGAGGATTGGGTGTCGAGGATCTCTCCCCCCTCCTCCAGATCGAACGGAGAGCCGCCGGGGATCACTTCGACGAACGAGCCGCCCAGAAGCCCTTCGGACGAGATCGCGATGGCGCTGTCATCGGGAAGGACCACGTCATTGGCCACGGCAAAGGTCGTCTCCGCCAGGAAGGTCGTCGGGTTCAGTTCCATCCCCGTCACGGTGCCGATGCGCACGCCCGCAAGGCGCACTTCGGTGCCAACTGCGATCCCCTCGGCGGAGCGGAACGCGGCGGTCAATTCGTAGCTGCCCGCCTCGGACGGGCCACCGGGGCCGGAGGCATAGACGAAAAAGCCGATCGCGGCGGCCAGGACAACGGCACCGGTGGCAATCTCGGGAAGGGAATAGTCAGTCTCGGCCATGGGAGTGCATAGCGTGGGCGTGACGGCGCGCCAAGGGGGGTGCTGCGCGCCCGCCCGTTTGCGGCACGATCACTCCGGGCTCCACGCCTCGTAATCGCGCCGATCCGCCGGTTCCGCCCGGCGCAGCGAGCCTGCGGGGGCATAGGCGGCCTGGGTGCCGGTCAGGTTCGGCAGATGCGGCTTTTCCCACGTCTTGTGAGGCAACGGCGTCTCCGACGGCGGCGTGTCCCAGGTGTGGTGCAGCCAGCCGTGCCAATCGGGATCGACGCGGGACGCCTCCGCCTCACCGTTGAAGATCACCCAGCGCTTCGTGTCGTCGGCATTGCGGTAGAATATGTTTCCGGCGGCATCCTCGCCCACCTTGTTGCCCTTGCGCGCGGTGAAGAGCTGGGTGCCGATGGTCTGTCCATCCCACCAGGTGAAGAGGCGTTTGAAGAAGCTGGCCATGGTTCGATCCGGGTCCGGTACTGGTCCCGCGTCTTGTGCCCGTTTGACCCGCCAAGGTCCAGTGCCATGCCGTCGCGCTTCGGGTGATTGTCGGCCCGGGGACAAGCCGCTTACGGCCCGCCGACATATCCGGGCCGACGTGACGGAACGGGTGTTCTTCAACGGTGGCGGGCGGCAGGACAGGTGGCCCTTGATGTGGCGGGGCGATTGCAGGGGGGCGGCGGCCTGTTCTATCAAGCGCGCAACCAATATCACGGGAGAGACCCTAAATGACCGATGGCCCCAGCTACGGCTTCGACACGCTCCAAATCCACGCAGGCGCGCGGCCCGACCCCGCAACCGGCGCGCGGCAGACGCCGATCTACCAGACCACGGCCTATGTGTTCCGCGATGCCAAACACGCGGCGGCTTTGTTCAACCTGCAAGAGGTGGGCTACATCTATTCCCGCCTGACCAACCCAACGGTCGCGGTGTTGCAGGAGCGGATTGCTACCCTGGAAGGCGGCGCGGGGGCGGTCTGCTGCTCCTCCGGTCACGCGGCGCAGATCATGGCGCTCTTCCCGATCATGGCGCCGGGGCGGAATGTGGTTGTCTCCACAAGGCTTTACGGCGGCACGGTCACGCAATTCTCCCAAACCATCAAGCGCTTTGGGTGGGAGGCGAAATTCGTCGATTTCGACGATCTGGACGCGGTGAAAGCGGCCATCGACGACGATACGCGCGCGATCTTCGGTGAAGCCATCGCCAACCCCGGCGGCTACATCATGGACGTGCGCGCGGTGGCCGATATTGCCGACGGGGCGGGCATTCCGCTGATTATCGACAATACAACCGCCACGCCCTACCTGCACCGCCCGATCGAGCATGGGGCCACGCTGGTCGTGCATTCCACCACCAAGTACCTGACCGGCAACGGCACCGTGACCGGCGGCTGCGTGGTCGATTCGGGCAAGTTCGATTGGGCCGCGTCGGACAAGTTCCCGTCGCTCAGCCAGCCCGAGCCCGCCTACCACGGCCTGAAATTTGCCGAGACCTTCGGCCCGCTGGCCTACACCTTCCACGGCATCGCCATCGGCCTGCGCGATCTGGGCATGACGATGAACCCGCAGGCTGCCCACTACACGCTGATGGGGATCGAGACGCTGAGCCTGCGGATGGAGCGGCACGTGGAGAACGCGGTGAAGATCGCCAAGTGGCTGGAAGCCGATGACCGCGTGGATTTCGTAACCTACGCGGGACTTGAATCGTCACCCTATTTCGAGCGTGTGAAGACGGTCTGCCCCAAGGGCGCGGGCGCCTTGTTCACCTTCGCGGTCAAGGGCGGGTACGAGGCCTGCGTGAAGCTGGTCGATTCGCTGGAGATTTTCAGCCACGTGGCCAATCTGGGCGACACACGCTCGCTGATCATCCATTCGGCCTCCACCACCCACCGGCAATTGACGCCGGAGCAGCAGGAAGCCGCCGGGGCCGCGCCGAACGTGGTGCGGGTCTCCATCGGGACGGAGGATGCCGACGATCTGATCGCCGATCTGGACCGGGCGCTGGCGGCGGCCACGGCCTGAGAACCGAATATTAACGCTGTTTGGGCCAGATTGGCCCCGGTGGCGGCCAAGGCGCATGGGGGGCGCGGTGGGACATGCCACCGCGCCCCTTCGCGTCGCCCCCTTTTGTGAGGCGTCCAAAAGATTTAGACTAAATCCTGCCGATGGGGCGCATCGGGCGTGCAGACTGGTTTGCCCTCCGGAAAAAGCCCTGTAAGAGGGGGCGATTGTGGCGCGACTGCCACGCCTTTGGACGAATGATCGAGGCCTGACTTGACGGTGAATATCGCACTCTTCCTGTCCGCGGACGGTATCGCGCTGGCGCATCGCCAGCCGGCCGGCCATTGGGCGATGATCGCGGAGGCGGATCTGTCCGGCGGCGACATCGGCGCGGCCCTGTCGACCCTGCGTGAAGCCGCGGTGGAGCGGGAAGGCGAGGAGTTCGAGGCGCTTCTGGTGCTGCCCGACGACCAGATCCTCTATACCTCCCTGACGGTGCCCACGGCGGACCCGGAACTGACGGTGTTCCGGATCGAGGACGGATTGGACGGCCTGACACCCTATTCCGTGACCGAGCTGCAATACGATTGGCGCGTGCTGGAGGAGGACCGCGTGAAGATCGCGGTTGTCGCGCGGGAGACGCTGGACGAGGCGCGCGGCTTCGCGGCGCAATACGGGTTCGTCGGTGCGGGCTTTGCCGCGATGCCGCCCACGGAACGCTTTCCCGGCGTGCCGCTCTTTGAGTTGAGCGACGCGGCGAAGGGCATGGATTTCTCCGCCGAGGGGATCGCGTTTGGTCCCGACACCTACGGGCAGCCCGAAGCGGAGGCGGCCGAACAGGTCGCGCCGGAGCCGGAGGAGCAATCAGACGCGCCGGACGGTGGCCTGAACGCCGAAGCGCCTGGGGTGATCCCGCCCGCCGTCGAGACCGAAAGCCTGCCGGACGAGGTTGCGCCGGAGGACGCCGCGCCTGAGGCGGAGGTGGAGCCCGCCGCTCCCGCCGACGCGCCCGGTGTTGTCGTTCCGCCGGTGGAGGAGCCGTCGGTAGAGGAGCCACCGCTGGAGCCGTTGCCCGCGGACGAGCCTTCCCTCTCCGAAGAGGTTTCACCCGACCCGGTTGATGCACCCGAAGAGCCGCCCTTCTCCGCCATGGAGGGGGAGAACCCGGCGCTGGCCGAGGCACTCAACATGGCCGCCGCAGCCGAAAGCGCGCCGGTGCAGCCGATTGCCGATCCGACCCAGGCCGGGCCGATCGAGCCGTTGCGGACGGAACCGGAAGCCGAGACGCCGCCGGACCCGATCGGCGATGCTGGCGATGACGATCCGGCCCTGCCGCCCGCCCCGTCCCCCGCCGCGCGGGAGGCCCGCCAGCGGGCCCGCGTGATCCGGGGGGAAGCCCCCGCCGCGAAGCCCGACAGCACCGCCGCCCCGGGCGGTCAATTCACCGCCCGCAAGAGCCGCGTCGACTCGCCCGCCGCCCCGCGCGGCAGCCTCGTTGGCCAACGGGAGGGTCGCCTTGGTCTGACCGGCGCATCTGTCAGTCCGGCAGGCGACACGCCGGACACACCGGAGGTGACGGAGGGTGCGGCGGCACAGATGCCCCGGCTTGCAGAACAGTTGCAGCGGGTGCGCGATGCCTCCAAGACACGGCCCAAACCCGCGAAAGTGGCCGATGCGCCGACCCGCCCGCGGGTGGAGATCGACCCGACGGCCGGTGGCAATCCCACCGGGTTGAGCGCAAGCCCCCGTCCCTCCCCCTTCGACACTCCACCCCCGGCGGCGGACACGCCGGATGCCGCCCCCAAACGCGGCCTTCTGGGCGGATTGCGCCGCTCGAAGCCGGAGGATCGGAAGGCCGACGCCGCCGCCCTGACGGCCCCGGCCCCCAGCGCAGATGTCCCCCTTGCGGCGCCGACGCAGCCGGAGGCGCGCGGCGGCCTTCTGCGCCGACGCCAGGCCGCACCTGTCACCGATGCGCCGGATGCGACCGATGGCGGAGACGGGGCGGCAGTCGAGGATGAGACCTTCACCTCGGGCCTTCTGGCCCGCAAGGCCACGCCCTCGGCCGGGCCGTCGTTCCGCACCGGGCTGATCCTGACCGTGATCCTGCTGCTGCTTTTGGCGATGGTGGCGATCTGGTCGGCGGTGTTCCTGCCCGACAGCCCGCTGGCGCGGCTTCTGAACGGTGGCGCGTCGGACGATCGGGTCGCCAGCGCGCCGGTCAATGGCGGGCAAGCGCCCGACGTCGTCACCTCCGCGCCCGTGATCGGAACGGCGGGGGGCGGGCAGCCGTCGCTCGCCGATGAAGCGGCGGCGGACGGCGTAGACCTCGACCTCGCCGCGCTCGACCCCGACGGGGCGGCCCCGCCCGGTGGAGACACGGGCGCCGCGGATGACAGCGCCCTGCCCGATATCGACGCGGATCTGGACCTGCCGCCCCTGCCCCCGATTGATCCGGGGCTAAACCCGTCCGTCGAGGAGGCAGAGGCGCTTTACGCGGAAGACGGGATCTGGGCCCGGTCCCCCGAGCGCCCGGACCTGCGGCCCTTCGATCTGCTTGACCAGACCTACACCGCCTCCATCGACCCGGAGGTGTCGGCGTTTGATGCCGTCGCCTTGCCCGATCCCGGCGTGAACCCGGGCGAATTGCTGCGCCGGTTCCCGCCGCCGCCGCCCTTCGGCACCGAGTTCGACCTGACCGCCGATGGTCAGGTGGCCCCGACCCCGGAGGGGGTCGTGACGCCCGAGGGCGCTTTTGTCATTTTGGGGACCCCGCCCGTGGTCGCCAGCCAGCGCCCGCGCGAAGTGGTGTCGGAGGCACCCGCCATCGACGTGGACGATGCGGTTCTGGCCGCCTTCCGCCCCGCCGCACGGCCCGCTGACCTGTCGGAGACACGGGAACGGCAGGTGCTCGGCGGCCTGACGGAGGAGGAATTGAGCGCCGTGCGCCCCTCCGCCCGCCCGCAATCACCCCAGGAAGCGGCGGCGGCGGCCTCTCTGTTTCCCGGCGACGGGCCGACCAATGCCGACGACCCGGACGCGGTCGACCCGGTGATCGCGGCGCTGTCGCAGGGCACCGATCTGGCCACGGCACGCTCGCTTCTGCCCGCGCAGCGCCCGTCCAACATCGCGCAGATCGTGGCAAGCGCCGACCGCAGCCCGCCCGAAGTGACCGAGGTGGCCGCCGTCGCCCCCTCCGCCGTGGCGCCCGGCCCGGACATCCCGTCCAACGCCGATGTCAGCCGCGCCGCGACCGAGCGCAACGCGATCCGCCTGCGCAATGTGAACCTGATCGGTGTGACCGGCACCGCGTCGGACCGGAGGGCGCTGGTGCGCCTGTCCTCTGGCCGGTTCGTGCGGGTGACGGTGGGCGACCGGCTCGACGGGGGCCGCGTGGCCGCCATCGGTGAGACGACGCTGCAATATACTCGCAATGGCCGGACCGTGACGCTCGAAATCCCCGGCTGAGGCCGACACGCACTCCATTCCCGATTTTTCCCGATCCGATCCCGATGCGCTCCCGTGCAGGTCCGAAGGCCAAGGCCTTCGATCTGCGCTTTGGGCGTGGCGCAGCGGGCGCGGCCAGGGCCGCGCGGCGCTGCGGAAGCGCCCGGGATGGAGAGGATCGCGCGGGTGGCGAACCGACCCTCCGGGGGAGGTATTTTCCGAAGCAAAGAAAGCGGGGTCAGAGCAGGAGTATCACCGCAAGGCCCAGGAAGGAGAAGAAGCCAACCACATCCGTCACCGTCGTCACGAACGCGCCCGAGGCGAGGGCCGGGTCGATGCGCAAACGGTCGAGGATGACCGGCACCAGGATGCCCGCAAGTCCCGCCACAAGCAGGTTGATGATCATCGCGGCCCCGATCACGACGCCCAAGAGCGGGGTTCCGAACCAGACAACGCCGACAATGCCCATCACGATGGCAAAGACCACGCCGTTGATGAGGCCCACCCCGGCCTCCCGCGTGATGACGCGGATCAAGTTGGAACTGGTGAGGTCCTTGGTGGCGATGGCGCGGACGGCCACGGTCAGGCTTTGGGTGCCCGCATTGCCGCCCATCGACGCCACGATGGGCATCAGGACCGCCAGCGCCACGATCTGCGCGATCGCCGCCTCGAACTGGGCAATGACGAGCGAGGCGAGGATCGAGGTGATGAGGTTCACGAAGAGCCAAGGGAAACGGCGCTTGGTGGTTTCCACCACGCTGTCCGACAGGCTCGATTCGTCGCCCACACCGGCGAGGCGGAGGATGTCTTCCTCGTGCTCCTCATCCAGAACGATCATGGCGTCGTCGATGGTGATGACCCCCACAAGCCGCCCGTCATCGTCCACGACGGGGGCGGAGATCAGGTGGTACTGGTTGAACGCATAGGCGACCTGATCCTCGGGCTGGCTGGCGGGGATGGGGCGAAAGCTGTCCTCGGTGATGTCGCTCAGCTTGACCTTGCGCACGGAGGACAAGAGCCGCCCCAGGGTCACGTAACCCGTTGGTTTCATGCGCGGGTCGGTCAGGATGATATGGTAGAATTCTTCGGGCAGATGGCCCGCCTGCCCGCGGATATGGTCGATCGTCTCGCCCACGCTCCAATGCTCGGGCACGGCCACGATCTCACGCTGCATGAGACGGCCGGCGGTTTCCTCGGGATAGGAGAGGGCCGCTTCGACGGCGGCGCGGTCGGCGGGTTCCAGCGCGTCGAGGATGGCTTCTTGCTGGTCTTCCTCCAGATCTTCCACGATGTCGACGACATCATCGCTGTCGAGTTCGCGCACCGCCTCCGCGATCACCTCATCGGGCAGGAGCGCCAGTACGTCTTCGCGCAGACCTTCGGAGAGTTCCGACAGAACCTCCCCGTCGATGCCCGAGGACCAGAGCGTCAGCCAGCCTTCGCGTTCCGGGGCGGAGACCTGTTCCAGAAGGTCGGCGATGTCGGCGGGGTGGAGCGGTTCCATCAACGCGTCGATGGTCTCCACATCCTGCGCTTCGACCGCCTGGCGGAGGGAGGCGCGCAGGGAATTGTCGAGCGCGTAGCTGTCACGCGCGTCGTCGCGGATGTCATCGGCGATCTGTTGTGGATCCACGACCATGGTACCCTCCCCGTCGGCGCGTGCCTTGCCCTCTAACATGGGGCGCGCCGAAGGGCTATCAATCGGGAAAGCATCGCGGGGGGGCGCCATGGCGGAACGACTGATTCTTGGGCAGGTCCTGGCGTTCGAAGGCGATCCGGGGGCGCTCGGGCTGGGGGCGGCACGCCACTGGACCCGTGGGGGTGTGCTGGTCCGGGACGGGCGGATCGCCGCCTTTGGCGACGGGGCGGATTTGCGTGGGCGCCATCCGGGGGCGGAGGTGACGGACCACAGGGATTGCCTGATCGTGCCGGGCTTCATCGACGCCCATGCCCATTATCCGCAGACCGGCATCATCGCGTCTTGGGGCAAGCGGCTGATCGACTGGCTGAACACCTATACGTTCCCCGAGGAGGCACGGTTCGGCGACGCGCATTACGCCGCGGAGGTTGCCGGGCGCTATCTGGACCTGATCCTGGCCAATGGCACCACCAGCGTGGCGAGTTTCGCCACGATCCATCCCGAAAGCGTGGACGCGTTTTTCGAGGCAGCGCGAGAGCGGGGGATGCGGGTCTTTGCGGGCAAGACCTGCATGGATCGCAACGCCCCGGAGGACCTGCGCGACACGGCGCAATCGGCCTATGACGACAGCCGCGCGCTGTTGGAAACGTGGCACGGGGTGGACCGCCTGTCCTACGTCATCACACCGCGCTTTTCGCCGACCTCCACGCCGGAGCAATTGCAGGCCCTTGGCGCGTTATGGGCGGAGCATCCCGATTGCCTGATGCAGACCCATCTGAGCGAACAGGTCGATGAGATCGCGTGGGTGAAGGACCTCTATCCCGCGG
The DNA here is from genome assembly GCF_020177575.1 of Hasllibacter sp. MH4015. NCBI lineage: Bacteria > Pseudomonadati > Pseudomonadota > Alphaproteobacteria > Rhodobacterales > Roseobacteraceae > Hasllibacter > Hasllibacter sp. MH4015. The sequence goes on from NZ_JAHTBK010000001.1 coordinate 1,871,278, forward strand.
CGCGCGATTACCTTGATACTTACGAGGCGCACGGCTTGTTGGGGGCGAACGGGCTTTATGGCCACGCGATCCACCTGGAGCCGAGAGAGGTGGATCGTCTGGCGGAGGTTGGTGCGGCAGTGGTGCATTGCCCGACCTCCAACACGTTCATCGGGTCGGGCCTGTTCGACATGGGGCTGGCGGAGCGGATGCGCGTGGGTCTGGCGACGGATACCGGCGGCGGGTCGAGCTTTTCGATGTTGCGGTCGATGGCGGCGGCCTACGAGATCGGGCAATTGCGGGGGCGCGTACTTCATCCGGCGGAGCTGCTGTGGCGGGCCACCGGAGGGTCGGCGGAGGCGTTGGGGATGGCGGACCGGATCGGGCGGATCGCGGAGGGGATGGAGGCCGATCTCTGCGTGCTCGATCTCTGCTCCACCCCCGCCATCGCGCAGCGCGCGGCGCGCGCGGAGGATGTGTGGGAGGCGCTGTTCCCCACGATCATGATGGGCGATGACCGCGCGGTGGCGCAGGTTTACGTGGCGGGTCAGGCCGTCTGAGGCGCGAGGTTCATTGCCGCCTCCGGGACCACGCCCTTGACCCGCGTGATCGTGCCCTGGGCGACGCAGCACAACGTCTCCTCCCCGTCGCGGAAGGATGAGATGCGGGCCTGGACCACGGCCTGCCGCGCGCTCATCCCCAGGACCTTGCCATCGACCAGAAGGCGCGTGCCCCTGGCGGGCGCCACGAAATTGATCTTGAATTCCGATGTCACCACGTCCGATCCCATCGCCATACCGCCCGCAAAAGCCAGCGCCATATCCGCCAGCGCGCTGAGCACACCGCCATGGACGATGCCGTGCTGCTGCAAATGCGCCTGCGTCACGTCGAGGGCGAAGACCACGCCGTCGGAGGACGCTTCGAGCAATTCCGTTCCCAATTGCCTGGAGAACGGTTGAAGCGACAGGACGTGTTGAGCGAAATCATGGGGGGTCATCGGCGCACCTGCATGTCGGACGGGATCAGCCTGCCTGCAAGCGGACCCGCGCCCAAAGGGAAACGTTGCGTCACTTTGGCAGACCGATGCGGGCGCAAGCGCGCTATCGTGACCGGGACAACATTTGAGCCGAAACGGAGGACGCTGCATTGGCCCATTCCCCGACGATCATTCCCTATCTGAGCTACGCGGACGGCGTGGCGGGCATCGAATTCCTGGAACGCGCGTTCGGGTTCCGTCGCAATTTCGCGCAGATGGCCGACGACGGCACTTTGCTCCATGCGGAAATGGCATTTGGCGACGGGGTGATCCTGGTCGGCACGGCAGATCTGCCCAAGGGCTCGCCCGGGATCTACGTGGTGGTGGAAGACGTCGCCGCCCACCACGCCCGCGCGATGGAGGCGGGCGCGACGCTGGTGTTCGGGCCGGAGACGACGGAATGGGGGACGGAGCGGTACCGCGTCACAGATCCCGAGGGGCACGAATGGAGTTTCGGCACCTATGCCCCGTCGACGGAGCCGCCGGCCTGGGGCTGAGCGCGCGGGTCAGACGGCGCTTTCGACGGCGCCCACGATGTCGTCCACGACATCTTTCATCAGCGCTTCATCCTCCGCCTCGGCCATGACGCGGATCAGCGGTTCCGTCCCCGATTTGCGGATCAGGAGGCGGCCGGTGCCGTCGAGCCGCGCCTCCCCCTCCTTGATGGCGGCCTGCACTTCGGGCGTCTCCAACGGGGTGGAGCCGTCGCCGTAGCGCACGTTCTTGAGGAGTTGCGGCACCTTCTCGAAATTCTGGGACAGGGCGCTGGCGCGTTTGCCGGTGCGCACCATTTCGGCCAGGAATTGCAGGCCCGCGATCAGCCCGTCGCCGGTGGTGGCGTAATCCGTCATCACGATATGGCCCGACTGCTCCCCGCCCAGGTTCAGCCCGTGCTCTCGCATCGCCTCCACCACGTTGCGATCACCGACGGCGGTGCGGTGCAGCACGATCTGGCGGTCGGCGAGGTAGCGTTCGAGGCCGAGGTTGGACATCACGGTGGCAGCGAGCGTGTGGCCCTTCAGCCGCCCTTCCTCCGCCCACCTGTTCGCGAAGAGCGCCATGATCTGATCGCCGTCGGCCACCTGCCCGCGTTCGTCGATCAGGATCACGCGGTCCGCGTCGCCATCAAGGCAGATGCCCACATCCGCGCCCATGTCCCGGATCAGCTTCGCCGCAGCCTCGGGCTTGGTGGAGCCGCATCCATCGTTGATATTCAGGCCGTTGGGCTCCACGCCCATGGGAATGACATCGGCGCCAAGTTCCCAAAGCACCTCCGGTGCGGCGCGATACGCGGCCCCGTTGGCGCAGTCGATCACGACCTTCAAGCCGTCGAGGCGCAGATCGGAGGGGAAGGTGGATTTCACCCGCTCCAGATACCGCGCGCGGCCATCGTCGATGCGCTTGGCCCGCCCGATGCGGTCGGGGCGCGCGGGCTCCACGCCGTTGAGCGCCATCTCCTCGATCGCGGCCTCGGCCGCGTCATCGAGCTTGAAGCCATCGGGACCGAACAGTTTGATCCCGTTGTCCACGGCCGGGTTGTGGCTGGCGGAGATCATCACCCCCAGATCGGCGCGCATCGACGGTGTCAGCAGGCCCACGGCGGGGGTCGGCACCGGCCCCAGAAGCAGCACGTTCATGCCCGTGGATGTCAGCCCGGCAGTCAGCGCGTTTTCGATCATGTAGCCGGAAAGCCGCGTGTCCTTTCCGATCACCACCCGGTGCCCGGCGGAGCCGTCGCGGCGGAAATGCCGCCCCGCCGCAGCACCCAGGCGCAAAGCCATATCGGCGGTCATCGGATACGTGTTCGCGGTGCCTCGCACGCCATCGGTGCCGAAGAGTTTGCGGGTCATGCTCGGGTCGTCCTCATCACGTCGGGGCCGCGCCATTTCGGCTGGCGGTCCACAGGTCCAGCGCCTGCTTGTGCATCTCTATATCATGAACGCGCAGAATCTGAATGCCCTGCCCTGCCGCCCATAGGCCAACACCCGCCGATCCCGGCCCGCGCCGATCCGCCCGCGCCTCGCCCGAGATCTGGCCGATGAACCCTTTGCGCGAGACACCCAGAAGCACCGGACAGCCAAGCCCGTGAAACAGGGAAAGGCGTTGGATCAAGGCAAGGTTCTGCGCCTGTGTCTTGCCGAAGCCGATGCCGGGATCGACCACGATGCGGTCCCGAGACACCCCGGCGTCGGTCGCCTTGGCAACGGCGCGCGCGAGCCCGTCGAACACGTCCAGCAGGACATCTCCGTAGGCAGTGTCCGCCTGCGCCTGCATCGTCTGGGGCGTGGCGATGGAATGCATGAGGACAAGCGGCGCGCCCCGGTCGGCAGCCAATGCCGCAAGGTCGGGATCGAAGCGCAGGCCCGAGACGTCGTTGATAATCGCTGCCCCGGCCTCCAATCCCGCGCGGGCCACGGCGGATTTCCGGGTGTCGAGGCTGATTATCGGCGGCGCGCTGCGCGCCATCAGGGCGGCGATGACCGGGACGATTCGGGCGATTTCTTCTTCGACGGCCACATCTTCCGCGCCCGGACGGGTCGATTCGCCGCCAATGTCGATCAGGTCGGCCCCGGCCGCGCGCATCGCGTCGGCGCGCGCCACGGCCTCGTCGACATCCGCGTGAACACCGCCATCCGAAAAGCTGTCCGGGGTCACGTTCAGGATCCCCATCAGGCGCATCCGGTCCATCGACATCCCGCAAATCGGCGCGCGGGGCGCGGTCAGGGCCGTGCACCAGTCATCGGGTACGTCCGCCGCGGGCACAATTTTCGCATTCCCGTCGCGCGTGATCCGTTCCGCATGGGTGAACCACGCCGTCCCCCCGGCCAGGGGGCAGGCCCCGTCCGGGCGCACCGGGTCGATCTGGGGAATGGGGCGGTAGTAGATGGTCATGGCGCCGCGTAGCGCGGCTTGGGTCGGTGACGCAAGGCTTGCGCATCACGTCGCACTTTGTCCTCGCATTGGTCCGGTTCCGGGTTATCTCAGTCCCATGGATGACGCGCAGACCTTCCAGACCATGCGCTTGAGCGGCGTACCGCCCCGCCCCGGGGCGCTGCCGATTTACGACGCCCTGTTCGACGGTGCGGGGGAAAGCAACCTCGACCGGGATATCCAGGATTGGCGCCGGCATCAGATCGCGCCGTGGACGCTGCGCCATGCGGGGCAATGCGTGGGGGTCGGCGGCTTCCGGCTCGGCTTCGGGGAGGATGGGCTTGAAATCGTGTTCCGCTTCCTGCCCGCCTTCTGGGGGCAGGGCCTGGCGAGCGAATTCCTCACCTCCGCGCTCGATCACGCGCGACGGCACCTGAAAGAGGATCGCTTCTTCGGCTACGTTCCGGCCGGGCAGATCGCGGCGCGGCGTGTGCTGGAAAAGGCGGGGTTCAAGGATGCCGGTGCGCGTGCGGACGACAGCGTGTTGATGCGCTGCTAGTCCAGCTCTGCCGCGGCGGGCATGGCATCGGCGGCAAAGGTGTGGGGCGCATCGGGCGACCCATCACCGAACCGGATCAGCCTTAGCGCCTCGAACCCGTCGGCGAGCCAGCGGGCCAGTGCAACCGGATCGGTTACGGATGCGTCCGGGCCATCGACGGCATCCAGCACCAGCTTTGAGGGCGCCCAGACGCTGATCTGGCCGTTCTTCATGGCCCAATCAAGTTCCGTCCGGCTGTCGACCACGACGCAGCGCGGATCACGTGCGGCCAGAACCCAGGCCGATTGCTCGATCGCCAGGAGCGCGATACGTCGCTGCGGCATCGGGTGGACGGCCTGCGGGATCGGCAGATCGGGCGGCCCGACGCACAGGATCAGCGGTGCCTTCATCCCCTCCAACCGGTCGAGCAGGTCGGAGAGGTCGGGGCGCGCGATGGCGTCGTTGGACAGGTAGACGACGACGGGATGGGGGGCGGCCTCAGCCAGCAGGCGCAGGCGTCGACGGCCCTTGGGCGGCTCGCGAACGATCTCCACCCCCAACGTGAAGGGGCCGCGATCCAGCTTGCCGATCCGCACGAAAACACGGGCGGCCAGCGGATGTTCGATGATCGCGTCGGCGATACGGGCGGCCAGCGTTTCCAACAGGTCCATGCGTTCAGCGGCGAGGGCGGCGTCGATCGCCTCCACGATGGTGTCATAGCTGAGGATCTGGTCCACATCGTCCACCGCGCTCTCGGCGCGGGTCTCCACCTCCACCACCACGTCGAAGCGGATTTTCTGCGTCACCCCACGCTCGGCCTGGAATGCCCCGATCTCCACCTCCCGCACATGGTCGGTCATGGAAATCCGGTCGCGCGGCGCGCCGTCGGCGGTCGCCTTTGCGCGTTCCGCGGGATGGGCGAAGGCGTTGGAAATGTCATCACTCATCGGCGTGGCCCCTGTTGCGTCACGACTGGACGTAGCACGGGCAGCGCAGGGCCGCAGGGGTTCGTCGCGTCCTTCGTCAGGTCAATTGCGACAGGCTCAATATTGCTGGCGGTAGAATGCGTGGATGCCGATGGAGGCGGTCCGCGGATAGATGCGCGACCAGTTCGGGCTGACCCAATCGGCGTGATAGTGGGTGGCCCCCGCCGTCAGATCGCGCGGGCCGCCATCCATCATGATCCGCGCGATATGGCCCAGGCGGTGCCACGCGCCGGTATCTGCAATCTCCTCCGGACGGCCATCGCAGGTATAGGTAAACTGGCAAGCGAATTGCCGACCCGTCCCCTGGTTGATGACCCCGCAGATCGTGTCGGGGTAATTGGCATGGTCGACGCGGTTCAGGATCACCTCCGCCACCGCATATTGCCCCTCGATCGGTTCGCCGCGCGCCTCGAAGTAAAGCGCCTCGGTCAGGCAGCGCCACTGGGCATTGCCGCGCGGCGGGTTTAGGGCGTCCAACGCCGCGCCCGAAAGGATGCGGGGGTCGTCGGCGTTTCGGGCCGCGGGCGCGAAAGGCGACGCGATGCGCCGGATGCGCCGCTCGCTCAACCCCGAAAGCGACGCGGCCTCCATCCCCATCAACTGATCCAGCACGCCCGACAGGCCCGAGGCCGATGCCGACGTGCTGAGCGTCACATCCAGTTCCGAAATGTTCTGTGCCGATGCGCCTGCCCCGGCGCACAAAGCAATTAGGCCCGCGCCAAGCGCGGCCCAGAGGCGGTCCATCATCTGCGTCACCCTTCCAGGGATTATGGCCGAACCCATTCTGCTCGTGGATTCTGGCCCCTTGTTGTTGGCGGCGGTGTTAACGCAGTTCGTGAAATCGGCAAAATCTGCCCTTAATCTTGCGGAAAGTGGTTAACACCCAACAAGATTTTGCGACGGATACCGTTAAAGTGATGGATCAGCGTCCTCGGGCAACGCTTTGTCTTTGATGGATATTTGCGCAGCGGCCAGTTTGGCGACCGGCACCCGGAACGGCGAGACGGAGACGTAGTTGAAGCCCGCCTTGCGGCAAAACGCGATGGCATCGGGATGCCCGCCATGCTCCCCGCAGAGCGCGAGTGTCAGGTCCGGGCGCACCGCGCGGCCGCGTTCGGCCCCAAGAAGCAGCAATTCCCCCACCCCGTCTATATCCATTTCCCGGAACGGGTCCTCTGCGAAGACACCCTGTTGCACATAAGCCGACATGAAGCGCCCGGCATCGTCGCGGCTGAGCCCGTAGGTCATCTGGGTCAAGTCGTTGGTTCCAAAGGACAAAAACGCAGAGCTTTCAGCGATTTCCCCGGCCCGCAGGGCGGCGCGTGGCGTCTCCACCATCACGCCGAGGCGGTAGGTGAAGTCCTGCCCGGACTTGGCCGCGACCTCCGCCGCGATGGCGTCGACGCGCGCCTTGACCAGCTCCACCTCCTTCTTGGCGGAGACGAGGGGGATCATGATCTCGGGCTCGATCGGGGCGCCCTTCTTGGTCACCTTGATCGTCGCCTCGAAGATCGCGCGGGCCTGCATTTCGTAGATCTCGGGGATCGTCACGCCAAGCCGAACCCCGCGCAGACCCAGCATGGGGTTGTATTCCTGAAGGCTCTCGACCCGCGAGGCCACGCGACTGACCGGCAGATCCAGTGCATCGGCCAGCGCGCGAATACCTTCGCGGTCGGTGGGCAGGAATTCGTGCAAGGGCGGATCAAACAGGCGGATGGTGACCGTCTGACCCTTCATCAGCTTGAATAACTCAATGAAATCAGCGCGCTGCATGGGCAGCAGGCGATCCAGGGCGGCCTGCCGATCCGGCGCGTTCTCGGCAAAGATCATCTCTCGCATCACCGTCATGCGGTTCGCGTCAAAGAACATATGCTCCGTCCGGCACAGGCCGATGCCATCCACGCCAAAGCGCTGCGCCATGGCGGCATCCTCGGGCGTGTCGGCATTGGCGCGGATGCCGATATCGCGCGCCTCGTCGGACCAATCCATCAAGGTGGCAAAGGCACCGCCAAGCGCCGGTTCCACCATCTCGGTGCGGCCGGCCAGAACTTCCCCCAACGTGCCGTCGATGGTGATGACATCGCCTTCGTGGAACACCTTGCGGCCCGGCACGGTCAGGGTTTTCTTGCGCATATCCAGTTGCAGGCGGGTCGCCCCGGCCACGCAGGGCAGACCGAGGCCGCGCGCGATGACGGCGGCGTGGGAGGTCGCCCCACCGCGTTCGGTCAGGATCGCCTGGGCCGCGTGCATTCCGCGAATATCCTCGGGGCTGGTTTCGCGGCGCACGAGGATGCACGGCTCCCCCTGGGCGGCCATGGCCTGGGCGGTGGCGGCGGTGAAGGCGATGCGCCCCGATGCGGCACCGGGGGCCGCGGGCACGCCGGAGGTCAGCACGTCACGTTCCGCATCGGCGCTGATCTGGCGGTGCAGAAGGCCGTTGAGCGTGAAGGGCGGGATGCGTGTCAGCGCCTCTTCGCGGGGGATCACCTTGTCCTCGGCCAGCGCCACGGCAATCGCGACTTCCGCCCGGGCAGAGCGGGGCGCGCGTACAGCGTCGAGAATGAATAACTCACCGTCCATCAAGGTAAATTCCGTCTGCATCTCCTCCCGCAGGCGGGTGCGCATGAGGGCCGCGGCGTCGCGCAGGGCCTGCACGACCTCGGGCGCGGCATCCTCCAGGGCGGGGCCGCGATCGTCCGTCTCGATGTATTGCGCCGCCCCTTCGGTCAGCGCCTGCCGTCCCTGGCCGCGCGGCAGGTACCGGCCCGTGACCTGCGCCTCCCCGGTTTCGGAGGAGACGAATTGAACCACGCCCGCGCCGGACACCCCGCGGGCCGGACCAAGCGCCATTTTCTGCACCACGAGGCCGAGGCCCGCGTCGGCAGGCGCGCCCTGGGCCTGGCGGAGAAGGCGTGCCGTCGTCCCCTCCCACGCGCGGGCCATGGCGCGCAGAACTTCGGCCAGTTGCGTCGCGCTGTCCTGGGGAAACGGCTCATCCATCTCGGATTCGTAGGCGTCCTTGGCCAGGCGGGGTGTGATCGGCCCCTCGAAAGCGTCCGCGTCGAGGCGATGCACCTCCACGGCGTAGGTCCGGATGAAGGCGGTGTAGGCGGCGTTGGCCACGTCCGGCCCGTGGGTTTCGGACAGATGTTCGGCCACGTTGTCCGACATGCCGATATTCAGGATCGTCCCCGGCCCGCCCCAATCCGGCGTTTCCGAGGAGGACCGGACGGACAGAAGCGTGTTTTCCCCGAAAAGACCGACCAGAGCCTCCAGATCCGGCATCCGGCCATCGGCAATCGCGCGCACCGTATCGAAGCTGAGCGCGGCGGTCTGCGGCACGGGCAGATCGAGGCGGATCAACCGTTGCAGGCATTTCGCACGGTTGCCATGCCGCGTCTTGCGGACATCGGCATTGGCCGTGATCTCGGTGAAATCGGGCGTGGTGAGCATCGGCTCGCCTCCGGTTGGAACGTGGGCACACGATACATCCCAATGGCGATGTGTCTACATGTGCAGACGGCGTGCCTGTCCAAACGGGTGATTTTCGCCGCAACTGCAAAGAAAAGTGATCGCTGCAGCGCGGCGAGAATGGTTAACGACGCTAATTGTCGATTCGCGACAGGTCCGCGACGGACCCGCAGGTCTGGGTGATGTCGTGGAGCAGGTTGAGGCGATTGCGCCGCAGGATATCGCTGTCGGCGTTGACCTGAACGGCCTCGAAAAACGCGTCGATGGGCGCGCGCAGCTTAGCCATTTCGGACATGGCAGAGGTGAAATCCTCCGCCTCCAGCGCCGGTTGGATGGCGGCATTGGCATTGTCGAGCGCGGCGAAGAGCGCCTGTTCCTCGGGCGTCTCAGCGAATTTTACGTCCGCGCCGTAGCGGTATTCGACGCCGTCCTTCGCTTCGGCCTGGGAGAGGATATTGGCGGAGCGCTTGTAGCCTTGGATCAGGTTCTCGCCATCGGGCGTGTCGAGGAAGGCCTGGAGCGCGCGGGCGCGTTTGACCAAGAGGTCCAGTACGTCATCGCTGGCTCCGCCCAGGCAAGCATCGATCACATCGTGCCGAACGCCCTCAGCACGCAAGAGAACCTTCAGGCGATCGTGGATGAATGCGATCAGATCACAGGTCAGATCGACCGTTGTTTGATGATCTTTGCCGTGGCCCTTGGAAACAGCGGCAATCGCAACGGACTGGAGTGGGAATTGGTGCCCATTCTCCACGATAAGGCGAATAACCCCCAACGCCGCCCTCCGCAGCGCAAACGGGTCCTTCGACCCCGTCGGCTTTTCGTCAATCGCCCAGAACCCCGTCAGCAGGTCCAGCTTGTCGGCCAGTGCCACCGCGACCGACAAAGGCGCGGTGGGGACGTCGTCGGTGGGTCCCAGGGGCGCGTAATGCTCCTCTGCCACGGCGGCGATGGCGGGGTCGAGGCCCGCTTCCAACGCGTAGTACTTGCCCATAACCCCTTGAAGTTCGGGGAATTCGAAGACCATCTCGGACGACAGATCGGCCTTGGCGATCCGCGCTGCCGTCTCGGCCGCTATGGGGTCCGCGCCGACCATGGGGGCGATCTCGCGGGCGAGGGCGGCGATGCGGTCCACCCGCTCGGCCTGGCTGCCCAAGCGCCGCTCGAAGGTCACGCTTTTCAGCGCCTCCTGCCAGTCGCCCATACCAGCGCGCGCAATGCGCAGATCGTTGTCCCAGAAGAACTTCGCATCCGCCAGACGGGCGGACAGCACCTTGGCGTTGCCCGCGATGATCGTGGCGCCCTGATCGGCGGTCTCCCGATTGGCGACGGTGATGAAGCGTTCGATCCGGCCCGTGGCGGGGTTGCGGACGGAAAAGAACTTCTGGTGCTCCCGCATGGAGGTTTGCAAGACTTCCGCAGGCAGGCCCAGAAAATCCTCCCCGATCTCCCCCATCAGGACGACGGGCCATTCGACCAGCCCCGCGACCTCGGCCAGAAGTCCTTTGTCTTCAACGACTTCGAGCCCTGCGGCGAAGGCCATGTTGGTGGCGTCGTGCCAGATCGCCTCGGCACGCGCCTCAGCTGACAAGACGACCTTCGCGGCGCGCAGCTTGGCCTCGTAATCCTCGAACGACGACACGGCGAAGCGGCCCGGGGCCATGAAGCGATGCCCCTCGGTCGTGTTGCCGGACGCGATGCCGTCCACATCGAAGGGGACAACCTCGGCCCCGTCCTCACGGGTCAAGATGCACAGGATGGAGTGGAGCGGACGCACCCAACGCAAGCTGCCCGCGCCCCAGCGCATTGATTTGGGCCAAGGGAAATTGCGGATCACGCCGGGGATGAGATCGGCAATGATGTCGGCAGCGGGGCGGCCTTCGGTCGTCACCTTGGCGTAGTAAAACGTGCCTTTCTTGTCCTCCCGCTCCTCCAGATCCTCACGCGCCACCCCTGCCCCACGCAGGAACCCGTCCAACGCCTTGTCTGGCGCGCCAACCTTGGGGCCGCGACGCTCCTCCGTCGTGGTGGGGGAGGCCTCGTTCAGGCCTTCGACGGTCAGGGTAAGGCGGCGGGGCGTGGCGAAGGCCCCGGCGGAGGCGTAGGTCAGTCCGGCTTCCACCAACCCATCGGTGACAAGCCGCTTGAGGTCGTCGGCGGCCTTTCCCTGCATCCGGGCGGGGATTTCTTCGGAGAACAGCTCAAGAAGAAGGTCGGGCATCGGCTCAGATCCAGTCGAGGTTTACGCGTGTGGGGGGATAGGCCGCACTGAGGGTGCCGCGCAAGGCGGCAAATCGGGGGCGGAGTGCGGGAAATTTCTTTTCGTGGGTCTCGGCCACGGTCAGGCGGATGTGATCGAACAGCGATCGGGCGTGGAGATGTTCCAGTAGGTCCAGCTCCGCCCCCTCGATATCGAGCTTGAGAAAGGCGATCTGGCCGTGGGTGTCGATCAGGTCATCCAGGATGTCCGGCAGGGAGAGGACGGGAACGTCGATGCCTGTCTCCTCGTCGATGTTGAACCCGCCGGGGATCAGCGTGCTCTTGACCGATGCGTTGCCGGGATTGTCGTCGAAATTCGCCGCCCGCATCAGGCGCGCCGTTCCGGCGGTCACACCAACGGCGGCGTGGTGCAGCGTGACATTCGGGTGATCCCCCAAGCGGTCGGTCAGGCGGGCGAAAGCGTAAGGGTCGGGTTCAAAGCAAAGGACAGTGGCCCCGGTCCTGGCCAGCGGCTCGGCCACCGCACCCACATTGGCCCCGCAATCCAGCACGATGTCGCCGGGGCGCAGCAGGGCCAGGATGCCGTCCATCACGCCACGCGCGTATTGTTTCTTGAGGCGGCGCCAGTGGCGGCGCTGGAAGGCGGTGTAATCCTGTTGCAGCGCGTCGAATTCGGCCTGATTGACCATCTATTCCAGCGTCTCATTCAACTGGTGCCACGCAAAACCCCGGCCATCGGGAAAAATCGCCACCACGCGGTCCACGCCGCGTTCGATATTGCGCTGACCAAGGAGGGCGGTGGCATCGCCTGCCTCGATCGCCGCCCCGATGAAGGTGGCATCGAAGCAATCGAACCAGGCGGGCGTGGTGAGCGGTGTGGCATCCTCATACGGCATGGCTTCGGCGATCAGGGCCGCCACCCGCTCAGGCTCCACCCGGAAACAGGCCCGGAACCGCAGGGGGGAGCTGTCGGCGTCGATCCCCTCCGCCCCCGCGATTTCCAGGGCTGTCAGGGTGCCATCGGGGCGTTGCAGCTCGATCGTCACCTCATCGAGCGGGACGTAATAGGCGCGCGTGTTGGCGTACCACATGCCGATCCCGAAGAGGATCGTGACCACGAGGATCACCAGAACCGTGGCGCGCCCGGAGGTCATGCGGCATCCGCCCCGCCGGCCCCTGTCTGCACGAAGGCATCGGCGCACATCTTGGTGAGCGCCCGGACCCGCCCGATATAGGCCTGCCGTTCGGTGACGGAGATCACGCCGCGCGCATCCAGAAGGTTGAACAGGTGCGAGGCCTTGATCGCCTGGTCATAGGCCGGATGCACCATGATGATGTGCTTGCCGGTCTTGGGGTCGATCGCGGGTCGGTCCAGCAATTGCTTGCACTCCGCCTCCGCATCTTCGAAATGCCTGAGGAGGGTTTCGGTGGTTGCAGCATCGAAGTTGTGGCGGGAATATTCCTCCTCCGTCTGGCGGAAGACATCGCCGTAACTGAGCGCGATGGGCGCGTCGGGGTCGTTGTAGGGCATGTCCATGACATGGTCGATTTCGAGCACGTACATGGCCAGCCGTTCGAGGCCATAGGTCAGCTCCCCCGAGACCGGGTGGCAATCATGGCCGCCAACCTGCTGGAAGTAGGTGAATTGGCTGACTTCCATGCCGTCGCACCAGACCTCCCACCCCAGTCCCCAGGCGCCGAGGGTGGGGCTTTCCCAATCATCCTCTACGAAGCGGATATCGTGGATGTCGGTGTCGATGCCGATGGCCCTCAGGGAGCCGAGATAGAGGTCCTGAAGGTCCGGCGGGGAGGGTTTGATGATGACCTGGTATTGGTAGTAGTGCTGCAAGCGGTTCGGGTTCTCGCCGTAGCGCCCGTCGGTTGGGCGGCGCGAGGGCTGCACGTAGGCCGCGGCCCACGGGTTGGAGCCGAGGGAGCGCAGGGTCGTGGCCGGGTGAAACGTGCCCGCGCCGACCTCCATATCGTAGGGTTGCATCACCGCGCAGCCCTTTTCGGCCCAGTAGGCCTGAAGACGCAGGATAATCTCCTGGAAGGAACGGGGTTTGATCAGGTCGGCCATGGCGGGCCCTCCGGGGTCGAGCGCGTTTCGCGCCTGAGTAGACGGGGGCGCGGCAAGGGTCAACGCGGGCGCGCGCCATTGGATTTGGCACATCTGCGCCACGGATGGCGAAAATCGATACGCAAACGGGGTGCAATCGAACGAATCCAAGGGTAAACCCGCCCGTGGAGCGCCGGTTTCCCGCAATTTCGGGCGGTCAAGGCGCAATCGAAGATTAGCGAACGACAGGGTTTTGTGAACATCATGGTGATGCAGTATTTGCGCAGCGCGCTTGCGCTTGCTTTCCTTGCGGTGGCGACACTGGGGATTACGGGAACCGCCGAGGCGCAGGAGCGTGTGTGGGTCCAGATCGAGGCGCATCCGAACCTCGCCACCGCCGAGGCCCGCGTGCGCGCCTATTCGCAACTGGTGCAAAACGTGAACGGCTTCCGCGCGACGACGGGTCTTTATGCTGTGGCCCTTGGTCCCTACGACCCGGCGACCGGTCAACAGGTGCTGCGCGAGCTTCTGGGTCAGGGCCTGATCCCGCGCGACAGTTTCCTTGAGGACGGCGACCTTTACGCCACGCAATTCTTCCCCGTCGGCACCAACACGCTGCAAGGCGGCGGCGTGGCCGAGGTCGATGAAACGGCATCGGAAACCGCAACGGAAGTGGCGGAGGAAGCACCGCAGCTCGTGGAAATCCCCGACGAGACGGTGCAGCAGGCCCGCCAGTCTGAAGCGCAGCTGACGCGCGAGGAACGCGACGCGCTGCAAATCGCGCTGCAATGGTTCGGGTTCTATACCGGCGGCATCGACGGCGCGTTCGGCCCCGGCACGCGCGGGTCCATGCAGGCCTACCAGGAAAGCCGCGGGATGGAGCCCACGGGCATCCTGACCACGCGCCAGCGCGCGCAATTGCTGAGCGAGTATCAGGGCGAATTGGCCGCGTTGGGGATGCAGAACGTGCTGGACCAGCGGGCGGGCATCCAGATCGACCTGCCGATGGCGATGGTCGAATTCGGGTCCTACAACTTCCCCTTCGCGCAATATGAAGAGCGCAACGACAGCGGTGTGCGGGTGATGCTGATCAGCCAGCCCGGCGATCGCGCGACACTCTTCGGTCTGTACGAGATCATGCAGACGCTCGACATCGTGCCCTTGGAAGGCGCCCGCGAGCGCGGGAGTGACAGCTTCGTTCTGACCGGGCAATCGGCCAGCCTGCGTTCCCACACCGAGGCGCGCCTCGTGGGTGGGGCCGTGAAGGGATTCACCTTGATCTGGGAGCCGTCGGCGGATGAGCAGATGGCCCGCGTGCTGCCGATGATGCAGGCAAGCTTCGCGGCCGTGGACGGAACGCTCGATCCGGCCGCCGTGCCGGAGGGGCTGGACGAGTCGGTCGACATGGTGTCGGGGCTGACCGTGCGCCGTCCCGATCTGGTCCGCACAGGCTTCTTCCTCGATGGGCAGGGTACGGTTCTGACCACGACGGAAGTGGTGGGTCAGTGCGAACAGATCCTGATCGACAATGCCTATGAGGCGGAGGTCGCGTTCCGCGATGACGCGCTTGGCGTGGCCGTCCTGCGCCCGTCCCAGGCGCTTGCTCCGCTTGGCTTTGCCCGCCTCTCCGCCAATCCCGGTCGCCTGCGCTCCGACATCGCAGTTGCCGGGTATCCGTTCGGCGGAGCCCTTTCCGCGGCATCGACCACCTTCGGCAGCCTCGCGGATCTGCGCGGAGTGAACGGCGAGGAAAGCGTGCAGCGCCTGGATGTGGCCACGGCCGAGACCGAGGCCGGCGGCCCGGTCATGGACCTGACGGGCAATGTGATCGGCATGGTTCTGCCCGGCACGGTCGAGGGGCGGCAATTGCCGAACGAAGTGACACTGGCACTGCGCGCGGACCAATTGATCGCGATCCTTGAAGGTGCGGGCGTTGTCGTCACCCAGGCGGAGCCTGCGGGCGCATTGAATCGCGAGAACCTGAGCCGGGAAGCCGCCGACATGACGGTTCGGATCAGCTGCTGGAACTAAACCCCGTTCAGGGGACGCTAGGAAAAGGCCGGGCAGCGACTCCCGGCCTTTTCGCGGTTTCAGGGGACCCGATCCGGGGACGGACCGACGACGAGGACAAGCGATCGCCGATCGGGATCAGGCCCGGCAGGAAGGTATTGGGACAGGATTTCGGCGGTGGGACGGAGCGGCCAAGCACCCCTTCCCCCACCCGGGCGTGCGACCCGCCTCCCTGACCGGGTCGCCGACCGTTTGCGGATCACATTGCGGGCAGAAGAACGGCGTCGATCACGTGGATCACGCCGTTCGATTGGTCCACATCGGCCACCGTGACGGTCGCGACGCGGCCCTGTTCATCGGTCAGGGTGATCATCTCGCCATCCATTTCAGCCGTCAGGGTGCAGCCGCCCAGGGTCTCCACCGGATGCGCACCGCCGTCGTCGGCGATCATGCCACCGATGGCGTCCGAAAACGCCTCTGCGCCGACAACATGGCAGGTCAGGATCGTGGTCAGTTGGTCGAGGTTTTCCTCCATCAGGAGCGTATCGACGGTGCCATCGGGCAGGGCCGCGAACGCCTCATCGGTGGGCGCGAAGACGGTGAACGGACCCTCGCCGGACAGGGTCTCCACAAGACCGGCAGCCGACACGGCGGCGACGAGCGTGGTGTGGATCGGGGAGTTCATCGCATTCTCGACGATGTTAAGCTCTGCCAGCATATCCGCGCCGCCGACCTGCGGGTTGGCGTGGCCATCGGCAAAGGCAGCCCCGGCCAGAAGCGTGGCGGCGGCAAGGGTCGTGGTGAAACGTGTGGTCGTCATGTGATGACATCCTCTTGGTTGATGAACCGGGTCTGACCCGGAGACAAGAGAAGCCACGGCGGCGACGCGCCCAGGGTTTCAACAAATTCGGATTTTCTTGCGCGTTCTTGGCCAAAGCCGTGAAACAGCGGGGCGTTTGCGAGCTACAGTGACACCACGCCGCCCGCGGCCAGAACCGCGCCCGTGGGTGCGCCGGTGGGGGAGCCGCCGGGCGGCTCGTCACTGACGGCGATGACCAGATCGGCGATCAGCGGGCGCAACGCTTCGGGCAGGACCAGATCCGCACGTCCGTCGGGCCCCAGAAGGCCGAGGGAGACCGGCGCATTGTCCCCGAGAATGGCCCAGACTTCCTGCGCCCGACCCTCCGCCGCGATGCCGTCCACGCGGTTGATGGTCAAGGTGGTGAGGTCCGGCCCCACGAGGGCAAGGAAGCTCTGCTCACTGTCGGCGGGCAGGAGTTGGACGGCGAAGCGGTCCGGCTGGGTCGGTGCAGTGGGGACCAGAAGCAGCAGCGCGAGCACGGCGGACGCCGCGATACCGGCCAGGCCAAGGCCGCGCCAGAAGGCGATCCGGTGCCACAACCCGCCGGGCTGCGCGCCCTGGCCCGTCGCCCCGAAAAGTGCGGCGTCAATCCGTGCCTTGGCGCGGACGGGGGGCGGAACCGGCGTCACTTCAGTCTCGGCCATGGCGGCGAAATGCGCCTCCCAGGCCGTGACCTCGGCACGCAGGGCGGGGTCTGCCGCCAACCGGGTCTCGAACGCGGCGCGCGCCTCGGGCTCCAGCAGGCCAAGCGCGTATTCCGCCGCCTCCGCATCCCGGTCCGGGTCGATATCCGCGCCGCCGCTCATCGCGCCAAACACTCCTTGAGACTGATCAGGCTGCGCCGCAGCCAGGTTTTCATTGTATTGAGCGGCACTGAATGACGCTCCGCCAGATCCTGGTAGGACTGGCCGTCAAGGTAGACACCGCGCACCGCATCGGCGCGGTCGGGCGCCAGCTCCTCCAGGCAGGCCACGATCCGGCGCGCCTCATCCCCCGCGACCGCCGATTGCTCCGGCGTCGGGCCGGGGGCCGCGAGGTCGTAGATCCTGTCCACATCCTGTGTCACCGGCCCGCGGGCACGCAATCGGTCAATGGCGCTGTTGCGCGCAATGGTGATCAGCCATGACATCGGGCTGTGCCCCGTCACGGCATATCGGTCCGCCTTGTTCCAGATCTTCACATAGACCTCTTGCAACACCTCTTCCGCCGCCGCCCTGTCCTTCAGAACACGGCAAATCACCCCGAATAGTTTCGCCGAGGTCGCGGCATAGAGTGCGGAAAACGCGGCCCGGTCGCGCACCTGCACGCGGGCCATCAGGTCTTCAAGCTCTGCCAAGGGGTCCATCGTGGCACAAGATCATGGGCGACGGCCGGTTTCCAGTCACATTTCCGCCGGTCGCCAAGCCCCCTTTCCCTTGCAGCGCACCGAGATATGTTGCATCCCGACGCGACGCGAATTTCCGACGAATTTGAGGGCACCATGGCCGACGGCAGCTTGAACCACGACGCAAAGCCAACCGAGGAATTTTCGGTCCGTGATGTCTTCGGCATCGACACGGACATGAAGATCAAGGGCTTTGCCGAGCCGACCGACCGCGTGCCCGAGATTGACCCGACCTACAAATTCGACCCCGACACGACCCTCGCGATCCTGGCGGGCTTCGGCCATAACCGCCGTGTGATGGTGCAGGGTTATCACGGCACCGGCAAGTCGACCCATATCGAACAGGTCGGTGCACGGCTGAACTGGCCGACGGTGCGCGTGAACCTCGACAGCCATATCTCCCGGATCGACCTGATCGGCAAGGACGCGATCAAGCTGCGCGACGGCAAACAGGTCACGGAATTCCACGAAGGTATCCTGCCCTGGGCGCTGCGCAACCCCGTGGCCATCGTCTTCGACGAATACGATGCGGGCCGCGCGGATGTGATGTTCGTGATCCAGCGCGTGCTGGAACATGACGGCAAGCTGACCCTGATGGATCAAAACGAGATCATCACCCCGAACCCGAATTTCCGCCTGTTCGCCACCGCCAACACTGTTGGTCTGGGGGATACGACCGGCCTTTACCACGGCACCCAGCAGATCAACCAGGCGCAGATGGACCGGTGGAGCCTTGTGGCGACGCTGAACTACCTGTCCCACGATGCCGAGGTGAACATCGTTCTAGCCAAGAACCCGCATTACAATACCGAAGGCGGCCGCAGGACGATGAACCAGATGGTCACCGTGGCCGACCTGACCCGGACTGCCTTCATGAACGGCGAGCTGTCGACCGTCATGTCGCCACGGACCGTCATCAACTGGGCGCAGAACGCGGAAATCTTCCGCGACGTCGGCTATGCGTTCCGGGTGTCGTTCCTCAACAAATGCGACGAGTTGGAGCGGCAGACCGTGGCAGAATTCTACCAGCGCTGCTTTGACGAGGAATTGCCCGAAAGTGCCGCCTCGATGAGCCTTGGCTGAGGGCAGCACACCGCCGCCCCTTCCGGGGGAGCGGACGCCAGCGGGCAAAGCGCCGCGCGGGCGGGTGGGCCTTTGGCCGCTGGCCGCTTTGGTCGTGATCGGGGGGCTGGCCGGCCTGCCCCTCCTGACCGCCGATTTCCAAGTCGATCCGGCCTATGCGCTTGGCTATGTGGTGGGGACGATCGCGACCGCGATGCTGTTCGGGCTGCTGGGGTTGCTGGTCCGGCGGCGACCGGGCCTGTGGTTCTTCATCATCTCCGTTGGCGTCTATCTTCTATCGCAGCTCGGGCAATACACGGCATCGCTGGTATGATCGGACGGGGGAAAAGCGCGCGCTTGCTTGCCGTCACCGTTTTCCTTTGCCTGCCTGCCACGACGACCTTTGCACAACCCTATGAGCGCCCCGCCGAAAGCCTGGAAGAATTGCGCATCGACATCGCCTGGTACGGGGCGGCGTGTTTGCTTCGCGGAGAGGTGGAGGAGACGATGGACGGCCCCGTCACACGCGAAAGCCTCGCGGAGGAGACGGGCGTCGACCTGGACCTGATCACCGGATGGATCGAGGCACGCGCGCCGGAAAACAGCATTGCCGTGGACGTTCTTTTGCGTGGGGGAGAGCCGCTTCGCGATCCGCCTGAGCCGTTCCTGACGATCCTGCGCCAGAGGCAAGCGGATTGTCAGAACCTGATCCGCAGCCGGCGCGTTCTGGAGGCGGCGATCGACCGGGGCGCTCTGCCGGAGCGCTCGGCCTCTTCTGCGCCGACGCCCTTGCGCGCGGAACTCGACCCCCACCCGTTCGACGCAGAGCGCAGGCAGCGTTTGGAGCGCGCCATCCTTTCCGTGGAAGACGTTTTGGCGGCCGGTGATTACGCCGATGATATCGAGGCGCTTTTGCGCGCAATCGCGGGGCGACCCGACCTGATGCTCGGCGATCTTCGCGGCATAGACGACCCCGATGGGGCAAGGCGGATCGCAACCGGTCTGCTTCTGCCCAATCCGCAACACGTGACGGACCTCTCGGTCGCAGAGGTGCAGGACGTGATTACCAGGCTGGAGGCCGCGCCCCAGGGACCCTTCGCCGCCTATTACGCGGGCCTTGTGATGAGCAACCTGGAGGTTTTGGGACAAGGAACGCCCTATTCCGGGGAGCGGATCGAAGGATCGGACATCTTTGTTTTTCGCAACGAGAACAGCACGTTGACCTGCCGTCCCATCGACGGCAGCGTTGCGATCATCTGTGACCCGGCGGATTGACCGGCCCATGGGGGTGCGTCGGTGCCGTTTTCCCCTCGACTGCCGGGGCTGTCATCTGGCCTAATGGGAACGCCATGAGATATGCCGCCGTCGCCCTGCCCCTTCTTGCGCTCTGCGCCTGTCAGCCAAGCTATTCCCCCGGCCAGACCGTCACCCTTGCGGGCGGAGAGGTCTGCCGCGTCGTGGGGGCGGAGGCCGATGGCACATTGCTGGATTGCCCGATGCGTGGGCAGATCGTGGCCGACATCCGGGCACCGGATCTGAACGCGCAATTGAACCAGGAAATCGCGCCCGGCGTCGCGCTGAGTGATCTTCCCGGGGTGCCGAACATCCCCACGATTCCGCAGACGGCGGCAGAGGCGGAGTGCCGCGCCGGTCAGTACGCCGAGAGCCGCGTCCGCGGGGCCGCGGAAGGGGCGGTGCTGGGGGCCGTGGGCTTGCCCGGCAACACGCTTGGCATCTGGCGCCGCAGCCAGGAGATCGCGCGCCGGATCGAAGGCCGCCCGGCCCCGGAAGCGCCCCCCGATCCCTGCGCCGGGCTGTAGCGCGCCGGAGCCGCACATTGACCCGCCCCGCGGCCCGGTCCATCGTCGCGCCATGACGCATCCCACGCCCGACCCGACGCCAGACGCAATCGCCGCCGCCGCCCCCCTGATCGCGCCGCATATCCGCGCCACGCCGATCCTGTCCTTGCCAAAGGACACGATGGGGGCCGCGCCCGTCACGCTGAAACTGGAACACACGCAAGTCACTGGCTCCTTCAAAGTGCGCGGCGCGTTCTTCAACATGCTGACCCGCGAAGTTCCCGATGTGGGCGTCGTCGCGGCATCGGGCGGGAACCATGGCGCGGCAGTTGCCCATGCGGCCAGCACGTTGGGCCATGCCAGCCGCATCTTCGTGCCCAGGCTGATCGCCAAGGACGAAAAGCTGCGCCGGATGCGGGATTTCGGTGCGGAGGTGGTGCTGACCGATGGCTCCGTCGCCGATTGCATGGCCGAATATGCCGCCTTCGCCGAGAAAACCGGCGCCTTGTCCGTGCATCCCTACGACACGATCCCGACGCTGACGGGCCAAGGCACCCTGGCGCGCGAGATCGAGGCGCAGATGGACGGCGTAGATACGATCATCGTGTCCACTGGCGGCGGCGGGCTGATCGGCGGCGTCGCGGCCTGGTGCCGGGATCGGATCAAGGTCGTCTCGGTGGAGACGGAGACGACAAACACGCTCGAACGCTCCCTGCGCGAGGGGCCGGAGATCGACGCAAGCCCAAGCGGAATCGCCGCGGGATCGCTCGGCGGGCCACGGCTGGGTGTGCAATCCTACGAGGTGATCCGTCATTTCGTGGATGAAGCGATTCTCGTGGACGATGACGCCACCTTCGCCGCGGCCCGGATGTTGTGGGAGACAACGCGCCTGATCGGGGAGCCGGGCGCCGCCGTGGCCATGGCCGCCCTGACGTCTGGCGCCTATGTGCCCGCGCCGGACGAACGGGTCTGCGTCGTGATTTGCGGCGGCAACGAAGTGCCGGGATGGTTCGCACCATGAGGGGGATCTTCGCCGCGCTCCTCCTGCTGTCCGTGCCCGCAACGGCGCAGACCGAGGCATTGGACGCCGATCTTCTACCGGTTTTCGATGCCGTCGATCACGTCGACAACCTGCCGGACCTGCTGAACTGCGCGGGGCTTTACAGGTCGCTGGCCTTCGTTCTGGAGACGGACGAGACGAGCGAACTCGCGCAGGGCTTCCGGGACCGTGAAGGCTACATGGCGGGTGTCGGCGGCATGTTATGGGTCGCCGCCGAAGTCCCGGAGGGCGGCGATACGGAGGGCGTGTTCGACGTGTTGCTGCCGCCTATCGACGCTGCGACGGAAATCTATCTCCTCCACATGGACGCGACAGCCGCGGCCACGGATGCGCCGTTTGACGAGGCGATATTCGGGCGGCTCGATTTCTGCAATGCGATCTTCGAGGCGTTGCAGGAACCCGCGGGCTGACACGATTTTTCAACAATCGTGATTTGGGTGCGCCGGAACCCGGTGCTACCCTTTCCGAGCGAGGGCCGGGCGCATCCATGATCCAGCCCCAGACACGTCTTGAAGGGGAATATCATGCGACACGACCGGCTTCTGGCCGCGGCGTTTGCCGTGGCCGTCTCGACCCCCATGGCGGGGGCCTCTCCACTCAATTGGCCCGATGACGGCGGGCAGGACCTGGCGCTCCATTGCGGGGCGGTCTTGCAGGCTTACGGACATGCCTACGAATTCGCGGCGGACCTTGCGGGGCGCGACGATGCCCTGCCCATTGCGGGACTGCCCGTCCCGTTGATCCTGGAAGCGGGCGGCGACGCGCGTCTGCCCGACATCGCCGCGCGGGCTGAGGGGTTCTTGCCCCACGCCGAAAGCGTGGCACGGACCAGCTTCTATCCGCATCTGGTGGGCGACGGCACGCCATATCTTGCCGATGACGGGCGGGAATTGGTGATGGCCGTTCAGGTCTGCGCGGACCGCTTCGGGTTGGGCTGAAGAACTGGATCGGGGCGGGCCTCTGGAGGAGACTTCGCTTCTTTATTGAAGGGATTGTGCTGATGCTGCTGCGCGCCGTCACGTTCTGTCTGGGCCTCCTCGTCCCATCGCTTTCGGGCCCCGCCCTCGCCCAGGAGCTGAGCGAGGGCGAAGCGTCGGTGTTGCCCCGTGTCATCGACACGTTATGCGTCGACCTCGTGGAAGCGCTGAACGGGTGCGAGACCGCCTTGCTTCTGACATCGGAGGTGGAGCCCGATACCGCCGATCTCATCATCATCTCCGACCGGCGCGCCTTCGATGAGCAACGGGTTCTGGCGGTCGTGCGCGACGTGGCTTTCAACGGGCCGATGTTCGGCATGTCGCCGTCCTTGGAAGGGGCCGCAAACGGCGCGCTTCGCCTGTTGGAAGAACAGATCGGCGTGGGGCGCAGCCCGTGGACACAGGCGCTCACTATCCTCCATGACGGCGATGGCTTCATCGTCGCCGGGCGCAGCTTTTCCACCTATGACCGCGCG
Organism: Hasllibacter sp. MH4015; assembly: GCF_020177575.1. NCBI lineage: Bacteria > Pseudomonadati > Pseudomonadota > Alphaproteobacteria > Rhodobacterales > Roseobacteraceae > Hasllibacter > Hasllibacter sp. MH4015. The sequence goes on from NZ_JAHTBK010000001.1 coordinate 1,894,068, forward strand.
ATGGGGGGCGGGTTCGGGTGCAACGTCGATTTCCGCACCGGGGAATGGAACATCCTGGCCGACCGGCCCGATCCCGAAACCGATCAGACGATCTACGAGGCCGATGAAAGCGGGCGGATCGCGCCGCAGCACATCGCCCTTGCGGATTGGACATGGACGATGGCCTTGCCGCAACCCTGCACGGACGCGGCTGAGGCGTGGTGGGCCGCCGAACCGCAATAGGCGCGCGCTCCCCTTGCCCTCCCCCGCCGGTCGGTCCACATAGATTGCCATGAGCAAGTTCAATCCGTCAGACAATCCTGCCGATCCGTTCAAGAAGGCGCTGGCCGAAGCGACCCGCGTGATGGCCGACGATCCGGACCTGGCCGTCACCTATACCGTCGATCCGCCGGGTCTGTCGGGCGACAGCGTGCGCCTGCCACAGGTCAGCCGTCGCATGACCCGTGACGAGGTTCTGCTTGCGCGCGGCACCGCAGATGCGCTGGCCCTGCGTCACAAGTACCACGATACCGGCACGGCCGCGCGCTACGCGCCGCAAGGTGCCATGGCCCGCGACCTGATGGACGCGATGGAAACCGCCCGGTGCGAGGCGATGGGCGCGCGCGACATGCCGGGCACGGCGGGCAACATAGACGCCAAGATCGGGCATGAGGCCCGGCGCAAGGGCTATGGCGAAGTGCGCGACCGAGCCGATGTGGCGCTGGCTACGGCGGCGGGCTACCTGATCCGTCATCTGGCAACCGGCCGGGATATGCCGGCTGAGGCGGGCAATGTCATGGAGCTGTGGCGCGGCTTCATCGAAGATCGCTGCGACGGCACGCTGGAAGACTTGCAGAATGTCCTGAACGACCAGACCCGGTTCGCCAAGTTCGCGCGCCAGCTGATCGACGATCTGGGTTACGGCGACCAACTGGGCGACGACCCCGACGATATCGACGATCAGGCCGATGAGGATGCGGGCGAGGATCAGGAAGAGGATCAGCCCGACAGCACCGGCGAGGACGACAACGACGAGGAGGAGGCCGAGGCCTCCCCCGAGCGGTCGCAGGAGGAGCAGCAAGATGCCTCCCAGGCGCAGGTCGAGATGGACGACAACGGCGACATGGAGGAGGCCGAAGAGCAGGAGCTGCCCGACGGCGAAGCCCCCCTTGAGCCGCCGCCCCCCGCCCCGCATTCCGAGGCCGATCCCGACTATGTCGTCTTCTCCACCGAGAATGACGAGGAGATCCTGGCCGAGGACTTGGCTGAGGCGCAGGAACTTGAACGCCTGCGCGCCTATCTCGATCAGCAATTGGAGCCCCTGAAAGGGGCCGTGTCGCGGCTGGCCAACAAGTTGCAGCGCCGCTTGCAGGCGCAGCAGAACCGGTCATGGGAATTCGACCGGGAGGAGGGCATCCTCGACGCCGGACGCCTGGCGCGCGTGGTGGCCAACCCGACCACGCCGCTGAGCTTCAAGGTCGAGCATGACACCGAGTTCCGGGACACGGTCGTGACACTGCTGCTGGACAATTCCGGTTCCATGCGCGGGCGGCCAATCTCCATTGCCGCGATCTGCGCCGATGTTCTGGCGCGCACGCTGGAACGCTGCGGTGTAAAGGTGGAAATCCTGGGCTTCACCACGCGGGCCTGGAAAGGCGGCAAGGCGCGGGAGGAATGGCTGGGACAAGGTCGCCCGCAACAGCCCGGGCGCCTGAACGATCTGCGCCACATCGTCTACAAACCCGCCGACGCGCCGTGGCGACGGGTGCGCGACAATCTGGGCCTGATGATGAAAGAGGGCCTTCTGAAGGAAAACATCGACGGCGAGGCGCTGGAATGGGCGCATCGGCGGATGGTGAACCGGCACGAGGCGCGCAAGATCCTGATGGTGATCTCCGACGGTGCGCCGGTGGACGACAGCACGCTGAGCGTGAACCCGGCCAATTACCTTGAAAAACACCTGCGTGATGTGATCGCAATGGTGGAGAAGCGCCGTGCGGTCGAGCTGTTGGCCATCGGGATCGGCCACGACGTGACCCGTTACTACGAGCGCGCGGTCACGATCACGGATGCGGAGCAGCTTGCCGGTGCGATCACCGAGCAATTGGCGAGCCTGTTCGACACCGACCCAAGGGCACGGGCGCGCGTGATGGGTATGAAACGCGCCAGCTGAGGGATTGCGCCGTGCAGGAGCACGTCGCCGGGCGCGAATTTCCCTGAAGTGAAATTCGCGCATCCGTAGCTTGTGGCGGCGCAGACCATGGGCGTTGTCCGGGCAGTCGGTGTCGGGCAGCCTTCGGCGAAGGTATTTTGAAAGCAAAGATGGCCCGAGGCGCGCCAGGGGACCAGGCAATATGGGGAAGACGATGTTCCAGACATTCACGGCAAGCACACGGCCCGAAGATGGAATAGGGCGGCTGGCGGCATTGCGCGATCACCTGGGTGCCGAAGGTCTGTCCGGCTTCCTCGTGCCGCGCGCGGATGCGCATCAGGGGGAATACGTGGCCCCGTGCGATGCGCGGCTGGCCTGGCTGACGGGGTTCACCGGATCGGCTGGATTCGCGGCGATCCTGCCGGAGGTGGCGGGGGTGTTCGTGGACGGGCGCTACCGCGTGCAGGTCAAGGCGCAGATCGCGGATGTGTTCACCCCGGTGGATTGGCCGGAGGTCAAGCTTGAGGATTGGCTGATCGAAGCGCTGCCTGGCGGTGGCGTGGTCGGATTCGATCCGTGGTTGCATACCGGCGCAGAGGTGGCGCGGCTGGAGGCGGCACTGGGTCCCCACCAGATCACCCTGCGCCCGGTCGACAATGCCGTGGACGCGATCTGGACCGACCGGCCCGGGCGGCCCGACGCGCCCGCCCTGTCCTATCCGGAGGCGCGCGCGGGCCGGTCGAGTGCCGAAAAACGCGCCGATGTGGCGGATTTGTTGCAAAAGGACGGTCAGGCGGCGGCGGTGCTGAGCCTGCCGGATTCGATCAATTGGCTCCTGAACATTCGCGGCGGTGATCTGTCCCATCTGCCAGTCGTGCAGGCCTTCGCAATCATCGGTGCCGACGCGTCGGTGCAAGTCTTCTCCGACCCCGCGAAATTCGCCGATTTAGACCTCGATGACGGGGTAAGTGTACGCAATTGGGCGGAGTTTGCTGCAGCGCTCGCCACCCTATCCGGTCCAGTGCGTGTGGATGCCACGACGGCCCCTGTGGCGGTGTCGCACATCCTGTCAGACGCGGGGATCGAAATCGACAAGGCCCCCGATCCCTGCTTGTTGCCCAAGGCGCGGAAATCGGCGGAAGAGATCGCGGGCACGACGGAAGCGCATCTGCGCGACGGCGTGGCCATGGCGCGCTTCCTGCATTGGTTCGAGGAGGCCGCACCCGGGGGCAATCTGACGGAAATCGACGTGGCCAGGCGATTGGAGGCGTTCCGGGCCGAAACCGGCGCGCTCAAGGATATCTCCTTCGACACGATCGCGGGCGCGGGGCCGAACGGGGCGATCGTGCATTACCGTGTGACGGAGGACACGAATGCGCGCGTCGAGCCGGGGCAATTGTTCCTGATCGACAGCGGCGCGCAATACGAGGACGGGACGACGGATATCACGCGGACCCTGCCCGTGGGCGATGTCGGCGCGGAGGAGCGGGAATGCTTCACCCTTGTGCTCAAGGGCATGATCGCCATCCACCGCGCGCGTTTCCCCCGTGGTGTTGCGGGCGCGCATCTGGATGCGCTGGCGCGCGCGCCCCTGTGGGCCACCGGACGCGACTATGATCACGGCACGGGCCACGGCGTGGGCGTTTATCTCAGCGTGCATGAGGGGCCGCAACGTCTGGCGCGGAGCGGGACCGTGCCACTGGAACCGGGCATGATCCTGTCCAATGAGCCCGGCTATTACCGGGAAGGTGCCTTCGGCATCCGGATCGAGAACCTGGTTCACGTGGTGGAGGCCCCGGAGGGTGCCGATCCGCACCGCGATATGCTGGCTTTCGAGACCCTGACATTCGCGCCCATCGACCGCCGTTTGATTGCGCCCGAAATGCTGGGGCCGGAGGAGCGGGCATGGCTCAACGCCTATCACGGGGAGGTGCGATCCAAGATCGAACCGCGCCTGCGCGCGCAGGGCCACGGGGCGACGGCCGATTGGCTGAACGCCGCGTGTACCGAGATCTGAGCACGGTCCCGCGCGCAAGACATCTGACATCAACCTGACACATCCCTTGTGCACATCAGGGCCAAGGGGATACACAACGCATTCACCGGAAATGGGGGAACAAGCACATGGCCGACCATATCAAGATCCGCAAGGCATCCGGGACCTGGGTGGTTCGCGCAAGCGGTGCGGTTCTGGGCGAAAGTACCAATGCGCTGGAACTGGCCGAAGGGTCCTATCCCCCCGTTATCTATTTCCCCCGCGACGATATCGCCATGTCGTTCCTTGAGCGGACCGACAGCACGACGCGCTGCCCCCACAAGGGCACGGCAACCTATTTCACGGTCTCCGGCCCCGATGGGGACATCGTCGACGCGGCCTGGAGCTACGAGGAGCCGTTCGATCAGGTGTCAGAGATCGCGGGGCATCTGGCATTCTATGCCGACCGTGTCGCGGTGGAGAAGCTCTGATCCGGCGCTTCAACCGCCCATCGCGGGGTGATTGCGCAACAGGTGCGTGAGCCGCCCGCCATTCAGCACGTCCTGTAGCCAGAGATAGGCCTGATTGGCGGCGGCTCCATCCTCCCCCCAATCGCTGCGGAGGGATATGGTGATGGACCCGGCGCCCGCGCTGAATTCCGGATCGCTGGGTGGTTCGTTGAGCGCGAGGATCGGCCAGGCGTCCGACAGGCTTGCGGCCACGGCCTCCACGTCTGTCCGTTCGGGGAGGTGCAGGACCAACGCGGCCCCTTCGCTTTCACGGTTGGCGTAATCGGCCAATGCAAATCCTTCGATCGGTCCACGCTCCGCCCCCGGGATCGGCAGATCCGCCCCGTTGCGCAGCCAGCACCGCACTGAGACGAGCCCGCCGAGATTGCCCACGCGGCGAAGCCCGTTGATTACCGATTGCGCATCGGCGCGGGAGGACAGGCGATCACCGGATGGCGACAGGACAAGATCAAGCGCATCCCAGCCGGTCGCCCAGATCGCGCGGTCGCCCAGGAACGTCATGCGCATGGGCAGCCCGTCCTCTCCGCCGAAGGGGTTGGCGGGATCGACGCGGGCCGGATCGCCGCGCAAGTCCGCCTCCCCCTGCCACATCACGGGCGCGCCGCCGCGTTCCTCCTCGGTGAAGCCGCGCACGAAAAGCGCGCCGCGCAGGCGCATTTCGCTGTCGGGGAAGATGTCCATCGCGCCGATGCGAACATCACCTTGCGCGACCTCCCACGTATTCACCCAATCGCCGGGGTTCAGGCCCACGGCGGCCCGGATGGCCTCGTCCGGGGTGGCGGCAATCACGGCCTGCTGCAAGGGCGGGGCGGAGCGGAGGGCTGCAAACCGGTTGGGCGTGTTCGGGTTCACCCCGGCCTGCGCCCCGCGCACCGCGATCCAGCGCACGGCGTCGCCGTTGCCGAAGCCCGCGATAATGGCCCCCTCCCCGCCGTCCAGCGCGGCAACCGGCACATTCGAGAGGATCGTCTGCAACCGATCGGCGGCCCCTTGGGCCATAGAGGGACCGGCCATCAGGCCCAGGCACACGCTCAGGAGAAGTCCACGAAACATCATGTCTTAACCATGCGCGATGGCGGGCGGCGGGCGCAAAGAAAAACTCTGTTTCGGGTGCGGGAACATGGCCGCGCTCTTGCAGGCTTCAGGAATGTTCTTCCGCCGCCGTCGCCGCAAGTGCCCGGTTATAGGCCTTGAGCGCGTCGACGTGGAACAGCGCCCCTTCCAGCGCCGGTGGTCCGCCACGGGGCGAAAGCTGCACCACCGGCACGTAGTCGAGGCCCGTGCGCTCGAAGATCGGCAGGGCGCTTTCCAGCGTGGCTTGGGTATCGGTGAAAATCCCCTGCTCGATCAGCGTCAGCATGACCTCTTCGGGGGCGGAATTCTCGTGGCTCATGGGGCGCATGACCTTGCCGACCCGGAACATCGACAACAGGTATGCCTGCGGCCCGGCGGCAAGGTGGATGTTGCGCCGCTCCAGCTGGGTCAGGAAGAACGAGCGGTCCACCAGTTTGGAGGACACGGCGGTGGACATCGACACCGCAACCATCACCGCCAACCCGGTCTGCCAATCCCCGGTCAATTCGAACACGATCAGCGTGGTGGAAATCGGGGCGCCCAGAACCGCCGCTGCGACGGCGCCCATACCCGCCAGCGCGTAAAGCGTCTCAGATCCCGAGACATCGGGGAATATGCCCGTCGCCACCAGCCCGAAGGCCAGGCCTAAAATCGCGCCGATCATCAGCGACGGGGAGAAGACACCGCCGCCCATCCGCCCCGCAATCGTGATCGCCGCCGCGATGGCCTTGAGGATGGCAAGAACCACTGCCTCCCACAGCAGCATTTCCCCCGTCAGGGCGGCTGACGTCGTCTCATACCCGACCCCGATGATATGGGGGAACCAGATCGCGATGCCGCCGAGCATCAGCCCGGCCACCGCAGGGCGCAGCCAGCGCGGCAGGTTGATCCGTTTCTGGATCGCGGTGCCCACATCCTCGGCCCAGAACGTGCCACGCATGAACAGGACCGCGATCAACCCGCTGAGGATGCCAAGGATCAGGAAGGCGGGCAGTTCGACATAGAAGCGCAGCATCCCTTCATCACCCAACATGAACTCCGTCACGCCGCCGAATTCCAGTCGGTTGATGACGGTCCCCGCCGCCGACGCGATCACGATGGGCGCGAAGGCATGGACCGCGAAGTGGCGCAGCACGACCTCCAGCGCGAAGATCGCCCCGGCGATGGGGGCATTGAACGAGGCGCTGACGGCAGCGGCCACGGCACAGCCCAGAAGGTCGCGCCCGGTGATCCCGTCCGCCTTGATCCAGTTGGAGATGCGGGTGGAAATCACGGCGGCTAGGTGGACGACCGGCCCCTCCCGGCCCGAAGATCCACCCGAACCGAGGGTGATCAGCGATGCGGCGGCGGAGGCCAAGCCCTCCCGCTCCTCCACCCGGCCTTCGTTGAGCGCCGCGCCCTCGATCACATCGGCCACGGACCGCACCCGCGCATCGGGCGTGAAGTGATGCAAGATCGCGCCCACGACAAGGCCCCCGCCCACGGGAATGATCAGGATCACCCACCACGGCAGGCTTTCGGCGAAGGAATGCAGCATCCGCACATCCTCCACCCCATAGAGCGTTTCCTGCAGCCAGGAGATCCCCTTGCGGAACAGCAGGGCCGTGAACCCGGCGGCGATCCCGATGAAAAGCGCAATGAGCCAGAATTGAAACTGGCTCGGCCCTTTTTCGAGGAGGAGAGACCAGATCCCGCGCGCGCCCATATGGGCGCGATGCGCCTGGGCTTTGAGGTATCCACGGGGGGTCTCGGCCACGATGGGCTCACTTTCCTGCGCGGGTCAGCGGATCAATGGCGGAAGAGAATGTACCGCGCCGTCCCTCTTCCCCTGACACGTTGACTGAAATTGGTAGAGAAACGCCAAGGCTTTGGAAACCCTGGGAGAGTTCAATTCAGTGTTTCCAAGGGTTTCAGCGGACGCGGGTGGCGTGATGGCCGCAATGTCAGGCGACGGGAACCGCGCCTTTCAGCAATTCACGCGCCGCGTCGCGGGCCGCATCGGTGATCGTATCGCCCGCCACCATGCGCGCGACCTCGTCCACGCGCTCCTCCGCCGAAAGCGGCATGACCCGGCTGAAGGTCGCGCCCTTCTCCACCGATTTCGCCACGCGCCAATGGTGCGCGCCAAGGGCCGCGACTTGGGGCGAATGGGTGACGACGAGGACCTGCCCCCCTTCGGCCAGCCGCTGCAAGCGCCTTCCGACCGCATCTGCCGTGGCCCCGCCGACGCCCCGGTCGATCTCATCGAAGATCATCGTCAGCCCCGCCGCGTCGGCGGTCAGGCAGACCTTGAGCGCCAGGAGAAACCGGCTGAGTTCCCCGCCCGAGGCGATGCGGTTGAGCGGCCCGGCAGGCGCGCCGGGGTTCGTGGCCACGGTGAAGGTAATCGCGTCCAACCCGTCGGGGCCCGCGGCGGCCTCCTCCCGCCGGGTCTCGAACACGGCGCGCTCCATCTTCAGGGGGGCCAGTTCCGCAGCCATGGCGCGGTCCAGCTTCGCGGCGGCTTTGATGCGCGCCTCGGTCAGCTTGGCGGCCACCGCATCATAGGCCGCCTGCGCCCGGTCACGGTCCGCCCGCAGATCGGCGATCTCCGCTTCTCCGCCATCCAGCGCCGCCAACCGCGTGCCGAGCTTTTCGGACAGATCCGCGAGGTCGTCGGCGAGGATATTGTGCTTCCGGGCCAAGCCACGCAAGGCGAACAGGCGTTCTTCGACCATCTCCAGCTCTGCGGGGTTGAATTCCAGCCGTTCCGCGAAGCTGGCGACACCGGCCTGCGCTTCTCCCAATTCCACCATGGCGCGTTCCAAAGCGGCGAGCGGGCGTTCCAGCCGCCCCTCCGCATGTTCCACCACCCCGTCGAGCCACCGGCTGGCATCGGACATCGCGCCTTCGGCCCCGTTGAGACCGAGGGCCGCGATGGCCTGCGCCACATCCTCGCGCATCTTCTCCGCGCCCTGCATCAGGCGGCGCTTGGCGTCCAGTTCGGCCTCTTCACCCGCCTGGGGGGCGAGCTTGTCCAATTCCGCCACTGCGTGCCTGAGGAAATCCTCCTCCTCCCGCATCTCCGCCAGTCGCGCTTCGGCGGCGTCCAGCGCCTTGATTGCCGCCGCGCGGTCCTTCCACGCCGCTTGCACCTTGGCCCGCTGGCCGTGCAATCCGCCGAAATCGTCGAGCATCGCGCGGTGGTTCTTCGGGTCAAGAAGCCCGCGATCATCCTGCTGCCCGTGCAGCTCCACCAGCACGTCCGACAGCGCGCGCAGCACCTCACCCGAGACGCGCCGATCATTGATCCACGCGGTCTTGCGCCCTTCGGTCGTGTTGATGCGGCGCAGGATCAATTCACCGTCGAAGGGAATTCCGGCGCCTTCCAGAACGGCAATTGCGGGATGGTCGCCGGACAGATCGAATTCCGCGACCACCTCGCCCTGCTCCGCCCCCGCGCGGACCAGATCGGCCCGTCCGCGCCATCCAAGGACGAAGCCGAGGGAATCCAGCAAGATGCTCTTGCCCGCCCCCGTCTCTCCGGTCAGCACGTTGAGGCCGGGCTGGAACGCCAATTCCAGCCGGTCGATGATAAGCATGTCGCGGATATCTAGGTGGCGCAGCATGGATCAGCCCGTCGGGTGGGGGGACCCCACCGCTTGCACATTACAGCCAGTCGCCCCGGACCGTCTGCTGCCAGACCTCACGCAACCAATTCTCGCCACGGGCCTCTAGCGACAGGCCCTGCCCGGTCAATTGCCGGAAGGCATCGTCATAGAAGGGTGAGGACTGGAAGTTGTATCCGAGGATCGCGCCCGCCGTCTGCGCCTCATCTGTCAGGCCGAGGGCGAGATACGCCTCCACCAGACGCAAAAGCGCCTCCGGCGTGTGGGAGGTTGTCTGAAACTCCTCCACGACGACGCGGAAACGGTTGATGGCGGAGGTGTAATGCTCGCGGCGCAGATAATAGCGACCCACTTCCATTTCCTTGCCCGCCAGATGGTCGAAGGCCAGGTCGAAGCGCAGGATCGCATCCTGGGTATATTCGCTGTCGGGGTAGCGTTCGATCACCACGCGCAGGGCCTGCAACGCCTGATAGGTTACACCCTGGTCGCGGCCGACCTGGTCGATCTGGTCATAGTAGCTGAGCGCCAGAAGGTATTGGGCATAGGCCGCATCTTCATTGCCGGGATAGAAATCGAGGTAGCGTTGCGCGGCCACCCGCGCAGCCTCGTAATCGCCATCCTCGTGGTAGGAGAATGCGGCCATGATAAGCGCGCGTTCGGCCCATGCGGAATAGGGGTGCAGGCGCTCGACCTCGATGAACAATTCGGCGGCGTCGTCGGCCTCCCCACGTTCCAGCGCCGCTTCGGCCTGCTGATAGATCGTTTCCGCGTCCAGCTGTTCAAGAGGGATGTTGTTGCCGCGCCCGGCAAAAAAGCCGCCGCCACCGAACAAACCACCACCGCCGCCGCCTCCGAACAGGCCCCCGCCACCACCGCATCCCGCCAGGACAAGCGTAAGTGCCAGCGCGGCACCGGTGATACGGAAACGGGGATGCGTCATTCGAATGGCCTCAAACCCAGACTGTTCGGCCCCTTCGGGCCTGTGCTCATCCCGGGTCTAGCACATTCCTTTTGCGGGCAAAATCCCTCAACCGCCCATTGGGTGCGATGGGGTGAATTAACGCAGATCACGGATGTGTCAGGCCACGTGAGCCAGATCGGCGGATTTCACGCCGACACCGGGCAGGCGCGCGGCCTGATCGTCGGTGCATTCCACCAGGCGCACCGCGCCCGGCGTCGCGAACAGCGCCCGCAGAAGCTGGTTCGTGACCATGTGGCCCGCGCGATATCCCGTGTAGAGGCCGAGGATCGGCGCACCGGCCAGGGCCAGGTCCCCGAGTGCATCCAGCATCTTGTGGCGCACGGCCTCATCGGCGTGGCGAAAGCCGCCGGGGCTCAACACATCGTCGCCATCCACCACGACCGCGTTGTCATAGGTGCCGCCCAAGGCGAGGCCCGCTTCGTGCATCATTTCGACGTCGGAGCGGCGGCAGAAGGTGCGGCTGTCGCACAATTCGCGCACGAAATGTCCGTTGGCCAGCCGTTCGACCCGGCGCTGACGGCCAATCGCGGCGTCGTCGAAGTCGATCGTGTAATCCATTTCCAGACCCGCGGCGGGGCTCAACTCTGCCCAGGCATCGCCATCTTCCACGCGGACTGTTTCAAGGATTTCAAAGGCATGGATCGGGGCCGATTGCCGTTGGATGCCCGCGTCCACGATGCCACGCACAAAGGGTGCGGCGGAGCCATCGAGGATCGGAAGCTCCGGCCCGTCCACTTCCACCAGGGCATTGTGGATACCGCAGCCGACAAGGGCTGCCATGATATGTTCGACGGTCGACACTTGGGTGCCGTCTTCAGCCACCAACTTGGTGCAGAGGCGGCTTTGCGGGACCAGATCGTAGCGGGCGGGGATCATCGCGGCATCGTCCAGATCCGAGCGGCGGAACCAGATCCCGACATTGGCCGATTGTGGAAGCAGGCTGACGCGCACCGGGCGGCCCGAATGCAGGCCCACGCCTACGAAATCAACCTGTTTTCGGATCGTTGCCTGCATCTGCTTGCCCGTATTCCTGTCCACTGTCCCGCGTCACCCATTGAGAAAGGACGATCTGCCGGGGTCCGCGCATCCCGCACCCGAACTGGGTTAAGGAAGATTTACCGCGTGATATGGGGGTACCGGGGCGGGCCGCTAGGGGCAACTCAACCTTTATGACGTGCTGCAACAATGGCTTGTGGGGTCGGCGGGAAGTTGCCGAAATGTTGTGGATAAGCCTGTAACACGCTGGGAACGCAAAGAAAAAGGCCGGTCCAAGACCGGCCCTTTCCGCAATATCGTGACCTGGATTCAGTTGGCCTGACGGCGCAGGAAGGCGGGAATTTCAATCCGCTCCTGGTCCGGATCGACAATGCCGTCATCCATGGATTGCGGCGCGGGCGCCGGTGCAGCACCCATCGTCGGCTGACGACGCTCGACCGGGGCCGGGCCGTCCTCGGCGCTGCCGGTCATGCGGTTGATCAGGGAATTGATGCCAAAGCCGCGCTTGGGCTGCCCTTGATCCGCTCCACCACCCAGGGGCGCCGCGGCGCGCGGGGCCTGGGGCTGCGGGGCGGCTTGCGGGGCATCGCGCTGGATCGCTGCGCGCAGGCGGGCAAGCGCCTCGGGCGTGGGCGATCCGGTCGCGGCGGGTTTCGGCGCGACATAGCCCTGTTGCACATCCGGGCCGCCCACGATTTGCGCACGGGTCGGGGCCGGCGCGGCTTCAACGGACGGGGCAGGCGCGGGGGCCGGTTGATAGGCCGGCGCCGGAACCTCGTCCTCGGCGCTCTGATCCTCGGCCACCTCGGGTGTCGGGTCGAACGTCTCGAACAACGACGGCTCGGGCGCGGCTTCGGCGGCAACCTCTTCGGTTGCTTCCGCTTCGGTCGCGGCGTCCGCGTCCTGGGCCGCTACGATGGCGGCGGAGGCGTGGAACTGGCGCGCGGGCTGCGGCGTCTCAGCCTGCTCGACCGCGTCGATCCCGGTAGCCACGACGCTGACACGCATCATGCCTTCCATGTTGGTGTCGAGCGTGGAGCCGACAATGATATTGGCTTCCGGGTCCACTTCCTCGCGGATGCGGTTGGCCGCTTCGTCCAGCTCGAAGAGGGTCAGATCGTAACCGCCGGTCACGTTGATCAGAACGCCACGCGCGCCTTTGAGGCTGATTTCGTCCAGAAGCGGGTTGGCGATGGCCTTCTCGGCTGCGGCAAGGGCGCGGTTTTCGCCCTCTCCCTCGCCGGTGCCCATCATGGCTTTGCCCATCTCGTTCATCACGGCGCGAACATCCGCGAAGTCGAGGTTGATGAGGCCCGGACGCACCATCAGGTCGGTCACACCCTTCACGCCCTGATACAGAACGTCATCAGCCATGGAGAAGGCCTCGGTGAAGGTCGTCTTCTCGTTGGCCAGCCGGAACAGGTTCTGGTTGGGGATGATGATGAGCGTATCGACGACCTTTTGCAGGGCTTCGATCCCCTCATCGGCCTGGCGCATCCGCTTGGCGCCCTCGAACTGGAAGGGTTTGGTGACGACACCGACCGTCAGAACACCCAATTCGCGGGCGGCCTGCGCGATGATCGGGGCCGCGCCGGTGCCGGTGCCGCCGCCCATACCGGCGGTGATGAACGCCATATGCGCACCCGCCAGGTGATCAACGATGTCTTCAATGGATTCTTCGGCCGCCGAGGCGCCAACTGCGGGCCGGGCCCCTGCGCCGAGACCTTCGGTCACGCGCGCGCCCATCTGGATGCGGCTGTGGGCGGTGGACTGGGCCAGCGCCTGGGCGTCGGTATTGGCCACAACGAACTCGCAGCCATCAAGCTGCTGGTCGATCATGTTGTTGACGGCATTGCCGCCCGCGCCGCCGACGCCGAATACGGTGATGCGCGGCTTCAGCTCGGGCTGCGCTTCGGGCATGGTAAGATTGAGAGTCATGGATACTGTCCGCCTGTTTCTGTCCTGGCCCCCAATCTTGTGCGTCGGGTCGCCGTTCTGCCTCATTTATTGGGGGGCAGACTACCGACTCGTCCCCCCGGCGTCACGCAGAAAATCCCGCGGATGCGCGAAATGTGGCCACTTTGTGGCAAAAACACCGGCGATGTAGCGGGGAAACCCCAGATGAAGGGGTTACCAGTTGTCCTTGAACCATTTCGCGGCCCGGCGAAGGGACCGCGCAGGCAGACGGTCGGCGGGCAAATCGAAGTCCCACCATTCGTCCTGCGGGCTGGCCGCGAACAGCGCGAGGCCCACACAGGCCGAGAATGCGGAGCCATAGGCCGTCTGCGGCAGGCCCGCGACCCGCATGGGCCGCCCAAGGCGCACCTGGTTGCCGAGAATGCGGCTCGCCAACCCGTCAAGGCCCGGAATCTGTGATCCGCCACCGGTCAGGACGATGCGCTGGGAGGGCAGATGCTCGAACCCGGCCGCGTCCAGACGTGCGCGCACTTCCTCAAGGATTTCCTCGACCCGGGGGCGCATGACCCCGATCAACTCCGCCCGGCTGACGGTGCGGCGGTCGTGGTGCCAATCGCCGGTATCGCCTTCCAGCTCGATAATCTCCCGATCATCAAGACCCGTGGCCATCAAGCCACCGAATTTCGTCTTGATCCGCTCCGCATTGTCCATGGGGATCTGCAAGCCCTGGCTGATGTCGCGTGTCACATGGGCGCCGCCCATCCGCACGGTATCGGCAAAGATCATGTGCTTCTTCATGAAGATCGACAGCGATGTGGCCCCGGCCCCCATGTCGATACAGGCCGCCCCGAGTTCCTGTTCGTCTTCGACAAGGCTCGACATGCCCGCGACATACGGCGCACAGGCAAGGCCGGCCAGTTCCAGATCACACCGCTTAACGCAATGCAGCAGGGTCTCGATCGCGCGGCCATCGGCCGTCAGAAGGTGCATGTCCACCGACAGGCGGTTGCCCACATGCCCCCTGGGGTCGGCAAGCCCGGTGCGATTGTCGAGCGAGAAGTTCACCGGCTGCGCGTGCAGCACCTCGCGGCCTGGCCCGATATCGGGCATGTCGCAGACCGACAGGACGCGACCGATATCGTGATCCTCCACATTGCCCGTCTGCAACTCCACATCACCTGTCAGGCCATAGGACCGGGGCCGCGCGCCGGACAGGGACACGATGACGTGGTCGACGCGGGCATTGGCCATCTTCTGGGCGGCCTGCACGGCGGTGCGGATCGCGCGCTCGGTTTCCTGGACGGTGTCGATCTCTCCGAATTTCACACCGCGCGAGCGCGTCGTGGCGGCGCCGATCACGCGGAAGGCGGATTGACCGGCCATGCCGCCGATCCCTTCATCCTCAACCTGCGCGCCGTCGAACCGCAGCACGAGGCACGCCACCTTGAACGTGCCGATATCCAGAACCGCGATCACACCACGGCGCATCGCCTCTTGCCGCTTGGCCCGCATGGCCCTCTGAGATTGGTAAAGCAACGTCATCCGCGCCGATCCCCATTCGTCCCTTCGGCTGCGATCGTTCTGATGCGCCGCAGCTCCGTCATTGCCCCATCCGTCAACCGCACGGTCAAGCGACCGGGGTTGCGCATGTCCACGATTGTCACGTCCCGCTCTAGGATCTCGCCCACGTCATGGAGCGCGAGGATCCGGTCAAGCGCCGCACGCGATCCCGCCTCGGGAAGCTGAATGCGGGTGCCGTTGGTCAATACCACGTCCCACCGCCGTTCACCCACGCGGACCAGCCCATGCACCCGGTCGCCCAGGGGCTCCGCCGCGTCGATCAGCGCCAGCGCCTCAGGCACGGCAAGGTTTGCGCCCTCGCCGCCAAGAAGCGGCAGGGGACCGGGCAGATCGCGGGTGCCGAAGCCCGCGATGAAGATACCGTCGTGATCCACGATGCTCAGCCCCTCATGGGTCAGCCAAAGGGCGGCGGGCAGGCGTTCGTCGATGCGCACCGCAAGATAGCCGCCCGATTGCACACGCAAATCGGCGGACCGGACGGAGGGCAATGCCTCCAACCGCCCGCGCAATTCGTCGAGGTCCAGATCGAAGGAGGAGATCGGCAAATCCAGCGCCAGCGCCGCGCGGACCTCTTCCGTCACCTGTTCCCCTGCCCCGTCGATGCCAAGCACGTTGACGCGGAATTCCGGACGGTTCTCGATCTCGCGCCTAATTTCGTAGGCGGCCTCGAACAGGCCGTCGATCCGGTCCTCGTCGCTGAGGTACCAGGACACGGCAGCGAACAGGACGAAAAGCGGAATGCCGATATTGAGTGCCTTGCGGAAGATCGGTGTCAGCCACAGGCGCTGCACCCGGTAGCTGAGCCGCGACGGCGCGGGATCGGCGCGCACGGCCTGCGGCTGCGGGTTGGTCGGGCGGCGGGCGACTAGCGATCGCATGAGGCATCCTCCACAAGCCAGCGGCACAGCTTGCCGAACGGCATCCCCGTCGCTTCGGCCTGTTCGGGCGTCAGCGAAGTCGGCGTCATGCCGGGTTGGGTGTTGGTTTCCAGAATGACCAGGCCGTCCATGCCGCGCCCCTCGTCCCAGCGGAAATCGGTGCGGCTGACGCCCTTGCAGCCAAGCGCGGTATGGGCGCGCATCGCCATGTCCATGCAGGCATCGAAGATGTCCTGCGGCACGTCGGCGGGCACGACATGGCGCGATCCGCCGGGCTTGTACTTGGCGTCGTAATCATACCAGCCGTCCGTCAGGATATCGGTCACGGTCAGCGCGCCGGGATCATCCGGGCCATCGCCCAGAACCGTCGTCGTCAACTCGCGGCCCGGCGCGTAGGTCTCAACCATCACCTCGTCGGGCATGTCGTCGGACAATTTGGGCGGGCCGTTCGCGGCCTCGTTGACCAGGTAGACACCGACCGATGAGCCTTCGTTGTTGGGCTTGACCACGTAGGGCGGCTGCATCACGTGCTCGGCGCGCACCCGGTCGCGCGGGGCCAGAACGCTTTCAACCACGGGAAGGCCCGCGCGGCGGAACACATCCTTGGATCGCGCCTTGTCCATCGCGAGTGCAGAGGCGAGCACACCGGAATGGGTGTAGGGCAGACGCATCCATTCCAGTATGCCCTGCACACAGCCGTCTTCACCCCAGCGTCCGTGGAGCGCGTTGAAGACAACGTCGGGTTGGATGTCGGACAGGCGCGCGTACAGATCGGAGGCCGCATCGACCTCGATCACATCAAAACCTTCTCCGCGCAACGCCTCGGCGCACTCTCTGCCAGTGCTCAGTGACACCTCGCGTTCGGCCGAGGGGCCACCCATCAAGACGACAACACGGGATGGGAGGCTGCTCAACCCTGCCACCGATACTGTCCTCAACCTGTCCTGCGGATACGTGCCCGCCGGATCGATTTTGCCGGAAATTTGCCCCGGCCCTTGCTTTTATGGGATGCGGTCGGGCGCACCCACCCGCATGATTTCCCACTGTAATTCTATGCCTTGGGTTTCGTACACCCTTTTTCTGACCTCTTCCCCCAATCCCTCCAAATCTGCGGCAGATGCGCCACCCTTGTTAATGAGGAAGTTGGAATGCATTTCGGACATCTGCGCGCCGCCGCGCGTGGCCCCGCGCATGCCCGCGGCGTCGATCACCTTCCACGCCTTGAGGTCGTGGACATCATCCGCCCGCCCGGTGGAACTGTAGCCCGCCGGATTGCGGAAGGTGGACCCGGCGGTCAGCTCTTTCGTGGGTTGGGTCGCGTCGCGTTTGGCCAGTTGTTCCTCCATCCGCGCGTGCAGATCGTCGGGTGCGCCGGGGCGACCGTCCAAATGCGCGGCGACCACCACGCATCCGTCAGGAAGGTCCGTCTGACGGTATCCGAAGCCGACCTGCGACGCATCGAACGTCTCGCGGATACCATCGCGGAGCACGACCTCGATCTCCACGACATAGTCGGCCATGTAACTGCCATAACACCCGGCATTCATCCGCACCGCGCCGCCGATCGAGCCGGGGATCGTCCGCAGAAACGTCAGGTCCACGCCCGCATCCGCGGCTTTCACCGCGACATGCTTGTCCAAGGCCGCGGCCCCGGCGGAGACATGGGTGCCGTCGATGATGATCTCCCGAAATCCGCGCCCGAGCTTGATCACGACGCCGGGCAGACCCCCGTCGCGCACGATCAGGTTGGACCCGACGCCAAGCGGGAAGACCGGAATGGCGGGGTCCAGCGCGGAAAGAAACTCGGAAAGGTCCTCCACATCCGCCGGCTCGAACAACCACTCCGCCGGGCCGCCCACACGCAGCCATGTCAGGCCGGACAGGTCGCGGTTCGCAGTCAGGCGACCGCGCGGTTTGGGCAATTCGTCGATCACGTCGCACCCCGCCGGGACAGGAAGACGCGCACACCGGCGCCGATCACGCTGGAGACGACGACACACATCGAGAATGGAATGAGAATTCCGTAAAGCACCAACGGCGATTGCAAGGCCCCGCGCCCCGTGTCGGTATCAAGAAACATCGCGTACCCCATCGTCGCACCGGCGCATGCCACCCAAAGCGCGAAGATCGTCCAGGCCGGCCCCACGCGCGCCGTCACGTAGCCCGCGAGGATGCCGCCGATCGCGGCGAAGGCAACGATCACGATCAACAGGTTCACGGCTGGCCCTCGTTCTCACCCGCGTCGACCGACATCGCCCGGCGCATCCTTTGGCCCGCTCGGATCAGCGGCCAACGCAGCAGCGACATACCGCCAAGCAAGATGACAATGCCCCAAAACGGCCCCGCCTGATACGTGACCCACCCCAGAAGCGGTATGCCCGTGGCAATCAGGGTCCAGGCGGCAGGGATGTGGAAGCGGCGCGGCCCCATGGCAATAAGGCAGGCCAGAAGCGCCCAGACACAGGCAAGGATCAGCGAGCCGGGCATCAGGACGCCCTCCCCATTGCGCGGTTCCAGAAATACCTCAGCGGGTTGCGGAACATGGAGCCTATGGCGAACACGATGACGGCGATCCAGAACCAGCCATGGGAATAGCCCACGAAGATCGTCAGGGGGACTGACGCGACCAGCAACGCGATCCCCGGCGGGAATTGCATCCGGTAGGGCAGCATGGCCGTGATTGCGGACGCAAGCACCCAAAGGCAGGCGAGGGTCAGGGCAAGGCTCATCCGCCCACCACCTTCTTGTCGAGATCGGCTAGGCGCGCGGGCAATCCGTTGGCCCAGGCGGAAATCGTACCGGCGCCAAGGCACACGACCATATCACCCGGACGCGCCTGTTCGCGGACCAGTCGTTCCAGATCATCCTCGTCCAGCAGCGCGCGCGCGTGGCGATGACCGTGGCGGATCATACCCGCGACCAGATCGTCGCGTGATGCGCCCTCTATCGGATCTTCTCCGGCGGCATAGACATCGCCGATGGCCACCACGTCCGCCTCGTTGAAGCAGGCGCAGAAATCTTCGAACAGGCTGGCAAGGCGCGAATAACGGTGCGGCTGATGCACGGCGATCACGCGGCCCTCGCTGGCCTGGCGCGCGGCCTTCAGCACGGCGGCGATTTCAACGGGATGGTGGCCGTAATCGTCGATGATCGTGATGCCACCCACTTCGCCCACCTTGGTGAATCGGCGGTTGACCCCCTTGAAGCCATCCAGCGCCTCCCGGATCTCCTCACCCTTCATGCCCAGATGCCGCGCCACGGCGACGGCGGCCAAGGCGTTGGAGACGTTGTGGTCCCCGGGCATCGGCAAATGGCAGCCCTCGATCACCATCTCGTCGGCGGCCAGCGCGATATCGAAATGTGCGGCCCCGCCCTTGTAATGCAGGTTGATCGCACGGACGTCAGCTTGCGCGTTGAAGCCATATGTCACCACGCGGCGATCCGTGATCCGGCCCACCAGCGCCTGGACTTCGGGGTGATCGGTGCAACAGACGGCCAGGCCGTAGAACGGAATGTTCGACACGAAATCGAGGAAGCCCTGGCGCAAATTCTCGATGCTGCCCCAATGCTCCATATGCTCCGGGTCGATATTGGTGACGATGGCGATGGTCGCGGGCAGACGGTTGAAGGTGCCGTCGCTTTCATCGGCCTCCACCACCATCCATTCGCCCTTGCCCATCCGCGCGTTGGATCCGTAGGCGTGGATGATCCCGCCATTGATGACCGTGGGGTCAAGCCCGCCATGGTCCAGCAAGGTTGCCACCATCGTGGTCGTCGTGGTCTTTCCGTGGGTCCCGCCGATGGCGACGTTGGAGCGCATGCGCATCAGCTCCGCCAGCATCTCCGCCCGGCGCACGACCGGCAGGCCCCTCAGCCGTGCCGCGTCCAGTTCCGGATTGCCCGGCTTGATGGCCGAAGAGATGACGACCACGTCTGCGCCTTCCAGATTCTCCGCCTTTTGACCGATGAAAATCCGCGCGCCAAGGGAGGCGAGCCGTTCGGTGATCTTGGAGGGCTTCAGGTCAGACCCCTGCACCTGGTAGCCGTGATTCAACAGCACCTCGGCAATGCCGGACATGCCGATGCCGCCGATCCCGACGAAGTGGATGGGGCCCAGTTGGGTCGGCAATTTGGTGACGGCGGCGGCATTCATGGGATCATTCGGCTCCTGCTAGGGTTTCGACCAGCGCCACCAGACGCTCCGTCGCGTCGGGCACGGCGACCGACAGCATGGCTTGCGACATGCGGGTGGCGGCTTCGGGTTGGGTCAGAACGGTTTCGATACAGGTGGCAAGGCTTTGCGGAGTGAGCTGACTTTCCGGCATCATGATCGCACCGCCCGCATCCACGGGGCCGCGCGCATTGGCCGTCTGCTCGTCCCGGACGGCCGCGGCCAACGGCACGATGATCATGGGCCGCCCGATCACGGCACCGTCGGCGACGGAGGACGCCCCGCCCCGCGCGATAACCAGCTGCGCCTCCGCCAGCTTTTCCGGCATGTCGTTGATGAAGGGCGTGACCTCAGCCCGTAGGCCCATCTCGTCGTAGGCCTGCGTCACCCGTTCCACGTCCTCCTTGCGGGCCTGTTGCGTGACGCGCAGCCGGTCGCGCAACGGCTCCGGCAACAGGGCGATGGCGGCAGGCACGTTATCCGACAGGATGCGCGCCCCTTGGGAGCCGCCGAAAACCACAAGGCTCATCGGCCAATCGCCCGGCGGCGTGTAGGTTGCGGCCGCCCGCTCAAGGATGGCGGCGCGGACCGGGTTGCCCGTGTGCTGTCCTTTCACGCCTGCCGGCAATTCCGTGGGCCACGTGCCGCAGGCCACCGCGTCGACACGCTTGGCGAAGGCGCGGTTTACCCGGCCCAGAACCCCGTTTTGTTCGTGCAGCATCCGCGGACGGCGCAAAATCCACGCCGCCGCCATGGCCGGGATCGTCGGGTATCCGCCGAACCCCACGACGATATCGGGCTTTTCGCGCATCATGCGCGTGGTGGCGGTGAAGACCCCGCCCAGGATGCGGAACGGCACGGCCAGTCTTGCCAGCAGGCCGCCGCGTGTGAACGTCGCGCTGCTCACCTGCCGGATCTCGACCGCGTGGGAGAACCCGCCGGTGTAGCGCGCGCCCCTTGGATCGGTCGACAGCGTCACGCGCCAGCCCTTGCGCAACATCGCCTCGCTCAGCGCCTGGGCGGGGAACATGTGCCCGCCCGTGCCGCCTGCCGCGATGATGATGTGGGGCTGCGTCATGTCCTACCTTTGACGGCTCAACAAATGGTCCGCGATGTCGCCCTGCGGGCGGGTGCGGGTGAACACCAAAAGCATACCGACCGCAATCCCCGTCGCAATGAGCGAGGAGCCACCGTAGCTCACGAATGGCAACGTCATGCCCTTGGCGGGCAGAAGCCGCACGGCCACGCCCATGTTGATGAAGGCCTGCAACGCCAGAAGACTGACCAGCCCCGTCCCCGCCAACCGCGCGAACGGATCGCGCTCCTTCATCAGGCGGAAATAGCTGCGCAAGGCAATGGTCAGGTAAAGCGCGATGATCGTGGCCACCAGGACCAGCCCGTATTCCTCTGCCGCGACGGCGATGATGAAGTCGGTATGGGCGTCCGGCAGCGTCCATTTGACGGAGCCTTCGCCGAGCCCGGTGCCGAACAGCCCGCCTTCGCGGATCGCGTCGGTGGCATAGCCAAGCTGGGTGTTGGGCGCGACCTCGTCACTCAGGAACCCGTCGATACGGCGCGCGAAGTGCTCGGACCCGTTGTAGGCCAGCACCCCGCCGAACGCGACGACGGCCAGAAGGACCATCAGGATCAGCATGGGCGCACCGGCCACGAAATAGATGACCGACCACGCGAAGATCACCAGCGCCGCCTGCCCGAAATCCGGCTGCATTGCGAGGAAACCCACGATCACCAGCGTCACGAACAGCGACACCGATTTGCCCGGCGGCCCCGCCACTTCTTGGCTGGCGGCCATCATCCAGGCGGTGAAAACAACGAAGACGGGTTTGAGAAATTCCGACGGCTGCAAGGACGCGAAGCCCAGCGAATACCAACGCGTCGCCCCCTGCCCGTAATCCGTGCCGAAAAACGGCAAGAGCGCCACGGCGGCCACGGCAACGAAGAAGCCCAAGACCCCCCAGCGCCGCACCGATGTCGGCGTCATCATCGACACCAGCACCATCACGCTCAACGCGATGCCCCCGAAAAAGGCTTGCCGGATCACGTAGTGGAAGGGTTCGTGCCCATTGCGTTCCGCCAGCGGTGGGGAGGCCGCGAAACCCAGAAGGATGCCGATGGCGAACAGCGCCAGAATGCACCCCAACGTCACCCGATCGACCGAACTCCACCACCGCGGGATCACCGCGTCGCCCGAATGCACTACGACCGTGCCGTGCGCCATTTCCGTCATGAATACGCCTGCCTTGCCCGAACGACGGTTGCCCGCCGCGTCTCTGCTCATGCCCGGATTGTCCCGGGTCTATCACGCAAGGATAGCGCGAAAAAGCGCACGCGGCTAGGGAAAAGGGGCAAGCTGACCGGCCGCGACGCCCGGTTCCCCGGGCGCATTCAAGGCAGGACGCATCCCGATCCTAACCGCCCAGGTAGGCGTAGTAGTGGAATTGGCATGTTCCGGGGGCACCGGGCGTGCAGGAAATCGCGTTCACCGTCTGCACGTATTGCACCACGATCGTGGCCGCGCCGTTGTAGGTATAACCTTCGATATGGTGGCGCGTGATCAGGCCCGGCGCGTCGTGAAAGACGCGCACCTCACCGTCGGGCATGACGGCTTCGAAACAGGTCCCTTGCGTGGCCCAGGTGCCAGCATGCTCCGCGCATGGCCCGGCGCGGTCGGTCACGTGCAACACGATCTGCTCGACGGAGAGGACGGTTTCCACGTTCGGGATGCTCATCATCGGTATCTGCGCCGGGGTCGGCGGATCTTCCGCGTGGACTTGGGTGGTCAGGGCCAGCGACAGGGCAAGAAGCGAAAAGAACTTGGTCATCTGTGGTCTCCTTTCAGGAGGAAAATGAATTGCCCGGGCTGGAAAAGGGGAAGCAAGGCGCCCGGTATGGCATTGAAATGTCACGGGGCGGGGGCGCTTCGCTATGGGGAAGTATCCCCATTATCGACGGCTCGAGTTCGCCGACAGGAACGACAGCGGCGCGCAACCGGCGCGGCACCGAATGACAACGCGATTGGTCGCCCCTCCGGAACCCGCGACCCCGCGCCATCACTCCTCGATCTGGAAGTAATCGGTCATGCGGCAGGCTTCGCCGAGGCCAAGGCAGCTGACGGTGTTGATCGCACTCCGCACCTCGATCTCGACCATGGGGGCCGTTGCGAAGGAGAATCCGTGGACGCTGTCATCCTCCAGCCCGAGCGGCCCGACAAACCCGTCAGGGAAGAGGTAGTGCAGACAATCCACCTCCTCGCGTCGCCCATCCCCGCGCGAGATATGGCGGCAGGTGTGGATCTGTGGCGAGGCACCAAGCGTGACCCGTTCGACGATCTGGTCACGACCATACCGCGCCGGGCTGTAAGTACCCGGTTGCAGCGCCATCTGGAATTCGCGGCCCGTGAGCGCGGACGCCTCGCCCGGACCATAGAGGGTCGGCTGCGCCACCGCACGCTCGGCCGCGCGCGACAGCAAATCCTCGAACGGCGTCTGCGCCTGGAGGGACGTGGTGGCGAAAAGGGGGATGGCCGCGGCAACGGCGAGGGCGACAAGCTTCTTGGTCATAATGGGCCTCCTTTATGGAGGATTGAAACGGCACCATGCAGCCGAGGATGGAAGGGGAGGCGCTTGGATTGCCACTCTCATGACCGGTTTCAGGCGTCCCTGACATGAGGGCAAACCCCCATATTGCGGCTTGCCCCATTTGCCCCTCCGAAACGGCGAATTGACCTCCCCGCGCCGCCCGCATGGCCTTGCACAACGCAATCCGGCCCGGCACCTTGCCGCCCATGACGCAGACGTCCTCCTTGCCCCGTGCCTTGCGCGCCAATGCCCTGGCCTCTCTCGTGACGGGGCTTGCGGGCCTGCTCATGGCCGCGCCGCTTGCACAAACCATCGGCCTGATGCCGGGGACGAGCTACCAAGTCATCGGCGGCGCCTTGGTCCTGCACACACTGGGTCTGCTGTGGGTCACGGGCCGCAGGACCATTATCTGGTGGACACGCCTCAACATCGCGGGCCTTGTCGCCTATGTGCTTCTACTGATCGCCCTGCTGGTCTTCGGCCCCGTCGCAACGCCGCTTGGCTACACGCTTCTGGCCGCCGATGCATTGCTGGTTGCCACTCTCGGCCTCTGGCAATTCCGCTCGCTTAGCGTCTAAGCGCTTCCACTTGGGCTATGAAATCCGCGCCGCGGGCCTCGAAACTGTCATATTGGTCGAAGCTGGCCGCCGCCGGTGCAAGCAGAACCGTATCGCCCGGCTCCGCCTCCGCGGCGGCGCGGGCCACGGCGGTTTCCATGTTGCCGCAGATTTCCACCGGGACGTCCCCTAGGTGCAGCGCGAACGCCTCCGCCTCCCTCCCGATAACGTAGGCCTTGAGGACGCCCCCGGCCGCGTCTTGCAGACCACCGAAACCGCCATCCTTCTCCAAGCCGCCGCAGATCCAGCGGATGCGCTTGAACGCCCCGAGCGCCTTGATCGCGGCATCCACGTTGGTGGCCTTGCTGTCATTGACATAGGCCACCCCCCCGATTTCCGCCACGCGCTGCGAACGGTGGGGCAAACCCTCGAAGGTATGAAACGCCGCCTCGATCACCCGGGGCGCAAGCCCCAGCGCCCGGCACGCCCCATAGGCGCAGGCCGCGTTCTGGTGGTTGTGGGCCCCGGGCAAACCGGGAATGTCGCGCAGGTCGATCGAGGCCACCTGCCGCGTCTTGCGCATTTCGCTAAGCCAGCCCTTCCGGGTGACAAGGTCCCATCCCGGCCCGCTCAGCTTGTGGGATGCCACGCGGATCAGGCGTCCGTCACCCGGCCCCTCGATCATCTGCCCGGCCAGGTATTGCCCCTCCACCTCGTCCACGCCGATCACCGCCCGCTCCGGCCCGCCTTCGGAGAAGAGCCGCCGCTTGGCCGCGAAATATCCGCCCATCCCGCCATGTCGGTCCAGATGATCCGGCGACAGGTTCGTGAAGACCGCGATATCGGGGGTCAGGGCGCGGGCCAGTTCCGTCTGGTAGGATGACAGTTCCAGCACCACCACCTCGCCATCCACCGGCGGCTCAATATCCAGAACCCCGCGCCCGATATTGCCCGCCAATTGGCACGGCACCCCCGCCTGCCTCAGGATATGGGCAATCAGCGCGGCACTCGTCGACTTGCCGTTCGAGCCGGTCACGGCCACCACGCGGGGCGGCGTGTCGTGCAAGGCCCAATCCCCCTGCCCCAGCGAGCGGAAGAACAATCCGATATCGTTGTCCACCGGCACGCCGGCCGCGTAAGCCGCCGCGATCGCGCGATGCGGCGTGGGGTAGAGATGCGGGATACCCGGCGATGTCACGAGGCAGGCAATCCCCTCGAACCCATCGGCGCGCATCGGGTCGTGCAGCGCAAAGCCTTCTGCCTGCGCCCGCGCCCGCGCGCCCTCCCCGTCGTCCCAGCACAGGGGCTCGGCTCCCCCCGCCTTCAACGCGCGGGCCGCCGCCAGCCCGGATCGCCCCAGACCCAGCACCAATACCTTCTGTCCCTCGAAACCCATAACCGGGATCATCGCGCGCGCCCTGCCTTCTTTGCTTCAAAAATACCTAAACCCGACCCGGCCCCAAGCGCCAGAGCCCGAAGAACGGGCGCGCCATCCGCCCCACGCGCCAAATCATGTATCGAATGACGCCAAGGGCGTCTCCATTCAACAACCGGCGCGGCGCTCAGCGCAATTTCAGCGTCGCCAATCCGATGAGCGCGAGGATCAGGGAGATGATCCAGAAGCGGATCACGATCTGTGGCTCCGCCCATCCCTGCTTTTCGAAATGGTGGTGGATCGGTGCCATCAGGAACACGCGCTTGCCGGTCGCCTTGAAATAGAGGACCTGCACGATCACGCTGACCGCTTCGGCCACGAACAACCCGCCCACGATCGCAAGAACGATCTCGTGCTTGGTGGAGACCGCGATCGCCCCCAGCGCCCCGCCCAGCGCCAGCGATCCGGTATCGCCCATGAACACGGCCGCAGGTGGCGCGTTGTACCACAGGAAGCCCAGGCCCCCTCCGATCAGGCCCGCGCAGAAGATCAGCAATTCCCCCGTTCCCGGCACGTAATGGACGTCAAGGTAATCGGTGAAATCGACCCGGCCCACCGCGTAGGCGATCGCCCCCAGCGTGCCCGCCGCGATCATCACCGGCATGATCGCCAGGCCGTCCAGCCCATCGGTCAGGTTCACGGCATTGGCGGAGCCGACGATCACGATCATCACGAAGGGAATATAGACCCAGCCGAAATTCAGCAAAACGTCCTTGAAGACCGGCACCGCCAGCTGGTTCGACAGCTCCTCGGGGTGCAACTCCGCGGCGATCAAGGCGGCCCCCAGCGCGATGGCGAACCCCGCCGCCAGCCGCACCTTTCCCGAGACGCCCGCGCTCGTGTTACGGCTCACCTTTGCCCAGTCATCTGCAAACCCGATCAACCCGAAACAGACGGTCACGCCAAGCACCAGCCAGACATAGCCATTGTCCAGCCGCGCCCACATCACCGTCGAGAGGGTCAGCGCGGCAAGGATCAAGAGACCGCCCATCGTGGGTGTGCCCGCCTTGGTTTCCAGGTGATGCTCCGGCCCGTCTTCGCGGATCGGCTGGCCATTGGCGTATTTGCGGCGCAGCGCGTTGATCAGCGGGCGGCCGAAGATGAAGCCGAAGATCAGCGCCGTGAAAAAGGCCCCGCCGGCCCGGAACGTGATGTAGCGAAACAGATTGAAGACATCGCCACCGTCCGACAGCTCACTCAGCCAATACAACATATAGCGGTATCCTCACGCTTTATCCTCAACGGATTGCCCCAGTTTCCGCAGAGCGTCAACCACAAGGGAAATGCGGGAGCCCTTGGAGCCTTTGATGAGCACCACGTCGCCGGGGCGCAGGGTTCGGGGCAGCTCCTTGCACATCTGCGCCGCCGTCTCGGTATGGAGGCCGCGTTTCGCGCCCGGCAGGGCCAGGTGCAAGTGTTCCATCAACGTGCCGCTGGTATGAACCAGGTCGATAGCCGCCACAGTCTCCAGATCGGCCACATCGGCATGCATCGCCTCCGCCTCATGCCCCAGTTCCAGCATGTCGCCCAGAACCGCGATACGCCGCCCGCCGCGAACGGGCTTTATGGCGGCCAGAACCTCCAACCCCGCGCTGAGCGACGCCGGGTTTGCGTTGAAGGCGTCGTCGATGATCTCGATGGCGATATCGTCGGTGCGGCTGAGTTGAATGCGCTCCCTCTGGCCGCGTCCTTCGACCGGCTGCCATTGCGACAGGGCCATGGACGCCATCGTCGGATCGGCGCCCGCGGCCGCCACGGCGCACAGGATCGCCACGGCATTGCTGGCGTAATGGCGCCCCGCGACCGATAGCTTGGCAAGCCGCGCGCCGTCTGCGGTGGCGATGCGCATCACGGTGCTGTCTTCGGTCAGAAGAACATCGGCAAGGCGCAGATCGGCCTCCCCATCCTCCCCGAAGGTCACGACCTCCTGCGCGTGTTTCCGCGCGGCCTCCAGAAGGATGTCCTTTGTTTCCACATCCATCGGCACGACGGCCACGCCCCCCGGCTCCAACCCCTCGAAGATGGAGGCTTTTTCCGCCGCGATCCCCTCGATCACGCCGAAGGCTTCCAGATGGGCGGGCGCGATGGTGGTGATCAGCGCCACATGGGGCCGGGCCATGCGGGTCAGGGGTGCGATTTCCCCGGGATTGCTCATCGCGATCTCGATCACGGCGTAGTCGGTATCCGGGGGCATCCGCGCCAGGGTCAGCGGCACGCCCCAATGGTTGTTGTAGGAGGCGACGGCGGCGTGGATCTTGCCCTGCCCCCGCAACGCGCTTTTCAGCATCTCCTTCGCGGTGGTCTTGCCCACCGAGCCGGTGATCGCGATCACGTGCGCATCGGTGCGCGCACGGGCGGCCTTGCCGAGATCTTCCAGGGCGACCAGCACGTCCTTTACCACGAGGCATTTCTCCGCCTCCACGCCATCGGGCACGCGGGCCACAAGCGCCGCCGCCGCGCCCTTTGCGAAGGCCTGGGCCACGAAGTCGTGTCCGTCCCGCTCCGCTGCCAGCGCGACGAACAGATCACCCGGTTGCAGCGTGCGGGTGTCAATGGACACCCCGTCGGCCAGCCATGTGCCCGTGACGCCGCCGGTCGCGGCCGTCGCATCTTCTGAGGTCCACAAGTTCATATGGCCCCCTCCAGCGCCGCCACCGCGACGGAGGCCTGCTCGACATCGTCGAACGGATAGACGACATCGCCCACTTCCTGCCCGGTCTCGTGTCCCTTGCCCGCGATCAGCAGTGCGTCACCGGGTTCCAGCATATCGACGCCGCGCAAAATCGCCTCCGCCCGGTCGCCGATCTCCGTCGCCTCGGGACATCCCTCCAAAACGGCCCGGCGGATGGTCGCCGGGTCCTCGGATCGAGGATTATCGTCTGTCACTATTGCAACATCACTCCACAGTTTTGCCGCTTCCCCCATCAATGGACGCTTTCCCGTGTCCCTGTCGCCACCTGCCCCGAAAACAACGATCAAACGGCCCAATACATGCGGCCGCAGCGCCTTCAGGGCCACTTCGAGGCTGTCCGGCGTATGTGAATAATCAACATAAATGGGTGCGCCGTGGTGTCGCCGTGCAGCCAGCTGCATCCGTCCCCGGACACCCTGCATCCTGGGCAGAACCGCGAACACCGCGTCGGGATCTTCCCCCCCCGCGATCGCCAAGCCTGCCGCCGTCAGGACATTCATCGCCTGGAAGCCACCGATCAGGTCCAGCCGCGCCTGCCGTGCCGCGCCTTGCCAGCGGAACAGCACGTCCTGGCCCGTCTCGTCGATCCGTCGCCCCGTGATCTTGAGCGCGGCCTCGGTGTATTGCGCGACACCCAAGACCTCGATCCCGCGCCCGTCGCAAGCGTCCGCGACGCGCGGGCCGTGGGGGTCGTCCAGGTTCACGACGGCCACGCCGTCCTCCGGCAACAGCCCCGTGAAAAGCCGCAGCTTGGCGTCGAAATACGCCTCCATCGTGCCGTGATAATCAAGGTGATCCTGGGTGAGGTTGGTGAACGCCGCCGCAGCCAACCGCACCCCAACCATGCGTTTCTGGTCCAACCCGTGGGACGACGCCTCCATCGCGGCATGGGTCACGCCCGCCGCTTCCATGTCTGCAAGCACGCGGTGCAATGTCACGGCGTCCGGCGTGGTATGCAGGCCGGGCGCTTCAAAGGCACCTTCGACCCCGGTTGTACCGACATTGACCGCCGGGCGGCCCAAAGCCTCCCAGATCTGGCGGGTGAAGCTGGCGACCGAGGTTTTGCCATTGGTCCCCGTCACCGCCACCATCGTCTCGGGCTGTGACCCGAAGAACAGGGCCGCAGCATGGGCCAAGGCGTCGGCGGCATCCTCCACCACCACAAGCGCCGCATCCGACGCTGCCAGTTCCTTGGCCGCAATCTCCGCGCCGGTGCGATCGGTCAAGATGGCCACCGCGCCCATGCGCAAGGCATATTGGATGAATTCGCCGCCATGGACCCGGGTGCCGGGCAAGGCCGCAAACAGCGTGCCCTTCTCCACCTTCCGGCTGTCGAGCGCCAGCGCCCTGACCGCAACATCGCCACCCGATTTGGGGGTCAGGCCCAGATCGGAAAGTCGTCTCTCAGCCATCGCGGCACCTCTCAGTTCGAGGAGTTGGATAGCTGCAAACCGAGGGGGTGTTCAACGTCTGGCCGCAGACCCAGAAGCGGTGCGGTGCGGCGGATGATCTCCGCGGCCACGGGCACGGCGGTCCAACCGGCGGTGCGGCGCGGCTGCGGCCCGCTCAATTCGGCCGCCTCCTGCAAGGTCACGATCAGCACATATTGCGGGTCATTCATCGGGAAGGCGCTGGCAAAGGTATTGAGGTTGCGATCCTCGTAATATCCCCCCTGCGGGCGCGGCAGATCGGCGGTGCCGGTCTTGCCACCTATGTAATAGCCGTCAACTTCCCCGAAGGATGCGGTGCCATCCGTCACGACCGAGCGGAGCAAGGCGCGCATCGCGTCGCTTGTCGCCTCGGAAATGATGCGCAGCCCGTCTTGCGGGTCTTCCCGGCGCACCAGCGTCGGCTCGATCTCCGTTCCGCCATTGACCATCGTGGAATAGGCCGAAGCCAGATGCAGCGGCGAGGTGGAGATGCCGTGGCCGTAGGAAATCGTCATCGTGGCCAACTCCCCCCAGCGCGGCGGCAGAAGCGGGCGGCCCGATGCGGCCTCCACCAACTCAACTGGTGTGGGTTCCAGAAGGCCCAATTCCGCCAGGAAGCTGCGCTGCCGCTCACCGCCGATCGTTCGCGCGATCCGGGCGGTGCCGATATTCGACGAGTGGATCAGCACGTCGGCCACCGATTGCTCCGGGCCATAATTGGAGAAGTCGCGGATTGCGAAACCGGCCATGCGCAACGGTCCGGTCGTGTCGATCATGTCATAGACGGAATAAAGGTTCAGTTCCAACGCCTGCGCAATCGTGAAGGTCTTGAAAACGCTTCCCAATTCATAAACGCCCTGCACCGCGCGGTTGAAGAGCGGGCTGTCGGCCTGATCGCCTTCCAGAAGCGGACGCGGACGTGCATTGGGGTCGAAATCCGGCAGGCTCGCCATGGAGATGACTTCACCGGTATGCACATCCATCAAGACCGCCGCTGCACCCCGCGCATTCATCAGCGCCATGCCACCGGCCAGCACTTCCTCCACCGCGGCCTGAACCGACAGATCAAGCGACAGCATCAACGGATCGACGCGGGACGGGTCGCGCAGCTCCGCGTCGAATTGCGCCTCCACCCCCGCGATGCCGATCACTTCGGCCGCGTTCACCGCTTCTTCGCCAAAGCTCGCGCCGCCCAGGATGTGCGACGCGATGGAGCCATTGGGATAAAGGCGCATCTCGCGCGGGCCGAACAGAAGACCGGGGGAGCCGATGTCGTGGACCTGCTGTTCCTGCTCGGGCGAGATATAGCGGCGCAACCAGATGAACCGCGCGCCCGACGTGAACCTGCGATAGAGGTCCTCGGCATCCATTTCCGGGAAGATCTCCGCCAGACCTTCGGCGGCCTGACGCGGGTAGATGATGTCGTGGGGGTGGGCGTAAAGCGCGTTCGTTGCGAAATTCGTGGCTAGGATGCGCCCGTGGCGGTCGGTGATGTCCGCGCGCGTATTCAGGATCGTGGGACCCTGGCTGAGGGTGCGCGGCTCCGTCGGCTCGGACGTGGCAAGGGCCGCCATCCGCGTGCCGACTGCACCGAAGGCCAGAACGAAGCAAAGCGCGACCAACAAAAGCCGGCTTTCGGCGCGCACGCGCATCCGGTCACGCTGTGCCTCGTGGCGCAAGCGCAGGTTTTCTTTCTCGACGTTGTCGGGGTTTTCGCCGCGACGGCGGGCGTCGAGGATGCGGGTCAGCGGGCGAAGCGGAATGCGAAGGCTCATAGGGGCTCGATCTCCTCATCCACAGTGATCTGTCCGACCGAGGAATTGTTTTGCAACATCTCCGGGGCCAGCGGCTCCGGCTCGGGCGCAGGGAATGGGATCTGCGCCACATCTCCGAACTGGTCCGGCGCAAGCGGCAAGAGCCCCAGCCGCTCGAAGTTGAACAACGCCAATTCACGCAAACGGTCGGGACGGTTGAGATACGCCCATTCCGCGCGCAGAACGCTCAGGCGCTCGTGCTCCGCCGCGATCTGGCGTTGCAGTCGGTCGACATCGCGGTCCGCCATCTGGGTCTGGATCGTCTGGTGATAGGCCCAGTACCCAAGGCCAATGACAAGGATTGCGGCGATCAGGGTGGTGAATCGCATCTCAATGCACCTCCACGCGGGGCAGCCCGAGGCGAGCAGTGTCAATGGCCTCCGCCGGGGCATCGGTACGGGTCGCGATGCGCAACTTGGCGGAGCGGGCGCGCGGGTTGCGCGCGATTTCTTCTGCGTCAGGCGCGATGGCCTTGCGTGGGGTCAGCGTGAAGGCGGGCGTCTTTTCCGCCGCCTCCGGTGCATAGCGCGATCCGCCGCCCCCGGTGCTGGACCGTTCGGCCATGAACCGTTTCACGATGCGGTCCTCGGAGGAATGGAACGTGACAACGGCGAGCTTGCCGCCCGGACGCAAGGCGCGCTCAGCGGCCATCAGACCTTCGGCCAGTTGCCCGAATTCATCGTTCACCGCTATGCGGATCGCCTGGAACGACCGTGTCGCGGGGTGGCTTTGGCCGGGCTTCTTGCGCGGCAGGCATCCTTCAATGATACCAGCCAGTTGCAGGGTGGAGTTGATGCGGTTCTTCGCTCGCTCCGCCACGATCGCCTTGGCAATCCGGCGCGCCGCACGCTCTTCCGCGTAATGATAGAGGATGTCCGCCAGAAGCGCCTC
The DNA here is from genome assembly GCF_020177575.1 of Hasllibacter sp. MH4015. Classification (NCBI taxonomy): domain Bacteria; kingdom Pseudomonadati; phylum Pseudomonadota; class Alphaproteobacteria; order Rhodobacterales; family Roseobacteraceae; genus Hasllibacter; species Hasllibacter sp. MH4015. The sequence continues at coordinate 1,926,329 of NZ_JAHTBK010000001.1, forward strand.
GGGCGCGTCGTTCACAAGGTCCTCGGCGCTCACACCGGCCTGCCCCATCCGCATATCCAGCGGCCCGTCGCGCATGAAGGAAAAGCCGCGCTCGGCCAAGTCCAGCTGCATGGAGGACACGCCCAGATCCAGCGTCACACCATCCAGTGGCTGACCGGCCAGAGCATCGAGTTCGGAAAACGTGCCTTCGACCAGCCGCAGCCGGTCGTCATACTCACCGGCCCAGGCAGCGGCCATTTCAAACGCCAAAGGATCGCGATCCACCCCAATCACCAGATCCGCCCCCCTATCCAGCAAGCCACGGGCGTATCCACCAGCGCCGAAGGTCCCGTCCAACCAGACGCCAGAAACCGGCGCGACCTCCGCGAGGATCGAGGTCAAGAGTACGGGGACATGCGGGGCGTCTGTCGCGTCTGTCATTCGGCATCGTCACGCACCGGGGCGGGTTTCGCATTGGCAAGCGAGACCGGATTGAAGAATTCCTTGCCCTTGCCCAATTTGTCGAGCATCGCGGCCAGCTTGTCCTTGGACGCCTCGCTGTCGGCGGGTTTGAGGATATGGAACTTGGTGCCCTTGCCCTGGAACACGGCCTCCCCGTCCAACGCCAGCTTCTCGCGCGCGGGGCCGGGAAGAACGAACCGGCCCGCATCGTCGACAACGATTTCATCGCACAGGGAATAGAACAGGATTTCAAGGACTTCGCGCTCCGCCTCGCCCTCGGGCATGGCCTGGATTTTCGCGTCGAGATTGTCGTATGCGTCGCCCGACAGGCATTCCACGTAATCATAGGCGGGGTTGCCATAGGCGATATAGAGGCGCGGCGCGTCACCGGGGCCGCAGGCGGCATCGGCGGATTGCAACGCGCGACGGAACTTGGCCGGGAGCGACACCCGGCCCTTCCCGTCAACCTTGACGGTGCTTGTTCCTGTAAAGCGCGCATCCACGTGCGTGTTGCCTCATGTCCCGGGCGCGCCTTGGCGCCCTAATGCTCCAGGCGCGTTTCGCGCCACATTTTGGCCAAAGTTCGGCCGTATTTCGCCCCCCTGAAAATGGAAACGGCGGTTGAGGAAGCTGCCACTCCTCAACCGCCGCCCTCGTCCCATTTCTGGGGTGTCCGACTGCGCAAACTACCTGGGGGGATGTCTGCTCGCCTGCGCGCCGGATCTCTGCGTCTCGGCGAATGAGATGCCTGTATGAACCTGCCTTTTTGTTTTTGTTGGTTCAGGTCTTTGCGACCCGTTGTTGTTGTCTCGTTGCCGATGACCTCTTGTCTCATGGGACATTCTCCCAATCAATACCTTTTTTCACCACTTTGCCCCAATACGTTGATTCTGACCCCATGCAAACACAGCATCTTGTGTCTGAGACCGGGCAGATTGAGGCTCATCTAGTGGGGTGGTGGCGGATCGTCCCACAATATGGGGTCCACCGACCGTCAGGGAAGAAAGTGGGGCGCGGTGGAAGATTTTTCCCAAATCCACCCAGCCCTTTCCCCAGGGTCACCTTTTGTTCTGGTTTTTCGGGAACGAATCACCCTGACGGCGCACGATCCCAGCGAAGCGCGATCCCGGATTCAGGCCATTCCACCGTCGATGAATCGCTTGGCGAGGCTCGCATATGCCTCCGCCATCGGGCCGTCGCCTGCGGCAACCGGTGTTCCGGCATCCCCGGCGATGCGCGTCTCAAGGTCGATGGGTAGCGCACCCAGGAACGGCAGGTCCAACCGCTCCGCCTCTGCCCGCACACCGCCTTCCCCGAAGATATGCGCCTCATGGCCGCATTTCGGGCAATGGTAGCTGGCCATGTTCTCGATCAGGCCCAGGATCGGCGTCTTGAGCGTCTCGAACATGTTGAGCGCCTTGCGCGCGTCCAGAAGCGCCACGTCCTGCGGCGTGCTTACCACGATCGCCCCGGTCACTTCGGACCGCTGGCACAAGGTCATCGCCACATCACCCGTGCCCGGCGGCAGATCGACCAGCAGCACGTCCAGCTCGCCCCATTCCACCTGGGTCAGCATCTGCTGCAATGCGCCCATCAGCATCGGGCCGCGCCAGACCACCGCCTTCTCCTCCGGCAGCATGAAGCCGATGGACATCAGCGTCACGCCATGGCCGTGGAGCGGAATGATCGTCTTCCCGTCGGGGGAGGCGGGGCGCTTGTTCACACCCATCATCCGCGGCACGCTTGGGCCATAGATATCGGCGTCCAGCAGCCCCACGCGGCGGCCAAGTCGCGCCAGCGCAACGGCGAGGTTGGTGGAGACGGTGGACTTGCCCACGCCCCCCTTGCCCGAGCCGATCCCGATGATCCGCTGTACGCCCTTGGGGCGCATCGGCCCCTCCTGCTGTTTCATATGGCCGCCCACCTTCAGGCTCGGCGGCTCCTGCGCAGGGGCCGCCTGCGGTGGGACCTTGGCAGGGCCATGGGCCGTCAGGGCCACGGTCGCGCTCGCCACGCCGTCCAACCGCTCGACGAGCGCCTGCGCCGCGTCGCGCACGGGTCCCATGGCTTGCGCGGCCTCGGGCGTCGGAGCTTCCAGGATGAAACTCACGCGGTCGCCCTGGACTTGCACCGCCCGGACCATGTCCCGGCTGACCACGTCGCCGCCATCGGGCAGGGACAGGGCGCGCAAGGCTTGCAGGATCGTCTCGCGGGTCTGGGACATGGGTGGCGGCCTTCGGGTCAGGGGGCGTTTCCCGTCACATAGGACGGTTTTCCGCCCGCTGCACCCCTATTGCGACAGAAACGATGGCCAGCGCGCCCGCGCATCCCGCCCCGATCAGCGCGGGACCGATCCCGGTGATATCCGCCACCAATCCAAGGCCGAAGGCACCGATGGCGACGGTTCCGAAACCCACCATGATCCATAGGCTCATCACGCGGCCCCGCAATTCATCGGGCAGATCGGTCTGGATCGCGGCCTGGAGGCTCACCCCGCACCAGGTGGAGGTTAGGCCAGCCAGGGCCGTTGCCGCCAGCGCAAGGGGCCAGGTCGGCGCCGCCCCCATCGCGATCACCGCCCCCTGCCCGGCCAAGGCCGCGGCCCAGACCGCCAGCGGGATGCGCGCCCCCACCGCGCCCACGCCCGCAGCCTTCAGGACCGCCGAGACAAGCGCCCCGGCGCCTGCCGCCGCCGTCAGGAAGCCCAAGCCCGCCGCCCCGCGTCCGAACCCGCCATCGGCCAGGACCGGCAGCACCTCCAACGCGCCGCGGGTCGAGGTGGCGAAGATCAACGTGATCAGAAGCGCGCGCCGGATCAGCGGCGTCGCGGCGGCATGGGCAAAGCCCTGCACCAGATCCCGCCAGAACGGTGCGGCGTCACGCGGCGGCAGGTTGCGCGGTCGCAGGGCCGGCAAAACTGCCAGCATCGGCAAATAGCACAGCGCCGCGATCCACAGGGCCGTCGACCCGCCCGCCGTGGCGATGATCCAGCCCGCGAAAACCGGGGCCACCAACCGCGCGATATTGAAATTGAGCGCGGTGGCCGAGATGACGTGCTGCACCATCTCCTTGTCCACCAGCCTAGGGCCAAGGGACATGCGCAAGGGATGATGCGCGGCCGAGATCAGGCCGATCACCGCAGCCGCGACGCCAAGCCCAAATGCGCCCACGTCACGGGCGACAAATGCCATGATCGCCAGCGTCAGGGCCATGGACAGGTTCGTCACCAAAGCGCCCCGGCGAATGTCGATCCGGTCGGCCATCACCCCGAATAGCGGGCCGAACAGGATCGTGGGCAACAGGCTCAACCCCGCGACGATGCCCACCACACCCGCCGATCCCGTCCGTTCCCAGGCCAGCCACGACAAGGTGACGCGCTGGATCCAGATCGCCTGGACCGCGAAGAACACGCCGGTGAAAAACAGCCGGAACTGCCGGTCGGCAAAGGCGCCACCGGCGATCAACACATGGTTAACCCAAGGGAATGTAACGGAAATGTGTTATGCGTTCGCTGCATAGCAGCATTTCCGCAATGGCGATTGTGCATGTGCAGCATTCCCCTATCTTCAATGTCAACGGGCCGGCAAGAATGCCAATGCCCAACACAATGGACGGCCGCTTGAACAGGTCAACGCGCTGTCCAAACCGTTCGATGAGGATGATATGGCATACGTAGCAGGCAACCGCACTTCCACCGTTTCTTTCGGCACCCGGATCACCGAGATGGGTGCCCATGCGGTCGAGGCGTACAGGAATTGGCGCGTTTATCGCAACACGCTCAACGAGCTGAGCGACATGAGCGCGCGGGAGATGGCCGATCTGGGCATCAACCCCACCATGATCCGGCGCATCGCGCTGGAAGCGGCTTACGGCAAGACCGCCTGAGCCACATCAGAGATACCGAACCTCACTCCTCCCTTCGAGGTTCGGGTCAGCGGGCTGCACCAAACCCTCCCTTCGGTCGCACCCGCTTCGACATACGGCCGCTCAAGGCCGACCCCATCGGTCCCGTTCCTCCCAATTGGGGCCGTGACGACCGGCGCTCCTCCTTCTCCTCCCTTAGGAGGACGCCACCTGGATGCTCTCTCTCCTCCCATTGGGAGCATCTGATTTTCGGCGGTGATGGTCCTCTCCTCCCTTGGACCGTCACCGCTTTTTTCTTTTCCGGATGTCAGGCGCGCAGGTCTTTGGGCGATCCCATGACCACGAAGGTCGTGATCGTGGCAACCTGCGGCAGCGCGCCCAGAATATCGGTATGAAAGCGTTTATAGGCGATCAGGTCCGCCACCTCGACCCGGAGCAGATATTCCACGGTGCCAGTAATGTTGTGGCACTCGCGCACCTCCTCTGCGGCGGCCACAGCCTGTTCGAACGCCTCCTGCGCGCCCTTGGTGTGCAGTCCGAGGCCCACGGTGATGTAGGCGACGAACCCGATACCCAGCTTGCCCGGGTCAAGCACCGCGCGGTAGCCACGGATCACACCCGTCGCCTCCAGCGCCTGCACACGCCGCAAAGTGGCCGAGGGGGACAAGGCCACCTTCTCCGCCAGGTCGAGGTTCGAGATCCGGCCGTCCCGCGCCAGCACACGCAATATCTGCCGGTCTTTGTCGTCCATATTCGCCATTAGTTGCAAACCTTCGCACGAAACACGGCACTTCGCAATTTCATTGCCTCACATCCCGCCTAATGTTGCGCAATGACCTTCGAACTCCTCTCCGCACTCGTGCTTTTCGCCTTCGCCTCCTCGATCACGCCGGGGCCGAACAACATCATGCTCATGGCGTCGGGTGCGAATTTCGGACTGCGGCGGACGCTGCCGCACATGTTCGGCGTCTCCATCGGCCATTCCGCGATGACCCTGATCCTTGGCCTCGGGCTGGTGCAGGTGTTCGACCTGATCCCGTGGCTGCGAATGGCACTGACCCTGGTATCGGTGGCCTATCTTCTTTGGCTGGCTTGGAAGGTGGCGAATGCCGCGCCACCCGCCGACGCGCCCGAGGATGCGCGGCCCCTGACCTTCCTGCAAGCCGCCTGTTTCCAATGGGTCAATCCCAAGGCGATCTACATGTCGATCTATGCCCAGACCACCTTCGCCCCGCCCGATGGCGGGTGGCTGGGGGCCGTTGCGGTGGCCGTGATCTTCGGCATGGTCAACATCCCCTCTGTCGCGACATGGGCTTGGGGCGGGGTGCAGGTGCGGCGCTGGCTCGACGGGCCGGGGCGCTTGCGCGCATTCAACTGGACCATGGCGGGCCTGCTGGTCCTGTCTCTTTACCCGCTGGTGGCCAGCGGCTTCAGCCCGGATTGATCGACACGCCGCCCGCAAACAGCGGGATCAACGCGATCGGGTCCCGGTCCGCCTGCTCCACCCCGCCATAGAAGACGTGTTGCAGCAATTGGCCCTCGACCAAAGGGTCATAGGTGTACCTGAAACACGCATCGGGAGTGGAGCCTTCGCGGAACGTCTCAACCAGACCCGGCAATTCCGCATCCGGGCGGCTGTTCAAGCCCGACAGGCTGAACGGGAACCGATACCCCTCCGCCTCTCGCGCGGACAATAGACCTTGAGTCTCGTGGTCGATGCACAGCGCGTCGCCGTCCCACTCGATCCGGAATTCCAGTACGGACATCGGCTCGTCCCACGTGGCGCTCGCCGATTGCAGCACCGTGTGATCGTCGTTGAACTCGGTATAGAGCTCCGCCCAAGCACAGGAAAAGCGCGGCGACGGATAATAGCAAAACACCGATTCCCGCATATGCGTCTCCAACTGGTCGCGGGTCAGGAAACCGTCGGATTGGGCAACGGCGGGCCATGCAAGCAACGCAGCGGCGGAATACAGGATGCCAACGTGGCGAAACGGCATGGCGGACCTCTTTGGTTTGGAAAATGCGGACCAGCCCTGACCCTAGGCGATGGTCGGCAAAAGTCGATAGCGGGAATACCCGCGCTTTTCGCCTCCGAAGGCGTGGGTGAGCGCGGTGGGGAGCATCGCGGACCACTGCGCCGTCAGTGTATGAATCCCGGAGATGAGAAGCGCCTAGGGCACCGCCGTGGGACACGAAAAACAGCACACCGCACCGCAGAAGTCGTCACGATATAGGCGACCGGCCTCAAAACGGCACGTCACCGCTTTCACCCGCCGCCACAAGGAACCGGCCCACGACGTGTTTGCTGCCCGCCTTGTCGAACTCGATGGCCAGCTTGTCGCCCTCAACCGACATCACTTCGCCATAGCCGAATTTCTGGTGAAACACCCGGTCGCCGATGGAAAAGGCGCTGACGGCCTCTGCGTCGATGGTCATGGTCTTGGCCTCGGACGGCTGGCGCAGGCTTCGCTGGCCCTGGTTGGCCTGCAAGCGCCGCCAGCCCGGGGAATTGTAGACATCGGCCCGCGCCGCGCGGTCGTGCAGGTTGCTGCCCGCCATGCTCTGCTCGACCGGGCTGGCGCTGGCCGCCATCCCTCCCTGGTGGCCGTAGAGGCCGGGCGGCGTCAGGACCTCCACATGTTCCTCGGGCAATTCGTCGATGAAGCGGCTGGGCATCTGGCTTTGCCATTGGCCGTAGACGCGGCGGTTTCCGGCGAAGGAAATGGTGCAGACCTCTTCCGCCCGCGTGATGCCGACATAAGCCAGCCTCCGTTCTTCTTCGAGGCCGGTCAGGCCGCTCTCGTCCATGCTGCGCTGGGAGGGAAACAAGCCATCCTCCCAGCCCGGTAAGAAGATCGCGGGAAATTCCAGGCCCTTGGCCGCGTGCAGCGTCATCAGGGTGACTTTCGGCTCCGCATCATCGGATTCATTGTCCATGATAAGCGAGACATGTTCGAGAAACCCTTGCAGGTTCTCGAAGCTTTCCAGCGCCTTGACCAGTTCCTTGAGGTTCTCCAGCCGCCCCGGCGCCTCCGGCGTCTTGTCGTTTTGCCAATGGGCGGTGTAGCCGGATTCATCGAGGATAATCTCGGCCAGTTCAATATGGTTAATCCCATCAGGTGCACCCTCGACCAAGTGCTCGAACTCTCCGGCATTTGGCCCGTCGTCCTCTATCAGGTCACCGTCAATTGGGATCCTTTGAAAAGTAGGGCGCATCAATTGCCGCCAGCGCGCGATACCCTCGACCAGCTCACCCAGCGCTTTGCCGCCTTTCCCGCCAATGGCCTGCGCTCGCACGCACAGCCGCGCACCCTCCAGGAGGCTGACCCCGTTGGACCGCGCCATGCGGAAAATCGTCTGCTGCGCCTTGTCGCCGAGGCCCCGCTTGGGCGTATTCACGATCCGCTCGAAGGCCAGATCGTCGTCGGGTGATACGACGATCCGGAAATAGGCCATCGCGTCCCGGATCTCCATCCGCTCGTAAAAGCGCGGGCCGCCGATCACGCGGTAAGGCAGGCCGATGGTCAGGAACCGGTCCTCGAACGCGCGCATCTGGTGCGACGCGCGCACGAGGATCGCGATGGAGTTCGGGCCGATCGGGTCCATGCCTCGCGTGCCCTGGCCCATCGCCTCGATCTCTTCGCCGACCCAGCGGGCCTCCTCGTCCCCGTCCCAATGGCCGATCAGGCGGACCTTTTCGCCGTCTTCCCCGTCGGTCCAAAGCGTTTTTCCCAGTCGGCCCTTGTTGCCTGCGATCACACCGGACGCCGCCGCCAGAATATGCCCGGTGGAGCGGTAATTCTGCTCCAGCCGCACGACCTTCGCGCCGGGAAAATCCTTCTCGAACCGCAGGATGTTGCCCACCTCCGCGCCGCGCCAGCCGTAGATCGACTGGTCATCGTCACCCACACAACAGATGTTCTTGTGGCCCGCCGCCAGAAGCCGCAGCCACAGATATTGGGCGACGTTCGTGTCCTGATACTCATCCACGAGGATGTAGCGGAACCAGCGCTGGTATTGCGCCAGAAGGTCCTCGTTTTCCTGGAAGATGCGGATCATGTGCAGCAACAGATCGCCGAAATCGCACGCGTTCAGCTCCCTCAGGCGCTGCTGGTATTGCGCGTAAAGCTCCACGCCAAGGTGATTGAACGCGCCGTGATCCGCCGACGGCACCTTGTCGGGCAGAAGCGCGCGGTTCTTCCAGCCGTCGATGATCGAGCCCAGCGCGCGGGCGGGCCAGCGTTTTTCGTCAATGTCGGCGGCGATAATGAGTTGCTTGAGCAGCCGGTTCTGATCGTCGGTATCGAGGATGGTGAAGTTCGATTTCAGGTCCACGAGTTCCGCATGACGCCGCAAGAGCTTCACACAGATCGCATGGAACGTACCCAGCCACGGCATCCCTTCGGCCGGTTGGCCCAGCAGCTGGCCGACCCGGTTCTTCATCTCCCGCGCGGCCTTGTTGGTGAAGGTCACGGCCAGGATCTCGTTCGGGCGCGCGGTGCCGGTGGATAGCAGATGCGCGATCCGCGCGGTCAGGGCGCGGGTCTTGCCGGTGCCCGCACCCGCCAGCATCAGGACCGGACCTTCCAATTGCATGACCGCCTCGATCTGCGCGGGGTTCAGGCCATCCATATAGGGGGTCGCCCCACCGGGACGGGCGGCCATGGCGCGGGCGGCAAGCGACGAGGTCGCCGCCGCCTCGAACGCATCGGAATCGTCGTAACTGCTCATGGGCGCAAGAATAGGGTTTGTTGGCGCAAAGGGGAAGGTTTGTTCGCAGATTGTTCCGCTTGCGCGAATTGCGCCGTCGGACCGGGGCGCTGCCCCGGACCCCGAGGTATTTGGGAAGCAAAGAGGGGCGGGCGCAATTATCGTCGAATTTGATTGAGTTGCAGCCCCGGGGGCGGTTTTGTGCCGGGATGGATTTGCATGCACGCTACCCGGCCCTTCAGGACCTCAAGGCGCGCGCCCGGCGGCGCATCCCCCATTTCGTGTGGGAATACCTCGATAGCGCCACGGGGGCCGAAGCGACGGCGCGGCGCAATCGCGCGGCGCTCGACACGGTGCTGATGCGGCCCGCCGCTTTGCGGGGGGAGATTGTGCCGGATCTCGCCACGATCTTGCTCGGGCGCAACTATCCCGTCCCGTTCGGCATCGCACCCGTGGGCATGTCCGGGCTGATCTGGCCCGAGGCAGAGGTGCTCCTTGCCCGCCACGCCGCCGCCGCCGGCATTCCCTATTGCCTTTCGACCGTGGCGACGGTGGTGCCGGAGCGGATCGGCCCTGACGTCGGCGATCAGGGATGGTTCCAGATGTATCCGCCCAAGGCGCCCGAGATACGCGACGACATGCTCGCGCGCGCCAAGGCGGCTGGCTTTCACACGCTCGTGCTGACCGTTGACGTTCCCGCGGCCTCCCGCCGGGAACGCCAGATCCGGGGCGGGCTTGTGCAACCGCCCCGCCTGACCCCGCGCCTGCTGGCCCAGGTTGCGCGCTGCCCGGCCTGGGCCGCGGGCATCAGCGCGGGCGGCATGCCCCGAATGCGCCTGATGGACAGCTATGCCGCAGACCTGGCGAGGGGCCCCCTGCCCTCCACCGCCCATGTCGGCTACCTCCTGCGGGCCGCGCCGGATTGGGACTACGTCGCGACCTTGCGCGATCTCTGGGACGGGGCATTCATCCTCAAGGGCGTGATGGAGCCGGAGGTTGCGGGCCGCGCCGAAAGCCTCGGCGTCGATGCTATCTGGGTGTCGAACCATGCGGGTCGGCAATTCGACGGCGCACCGGGTGCGCTTGCGATCCTGCCCGAGATCCGCACCGCCACGTCCCTTCCGCTGATCTTCGACAGTGGCGTCGAGGGCGGGCTGGACGTGCTGCGCGCTCTGGCGATGGGTGCGGATTTCGTGATGATGGGGCGCGCGTGGCATTACGCGTTGGGCGCGTTGGGGCGCGACGGCCCGGCCCATTGGCACGATATCCTTGTCAAGGACATGGTGGCCAACATGGGCCAGATCGGGGCGCGAAACCTCTCCGACCTTTCCGCGCGCCTTATCCGCCCGCGGACAGGGCCAGCGTCCGATCCCTGAGCATCCGGGAATGTTGGGACATCACCAGCCTGAGCGCCGTGTTCACATGGACCACGCGGAACGCCACGTCTGCACGCGCCGCCGTCACCTCCAGCTCCCACTGATGCGTGTCCTCCACCCCGTCGCGGTCGATCACGATCACCATCGGCTCAAGGCCCCGCAAGACCGCGCCCGACACGGCCTGAACGATGCTGTCGCGCGCGCTGGCGGTATTGTCGAACCCCACTTCGATATAGTGGGTGTCGGTGATGCAATCGGCCCGGATGTAGCCCGCATCATCGACCAGCCGTATATCCGTGCGCACCTCATCCGTACCGCCGAACATGGCGGTGCAGATCGCGGCGGCGAGGAAAGGTTCGGCAAATCCGGTCATGGGCAATCGTTAACAAATCGTTAACGCGGCTGCCAGTGCAGCGTGCCGGACCGGTTAACGGGCGGGTGCGATGTCGGAGATACAAGCGCACCCGTCGCGATCGCAACTTGCCCTTCCGTAACGTGCCGCTTACCAATGCTGCAACTGCGAAAGGACACGCGACCGGTTCTACCGCATCACTGCGTGAGGGTGGTCTTGGCGCCCTACCGCTTCGCTACTTGAGGGCAGTCTTTCCGCCCTACCGCTTCGCTACTTGAGGGACGTGCACCCATGGCCGAATTCCAGAAAATCCTCGTTGCAAACCGTGGCGAGATTGCCATTCGCGTGATGCGCGCCGCCAACGAATTGGGCAAACGCACGGTCGCGGTTTATGCCGAGGAAGACAAACTCTCGCTGCACCGCTTCAAGGCCGATGAAGCCTACAAGATCGGTGAGGGTCTGGGGCCGGTTGCGGCCTATCTGAGCATCGAGGAAATCATCCGCGTCGCCAAGCAATGCGGCGCCGATGCGATCCATCCGGGCTACGGCCTGCTGTCGGAAAATCCCGAATTTGTCGATGCCTGCGCGGCGAACGGCATCACTTTCATCGGCCCCAGGGCCGAGACGATGCGCGCATTGGGCGACAAGGCCTCCGCGCGGCGCGTGGCGATCGAGGCGGGCGTGCCGGTCATCCCCGCCACCGAAGTCCTGGGCGACGACATGGCCGCCATCAAGAAGGAAGCGGCCGAGATCGGCTATCCCCTGATGCTCAAAGCGTCCTGGGGCGGCGGCGGGCGCGGCATGCGGCCCATCGCGTCGGAAGACGAGCTGGAGGAAAAGGTGCTGGAAGGCCGACGCGAGGCCGAAGCGGCCTTCGGCAACGGTGAAGGGTATCTCGAAAAGATGATCCTCCGCGCCCGCCACGTCGAAGTGCAGATCCTCGGCGATAGCCACGGCAATATCTACCACCTCTACGAACGCGATTGCTCCGTCCAGCGCCGCAACCAGAAGGTCGTGGAACGCGCCCCTGCTCCGTACCTAACCGACATGCAGCGCAATGAGATTTGCCTTCTGGGCAAGAAGATCTGCGAGCATGTGAACTACGAATGCGCGGGCACTGTCGAATTCCTGATGGATATGGAGACGGGCAATTTCTATTTCATCGAAGTGAACCCCCGCGTGCAGGTCGAACACACCGTGACCGAGGAAGTCACCGGCATCGACATCGTGCGCGCCCAGATCCTGATTGCAGAGGGCAAGATGCTCGCCGCCGCCACCGGCGTGGCCTCACAATATGACGTCAAGCTCGACGGCCACGCGATCCAGTGCCGCGTCACCACCGAAGACCCCGCCAACAACTTCATTCCCGATTATGGCCGCATCACCGCATATCGTGGGGCCACGGGCATGGGCATCCGCCTCGACGGCGGCACGGCCTATTCTGGTGCTGTCATCACCCGCTACTACGACTCCCTCCTTGAAAAAGTCACAGCCTGGGCCCCCACCCCCGACGCCGCCATCGCCCGTATGGACCGGGCGCTCCGTGAATTCCGTATTCGGGGCGTATCCACCAACATCGCCTTCGTGGAAAACCTGCTCAAGCACCCGACCTTCCTCAACTACCAATACCACACCAAGTTCATTGACGAGACGCCGGAGCTGTTCGATTTCCGCCCCCGCCGCGACCGCGCGACGAAAATCCTGCGCTACGTCGCAGACATCACCGTCAATGGGCACCCGGAAACCCAAGGCCGCCCCATGCCGCCGGCCGACATCAAACCTGCCCGCCCACCAAAGGTCTCCTATGACGCGCCGCCTCCGGGCACGCGCAATCTGCTGGACGACAAGGGGCCGGAGGCCGTCGCCAAGTGGATGAAGGCGCAGAAACAACTGCTGATCACCGACACCACCATGCGCGACGGGCATCAATCGCTTCTCGCCACGCGGATGCGCTCGCTCGACATGATCAAGGTGGCCCCCGCCTACGCCCACAACCTCTCCGGCCTCTTCTCCGTCGAATGCTGGGGCGGGGCCACCTTTGACGTGGCCTACCGCTTCTTGCAGGAATGCCCGTGGCAGCGCCTGCGCGACATTCGCGCGAAGATGCCCAACATCATGACGCAGATGCTGCTGCGCGCGTCCAACGGTGTGGGCTACACCAACTACCCCGACAACGTCGTGCAGGGCTTCGTCAAACAAGCCGCCGAGAGCGGCGTCGACGTCTTCCGCGTCTTCGACAGCCTCAACTGGGTGGAGAACATGCGTGTCGCCATGGACGCGGTGGGTGAGACCGGCAAGATCGTCGAAGGCACGATCTGCTACACCGGCAACATCCTCGACCCCGACCGCGCCAAGTATGACGTGAAATACTACGTCGATATGGCGAAGGAGCTTGAGAAGGCCGGCGCCCACGTCCTCGGCCTCAAGGACATGGCAGGCCTCCTGCGCCCCGCCGCAGCCGAGGTGCTGATCCCCGCTCTGAAAGACGCTGTCGACCTGCCCATCCACTTCCACACCCATGACACGGCCGGGTCCGCCTGCGGCACCATCCTGCGCGCATCCGAGGCGGGCGTGGACGCCGTCGATTGCGCCATGGATGCGCTCAGCGGCAATACATCCCAGGCCACCCTCGGCACCATCGTCGAAAGCCTGCGCTTCACCGAACGCGACACCGGGCTCGACATCGGCGCGATCCGTCAGATCTCCGACTATTGGGAGGCCGTCCGCGCCCATTACGCCGCATTCGAGTCCGGCATGCAGGCCCCAGCATCTGAGGTCTACCTCCATGAAATGCCCGGCGGCCAGTTCACCAACCTCAAGGCGCAGGCCCGCTCCATGGGCCTCGAAGAACGCTGGCACGAAGTGGCGCAGATGTACGCCGATGTGAACCAGATGTTCGGCGATATCGTGAAGGTCACGCCCTCCTCGAAGGTCGTCGGCGACATGGCCCTGATGATGGTGTCCCAGGGCCTCGACCGCGCGCAGGTCGAAGACCCTAACACCGAGGTCTCCTTCCCGGATTCCGTCATCGGAATGCTGCGCGGCGATCTGGGCCAGCCCCCCAACGGCTTCCCCAAGGCCATCGTGAAAAAGGCCCTCAAGGGCGAGAAGCCGAACCTTGAACGCCCCGGCAAACACCTCGACGCGGTCGACATGGAAGCCACCCGCGCACAATTGGCCGAGGAACTGGGGGTTGAGATCGACGACGAGGATCTCAACGGCTACCTCATGTACCCCAAGGTTTTCACCGACTACGCCACCCGCCACGCCGAATACGGCCCCGTCCGCACCCTGCCCACGAAAACCTTCTTCTACGGCATGGACCAGGGCGAAGAGATCGAGGCCGAGATCGACCCCGGCGTCACTCTTGTGATCCGTCTGGTGGCCGTGGGCGAAACCAATGACGAAGGCGAGGTCCGCGTGTTCTTCGAACTCAACGGCCAACCCCGCACCATCCGTGTCCCCAACCGGCTGGTCGCGTCCGCCACTGCCAAACGCCCCAAGGCCGAGGCCGGGAATGCCAACCACATCGGCGCGCCGATGCCCGGTGTCGTGGCTTCCGTCGGCGTGCAACCGGGCCAAAAGGTCGCCGCAGGCACGCTTCTGCTGACCATCGAGGCGATGAAGATGGAGACGGGCCTCCACGCCGAGAAGGATGCCACGATCAAGGCGGTCCACGTCACCCCGGGCGGCCAGATCGACGCGAAGGACCTGCTGGTGGAGTTGGAATAAGCCGATGGAGACCCAAACCTATCTTGCCTTTCTTGCCTTGGTCGCGGTTGTGCTGGTCACGCCCGGCCCGTCCGTCACACTCAGCCTCGTGCATGGCGCAAAATTTGGCGCTGGCCGCGCGGGGCTGACGGCGTTGGGCGACATCTCGGCAAACATGATCCAGATGATTGCCGCCGTCGCAGGACTTGGCCTCATCCTGTCGCAATCGGCGATCCTGTTCTCTATCATCAAGATCGCTGGCGTGGCCTACCTGGCCTGGCTTGGCCTGTCGATGATCCGGCGCTCGTTCAAGAACGCGACGCGCTCCCACAACTTGCCCGCCACGCGCGGCTTGACCCCTCTCGGCCAACTTCGTCAAGGCTTCATCGTGGCTGGCACCTCCCCCAAAGCGATCTTGTTTTACGGGGCCCTTTTCCCCCAATTCATCGACCCTACGATGGATGTCCTGCCGCAATTCCTGCTTCTAGCAGCCACCTGCGCCTTCCTCGATTTCTGCATCATCTGGGCCTATGGCGCACTGGCCGCCCTCGGCGCCGAGCGGATGCAAGGCGACACAGCCACCCGTTGGATCGACCGTCTCGGCGGCACGGCCATGCTCGCCGCAGCCGGACATATCGCACGGATGGAACGCTAGGGGTGTTCTCTACACCCGTCCTCGGCTTCCCGCTTCCCGCAGCTCTAAGCCTCCTCGCGGCCATTCCGCTAGCAGCGCAGACCCTCTGTCAAACCTCACCATCCACCCTATCGCTCTACGACCCCATCCCGGCCCGCGAGAGCTTCCCGATCCTGACCCGCAATACCTTCGCTACAGACGGCACCGCCCCCGAGCATCTCGATGTCGCCGTCCTTCTGCCGGGCCACCTCACCCCCGATTGCCCCACCGGCTCCATCGAGCCGATGCGCGGCGTCCGCGCCCTGGGTGACGGGCGATACGAAGGCACCGTGGTCCACAATTCCATGTCCTTCCACAGTCACCTCTTTGGTGAGACGTTCACTTTCACCACGGATGACGTCTGGGATTGGCAGCTTCTAGCCACAGACGATGGAGGCCGCCTCTACGGCGCCTTTCGCCTGCGCAATTCCGCGCGCCTGGCGGTGGATGGCGGAGCCATATATCTGCAACTTGTGCCTGACATCATGCCGCCCGACTGGAATTGAGATCACGGGCTCAATTTCCTAATATTTCCTTAACGAAAACGTCTTTATGGATTGTTTTCTGATACTTAACCCACCTTATCAACCGTGATAACCTGCCATTCCCGCCCCCTTGCCCCACAGCGCCCCTTGGGCCACCCTCCCCCATATGGGAGAGCATTTCGACAAGGCCCTGATCTTCACTGATCTGCATATCGTGTCCGAGGGCGAGACGATCATCGGCCTCGACCCGCTGGCGCGTTTTTCCGAAGGCCTTGCCCACGCCCTCGACCGCCATCCTGACGCGCAGCACCTGATCCTGCTTGGCGATCTGACACATACCGGGGCGCAGGCGGAATATGACCGGCTGATCCCCGTCCTTGCCGATTGCCCCGTTCCGATCACCGTTACGATGGGCAATCACGACACCCGCGCAATCCTCGGCGCGGCCTTCCCCGGCGCCCTGAATGCGGATGGTTTTGCCCAGACCGCGCTCGACCTTGGTCCGCTGCGCCTCCTGGTCCTCGACACCCACGACGATGACGGGCAGGCCCCGTTGGAGCATGACGGCTGGTTATGCAAGACGCGGCTGGCCTGGCTGGATGCGGAACTGGCCCGCGCGGCACGGGACGGCCGCGACGTGGTGGTCTTCACCCACCATCCCCCCTGCCCCGTCGGCTTCTGGGCGATGGATGCCATCGGTCTGGCCAATGCGGACGCCCTTCTCGACCGCCTGCACGCCGCACCCCATGTGAAGCACCTGATCTGCGGCCATATCCACCGCACGATCCACGCCAGCGCGGGCGGGTTGCCCGTGACGATCCTCAAGAGCCCGTGCCACCAGAACCCCATGATTTTGGGCCAGGGCACCTTCGCGGATTCGGTGGATGAGCCCGGGGCCTATGGCATCCTGTTGGCGCTCGACGACACAATCGTTGTCCATACCGAGGATTTCGCGCTCTCCTCGGGCAAGGTGCAACGCTACAAATGACTTCGGGCAATATGCGCTGTCGCCCGAAGCCACAATCATCGACCCTATTGCAACGGCGCGCCGCCGACCTGGCGATCGTAGAAGAACAACCGATAGTCCCCCGGCGCCCCTGAACCGAGGAAGAAAAGCGTCAGGTCGATGGTCGGTCCCGCCTCGTCCCCGTCCCAATTCGCGGAATTGGAGTAATTGTTACGCAGGCTATCCCCCACGCTGCGCCCGATCGGCAGAAGCGGCAGGCCCTCGGGACCGACCAGACCGAACGCGGTGTTGCGGAAGAAGACCTGGTTTTCGCCCACTTCGTTGTTTTGGCGCAGGTTTGCCGACGGCACGACCTCCACCTCCACGCGCACGATGTTGGTACCCTCCATCGCGGTGATGCGGCCCATGACCTCCTCCCGACTCAACCGATCTTCGGTGGTCAGCTCGGACGTGGTGGAGATCGCGTTGATCTTGATGTCGTAGAAGCTCGCCGCACTGGGCATCTCGCTGAGCGGCTGGTTCAGGTCGATGGGGATCTGGATCGCGGAGGCCCCTTCGCCGATGGTCAGCGTCGCCTCCGTCGCTCCGGCGGGCACGAGGAACATCGCGTCATAATAGGCGCCCGCCGTTTCCTCGGGGAAGTCCCTGGGGCGTCGCGCGCTGAGGGAGGGCGCGCCGCGTTCGATCTCGGGCAGGGAATCGACCCGGCCCCACGCTTGCCGCGCATCGGTTTCGGTGGCCAGTTGCAGGCCGATATCACCGGCTCGGATGCTGACGCGATCCAGATCGTCATTCCACGCGACCGTGAAATCGAGGTTGATGTAGATGAAATCGTGGTCACTGCCGCTTTCGTAGATATGCGTCGCACAGCAGGGGGAGGCCATGTCGGTGTCAATGTTGGGCAATGTATCGAACCGCGTCACGCTCATCGCGGCAAGGGTCAGCGCCTCGGTCTGAGCGAACGCGGGGGCCGACAACACGGCAAGGGTCAGGCCAGTGCCCAGTGTATTCAATAATTTCATAAAACTCGTCTCCAGATGTTGAAGGGGAATGTTGGAACATTGCGGGAGCGCCGGTCAATCCTCGTGCGCATGCATCGTCCGGCCGGCCAAGAATTTAGGGAATAGGCAGAGGACAACGACGAAAATCCTCCTCTTGCAGTGGATGCGCATGGCGCGGCCGAACCCATCTTGGGCGGCGGTGTTCGCACACACTCTGCCGTGAACGAGGGGGACCCGGAAAGGCGGGAATTTCCCCCTTGCGCGGCGCGCGAAGTCTTTATAGATAGCCCGAACATCAGGAACGCGGGTGTAGCTCAGGGGTAGAGCATAACCTTGCCAAGGTTAGGGTCGTGAGTTCGAATCTCATCACCCGCTCCAGATGTCCCGATCGGGAAATGTCAGGGTCGCCATTTCGGCGGCCCTTCGTCGTTTTGCGCCCCGTCCCGCACGGCAACACCTTCGCCCCGTTACAACGCGCGCCCCATTCCGCCCCTTCCCAGCGCCCGACCCGATGCCTATAACCGCCGCCGACGACAGGAGTTTTGCGCATGCGCACCGCCCAGATCACCCGCAAGACCGCGGAAACGGACATCTCGGTCGAGATCAATCTCGACGGGACCGGACGCTATGAAAACGCGACCGGTATCGGCTTTTTCGACCACATGCTGGACCAGTTGGCCCGCCACGGCCTAATCGACATGACTGTATCCTGCGCGGGCGATCTGCACATCGACGACCACCATAGCGTGGAGGATGTGGGCATCGCCCTTGGTCAGGCGCTGACCCAGGCAATAGGCGACAAGCGCGGTATCCGGCGCTATGGGGAATGCCACCTGCCGATGGATGACGCCCTCGTCCGCGCGGCGCTGGATTTGAGCGGCCGTCCCTACCTGGTTTGGGACGTCGAGATGCCTACTGCCAAGATCGGCACATTCGACACCGAATTGGTACGGGAGTTCTTTCAGGCGCTCGCGACCCACGGCGGCATCACGCTGCATGTCACGGCACTCGCCGGCATCAACTCCCACCACATTGCGGAGGCTGCGTTCAAGGCCGTGGCGCGCGCCCTGCGCGATGCATTGGAGACAGATTCGCGCAAGGATGATGCGATCCCGTCGACCAAGGGCAGCCTCTAGGGGCGTCCCCGTTTCCGGCGAAGGGCGGCACCATGACCATCGTTTTGATCGACTACGACGCGGGCAACCTGCACTCCGCCGAAAAGGCGTTGCAGCGCATGGCGGCGGAGGGTGATGCGGGCGATCTGATCGTCACCGCCGACCCCGAAACCGTGGCCCGCGCCGATCGGATCGTGTTGCCCGGCGACGGTGCCTTTCCGGCGTGCCGACGCGGCCTGCAAGCCATCGACGGGCTGGAAGACGCGATCCTGCACGCGGTCGAGGATAAGGGGAGACCGTTCCTCGGCATCTGCGTGGGGATGCAGATGATGGCGCGCCTGGGACTGGAATACGAAGAGGTCGCTGGCTTCGGCTGGATCGACGGCGTGGTGGACCGGATCGCACCCGACGACCCGGCGCTGAAGATCCCGCACATGGGGTGGAACGACCTCAAGATCGACGTGCAGCACCCTGTTCTGGAAGGAATTTCGTCAGGGGACCACGCCTATTTCGTGCATTCCTACGCCATGCGCGTCTCGACCCCCGCGCACCGCCTCGCCCATGTCGCGTATGGCGGCGACGTCACGGCGATCGTGGGGCGCGACACTATGATCGGAACGCAATTCCACCCGGAAAAGAGCCAATCCGCGGGCCTGCGCCTGATCGCGAATTTCCTGGCCTGGCGACCCTGATCCCGGACGGGATGCCGATGCTTAAACCGGCTATTGGCGACCTGTCGTTTTGGGCAGGGCGCTGCCGCCACAGCTCCTCAAAACGACGTACGGGGCCGCTTTTGCGGTTCCAATTTCTCCGCGACCCGGTAGCCTTCACGTATTCGTGAGCACGTATATTCGAAGGAGTTCCACCTTGATCCGTCTGCTTGTCGCCGTTTTCGCCCTGATCGGGCTTGCGGCCTGTACCCCCACCACCACGGTGGTCGGTGCCAACACCTATTCCAGCGCCAGCTGTTTCACCGGCCCCCATGTGCTTGATCTGGACGTGCGCGTTCCCGCCTCCTACGGCCCGGTCAGCGAGCTGCGCCAATTGGCCAACGGTCCGCGTGGACTGGAATTCACCTGCAACCTCGTGGGTTATGGATACCCCGTGCAGGATACCGATTACCCGATTTACCTCGGCGAAGTTTACGGCGGCACGGCTGGCCTGTGCGTGAGTGCCGTGACCACGAACCGGGGCCGCGTTTTGTCTTGCGCCACCGCCGATCAGGTCCGCGCTGCCATCAATGCGCCGCTTGGAAGTCCGGGCGCCACGATCCGCCTGACAAGATGGCAATCCTATCCATCCAGTTGACACGACACGTAAAGGGGCGGCCCACGGGCCGCCCTTTCATTGAGTGGATCGACGGATTTACTGGACCCGTACCCAGGTTTGGCGCGCGCAGATCAGGCCACCGGCAACGCAGCCGCGCAGGGTGATCTGGTTGCCGTTCAGGTTCATGCGACCGATATAGATGCGGTCGTTGGATGGCCGCCAGACGGAGCCCTCATATTCCCCACCGCCGGTCGGAACCATATCGATCACGATCTGACGTCCGATATTCGGGCTCTGATACTGACCCGACGAATCGTAGGTTCGGGTGATCGTGCCGCACACCGCGTTGCCGCAGGGCGAAATCGTCACGTGGGCGTAGGCACCGTCATCCACTTCGGTCTGCCAGACTCCTTCCGCCGGATCGGCGAGGGCCGCACCGGCCATGGCCATCAACGCGGCAGCGGCGGCCAGAATTGTCTTTTTCATGTCCTTGATCTCCCTTGTCTCCTCTGACCGGGATCATTTCGTGCGCACCTTCCTGTGGCAAGCGTGACGTTGCGACCCTATGGTCGCGTGGGCGCGCCGATGTCGGTCAGCATGGAGCCGTCCCGCCCATCGGCGCGCGCCAAGGGCTAGCGCTGGATATTGTCATCCATCCAGGCATTCACATCCGGGCCGCCAACGGCCGCCAATTGCGTTTCTCCACCCCCAAACCACAGGACAACGGGACCGTACGGGGTTTTCTCCAGCGGACCACCCGGCCCGTTATCAAGCGGACCACCGGGCCCGAAATCGTCTTCGTTGATGGGCAGCATGAAGCCGTCGCCATCCGGGCCCTTGCCGGTGAGGCGTCGCCAAAAGCGTTTCAGCCAGCCGACCTTCTTCTGCTCCCCTTCCCCATTTCCCTTGGACCCAGACACGTCTTCCAATGCCGTCGTATCCCCATCGGTACTCGTGGCGTCTTCGGCGTTGGGCAGTTTTCCGTTCTCAAGGTCGTTTAACGCCTTGCGCATGGCCTTTCTGCCTTTGGTCGTCGACATATCGTAGTTCAGGACCACCACGGCAGACTCGTCTGTCCCTGAGTTCACGGAAATGAAAATCTGACCACTCATTTGTGAATCGCCGCCCTCCGTTGTCCAGGTTTTGGCGTGGTAGGAGGTCTCGCCCTTGGTGCCCTCATTGGGCGAATGCCACTGGGTTTGCTTGTCGCCGCCGTCGAGATCAGACGCATCGTGCTCATTCGGCGTCCCGGCCCATTCGCCAGCGCCGGAATTGCTACCGTTTGAGCTGTCAGTCGGGGTGTTCGGAGTATCAGACAAGAATTCTTCCTTTCATAAAATGGATTAACCTCAACATCTTGCGAGTGATCCTGTTACACGCCAAGCGTTTTTTGATGACGTACCGTCTTGCACCCGCACTGCGCATGGGGGAAAAGCCGCGCCGCAGCCAAGCCGACAGGAATGCACAATGATCCTCTACCCCGCCATCGACCTGAAAGACGGCAATGCCGTGCGCCTTGTGCGTGGAGAGATGTCGGAGGCGACGGTCTTCAACACCGATCCCGCCGCACAGGCGCGCGCATTTCAGGATGCGGGATGTGAGTGGCTCCATCTGGTGGACCTGAACGGCGCATTTGCCGGTGCCCCGGTGAATGGCGCGGCGGTGGAGGCGATCCTGTCCGCCACAAATGTGCCCACACAGCTTGGAGGCGGCATCCGCGACATCGCCACGATCGAGATGTGGCTGTCCCGCGGCATCGCCCGCGTGATCCTCGGCACGGTGGCCGTGGAAAACCCCGATCTCGTGCGACAGGCCGCGAAGGCGTTCCCCGGCCAAATCGCTGTCGGCATCGACGCCCGCAAGGGCCGCGTCGCCACGAAGGGATGGGCGGAGGAGACGGATGTTATGGTCACCGACCTCGCCCGCGCCTTCGAGGATGCCGGCGTGGCGGCCATCATCTACACCGATATCGACCGCGACGGCGCCATGGGCGGCCCTAATGTCACCGCCACCGCGGACCTTGCGCGCGCCACATCCATCCCCGTCATCGCGTCGGGCGGCGTGTCCTCCCTCGCCGATCTTCGGGCGCTCAAGGCCACTGATGTGATCGCGGGCGCGATATCGGGCCGCGCGCTTTACGACGGCGCTCTGGACCTGTCCGAGGCGTTGGCGGCGTTGCGCTGAATCAAAGACACGCCCGGCGGTAAGGAAATCCCCCAGTGGCGCACCCGTCGCGACGTCCCCAAGTGAAAAACAGGAGGTGGGCAAAGCGATGGGTTACGCATTGATGTATTTCGTCGGTCTTTTGGGTCCCGTCCTCCTCGTCGGCGCGGGCCTATTCAGCTGGTCATATCTCACCCACAGCGCAGCCCTTGCACGCATCCTGCACTGGTTTGCCCTCTGTGCGGGCGCGATCCTGACAATCGTGACCGCCGCACTGGTCTACGCATTGACGGATTGCTTCGGGAACATCCTCTACGGCATGACCCATTGCGCGCGGCTCTCGGTCGAGACGGGAAACGCAATTCTCGCCGCCAACTGGATCGCCTATCTTACCGCAATCGTGCTGACGCTGCTGATCGTGCTGACAGGGATCGTCATGGGTTTGTTGCACGACACCGCGCAAGCACGTGAGGGGCAGAAGGCGGACGAGCCCCCTCGCTCCCCCCACCTTCCCCCCGCGCGTCTGATCCCCTAAGACAAGCCCATGTTGAAGACCCGTATCATTCCCTGCCTAGACGTGGCCGAGGGGCGCACCGTGAAGGGCGTGAACTTCGTCGATCTGATCGACGCAGGCGATCCCGTCGAACAGGCCCGCGCCTATGACCTCGCAGGCGCGGATGAGCTGTGTTTCCTCGACATCAAGGCCACCCACGAAAACCGCGGCACGATGTACGACCTTGCCACCCGAACGGCGGAGCAATGTTTTATGCCGCTCACCATCGGCGGCGGCGTACGGACGGTCGAAGATGTACGCAACCTGCTGTTGGCGGGGGCCGACAAGGTCTCGTTCAATTCCGCCGCCGTGGCCGACCCCGATTGCATCGCGCGCGCCGCAGATAAATTCGGCAGCCAATGCATCGTCTGCGCCATCGACGCAAAGACCGTGGCGCCCGGGAAATGGGAAATCTTCACCCATGGTGGGCGCAAATCCACCGGCATCGACGCCGTGGAATTTGCGAAGACCGTAACCGCCAAGGGTGCCGGTGAAATCCTGCTGACCTCCATGGATCGTGACGGCACGAAGGCGGGCTTCAACCTGCCCCTGACCCGCGCCGTCAGTGATGCCGTGAATGTCCCCGTCATTGCATCGGGCGGCGTCGGCACGCTTGATCACCTCGTCGAAGGCGTGACCGAAGGCGGCGCGTCTGCTGTCCTCGCTGCGTCTATCTTTCACTTCGGCACCTATACGATCGGTCAGGCCAAGGCCCACATGGCCGCCGCCGGTATCCCCATGAGGTTGACATGAGCATCCATGACCTTGCCGCGACGCTTGAGGCCCGCAAATCCGCTGACCCCGACAGCTCCTGGACCGCCAAGCTGTTGGCCCAAGGACCCGAGAAATGCGCGGAGAAGTTCGGGGAAGAGGCCGTTGAGGCGATCATCGAGGCGGTGAAAGGCGACCGGGCGGCCCTGACGTCGGAGGCTGCGGATGCGCTCTACCACCTGCTTGTCATGTGTGCCGCTCGCGACGTGAGCCTTGCCGATATCGAAGCGGAACTGGAACGCCGCAGCGCACAGTCCGGCCTGGCAGAGAAAGCCTCCCGTGGCTGACACGATCTATTTCTACGCCCAGACCGATCCCTACGCGGAGTTTTCCAACTTCGCGCCCTTCGGGGTGGAGATGGACGGCGTCTATTGGCGGACCGTCGAGCACTACTTTCAGGCGATGAAATTCCACGATGCGGCGTACCGTGACCGCATCCGCTCCGCCTCAAAACCCAAGGACGCCAAAGCCCTTGGCATGACCCGCGCGATCCCGCTGCGATCTGATTGGGAGGAAGTGAAGGATGACATCATGTATTCCGCCGTCTCGTGCAAATTCCGCACCCATCCGGGCCCAAGGGACTTGCTGCTCGGCACCGGTGACGCCCGCATCGTCGAAAACGCGATCTCGGATTATTACTGGGGCGGCGGACAGGACGGCTCCGGCCTGAACAAACTGGGTGAAATCCTGATGCGCGTCCGTGACGAGTTGCGCGCCGCCTAGCCCCGCCGCGATTCGGGGGGCCGGGTCAAGGATCGCGCTCGCGACCGCGCCTTGGCGCGGCTTGTCCTTGACGCAGACGCCGACTCGCAGATCAGGCTCGATCTGGCCTGTTTCCGGCACACCTGTCCGGAAACGGCCTCTCAGCACTGCATCCCTGCGACGCCAAACTGTGCGCAGCCCGGCGATGGTCCCCCGCGCGCCGACGGGCCGCTTGCGGCCCCCGGCGCGCCACGCCCAAAGGGCGCCAACATCGCGCGCAAGCGCGTGGCGGCGATCGCGGGAGCGTGCGGCTCACAGCTTCGAGGAGATGATCCCGGTATTGAACCCACCCATCCGAAGCTCGCCGAACAGGCGTTGATATTCGATCTTCGGGCAGCGGTTCTGGATTACGGTCAGACCCTCCGCCTCGGCCTTCGCCGCCGCCTCTCCGTGAGATACACCGATCTGCATCCAAATAACCTTGGGACGGACCGGCAGGGCCAGGGCGGCATCCACGATGTCGGGGACGAATTCGGACCGGCGGAAAATGTCGATCACGTCCACCGGTCCCGGCATCGCCGCCAGATCCTCCACCACCTCCGCCCCGAACAGGATTTTGCCCGCATGGACCGGATTGACCGGCACCACGTCGAAGCCTTTGAGCTTCAGGTAGCGCGCGACGTAATGGGAGGGGCGGACGGGATTGGGGGAGACGCCGACACAGGCAAAGCTCTTCACCTCGCGCAGGACGCGCCGCAGCAGATCGTCTGAGGGATGCTCGCTCATGCCAAAACGCTAGCAGACAAAAAAGGCGCCCGCATCGGGTTTTACCGGCGGGCGCAGTTCTGGAACGAGGGACAGTGATGGGCGCGCGACGTTCCAAGATCGCGGCGCCTCCCAAAGATATGGGGTCGGCCCAGCCCCTCGGGTAGGGGGAACGACGAAAACGTGATGAGACAGCTATCCCAGGATGCCGGGCCAGTTCGCATCCCCGTCCCGGATCGCATCGGGCAATAGCCTGAGCCAGCGGCGGCGGATGCGCAGGGAATAGTTCAAGAACAACCGTCCATCGACCACGGACCAGGCTTCGGGCACCGTATCCGCCACGTAGCCACGGGCGGCGGCAAACGCGCAATACCCGCCATAGGCGGGCGCGTAGGCCCCGGGATTGTCTTCAAAGAGGGCGCGGTTTTCGGCGTTTGCGAAATGCCAGGTCGCGCCATTCCACTCTAGCGCAAAGTCCGCGTGACCCTGAACCGGATCGTCGCCGTCTGCCAGACCGAAATAGGCCACCGGATCGGCCCCGTTGATCGCCACGCCATCGGTCGCGAAAACCTGCGGTTCCATCGCCCGTGCGCGACCGGCCAGAAGCACGGATGGGGCTGTCGCGGCCAGGAGGCCAAGAACTGTGCGGCGTGTCGGCATAATCATAAAACCCTGTCAGAGACGCGTCTGCGCGAAATGTGCGACAGGACCGCCGCGATTGGAACCCGACCTGACCAAGCTGTTATCCCGCGTGAGGGTGCGCCTAGTCAAAAATATCCTCGATAAGGTCGAACGCATCTTCAAAGACGTCTCCGAACGCCTTCTTCCACTTGGACTTGCGCTTTTTCTTCTTCGCCTTACGCGGCCGCTCCGGCAGGCCGAGGCCGTGGGGCGCGGGCCGTTCGGGAGAGCGTTTGACAGTCTCACGCCGCTTTTCGGGCGGCTTGAGCCATTTCATCTCGTGCAGGGGCGCGCCGCAGGCCCCACAGGCCAGCTCGTGTCCGTCACGCGCGGTGAATTTCAGCGTCTGGCGTCGCCCGCAATAACAGCAGGTCGCGATCTTGGTGTTGATTGGCATGCCCTATCCTCTTGTCAGAGCATATAGGGCAACGGCGGCTGCGTTTGAGACGTTGAGCGATCCAAAATCACGTGCGAAGGGAATTTTCGCCAATTCGTCGCAGAGCGCCCGGGTCCGGTCCCGCAAACCCGGTCCCTCGGCCCCCATCACCAGCGCGACATGGCCCTCTGCATGGCGCTTGGCGATCACGTCGATCTCCTCCGCGCCCTCTTCGGCGAGGCCGACCATCCAGAACCCGTCGGATTTCAGCGCCTCCATCGCGTCGCCCAGATTGCCGACGCGCGCATAGGGCATCCGCTCCAGCGCGCCCGAGGCCGTCTTGGCAAGCGCCCCGGTTTCTGGCGCGGAATGCCGGGCGGGTGCGATGACGGCATTGGCCCCGAACACCTCGGCGGAGCGCAGGATGGCCCCGACATTATGGGGGTCGGACACGCGGTCCAGCAGCACGATCACCGACCTACCGGCACCGTCGCCCCGGGCCAATGCGCGCCAGTCGCCCCAATCCAGCGGCTTCACCTCCACCGCCGCGCCCTGGTGGACGGAGCCCGGATCGAGCGGCACGGGGAATTTACGCGGATCGACGATTTCGGGCGCGATCCCGCGCCCGGCGATGCTGTCGGACAGCTTGTCGGCGGCGTTGCGACTGACCACGAGGCGGCGGATCTCTCGCGCTGGGTTGGCCAGCGCATCACGCACCGCGTGCAGCCCAAAAAGCCATAAGGTTTCGGCCGCCGCGGCGCGCTTCCCGCGTTCCTTGTCGACCACCCATGTCGGTTTCTTGGCCATGTTCACCTCCGCAGGCATCCTTGCGGGAGCGCGCGGAGGAGCGCAAGCTGACCCAATCTGCAATCTTGGGGGAATGTGCCATGAAACTTGCAACACTCAAGATCCCGGTCGCCGACCTGGAGCGGGCGAATGCGTTCTACGCCGTGCTGTTCGAGAGGGAGCCGGTCTTCACGGCCGCCGAATTCGGCTGGACTCAATTCGACCTCGAAGGGCTGCCGCTCGCGCTTTACGACCCAAGCAAAAGCAACCATGGCGGCGAGCCGGGACACGACTTGGACTTTCACCTGGCCAGCGAGGCGATCAAGGCCGTGCGTGACCGGATCGTGCCCCATGCACCCGACGCCACAATCCACGCAAATGCCGATGGCAGTCGCTCGTTGGAGCTGTCAGACCCGGACGGAAACAAGCTTACAATCATGGCGGCGTGAGGCGCGGTTTTGAGGCTTGACCCCCCGCGCGCGCGCCGATATTCCGCCCCCACGCCGGAGCAATCCGGCCCCGGTGGGCGACAGGCCGCAAGGTGTGGCAGGGGACTGTAACTCCCTCGAGGCGACTCACGCCTGGTTCGATTCCAGGGTCGCCCACCATTCTCCAACATCACATCAGATGCGTCAGACCGGTCAAGTCAGCCGCGCGTAGATGTCGCCGGAATTTGCATCGTCGGGCAAATCCGAGATGTAGTGGCAGATCGCATCGGGCGACAGCCACGCATCGTGTTGCAGCATATGCTCCTCCCCCAGGCTGAAATTGAATTCGTAGCGGCCGAGGTCCAGCAACCGCGCCACGCAATCCAATGCGACCTCGCGCTGGATCGTGGTCAATTCGAACGAAAGGGCCGGCAACGGGCGGTCGAGGCCACGAAGGACGTCCAATTCGAAGCCCTCCACGTCGATCTTGGTGAAGTCCGGCATGCCGTGGCGCGCGATCAACGTCTCCAGCGTCGTGACCGGCACACGCAATGCGTCGTCCCAGCTTTGCTCCCGCCAGCCAATCGCACCCCGGGCTGCGTCGACCAGCGCGAGAGAGCCAGTGGAGATCGTGGGGTTGGCGGAATTGACGTAAAACGTCATCTCCCCCGCCGATGCGCCGAGCGCGCTTTGCAGCAACGAGGCCTCTTTGCATCCGCCGTAGAGGAGCTGCAGGGCGCGGAACATGTTCGGTTGCGGCTCCACCGTCACGACCCGCGCCCCGAGGCGCAGGAACGACCCGGTCCGATCCCCCAGATGCGCGCCGATATCAAAGGCAAGCCCGCCTTTCGAAACGAATTGCGCGTTCAGTCGGTCCATTCGCGCCGTCCGGGCGCTGTCGCGATAATAGACATCGAAGGACCGATGCAGGGCCCGCGCGCGACCGCGCATCATGGCGCGGCCTTGGTGACACGTGCCAGCACGCCGCTGGCGATACGCGCGGTCTCTACCCATGGGGGCCGCGCCTGCCCGGCCTTGAGCGCGGCGCTTGCCATCTTGTTGCGCATTGCATCGTCGCCCAACACCTTCCGCAGGGCACGCGACAGGTCCAAGGGCGCATCGGGGGCCACCAATAGCCCCGCGTCGCCCGGCACGGTGTCCGGCACCGCCCCCGTGGCACAGGAGATTATGGGAAGACCCCAGCCAAGCGCCTCATCAAACACCATGCCGTAGCCTTCGTACCGGGTGGCGAGGGCGAAGATGCTCGCTTTCGCAAACAGGTCGTCCAGAGCGTCTTGCGGGATGCGTCCGGCCAGATGGACACGGTCTTGCAAATTCAGCTCCCGCACCATCCGCGCCAAGTCAGCCGCGTGGTCGCGATCATGGGGGCCGCCCACGATCACCGCGCGCCAATTCATGTCCCGCAGCTCCGACAGGGCGCGCAGCAGCACGTCGTGGCCCTTTCGCGGGTGAAGGATACCGACCGACAGGATCAGCGGCGGCTGGCTCGGCGCATTTTGTAGCAAAGGTCGATCCGTGCCCGGCGGGGCGATGGTGATCTTTCGCTGTGGCACATCGTATTGCCCGGTCAGGATCGCGGCGGTGTGGGGGCTTGGGACAAGAACGTGGGCGGTGCGGGCAAGGTTCGCCCGCTCCACCCGGAACAGATGCGTGGCGCGTTCCTCGCTCAGTCCCGTCTCGAGCGCGAGGGGGTGGTGGACCATCGCCACGATGGGCGCGGTCACGCGGGCTAGCGCGTCGGTGTCGATGGAGCCGAACACCAGACCGTCGAGGATCAGGGCGCGCGATGGGTCGAGCGCGTGCAGCGCACGGGCCGCGTGTTTCATGTCCGCATCACTCGGGTCCGGGAAACTATCGCCGAACTGGATATGCGCGACGTCATGGCCCAGGTCGCGCAATCCTTCCAGCAAACGGCGTTCATAGATGTATCCGCCCGTGACCGTGTTGATATCGCCGGGAATCGCGAAGGCCGCCTTGGGTCCGCTCATGCCAATTGCTCCGGCGCGTAGCGGTGCAGAACCCGGGTCTCGATCAGACCGACAAGGCCGTACCCCAAGGCGGACAAACCCGTGACGAGCACCACCGCGCTCCACAACATGTCGTAATCCGACAGCGACGCGGAAAGCGCCATGAGGCTGCCGATGCCGTTTCCCGTCGCCAGCCATTCCACCACTGTGACGGCAAGTACGGAGGCGGGAACGCTGATCCGCGCAGCGGCGAAAAGCGCGGGGAGCATCGCCGGAATGCGCACGCGGAGCAACTGTTGCAACGGACTGGCGGCATAGCTGTCGAAGACGTCGATGACGCGCCCCGGTGCCTGCCGCAGACCGTGGAGGCAGGCGATCAGCGTCGGGAAGAATACCATGATGGCCACCAGCGTGATCGTCCCCACCGCGCCGCGCCCGAGGAGCAGGACGACAAGCGGCGCGGTCGTGATGATCGGAACAGAGCGGAGCGCGATGGCCAGGGGCATGGCGGTGCGGCCCAGATTGGGGCGCAGGACGATTGCCATGGCCAGCCCCGCCCCCGCAAGCAGGCCGGCAAGGTAGCCGGGAAGTAGGTAAATCGCCGTCTCCCCCAAGGCCACACCAAGGGCGGCCCGGTTCGCGGCGGCGTCGGCGGCAAACGTAAGGGCCGCCGCGACATCAAGGGGCGATTTTGCGAAGAACGGGCTGAGGTCCAGCAACCAAAGCCCCCCTTGCCAAAGGATCAATGTCACGCCGAGCACCGCCAGTGGCGCGGCCCAGTTCCACCGCTTTCCTGTTGCGGGCGCAGCGGCAAGGATCACCGGCGGATCGCCGTCCATCACCCGGGCTGCCGCCCATCCGATCGCCCCGTACGCGGCAACGGCGACAATCGTGGCGACACTCGCCAAGGCCCATGTCATCTCTATGTTCATGTCGCGCATGGCCCGGATGGTCAGGACCCCCATGCCGCGTTCTGCCCCCGTGAACTCTCCCACCATCGCGCCAAGGAAGGCGGCCGGTGCCGCAATCTGCAATCCCGCCACGAGGTACGGCAAAGATGCGCGGGCGCGAACGTGGAAAAGCGCGGCTCCCCTGCCCCGCCCGTAGCTGCGCACGAGGTCCAGCCAGCCTGACGGAACGGCGCGCAAGCCCACGAGAAGGGGGATCAGCGTGGTGTAGTAGACCGCAAGCGCCGCCAGTGTGATCTGTGGGCCGGGACCGGGTCCGAAGGTCACGCGCAAAATAGGGCCGGTCGCCACAAGCGGCAGGCAGAAGACGACCAGCGCAAGTCCGCGCACCAGCCCCTCCGACCGGGGCCAGAGAAGCGAAAGGGCCGCCAGCGCAATCGCGGCAAGATTGCCGAGCACGAAGCCCGCCGCCGCGTTCGACAGCGTCACGCCAAGCGCGCGCGCCATCAGGCCCGCATTGTCCGCCAGGTAGAAAAGGATCGCACTGGGCGCGGCAAGGACGAAGGCATCCGACAGAAGACGCGCCACGATTTCCGAGACCGCGATCAGGAGGAGCGGGACAAGGGCCTTGGTCCAGCCCCCGGCGGGCACGGTATGCGGGCCGGTATCGGCAGCGCTCATTGTGCGGCCTTCGGAAGCGTTTCGGCGACACCCTGCGACAGGGCGGCGAACACGTCCTCCACATGGTCCGCAAATGCCGGGTCACGCGCGGCATCGGGGTGCCTCGGGCGCGGCAGGTCGATCCTGATGTCAGCCACGACGCGGGCCGGGCGGGGCGACAGGACCAGCACACGGTCCGACAGCATCACCGCTTCGCTCACGGAATGGGTCACAAGAAGCGTCGTGGTGCCCCGCGCCTCCCATATACCGGGCAGGTCTTGCGCCAATTGCTGGCGCGTCAGCTCGTCCACCGCGCCGAAAGGTTCGTCCAGCAACAAGAGGTCCGGCTTGGTGGCGAGTGCCCGGGCGATGGCCGCCCGTTGCCGCATCCCGCCCGACAATTCCGCGGGCCGCGTGTCGGCGAAGCCCGACAGGCCGACAAGGTGAATCAATTGCTCGATCTCCGCCGATTTGCGCGGTTGGCGCGCAAGGTCGAGCGCCAGTTCGATGTTTCCGCGTACCGATCGCCACGGCAGGAGCGACGGGTCTTGAAACGCGATGGCCAGCCCCGCCTTGCGCAACATCGCTTCCGGTGGCGCGCCGCCGATGGTGACGTGGCCACCGGTTGGCGTTTCCAGCCCCGCGATCATCCGCAGCAACGTCGACTTCCCGCAGCCGGAGGGGCCGACGAATGCCGTGGTCTGCCCGGCCTCCAACTCGAGGTCGAGGGGGCGCACAGCCTCCACCCCGCCGCCGAAGGTCTTGGAAAGGTCTTTGCAGACAACCAACACGGACATGACGCTGGCCAGCCCTCCCCTAACCCGCGTGGACCTCTTCCAGGATGGAGCGGTCCCACAGATCGGCGGAGACGTCGCGGCCCAGAAGTGCAAGCGTTTCGATATTCGCCGCGACGGTGTCGTCGCTCCACCATCCAAACCCATTTGCATCGGTCAGTTCGGAGAACATCAGCGGCACCTGCCGCTCGGCCTGCAAGAGCTGCGTGTCCCGATCGAGGCCCGCATCGGGAAACATCGCAAGTGTCAGGTCGGTCGCGGCTTCCGTATCTTCGCGATACGCCTCCCACCCTGCGACTTCACCGGCCATCAGCGCCACGATCTCCGCCCGGCGGTTGGCAAGGCTGTCCTCGGTCGCGATGTAGGTCTGGGAATGGACCGCATAGCCGTGATCGGCCATCAGCATCGTCACGTTATCGACGCCCTGGATCGTCATAGCGACGGGCAGGTCAGTGGCCCAACACAGCAGGCAATCGACTTCTCCGGCTACAAGGGGCTGCGGCGAATATTGCGTCGGCACGATCTCAATCGCGTCGATATCGACCCCGTTCAGGGTACACAGCGCTTGCAGGACCGGCGTGTTGGCCAGCGCCATGCCGATGCGCTTGCCCTCCAGATCGGCGGGCGTATTCACGGGGTTGGCGGCCAACGAGGCGATGGCGAAGGGATTGTTCTGCATGGCCACGCCGATGATTTTGAACGGCGCGCCCTCGGCCACCGCGGCGGCGGTGTAATCGGCGGCGGAAATCCCGACCAGCGCTGTGCCGGACACCACAGGCGGCTCCACCGGCGCGTTCGGGCCGCCGGGCAGAAGCGCCACGTCCAGACCCGCATCGCGCCAGAATCCCCGATCCTGGGCGATATAGCTGCCCGCGAATTGCGTGGAATGGAGCCACGACAATTGCAGCGCAACGGAGGTTTGGGCGTGGCCCATGCGAGGCGTCAGGCCAAAGGCAGCGGCGCCAAGGCCCGCGGCAGAGCATTGCATCAGGTGGCGACGGGTCAATCCGGACAAAGGTTTCATGCATTTTCCTTCGGAGACGATCTTGAGGTGATTTGTGTTATGATGAGACCTAGCGCGCGGAACGCCGACCGAAAGCCGGGATGCGCGGTGCCGCCCATGACAAAATGACGCCGGGCAGGATGGTGAGCAGGAAGGCCACGCCGAATGCAACGCTTGCAGCCAGCCCGGCGCTGGCGCTGAAGCCGACCACCGGGAAAAGCAGCGCCGCCGCCCCTTCCCGCAGGCCCCACCCGCCGATGGACATCGGAAGGACCATGGCAAACAAGATCAACGGCACGATACTCGCCACGACCAAGGCGGGTAGGTCTACGCCGATGGCATAGGCGCAGAATCCGAAAGCGGCCACGTTCAGGACCGCTGTTGCAAGGCTCAGCCCGATTTGCTGCACGCGCACGCCGTGCCCGAACACCGCGTGTCCGAAGTCCGCAATGACCCGGTGCAGTCGCCCCTGGGGCGCGCAAAGGCGCTGGATCGCAATGGCCAGTACGGGCAGGGCCGCAGCGACCGCCAGGATCAGCGCGATTGGTCCCATCAACCATTCGGGCCACGTGATACCAACGGGCGCCAGAAGGGGCAGCGCGAGGCCCACCGCCAGGACGCAGATCAGCCCCAATTGCCCGGCCAGACGCTCGTAGATCACGGCCTGCGCAGAAATGGCCAGACCGGCCTGGGCGCGCGCGCGCACCGCACGCCCGGCATCGCCGGCCACGCCGCCGGGCAGCGATTGGTTCACGGCCTGGGCCAGATAGTATTCGCGCACCGCATCCGCACGGGGGATCGACAGACCAAGCTGGCCTGCTGTGACCCGCCAACGCTGCGTCGACAGCAGGGTCTGAAGCGTCAACGCGCCCACGGCAAGCGCAAGCCACGCGGGGTCGGCCTGCCGCAGAAGCGCCCATGCCTCGGCCCAATCCACCGACGCCCAAAGCAGCCACACAACAACGGCGAAACCGGCAAGCTTCAGGCAGCGCCAAAGCCAGATGGATGGGGGTCGAGCGTAAAACACTTACTCCGCAACGCCTTGTATTGGTTGAGTTGTATACACGTTCAACAGAATATCGCGCAGTCTGTCCATAGGGATCACCGGAACGTCATCGCCCGGCAGCAGACCGCCGGTCGGCGCGATTTCGGCCAGCGGGTCCACGAGCCTCGCAGGTCCGATGACATGGATCGGGACGTCGGGCCGATCGTCCAGCGCCACGAATTCCGCCGCCTGATGGTCCCCAATCACCAGCAGCAGCGGTGGGTCGTCGGCGTGAAGCAGCGCGTATTCCATGACAGATCGCAGGGAATAATCCACCGCCAGCCGATATTGCGCGCGTACCCGGTCGCGGTCGCGCCAGACGACCTCGGGCGGATCGCCCGACATCGCGACCTCGTTGTAAATCTGCCCGTCACCGATCGCATCCCAAGGCAGGACCTGAGGCACCGGGACCCACGGCGCATGGGAGGACGCGAGTGCGACCTGCACGAATAACGGGTCCTCCGCCCCGTCACGCACCAGCCGGTCAAGGGCCGCCAGCGTGAACTGATCGGGCATGGTCACCCAGTTGAAAGGCAGCCCTTCATAGCCCAGGTCCTCGGCCACCAGCACGGTCTGGAACCCCATCCGCTCCACCTCCGGCCAATCAAGCGTGATCTGGGGCATCACGACTGCGGTCTGAAAGCCGTTCTGCGCGGCGTGGTGGAACAGCCCTTCGCGGCCCGAAGACAGGGCCGCGCCATAGCGGATCTGGTCGTTGATCCAAAGCCCGTTGGCGAATGTCGCGTGTGACAGCCAGCTTTGCCCGCCGCGCGTGGGGGCAGACAAGATGCCCGAGCGCAGGGTGAGCCCCGCCTCCTCCAGCAGCGCCTGATACCGCGCCAACGTCCCGCGATGCAGGTCGGCATAGAGCGGCGTATCGAGGCTCGCGCGCCCGTAGCTTTCCACGAAGATCACGACCACATCGCGGTCGATCCGGTCCAGAAGGTCCGCCCTGCCCCGGTAGGGGTCGTCGGCCATCGCGCTGCGGAAGGCACGCAATTCGCGCAAGGTATCGCGTACCATGATGACCCGCTCGACCCCGACCCGCGCCGTGAAGGCAGCGCCCGGCGGCGTGACCGGAAGGGCCCATACTCGCATCGCCTGACCGATTTCCGCCGCTGCGATCACGGCCGCCACAACCGCCAACCCGCCCGAGACCCGTGTCACCGCGCGCGGTACCGATACCCGCGCCCAGACACCCGTGGCCCACCAGATCGCGATGGCCAGCAGAACGATGCCCACCAGCGCGGCCACACAGACCAAGACCGCAAGAAAGGGACCAATGGCCCCCACCAGAAGGCGGACGAATGCATCGACCAACGCCAGATCGGAGACAGGGTTGAAGCCCCGCGACAGCGCGGTGAAGCTGACGAAATCCGCGGCTTTCAGCACGACAATGACACTCAGCGCCACCGTGACGCCCCAACGAAAGACACGACCCGCACGCCCCGCGCCAAGCGCCAAAAGTGCAAAGATCAGAACGGGAAGCTCCAACGGAAACAGTAATAACGCGCCCCAGCTCAGCGCGTCGGGGTGGTTCGGCTGCACAAGCACCAGATGAAGGATCAATGTCGCCGCAATCAGCCGCGCGATCCCACGCCCGTTCATCTGCCCCATCATGCGCGCGCCCCGTTCTGCCGCAGCCATGCCACGTCCCGCGCGAAGGACCAGGCGAGGCCGAGCGCCGCGCCGCCCGCAAGCGTCTGGGCGAGAGCCGGTGGCGCAATGGGCAGAAGCACCGCCAGCAAGGCTGCGATCTGCACGACGCATACGACTTTGCGGCTGAACCGTTCCGGAAGGTCCGCGCCGAGCCAGGGCCAGACTGCCTGCGCCACGAAAAACACGTAACGGGGCAAGCCGAGCAAAATGACATAGGCGCCTACCGCGCCCGACTGGTAGCCATGGAGCGCGAGGCTCAGAGCCAGCGCGGAATCGACCTCCAGGTCAAACCGCGCCCCGAACCCGGACGAAAGGCCCTCCCGCCGCGCGAGCCAGCCGTCAAGGCCATCGGCCGCAAAAGCGAAGGCGGCCACGGCGAAGACAAGCCACGGGTTCGGTGGCGCGATCAGCCACCCGATCAATCCGCACACCAGCGCGAGCCGCAGCAACGTCACCGCGTTGCACCAGCCAAGGATCCCGTGGGGATAGCTGCGAAGAAGGCCCGCGCGGGCCACAACCAATGCCGCGGCATAGGCCGCAAGGCCCACCGCCAACGCTCCGCCCGACGAGATAAGGCCCATCCCCAAAACGCCCAACGCACCGACCGCACCAACACCCGCAAATGCGCGCACGGGCAGTCGCGCCCCCTGCGGCGCGTGGGCCGATAACGGCTTGTTCTCGATCACCATAGATTGCTTGGGGACACGGCCCTTGCTCGCTTTCGATTTCGGGATGGCATCGACGACTTCGCCGTTCTACCACCTAGCGGCGCGGCCCGAAAATGACAAACCCGACAGTGCAGGATTGCGCGCCGGACCCGGGCGGTGTTCGAAGGATATATTGCCGTCTACCGGTCGAGCAATCGGGCGCTCTTGGCCCAAATTCGACCCTTCCACGTCGCTCAATGACCAGAATCCGCGCCGCGTCCCCGCGACCCTGATCCCGGACCGACCGAGGAGCGCGCCGATGAAAACCCACGCCCAAGCCGTTGTCATCGGAGGTGGCGTCGTCGGCTGCTCGATCCTTTACCACCTCGCCAAAGCGGGCTGGACAGATGTGGTTCTGCTCGAACGCGATGAGCTGACCTCCGGCTCCACCTGGCACGCGGCGGCCAATATCCACGGGCTGCATGACAGCACGAACATCTCGCGCCTTCAGCACTACACGATGAATCTCTACAAGGAGTTGGAAGAGGAAACCGGCCAATCCTGTGGCGTGTTTCAGCCGGGTTCCCTCTACCTCGCACAGACCGAGGACCGCGAACACCAACTGCGCCTGCAAGAGGCCAAGGCCCGCCGTTACGGGATGAATTTCCACGAGGTCAGCCGCGACGAGGCGGAGCGTCTGCACCCACTGGTCAATTACGACGGCATCCGCTGCATCATGTTCGAGCCCGATGGCGGCAATGTCGATCCCTCGGGCGTCACCAGTGCCTACGCCCTCGGCGCGCGCCAACGGGGGGCCGAGATCATCCGCTTCTGCCCCGTGACGGGAACCGAACAGCAGCCCGACGGCACCTGGATCGTGCGCACCGAAAAGGGCGACATTCGCACGCCATGGGTGGTGAATGCAGTCGGGCTTTGGGCGCGGGAGGTGGCCGCGATGGCGGGTCTGGACCTGCCGCTTTTGCCTACGGAACACCAGTATTTCGTGACGGAAACCATCGCCGAGATTGCCGCGATGGAAAACCGCTTGCCCTCGGTCGCCGACCGGGACGGCGAATATTACCTCCGCCAGGAAGGTCAGGGCCTGCTGGTCGGCGCCTACGAAAAGGACGTGCGCTTCTGGGCCGAAGGCGGCACGCCGCAGGGCTTCGGGCATGAGCTGTTCGCCGATGATCTGGAACGGATCGAAGACAACATGATGCGCGCCATCGACCGGGTGCCCGTCGTGGGAGAGGCGGGTATCAAGCGCGTCATCAATGGCCCGATGATCTGGTCGCCCGATGCCAATGCGTTGTTCGGCCCGGTGCCGGAACTCACGGGCTATTTCACCTGTTGCGGCATCATCCCGGGCTTTTCCCAGAATGGCGGGCTCGGGCGGCTTGCCGCCGAGTGGATCATCGAGGGGGAGCCGTCACTAGACCTTTTTGCGTGGGACATGGCGCGGTTCGGCGTCTGGGCGGGCAAGGATTTCACAAAGGCTCGGGTGGGCGACCAATACGCCCACCGGTTCAAGATCCACTTTCCCGGAGAAGAGCGCGCTGCGGGTCGCCCGGTGCGCACCCGGCCCGCCTATGGGATGCAGGCGGAAATGGGTGCGAGATTCGGGTTGAACTACGGCTGGGAACATCCTGCTTTCTTTGATGAAAATGTCGATGACAGCGCGGGCTTCAAGCGACAGCCCTGGTGGGATGTCGTCGGCCGCGAAGCGCGGATGCTGCGCGAGTATGCGGGTATCATCGACATCTCCAACTTCGCAAAATACCGCGTGAAAGGGGCCGGGGCGGAGGCATGGCTGAACGCGCTGTTCCCCAACCGGATGCCGCGCGCCGTGGGCCGGTCCTGCCTCACGCCGCTAATCGGCAAGCGCGGCGGCGTGGCGGGCGATTTCACCGTGACGCGGCTGGCCGAAGATGAATTCTGGGTGCTCGGCGGTGGCGCGGCGGAGCGGTTTCACCAGCGCTTCTTCCGCGCGATCCCGCTGCCCGATGGCACGACCTTCGACAGCCTGACCGACGCGACCTGCGGCTTCAACGTCGCCGGGCCGCAATCGCGCAACCTCTTGATGCGTCTCACGAATGCCGATTTGTCCAACGAGGCCTTTCCGTTCTTCCGTTCGCAGCGCATCACCGTCGCGGGCGTCGATTGCGTGGCACTCCGTGTCTCTTTCACCGGCGATCTCGGGTGGGAATTGCATTGCGCCGAGGCCGATCAGGTCACGCTCTACACCGCCCTGCTGGACGCAGGCCGGGAGGTCGGCGCAGGCCCCGTCGGCAGCCGCGCCCTGATGTCGTTGCGGCTGGAAAAGGGCTACGGCTCCTGGGGGCGCGATTATTCCCCGGAATACTGGCCGCAGGAATGCGGACTGGACGGCCTCATCAAGCGCGACAAGGACTTCCTCAACAAGGCTGCATGGCTGAAGATCGCCGACCGTCCCAAGCGAGAGGGGCTTCACCTGCTGTCCATCGACGTGACGGACGCCGATGCGTCAGGGTCCGAGCCGATTTTCCTGCC
The DNA here is from genome assembly GCF_020177575.1 of Hasllibacter sp. MH4015. Lineage (NCBI taxonomy): Bacteria > Pseudomonadati > Pseudomonadota > Alphaproteobacteria > Rhodobacterales > Roseobacteraceae > Hasllibacter > Hasllibacter sp. MH4015. The sequence continues at coordinate 1,964,754 of NZ_JAHTBK010000001.1, forward strand.
CGACGGCACGCCGATTGGCCAGGTCTCCTCCGGCGGATACGGGTTTGGGGTGGAGGCGTCTTTGGCGCTGGCCTACCTCAAGGCCGGAACGGTCGTACCCGGTGACATTGTTTATGTCGCGATCCTCGGTCGCCCACATTCCGCGACAGTCCTGGCCGAGCCGCCGTTTGATCCCGGCGGCGTCCGCCTGCGCGGGGCGGAAATCCTGCACGAACCGGCTCAGTAACCCCGTGGCAGGATTGTTCCGTTAACGCTATACTCGGTCAAAACAACGGCCGAGCAGCGGGACATTCAGACAATGGCGAAAAAAGCCAAGGCGCGCCCTTTCAACGTGATGATCGTGGGCCAGAACGGTCGCCTGCAGTACGAAGCCGCGCTTTTCGCTGCCTCGTTTCGCGCGGCCAATCCCGATTTTCCGGGTCGCCTGTTTGTGTGTGAGCCGCAGCCCAACGGTCGCTGGTCCAAAGATCCACGCATGGGCGATCCGGGTGTCCGCGCGCTGCTCGACGACCTGGGCGCGGAGATACTCCCGTTCGAAAACAATTATTTCGGCGAATACTACCCCTACGGCAACAAGATCGAGGCTTTGGCCGCCCTGCCCAAGGGGGAGCCGTTCGTGTTCTTCGATACCGACACGTTGGTCCTGGACGATCTGACGAAGGTGCCTTTCGACTTCACCAAACCCTCGGCCAGCTTGCGGGTGGACGGCACGTGGCCAAAGCCGGAACTGTACGGACCCGGCTATACCGGCATGTGGAAATCGCTCTACGATCTATTCGGGCTGGATTTCGAAAGCTCGCTCGACACCAGCCAGCCGGACGAATACTGGCGCCGCTACCTCTATTTCAATGCGGGCTTTTTCTACTTCACCTGCCCCCACGAATTCGGCGCGCGTTTCACGGAATACGCCGTCACGATCCGCGACAATGCGCCCGAGGAAATCGTCTGTCAGGTCCTCGATCCGTGGCTCGACCAGGTCGCCCTGCCCCTCGTGATCCACTCCTTCGGCGGCGGGCGCGACGCGTTGGAACCGGGCTGGCTCGACGGCAAAACCACCTGCCATTACAGGGTGTTACCGCTGCTCTACGCCCGCGAAGATCAGCGTGTCGTCGACACGTTGGAAGAGGTCGCGGCCCCCAACAAGATCAAGAAAGTGCTGAAGAATTACGAACCGATGAAGCGGATGATCTTTCAAGCCAAGGGACAGAAGGCGCGTGCGCTCTTCGACCGCGCCGACCTGCCCCGCCGAGAACAGGCGATCCGCAACACGCTCAAGCGCAACAACCTCTGGCTGCGCTAGTCGCCGTCCGGCAAAACTGCCGTCACCTCGATCTCGATGCGGTCGGAGGGGTCGATCAGCTTCGCTTCGATCACGGTCCCCGCCGGGGGATGCGCCCCGAATGCGTCGCGCAAAAGCGGCCAACACAGCTCGAACTCAGTGATATCGACCATGTAATAGACGACGCGGACGACGTGGTTCAGATCGGTTCCCGCCTCGGACAGGGCCGTTTCGATCACGCGCAGTGCAGAGGCACATTGCCCGAAAATGTCGGTGGGCATGTCATCGGCATGGGCACACGTTCCGGCAATTTAGACGGTTCCGCCCGCAACAACCGCCCGGCAATAACCAACCTTGTCTTCGAACGCCCCGCCCGAGCGGATGCGGCGGATCACCCCGCGCTGGCCGGTTCTTCCTTGGCCTTGTCGGAATAGATCATCAGGGGCTGCGCGTCGGAGCCGACCGCCTCCTCATTCACCACGACCTCTTCCACGCCTTCCGCGCCCGGCAAATCGAACATCGTGTCGAGCAGGATATCCTCCATGATCGACCGCAGGCCGCGCGCGCCGGTCTTGCGTTCGATGGCGCGCTTGGCAATCGCGTTCATCGCGTCGTCGGTGAAGTTGAGTTTCACGTCCTCCAGCTCGAACAGGCGCTGGTACTGCTTGACCAGGGCGTTCTTCGGCTGGGTCAGAATGGTGACAAGCGCGTCCTCGTCCAGGTCTTCCAAGGTGGCGATGACGGGCAGGCGCCCCACGAATTCCGGGATCAGACCGAATTTCAGCAGGTCCTCGGGTTCCAGATCCTTGAAATATTCGCCCACCGACTTGCTGTCGGGGTCGCGCACATCGGCGCCAAAACCCATGGCGCTACCCTTGCCGCGCTGCGCGATGATCTTGTCGAGGCCCGCGAAGGCACCGCCGCAGATGAAGAGGATGTTGGTCGTATCCACCTGCAGGAATTCCTGCTGCGGATGCTTGCGCCCGCCCTGGGGCGGCACACTCGCCACCGTGCCTTCCATGATCTTCAGAAGCGCCTGCTGCACCCCCTCCCCCGAGACGTCGCGGGTGATGGAGGGGTTGTCGGATTTGCGCGTGATCTTGTCGACCTCATCAATATAGACGATGCCGCGCTGCGCCCGGTCGACGTTGTATTCACTGGCCTGCAACAGCTTCAGGATGATATTTTCCACATCTTCCCCGACATACCCCGCTTCGGTCAGGGTCGTCGCGTCAGCCATGGTGAACGGCACATCGAGGATGCGCGCCAGCGTCTGAGCCAGCAGCGTCTTGCCACAGCCGGTGGGACCGATCAGCAGGATGTTGGACTTCGCCAGTTCGATTTCGGATTTGTCGGAATGGTTGAGGCGCTTGTAGTGGTTATGCACGGCCACCGACAGGACGCGCTTGGCGTGGGCCTGTCCGATCACGTAATCGTCGAGGACGCCGCAAATCTCCTTAGGGGACGGCACGCCATCGTCGCTTTTCAGGCCGGCGGATTTCGTCTCCTCACGGATGATGTCCATGCACAATTCGACACATTCGTCACAGATGAACACCGTGGGGCCGGCGATCAGTTTGCGAACCTCGTGCTGGCTCTTGCCGCAGAACGAACAATAGAGCGTGTTTTTGGAATCGCTGCCTGAATTACTTGCCATAATCTTCCACCTTGCGCGGGTCCCCGAGGGGCGAAACAGCCCCCCGAAGCCGGTATTCATCCCGGATTTTTCACAGCCTAATTCAGGGCTGGCCGGGCCACAATCGCAAATTCCCGACCCTGCCCGAGGCCCCTCGGATCGTGGGGCCGGGATGCATCAATCGTCCGTTTCGCCGCGGCTGGTCACGATCTCGTCGAGGTGGCCCCATTCCTTCGCGGCTTCCGGGGTCATCCAGGTGTCGCGGTCAAGCGCGCGCTGGACCGTGTCGTAGTCTTGCCCAGTATGCTTAACATAGAGTTGATAGATCCGCTCCCGCGTGGCCTCGATCGACTTGGCGCTGATCAGGATGTCGGACGCCTTGCCTTGCGCCCCGCCGGACGGCTGGTGGACCATGAACTCCGCATTGGGCAACGCGAACCGCATCCCCTTTTCACCACCCACGGCGATGATGGAGCCCATCGACGCCGCCATGCCGCAGACCAGGGTGGAGACCTTGGGCCGAATATATTGCATCGTGTCATAGATCGACATGCCCGCCGTCACCTCGCCACCCGGTGAATTGACATAAAGGCTGATTTCCTTGGACGGGTTTTCCGCCTCCAAGTGCAGCAGCTGCGCCACGACAAGGTGGCTCATCCCGCTGTGGATCGGTCCGTTCACGAAGATGATCCGCTCCTTCAACAGGCGCGAAAAGATGTCATAGGCCCGTTCGCCGCGGCTGGTCTGTTCGACCACCATGGGGACGAGGTTGTTCTGGAAATATTCCACTGGATCGTGCATCGCGCCTGCCTCTTCGCGTTTATGGTCGGTCATAGACTATGTCTGCCCCTTGGGGCCTGCAAGGGCACCATATGTCGAATTGCCTCCTGTCTTGATAATTCGGACCACCAAGATAGCTCGCCCGCCATGACCCAACTCTCTCCCACCCGGCAAGCGGCCCTGTCGCGCCTGTCCGCCTTCGTGCCCCATGCGGGGCGGGATTACGCCAGCCTGCGCAATTACGACCGGCCCGATCAGGGGCATCCCCATGTCTCCCAACTCTCCCCCTATCTGCGCCATCGCCTGATTACCGAGCCGGAGGTTCTGCGCGCCGTTCTGGATCATCATTCTGCCGACGCAGCAGAGAAATTCATCCAGGAGGTCTGCTGGCGCACCTATTGGAAAGGGTGGCTTGAATTGCGGCCACAGGTCTGGGCCGAATACCGGCGCGATCTTGAGGCTCTGGGGAAGGTGGACGGCATGGACCGGGCCGAGGCCGGGAAAACCGACATCGCCGCGTTCAACGCCTGGGCGCAGGAATTGGTTGAGACGGGCTATCTGCACAACCACGCGCGCATGTGGTTCGCGTCGATCTGGATCTTCACGCTCGGCCTTCCGTGGCAATCTGGCGCGGATTTCTTCATGCGCCATCTTCTGGATGGCGATCCGGCCTCCAACACGCTCAGCTGGCGCTGGGTGGCGGGGCTTCAGACCCAAGGCAAGCACTATATCGCGCGACCCGAGAACATCGCGAAATTCACCGATGGGCGCCATAACCCAGCGGATAGCCTGAATGTCGCGGCCGCCCCCCTCTCCGGTCCGCCCCACCCCGAACGACGCGCGCCGCCGGTCGCGGAACCCTGCGATCCCGCGAAACCCACCATTTTGCTGATCCACGAAGATGACCTTTCCCCCGGCTTTGCGGCGGATAGCGCGCCCGTCATTGGCCATGCCGCCATCCTGGCCTGCGATGGTCGCTCGCCCGGCACAGCGTCGGAAAAGGTGGAGGCATTCGTGACCGGTGGCGTGGAGGATGCGGCGTCCCGGTTGGGGGAGCGGTTCGGCACGTCTGGTCCGACCACCGACGACGTGGATCACCTGGCCGACTGGATCGTCACGTCGCGGGCGGCACAAGTCATCACGCCCTATGCGCCAGTGGGTCCGGTCGCGAGCAAGTTGCGGCGGCTCACCAAAGCGCTTTCCGCCCGTGACGTACCGGTTATTCGCGTAATCCGGCCTTGGGACAGCGCCGCATGGCCTCATTCCACGCACGGGTTTTTCCGGTTCAAGAAGAAAATCCCGGAATTACTGGGTGAATTAACGGCGTCTGTGGAAGAGGGTTGAGGATGTACAATTTTCGCCGCGCTTGATCCGAGTTTCGCTTGGGACGCGTCGCGTTTTTCTGGTATCTCCTAACGTGAGGCGCGGCAAACCTGTGGACAACTACCGGTCTCTGTAGCGAAAAACGCCGGTCGACGTGGCGATCACCGTGCCAAGGTCGTCCCGCACCTCTCCTTCTGCGAAGAAGGTCGATCTGCCGCCACCGGTCCGCCGCGCCGTCGCGATCAATAGCGCGCCTTTCGGTCGGGACAGGTAGTTCACGTTGAGCGACAGGGTCAGTGCCATCCGCGGCGCGTCGCGGTCCCCGGTGAAGCACCCCGCATATCCCATGGCCGTGTCCAACAGCGTCGCGTGGATACCGCCATGGGGCAGCCCTTGGCGGTTCTGAATATGCGGCGCAATCGGCATCTCAACCGTGGCGCGATCCTTCGACCAGCGCGTCAGCCGATAGCCCAGATGCGCCTCCAGCGGATAGGGCGCCTCCGCCAGATCGGGGTCCAGATCACTCATCCCAAAGCCTCCAGCCCCGCCTCGGCGTAGAGCGGAACGAACGCGCCCAGTTTCTTGCCGCGCGCGGGGTCGGATGCGTTTCCGTCGATGGCGCGCTTCATCACGCCTTGCAGGATCGCCGCCATTCGGAAAAAGCAGAATGCCACGTAGAACCCGAAATTATCTATTTGGTTCAGTTCCATACGGTCGCTGTACATCGCTACGAAATCCTCGTCGCTCGGCAAGCCATGCGCCGCGCGGTCGACCCCGCGCAGCCCGCGCCCCTGATCGCCGGGCGGCATCTGCCATTGCATGATGACCGCGGCCAGATCGGCGAATGGATGGCCAAGCGTCGACAGCTCCCAATCCAGGACGGAGGCCACCTCCGGTTTGTCCGGGGCGAACATCAGATTGTCGATGCGGTAGTCCCCGTGGACCAGTGTGACGCGCCCGTCATCTTCGGGACACGCGCGATCCAGCGCGGTCATCAGCTGATCCATCGCCGCGATCTCTCCGGTCGCGCTGGCCTTGTATTGTGCGGACCAACGGTCGATCTGGCGGCGGAAATAATTGCCCCTGGGGCCGTAATCCGACAGGCCGACAGTATCCAGGTCAACCTGATGTATCGCTGTAAGAACCCGGCACATCTCATTGATGAATAAGGGTCTTTCCGCAGCTTCAATGTCGAGCAATCGCGGATCATCAAAGGTCCGCCCGGCCACATGTTCCATCACGTAGAACATGGAGCCGACGATGCCCTCATCTTCACACAGCGCCAACATGCCCGCGACCGGCACCACGCTGCCCGACAATGCCGCCTGAACCCGGTATTCCCGGTCCACCGCATGGGCCGATTTCAGAAGCGCACCGGGCGGTTTGCGCCGCAACACCACGGCCCTGTCCACGCCTCGCACAAGGAATGTCGGGTTGGATTGCCCGCCCTGAATTTTCTCAACCTCGACAGGGCCTTGCAGCCCGATATTCACCTCAAGCCAGGGCCGCAGCCTATCGAGATCAAGGTCTGTCATGGCGCGTCGTTGGAAAACTTGCGCAATTCCGCCCGCGCGACCTGGCGGCGATGGACCGCGTCCGGCCCATCGGCCAGCCGCAGCGTCCGCAAATCGCAATAGAGCCGCGCCAGCGGCGTGTCCTGGCTCAACCCCGTGGCACCATGCATCTGCATCGCCTCATCCACGACCTTCAGTGCCATCAATGGCGCCTGCACCTTGACCTTGGAAATCCACGGCTGTGCCGCACGAACGCCCGCATGGTCCATCATCCAGGCCGCCTTCAGGCACAAAAGCCGCGTCATCTCGATCTCGATCCGGGCATTTGCGATGATGTCGTAATTGCTGCCCAGATCGACCAGGCGCTTTCCGAACGCCTCGCGGCTGAGCCCTCTTTTCACCATCAACTCAAGGGCATATTCGGCCCGACCGATGGCGCGCATGCAATGGTGAATGCGCCCCGGGCCCAAGCGCCCCTGCGCCACTTCGAAGCCGCGCCCTTCGCCCAGAACCACCGCGTCGCCCGGCACGCGGACATCGGTAAAGCGGATATGCATGTGCCCGTGCGGCGCGTCGTCATGGCCAAAGACTTCCATCGGCCGCAGCTTTTCGATCCCCGCACTGTCCGCCGGCACCAACAACATCGTGTGACGCGCGTGTTTCGGCCCATCGGGATCGGTGCAGGCCATGACGATGTACAGCGCGCAGCGCGGATCACCCGCGCCGGTTGCCCAATATTTCTCGCCGTTTAGGACCCAATCCTCACCCTGTCTCTCACATTTTAAGGAAATTTGCGTGGCGTCGGATGACGCCACCTGCGGCTCGGTCATCAGATAGGCCGACCGTGTCCGTCCCTCCATCAGGTCGGGCAACCAGCGCGCCTTTTGATCCGTAGTCCCGTACCGTTCCAGCACTTCCATATTCCCGGTGTCGGGTGCGTTACAGTTGAAGATTTCGGGCGCGATGGACACCGCCCCCATCTCCTCGGCCAGATACGCATATTCGACCGTCGACAGGCCGTAGCCGCCGTCGGAATCCGTCAGCCAAAAATTCCACAGCCCCGCCGATTTCGCCTTCTCTTTCAGAGATTTGAGGATCTCCATCTGACGATCGGTCATTGCGAACCGATCGCCTGAGGGATGCTTGCCCACCTCCGCATGGTATTCCGCATCGAGCGGCGCAATTTCGTCGCGCACCATGCGGCGCACGGCCTCCACGAGCGGTTTGACGCGGTCCGAGACACCCAGATCCATCACAAGGCGTCCCGGGCGGCGTTATATTCCCGTTCCAAACGGTCGACGAGGTCGCTGACGGGCCCCAGGGATTTGACCGCCCCGATCCCCTGACCTGCCCCCCAGACCTGGCTCCACGCCTTGGGTTTGCTCGATCCGCTGCCGAAATTCATCGATTTCGCGTCGGCGCTCTCCAGGTTGTCCGGATCCATGCCCGCCGCCTTGATCGACGGCTTGAGGTAATTGCCCGAAACCCCCGTGAACAAAGAAGAAGTTACGATATCATCAGCACCTGAATCGACGATCATCTGCTTGTATTCCGGCATCGCGTTGGCCTCATCTGTCGCGATGAAGGGCGAGCCTATGTAGGCCAGATCGGCCCCCATCGCGCGGGCGGCCAGCACGCCACCGCCTGTCGCTATGGAGCCTGCCAGAAGCAGCGGGCCGTCAAACCATTCTCGGATTTCCTGCACCAGCGCGAAGGGCGATTGCGGTCCCGCATGGCCCCCGGCCCCGGCCGCGACCGCTATCAAGCCATCCGCGCCCTTGTCGATGGCCTTGCGCGCGAACGTGTTGTTGATGACATCGTGCAGCGCGATGCCGCCACAGGAATGCGCCGCGTCGTTCACTTCCACCCGCGCACCAAGGGACGTGATCCAGATCGGCACCTTCCAGCGGGCGCAGATTTCAAGGTCGCGTTCCAGCCGCAGGTTCGACCGATGAACGATCTGGTTGACGGCAAAAGGGGCCGCCGGGCGGTCCGGGTTGCGCTGGTTCCATGCGTCCAGCGCCTCGGTGATCCGCTTCAGCCATGCCTCCAGCATCGGCGGCTCCCCCTCCTTCTCGCGCGCGTTCAGCGCCGGGAAAGAGCCGACGATCCCGGCACAGCATTGCGCGATGACAAGGTCGGGGTTCGACACGATGAAGAGCGGGCTGCCCACGACCGGCAGGCGCAAACCACTCAAAACACTCGGTAAATCTCTAGTCTGGACCATTGCGCCCTCCGTTTTGCCCGACGCTACCTTGCCCGTTCGGGCGCGGCAAGGCACCGCCCCCCCGTCAGGTGGCCTTGTCACGCAAGGTCATCGCGCCCAATATTTCACCAAACCCGAATTGGAGAGCCCCATGCCCGACGGCCAGACCCGCCATACCGGCCCCTCGCTTGCGCCCTTTGACTGGGCCGATCCGTTCCACCTCGACACCCAACTGGCCGAGGATGAACGAATGGTCGCCGACAGCGCGCGCGCCTATGCGCAGGACAAACTGCTGCCGCGCGCCAATGAGGCCTACCTCAACGAGCACGTCACGCCCGAGATCTTTGCCGAGATGGGGGAGATGGGGCTGCTCGGCACCACGATCCCCGAGGAGTACGGCGGCCTTGGCGCGGGATACGTGACCTACGGGCTTGTGGCCCGCGAAGTGGAGCGGGTCGATAGCGGCTATCGCTCCATGATGTCGGTCCAGAGTTCCCTCGTGATGTATCCGATTCACGCCTACGGGACGGAGGAGCAGCGGCAGAAATACCTCCCCGGCCTCGCCGCAGGTACGCTCATCGGGTGTTTTGGCCTGACCGAACCGGATGCGGGCAGCGATCCGGCGGGCATGAAGACGACCGCGAAAAAGACCGACGGCGGCTATGTCCTGAACGGCGCGAAAATGTGGATTTCCAACGCTCCAATCGCCGATGTCTTCGTGATCTGGGCCAAGTCCGATGCCCATGGCGGCAAGATCCGGGGCTTTGTGCTGGACAAGGGTATGACGGGCCTGAGCGCGCCGAAAATCGGCGGAAAACTCAGCCTGCGCGCCTCCGTCACCGGCGAAATCGTGATGGATAATGTGGAAGTCGGCGAAGACGCGCTTCTGCCCGGTGTGGAGGGGCTGAAAGGCCCCTTCGGCTGCCTCAATCGCGCGCGCTACGGCATTGCATGGGGCGTCATGGGCGCGGCGGAGGATTGCTGGCACCGCGCGCGGCAATACGGGTTGGACCGGGTGCAATTCGGGCGGCCGCTGGCGCAGACACAACTGTTCCAGAAGAAGCTTGCCGACATGCAGACGGAGATCGCGCTTGGCCTGCAAGGGGCGCTGAGGGCCGGTCGGATGCTGGAGGACGGCACCTGCGGGCCGGAGGTTATCTCCCTGATAAAGCGGAACAATTGCGGCAAGGCACTGGACATTGCGCGCCATGCCCGCGACATGCATGGCGGCAACGGGATCATGGCGGAATACCACGTCATGCGCCACGCCCAGAACCTTGAGACGGTGAACACCTACGAGGGCACCCACGATGTCCACGCGCTCATCCTCGGGCGCGCACAAACCGGGCTTCAGGCGTTTTTCTGACCCCGGAATTGACCCGCATCAAGGCGGGCAACCTTGTGGCGTGGCACACTTGATACGGACCCAATTCAAGGAGTGATCCCATGTCCGATGCCCGCTTTGATATCGAACGCGAAGGCCCCAATTCCCTGCGCATCGCGCTGGCCGGAAGCCTCGATGCCCAGACGATGGAAGTGGCCCTGCAACGTCTGACGCAGGAAATGGACGGGATGGAGCATGGCGACATGCTGATGCTCGACCAGGGCGCAGAATGGCCAAGCCTCGGCGCCATCGGGGTGGAACTGCGCCACTGGCCGCAATTGCTGGCGATGCTCCACAAACTGGACCGCTGCGCCCTCGTCACGCACAACCAGATGTTCCGCAACGCCGCCGCCGTCGAAAGCGCGCTGATCCCGGGCTACGAGATCCGCTCCTTCAACGACGAAGCCAGCGCCCGCGCCTGGCTGGCGGAGGCCCGCGCAGCCCCCGCCTAGCCCCACACGCATCCCGCGCCTCAGAATTCCGCGTCGGGGCCGCGGCCATTCCGTTAATGATGTTAACCGGGCCCCGCAGCGCGCGCGATCCGGTCCGGTGCCACCACCGGGCGCGGACCTTCACCGCCGACAAGCCGCGCCCTCCGTGACCCGCCGCTTGGCAAGCCCCGCACAAACCGGCAGAAGGGACCAAATCGGGAGGGGCCCATGCGGATCGCAACGTTCAACATCAACGGCATCAAGGCACGCATCAACGCGCTTGGCGATTGGCTGGACGACCAGAAACCCGATGTCGCCCTCCTGCAAGAGGTCAAGTCGGTGGATGAGACCTTCCCGCGCGACCTGTTCGAGGATCGCGGCTACAATGTCGAAACCCACGGACAGAAGGGTTTTAATGGCGTGGCGATCCTGTCGAAACTGCCGCTGGAGGATGTCAGCCGTGGCCTGCCCGGCGACGAAGAGGACGAACAGGCCCGTTGGATCGAGGCGACGGTGATGGGCGACGATCACGCCATTCGCGTCTGCGGCCTCTATCTGCCCAACGGAAACCCCGCCCCGGGCCCGAAATATGACTACAAGCTGGCCTGGATGGACCGGTTGCACACCCATGCAAGGGGGCTCTTGAACGACGAGAAGCCCGTTGTCATGGCAGGCGATTACAACATCATTCCCCTCGATGAGGACGCCGCCCGCCCGGAAGTCTGGCACGACGATGCCCTGGCCCGGCCCGAAAGCCGCGCCGCCTTCCGCCGCATCCTAAACCTCGGCTTCACCGAAGCCTTCCGCGCCCGCAACCAGGCGCCCGGCATGTATTCATTCTGGGATTACCAGGCGGGCGCGTGGGACCGGAACGACGGTATCCGCATCGACCACCACCTGCTCAGCCCCGAGGCCGCGGACCTGCTGCGCGATTGCTGGATCGAGAAGGACGTGCGCGGGCGCGAAAAACCGTCCGACCACGTGCCGGTCTGGATCGACCTGGCCGCCTGACCGCGCCGGCACCCGCCCCGCGCCCGACCGATGCCCGAACTGAGCGCACGAAGTTTGGCCTGGATGCACAACATCGCCCCTCTTTGCTTCAAAAATACCTGAAATCCGTGCCTCGCCTCAGGTCTCGCCATGAACGGCAAGTCACCCACACGCTCCGCAATCCGGTCACGCGCATCCGCCGTCGCCGAACGGGTCATGCCCCCAGTTCTTCAGGGAATATTCCCAATCGCTGCCTTCGGCATCCTTCGGGGCCTGGGCGCAGTGGCGATTGATGTAGCCCACCACCTTCGCCATGTGGTCCCAATCGGCGTCCGTCAATTCATCCTTGTTGGTTCGCTTGATCTCCACAATCCGTCGGCCGGACCGATGCCCGGTGCTCTCGCCCCCGTCACTGTCACCGACCGACTTGCTCTCTTCCGTGTCCAGCCAATCCTCCAGCGCGGACGGCGACATGTTCACCTTCTCGCGCCACGCATTCCAGATTTCGTCACGGGATTTCTCGGACATCTTTTCCTCCTCCTGGCACCTGAAGGGGGGAACTCGGCGGATCACCGGGTGGTTCCGCCCCCGCGGGACGGCGGGAGGGGCGAGCTGCGTGTTTTCTCGGGAAAATGCGCAGCAGCGTCTCCCCCGGGCCTAGGCCGCCCCCCTCAAAGCCCGTTCAACGGCACCTTCAGGACCGGATGCCCGTCCGCGTCCTTGGGGATATCGCCCGCACGCATGTTCACCTGCAACGAGGGGATGATCAGCTTCGGCATGGCCAGCGTCGCATCGCGGCCTTCGCGCACGGCGATGAACTCCTCCCGGCTGGTACCTCCCGCCAGGTGAATATTCGCCGCCCTCTGTTCGGCCACATTCGTCTCCCACGCGATCGCGCGCCCGCCGGGGCCGTAATCGTGGCAGATGAACAGCCGCATCTCGTCCGGCAGCGCCAGCACCTTCTGGATCGAATCGTAAAGTTGCCCCGCATCACCGCCCGGAAAATCGCACCGCGCCGACCCGCCGTCGGGCATGAAGAGCGTATCGCCCACAAACGCCGCATCGCCGATGACATGGACCATGCAGGCCGGCGTGTGGCCCGGCGTGGCCATGGCGAACCCGGTCAGGTTGCCGATCTCGTAGGTGTCGCCATCGGCAAAAAGCGCGTCGAACTGCGACCCGTCGCGCTGGAACTCGGTGCCCTCGTTGAAGACCTTGCCAAAGACCTCCTGCACCTCGGTGATCTTCGCGCCAATGCCGATCTTGCCACCGCATTCCTGCTGGATGTAGGGCGCGGCGGACAGGTGGTCGGCGTGAACATGGGTCTCGATCACCCAGGCCACCTCGAGCCCGTTTTCGCGGACAAATGCGATGATCCGGTCCGCACTGTCATGGGTGATGCGCCCGGCGGCGTAGTCGATGTCGAGCACGGTGTCGATCACCGCACAGGCGGCACTTTCCGGATCCTGCACGACGTAGGAAATCGTGTTGGTCGCCTCGTCGAAAAAGCCCGTCACCAGTGGGTGCTGATCCATATTCACGGGGTATGTCATCGCGGGGTCTCCTCCTTCGGGCAAAGGGCTCAGGCCGGTGCCCCGCGCCGCAACAGCGGCGGGACCAACCGTGCGGCGATGATACCAGCGACCATCGCGCCCGTGAACAGCCACACCGACGCATCGAATGCCCCCAGAACCGGCAATGCGCCGCCCGGACAGAACCCCGCAATGCCCCAGCCGACGCCGAACGTCGCCGACCCGGCCAGAAGCCTGGTGTCGACCCGGGTCGCCTGCGGCAAGAGAAATTGCCCCTCGAAAAGCGGTTGCGGTCTCGGCAGCACGACGCGGTAGCCAAGCGCCGTCACCGCCAGCGCGCCGCCCATCACGAAGATCAGCGACGGGTCCCACGTGCCAGCGATATCGAAGAAATTCACGACCTTGGCCGGGTTCCCCATGCCAGAGACGACGATCCCCATGCCGAACAGCGCACCGATCAGGAAGATCAGGGTCAAACGCATCGTTTCATACCCCCAAGACGTGCCGCAGCACATAAACAGTAGCGACACATGCCGCCATGAACACGCAGGTCGCGACGATGGACCGGGGCGACAGCCGCGCGATCCCGCAGACCCCATGCCCGGAGGTGCACCCACCCCCGAATGTCACGCCCACACCCACCAGAAAGCCGCCCACCAGCAGCATCGGCGTGCTGACCGGCACCGTGATCTCGGGCCACGATCCGGTCAGCAGCAGGTACAAGGCCGGTGCCGTGACCATGCCCGCGATCATCACCCAGCGCCAAAGCCCATCCGCGCGCGATGCGGGCAGCAAGGCACCGGCCAGAATGCCCGTCGCCCCCATGATCCGCCCCGCCACCAGCATCAGCAGAACCGCGGCCAGCCCGATCATCGCGCCGCCCGCCAGCGACGCCCAGGGCGTGAATGCCGTCTCCATGATTTCCGTCCCCGTTCTTGTCCTGCCTCCCATTTAGGCGAAGTACCGGTCCGCTCCAACTGGACTTTCGGTGGCTTCGGCCAATACTCTTGCGCGACGGCAAAGACCGTCCCCCTGACACCAAGGGGCACCAACGGGAGAAACACATGACACATCGTATCGCCGCCTTTGGGGCGGCCCTTCTGGCCACCACGGCGCTGACCGTCACCAGCCTTAGCGCGGAAACCCTGCGTTGGGCCCGCGCGGCCGAGGCACTGACCCAGGACCCCCACGCCCAGAACGAGGGGCCGACCACGACCCTCAACCACCAGATCTACGAGCCCCTGATCCTGCGCAACATGGCCGGAGAAATGGAGCCCGCGCTGGCCACCTCGTGGGAGCCGTCGGCCGATAATCCCAATGTCTGGGTCTTCCAGATCCGCGAAGGCGTCACCTTCCACGGGGGGGAGACCTTCGACGCCTCCGACGTCGTCTTCTCGCTCAACCGCGCGATGTCGGAGAATTCCAACTTCCGCGAATTGCTCTCTGGCGTGACGGAAGTGCGCGCCACGGGTGACTACGTTGTGGAGATCGAGACCGAGGGTCCGAACCCGCTTCTGCCCAACAACCTGACCAACATCTTCATGATGGACGAAGGCTGGTCGGTGGAAAACGGCGCCGAAGAGGTGCAGGATTACGCCGGCGGTGAAGACACGTTCTCGGCGCGCAATTCCAACGGGACCGGGCCCTATGTCCTCACCAGCCGCGAAGCGGACGTGGAGACGGTCCTGACCCTGAACGAGAATTACTGGGGCATCGGCGAGTTTCCCCTCGACGTGACGGAGATCATCTTCACGCCGATCCAGAACCCCGCCACCCGTCTGGCGGCCTTCCTGACCGGTGAGGTCGATTTCATCCAGGATGTCCCGGTACAGGATCTGGCGCAGGTTGAAGCCGCCGATGGCATCGGCCTCGGCACCGGGCCGCAGAACCGCAATATCTTCTTCGGGCTGAATGTCGGTGCCGACAACCTGGAGCGCGACAATGTCGATGGCGCGAATCCCTTCGCCGATGTCCGCGTGCGCGAAGCGATGATGATCGCCATCAACCGCGAGGCGATCCAGCAGGTCGTCATGCGCGGACAATCCGACCCCACGGGCGCGATGCTGCCGCCGCCGGTGAACGGCTGGACCGAGGAGTTGGAGCAATATCCCGAATTCGACCTCGACCGCGCCCGCGCGTTGATGGAAGAAGCGGGCTACGGCGACGGCTTCTCGATCCAGCTCGATTGCCCCAATGACCGCTACGTCAATGACGAGGCGATCTGCCAGGCCGCCGTGGGCATGTTCGCCCAGATCGGCATCACCGTGAACCTCTCGGCGCTCCCGCGTGCCCAGCATTTCCCGCTGATCGCCAATGGCGAGACGGATTTCTACATGCTGGGTTGGGGCGTGCCGACCTATGACAGCGAATACGTCTTCAACTTCCTCTACCACACCCGCAACGACGGGCGCGGCAGCTGGAACGGCACGAACTTCTCCAACGCCGAGATGGACGAGATGATCGTTTCGCTGTCGTCTGAGACCGATCTGGAGGCCCGCAACGCGACCATCGCGGAGCTGTGGGAGATGGCAGAGGCTGAGATGATCTATCTGCCGATCCACCACCAGGTCCTGAACTGGGGTGTCTCGGATGCGTGGTCCACGCTGGTGGATGCCGACGACCAGGTGAAGTTCAAATATTTCGAGCTGAACTGACCGGCTGACGCGTCCGCGTCAACACCGGTATCTATCGACCTGCCCGGGGGAGCGATCCTCCGGGCAGATGCGTTCTGGACCAGGCAGATAGGGTGACAATACCCCGTCTTTCCCCCTGAGCGTCCGTGCGATCCGCCATAGGGTGAAGAGGGCGGTTGATTGAAAGACCGTTATCCCGCAACCTGACCACACAGCCCTGCGCCTGCATTCGCGCATTCATTTGCCAACTATTTTAGTCCCCAAGGCCGGGCGCTGTGATCTTCCTCCGTTTCTTCCGGGGAAGACGCATTTTGACATCGAAAGGAATGCTCGTGTCACACGACTTACTGAAAGCCATCGTTCTGTCCGTTCTGGCCATGCCCTTGGCCAATGCCGCCAATGCGCAGGATGTCGACCCCGCCAGGGTCACCGAATTCGTCACCGCGCTGGAGACCCATGGCTGCCGCCTGACCCAGGCCGACACCCAGGATTTTGTTCTTTCCAACGGGTTCGCCGATGCCCGTGAAACCCGCGCCATCATCGGAAGCCTGATCGCGTCGGGCGATGCCCGCACCGAAGGCGCGGAACTGGTGTTGAGCACGGCCGGTTGCGCCAATGCGACCGCAGGCGCGGCACCCGTCCCCGTACCGGCGCCCGCCCCGGCCCCCACGCCGGTCCCCGCCCCGCCGCAGCCGGTCCAGGCGCTGGCCGCCTGCCCCTCCAACGCGCTCGCCCTGTCCGGCACGACCCAATGCGCCTGCCCCGCCAATCCCAGCGGCACGATCTGGGGCAGTGCCGTCTATACCGCCGACAGCAATATCTGCATGGCAGCGCTCCATGCAGGTGCCATCCCGATCACCGGGGGCAACATCACGGTCACGACATCGGGTCGGTTGGAATCCTTCCCTGGCTCGGTCCAGAACGGCGTGACCTCCAACCCCTGGGGCGCCTACGATACCAGCTTCTCCGTCGCGGCCCTGCCCGATGCGGCACCGCAGCCCGCGCCGCAACCTTTGCCCCAGGCCACGGCGAATTGCCCCAGCTTCGAAACGCCGGGCGACTTCTATGCCGCGACCGGCGAGCAGCTCTACAGCCCCACGTCGTTCCAGGTGCAGGCCGGTGGTCCGCTCGATATCGGCGGATGCCAGGTCGGCGGGATTGGCTTCACCACGGAAGTGCCGCAGATCTCCGTCAACCTTTCGGGGATGGAGAGCTACGGTCGCCTGGAAATCGAGGTCGAATCCCAGTGTGACACGACGCTTCTGATCAACACGCCGATGGGACAATGGGTGTTCGACGACGATGGCCGTGGCAATCTGCAACCGCTCGTGAACCTGCCGTCTTCGGCATCCATGAACGGGCGCATCGACATCTGGGTCGGCACCTATAATGGCGATACCTGCCCGGCCACCCTCGAACTGGAAACCTGGCTCGGCTAGGTCCCCCTCCCGCGCGCCGCCCCCCTAGGCTTACCGGGGGGCGGCGTTGCCCCGGCCCGCCTGTTGATCCATCTCAAGGCGCGTATCCCCGGCATCTGCCATCCTTGAAGGCGCAATCCCGCGCGTCCCACCGAAAGGATAGCTGCCATGTTCACCTCCATTCTCGTTGCCATCGACGGATCGGAACCGTCGCGCCACGCGCTCAAGACCGCCTGCGGCCTGGCCAAGGCATTCGGGGCGGAACTGCACCTGCTCCACGCCCCCCAGATCGAGACGATGGCGATCGCCGTGGGGGCCGCTGTCGTTGACGTGCCCGTCACGCCCGAACGGATCGCGGAGGCGGGTAAAGGCGTGATGGAAGACGCCGTGAAGCGCGCAACCGAGGAGGGGATCACCGTCGCAAGCGACACGATCGGATCGGGCGATGCGGTGGACAACATCCTCGACACGGCAAAGCTGAACTCCGCCGACCTGATCGTGATGGGGCGGCGCGGCCTTGGCTCCGTCGCCAGCCTGTTCCTCGGCTCGGTCAGCCAGAAAGTGTCCCACGGCGCGAAATGTTCGGTGCTGACGGTGGGCTGATCCACGGCACACCGGGCCATCTTTGTCGGCCCCGTCCCTTCCCCGCGCCGGTCGCTTTCGCGCTCGGCGGGCCGGCGTGACACCGCCCCTGTCGTGCCGGGCGGCCCTGCGCCTGCGCACTGCCGCCCTGCGCCAGATCACGGTTTCGTGACCACGCGCCCTCTCGCCCTATCTCGAACAATACGCCACCCTTCGCGCCCATGCGGCGGACCGGGTCGCTCGACACAACACCTCTGGGGAGAGACCTGAACATGAACCGCCTTCTGACCGCCAGCGTGCTTGCGCTGGCCACCGCCATTCCGGCACATGCCGAGACCTTCCGGTGGGCCGCCACCACCGATCCGCAGACGATGGACCCCCACGCGGTCAGCTCCGCGCCGGTTCTGGGGTTCCTCAACAATGTCTATGAAGGGCTGGTGCGCCGGGGCCGCGACATGGCGATCGAACCCGCCCTCGCCACCGCGTGGGAGCCGATCGGCGACGGCGAAGGCTGGCGCTTCACCCTGCGCGAAGGCGTGACCTTCCATGACGGCGCGGCCTTCACGGCGGACGATGTGCTTTTCAGCTACGAGCGCGCAAGTTCCGAGGATTCCGACGTGTCAAGCTGGTTCGCGCCCGTCTCCGACGTCGTGGTCGTGGATGAGTTCACCGTCGATATCCTCACCTCCTCTCCGCAGCCGATCTTTCCCGACAGCATCGCCAACTGGATGATCATGGACAGCGACTGGGCCGCGGCGAACGACGCCGAACGCCCCGCCCGCGACGCAGAGAATTACGCGACCCGCAACGTCAACGGCACCGCCGCCTTCATGCTGGAAAGCCGCCAACCCGATCTGGAGACGGTGCTGGTCCCCTTTGACGGCTGGTGGGGAGAGGTGGAACACAACATCACCCGCGCGGTCTTCACCCCGATCCAGAACTCCGCCACCGCCGTGGCCGCCCTTCTGTCGGGGGATATCGACCTGATCGACCCTGTCCCTGTGCAAGATGCCGCGCGGGTCAACGATGCCGACGGCGTCTATGTCCTCGACGGGATCGAGGCGCGGGTCATCATGCTGGGATATGCCCACGATCACGAGACGCTGCAAAACGGCGGTGAAAACATTTTCGCCGATGTGCGCGTGCGCCGCGCCGTGGGCCATGCCGTGAACGTGCCTGCAATCCTGCAAGCGATCATGGGCGGCTCGGCGGAGGCCGAGAGCCAGCTGGTCAGCCCGGCCATGCGCGGCTATTCCCAGCCCAACGCGGCGCGCCCCGAATACGACCAGGACCTCGCCCGGTCGCTCATCGCGGAGGCAGGCGCAGATGGCGCGGAATTCACCCTCTCCTGCCCCAATGACCGCTACCTGAATGACGAGGCCGTGTGCCAGGCCATCGTCGGTATGCTGGCGCAGGTCGGGCTGAATGCCACACTCGATGCGATGCCGGTCTCGAATTACTGGCCGGAGCTGCGGGCCGACAATTTCGATATGTACCTGCTGGGATGGTCGCCGGGCACCTTCGATGCCGAACACCCGATCCGCTTCCTCGTGCACACCAATGGTGAACGTCTGGGTACGTGGAATTTCGGCGGCTATTCCAATCCCCGCATCGACGAGATGTTGCCGATGATCCAGTCCGAGATCGACGACACCGCGCGCCAGGCGATGCTGGATGAGGCGGCAGCGATCATTCAAGAAGATGTCGTCTATACGCCGCTTTACGTGCAGCCGCTTCTGTGGGGCGTGCGCGACGGGATCGAATTGACCCAGCGGCCCGACAATTTCTTCATCCTGCGCTGGGTGTCGGTGGGCGAAGCCAACGACTGAAACCGGGCCAGTGGGCGCGTCGTGCGCCCGGCCCCCCGGGGGGAGGGTTCCCCTTCCCCCGGCCTCACGCTCCGTCACGCCGCGACGTCAGCCGCGCCTCAGAACCCCAAAGTGAACCGCCGCACCAGCGTCACGCCCGCGCGCGCCTGGAACGTGTCGCCGTTCTGCACGATCGGGCTGTCGGCGGCAGAGCCCTGAAGCTCCCCCAGCTCCAGCCGCCCGCGCACCGACCAATCGTCGTTCAGGGCGTGGATGATGTTGAGCTGTAGGCCCGCATAGGTCACGCCACCCTCCGCATCATAAGCCCCGAAGCCGCTGACGCTCGCCGCCGCCTCTGCGGCCGTGATGCCGAAATAGGTCTGGGCATAATCGTCCGAGGCGATCTGCACCCGTGGCCCCAGCGTGATCGTCGTGCTGTCCGACGGGCGGAAGATGACGTCGCCGCCGATCTCGCCCACGAAGGTGTTGTGGCCGATGACGCCATACCGGACATCCCCGAACACGCGCCACGCTTCGGTTGCGTATCCGACGCCGCCGCCCAGCTCGACGGAGAAGGGGACGTCTTCCAATCCGACAAGCTCCGCGTTGTCTTCGGCCAGACGCGCGTGGCTGATGCGGAACGCGCCGCGAAAGCCGAATCCCTCCCGCGGGCCGGTATCGGGGCGCGCGATCGGGCCGATCTCCAATTCGTGAAGCTGCCCGAACCCAAGCGGCCGAACACGGTAGCTGTCGGCCCCGAAATAATCGGGCATCACCTGTCCGCCGAACCCGAGCGAGGCGGTGATCCCCGGCCCCTCCGCCGATGCCGCGCCGCCCGTCATGGCGGCAAAAGCCGCCGCAAACGCCATAAGGCGCACCCGTTTCGTCATCTGGTGATCCCCCAAGATCGTGGTCCGCGGCACATGCCCGGACCTGCCGTGCGATATGGGGCGCGGGGGGGTCTTCGGCAAATCGTTTCGCGCGCGATGCGCGTCTTTTCGCGGGGATGTGGCGTCCCTGACACCACGTCGCCCCCTTGACCTGCCCGCCCGATGCAGGCAGCACCAAGGGCACACACGCCGCAATCGCCAGGCCCCATGCTCAGCTTCATTCTCAGACGCGTCTTGCAATCCCTTCTCGTCCTGTTGGTCGTGGGCCTCGTCGCGTTCGCCATGTTCCGCTTCGTGGGCGACCCGGTCGACACGATGCTGGGCCAGGAACGCACGATGGACGACATCGAACGCCTCCGCGAAGTGCTTGGCCTCAACAAGCCGTTCTTCATCCAGTACTGGGATTTCCTGGTGCGCGCGGTGCAGGGCGACCTGGGCATCTCCTACCGCCAGGGCCGCCCGGTGGCGGAGATCATCGTGGAACGCCTTCCCGCCACGCTGGAACTGGCGCTGGTATCGGGCTTCATCGCGTTCGCGGCCGGCATCGTGCTTGGCATCTTCACCGCGATCCGGCGCGACGGGTTCACCGCCAACGCCATCATGTCGATCAGCCTGATCGGCGTGTCCCTGCCCACCTTCCTGATCGGGGTCCTGTTGATCTATGGCTTCGGGGTGGGGGTAAACATCCCCCTGCCCTTCTCCGATACGGTTTGGAACACCGGCGGCATGCCGACCTTCGGGCGCGGCGACACAGTTGAGCTCGGCTGGTGGACGACCGGGTTCCTGACATGGGACGGGATCAAGTCGATCATCCTGCCCGCCATCACCCTCGGCCTCTACCAGATGACCCTCATCATGCGTCTTGTCCGGGCCGAGATGCTAGAGGTTCTGCGCGCCGATTACATCCGCTTCGCCCGCGCCCGGGGCCTGTCGGACCGCGCCATCAACTTCCGCCACGCGCTCAAGAATACCCTCGTGCCGGTTATCACCGTGACCGGCCTGCAACTGGGCTCCATCATCGCCTTTGCGATTATCACGGAGACGGTGTTCCAATGGCCGGGCGTGGGACTTCTCTTCATCAACGCGATCCGCTTCGTCGATATCCCCGTCATGGCGGCCTACCTGATGATGATCTCCGTCATGTTCGTGGCCATCAACCTGATCGTGGACCTGCTCTATGTGGCCATTGATCCGCGCCTGCGTGGCGAAGGGAAGGCCCTATGACCGACACGCCGCAAAACCCCGCGCCGCCCCCCGCACCCGCGCCCGCGCCCGAGGCGTTGCGCGCCCGCTCGCGCCTCTCCCGCGCCTGGGACAGCGACGTGGCCTATGCCTTCCGCCATTCGCCCGTGGCGCTGGTGTCCAGCACCGTGACGATCCTCATGGTGCTGGCCGCGATCTTCGCGCCCCTCATCGCGCCGCACGATCCGTTCAACCCCGCCACGCTGAACCTGATGAACGGGTTGAGCGAACCCGGCGTGCCCAACCAGTTCACCGGTGAGACGTTTTTCCTCGGCACCGACGATCAGGGCCGCGATGTCTTCTCCACCATCCTCTACGGGTTGCGCATCTCGCTCTTCGTGGGCTTCGCCGCCGTGACATTCGCGCTGGTCCTGGGCGTGGCACTCGGCCTTCTGGCGGCCTATGTCGGCGGCTGGACGGAGACGATCATCATGCGCATCGCCGACATCCAGCTCACGTTTCCGTCGATCCTGGTGGCGCTCCTGATCTCCGGCATCGCCAAGGGGATCACCCCGATCGAATACCGCGACGAGATGGCGATTTTCGTGCTGATCCTCGCCATCGGCCTGTCCGACTGGGTGCAATTCGCCCGCGTGGTCCGCGGGGCCACGCTGGTCGAGAAGAACAAGGAATACGTGCAGGCCGCCCGCCTGATCGGTCGCTCGCCCTTCGTCATCATGGCCCGCCACATCCTGCCCAACGTCCTCTCGCCCGTCCTCGTCATCGCAACGATCTCTCTGGCCCTCGCCATCATCGCCGAGGCCACCCTCAGCTTCCTCGGCGTCGGCGCGCCGCCCACCGAGCCGTCCCTCGGCACGCTCATCCGCATCGGGCAGACGTTCCTGTTCTCTGGCAATTGGTGGATTTTGGTGTTCCCGGCGGCGACGCTGCTGGTACTGGCGCTGAGTGTGAACCTGCTGGGAGATTGGCTGCGGGATGCGCTCAATCCGAGGCTGCGCTAGCATGGCGCTAAGTCAGGTTCAGATCATTCAGTCTCTGGGTGAAGCGCTCAGCTGGTTTGAACGTGAACTGTCTTGGGGAACAAACCCGGCAGAACTCAATCACCTGACGGGCCGAATTGGCGAACTCTACGCGGCCATGATTACCCGTGGCCAAATGGCGTCAGACGTAAACCAACAAGGCTACGATGTTGTCAGTGCCGAGGGAGAGCGCCTTTCTGTGAAGACCATCACGTCGTCTAACCATGTGGCGTTCAACCAAAACACTCTCGATAGAGTCGATCGCATTCTCGTTTTGCGAATATTGATCGATGAGGGAGAAGTCTCGATCGAGGAATTGTTCGACGGCAACCCTGAAGGCGCCCGATCAATGATGCGCGAAAACAATGGAAAACTGCGCATAAGTGTCTCTGCAATGGAGAAACCCAACAAGCCTTTGCGCGAAATTCCGGTCCAGAATTCTGTTGCAACCCACGGATTCGAAGTCTCCATTTTGGAAAATGGCACGATCAAAGTGACCTCTGGCGAAGCGATCATCCAGCCTTCGAAACCTGTCCTGCGCGACCTTGCCGCCAAGTTTGGAGTCGACCTTTTGAACGGTGCTGGAAATCCCAAGAACACAAGACAACTTGGTGCAGACGTCGTTCGCGCCGTAAGTGAATTGAGCGCCTAATGCCCCTCCTCGAAATCGAAAACCTCACCGTCGAATTCCCGACCCGCCGCCAGGTCTTCACCGCCGTGAAGAACGCGCATCTGTCGGTGGAGCCGGGTGAAATCCACGGGCTCGTGGGCGAGTCCGGCGCTGGTAAATCCACCATCGGCGCGGCGATCATGGGCCTTCTGGAGCGCCCCGGTCGCATCGCGGGCGGGATCATCCGCTACAAGGGAGACGAGATCAGCGGCCTCGACACCGACGCGATGCGCGCCTTGCGCGGCAAGAAGATCTCCATGATCTTCCAGGACCCGCTGACTTCGCTGAACCCGCTTTTCACCGTGCGCCAGCAATTGGTGGAGACGATACAGGAACACCTCAAGGTCTCCTCCGACGAAGCCGATACCCGCGCCCGCGACCTCATCGACCGGGTCGGCATCCCCGATCCCGAAACCCGGCTCGACCAATACCCGCACCAGTTTTCCGGCGGCATGCGGCAGCGCGTGGTCATCGCCCTTGCCCTCTGCTCCGAACCCGATGTCATCATCGCCGACGAGCCCACAACCGCGCTCGACGTTTCGATCCAGGCGCAGATCCTCGACCTCATCAAGGAGCTGGCCCGCGAACGGCAGGTCGGCGTCATCCTGATCACCCACGACATGGGCGTGATCGCCGACACGACCGACAAGGTGACGGTCATGTATATGGGCGAGGTCGTGGAAAGCGGCGCCACGGGCCAGGTGCTCGGCCAGCCCTCCCATCCCTATACCAAGTCGCTGATCGCCGCCGTGCCCCGCCCCAACGTGAAGCTGCACCGCTTTCCGCTGATCTCCTACGGCGGGCGCATCACGGAATTCGCCATCGAAGATCTCAAGCGCAACTGGCCGTCGGTGCAGATCGACCGCGCGAAACCGCTGGTGGAGGCGCGCGGGCTGACCAAGCGCTTCCTGCAACGCCGCGCGATCCTGCCGCGCAACCGGCAATTCTTCACCGCCGTGGACGAGGCGCGGTTCGAGATCCGCGAAGGCGAGGTCTTCGGGCTGGTCGGCGAAAGCGGCTCCGGCAAATCGACCATCGCGCGGATGATCGCGGGGCTCTACCCGGTCGATGGGGGGGAGGTCGCGTTTGACGGCAAGCCCGTCTCCAATCAGCCCGGCGGCGTGCCCGATTGGTACCGCAAGCAGATCCAGATGATTTTCCAGGACCCCTATTCGTCCCTCAACCCGCGCATGCGCGTGGATGAGATCGTGGCCGAACCGGCCAAGCATCACGGGCTTCTGGCGGGTCAGGCGCTCAAGGATCGGGTGTCGGAATTGCTCGATCGCGTGGGTCTGGGGGCCGAGGCGGGCCTGAAATACCCCCACGAGTTTTCCGGCGGGCAGAGGCAGCGGATCTCCATCGCCCGGGCGCTCGCCACCCAGCCGCGTTTCCTGATCTGTGACGAGCCGACCTCTGCGCTGGACGTGTCGATCCAGGCGCAGATCCTCAATATCCTCAAGGACTTGCAGGAGCATCTGGGCCTGACCATGCTCTTCATCTCCCACGACCTGCCGGTGGTCCGCCAGATGTGCGACCGGGTGGGGGTGATGAAAAACGGGGAGCTTGTGGAAGTGGCGGAGACGGAGGCGCTGTTCGCCGATCCGCAGCACCCCTACACCCAGAGCCTCCTGTCCCTCATGCCGCGTCTGGACGGGCTGTCGGACGAAGGGCTGGCGGTGGCCTGAGCCGATCTTGATGTCGCCCGGCGGGGCCGGTCGATCAACCGGGGGAGGCCTTGCCTCCCCCGGACCCCCTCCAGGATATTTCCGGCACATGGAAGACTGGGCGCGCGCAGGCGGCGGACAGGCGAGGGCTCCCTACCCGGTCAGGGCAAGCGCAGGCGTAAGGTCACGATCTCGTAAGGCGAGAGGGGCACCGAGACCCGTCCGCCGTTTATTTCCAGATTCTGCCCGCCATCTTCCAACAATCCGACACACGCCACGCTTTTGACCGCGTCCGACAAAGCCAGGTCCACCGGGCCGCGCGTGTTGTGGGCCTCGAACAGGCGCACGATCACGCCGTCCCCATCGTCGGCAGGTTTCACGGTCTCGATCACCGCGCGGTTGCTCAGGCATTGGACCAGCGGCCCGATCGCCGTCCCCCCGCCGGGAT
Source organism: Hasllibacter sp. MH4015 (assembly GCF_020177575.1). Classification (NCBI taxonomy): domain Bacteria; kingdom Pseudomonadati; phylum Pseudomonadota; class Alphaproteobacteria; order Rhodobacterales; family Roseobacteraceae; genus Hasllibacter; species Hasllibacter sp. MH4015. Next base: position 1,990,164 of record NZ_JAHTBK010000001.1, read on the forward strand.
CGGTAAAGACGCGCGGCGGGTAGTTCAGGGCATAGGCCTCCGCCCGGACGTCGACGCGGGTATTTCCCAGGTGGGGCAGCAGCGCATAGGTGAAATGATGCGCGCCCTGATCGGCGCCGGCATCGGGCATCGTCGCCGATTTTATCAGGCTGAGCCGCAGCACGTCGTCGCGCACGTCATAGCCGTATTTGCAATCGTTCAGGAGCGCGACGCCGTAATCCCCCTCGCTCAGATCCGCCCATTTCTGGGCCGGCACCTCGAATTGCGCGGCATCCCATGACGTGTTGCGGTGGGTGGGCCGGTCGATCTGGCCCCATTGAATGTCGAAGGTCGCGCGGCTGGCGCGGATGTCGACGGGGAAGGCCGCCTTCAGCAGCAGATGCGTCTCGTGCCAATCCACGAAGGTCTCGAAATCCACGCGCGCCGACGCGCGGGTCAGGCTGATCTTCTGGAGGATCGTGGATTTGCGGAAGGCACGTTCGACCTCCACCACGGCACGCAAAGGCCCCTTTTCCACGACCTCGATCCGGGTCAGGCCGCCCACCAACTCGCCCCGATCCTCGAAGAAGATATCGATGTCCCACGCATCCCAGCTGACCGGGCGATCCTCGAACAATTCCAGACGGTTGCCGAGCGTCCCGTGCTTCAGAACCTCCCGCCCCGCGCGCTTGTCGAAGAGGCGAGAGATCATGCCCTGCTCCCCGATCTCCACCCGCAGATAATCGTTTTCCAGAACCGCCGTATCGCCCTCGGTGAACGCATCGACGCCGTCAACCTCCGGCGCTGCTGCATCGCTGCGTTTCAGAATCCGCGCGGCCAGCGGCGGACCGTCCGGCAGTTCCACCAGAACCCCATCGGCCACGGCCTGCATCGGCAGGGCCGCGTCGCCGTCCGCCACCGGGTCGCTGCCTTCGGGCAGCAGCGCAAGGCGCGGGCCGGACAGCGGCGCGCCGTCGAGGATCAGCGCGCTGGCCCCTTCGGGCATCAGCGCCTGCGCCGCGTGGTGCAACGCGCCCTCCGCCTCCCCCATGATCCAGTCGAAATCGGCGCGCGCATCGACAAAGACTTCGCCGATGGATGTCCCGGTCAGGATGTCGTGGAATTGGTTCATGCATAACCGCTGCCACGCGCCCGTCAGGTCGCGCGGCCCCTGCCCCGCCGCCATCGCCAGCGCCATCGCAAGCTCCGCATCGTGCAGCGCCACCTCCGCCTTGCGGTTGGCCCGCTTGATCCAACCCTGGGAGGTCAGGACACCCCGGTGCCCTTCAAGGTAGAACTCCCCCTCCCAGACCGGCAGGCCGCTCGTGTTGTCCTCCAACGCCTCGAAGAACCGGCGCACATTGGACGCTTGCAGTTGCGGCGCGCCGGGCATCTCGCGCCAGACATGCGCCTTGCGGATCAACTCGTCGGTCGGCCCGCCGCCGCCGTCGCCGAACCCGTAACAGATCAGCAGATCGCGCACCCGGTCCTTGACCGTGTTCCGGCCCCAGGTCCCCACCACCTCCTCCGCCGTCAGGTCGGATTTGTAATTGGTCGGGAACGGCAGGTGCTGCACGTCGCGTGGCGTGGTCAGGAATTGCGCCAGGACGCGGCTGCCGTCGATCCCTTCCCACCACGTCGTCGAGGCGGGCATCTGGTTATACTGGTTCCAGTTCACCTTGTTGGTGACGAACCATTTCAGCCCCGCCTGCTTCATCAATTGCGGCAGGCAACCGGGAAAGCCGAACGTGTCGGGCAGCCACAGCACGGGCGCCTCCGCCCCGGCGCCGAACGCCTCCTCGCAATAGTGCCGGGCCAGCGCGATCTGGCGCACCAGCGCCTCCGGCCCCGGCATGTTGGCATCGGGTTCCACCCACATGCCGCCCAGAACCTCCCACCGCCCCTCGGCGACGCGGGCGCGGATCGCCTCGAAGATCTCCGGATAATCCTCCGCCGTCCATTGGTAGAGCTGGGGTTGCGAATGGCTGAACTGGAACTCCGGGTGCTTTTCCATCAGGCGCAGCACGTTGGAATAGGTCCGCGCGTTCTTCTGCCGGATCTGCGCGATGGGCCAGAGATAGGCGACATCCATATGGGCGTGACCCGCCGCATGGAGCCGGATGTCCAGCGCGGGGCCGGCCTGCGCCAGTCCTTCGCGCAGCCGCGTGGTCGCCGGCGCGACGGAGCGGCGGAACCCCTCATCCATCGGGTCGCGGGTGTCGAGGGTCAGGAATGCCCCGTCCAGCGCCGTCAGGATGCCGTGTTTCTCGGGGCGGTTGTCGTTCAGCTCCGAACACAGGTCCAGCGCCACATCGGCCAGCGTCAGGAACGCCTCCAACTCCCGGTCGATGTCGATGACGGCGCATTCGCGCATCAACAGGCGCGTCTTGTTGCTCGGGTCGGGCGGCCAGCCGCTCAACCCCGTCCAGCCATGGAGAAGCAGGTCATGGGGCAGACCGTCGGCGAATTTTTCCGGCACCTCGATCGTGTGGTGATAGCGGTCCGCTGACGCCACCGCCTGCCCGTCGATATAAAGAAGTGCCTCTGGATGGGTGAAAATGTCGCCCGCCACGCCAAGGGGCAGGTGCAGGGCCGGGTGTTTCCAGCCCTTGGGTACCGTGAAGCGCGAGCGCAGCGCGAAATGCAGGTCCTGCCCGCCCCAATAGGCATCCCAGTCCAGCAGCGAGCCATCGGCCTCGCAGGCGAACAGGCCCAGGTCCGGCATCACCCGCGCGCTGCCCAGATCCTCCAGCTTGAACCGGTCGATGGGGGCGCGGCGGAGCGCCACTTTCGGTGCGATCAGGCGCAGGCGTTGGGCGACCTTTTCTGCCGTCAGTCGCATCCGGTGTGACGGCATATGTCAGCCCTGCCTCAGGGTGAAACCGGGAATGTCGCCACGATAAACCGTCTCGGGCGTGCCGCCGATCCGCCCCAACTCCTCCAGCGCCGCGCGGGCGTCGTCGGCGTCGCCCCAGTCGCGGTCCAGGTCGGGCCAGGGGATCGAGTCGATCAGGAGCCTGGTATAGGCGTGTTGCGGATCGCCGATGACGTCCTTGGGCGGACCTGCTTCAACCACGTGGCCGTGGTAGAGGACCATCACGTAATCGCTCACGTGGTAGGCCGTGGCGAGGTCGTGGGTGATATAGACGATGGAAATCCCGTACTTGTCCTTGAGGTCATGGATATTGGCCAGGATCGTCGCGCGCAGGGAGGCATCGACCATGCTGACCGGCTCATCGGCGATCAGCAGCTTGGGGCTCAGCATCAGGGCGCGCGCCACGATCAGGCGCTGGCGCTGACCGCCCGACAATTGGTGCGGATAGCGCCCCAGCACCAGCGACGGGTCGAGGCCCACGGTCACGCAGGCCTCCTCCATCGCCTTGTCGACATCGCCCTTCATCCCGAAATTCTCGTAAGGGAATTTCAGCGCGTGGTTGACCCGGTAGAACGGGTTGAAACAGGCATAGGGGTCCTGGAACACCGCCTGCACCTGCTTTCGGAATTCCAGCTTGGCGTCGGCATTCATCGCGTTGATATCGGCGCCCTTGAAGCGGACCTGACCGGCACTGGGCGCGTTGAACCCCAGCATCAGGCTGCCCATGGTCGACTTGCCCGACCCCGATTGCCCGACGATGGAGATGATCTTGGGCTCCTCCCCGTCCAGCGCGAAGGACATCGGGTGCAGGGCCGTGACCGCGCCGTAGACCTTGCTGACCCCGTCGAGCTCCAACAGCGGCTGGTCCAGCTTCTCGCCCTTGGGCGGCGTGCCCTGGGAGGTCAGGAAGCTCTCGCCGCCCACCAGCGGGACGGAGGAGATCAATTCCCGCGTATAGGGATGCTCGGCCCCTTCGATAATCCGGCGCACCGGACCGAATTCGACCAGAACACCCTTCTTGAGTACGGCGATATCGTCCACCGATTGCGCCATCAGCCCCATGTCGTGCCCGATCAGGATCAGGCCCGCGCCGATCTTTTCCTGCATCTCCCGCAGGGTCTGCATGACATGGCGTTGGGTGATGACATCCAGCGCGCTGGTCGGCTCATCGGCGATAATCAGATCGGGCGTCAGGCAAGTGCCGATGGCAATACAGACCCTTTGCTTCATCCCGCCGCTCAACTCGTGGGGATAGAGCCGCCCCACCACGTCCGGGTCCAGCCCCACGCCGTCCAGGGCGGTAGCCGACCGCGCGCTCAACTCCGCCTGGCCCATCGCGCCCTCATGGGCCACGATCGCGTCCCAGATCTGGTTCTCGACGCGCATCACGGGGTTGAGCGAGTTCATCGCCCCTTGCGGGATGTAGCTGATCTTCCGCAACCGGACGCGGCGCATCTGCTCATCGTCGAGGTCAAGCACGCTGGTTTGATCGAGGGAATTGAGATGGATCTCGCCCGATGCCACGAAGCCGGGATTGGCCAGCATCCGCATGGCGGCCAGCGCCGTGGTCGTCTTGCCCGACCCCGATTCCCCGATGAAGCCGATGCGGCGGCCCTTCTCGACGCTGAGCGTCACGTCGGTGACGGCATGGACGACGCCCTTGGAGGTGGGGAAGTCGATATGGATGTTCTTGATGTCGAGGACACTCATGGGCGGGCTCCAGAAAGCCGGGCAGCGCCCGAGCCTGGGTGGGCGCTCAGAACGGTCGTGGCTAGGCGCTTTATGGTGCAGCCAACATCCGACGATTGAGCGACTAGAAACGGTGCAAAAGCGCCCTCCCGGGGGGAGGGTCGGGCGCTGCCCGGCTTGGTCAGCCGGGCGGAAGGTCCGCCTGCATCCACCATCACAGCTTCCTCAGGCGTGGGTTGGACACTTCATCCAGGCCCAGATTGATCAGCAAAAGCCCGATGAACATCACCATCAGCAGAACCGTTGGGAAGCCCCACCACCACCACATGTCCCGGGTCAGGGCCGCTGAATCGATCGCGTCATAGATCACCCGGCCCAGCGTCGGCACCCGCTGCGGACCCAGGCCCAGAACCTCCAGCCCCACCGCCGTCACGATGGAGGTGGTAACATTGGCGATGAACGACCCGAACAGGTACGGAACGAGGTTCGGCAACATCTCCCGAAACATGATATGCATGTTCGATGCGCCCGACAGGCGGGCCATCTGCACATACCCGCTTTCCCGCATCGAAAGGACCTGCGCCCGGATCAGGCGCGTGGGCGACTGCCACACGAAGGCCGCGATCAGGATCGCCATCATCGTCAGCGTGATGTCCCCGAACGACGCTTGCACAACCACAAGGATCAGCAAGGGCGGGATCGTTATCATCACGTCCGAGCCGACGCGGATCACGTCATCGACCCGCCCACCGGTATACCCGGCCGAGAAGCCGAGGAAGATCCCAAGCGACATCCCGATCAGCGACGCCAGGACGCCCACGTAAAGCGAATTGGGCGCGCCGACGATCAACAGGGCCAACAGGTCGCGCCCGGCAACATCAGTGCCCAGCGGCGAGGTGATTGCGCCGACCTGCCCGCGCATGTTCTCAAAGCCCGCGGGCGCCTGGCTTGGCATCACGGCCCCGGTGAAGACCAGGTCGGGATCCCAGAAGATGCGCCCGAAAATGCCCAGCGCGATGATGCTGAGCAGCAATCCGATGCCCCAGATCAGCTTGGGATTGTTCCACGGATTGTCGAAGCGCTTCATGCGTTTGAGCTGGCGCTTGGTGATCCCGGTCATGTCCGGGGCGGCAGTCTCGGGTGCGGCGGCGGCGATGGCCTGCTCGGCATCCGTATTGGCCGGCGGGTTGGGTCCGCCGGACGGATCGGCATCGGGGTGGACGGGGGGCGTGTCTCGGTTGCTCATCTCGTCACGCTCCATGCCGGATACGGGGGTCGATCAGCGGGTACAGCAGATCGACAAAGAACACGGCCAGGGCCGTCATCAGGATCACCACGAAACTGACCCCCTGGATCACCGGGAAATCCTGGTCGAGGATCGCGTCGTAAAGCAGCTTGCCCATACCGGGATAGGCAAAGATGCGCTCCACCAGCACCTGCCCCGCCACGAGCATCCCGATCTTCAGGGCGAAGGCGGTGATCTGCGGCAGGATCGCGTTGCGGATCATGTAGCGGTAAAGGATGTAGCGTTTGCGCAGGCCCTTGGCCTTGGCCAGCACCGTGTAATCCTCCCCCTGCACCCCGATCATCAGGCCCCGCATCCCCAACGCCCAGAACCCGAAGGTCACAAGGACGATGGACATGGCCGGCAGCACCCCGTGCTCGACCACGGAGGCGATGAATTGCCACGACATGCCGGGCTCCACCCGCAACCCGTAGGCCCCGTTGAGCGGGAACCACCCCAGCGAGCTGGAGAAGATGTACATCAGCAACAGCCCCGACAGGATCGGCGGCATCGAGGTGAAGACCATCGCCGCCGGGATCACCACTTTCCAGGGCTTGGGCGTATGCTCCCACACCATCAGCGCCCCCAGAAGGTTGCCGATGATGAAGGTCAGGATCAGCGCCACGATCATCAGGCCCAGCGTCCAGGGCAAGGCGCCCGCGATCATCTGGGACACCGGCGTCGGGAAACTGGCGGTGGAGATGCCGAAATCGAAGGTCAGCGTGTTCTTGATGTAGAGCCAGTACTGGACGTACCACGGGTCGTTGAAGCCGAAGCGTTCGTTCAGCTGTTCAAGGATCGCGCCGGAATTCTCGATCGTTCCCCCGCCCGAGGCCATCCGCCCCAGCATCGCGTCCACCGGGTTGACCGGCGACAGGCGCGGGATGATCCAGATCAGCGTCGCCGCGATGAACACCGTCAGGAACAGCGTGAACAGGCGGTTCAGCAGATAACTCGCCGGGATACGTCCCATGTCTCGTCCCTTCCTTTCGGCAAGCCGTCATTGGACGGCCCGCCAGTTTGATCTTTCGGCCCTCGTCAGGCCGCCTGTCCCGCTGCCTCGCGGGAAATCGTGTGGTTCCAGCCGCGCAGCACCATGCGCTCATCGGGATGGGCGCAGCCGGGCTCAACCGCATCATGGCCGTCGTAAAGCTGGCACAGAACCGTCTTGCGTGTCCGTTCCGCCCGGTTCGGCATGGAGCCGTGCAGCGTGAAATAGTGAAAGAACACCACGTCGCCCGCCGCACATTCCACCGGCATCGCATCGGCAATCGGGTAACGGTCGAGCACGTCGTTCTGCCGCCGCCCATCGGCCCCGCTAATCCGGCCTAACCTGTGGGAGCCGGGATAGACCCGCAGGCATCCCATCTGATCCGTGGCCTCGCTGACATGGATGATGCCCGCGATCATGGTATCCTGGAGCGTCGGGAAATACGGCCAGTCCTGGTGCATCGGGAACGGCGATCCGTTCTCCGACGGCTTCTGGAACAGCTTGGAATGGTGCAAGATGATGTCGGGGCCCAGAATGGCCTCCGCCACATCCAGGAAACGCGGGTTGAGAAACGCGTTGAGCCAGGTGCGGGAATATTTCTGGACGTTATGGGTGTGCAGGATCACGTCATCCTTGGATGCGATCTTGTCCGTCTCACCCCCGTCCCATGTAGCATCGACAACTTCGCCGCTGGCTGTCAGTTGCCCCACGATCCCGTCGAAATCCCGCTCCAGCGCGGCGACCTCATCGGGCTGGAACACGCCCTTCGCGTGGTAGTAGCCGTGTTCGTCGAAAAAGTCCTTTATGTCAGACATCTGCCTGAACCTTTGTGCTGAATGAGGCGGGGCGAAGAAGGACGCCCCGTCTGAGGGCCGGTGGCGCGGGGGCACATGCCCCCGGCCGGTGACCATGGGGAGGAAAGCTTACTCCGCGCGGGTCAGGTTATGGATGATCTGGTGACCCGACCCCCACCAGAAGAACGGGTGGTTGTAGTAGTTTTCGTTGGTCGGCCAGCCGTCCCAATAGGCGGTGCTGAACGGCAGGAGTTTCGCCGATTGCACCAGCGGGATGAACGGCATCCCCTCGGCCAGATGGCCATAGGCTTCCGCAACCATGCCCGGGATCGCGTCATCACCCAGCGGCATCGCCTCCAGCTCGTCCACGATCTCGGAATAGGCTTCGGCCGAGGCATCGTCCCACCGCGCGGTGTTGTTGAAGCCCGGGCTGCGCTCGCCCACCGGCACCACGTCGGACACCGTGTAGCGGCCCATGGAGGTCCACGGCTCGTTCACCGATCCGCAGCTCAGCCAGCTATAGGACATCTCGTAATTGCCGAACGGCAGCACTTCGCCCCAGAACACGCCGTTCTCCACCGGCACCGACCGGGCATCAATGCCGGCCCGCTGCAACTGCTCCACGATCAGGTCGATGGTCCGCGTGTATTCGGTCGAGGCCGAGTTCACGTGGATTTCGACGGCAAGCCGTTCTCCGTCACGCTCGTAGTAATCACCGTTGCGGGTCCAGCCCTCGGCTTCGATCAGGGCCTGCCCCGCTTCGACATCCGCAGTGGCCGGCAATTCGTGACCCGCCTCGATGGCCGCATCAATGAACGGCGCCATGGAGCCGTATTCCACGAACATCGTGCGGGACGGCGCGGTGGCCCCTTCCACGGCGATGTTCACGATCTGCGTCCGGTCGATGATATGGGCAACCGCCCGGCGCATCGCCGCATTGTCCCAGGGCGCGATCGTGGTGTTGATCTCCAGCTGACGCGCGCAGGGATCGGCGGCGGCAAAGGGATAATCGTCGTACCATGCGATCACGTCGGGGTTTTGCGCCTGGACCGCCTCGAACGTGCCGACGGAGACGTTTTGCGCCGCGTCCAGATCACCCGCGATCATCAGCTGTGCGCGGCTCTCCTCGCCGCCCGATTCAAGGAACACGACGCGCTGCGGCTCGGGCATGTCCATGAAGCCCGTTTCCGCGCCCCACCAGCTCTCCGCCCGGTCCCAGATCGCGCGGTTCGATGCGCTGCTCTCATAGACGTAGGGCCCGGTGCCGATCGGCGGGAAGAACGCGAAGGTCGCGGGATCGTCCGCCGCCGACCAGACATGTTCGGGCATGATCAGGAAGCTGCCGAAAATGCGCGTGCCGAAATTCTCGACCACGAAGCGCGGGTTCGGGGCGTTCAGGGTGAATTGAACGGTCAGGTCATCGACCTTCTCCACGCTGGCCACCTGGCCGCGGAGCGTCGCGACCTCGCGCGCCGTCAGCTCTTCGTTTTCCAGCGCCATGTTGACGGTGAACACGACGTCATCGGCATCGAAGGCCTCGCCATCGGACCAGGTCACGCCTTCGCGCAACGTGATGGTCCAGACATCGCCATCATCATCGGACTCGGCGCTCGTGGCCAGCCACGGGTCCAGTTCACCGGTGTTGTAGTTGAGGATGAACAGCGGCTCCCACATGGCCTGGTGCGCGCCGTGCATCCGGCGAATACCGGTGCCATCGGTCATCCAGTTGAAGTTCTCGGGGTCGCGGATCGTGCGGTCGAGATCGAAGATCACCGTGTCCTCGCGCGCCACATCTTGCGCAAACGCGCCACCGGTCAGCGCCAGCGTCATCGCCACCGATCCCAGCAACATCTGAGTTGTACGTTTCATTATTGGGTCCTCCCTAGGGTTCTTCCTCTTGTCCCCCCGGCGTCCCGGTGGGGTATTGTACCCGCAGCGCCCGCAGGCGCAGCGGGCTATCGCATGTAATCCATCACCATGACGCGGGTGCGATCCGGCAAATCCTGCGCGGAGACGTCGATGGTGTGCGCACTGGCGAAATCGACCGCGTCGTCACGGAAATTTGCCAGGAAACTCTCGATCCACATGGTATTGCGGGGCATGTAGGTCAGCGTGCGGAAATGCATCGGGATGATCAGCTTCGGGCGCACCCGGTGGATCATCTCCATCAGGTCCGGCAATTCGATGGTCAGGTATCCGCCCGCCAGCGCCAGAAGCACGTCGGTATCGGCAAAGAAATCCTGTTGTGCATCGGTCAGCGGGTTTCCGACATCGCCCATATGGGCGATCTTGATGCCGTCCATCTCGAACCGGTACATCCCGTTCTGTCCCGGCACCTCGTGCTCGGGGTGGTGGTCCCATTCCGCCGCCTCGATGGCGGTCACATGCAGGGCCTCGCCCCCCGTTCCGCCCGATTGCGCGACGTGCAGCGCGTTGATGACCTCCGGCGTGCCGCCGATCAGGTCGGCGCGGCAATGGGCGTCGTCATCGTCCGAGGAAATCACGACCACGTCCGCCATTTCCGTGATCGGCGCATAGCCCACGCCCTCGGGCGTGTAGGGATCGGTGATGACGGAAAAGCCGCTCGTGTCGGTCAACTTGAACGCGGCATGTCCGAACCAGGTCAGCTCCATCGGTCAAGCCCCGCGTCTATACCAACCCTATACCGGGAATATACCGGTCCTATATCCCGCCCGTTTTGCCGAAAATTGCACTTTCCCGACATCAGTTGTTCCCCACGACATGGGGGCTGCTGGTGGCGCGGATATCGTCGTTTTCGGGCCGGGCATGGTGCTGCCAATGGCCGCTTGGGTCCTGACCGCGCGCGATGATTGCCTCAACGCCCCTGGCCCATTCGGGATCGGTGATCCGGCTGTCGGGCGCGCAATAGCGCAAGGTCAGGCCACAGCGTCGGCGGTTCGACCTGTTGATCTCCGATCCGTGGACAAGCATGTCGGCGTGAAGCGAAATTTGCCCTGCTTTCAACGTGTTGACGAAGGGCGCGCCGAAACGCTCGGCCTCCGCGATGCCCTTGTGAAAGACGCTGTCGGCCCCCATGTCGGCGGTCTCGATCTCGCCCTTGTCGTGGGTGCCGGGGATGAACCGCATCGCCGCGTTCTCCGCATCGGCATCGTCGATGGCCAGCCAGACCGTGACTGTCCGCGCGGGCGACAGCTTCCAGAACGACGCATCCTGGTGCCACGGCACCTTGCGCGATCCCCCTGGTTTCTTTGACAGAATCGCGCTCGCCCAACAGATGATGTCGGACCCGATAATGTCCTGAACAAGGTCCAGTATCCGCGCATCCGTCGCGATATCCCAGATCCCCGCCATGCGCGCCTGGTAGCAGTTGATTCCATAGGCCCCGGCCTCGCCCATATCGTCCATCAGCCGGTCGAAATAGGTGCGGATACGCGCGATTTCGTCCGCGCCAAAGATCTGAAAGGGCTGGACGAATCCGTGGGCATTGTAATGGGCGATGTCACCGGCGCTCAGCCGCGCGGCGCGCTCGGCCGCGGCGGGCTTGAACCCCAAATCCAATGGCTCCTGCGCCAGTCTCATCCCACATGTCCCCCCATGTCACGGTCAGCATAGAGCAGCGAATTGCCGCTTTTGCAGACCCGCCCTTGACGAAAACGTGTTCTATTTTGATAATGATTGCGACTTTGCAGGTGCAGAAAAGCCCTTATTCCCATGCGTTTGCCGCAAAAATTGTTCAGAATTGATACCTATCTGCGCGCCGGTGACGCCTATCATTTCGTGCGCAAGGACTTGCCCGAAACGCCCCCCGTGATCGAGCACAGCCACGATTATTACGAGCTGTTCATGGTGGAACAAGGGCAGGTTCACCATTGGATCAACGGGCTCGAGGAACGGCTCGACCCCGGGCATCTGACGTTTATCCGGCCCGCGGATCGCCACGCGCTGCAAGCCGCCCCCGGAACCGGCGGGCGTATCCTGAACGTGATGTTCCGCAAGGCCAGCGCGGATCACCTTGTGGCGCGGTACGGGGATGAGATTGCGGGGAATTTCTTCTGGGCGAGCACGGAATTTCCGATGTCCCTGCGCCTTGGCGGGTTCCAGAAGGAACGCGCCGTCAATGCCATGCTGACCCTGCAATCAAGCCACCGCAGCCTTGCGCGGATCGAACATTTCCTCCTGTCGATGATGACCCACGTGCTCGACGCCACCGCCCGCGCCCAAGACCGCGCCCCCACCTGGTTGATTCATGCGGCGCATGCGGCGCGGGAGCCGCGGGTGTTTCGGCAGGGTGCGGAAGGGTTGATCGCCGCCGCGGGCCGGTCGCAGGCCCATGTCTGCCGGGAGGCGCGGCGCCATCTGGGCCTGTCGCCTACCCAATACGTCAATCGTATCCGCATCCAGCACGCGGCCATGATGCTGTCCGGAAGCGCCCATCCGATTGCCGCCATTGCGGAAGATTGCGGCTTCGAAAACCTGAGTTATTTCCACAAGTTATTCCGCGAGCAATACGGCACGACCCCACGCGGCTATCGCCAGCGCCACGCCAAACCGGCCCCCATCGACGCTCCGATCTGAGTGGACAAGCCCCGCCCGTCTTGGCACCGTCGCGCAAGCGGAGGATGCCATGCCACAGCCCGATCACATCTCGATCTACGACTTGCCGGATTTCGACCAACTCGACGAGGACACCAAGCGCTATTTCGAGGTGTGCCAGGAAAAGCTGGGATTGGTGCCCAATGTGTTGCGGACGTTTTCCGCCAACCAGGAAAAGCTGCGCGCCTTTGGACAATATTACAACACGCTGATGCTCGCGCCTTCGGGGCTGAGCAAGCTGGAACGCGAGATGGTGGCGGTCGTCGTGTCCTCGGCCAACCGCTGTTTCTATTGCCTCGTGGCCCATGGACAGGCCGTGCGCGCCCTGTCGGGGGATCCCCATCTGGGGGAGATGCTGGTGATGAATTACCGCGTGGCGGAACTGCCCGAGCGGCAGCGCGCGATGCTGGATTTCGCATGGAAACTGACCACCGCGCCGTGGGAGGTCGACGCGCCGGATCGGGAGAAATTGCACGAGGCCGGTCTGACGCAGGAGGAGATTTTCGATCTGTCCGACGTCGTGGGCTTCTTCAACATGTCCAACCGCTTCGCGATCGCGTCCGACATGATGCCGAACCCGGAATACCACGCCATGTCACGCGGTGAAGACGTTTAAGTCCAAGGCGTTACGGGGCGACGTTATCGCGGATCACTCCGCCAGAAGCCGCGCCGCCGCGCGTGTGCGCGGTCCGATGTCCCCGTCAATCGCCGCCGTGTAGAGCCCGCGTTCGGCGAGGATTTCCTGAAATGCGACAGCGGTATCGCGATCCCATGGCGGGGTGCGCCCGTCGATTGTGCCCCGCATGTCTGAGATGTCGACTTCGCCCGTCTCCAACGCCTCCACATAGCCTTGCGCGGCAAGCACCGGGTCCGCGCCGCGCCCGATGCCCTGTTCATAAAGGAACGCGCGCGCCGCAATGCCGTTTGGATCACCGCTATCGGCCAGGATTTCCACCCAGCCGCCGCGCAGGAAATCGCTGGCGGGCACGCCCTCCGCCCCGTCGGAATAAAGCCCGATCAGGTCCTGCACCGCTTCGAGATTGCCGGAATTCGCCGCCGCCACTAGGTACGGCACGGCAGCGCGCGCGTCGGGAATGCCCAAGGCTTCGTCCGATCCGCCCGGAACGCCATCCCCGCTCAACAGGGTGCGGCCGAGGTTGAATTGCGCGAAGGGATAGCCCGCATCGGCGGCCTGGGTCATCAGGCGCAGCATTTCGCCCGCATCGCGCGGAACGCCACGGCCAAGCCGGTACATGAAGGCAAGTGTCGCGGTCCCCGCCGGATCGCCGGCCGCCGCCGCCTGACGGTAGAGCCGCGCGGCCTCCTCCACATCCTCGCGCACGGGTCGCAGGCCGAAATTGTGGTAGTCGCCAAGCCGCGTCAGGGCGGCGGCCACGCCATTCTCGGCGGCCTGTTCATAAAGCGGGACCGCCCGGCGATGACGCCCCGACGCCTGCGCCGCCGTGGCCAGGTGGAAGAACGGCGCGCCCTCATCCGGCAACGCCTCCGCCGCGTCCCGGCAGAACGGAAGCGCGTCGCGGAGCGCCATCAGCGCGTCAGCCTGGGCTTCTTCGCTGGGATAGTTTTCCGCCGAGGGGGGGCCTGCGATCTCGATGCATTGGGCAAGGGCAGCTTCCGCTTCGGCCCGGGCGGCTTCGCGCGCCTCGGTCAGGGCCGCGAAGGCCGATTGCGCTTCTTCCACGGCGGCCTGACGCGCGGCGGCCTCTTCCGCTTCCACCCGGGCGGCTGTTTCCGCGGCCAGGGCGGCGAACGCATCCTGCGCCGCCGTCACGGCCGCTTCGCGGGCCGCTGCCTCTTCAGCCTCCACGCGCGCGGCGGTCTCTGCGGCCAGTGCGGCAAAGGCGTCCTGGGCGGCGCTTACGGCGGCCTCACGGGCGGCTTGCTGTTCCACCTCGACGCGGGCGGCCGTCTCTGCGGCCAAGGCCGCGAAGGCGGCTTGTGCGTCTTCCACGGCTTCGGCCCGCCCGGCGGCCAGATCGGCTTCGCTTGGCCCTTCATCGGCGGCCGACAAGGCCTGCAAGGCGGCGATCGCCTCCTCCACCGCCGCGGCGCGGTCCGCTGCACCCGCATCCTCCTGCGCCGCAACGCCACCGGCCCCCAGCGCAAGCGCGGAGACAAGAAAAATCGAACGGATCGCAAATGGCAGCTTCATGGGGGTAATTTCCTCAATCAAATCAGTCTCCAGGAACGATAGCCAGCGACCCCGGCCCTGTCGATACTCAAGGCATGCAAGACGGCGCAGAAAGCACTGGCCAAAGGGCATTGCACTGGGGCATTTTCCCAACGACACGCCACCGGGACGAAACGCTGACCGACCAGACCCCCACACAAGCCGCGCCGTCGCCCGCGCAGGCCGACGCCCCCGTGCTGGTCGTGGACCTTGACGGGACGTTGTTGCGTTCGGACATGCTGTACGAAAGTCTGTGGTCCGCCCTGTCGCAAGGCGGCTGGAGCGCATACCGGGCGTTGGGCGAACTGAGCAATGGCAAAGCGGCCCTGAAAGCGGCACTGGCGCGCCACGCGAAGATCGACGTGACCACCCTGCCCTATGACGCGGAGGTGCGCCAAAGGCTGGTGGATTGGCGGGCGAAGGGCGGGCGCACGGCTTTGGTGACGGCAACCGACGAGGCGCTGGCCACGGAGATCGCGGACCATCTGGAGCTGTTTGACGAGGTCCATGGCTCCGACGGGTCGCGCAACCTCAAGGGTGCGGAGAAGGCCCGTTTCCTTACCGAGAGGTTCGGGGCGAAGGGCTTCGTCTATATCGGCGACAGCGCGGCGGATCTGGAGGTCTGGCCCGACGCACAGCGCGCGATCAGCGTGGGCGCCAGCGCCCGGACCCGCGCGGCCCTTGATGCGGGCGATGTCCCGGTCGAGCATCTGGACCGTCCGACGCCCCACAGCGCGCTGCGCCGCGCGATCCGTCCGCAGCAATGGTTGAAGAACCTTCTGGTGCTGGTGCCGTTGATCGCCGACCCGAGCCATGGGTTGGGCTCTCTGCTTCCGATAATGGCGGCCTTCGTCGCGTTGAGCGCCGCCGCATCCGCCGGTTACCTGATCAACGATCTGCTGGACCTGTCGGACGACCGGTCCCACCCGCGCAAACGGACGCGGCCCTTCGCGTCGGGCGCTCTGTCCCCGGCCCTGGGCACGCTGGCCATCCCGGTCCTGCTGCTGGTGGCGCTGGGTACGGCGCTCCTCGTCTCGGCCGCGCTTCTGGCAACGGTGGCGCTCTATTTCGTGGCGACGGTGGCCTATTCGGTGCGCCTCAAACGCCATACGATGCTGGATATCTGCCTTCTGGCGTTCCTCTTCACGCTGCGCATCATTGCGGGCGGGGTGGCGATGGGATCGGGCCTGTCGGTCTGGATCCTCGCGTTTTCCATGTTCATCTTCTTCGCGCTGGCCGCCGTGAAGCGGCTGGCGGAGCTGACCGACGCGGAAACGGCGGGGCGGGAGACGTCGCGGCGCGGCTACGTGCCGGAGGATCGGCGCATCATCAGCCAGATGGCGATCACCTCCGGCTACCTCGCCGTGCTGGTGCTCGCGCTTTACGTGGACGAGCCGACCACGCAGGCGAAATTCGGCACGCCCTGGCTGCTTTGGGGTGTGTGCCCGCTCCTGATCTTTTGGGTCAGCCGGATGGTATTGGTGGCTGACCGGGGACAGATGCATGACGATCCGATGGTCTATTCCCTGACGAACCCGACCTCACGGCTCGTCGTGCTGTTCTGCGCGATCCTGGTGGCGGGGGCCGTGTTCCTATGAGCCGGACCATGCTGGTGTCACGCTACATCGCGTTCGCGGTGGTGGCGGTGGCCATCAACCTTGCCGTGCAGCGGGTCGTGCTGTTGGGCGGCGACAATTGGCTGTGGTTCGCGCTGGCGCTTGCGGCGGGCACGCTGGCGGGGCTGGTCGTGAAATACGTGCTCGACAAACGGTGGATCTTCTACGACCAGACGGCGGGCGCGGCGGCACAGGGGCGGCAATTCGGCCTCTACACCGTGATGGGATTGGTCACGACGGCGATCTTCTGGGTGACGGAAACGGCGTTCTGGCTGATCTGGGGCACCGATGCCGCCCGCGAATTAGGCGCGGTGATCGGGCTGAGCATCGGGTATATCACCAAGTATCAGCTCGACCGCCGCTTCGTGTTCCGGGACCGCGCGACATGAAGATCGGTGGCTGGGGCCGGTTCCCGATGGCCGAATGCCGGGTGGTGACAGCAAGATCGGAAGCGGACGTGCGCGCAGCTGTGCTGGAGGCCCCGCTGATCGCGCGCGGCAACGGGCGGGCCTACGGGGATGCCGCGCTGAACACCGGCCAGACCCTCGACATGACCGGCATGGACCGGATGCTGTCGTTCAAGGACGGCGTTCTGGTGGCGGAGGCCGGTGTGCTTCTGGGCGACATCATCCAGACCTTCCTGCCCCGCGGCTGGTTTCCCATGGTCACGCCCGGCACCAAATACGTGAGCCTTGGCGGGGCCATCGCGGCGGATGTCCATGGCAAGAACCACCATGTCGACGGGTCGTTCCGAGCTTGCGTGGATTGGGTCGACCTCATGGGCCCCGACGGCACAGTCTCGCGGGTCACGCCGGACGACGATCTCTTCCACTGGACGCTCGGCGGCATGGGTCTGACCGGGGTGATCCTGCGCGCCCAGATCCGCCTGCGGAAGGTGGAGACGATGTGGATCAGGCAGGAAACGTGGGCGCTGACATCCTTGTCCCAGACGCTTGCAGCCTTCGAGCAGACACAGGACGCGACCTATTCCGTAGCGTGGATTGATTGCTCCGACGGGCCGCATCACGGCCATTCCCTGCTGCTTCTGGGGGAGCATGCGGGGCCGGAAGACGTGCCACGGTTCGAAAAAGCCTTCGACGTGCGGGCTAAGGGCAAGCTTCCGATCCCCTTCGGCGCCCCGCCATTCCTGTTCCGGGGCCTGTGGCTGCGCGCGATGAACGGCATCTACTGGCGGCGCGGGGCAAGGAAGGCCGGTATCCGCGTCGTGGATTGGGACAGCTATTTCTATCCGCTTGATGCGTTGGCGAACTGGAACCGGCTTTACGGGCGGCGCGGCTTTGTGCAATTCCAATGCGCCCTGCCCGAGGATCGCGCGGCAGAGGGGCTTGCCGCGTTGATGAAAACCATCGCCGACGCGCAAAGCGGCTCAGTTTTGTCCGTATTGAAACGCTTCGGGCCGCAATCGGGCCATTTTTCCTTCCCAATGCCCGGCTACACCTTGGCCCTGGATTTCCCCGCGACAGAACGGAACCTGACATTGATGAGCAGATTGGACGACATCACCCTGGCCCATGGCGGGCGCTTCTACCTCGCCAAGGACGCCCGTATGCCCGAAGCGGTGGCCAAGGCCGATCCGCGGGCCGAGGCGTTTGCCGCCATGCGCAGGCAGGCGGGCCTGTCGGAGCAATTCGCCTCCGTCCAATCGGAAAGGCTGGGTCTATGAGCGGCCCGGTCCTGATCCTTGGTGCGGCGTCGACTATGGCGCGCGCGGTAGCACGGTCTTTCGCGGAAGCAGGCCATTCGATCCAACTGGCGGCCCGTGACGCGACGAGGCTCGAGGATGACGCCGCCGATCTGCGCACACGCTTCGGGGTGGAGGTTACCATCCACGAATTCGACGCGCTGGCCACCGACACCCATGGGGATTTCGTGACTGCCATCCCCCTGCCCGAGATTGCGATCTGCGCCGTGGGCGCGATGGGCGATCAGGATCAATCCGCCGCCGACCCGCTTGGCGCAGCGCTGGTGATCCGCTCGAATTTCGAAGGCCCGGCCTCCATCCTTGCGTATCTCGCCAACGCGATGGAAGCGCGCGGATCGGGAACGCTGGTCGGCATCTCCTCCGTCGCGGGCGACCGGGGGCGAGCGTCGAATTACGTCTACGGCTCCGCAAAGGCCGGGTTCACGGCGTTCCTGTCGGGCCTGCGCAATCGACTGGCACAAAGGGGCGTGCATGTGGTGACGGTTCTGCCCGGATTTGTACGTACGGCGATGACCGACGGCATGGACCTGCCCGGGCCGTTGACCGCGGACGCGGACGAGGTCGGCGCGGCGATTCTCAAAGCCGTCGAGAAACAGAAGAACGTCATCTACACCCGCCCGATCTGGCGTGTGGTGATGGCGGTGATCCACAACATCCCCGAGCCGATCTTCAAGAAAACATCGCTATAGGCGGAATTCGGGCGACGCGGCTGGCGAGAATCCGCGCAAGAGGCAAGGGGTTTTAGACAATCTGGTTCCGTGTTGTTGCCAAATTAACACTTCCAGAATAGGCCAAGACAAGACCGAGGGGACAGAGGCGCGGCAAGGCACCGCGCGACGACAAAAAAAGGGGCAGTGCCTCACCATGAATGGGACAATTCCCGCGCGGCTTTTCGCGCGCTCAAAATCCGTGAAGGCCCCGGGCGGGCCTCGTTTCTTCGAACGCCCCGAAGGCGTTCTTGCGATGGTTCTCACATCATCCATGATCACGTCGGCCTGCACCTATGTGGTGTTGTCCAACGCGATGGACGCGCAGCGCAGCGCGATCGTCGCGGAGCTGGCTGCCGCCGACCCGGCAGAGGCAGAGCCTGCGACGGCCCTGCCCGCGCCGGTGCCGTTTGACACGACCGTGTCGGTGATGATCGACCGGGCCCCCGAGACCCGCGAAGCACCGCAGATGCAACCGGTGGACGTCGCCGCGATGTTCCCGGAGGCGGATGTAACGCCCCGGCCCAATGACACCGATGTCGTGAATGTCGTGGAAGGCCGCCCCGCCGTGGTGCCGCCTTACCGCCCCGACAATGCGGCCGAGCCTCAGGTGATCGCCGTGGCCCGCTATATGACGCCCGACCGGCTTCTGTCGCTGCCGCGCCCCGTGGCGCGCCCGATCGTCACCACGACACCCGCCTGGCCTGACCCGGAAACCGGGCCGCAGACCAGCCCGCTTCTGGCCGCAATCAGCCCGCGTCCCGCCCTTCGCCCCGACGATCTGACGGTCCGCGTTGCCGCCGATCCGGAGATTCTGGATATCGAAGTGGCCCGCGCCGAGGCGCCGGAGGCGCTTGGTGGCGTCGGCGAAAGCCCCCGTGGCGGCCTGTTCGCCGGGGGCGGCAATGGCACATGCTCCGCCCGGCTGGCCCGCGAAATCCCGCGCCGTCCCGGCAATGCGGCAGGTGGCGCTGCCGTCATGGCAAGCGTCGGAAACGGGTCCGGCTCGGGCCGCGACAACGCGCTGGTGCAACAGGCGTTGAACGGGAACATCCCGGGCTTCCTGCGGGACCTACACCCGGTGACATTCGACGGCAATGTCAACGGCCGCTCGGTCACGGTGACGATCTGTGTGACGCCGGATTACCTCGCCATCGGATCGGATGCAGACCACGTGCGCGTCCCGCTTGGCCTGCCCGCCGCGATGCGCGTGGCCGCCGAATTCGACATGATGCTGCCGACGACCACGATGGTCGACGCGATCTACCGTCAGGCCGATGTGCGCGTGGCCCCGTCACCGATGACGCCGGGCGCATCCATGACGACGACCAGCTATTTCGTGCGCCACGATGAGACGGTGGACGCGCAATTCGCCCGCGCGGGCGCGCGTCCCGGCATGTTGGTGGCGGGTCACAAGAAGGACCTGGTGATCGCCAACCGCCTCGGCCGCAACCCGTCGAGCGTTGCGATCTATGGCTGGCACCGCACCAATGGCCGCGCGATCCAGCCCCTGTCGACGGTCCATGGCGGGTCCTACGCCGATTACAGCCACGGCATCCGCCTGGTCAGCCGCACGGCCTTCGTGAACGGCGAGGCGGTCGATCTTAGGGATCTCTTGACCGATGAACGGTATGCCGGGTTCCTGAATTCCGACGGCGCGCTGTCGGGGGCGACGATCCGGCTGGCCTCGCTTTAACGCCACGCGCCAAGCCCTTCATTCCAAATTAAAACGGCGCCTGCAGAGGCGCCGTTTTGCTTTGTGCGGGTCGATGCGGGAACGGCGTCTAGCGCACATCCCGGAAGCAGCGGAAGCCCAGGTGATAGTTCCGGTGGCTGCCCTCGCTCAACACGCGGGTGCCGTGCCAGAACGGCGCGCGCCAGCGGGCCCAGTGCTCGTGGGCGCGAATCGTGTCCCAGATGAACCAGGAACCTTTCATTTCCGTCACGCCCAAAGTCGTGGAGCCTGCAGATGCCATCTGGTCCGGGGCGAGGGGCAGGTTCATATGCTCCGCCGCATTGCCGTCGATGTCGAACACACCAAGCGGCGACTGGCACGACGGGAAGCTGCCGGCGGGATAGGTGTTGGACCCGCAGCCCTGGAAGCTGCCTCCGTTGCACGACGCGTTCTTGAACGACCCCGTCGCGCAGACGCCCGATTGCCACGCGCCAATGGAATAGGTGCCGCGCGTATTGGCGTAGTGATTGTTGTGCCAGTTCCGCATCGTGTTCACGGCGGCCGACGCACCCATGCCGCGGATCATGTCGAAGGGGTAGTCGGGCGGCAGAAGCTGACCCGCCGCCGCCCCTTCCCATTCATGGGCGTCCCCGATCCGCGCGCCCTCCGCCGCACACAAGGCCGCAGCCTCATTCGCGCGGACCCAGACCACGGGATAGACCATCGGGATATTGGGATATTCGAACATGTCCGCGCAGACCGTGGCGTCACGCGGCGTCTGCGTTTCGGGATCATAAAGCGGCACCATGTAGCGCCCGCCGCAGATCCGTTCGTATTCGCGGTTGCGGTAGCTGGCCTGCACCTGCTCCACGGAACCGCCGATGCGCGCGGCCGCCTCTTCCGGGGTTAGGGGGTGTTGCGTCGCCGCAGGGTTGCCTTGCCCCATCCAGCCATTGGGCGAATTGGCGAAAATCTGGCGGACGCGGTTGACCTCCGATTGCGAGAGGCCGCGGATCTCGCGCAATTGCTGGAACAGAAGCTCATTGCGTTCCTGAAGCGACTGGGCCGAGGCGACACCGCCGGTCATTGCCAGAACCGCCGCCGCAAGCGTGGCCTTCAAGGTCGTTGCAAGTGCCATCATTCCCTCCGCAGCAGGTAGAAGAAGTCGCGATTGTCCGGCGCCGAGATAAAGCGCGGGATGCGTCCATTGTCGGGATCCGCCTCGGCCATGCCGGAGACGAGGTGTTGCACCTCCATCTCGTCATCGCCGTCCTCATCGTGGATATAGAGCGCCATATAAGTGTGCTCCTGGCTGTTCATGTCCAGAAGCATCGCGTAGTCGCATTGATAGGCTTGGAACGTGCGCGCCATGGCGGACGGCGTGGCGGTAGAGAAGTAGGCGTAGATCAGGAATTGCCGATCTTCGACCGTGCGCATGCAGGCCCCGCCGCGCAGGGTGCGCAGGGTGGCATTCGCATCACCCGACCAATTGCCGCCCCCCCAGGAGGTCACGAGCGGGCCCGGCACACCGTCTTCGATGATCGCCACGCCGTTCTGGCGCGCGAAGGTCAGTTCGGGCAGCAGCGCCTCGTCCTCTTCACGCCATGTGCGCATGGCCACTTCGCCGTCTTGTGTCAGGTACATGGTCGCCAGGTTGGGCCAGAGGCGCGAGATCAGGACCCCGTTTTGCATAAACCCGTAATGGTGGCCGTAATTGAACGTGGCGTAATTGCCGAAGCGCCACGCGCCGTGGTCGCGCTTGAACCCGCCGGTGAAGGTCGCGGCGACACGCTCCACGAAGGCGGGGTTGAGCATGCCGGTCCGCACCACGGGGTCGGGCCGGTCGAAGCCATCCGGGCCCCGCCCCTGCCCGTGGCGATTGGACGGGCGGGACGACCAGCCGAGGCGCGGATGTTCCGTGCCAAGCTCATAACCGATGTCGAAGCGCGCCATGTCGAAGGCCACGAGGTAGACATCGGCGCGCCGCTCGATCCCGTCCAGCCCGTTCGCACCGGACACCTGGAAAACCTCGTTCGCGATCATGCCCGGCTGCATGACGGAGGCGTAGATGCCGGGGCTGTCCTCCACCTCGTACCACGCACCGGCGGTCATCGCGCCCGCATCGGTCCCGACCAACTCGAACCCCATATAGGGGCGCATGTTCGGGGTGCTGTCGAGGCGGGCATTGCCCAGGAGCTCGACGCCATCAATCTCCTCAACCTCTTCCTCGCCTTCCGACGAGATCATGAACGCATCCTCGAAGAACGCGCCCTTGATCAGGTTCACGATGGATTCGCCGAAGATCACGTTGTCGCGCAGGAATTCCGCCACCGCCTCCCGCGTTGTGCGGTTGCCGGAGACGGGGTTGCGGACGAAAAGGCTCCAGTCACAAACCGGCGCGAAGGGGAGGGAGCTTTCCTGCGCCTCCTCCAATTCTCCGTCATCCCAGGGCGCGCAGGCAAAACTGTCCCCGTCGCCCTCGATCAACAGCGCCGGGCCATCCTCCTCGATCAGGGAGATGTTCCAGACATCGGGCGCGCCGTTTTCGAAATGCACGAAGCGCGAGCGCCCGCCCTCGGGCGTGATTTCGAGGATGAACCACGAATTCACGTGCGGATTGAGGGACGTCAGCGTGTAGGCCGTGCCCTCCTCGTCGGACAGGGTCTGGTCATTTCGGAACGGCTGCATCGCGAAAATGGAGCCGGGCACGTTGGCGTTGAACTGCGCCAACTGCGCTTCCGCCGTGGCGGCGTCGGGCAATTCGATGCCCTGGGCATGGGCAGGCAGAAGGCTCAGCGCCGAAACGGAAAGGGCGGCACAGGTGGTGGCAAGCGGAAAGCGGAAGAAGGGGCGCAACAAGGCGGGCAAGCTCCATCGGTCAAAAAAGGGTCCGCGCAAAGGGCAGCATGCGGAGGTATAAGAAAAAATTCCCATCCAACGTTGCAACAAAGCCGGGGGTGACGCAACGCCAACGGCGCAAGATTTGATGAAAAACGGACCGGCGATTTGCCGGTGGCCGGGTGACGCCCGCAAAAGCGGCAATTGTACACCTGAACGAATTTTGACCACACAGGTGAGGAATTAACGAACTGTTAACGCTTGGCCGCGTTACCATGACAGTTGGGGGGTGACTGTCGATCCGCATTCTGCATGGATGACAGGCCTGCGAAACGACCAGATTTTGGGGACAAACCATGGGCACAAAAGGGGTTTTCGAGACCGACGCGAGGGCAAAGGCACCGGTCACGGATGACGGCCGGGGCGCGGAGCGTGCGCGGCGATTGGCCATGAAACAGGCCGAAAAGCGCAATAAAGCGGTTACGGGCGGCTCCCTCCTGGACCGAGTCGTGACCGTGTTGGAGGACGGCGATCTGCGCATGGCGCGGACCCTGGTGGCGGAGGCAACCGAGGCCCCCTCCGCATCCGCCGCCGAGATCGCATCGGCCAAGGCGCGAATCGCATTGCGCGCGGGCGACGAGGTGGCGGCGCGCGCGATCATCGTCGCGGCCATCGAAGCCAATCCCGAAGCCACGACGTTACGTACGTTCCTGTCCGAAATGATGCTGGCCCAGGGCCGGGCAAGCGACGTGCGCCCTGTGATGACGCATCTGGGCCGCCCACCCTCCGAGCGGGAGGCGTCGGAGGCTGACGATCTGCCCCGTCCCGCGGGCTCCGCCACCTGACCGAAGACGGGCCGGGCGCCCACCCGGCCTTCCCCCGCCGCACAAACACGTTCCGCCAGGCCGTGCGGTATCGCCGCCTTTCGCGCCGCCCCCTCTTCGCCTAGACACGCGAAACCGGCAGCCTCGCGGGCAAAAAGACGCCGTTGGCCCTATCCAACGAGAACTTTGGCCCTACCGAAAACGAGACTGTTAGGCTCATTACGACGCAATCGCGGACCCACGGGGGAGTCCGCTCTTTCGGAGATTCGCCATGAAAATGACCACCGAAGAAGCCTTCGTGAAATCCTTGCAGCGCCATGGCATCCAACATGCCTTCGGGATCATCGGGTCCGCGATGATGCCGATCTCCGACCTGTTTCCCAAGGCGGGGATCAAGTTCTGGGACTGCGCCCACGAAGGTTCCGCCGGGTTCATGTCCGATGGCTACACGCGCGCCACCGGCAAGATGTCGATGATGATCGCCCAGAACGGCCCCGGTATCACCAATTTCGTGACCGCCGTGAAAACCGCCTACTGGAACCACACGCCCCTTCTGCTGGTCACGCCGCAGGCCGCGAACAAGACGATCGGTCAGGGCGGATTCCAGGAGGTTGAACAGATGGCGCTCTTCCAGGACATGGTCGCCTACCAAGAAGAGGTGCGCGATCCGTCCCGCGTGTCGGAGGTTCTGACCCGCGTGATCGCCCAGGCCAAACGCCTTTCCGGCCCCGCGCAGATTAACATCCCGCGCGATTTCTGGACCCAGGTCGTCGACATCGAAATCCCCGATCCGATTGAATTCGAACGCTCCTCTGGCGGTGAAAACTCCGTCGCGAAAGCCGCCGAGATCCTATCGAACGCGAAAAACCCAGTGATCCTGAACGGCGCGGGCGTGGTGCTCAGCGACGGCGGGATCGAAGCGTCCAAGAAACTGGCCGAACGCCTCGATGCGCCGGTTTGCGTCGGCTACCAGCACAACGACGCGTTTCCGGGCTCGCATCCGCTTTTCGCAGGGCCGCTTGGCTATAACGGCTCGAAAGCGGGCATGGAGCTGATCAAGGAGGCCGACGTGGTCCTCTGCCTCGGCACCCGCCTGAACCCGTTCTCCACCCTGCCCGGCTACGGGATCGAATACTGGCCCGCCGATGCAAAGATCATCCAGGTCGACATCAACCCCGACCGGATCGGACTTACCAAGAAGGTCACGGTCGGCATCGTGGGCGATGCGGCCAAGGTCGCAACCGGCATCCTCAACGGCCTGAGCGACACCGCTGGTGATGCTGGCCGGGCCGAGCGCAAGGCGAAGATCGCTGAAACCAAGTCGCGGTGGGCGCAGCAACTCACCGAGATGACCCATGAGGAAGACGACCCCGGCACCGACTGGAATGTCCGCGCGCGCAAGGCAAAGCCCGATTGGATGAGCCCCCGTATGGCATGGCGCGCGATCCAGTCCGCCCTGCCCCGCGAGGCGATCATTTCCAGCGACATCGGCAACAATTGCGCCATCGGCAACGCCTATCCCGATTTCGACTCCGGCCGGAAATACCTCGCACCCGGTCTCTTCGGGCCCTGTGGCTACGGCCTGCCCGCCATCGTCGGCGCCAAGATCGGCCAGCCGGACGTGCCGGTTGTGGGCTTTGCCGGTGACGGCGCGTTCGGCATCGCGGTCAATGAGCTGACGGCGATCGGTCGCGGTGACTGGCCGCCGATCACGCAGATCGTCTTCCGCAATTACCAGTGGGGCGCGGAAAAGCGGAACTCGACGCTGTGGTTCGAGGATAATTTCGTCGGGACCGAGCTGGACGAGGACGTCTCCTACGCCGGCATCGCCAAGGCGTGCGGCCTGGAAGGTGTCGTGGCCCGCACGATGGATGAGCTGACCGCGGCGCTGAACAAGGCGATCGACGACCAGATGAACCACGGCAAGACCACGCTGATCGAGGCAATGATCAATCAGGAACTGGGCGACCCGTTCCGCCGAGACGCGATGAAGAAGCCCGTGGAAGTGGCGGGTATTTCGGCGGACGACATGGTGCCGCAGGACGCCGCCTGATGGCTCAGGCGGCGGGCGCGCCTGACACAGGGCCGCTGGCCGCCATCGCCGCCCGTGCGGCGGCGGATCAAAAGCACATCGTGCTGAGCGAAGGCAGGGACCCGCGTGTGCAGGAGGCCGCGCGGGTCGCCGCATCCACCGGCCTCGCGCGGATCACCGTGGTCGGACCTGCCAGTCTTGCGAATACGCTCGGCGGGGCTGTCGCAGTCGAAGATCCCGAAACCTCGGCGCACCTGCCCGCCTTCGCCCGAGCCTTCCACGCCCTGCGCGCCCACAAGGGCGTGACCGAGGATCAGGCCGCGAAATTCGTGCGCCAACCCCTTGTCTTCGCGGCGATGATGGTGCGCGAAGGCATGGCGGACGGAACCGTAGGCGGGGCGGTCCACACGACCTCGGACACGGTGCGCGCGGCCTTGCAGGTCATTGGAAAGGCCGAAGGTGCGGCGCTTGTGTCGTCGTTCTTCCTGATGGCCTTGCCGAAAATGCACCCGATGGGAGAGAGGGGGCTCATCTTTTCCGATTGCGGGCTGGTGATCGACCCGTCGGCGGAGGATTTGGCGGCCATCGCGCAGCAGGCCGCAAATTCCGCCAGGGTGTTGCTGGCGGAGGCGCCGAGAGTGGCGATGCTGTCGTTTTCCACCAAGGGCAGCGCGCGGCATCCGGCGGTCGACAAGGTGGCGGAGGCGACGAGGTTGGCACGGGCCGCCGCGCCGGATCTGGTGATTGACGGCGAGTTGCAGTTCGACGCCGCCATGGTGCCATCCGTCGCTGCATCCAAGGCCGAAGGGTCGCCCGTGGCGGGCGATGCGAATGTGTTGGTCTTCCCGAACTTGGATGCGGGCAATATCGGCTACAAGATCGCGCAGCGGATCGGCGGGGCCACGGCGATTGGGCCGGTGTTGCAGGGCCTTGCGAAACCCGCAAACGATCTGTCGCGGGGCTGCACCGCCGAGGACATCGTGCAGATGATCGCGGTGACTGCGGTTCAGGCTCAATAGACGCGGTTGCAAGGTTGCAACCAGCATTCATCCCACTGAACCAAAACAGTTTTCCCAATTTCATTAACCTCTTGGAAACATAATACAATGCCCCGGCTCGGCCATCGCGGCCCGCCGCCGTGGCCTTAACCTCTGGCGGCTCTGGCCCTACTCCGACTCTGCGATCAGGGCGAATTTCGTGCATCTTGTTTCGGGTCCCGCGGGGGCCCTTTGGGGAGAGTCCAGACATGGCCTATGACGCATCGACCAACTCGCTTGAAGCGCATTGGATGCCGTTTTCCGACAATCGCGGGTTCAAGGAAGATCCCCGTCTGGTTGTCCGCGCAGAGGGCGTTCACCTTTACGACCATCGGGGCGGGCAGTTGCTGGATGGCTCCAGCGGTCTGTTCTGTTCCCCGGCGGGCCATTGCCACCCCAAGATCGCCGAGGCCGTCGCCAAGCAGATGACGGAATACACCTACGTCATGCCGTTCCAGGCGGGCCATCCGGGGTCCTTCGCGCTGGCCGAGAAGATTTCCCGCATGCTGCCCGAGCGGATGAACCACGTCTTTTTCACCAATTCCGGCTCCGAATCCGTGGACACGGCCATGAAGATCGTCATGGCCTACTGGAATGCGCGGGGCGAGAGCCGCCCCCGGTTCGTGAGCCGCGAGCGGGCCTATCACGGCGTGAATATCGGCGGCATCTCCCTGTCGGGGATGGTGAAGAACCGCGATATTTTCCACGCGACGGTGCCCGGCGTGATGATGCTGCGCCACACCTATGACCCGTCCGAAACTTTCATCCCCGGCGGCCATTCGGAGCATCGCGGCGAGGAGCTCGCCGATGATCTGGAGCGGATGGCCCAGACCTATGGCGGCGGCAACATCGCGGCTGTGTTCGTGGAGCCCGTGGCCGGGTCGACCGGCGCGCTGCCGCCGCCCAAGGGGTACCTGGAACGCCTGCGCACGATTTGCGACAAATACGGCATCTTGCTGGTCTTCGATGAGGTCATCACCGGGTTCGGTCGCCTTGGCACCGCCTTCGCCGCGCAGCGCTACGGCGTGGAGCCCGATATCATCACCATGGCCAAGGCGCTCACCAATGGGTCCATCCCCATGGGTGCCGTGGCCTGCCGCGATGACATCTACGAGACGGTCGTAGGCTCTTCCAAGCGGGGCCTGACGGAGTTCTTCCACGGCTACACCTATTCCGGCCACCCCGCCGCCTGCGCGGCCGGCAACGCGATGATGGAGATCATCGTCGAAGAGGATCTGATCCAGCGATCCGCCGACCTGATCCCCTATTTCGAGAGCGCCCTGATGGACGGCCTAAAGGATCACCCGATGATCAAGGACATCCGCGTCGCGGGCCTGATGGCGGGCGTGGAGGTTCACGCCGAGGGCGGGCCGGGTATGCGCGGGACGGAGTTGCAGAAACGCATGTTCTGGGATGGCCTGTCGGTCAAGTTCACCGGCGACAACGCGATCGTGGCGCCGCAATTCATTGCCGAGCGGCACCACGTTGACGAGATCGTGGGTCGGTTCCGCAAGACGCTGGATCACATGCACGCACACGGCTAGCGTTTCGGGGCGGGGGGCACCCTCCGCCCGTTTTCCTCCAGACCGGGGTTCGCCGATGTCCAAGGTTCCTTCCCACGCCCGCGTTGTCATCGTCGGTGGCGGCGTTGCCGGATGCTCCGTCGCCTATCACCTGACGAAACTGGGCTGGACCGATGTGGTCTTGCTGGAGCGCAAGCGGCTGACATCCGGGACGACGTGGCATGCGGCGGGCCTGATCGCGCAATTGCGCGCGACCAAGAACATGACGCGGCTGGCGAAATACAGCCAGGAACTTTACGGAAATCTGGAGGCCGAAACCGGCGTGGCCACGGGCTTCCGCCGCTGCGGCTCCATCACCATGGCATTGACGGAGCATCGGGCGGAGGAGATCCGGCGGCAGGCGTCGATGGCGCGCGCGTTTGGCGTGGACGTGGAGGAGATCGGCGCGGACGACGTGCTGGCGCGCTATCCCCACGTGAACACGGATGGCATGAGTGCGGCGGTCTGGCTGCCGCGCGACGGCCAGGGCGATCCCGCCAATATCGCGCTGAGCATGGCCAAAGGCGCGCGGATGGGGGGCGCGACGGTACTGGAGGGGGTGAAGGTCACGGGCGTGGACGTCGACGGCGGGAAGGTTAACGGCGTTAACTGGGAGGCCGAGGGCGAAGAGGGCACGATCAAGGCCGAGATCGTCGTGAATTGTGCGGGAATGTGGGCGCGCGATTTCGGTGCCATGGCGGGCGTGAACGTGCCCCTGCAAGCCTGCGAGCATTTCTATATCGTGACCGAGCAGATCCCGGAATTGAAGCAGTTGCCGGTTCTGCGCGTCCCCGACGAATGCGCCTATTACAAGGAAGACGCGGGCAAGATGCTTCTGGGCGCGTTCGAGCCGGTCTCCAAGCCCTGGGGGCCGATCCCGGAGAGTTTCGAATTCGACCAGCTGCCCGAGGATTTCGACCATTTCGAGCCGATCCTTGAGAATGCCTGCAACCGGATGCCGATGCTGGCGGAGGCGGGGATCCATACGTTCTTCAATGGGCCTGAATCCTTCACGCCCGACGATGCCTATCACCTTGGCCCCGCGCCGGAGGTGGAGGGCTACTGGGTCTGCGCGGGCTTCAACTCGATCGGCATTCAGTCCGCGGGCGGGGCCGGTTGGGCGCTGGCGGAGTGGATGGAGACGGGGCTGCCGCCCTTCGATGTGGGCGACGTGGACATTCGCCGGATGCAGCCGTTCCAGCGCAATAAGCGGTATTTGAGGGAGCGGGCGTCCGAGACGCTGGGATTGCTCTATGCGGACCATTACCCCTACCGCCAGAAGGCCACGGCGCGAAATGTGCGGCGGTCGCCGTTGCACGAGCATCTGAAAGCGCGGGGCGCGGTGTTCGGGGAACTGGCGGGCTGGGAGCGGGCGAATTGGTTCGCCGACGAGGGGCAGGAACGCGCCTATAAATACGATTGGAAGGGCCAGAATTGGTTCGCAAACCAGGCCCGGGAACATCGCGCGGTGCGCGAGGCGGTGGGCCTTTACGACATGTCGTCCTTCGGCAAGATCCGCGTGGACGGCCCCGACGCGGAGGCGTTCCTGAACCGCATCGCGGCGGGGAACATGAGCGTGCCCGTGGGCAAGATCGTCTACACGCAATTCCTGAACGTGCGCGGCGGGATCGAGGCGGATGTGACGATCACGCGGCTGGCCGATGACAGTTATTTCATCGTCACCCCCGCCGCCACGCTGATCCGCGACATGGCATGGTTGAAGATGAACCGGCGCGACGAGGTCGTGGTGTTGTCCGACGTCACGGCGGCGGAGGCGGTGATCTGCGTCATGGGGCCGAATGCGCGCGCGTTGATGCAGGCGGTCAGCCCGCATGATTGGTCGAACGCGGCGTTCCCCTTCGGCATGGCGCAGGAGGTGGAGATCGGCTTGGGCGTGGCCCGCGCGCACCGGGTGACGTATGTGGGCGAATTGGGGTGGGAGCTTTACGTCTCCGCCGACCAAGCCGCCCATGTGTTCGAGACGTTGAGCGAAGCGGGGGCGGATCACGGCCTGCGCCTGTGCGGGTTGCACATGATGGACAGCGCCCGGATCGAGAAAGCGTTCCGCCATTTCGGCCACGATATTTCGGGCGAGGATCACGTGCTGGAGGCCGGACTGGGCTTCGCCGTGTCCAAGGAGAAGAACGACTTCATCGGGGCCGATGCGGTGGCGCGCAAACGTGACGAAGGCCTGCAAATGCGGATGGTGCAGTTCAAGCTGACCGACCCGGACGCGATGCTGTTCCACGCCGAACCGATCGTGCGCAACGGGGAGGTGGTGAGCTACGTGACCTCCGGCAATTACGGGCACACGCTTGGTGGGGCGATCGGCATGGGCTACGTCCCCTGCCCGGGTGAGACCCCGGACGAGGTGCTGGCATCGACTTATGAGATCGAGGTGGCGGGGACGCGGGTGACGGCCGAGGCCAGTCTGAATCCGATGTATGATCCGAAATCAGAACGGGCGCGGGCCTAGGCGCTCGCCAGTCCGACGTACCGTGCCTAGCCCACCTGTTCCCGGATCGTCTCGGCGATCAGGGCGACGCCATCGGCGATCTGCGTGGTTTCGATTGTCGCGAACCCAAGCCGCACGCGGTTTTTCGGCGCGTCGTCGCGGCTGTAGAAGGCCGATCCCGGCTCGATCAGCACGCTCTTGTCGCGCAGCGCAATGGCCAGTGCATCGCAATCCAGCCCGTCCGGCCCGCGCAACCACAGGGTCGTTCCACCGGTCGCCCGCTTCAAGGCCGGTGACAAGCCATGGCGGGCCAACTCCTCCCTCAGGACATCGTTGCGATGGGACATCCGCAGCCGCATCCGCCGGGAATGGCTGTTGTAATGCCCCTCCGACAGGAAATAGGCGACCGTGCGTTGGGTCAGGCCGGGGGGGTGACGCTCCGACAGGGTCCGGATCGCGCGGGCATGGTCCACAACACGGGCATCCCCGGTCAGGTAGCCGAGGCGCAGGCCCGGGAAAATGGATTTGGAGAAGCTGCCGATATAGATGACGCGCCCCCGTTGATCGAGCGACTTGAGCGCCGGCAGCGCCGGGGAGGTGTAGCTCATCTCGTAATCGTAATCGTCCTCGATCACCGCGAAATCCAGCGCCTCTGCCCGGTCCAGAAGCGCCTTGCGCCGTGCCATCGACATGGTGGCCCCGGTGGGCGCCTGGTGGGAGGGCGTAACGAAAACCGCGTCCACCCCGTCGGGGATATGGTCGACGCGCATCCCTTCGCGGTCCACGGGGATCGGGTGGATCGTCAAGCCCTGCTGGCGCAAGAGGTTGCGCAATTCGGGATAGCCGGGGTCTTCCATCGCGACGCTTCCCCCGCGCCCGCCGAAGAGAACCTGTACCATGATCCAGAGCGCGTTCTGCGCGCCCGCCGTCACCAGCACCTCCTCCACCGAGGCCGCGACGCCGCGCCCGGACACCGAGCGGCGCACGATCTGCTCCACCAGAAACGGATCATCGCGGTCGCTGGCATCGTCCGCGATCTGCTCGAAATGCCGCTTGCCGAGCGCGCGGCGCACGCAATCGCGCCAATCGTCGACGGGAAAGCGCGCCACGTCCGGTTCTCCGAAGATGAAGGGGTACTTGAAACGCCGCCAATCGGCAGGCGTGGCCTGCGCGCCCAGGGCCGGCGGGACGGGGCCAAGGCGCGCGTCCCAATCCAGTCGCTCGTCCGCTGGTATCTTGCTTGGCCCCACAACCTCCAGCCGTGTCGGGGCATCGGGCGCCACGAAATAGCCCGAGCGCGCCACCGAAACGATATAGCCGGTGGCCAGCAGGCTGTCATAGGCGAGGCTGACCGTGATCCGGCTGATGCCCAGATGCTTGGCCAAGGCGCGCGTGGCCGGAAGCCTGTCGCCGGGGGAAAAGCGCCCGTCCCAGATCGCCCGCGTGATCGCGTCCTTCAGACGGGTTTGGAGGCCGACATTGGCGT
This sequence comes from Hasllibacter sp. MH4015, assembly GCF_020177575.1. Lineage (NCBI taxonomy): Bacteria > Pseudomonadati > Pseudomonadota > Alphaproteobacteria > Rhodobacterales > Roseobacteraceae > Hasllibacter > Hasllibacter sp. MH4015. The sequence continues at coordinate 2,022,498 of NZ_JAHTBK010000001.1, forward strand.
CTTCCGACAAGAAGATGTGGTGCTCGGAAATGATGGCCATATAAACCCCGCCTTCGGATAAGGCCAAAATGCCGGGATGCCCCGGGATGGGCAAGGCCGGATAGATCTGCCCGTGGCGCGTCGGGGGTTGCACCGCGTGTCCCGCCATGGTGCGGTGTCGCCGATTTCTGAAGGAGGCCCGTCCATGTCCCAATATGCCCAGATGCAAGTCCCGACCGGGGCAGTCATCGCCGATCTGCGTTCGGACACCGTCACACGGCCCTGCCCCGACATGCGCCGCGCCATGGCCGAGGCGGAGGTGGGCGACGACGTTTACGGCGACGATCCGAGCGTCAACCGGCTGGAGGCGGCCTTGGCGGAGCGTCTGGGCAAGGAGGCGGGCCTGTTCGTGCCGTCGGGCACCCAGTCGAACCTGCTGGCGATGCTGGCCCATTGCGGGCGCGGGGAAGAAGTGATCGCGGGCGAAAGCTACCATGTGATCCGGTACGAGGCGGCGGGTGCCTCCGTTCTTGGGGGGATCGCGTTGCACGCCTTGCCCGTGGGCGAGGATGGCGGGCTGGACCCCGATCAGATCCGCGCGTCGGTGAAGGACGACGATTCCCACCATCCGGTCAGCCGCCTGCTGTCGCTGGAAAACACCAATTACGGGCGCGCTGTGTCACTGGCGCGGATCGGGGCGGCGCAGGATGCGGGCCGGGCGGAGGGATTGAGCCTGCACCTCGATGGTGCACGGTTCTTCAACGCGATCACCGCCCTTGGATGCCGCGACATCGACCTGGCGGGCGGCTTCGACACGGTGTCGGTCTGCCTGTCCAAAGGGCTTGGCGCGCCCATCGGATCGGTGCTTGTCGGGCCGGAGGATTTGTTGGCCAGGGCAAGGCGGATGCGCAAGATGCTGGGGGGCGGGATGCGGCAGGCGGGTGTTCTGGCCGCCGCAGGGCTTCACGCGCTGGAGCATAACGTGGCGCGCCTGCAGGAGGATCACGAGCGGGCGGAGACGCTCGCCAAGCATCTGGACACGCTCGGTTTGGGGGACGTCACGCAGGCCACGAACATGGTGTTTCTGACCCCCCGAGCGGATCTGGACCTGTCGATCCTGCCCGCCCACGGATTACACGTCGCGGCACCGGACCCGGCCATGCGCCTTGTCTTGCATCGCGATATCACCGAGGCGGGATTTGCCGCCGTGCTTGCCGCCTTCACGATGCTGGCCGAGGCGAAGGGCGCGGCCTGATGCGGGTGCTGATCACAGGCGCGGGCGGCATGATCGGCGCCCGGCTTGCCAGGCGCGTCGCGCGGGATGGCCGGATCGGGGACAGCCCCGTTACGCATATGATCCTGACCGATCTCCACGCGCCCAATGCGCCAGATGCACCGTTCGAGACCACGTCACGCGCGGCCGATTTGGCGACGGAGGCAGGGCGCGCCGCCATCCTGCGGGAGCGGCCCGACGTGATCTTCAACCTTGCCGCAATCGTCTCGGGCGCGGCGGAGGCGGATTTCGAGCTTGGATACCGCTTCAACCTCGACGCGACGGCGGCGTTCCTCGATGACATTCGGCGGATGGGCGGCGCGCCCAAGGTGATCTCAACCTCCTCCGTCGCCGCGTTCGGTGGGGATTTGCCCGATATCGTGCCCGACGATCATTGCCTGACGCCGCAGAACTCCTACGGCACCCAGAAGGCGATGGGGGAGCTTTTGCAGGCCGATCACACGCGGCGCGGCCATCTGGACGGACGTTGCGTGCGGCTGCCCACAATCTGCGTGCGACCCGGCGCGCCCAACGCCGCCGCGTCCGGCTTCATCTCGGGCATCATCCGGGAGCCGCTGGCGGGTGTTGAGGCCGCCCTGCCCGTGTCGGATGATCTGAGGGTCTGGATCGCGTCACCCGATTGCGCGGTGGAGACGCTGTTGCATGCCGCCACGCTTCCGCCGGGCGCACTTGGCCCCGGCGCGGTCGTGTCGGGGCGGGGCATCAGCGTCACGATCGCGGAGATGCTGGAGGCGCTGGAGCGGGTGGCGGGCGCAAATGTGCGCGCCCGCGTGACGCCGCACCCCGACCCCGTGGTGGCCGGTATCGTGGGTGGCTGGCCCAAGGCCTTCGCCTGCACGCTCGCGAAACACCTGGATTTCCCGGTCGATGATGGCATCGACAGCATCATCCGCGCCCATATGGACGGATCGTCGAGCTGACGCGGCATCCCGTCCCCGCCGTCAGGCACGCAGCCGGATCGCCCCTATTGCGGCGGCGCCCCGCCCATCATCAGGCTGGCCAGGTAGGGCAGGCTGAGGCCCAGGGCGACGATCACCCCGATCAGGATCGCCCATCTCAGCCCGTTCAGCACCCGTTGCAGAATCTGCTCCACCGCGAACCAGGTGAACAGGCCGAGGCCGAACGCGACCGTGCCGGGCAGATCGTTGACCGTGTGGCCGATGCCCACGACCCAATCGGTCAGGGTCTGAACCAATGCGCCGAATTCCATGTGCCTGCCACTCCGCTGCCCGATGCGTCGCCCCCCGACCTGACGCAGATCGGGGCGGAGTTCCAGCCTCGATCACAGAACACCCCCTCCCTGTCCGCGCTTTGACACCGCCGCCCCCGGCTGGCATCAGGTGGTGCACAGCAAGGTGTTGCCCATGCCGCCTCCACCCCCTTTTCCCACCGGTTCGGACGCCCGCCGATGATGGCGCTTGCGCGCACCTATGCGGTCGCCGGGATCGGCGTGGCGATCTTCTGGGTACTCGGCCTGCCGCTTCCCTGGTTGCTGGGGCCGATCTTTGCCTGCCTGATCGCGGCGTTGTCGGGCCTCGACATGCGCGGGAACGACCTGGTCAACACGCTGATGCGCACGGTTCTGGGCGTCGCGGTCGGGGCGACGCTGACGTGGGCGGTGGTGGTGTCGATGGCGGGTATGTGGCCGACGCTTGCGCTGATGCCGGTCATGATCGCGCTGAGCGCGGCGATCGGCGTGCCGTATTTCCGGCGGCTTTGGGGGTTCGACTTCGCCACCTCCTATTACTCCGCGATGCCGGGCGGGTTGCAGGATATGCTGGTCTTCGGGGAAGAGGCGGGCGGGGACGTGCGCGCCCTGTCGCTGATCCATGCCACGCGGGTCCTTGTCATCGTGGCCAGCCTGCCCTTCATCCTCAGCTATTTCTGGGGAGTGGACCTGACCAGCGCGCCCGGCGCGCCGGCATCCAGCATCGCGCCCGCGCAGCTTTTGCTGATGGCCGCCTGTGGCATCGTGGGCTGGCAGGTGGCGAAGCGGGTGGGATTGTTCGGGGCCTCGATCCTGGGTCCGATGATCCTTGCCGCAATCCTTGCAATGACGGGGATCTTGCAACATCGCCCCCCGGCGGAGGCGATTGCGGCCGCGCAATTCTTCATCGGAATGACGGTGGGAACGAAATATGCGGGCGTGACGATGGGCGAAGTACGCCGCGACGTGCTGGCGGCGCTCGGCTTTTGCGTGATCCTGCTGATCCTGGCCGCGATCTTCACTGAGGCGGTCGTGCTGCTGGACCTCGCTCCGCCGTTGGAGGCGCTTCTGGCCTTCGCGCCGGGCGGACAGGCGGAGATGACGATCCTCGCCCTGATCGCCGGGGCGGACGTGGCCTTCGTTGTCGCGCATCACCTGCTGCGGATCGTGGTCGTGATCCTTGGCGCACCGCTTGCAGCAAGATTTTTCGACGGCTCCTAGAGCGCGTCGGCGCCGATCCCAAGGGCCGTCGCGACGGCGCGCGCCGCATCGCGCGTGCCGGTCCGTCCGCCCAGGTCGACGGTCAGCGCTTGGCCTGCACCCACCACCTCCGCCACGGCGGCCTCAAGGCGCGCGGCATCCGTGGACATCGCGGGGATGCCGTGCCGGTCCCCAAGCCAGTCCAGCATCATCGCACCCGACAGGATCATCGCGAAGGGGTTCGCGACCCCCTGCCCCGCGATATCCGGGGCCGAGCCGTGGCAGGGCTGAAAAACCGCGTGGTCATCGCCGATGTCAGCCGAGGGCGCCATTCCAAGTCCGCCCATCAGGCCCGCCCCCAGATCGCTGAGGATGTCGCCGAACATATTCTCCGTCACCATCACGTCGAAAGCCCAGGGCTTCTGCACCATCCACAGCGCCATGGCGTCGACATAGGCATGGTCCGCCACGATATCGGGGGCCTTCGCCATTTCCCCGTCGAACACGGAGCGGAAGAACGCGAAGGCGCGGAAGACGTTGGCCTTGTCCACGCATGTCACGCGCCCCTCCCCCTGCCCCCGCGCTTTTCTGCGGCGGGCAAGATCGACGGCGAAACGCGTGAGCTTCTCGGTCTTGGCGCGCGTGATGCGTAGGGTTTCGCGCGCCTCGTCCGGCTCCACGACGCCCGCGTCCTTGGAGTAGAAAAGCCCTTCCGTGCTTTCGCGGATCAGCACGAAATCCACGAGACGGCCTTGGGGTAATTTGAAGGCCGTGGGCGTTCCCGGACCAATCCGCACGGGCCGGACCCCGGCATAGAGATCCAGCGCCATGCGAAGGTCGATTTGCGGCGTGATCTCCGTCCCGTCGGGATAGCGGATGTCGGGCAGGCCCATGGCGGATAACAGGATCGCATCGGCTTCCCGCGCCGCGCGAATGGAGGCGTCGGGAAGCGCCGCGCCGGTTTCGGCATAATGGCGCGCACCCGCCGGGTGGGAAGTGAAGGATAGTCTATAAACCTCTGATTTATTTGATAATTCTCGCAAGATCGCTCGGGTGGGCCCAATGATCTCCGGCCCGATTCCATCGCCTTCGAATGTCGCGATCTCGAATGTCTTGCCCACGGCTTGTGCCCCCGGTTGATCCGGCGAAGCCTAGCCGCCCACCGGGCCCGGCTTCAATCCATCGCGAGTCTTGGCCGCGTTGGTCAGGCATCGCACGAAACTGCGCGCGGCGGCGGACGGCACCTCTTCCGCCCGGGACATGATGCCGACCGCACCGATCGTGGAGGATGTATCGAGGGGCAGTTGAACGAGGTGCCCATCGGCCAGGTCCTGCTGCACCACGCCGCGGGAGATGATCCAGACCGCGCGCGGATCGGCGCGCACAAGGGCGTGGCCCACATTGGCGGAGGCCGTGTCGATCCGGTCCGAGAAGAGCGGCACGCTTCGGGAAATCAGCAGACGCGCGATGAGGGACCGGATGGCGGTGTCCTTGGGCGGATAGATGATGCGAAACGCCTCCAGATCCTCGAACCGCGTCACGCCGAGTGCGGGGCTGTCGGGGCTGGCTACCACCACGACCTCTTCACTGTAGAGCTGGCGGAAGATCAGGCCATCCATCGTGTCGGGTCGCCCCAGCCGACCCACAACAAGGTCCACACCACCGCTGCGCAGGCGGCGGGTCATGTCACTGTGGGCGCCGTCGAGCACCTCAAGCTCCGTCCCGGGGGATTGGCGCGTGAATTCCAGGACTGCCCGCGGAACCAATGTGGCCGCCACCGACGGCAGGGCCCCGACGACGACCCGGCCCGCGCCCGATAGATCGCCGCGGACGGAGCGTAAGCCCTGGCGCAGCGCGGCGGTGCTTTGTTCGGCGAATTGCAGGAACACCTCCCCTTCCGGGGTGAGGCGCACGCCCGCGCGGCTCCGCTCCATCAATTTCGCGCCGAGGATATCCTCCAATTCCTTCAGGGTCTTCGAAATGGCCGGTTGCGTCAGGTGCAGCCCTTCGGCGGCGCGTTTGAGGCTTTGGGCCCGGGCGATGGCGCTGAACGCATCGAGGTGGCGAAACTTGATCCGGCGATCCATTGCATTCCCATTCCGGTAACTATCATGCAAATTTCTCACTTTTAGGTGCCAAAAACAATATGCGATAAGGGTGTGAGGGAGGAGCCTATGCGAACGCAGGTGGCGATCATCGGTGGTGGACCGTCCGGGCTTTTGCTGTCGCAATTGCTCCATATCCGGGGCATCGACAGCGTGGTTCTGGAGCGCAAGACGAAGGATTACGTCCTGTCGCGCATCCGCGCGGGCGTGTTGGAACAGGGCCTCGTGCGCCTGATGGAAGAGGCCGGTTGCGCAGACCGGATGAAGCAAGAAGGGTTCGAGCATGACGGCACGCTTCTGTCCTTCGGGGAGGAGATGTTCCGCATCGACTTTCGGGCACTGACTGGCACCCCGGTCATGGTCTACGGCCAGACGGAGGTGACGCGCGACCTCTACGCCGCGCGCGAAGCCGCGGGCGGCGAGATCGTCTACGAGGTCGATGATGTCGTGATCCACGACGCGACCACGGATGCGCCCCATGTGACCTTCACGCAAGCGGGCAAGGCCAAGCGGCTCGATTGCGATTTCATCGCCGGATGCGACGGGTTCCACGGCGTCAGCCGCAAGAGCATCCCCCAGGACAAGCGTCGGGAATTCGAGAAGGTGTATCCCTTCGGCTGGCTCGGCATCCTGTCGGAAACTCCGCCTCTGCATCACGAATTGATCTACGCCAATTCGGACCGCGGTTTTGCCCTGTGCTCCATGCGCAATGCGCAGTTGAGCCGCTACTACATCCAATGCCCGTTGAGCGATCAACCGGACGACTGGAGCGATCAGGCCTTCTGGGACGAGTTGAAGCGCCGCCTGCCCAGGGCGGAGGCGGAGAAACTGGTGACAGGTCCGTCGATCGAGAAATCCATCGCCCCCCTGCGGTCCTTCGTGACGGAGCCGATGCGGTGGGGCCGCCTGTTTCTGTGCGGGGATGCGGCCCATATCGTGCCGCCCACGGGTGCCAAGGGCCTGAACACCGCCGCGTCGGACGTACACTACCTGTGGACCGCCTTGGTGGAGCATTACGCCGAGGGCTCCGGTACCGGGATCGACACCTATTCCGAGAAGGCGCTTGCGAGAGTGTGGAAGGCGGAGCGGTTTTCGTGGTGGTTCTCCTCGCTGATGCATCACTTCCCCGACCAGACGGCGTTCGACAGGAAGATGCAGATGGCGGAGCTGGATTTCCTGCGCACCAACCGGGCCGCGCAAGTCGCCATGGCCGAGAACTACGTCGGCCTGCCCTATTGAACGGAGGACGCGATGAGCGACCGATTTGATGCCGGAATGGCCACGCGGCGCGCGGTTCTGGGCGATGCCCATGTCGCGCGGGCCGAGGCCGCGAAAACCGCCTTCGACCAGCCGTTCCAAGACATGATAACGGAAGGGGCCTGGGGCACCTTGTGGTCGGATGACACGATCAGCCGCCGCGATCGCTCGATGCTAACCCTCGCGCTGCTGGCGGCCACCGGCAATTTCGAGGAGATCCCGATGCATGTCCGCGCCACCGCGCGCACCGGCGCAAGCCCAGATGACATCATGCAGGCCTTCTTGCATGTTGCGGTCTATGCGGGCGTGCCCAAGGCGAACCACGCAATCAAGCTGGCCAAGCGGACCCTGGCCGAGATGGAGGCAGAGGCGACATGAGCAAAACGGCCGAATTCCACCAACGCGACACAGGGCGGCATCCGCCTGCCCTGACGCCGACCTACAAGACCTCCGTCGCGCGCAGCCCGCGCTTCGCGCTCATCTCGCTCGACCAGAGTGTGGCGGAGATGACGGGGCCCACCTTCGGCCATTCGGATCTGGACGCGGGCGACAATGATCTGCTGAACAATTACGCCAAGCCGGGCGAGAACCCGATCGGGGAGCGGATCATCCTTCACGGGCGTGTGCTGGACGAAAATGCGCGGCCCGTGCCGAATACGCTGGTGGAAATCTGGCAGGCGAATGCCGGTGGCCGATACCGGCACCGCAACGATCGCTACCTGGCCCCCATCGACCCGAATTTCGGCGGGTGTGGCCGGGCGCTGACCGACGATCAGGGCTATTACCATTTCCGCACCGTGAAACCGGGTGCCTATCCGTGGCGCAACCGGGTGAACGATTGGCGGCCCGCCCATGTCCATTTCTCCGTCTTCGGGACGGCCTTTTGCCAGCGCCTGATCACGCAATGCTATTTCGAGGGAGATCCGCTGATCCCGCTCTGCCCGATCATCCAGACGATCCCCGATGACGATGCCGTCGACGGGCTGGTGGCGAAGCTGGATATGAACGCCACCATTCCGCTCGACACGATTGCCTATCGCTTCGATATCGTACTCAGGGGGCGGCGGGCGACGTTGTTCGAGAACCGGATGGAGGGGACGTGATGGACGATCTTGGATATCTTAAGGTCACCGCCTCCCAAACCGCGGGGCCTTACGTGCATATCGGCCTCGCGCCCGGGGCGGCAGGGTTCGACATCTACGAGCGGGAGCTTGGCTGGGACATCGCGGGCCCCAATGCGCAAGGCAAAAGGATCAACGTCACGGGGCGAGTCATCGACGGCACGGGAAGCCCCGTCAAGGACGTGCTTTTGGAGGTCTGGCAGGCCAATGCCGCCGGACACTTCGCACATCCCGATGGCGGTGGAGAGGTGGAGGACGGATTTCGCGGATGGGGCCGCGTGATCTCGGACTTCGAAAGCGGGGAATGGCGGCTGGAGACGGTCAAGCCCGGCCCCTGCCCCGGTCGCGGCGGCACCATTCAGGCGCCGCATCTGAGCCTCTGGATCGTGGCGCGCGGGATCAATGTGGGCCTCCAGACGCGGATGTATTTCGAGGATGAGGCGGAGGCGAACGCCAACGACCCGGTGCTGAACATGATCGAATGGGAAAACCGGCGCGCGACCCTATTGGCCACACGTGTGGCGGAAGGGGAATACCGCTTCGACATCCGCCTGCAAGGGGACGGTGAGACCGTCTTTTTCGATGTCTGAGGCCATGACCGCCCCCTGCATCATCTGCGTGGCGATCACCGGCTCGCTGCCGCGCAAGGCGGACAATCCGGCGGTGCCGATCAGCGTGTCCGAGCAGATCGAGAGCACCCAGGAGGCCTTCGAGGCGGGCGCGAGCATCGTGCATGCCCATGTGCGCAACCCCGACGAGACGCCCAGTTCCGATCCCGAGAAATTCGCGGCCCTGAAGCAGGGCGTGGAAAAACACTGCCCCGGCATGATCATCCAGCTGTCGACCGGCGGGCGGTCCGGTGCGGGCCGGGAACGCGGCGGGATGCTGCCGCTCGAACCCGACATGGCGTCGCTGTCGGTGGGCTCCAACAATTTCCCGACCCGCGTCTACGAGAACCCGCCCGACCTGGTGGATTGGCTGGCCACGGAGATGCTGGAGCACGGCGTGAAGCCGGAGGTGGAGGCCTTCGACCTGAGCCATATCCTGCACGCCAAGGGGATGGCCGACCAGGGCAAGCTGGCCGGAACGCCCTACGTGCAGTTCGTGATGGGGGTGAAGAACGCGATGCCCGCCGACCGCGATGTCTTCGATTTCTACGTGAAGACCCACGCGCGCCTCTTCGGGGCCGACGCGCCGTGGTGTGCGGCGGGGATCGGGGCGAGCCAGATCGTGCTGAACGAATGGGCGATCGCGGCGGGTGGCCATGCGCGGACGGGGCTGGAGGATAACGTGCGGCTCGACAAGACCACGCTTGCGCCGTCCAACGCGGCCCTGGTCGCCCGCACGGCAGAGATCTGCGCCCGCAATGAGCGCCCCGTCGCCACCTGGCAACAGGCGCGCGCGATCCTGGGCCTGCGCGCGCCCTAGCGCCGCAACACGCGTGAGCGGAAGCTGATATTGCTGTCCGGCGCGCGGGCGAGCGCGCGGATGCAGAGGCCGATAACGATCAGGCTGATGATCAGCCACAGCCCGCCCCACAGCATCGTCGTGCCGCCGAATTCCTCCGCCAGCATCCGCGCGTCCGATTGCAGAAAGGACCGGGAAATCGTGTCGCTGAAGATGTCGTAGGGGACGTAGATAATGCTGGTCAGGCCGATCACGCGCAGGGCGAGGTCATTGATCTCCTCGCTCAGATAGCGCGCGCTGGCGAGCATGGCGGCCCCGGTCGCGATGCAGAAGGCCAGCGGAAAGAGCTCCCGGATATAGAGCACCGTCACCAGCAGCATCACGATCCCGCAGCCCGCCATGATCAGCGTGTCGGCGCGCGTCCGCAAAGCCGCCCAGAGCAGGCCCACACCCAGCAGAAGCGAGCCGAGGTAGCCCGCCGTCAGGATCAAGAACCGCGACCCGCCGCGCGTATAGGCCACCCCGCCCTGGCGCGGGGAGAGGGAGATCGACTCGATGGACCCGTCCGTCAGGATCGCGGCCAGGCCGTGGGCCAGTTCGTGCAAGAATACGACGAGGATCTTCAGCGGCACCACGATGGGCGTGTTCCAAAGCGCGAAGACCAGCGCGGTCAACGCGATCAACTGCCAATGTCCCTTGAAAAACGTCATCTTGCGATCTCCAGCCCATCCCTGTGGGCTTGTCAATTCGCCGGTGCGGGAGATGGCAATGTAAGGGCTTGCACAACGCCTATGTAAGGGCTTACATCGCCGCAATGGAATCAGCGCAAGCGGCGTTGGTGCGGGGGGATGCACCGGGGCCACGGCTTTCGCACAAGCCAAGGGACCCATCCGCCATGACCAGAGAATACCTCAAGAAAGCGACGCTCACGTCCAAGTCCGATGCGTCCGATGTGCATGAGACTGTGCAGGCGATCCTGGATGACATCCGCGCGGGCGGTGACGACAAGGTCCGCGAATACGCGGCCAAGTTCGACAAGTACGAGGGCAATATCGTCCTCACCGCGCGGGAGATCGAGGCGGCAGCGGCCCTGGTTCCCGACAAGCTGAAGGCCGACATCCAGTTTGCCCACGATAATGTCCGCCGCTTTGCGGAGGCGCAGAAGGCTACCCTTTCCAACGTGGAGTTAGAGATCGTGCCGGGCTTCATGGCCGGGCAGAAGGCGATCCCGGTCGATGCGGCGGGCTGTTACATCCCCGGCGGGCGCTACAGCCACATCGCCAGCGCGATCATGACGGTCACGACCGCAAAGGTGGCCGGGTGCAATCACATCATGGCGACCTCCCCCCCGCGTCCGGGCGTGGGAGTGGCGCCTGCCATCGTCTATGCCGCCCATATCTGCGGCGCGGACACGATCATGGCGTTGGGTGGCGTGCAGGGTGTGGCGGCGATGACCTTCGGCATGTTCGGCCTGCCCAAGGCCAACATCCTCGTCGGACCCGGCAATCAATTCGTGGCAGAGGCCAAGCGCATCCTTTTCGGCCATGTGGGGATCGACATGATTGCGGGCCCCACTGACAGCCTTGTCCTCGCCGACGGCTCCGCCGATCCGCATATCGTCGCCACGGATTTGGTCAGCCAAGCCGAGCATGGTTACAATTCCCCGGTCTGGCTTGTGACCGACGACAGGGCGCTGGCGCAGGACGTCATGGCGCGTATCCCCGCGCTGATCGACGATCTGCCCGAGGTGAACCGCGAAAACGCCGCCGCCGCGTGGCGCGATTATGCCGAGGTGATTGTCTGCGCCGACCGCGAAGACATGGCGGCGTGTTCCGACGCATACGCGCCCGAGCACCTGACCGTGCAGGCAGAGGATCTGGATTGGTGGAAAGACCGGCTCAGCTGCTACGGCTCGCTCTTCTTGGGGGAGGAGACGACCGTATCTTACGGGGACAAGGCCTCGGGCACGAACCACGTTTTGCCGACCTCCGGCGCGGCCAGCTATACCGGCGGGCTGTCGGTGCACAAATACATGAAGATCGTCACGTGGCAGCAATCCACGCGCGATGGCTCCAAGCAGGTGGCGCAGGCCACGGCCCGCATCTCCAGACTGGAGGGGATGGAAGGCCACGCACGCGCGGCGGATGTCCGGTTGGCGAAGTATTTCCCGGGTGAGAATTTCGACCTCAGCGCCAATGGCTGACACCGCCCACATGTTCGACCTGACGGGCCGCGTGGCCTGCGTGACGGGTGCATCAGCGGGGTTGGGGCAGCAAGCGGCCAGTGCCCTTGCGCGCGCCGGGGCGAAGGTTGTGGGCCTGGCGCGGCGCGCGGATGCGTTGTCCGATTGGGCGGAGCGGATCGGGCCGAACGCTGCCGCGATGGCGGCCGACCTGTCGGACAGGGATGCCATTCCCGACATTGCCGCGCGCGTGGCGGAGCCGTTTGGTGGGCCGGATATCGTCGTCCATGCAGCCGGTCTCAACACGCGCCAGGCCGCCGATGACGTGACACCCGAGGGGTGGGACGAGACGCTGAGCCTGAACCTCGCCGCGCCGTTTTTCCTGTCTCAGGCTCTCGTGCCCGCGATGAAGGCGAAGGGCTGGGGCCGGATCGTGACGTTCGCCTCTCTGCAAACCACCCGCGCCTTTCCCGGCGGCGTCGCCTATGGTGCCTCCAAGGCGGGGATCGGTCAGGTAACGCGCGCGATGGCGGAGGCGTGGTCACGCTTCGGCATCACCGCCAACGCGATCGGCCCCGGTTTCTTCCCGACCGAACTGACCGGGCCGGTCTTCGCCGATCCCGAGCGGGCCGCGCGCAATGCCGCGCAGACGTGCACCGGGCGCAACGGTAGGTTGGAGGATATCGACGGCCCCGTGATCTTCCTTGCCTCCGACGCAAGCGCCTATGTGACGGGTCAGATCCTAATGGTGGACGGGGGGTTCACGGCGAAATGAAAGCTCTGATCTACGACGGTGTCGAAACGCTCGGCTTCCGCGATACCGACATGGCTGTGCCGCGCAACGGGGAGCATCTTGTCCGGGTGGAGGCCGTGGGCATCTGTGGATCGGATATGCATGCCTATCTGGGCCATGATGCGCGCCGCCCCGCCCCCCTGATCCTTGGCCACGAGGCGGCGGGCGTGATCGAAGGCGGACCGCGCGACGGGGAGCGGGTGACGATCAACCCGCTAGTCCATTGCGGCATCTGCGCCGCGTGCATGGCGGGGCGCGAAAACCTGTGCCCGGATCGCCAGATCATTTCGATGCCGCCGCGGGAGGGCGCGTTCGCGCAATTCGTCGCGATGCCCGCCGCCAACCTCGTGACGGTGCCCGCTTCCGTCCCCCTCACCAAGGCGGCGCTGGCGGAACCCCTGGCGGTCAGCTGGCACGCCGTGCGTCTGGGGCTGGCAGTCCTTGATGGCGCGATGGACAGACGCGCCCTTGTCATTGGCGGCGGCGCGATTGGATTGGCGGCGGCGCTTGCGTTGAAGGCGATGGGGGTCGAGGACGTCACGATCACAGAACCCAACGACGCGCGGCGCGCCTATCTGTCAGATGCCTGCGGTCAGGATGCGGTCGTGGTGGCGGACGGCATGTTTCCCCTTGTCGTGGATGCGGTCGGCTTCGCCGCCACCCGTAAAATCGCGTCGGCCCATGCCGCGCCCGGCGGTGTGATCGTCCATGTCGGCCTGGGCGAGGATACCGGCGGGCTCGACATCCGGCGCATGACCCTGCAGGAGATCACGTTCATCGGCACCTACACTTACACCGCGCAGGATTTCCGCGACACCGCCGCGGCGATCTTCGACGGCCGCCTCGGCCCGCTGGACTGGACCGAGACGCGCCCCCTGTCCGAGGGCGCACGCGCGTTCGCCGACATTCGCGCGGGCCGCGTGCCCGCCCCGAAAATCATCCTGAACCCACATGCCTGAGGAGGTTTGACCCCGTGAGCATTTCCAAGAAGATCGTTGACGATTTCGTCGCCAACGACGTGTCCTTCATCACCACCGTGCCGTGCAAGCAGCTGGCCGGGGTGATCGACGAGGTCGAGGCGCGACCCGAAATCTTCCACATCCCCTCCAACAAGGAAGACGAGGGCATGGGCCTGTGCGCGGGCGCGTGGATGGGCGGCAAGCGGCCCGCCATCATCATGCAGAACACGGCCATTGGCGTGACGATCAACACGCTGGCGACCCTCACGCAATTCTACCGGATGCCCCTGCCGATCCTGATCTCCTATCGTGGGGAATTGCGGGAGCCGGTGGCCTGCCAGGTGGAGATGGCGGTGCATACAAAGGCGCTTCTGAACCAGATGCTGATCCCGACCTATCATTTCCACAAGGAAGAGGACGCGGATGAGTTGGACGCGATCCTGAAATACACCTTCATGTGCAACAAGCCCGTCGCGATCCTGACCGACGCGTCCTTCTGGGGAGGCTATGGCGACCAATGATCCGTTCCGAAATCCTGAAAGAAATCGCCCCGATCCTGCGGGACCAGCTTGTCGTCTGCAACATCGGCATCCCGTCCCAGGAATTGCATGCCATCGACGACCAGCCGACCAATTTCTACATGCTCGGCACGATGGGGCTCGCGTCTTCCATCGGGCTTGGCCTTGCCATCGCGCAGCCCAAGCCGGTCATCGTGATCGACGGGGACGGGTCCGTTTTGACCAATCTCGGCACGCTGCCCACCATCGGCAACAATTGCCCCGACAATTACATCCTGATGATTATCGACAATGGCTCTTACGGGTCCACCGGGGATCAGCCGACCTATACCGGCAAGAAAACCGACCTTGCAGGCATGGCGCGCGCGGCGGGCTGTGACAACGTGGTCGAAGTGCAGGACGTCGATACCGGCGAGGCGCTGCAAGCCGCACTCGACAGCGGGAAAGGCACCGTGATGGTCGTGAAATGCGACAGCGGCAACGCCAAGAACCCCGTCATCACCATGGATCCGGTCGTTATCCGCGACCGCTTCATGAAGGCCGTGGCGGGCTGAAGATGGGCATCCATTCCAGCGCGGACGCGCGGCGCATCGCGAAGCGGCGTCTGCCCTGGATGGTGTTTGACTATATCGACGGCGCCGCGGGGATGGAGGCGGGCGCGGACCGCACCCGCGCGGCGTTCGACGCGCTGACCCTTCGCCCCCGCATATTGCGCGATGTGAGCGCGCGCGACCTGTCGGTGGACCTGTCCGGCACCCGCGCCAAGGCCCCCTTTGGCATCAGCCCGATGGGCATGTGCAACCTGTCGGGCCCCGGCGCGGATATGATGCTGGCGCGGTTGGCGGCGCGCGAAGAGGTGCCGTTGGGCGTCTCCACCGTCGCCTCCACCGCGATGGAGCCATTGATCGAGGCGGCAAATGGCCATGCGTGGTTCCAGCTCTATTTCACGGGCGATGGCACCGGAACCTTCAAGCTGGTGGAGCGGGCCAAGGCGGCGGGCTACCATACGCTGATCCTGACCGTCGATGTGCCGGAGGTCGGCCGCCGCCCCCGCGAATTGCGCCACGGCTTCACGATGCCCTTCAAGATCGGGCCGCGCCAGTTCCTCGATTTCGCCTTGCACCCGCGCTGGTCGATCTCGTCGCTTCTGGCGGGCAAACCGGATATGGCGAATTTCCGAATGGAGGGGTTCGAGTTCGACCGAACCGCCAGTCGCGCCAGGGCCGATTGGGACACGCTTGCGCGCCTGCGGGACATGTGGCCGGGCAAGTTGGTGGTCAAAGGCGTCCTCGACCCCGAGGATGCAATGGCGCTGCAAAGGGTGGGCGTCGATGCGATCCAGGTGTCCAGCCACGGCAATCGCCAGTTGGAAAGTGCCCCTGCCCCGATCACCATGCTGCCCGCCATCCGTGCGGCCGTCGGTCCCGACATGCCGCTTTTCTACGATACCGGCCTGCGCAGCGGGGAGGACGTGGTCAAAGCCTATGCCAGTGGCGCGCACTTCACCTTCCTCGGTCGCGTTCTGCAATTCGCCATTGCCGCCGGTGGAGAAGAGGGGCTGGAGCAGCTGTGGGACGTGCTGAAGGCGGAGACGAGCATCACGTTGGCCCAGATCGGAAAGACCGGTTTGAGGGCCGGGCATCTAGACGACGTGCTGAACGGGTGACGCGTGTCAGACGGCGCTTGCCACGGTCAGAACCTCGGCAATCACGCGGGCAGTTTTGGTGATCTCCGCCTCCGTCAATGTGGGATGGACGAGGAACATCAGGCTCGTCTCCCCAAGCTCCGCCGCGACCGGTAGCGCTGTCTGGGGCCGCAAGCCCGCAGCGTCGAACGCCTTCTCCCTGTAGACCTCAGAACAACTGCCCTGGAAGCACGGTACGCCACGCTCCACGATCTCTGCCACGATCCGGTCGCGGGACCAGCCCTGCGCCAGATTCTCCGGGGTCACATAGGCATAGAATTTGTATTGCGCGTGGACACAGCCCGTTGTCGGATCGCATCCATTGCACCCGGCGCAGCGGAATTCGGGTAATCGGATCGCCCCGCCCGGCCCGGCGAAATCCCGCAATGCCGCGTCGATGGCAGCGGCGTTCCTGCTCCGCATCGCCGTCCAATCGGCCATCCGGCCAAGCTGGATACGCCCGATCACACCTTGCAATTCCGTCATCCGGAAATTGGTGCCGATGCTTTCGTGGAGCCAGCGGAATCCCGGCGGATGCTGCCGTTCATAGACCGCATCCCATGACTTCCCGTGATCCTTGAAGGCCCACATGCGCGCCCAGATGTCGCGGTCGTTGACCGTCACCATGCCGCCTTCGCCGCCCGTCGTCATGATCTTGTCCTGGCAGAAGGACCACGCCCCCACATGGCCCAAGCCGCCGACGGGCCGCCCCTTGTAGCGCGCGCCATGGGCCTGGGCGCAATCTTCGATGACCTTGAGGTCGTGGCGCGCGGCAAGCTCCATGATCCCGTCCATGTCGCAGGGCCAACCGGCCAGATGCACGGCGATGATCGCGCGGGTGTGTGCCGTGATTGCCGGGGCAATCGTATCGGCGGTGATGTTGCCACTGTCGCGATCCACATCGACGAAGACAGGCCGCGCGCCCGCATTGACCACGCAGGAGGCGGAGGCGACGAAGGTGCGCGGGGTGACGATGACTTCATCCTGCGCGCTGCCGCCGTTCCGCTCCCCCACGCTCAAACCGTGCAGGGCCAGATCCAGCGCGAGAGTTCCGTTGGCCAGGCCGATTGCATGGTCGGTCCCGCACCACGCGGCAAATTCCGCCTCGAATTCCCGCGTCTCGGTGCCGGTCCAGTAATTCACGCGGTTCGACAGAAGCACGCGGGATATCGCGTCCGCTTCTTCCTGCGTGAAGGACGGCCAAGGCGAGAATGGTCCGTTCAACATGTCACTTCAAATCCCTTGCCGGCACACCGCCAACCGTGGCGCCATCGGGTACGTCAGATACAACCGCTGCCCCTGCCCCGACAATCGCGCCCGCGCCGATGCGCACGCCATCCCGCACGACCGCGCCGATCCCGATCCACGCGCCCGCGCCCACGTTGACGCCGCCCGCCAGCCGTACGCCGGGGGAGATGTGGGCGAAATCCCCGACCACGCAATCATGGTCGACCGATGCGGCAGTGTTCACGATCACACCATGGCCCAGGCGCGCGTCGGCGTTCAAAATCGCGCCTGCAACCACGAGCACACCTGCCCCGATTTCGGCAGAGGGTGAGATAATGGCATTCGGGTCCAGCAGGGCGGGTGCGGACCAGAGGTCGAGCGCCTCGAACATCGCTCGGCGCGTGGCATTCGCGCCGATGGCGCAGAAACACGGCCCCGCGCTCTTTTCGACCTTTCCGATGATCGGAAGCCCGCCATGGGCGTCCCGCTCAGGCCAGCTATCGTCGACGAAACAAAGATCATCGTATCCGCAGCGACGCGCCGTGTCGGCCACCACTTTGCCGTGCCCCCCTGCCCCGATCAGGACCAGCCGCGTCATTCGCCGGACCCGGTGAAGCGCGGCATGGTGACATTGCCATCCGACGCGATCCCGTCCCGGCGCAGGATCTTTAAAACCGTCATCCACATGATCCTGAAATCCAGCGCCATGGTACGGTTTTCGACGTACCAGACATCGAGTTCAAATTTCTCTTCCCAGCTGAGCGCATTGCGCCCGTTGACCTGCGCCCACCCCGTGATGCCGGGCCGCACTGCGTGGCGCTTGGCCTGACGCGGCGAATAGAGCGGAACATATTCCATCAATAGCGGGCGCGGTCCGACAAGGCTCATATCCCCTTTCAGAACGTTCCAGAATTCTGGCAGTTCATCGAGGGACGTGTTGCGCAGGAATGTTCCAAACGGCGTCATGCGGTGTTCGTCGCCAAGCGGTGCGCCATCTTCGTCAAACGCCTCCCGCATGGTGCGGAACTTGACCATCCCGAAGGGCCGCGCGTGGAGGCCGGGGCGCGTCTGGCGAAACAGGACCGGCGCGCCGAGCTTGCGGCGCACCTGCACCGCGACCAGAGCGAGGACGGGCGCAAGCACCACCAAGGCAAGGGCAGCCAGGACAATATCGAGGATACGCTTGAGGACCATCGCAGTGCCGAACCCACATCGTTTGCAGTGCGGGACCTAGCGCGCCAACCTCGCACGACCAAGAGCCCCGCCCCGGATCAGACCGTCAGTGCGGCGACAGGGGTACCGGTGTCAAGCGGCAGGCTTTTACGTGCCCGCCGCCAGTCCCCGATGTCATCAGATAAAGTACTCGTTGATCAGCACATCATTGCTGTCGAATTCCCGGAACCAGGTGTCCCAGGTTTCGGTGTTGTTGTTGTCGAAGTCCCGCACGAGGTAGCTGCCATCGTCGTAATCGTCGCGGCGATAATCCTGCGCACCGGAGGCATCGTAGACGATCAGGATCTCGTCCCAGACCTGGCTGTTGCCCGCATCGAAGACCTTGCTGCGGTTGGTGCCATCGTCGTTGTATTCGATGAAGGACGTCGCGACACCCGACGTGTTGTAGAAGATCTCCTTCAAGCTCCAGGTCTCAGTCCCGGCCTGATCGAAGTCGGTGGTCTTCCGCGTGCCATCATCATTGTATTCGTTAAGGAAATCACGATCCACGCCATTGGTGTAGACGTCGATCTTCGTCGTCCAGACCTTGGAGCCGTCGTAATCCTGATACGTCACCTCGAACCGCCCGTCGTCATAATTCACGCGGCGCGACGTCTGCTGGCCGCCTGCATTGTAGAAGGTGAGCGCGGTCGTCCAGATGATCGCGTTGTCCTGATCGTAATCGGTGAAAATGCGCGTGTTGTCGTCGTAAAGGATGTCCTGATAATCCGTCGCGTTCGACACGGACTTGCCTGTGGTGGAGGTGGCCCAGGATTCGACATTGGTCGTATCATAGAACGTGGAGAAGAGCGCACCTGTGTCGAGCGTCGTGACCCGGTTCGTCAACGCCCCGCCGGCCTCAAACGAAAACGCGATCTGGGTCCAACCATTCGTATTCGTCTCATCGTAGTCGATAGTGAGCGACGTCTGGTCATCGTAGATGATGGTCCGCGACGTCAGAAGCGCGGTTGACGTGTAGAAATAGGCATCCGTCCAGAACCCTTCGTCCCCGTTCGCATCGAACGTGGTCACGGTATAGGCGCCGTAGGCGGCCAATTGCGTCAGGTCGCCTCCCAATAGCGCCTGAACGGCTGCGGGCGGTACCGTGTCGGGATTGATATCCGCGGCCATCGAAATCGTCCGTACATTGCCCGTCGCGCCACCGGTCATGGTGATCCCGTTCACGACGGCATCGCCGCCGGATGTCGAGAAGGAGAGCGCGTTGGTTTGGCGATCGAGGAAAATGAAATCATCCGCGCCGAAATCCGTGATGCGATTGCCGGAATTGTTTTCGGCCCCGTCGAACACGAAGATGTCGGCATCGCCACCGCCGGTCAGGGTGTTGTCGCCCTCATCGGCGACGATCAAATCGTTGCCTGTACCACCGTCCAGTGAATCATCGCCTTCATCACCCGAAATCACATCATTGCCGGCCGCACCGAAGATCGTGTCGTTACCGGCCCCGCCAAGAATGACGTTCGTGACTGCGTTGCCGGTCACGGTATCGTTGCCAGAGCCGCCGCTGAAGTTCTCGATGGTCGATGTCTGGAAGATCGCCAGGTTGTTGGTGCCCGTCCCTATCGAGGAGAATGTACCCGCCACAAGGCTTATCGTGCTTCCTTCCGTCGCCGTGCTCAGGTCGATCGTGTCAATCCCGCCATCGTCGATGATGGTGACGGCGGCGTCTGCCGTTTGGGACGTGAACAGGTCGTAGTAGCCGCCGGCGGTCGAGTTCACGCCATAGACGGTGTCCGTATCGCGAAGGAAACCTGCAGTCCCGTAAAGCGCTTGCATCGCAAGGATGTCGGCCATCATCGGCGTCAGGACCGAGTAGTCCACGAAGCTGCCACCGGTAAGCTCGTAGGGAAAGAAATAGGACATCAGCGACAATTGCGTGCTGTCGTTGATGAAGAGGTTGTCCGCACCACCGGTCGGAGAATAGGTCGCGGTGCCATTGTAGGGACCCGCGTGGATCAACCCCATCGCGTGACCGATCTCGTGCATGTAGGTCTGGAATCCATAATCCGACAGTGTATTGCCGTAGGTGTCGACCCAGGACGACGAAATCGTGACCGTGGACGATCCGATGACGTTGTTCACGATATTGTTGGGGCCAGCGAATGCATTAAGTGTCGTGGCATCGCCGTTATTGTCGTTGACGAAGGTGATACCCGGCGTCCCACCGCCGGTATGGGCGGCGAAGTTGATGCCCGTCACCATCGTCCAGGCCTCCATCGCGGTGATGGCGAGGTACTGCTCGTCCGGGTCGAGATCGGAAATATCGTAAGTGATCGTACCTCCCGGGGCTACGTCGAAGGCGACCTGCGTCCCGAACCATGAGGTCGACAGGAATTCAGCGATCTCCTCGTTGGTGCCGACGCCGAAATTCTGGATTTGTGCCGTGACCGTGTAGCTTCCGGTTGCACCGCTGAAGCTTGTCGCGGCGACATAGACGATTTGCGTGGACGAGCTTGTGTTCTGATAAACGATCGTGGATTCGTCAATGTCGTAATAGGTTTCGGACTCGCCGTTGAACGGGTTGGTATAGATCTGCGTTCCGCCGGCATCGTAGAGCGTCAGAAGCGTGTTGGTCGCGCCGAGGGAAACGTTGTCCTGCACAAGCGTCAGGTGCGCCCCGGCCTCCAACGTGATCGCGATCCAGTCCACATCGCCTGTGCTTCCGACCGTTCCAGAGAAGACGTCGTTGTCGCCCAACGAATATGCTGTCGACGCATCATCTGCCGCGTCAGCGATCTCGGTGATGGTGGCCGAGGCGGAGTTGCCGCCGCCACCCGTGTTCGCACCGGTTCCCGTCGACGCCGCACCGTCATCATCGTCATCGCGCTGTTCTGGCAAAAGCCATTCATCATGCCCGCTAAGCTCAGTGAACGGGTGCATGGCCTGGCAAATTGAACACATGACGATCTTCCTCCAAATAAGGCCAATTCCGGAAATGCACAGGGTGTTGGGGGTGTGGAACTGGCGCCGACATTAACAGTTGTAAACGCGCTCAGAACGTATGACCAGTCCTGTCTCGGCCGAAAGCAGACGACGCGCTGATAGCGTCAAACCATGACGACTTTGTGGCAACAGTCTGGTTTCTTCGACGGATAAACACCTGAAATTCAACTGCATTACCGAACTTGGGTCTTAGGCCGTCCTGCCGGCTTTTCAGCACGCTTTGACCGATGACCCCGTATTTTCGGGGGGGGAAGGCGCTTACGCGTCAATTGCCCGCAGGATGGCTTGGTTAACCTTGTGAACGTCATATTTCTCTTCCGCCACGCGCCGCCCCGCCGACCCCATGGAACCGGCAATCGCAGGCTCATCCAGAAAGCGCCGCATCGCGTGCGCCAGGGCGTCCGCATCGCGGACCGGCACGAGAAATCCGTTCACGCCGTCCACCACCGTTTCCCGGCATCCGGGCGCATCGGTAGTAATCACAGCGCGCCCGGTCGCCATCGCCTCCAGCACTGTGCGAGGCGTCCCCTCCCGGTAGCTTGGCAAAACGTATACCGTGCAGGCCTGCAAAGCGGGGCGGACATCGGACATCGGGCCGGTCCAGGCAACATGGCCGTCCTCGACCCAGGCATTCATTTCCGCCTGCGAGATGCCATCCGGGTTAGGATCGAAATCGCCGACAAGGTGAAATTCCGTTTGCGGCGCGCTGGCACTCATCTGGCGCGCGGCAGCCACGTATTCGCGCACACCCTTGTCTCCCAGAAGACGTGCGATCATCAGAAAGCGGATCGTCGGTCCGTCCGGCAACGGTGTATGGGCAAAGGCCTGCAGGTCGACGCCAGAGCCATTCACGATTTCAACCTTCGCGCCGTCGGGGATCAGGCCGAGCCGGGTCATCTCATCCCGGTCGTCGGTATTCTGGAATAGGATCACCTGAGCCTCGCGCAGGGCGCGCCGGTACAATCGACGCACGATCGCCTTGATCACGGCCCGCCGCCCGGTCGCGTTGCCAGTGAACGTGTAGCCCAGACCCGTCACCATCGCATTGCGTTTGGAAACGCCCGCCAGCCGCGCCGCGATAAGGCCCCAGATGATCGGTTTGATCGTGTAGCCGAGGAAGAGGCTTGGTTTGACCCGCCGCATCAGCCGAACGAGTTGCATCACCGCGCCCGCGTCCCGAAGCGGGTTCATCCCGGTCCGTGTGAACGCTGCATCATGGCAGACGACGCCCCGCTCCTCCAGCCAGCGCGAGGTCGCCGGGTCACCGCTCAGGCCCGGTGCGCAGGCATGGACCTCGTATCCCTTGTCCAGAAATGCTTCGATAAGAGCGCCGCGAAAATTCACCAGGGACGGGCTGAACGAGGCGAGGATGAACGCCCGCTTCATAGCCTGATACGAACCCCTCGGGTCCGAAGCTCCGCCGGGGCGGCATTGAAGCGCGCGCGGAAGCGGAAATAGAGAAACAGCACCACGAAGAGCGTGAATAACGGACCCGGGGAATGCATCAATTGGTTGTTGGCCGGCGCGTAGGCCAAGCCAATATTGAGCATCGCGAACACCGCCAAGGAAAGCGGATTGCGATAGAGCAGGATCTCGCGCCACGTCTTGCCATAGAGGAACCCAACGAACCCCATGAAGACAAGCACGCCGGGGAAGGTCAGATCCGACGCGAGCCAGGCAAAAACGGTATGCCACTTCGTTTCGGCCCACCCGGTCGACGCCCCGACGATATAGGGATAGCTCTCCTCCACCATGAACGGCGCACCGAAGAACTGGTTCAGGATGACCGAGACGGAGTAGGACGACCCCGCAAAGGCAGTCCATGTGAAATCCTGCTCAAAGGCGAGCGACAGGCCGTAATATCCTTGCGCGAGGTAGCTGCTGAACATCACAAGCGGGAAGGATAATTCCGGGCCCAGATACTGCTCAAGAGCGCTGTCATATCTATACGTGATGAGGGGATGCAGGTTCACGTTAAGCGTCGCCAAATCCACACCGATCGCGCCATATCGGTTCGCAAGAAGAACCAGCAGCACGTAAATCCCCGCAAAGATCAACGCCGCCGCCTTCAGCAGGACCGACATGCGCAGACGGCCGGTCGAGGCCTGGTTTGCGACAATGATGGTCACGATGTAGATGATGATGTCGGCAAATTGCTTCTGCTTTCCCGCACCAAGCGTGAAGACGAGAATTTGTACGATCAGCAGGTAAATGACCGCGATCTTTGCCGGCAGGCCGATCTTCCGAAAATAGAATATTCCTAGGATTTGCGACACGAAAAGCGCCGGGGCCACGAGGGACGTGATAATGAAGTTGAGGGAATAGCGTCCGGTATTGCGAGTATAGCCATCATAGGCCGAGAAGTAGGACAGGGCCGCATCCGCGAAGCTGAGCGTCAGCCCCCCTGTTGCAATTGTCCTCAGGAGTTCGAACGTCATGACCACGGACGTCAGAACGATGCAGATATTGAAGATCCGGCGAAGCAATCTGGCGTTTCCGGCCGCGGTTGCGCCCTGACGCCTCTGCACCGGCGCACGGACCCCCAGATAGTATCCCACCGCGAAGAACACGGCGACGCACAGAATGAAGCCGAACACGCGCGTTGGAAGGAAACCCGAATATTCCAGCGGTCCGACGGTTGCGATGGTTACGCCGAGGATCAGATATCCGACCGCGGCATACATCGGCCCGTTTGCGATTGCTTTGGTCACGGGCCCTCACTCCGATCACGCTTCGGAAAAAGTGCAGACGCCTCGTCCCGGAACGACAGTGGGTGAAACAAGGCGGATTGGCGACAGGCGTGTTTGCGGCGCAAAACTTCATCCTGCGGTGCGGTCAGGGCTTCGATCACGCGGGCGACCGCCGTTTCAAAATCGTCATACTCGATGCTCTCGCAATAGGGGCCCAATGTCATGAAGGGTGCGATATTCTCCAGCGGATTGGTCAGGACCGGGGTGCCTACGCTGATGGATTCGGCAAATTTCGTCGGGAAGCCCGCGCGCGTCGCGATCATCGGTTTGCGGAGGAAAATCGAATAATCGGATGTCTTCAGGGCCTCCAACAGTTCCGCGCGGGGCCGTCGCCCGTGGAAGGTCACGCAGCTTGCGAGGTCCTCCAGCATATCGGCATGCTCCGGCTTCACCGCAAGATAGTCATCCCGCGTCACGCCGTACAGGTCGAAGCGGAAATCGTGGCCAGCACGCCTTACCGCCGCGAGTATGTCGAGAACCCAGTCGATCCGGTCCTTCATGCCCCCCGTTTCAGCGGCGATCGTGCGGCGATCCCCGATTGAGCCGCCATAGAACAGACGCTTCGGCGCGCCGTCCGGAGTGGCGGAGAGGCCCGAGATGTCGGAAGGATCATGTTCGATCAACGTGGGCAGTTCGACCAAGGTGTCGAACCACTTGGAATAGTACCGCGTCAGGAAGGCGCTTGTCGTGATCAGGGCGTCCATGCGCGGATTGACGACACGCATCCGGAACGCCGTATCGAGGTTCTTGATCACCGATGTGACGGAGCGCAGCCTTTGTGGCTGGTACCATTCGGTCACATCCGCCATGGCACGGGCACCGATCTTTCGCGCCAGTTTGCGCACGCGCATCTGAGCCATCGCGGGGAAGTTGTAGCAGATGATCGAATGCACACGCCCCGGATACTGGTCTTCGATCAGCGCGGCCAGCCCATCGACGCGCGTGATATATCGCATCCATTCCGACCGGCTGAACGCCGCGCCGATCTGCCAGCAATCGTGGTCAATTCCGTCGAAATCAGCCGGCCGATACGCACCTTGCCCGAATGGCGCATCCGGGTCACGCCCGGCCAACACGACCTTGTACCCCAGGGAAGCCAGCAACGTCGCATTGGCACGGACCCGCTGCGCGGCGGCATTCCGCTCGGGCAGCTCGAAAGCGCCGACATAGATCACAACATCACGCAAAACCGTCAGCCGTCCTTGCCAATCGACCGCCTCAACCCCGCGGACGCCACCCAAGCAAGGCCCAGACTTGCCGCAATCCCGAGTGTGACGATACCGGCATCGAGAAGGAAATCCAATCGGGCCGAGCGCGGGGTGAGGACCGGATCCAGCAGCTCCAGCAGGCCGCCGGCGACGGCGATGGCCGTGGCTATGATCCCGGACCAGATCAGGACGAAACGGTCGAGATAATTTCGCCCGCCCATCAGCAGCGCAATCGTCTGTGCCGACACGTAGGCTCCGACACCAAGGCTTGCGCCAAGGGCAATCCCCTCGATCCCCATGGAACGGCTGAGCAAGACGCTTGCGCCCACATTCACCGCCATGCCGATCAGACCGAATAGAAGCAGCGCGCGGGTCCGTTGCTGCGCCAGGAAAAGCCGGTTGAGCACTTCGCGGATCCCGAAAAGCAAAACGATGGGCGAAAGATAGGTGATGACGCCACCCGCCGCCGCCGCATCCGCTGCATCGAACGCACCGCGGCGGAACACGAAGCTGACGAAATCCTCACCCCGCAGCAGGCACAGCACGAACAGCGGTGCAGACAGGCCAAGGGCCACGACGAGTGCCTGGAGCACATAGCGCCGTGCCTGCACATCCCGACGCGCAACCACGCTTTCGGTCAGATACGGAAACAACACGTAGGCCACGATCAGGGAAAAGACCGACGACAACAGGATTGCCAAGCGCATGGCATAGTTGAGGTGCGATACGGCACCGTCCGAGAACGCCGACGCCAATGCCGTGCCGATCAGAATACTGGCCTGATCGAAGGACGTGCTCAGGAACACGGGCAAGGAAAGCGCCGCGATCGACATCGCGATGCGGGGATCGAACGACGCAGACGGTGCACGCGGCCAGAGCGGGCGCGCCTTGATGGCAGAGAGCGGAGCCATGATCACCCATCCAAGAACAGCCGCCACCACCATGATGATGATCGAGCCACCCACAAGGGCCGCCACGGCCAGCCCCAAAATGACGAAAAGGTGGTTCAGGAGCGGGACAAGCTGCGGCCAGACCAGGCTCTTGTGGGTTTGCAAAAGAGAATTCTGAAGACCGACCCAGCCCGTGAATACGAACCCGAACGCCATGATCCGCGTCATGGTCACCGCAAGCTGGCGCGTCGTCTCCGGCCTGTCTTCTGCGATCAGATCGACGATACGGTCGGCGGCGAAAAACGTGACACAGGCAAGCGCGAAACTGAGCCCGACATAGCTGACGACCGCCGTCCGATAACTGAGCGCGGCGCTGCCCTCCCCCTCCGCCAGGGCCTTGCGATAGATCGGCAGGAACACAAGTCCGATCGTCGCCAAAACACCGCCGAACACGAAACCCGGGATCGCGTTTGCGATGAAATAGGCGTCCGTTTGTTGCCCCGCGCCGAATTGGAGCGACAGCAGCACATCCTTTGCGAAGGCGGCAAGCTTGGCAAGCGCCGCGACGATTGCGACGGTCCCGACCTGCCGGACCAGCGCAAGGCGCCCGCGCGGCGCATCTCCATCGGCGGATCCGGTCACGGTGCCGGCGTTTCGTGCCACACCGTTCGCTTCACGTAATCGACATAGCTTTGCACGATCCGGGCGACCTGCAACGACACGGGGCCCCCTTCGTAATCCCCAACCGGCGGGATCGCACGCGGCGCGCGCGCATGTTGCGACACGACGAGCTTGATCGACCCCAGAACACGTTCGGGCCGCAAGCCGCTCATAACGACGGTGCCCTCATCCATGCCCTCTGGCCGTTCGTGTGCGTTGCGGATGGTGACGGCGGGCAAATTCAAGAGGGACGCTTCCTCGGCAATCGTGCCGCTGTCGGAGATCACGCATGTCGACGCCATCTGGAGCCGGACGTAATCGAAAAACCCGAAGGGCGGCAGGAACCGGACATGGGCAATGTCGTCGACCAGATCATCCAGCCGTTTGCGGGTGCGGGGATGGGTCGACACGACGATTGGATATCCGTATTCCGCCCCGAGCTGGCGCAGGCTTTCGATGAGGTTCTCCAGGTTGACGGGATCGTCGATATTCTCCTCCCGGTGGGCGGACACGATGAAGAACTCCCCCTCCTTCAGGTCCAGACGGTCCAGGATATCGGACGCCTCTATCTTGTCGCGATAGTGCGTCAGGACCTCATCCATGTGGGAGCCGGTCTTCATGATCGTCTCGGGCCGGATGCCTTCATCGAGCAAGTATCGGCGGGCATGTTCGGTGAGAACGAGGTTGATGTCGCTGAGATGGTCGAGGACCTTGCGGTTCAACTCCTCCGGCACGCGCTGGTCGAAACAGCGGTTGCCGGCCTCCATATGAAAGACAGGGATTCGGTGACGCTTGGCCGCGATCACAGCCATGCAAGTATTCGTATCACCGTAGAGCAGAACAGCATCGGGTTTCTCGGCGGCAAGCACGTCATCGGCGGCCGAAATCACGTTGGCGATGGTCTTGGAGGGCGTGTCGCCCGCGACACTCAGGAAATGGTCGGGCTTGCGGACCCCCAGATCGTCGAAAAACACCTGGTTCAATTCATAATCGTAATTCTGCCCCGAATGGACCAGGACGTGGTCGAATTGCCGGTCGAATTCCGCGATCACCCGGCACATCTTGATGAGCTCGGGTCGCGTGCCGACGATTGTCATCACTTTAAGCACGCAGCTTCTCCTGAATGTATTCGAGGTCTCTGAGAACGTTCATCGTTCCCGCCACGTCCAGCCGACGGGTATTGTGGGAGGTGTAATCCTCGTGGCTTGCCACATTCTCGGCTCCGTCGACGAAATACTTGTCGTAGTTCAGATCACGATTGTCGGCCGGGATGCGGAAATAGTCACCCAGATCATCGGCGCGGGCCATCTCCTCACGGGAAATCAACGTCTCGTAGAGCTTCTCCCCGTGGCGCGTGCCGATGATGCGCGTCTCGCTTTCGCTTTCGAACAGACGTTTCAATGCCTCCGCGAGATCACCGACGGTCGAGGCCGGTGCCTTTTGCACGAATATATCGCCTTGGCGCGCATGTTCGAACGCGTAAAGCACCAGATCCACGGATTCTTCCAACGACATCAGGAAGCGGGTCATGGTGGGATCCGTGATCGTCAGCGGCGCACCGGCCCTGATCTGCTTGACGAACAACGGAATGACCGAACCGCGAGAGGCCATGACATTGCCGTAGCGCGTGGCGCACAACACCGTGTCGCTTTGGCTGAGCGTGCGGGATTTGCCGACCAGCACCTTCTCGGCCATCGCCTTGGAAATCCCCATCGCGTTGATCGGGTAGACCGCCTTGTCGGTGCTCAGAAGGACCACGCGTTCCACGCCGCATCGCACTGACGCGTGGATAACATTGTCCGTCCCGTGAACGTTGGTGCGCAACGCTTCCATCGGATAGAATTCGCACGATGGCACCTGTTTGAGCGCCGCCGCATGGTAGACGAAGTTCACGCCGCGCATGGCATTCTCGATGCTGCTGGGATCGCGCACATCGCCGATGTAGAATTTCAGCTTCTCGTTCGACCACGCAAGGCGCATTTCCTCCTGCTTCTTCTCGTCCCGGCTGAAGATGCGGATTTCATCGAGATCGCTGTCGATAAAGCGACGCAGAATGGCGTTGCCGAACGACCCGGTGCCGCCCGTGATCAGAAGCGTCTTGCCTTTATACATCTTGGCTCAACTCACTTGTTCTGGGAAATCGGGACGGGTCGCGTGCATGTGCGTGATGAGCGTTGGCCAATCGGGCGGCGTGTACCCGATCTTGCCCCGCAAGACGCTGGAATCGAGCGACCGGTCGATTGCGACTGCATCATCGGGCAGAATCTCGATGGATGTGCCATAGACATCCCGGATCAACAGCAACAGGTCGTATTTGGAAA
Organism: Hasllibacter sp. MH4015; assembly: GCF_020177575.1. NCBI lineage: Bacteria > Pseudomonadati > Pseudomonadota > Alphaproteobacteria > Rhodobacterales > Roseobacteraceae > Hasllibacter > Hasllibacter sp. MH4015. The sequence continues at coordinate 2,051,433 of NZ_JAHTBK010000001.1, forward strand.
TCGGCGCCGACGAGAGGTTGTAGACACCGTGCAAGTCAGACCTTGGCAAGATGTATTCCGCCAGGATGCGCGCGATCTCAATTGTCGGGAACCCTGAATAGATCGCCCGGCGATACCCCTTGACCTGGCCGGTTTGCGACAGGAACCAATCCACCAGCGAATGGTGGTTCGTCGCCTCATGCCCGATGATAGACGTGCGCAGAGTCAGGACATGGGGCAGCCCGCCCACCTCACCGAACCGCTTCGATACGCCATAGACGTCGTCCACATCGGAAGGCGCATCGTCGGAATAGTTTCCGTCTTTGCCGGAAAATACGCAATCGGTGCTGACATGGATCATCCGCGCCCCGATCGCCGCACACATCTGGGCCAGCCGGTGTGGGAAAAGCGTGTTCATCGGGAAAGTCCGCAGCACTTCGGATGCGTCCGACCGCTGCTTGATGACGCCTGCGCAATTGATCACGCAATCGGGACGTTGACGTACCAGAAGCTCAAGCAGATCGTCGCCATCGAGCAGGTTTGTCCGGTGGGTCGGCACGTCCGGCATACCCGCGTGGCGGGTGGAGCCCGGACGCAGCGTTTGCTCAACCGAGTATTCACCGTGGCCCGCCAGATGCGTCGCGACCATGCTGCCCAACATGCCATTGGCCCCAAGGACCAATATGTTCATCGCCATGTCCGCCCCCTGCCCCTCATAGTCGACCGTCCGAGGCATCGACGGGCAACGCGCTCTTCAGATCGAAGAAGATATGGCCGGGTTTGCCGAAGGCCCGCAAGGCCTCGGCGCCCTGTTCCACATAGGCGCGATGCGGGACGGCCAGCACCACGCAATCGTAGGAGTCGACCTGTGGCACCACGATCGGCAGGCCGTACTCGGCCTCTGCGTCCTCGGTGGCGACCCACGGGTCGTGGACATCCACCTGCATCCCGAACCCCTCCAGATGGTGAACGACATCCACCACACGGGTATTTCGCAGGTCCGGGCAATCCTCCTTGAACGTCAGGCCAAGGATCAGCGCGCGGGCATTCTTGATCGGGCGTTCGCTCTGGATCATCAGCTTCACGCACCGCGTCGCCACATGCTCGCCCATCCCGTCATTGATCCGCCGTCCGGCGAGCACGATTTCCGGGTGATAGCCCGCCGCTTGCGCCTTGTAGGTCAGGTAGTAGGGATCCACGCCGATGCAGTGCCCCCCGACAAGCCCCGGACGGAACGGCAGGAAATTCCACTTCGTTCCGGCGGCCCGCAAGACCGCCTCCGTCTCGATCCCCAGCTTGTCGAAGATGATCGCCAGCTCGTTGATCAACGCGATGTTGAGGTCACGCTGCGTGTTCTCGATCACCTTGGAGGCTTCCGCCACACGGATGCTTTCCGCCTTGTAGGTTCCCGCAGTGATGATGGAGGCATAGAGCGCGTCGATCTCCTCCGCGATTTCGGGCGTGGAGCCTGACGTGACCTTGCGGATCGTGGTCAGCCTATGGGCCTTGTCGCCGGGATTGATCCGCTCCGGCGAATACCCGCAAAAGAAATCTCGGTTGTAGGTCAGGCCCGACGCCCGTTCGAGGATCGGCACGCAATCATCTTCCGTCGCACCGGGATAGACCGTGCTTTCGTAGATCACGATGTCGCCTTGCCCCATGACCCCGCCGACGGTCTCGGATGCCTTTATGAGCGGGGTCAGATCCGGGCGTTTGTGGGCGTCGATCGGCGTGGGTACGGTCACGATATAGATGTCGGCGGCGCGCAAATCCTCCGGGTCAGCGGTGAATTCCAGATGGCGCGCGGCGGCGAAGTCTTGGGCCTCCACCTCCAGCGTACGATCCGTCCCGCCGCGCAATTCCGCAATGCGCCGCGCGCTGATATCGAACCCGATGACGCGCCTGTGCTTGCCGAATTCCATGGCCAGCGGCAGGCCGACATATCCAAGGCCGATGATTGCGAGGGTTTTGTCTGCTTGGTCCATTGGACTAGTTCCCGTCGTGATCCCGGACCGTACGCGCAAAGGCCAAGCTGCCCTCGCACAGGCCCGTCCGCCGATAGCGTCCGGACAGGTCTCGCAGCATTGCCGCACTTGCCCAAGGGCCGGGTCCGACCTCGGTCTGCATCGGCATGTTCTTGCGGATCGTCTTCATACCGAGGCAATCTTCGATGGCTTGCACGGAGTCAAGCGGACTGACTGCGTTGGAACGGTTATGTTGGCGAACGATACGGGTTACGAATGTACGTGGCGTCGCCTTCTGGAGGGGACCGGAGGCGCAGACCGGTCGAATTGGATCGACAGGACGTCAAAACAAAGCCCTCCACGCGCGTCCACGATGACGAACGCGTCGGCGGTTCCGAAGCCGCGCGATCGTTGCTTGTGGTGTTGGAGACGGGCCCTTCACCAGATCGACCGCCATCCTTAGATAAGAACAAACGTTTCAGAAACGATGGGCCCTAGTGCCGACAGCGGGAATTCATGGTGCCCGGGGGCGGAATCGAACCACCGACACGAGGATTTTCAATCCACTGCTCTACCCCTGAGCTACCCGGGCACGGGAACGGGGCGGCGTGCGCGTGCCCCTTGGGTGAGCGGCGTTCTAGGGCGTTCGCGGGGCGCTGTCCATAGGGGGTGGGGCTATTTTTGCCGCGCGCGGGGTCAGTGCAGTTTCGGGGTCGAATTCGACAATTCCTCGGCCGCGCGGTCGATGTCTTCGGGGTCCTCGGACGGCACGGCATAGGAACCGTTTAACCAGCGCCCAAGATCCACATCCGCGCAGCGGCGCGAGCAGAAGGGGCGGTATTGCTGCGTGGTTTCCTTGTGGCAGATCGGACAGGGCATGGCGGCTCCTTTCGCGGCGGGCATTGGGTAATCTGGGGCAGCCTGATCCTGCCTGCAAGGGGGCCATCGGGGCGATGGGGATTGCGCAGGGGCGTTTTGGGCCGTTAGCTGGGGCAAAACACGGGTGGAGCGGTGACATGGGCATTTCACGACGGACGGTTTTGGCGGGTTCGGGGGCGTTGACGCTTGCGGGATGCGTGGGCGGTGGCGGGTTCGGCCTGCCGGAAATCGGAGCGGCGGGTGCCGGTGGGCCGTCGACGGATCCGGATTTCATGCCGCAACCCAACGCCGATTTCGACCAATGGATTCAAGCCTTTCGCCCGCGTGCGCGCAGTGCGGGGATCAGTGAGGATGCGCTGAGCCGAGGCCTGCGGGGTGTCGGCTTCCTGCCAGGTGTCGTGGAACGGGACCGCAACCAGACGGAATTCCGCCGCTCCACCGAGGATTACCTGGCGCTGGTGGCGGGCGAGGATGACCTGTCCATCGGGCGGGGACGCTTCTCCAACAATCGCAGCGTTCTCAGTGAGATAGAGGCCGCCTACGGCGTGCCGCCGGAGGTGACGGCGGCCGTGTGGGGGGTGGAGAGCCGGTTCGGGACGCGGTTGGGGGATATTCCGGTGATCTCTGCCGTGGCGACTTTGGCGTGGGAAGGGCGGCGCGGGCGGTTCTTCGAGGCGCAGCTGATTTCGGCCCTGAAAATCATCCAGAACGGTGATACGACGCCCGAACGGATGCTGGGGTCCTGGGCCGGGGCGATGGGACATACGCAATTCATTCCAACGACTTACGAGGAATATGCGGTCGATTTCCGGGGCGACGGGCGGCGCGATATCTGGTCGAGTGATCCGACGGATTCGTTGGCCTCCACTGCCAGCTACTTCAATCGCTTCGGATGGCGGCGCGGGGAGCCGTGGGGGATGGAGGTGCAATTGCCCGCCGGGTTCAATGCCTCCACCGGGCGGGACAACAGGCGCTCCGTGTCGTCCTGGCGCGAGCTCGGCGTGCGGCGCGCGGGGGGCGGGCAGATCCCTGACCACGGGTCGGCGGCGATCCACGCGCCGGGTGGCACGGGCGCCCCGGCGTGGATTTTGTACCACAATTTCAACGTGATACTGCGCTACAACAACTCCACCAATTACGGAATTGGCGTCGGCTACATGTCCGACAGGCTGGCGGGTGGCGGGCCGCTCAGGCAATCGTTCGGGGCGGATTCCAGCGGCCTGACGCAGGCGCAAAGGCGCGAGTTGCAGGAGCGTTTGAATGCCGCCGGGTTCGACGCGGGAACGCCGGACGGGGTGATCGGATCGGGGACGGAAGCGGCGATCTCGGCCTATCAGGCGGCGAATGGGCTGCCGGTGACGGGGGAGCCTTCGCTGGAGCTGCTCCGGCGGCTGAGATGACGCGAAATCGCGAAAACACCGCCGTATAGGACCGGTATAGGGTCGGTACATCTTCGGTATATACGCGATTGACGCACCAATCTTGCGCCAGGCCCAGAGAACCGCGCGCTGATGCGAAGCGCGGCAAAGGAAGGACAGTCCAGGCGTCCTGCCCCCAATACGGGCCAAGGTCCGATCCGCGCGGCAGGGTGGTCTTGCCTAGGACCTGGGCCAGACCTGCGCGAGGGGCAGACGGTCGCGCTTGCGGGTGAGTTCGAGATGGCCGAGCGGCGTCCACCCGGCGACAACCACGTCCGATCCATCCTGTCGGAAGCTCTTCTTCACCGCATCTTCCACCTGCTTGCGGTCGCGCTTGGGCATCGGCGCGAGGTCGAGGGTGATCTGTCCGCCGAGCCCTTTCAGGCGAAGCTGCCGCGGCAGGTCGCGAACCAGGGCGAGGTTGGCCTTGAGACCGGCGGCAAGCGAATGGTCGGCGCCGGTATTCACATCCACGGCGATGAGCGCGCGGGTCGCCTCGATATAGGCGTGGCCACCGCCTGAGAGCGGCTGGCGCGGGGAGAGGGCGGCGTCGATGGCCTCCAACACGCCGTGGGCAACGAACGAGCCGTCCTCGGTGACGATCTCATCGGGGTCGGTCCAGTCGCGCCAGGCCAGGACATGGGCGCTGTCTTCACCCAGCAGCCATTCCGGCGGGCCGTCGCGCTGTTCCAGCACGGCGGTGGCGATCTTGCATTGCTCAAAGATGTCGCGGTGGATGTCGTCTTCGTCGGCCCCGTCGGCGGAGGAGCGGATGATGAGGCCGTATTCCTCCGTCGCGGCGCGGCTGTCATGGGCGATGGCGAGCAGGCGGTCGCGTTCGCCCTCCTCCCGGATCGAACGGGAGACGTTGAGGCCGGGCTTGTGCGGCGTGATGATCGCGTAGCGGGATTTGAAGATCAGGTCGGGCGTGACGGGGATGGCTTTGCCGGGTTCCGCGACGCCCGAGACCTGCACCCAGAACGCATCGCCGGGCGCGATGTCCTTGGCACGGCGGAGGTAGCCGGTGAGGCCGTTGCCCAGTTGCAGGGTCAGACCGCCCTGCCCTTTCAGCGGACGGTCCGCAACGGCCCATGCGATGGCCCCGACACCGGGGGCGGCGTCTTCGGGCGGGTCGATCAGGAGGTCGTGGAGCTTGCCGTCGACCATGAGGGCGGCGGCTTCGCGCCCGTTGATATGGTCGAGGAGGATCGTGGTGCCTTTCATGGGCGCGGCCCCGCAGGAGCTTCGGCAGCGCGATTGCGCAAAGCTGTGCCATCGGCGGGCCGCGGTACGGCGATCCAGCGGTCGTTGGGAACCGCTTTATGGCGGCCAGGTTCGAATGACGCCCCTTCGATGCGCCAAGTTGGGCCAAATCGCCGTGCCGTCCGGGCGGGTCGCGCCACGGGCGCGCACTTCCAGTGCGACCGATGGCACGGCGGCCTGCGGCCTTGGTTCCGTGCCGATGCGTCGTGTCGAGGCGTCGCGTTCATGTCTTCCAAACCTTGACCCCCGCGCCCTGCAACAGGTTCGCCGTCTCTGCCAGGGGCAGGCCCACGATGGCGGAGTGGGAGCCGCTGATCCACGGGATGAACGCGCCGGCGGGGCCTTGTATCGAATAGCCGCCTGCCTTGCCCTGCCAATCACCGGTGGCGATGTAGCCGTCCAGCTCCACCGCGCCCAGGCGTTTCATCTTCACGCGGCTTTCGACCACGCGGGTGCGGAGCGCGTCGGCGGTTTTCACTGCGATGGCGGTGTAGACGCGGTGGCGGCGGCCACCCAGAAGCCGCAGGAAGGCGCGGGCTTCATCGGCATCGGCGGGTTTGCCGAGGATGCGGCGGCCAAGGGCCACGGTGGTGTCGGCGGCGAGAACCACTTCGCCTTGGGCACAGGGGATCGCTTGCGCCTTCTCACGGGCCATGCGTTCGACGTAGGGGCGCGGGAGTTCGCCGTCGCGCGGGCCTTCGTCGATGTCAGGGGGGCGGATGTCGGCGGGGGTGAGGCCCAATACTGCCAGCAGTTCAAGGCGGCGCGGGCTGCCGGAGCCGAGGATGAGGTTCATCTGGCCCCCACCCTACTTTGACAAAGCCACGCGCGCGGCGGCGTTGTAGTCGCGTTGCAGGCGTTCCATCCGCCGCTGGTCCTTGCCTTCGGGGATCACCAGCTCGGACCGCTCACCCTTGAACTTGGTGTGGCGGAATTTGAAGGCGTCGACATCATCGGCGAGTTTCGCCCATTTCACCACATCCGCGTCATCGGTCAGTAGGTGGCGCGCGGGGCGGCGCAGGGGCTTGGGATTGAGGTAGTCGAATTGCCAATCGCTGTCGGGAACGAAGAGGATCTGCGTCTCCTGATCAATCGGGGGGGTGATGTCGACCAGGCCATCACGGTCGAGAACCGCGTGGCGCTGCGCCTCGAGCCAATAGCCCGTCAGCTCCCAGATCAGCCAGCCGAAGACGGGTTGCGCGCCGTCGCCCGCGACGATGACGTTGTAGAAGGGCTGGTCTTCCAGAGCGCCTTCAGCGGGCCTCACGGGCACGTAATCCGCCACCCCGTCGCCCAAGGTGGCCGCAAAGGTCCGCACCCCGTCCGAGATCTCGGCGGGGGTGGTTATCGTGCGGTCTTCGCTCACTTGAAGCGGTAGTTGATACGACCCTTCGTGAGGTCGTAGGGGGTCATTTCCACCTGGACTTTGTCGCCTGCCAGAACCCGGATGCGGTTTTTCCGCATCTTGCCTGCCGTATGCGCGATGATCTCATGGCCATTTTCGAGCTCGACCCGGAATGTCGCGTTGGGCAGGAGTTCCTTCACGACACCAGGAAATTCGAGCATCTCTTCCTTGGCCATGGTCACTCCATTCGTTGCGCCCCGACGATCGGGGCAGACGGGGGGTAAATGCGCCTAATGCCCGAAGGTTTCAAGGCAAATCGCGTTGTTCCCCGGATTGTGACGCCCGGTCGTGACTTTCGGGCCAATGGGCGTGGTTGAAGACGGCCCCCTCCGCGCGGACCCGGTGGATGGCGTCGATGTCGATATCGGCGAGCACCCAGCCGGGCTCGTTCAATGCGCCCTCGGCGAGGATGCCGGTGGGCGGGAAACCCAGGTCGGGCGGGCCGTAGATGGCGGCGGCACCCACGTTTTCGTCGAGTGCGGGCGACCAGGGCGCGGGGCCGACGGTGGGCGAATGGACGGTGACGCATTGCCCTTCGAGCGCGCGGGCCATGGACCCGATGCGGACGCGGGAATAGCCCGCAAGCGCATCGGTGCAGGACGGGGTCAGGATGATCTCCGCCCCCTGTTCGATGAGTGCGCGGCCCAGGAGCGGGAATTCGGCGTCGTAGCAGATCAGGACGCCGATCTTGCCGAGGGGCGTTTCGGTGACCTGAAGCGGGTCGCCGGGGACGACGTCCCACTGCTCCCTCTCGAACCGGGTCATGACCTGCTTGTCGGTGTAGTCGAGGAAGCCGTCGGGGCCGACGAGCCAGGCGCGGTTGACGGGGCGGGCGCGATCCTCGTCGAAGACGGGGCCGGAGGGGCAAAGGATGTGGACGCCGTAGCCCTGGGCCAGGTCTGCCATCAGGTGATCGGCGTCCTGCGCCAGATCGGAGGCGGCGTGGAGCGAGGCCTCCAGATCGCCCGCGGCGGCCTGCAAGGTGGCGAGTTCGATCCGGCCATATTCGGGAAAGACCAGAAGGTCCGCGCCCGCCTGCGCGGCCTCCCGCACCCAGTGGATCTGCTTGGCGGCGTAATCGGCCCACTCGGTGAACTGGTCGAGGGGATAGGCGGCGGTCGCGATTTTCATAAGGCTCTGGTCCAGACGTTCAGGATCTTGGTGGTGGGCGCGGTATCGCCCACATCGGTCCAGTCAAAGTGCGCCTGCGCGCCGGGCACGGGCGCGTAGCCGCGTTTGCGCCAGAAGGGATCGAGCGGGCGGTAATCGGCGGGGCGCTGGGGATGGTCGGGCGCGCGTGCCACCGCACAAAACGCGGAAAGCGGAAAGCCGAGCGCGCGGGCATGGGCCTCCCGCAGATCGAAGAAGCGGTGGCCGAGGCCCCTGCCCCGATAGTCCGGCAAGAGCACGCTTTCGGCGCAATAGAACACATCGGCGGGTGCGAAGGGCGCGCCTTCGATCTGGGCGGCATCGGCGTGATCGCTGAGCGGCATGCCCGTGGCGGCCCCCACGATCCGGTCGCCGTCGCGCGCGGCGATCAGGACGGCGCGGGGAGTGTCGCGGTAGGATGCGAGGTAGCGCGCCTCATTCTCCGCATCGCCATCGTAGAGATAGGGAAACGCCCGGAACACCGTGATGCGCAGCCGCGCAAGGTCGGGCAGCGCGGCATCGAGCGCGGGGCCGGTCAGTGCCTCCACCCCAAGGCTCATCGGGCGGAGACCTGTGCGATCCAGTCGGCGAGGTTGTAATAGGTGACGATCCGGGTGATCCGCCCGCCCTCGATACTGAAGAAACCGCCGGCGGGCAGGCGATAGGTCTGGCCCCGCGCCTCCGGCAGGCCCTCATCCGTCTGGAGGTAGGTTCCGTTCACAGTGAATTCCGCCGCTGCGCGGGTGCCATCGGGCGTGGCCATGACGACGATGTCAGTCAGCTGCTCCGTATAGCACCGCTCCATATAGGTGCAGAAGGCGCGGAAGGCGTCGGTGCCGGTGCGGATTTGCCCCTCGTTGACGTGGTGGGCGATGTCGGGGGCGAGGCAGGCGATCATGCCGTCGATGTCCCCGGCATTGAAGGCGGCGTAGTAGCGGGTGATGAGGTCGGTGCTGTCCATGGGCGCACGATAGTAGCGCCGCGTGCGGGACGGAAGTGGCCTTGATCCTTCCCAAACGGCCACACACGAACGCCTGAAGCCGCCGACCTTTTCGGGAACAGATGCCGTGTTCCGGTGTTGGTCCCCGACGACAGAGACATGGGCGGGCGACCGCCCCGTCGCGATGCGCGCCTGCCATTGGGGCGCGCGCGGCGGATCAAGCACCGGTCGGAGGCCGGGCAGCCAAGGGGACACACATGGCCGAGAGCGGCAAGAGAGACCTGACCAAGGGCCCGATCTGGAAGGCCCTGACCGCCATGTCGGCCCCGATGAGTTTCGGCATCTTCTCGGTCATCGCGGTGGGTCTGGCGGATGCCTATTTCCTGGGCCAGGTCAGCGGGGCCGCATTGGCGGCGGTGGGCTTCATCTATCCGGTCATCACGGCCATCACGTCGCTTGCCATCGGGTTGAGTGCCGGGGCCAATGCAACGCTGTCCCAAGGGGTCGGGGCGGGCAAGGACACCGACGATGTGCAGCGCCTTGGCCTGCACGCGATCGGCCTTGGCCTTGCGCTGGCGCTTGTGATCGGCGCGCTGATCTGGCTGATCTTCCCGTTCATCTTCTCCGCCCTCGGCGCGGAGGGTGAGGTGGCCGAAGAGGTCGCCGCCTACATGCCGCTTTGGGCGCTGTCGTTCCCGTTTCTCGTCACGATGATGATTACCAACGCGGTGTTTCGCGCCCATGGCGACGGGGCGACCTCGGCGGCGATCATGGTGGTGGCGGCGTTTTTCGGCATCGCGCTCAACCCGATATTGATTTTCGGCTGGGGTCCGATCCCGGAGATGTCCACGGCGGGTGCTGCCACGTCTACGTTGATCGGGCGGGTGATCGCCATGGCGCTGGCCCTGTGGCTGGCGTGGCGGCGCGGCCTTCTGGGGGTATGCGGCAACGTGCTGAGCGGCCTTTGGGGCAGTGTGCGGTCGATCCTGAGCGTGGGGCTGCCCGCGTCGATGTCCAACGCGATCAACCCGGCCGGTATGGCGCTGGTGACGGCGGCGGTGGCGACGGTGGGCGACGCTGCCGTGGCAGGTTTCGGCGCGGCGGGCCGGGTGCAATCCATCTTGCTGGTGCCGTTGATGGCCGTCTCCGCCGGTATCGGACCCGTGGTCGGCCAGAATTGGGGCGCGGAGAAATACGGCCGCGTCACGCAGGCGACATCTTGGGCCTTCGGGTTTTCGCTGGCCTATGGCGCGGTGGTCGGGATCGTTCTGTTCACCCTCGCCTCCCCCATCGCGGGGCTGTTGGCGTCGGGCGAGGAAGATCAGGGATATGCCGCGCAATACCTGCGCATCGTGGGCCTGACCCTGTTCGGCTACGGCATCCTTGTGATCGGAAACGCGGCGATGAATGCCCGCGACAAGGCGCTTTGGTCCATGTCGCTGAGCCTTGGGCGTATCTTGTTGATCTATCTGCCGCTGGCGTGGATCGGCGTCTGGACCTTCGGCTATATCGGCATCGTCTTTGCAGCCGCCCTTGCCAATATCCTGGGTGCCGTCGGCGCGATCTATGCCGCGACGCGCACCGATCTTCTGCGTCTGCCGGAGGGGTGGTGGAAGAGCGGGACGGCGCAGCGGGCCTGAGGCGGGGCACGCGCGGGCGAGATCAGGCGCGGTCGGGCGGCGGCGGTTACGCCTCTGTCGGGGGGCCGAACCGGTCCTGCATCCGGGTCACGATCTGGTCGCGGGCCTGGCGGTAGCTGGCAAGCTTCGCGTCCCGCGTCTCGCCCAGGCCGGTGGGGTCGATGATCGGCCAGTATTCCACGTCGATATGAAACGTGCGCGTCATGTCGAGGGCGCGGCGCTGGCTGGCGGGGCTGAGGGCGACGATCAGGTCGAAGCCGGTCAGGTCGTCGCCCCATTGCTCCATCTCGTCGAAGGAGCGGACGCGGTGGCGTTCCAGCTCCACCCCCAATTCGGCGCAGACGGAGACCGCGAAGCCGTCAATCTCCAGCTCGTGCTTGACGCCCGCGGATTGCACATAGGCGCGGTGGCCGTAGAATTTCTTCATCAGCCCCTCGGCCATGGGGGAGCGGGTGGAATTGTGATCGCAGCAGAACAGGACCGATTGGGGGAAGGCCTTATGGGATGTGTCCGGGGCCACCTGGATCACGCTCCGAAATGCAGGACACAGATCAGGGTGAAAAGGCGCCGCGCGGTGTCGGTATCGACCTCCGCCTTGCCGTCGAGGCGTTCTTGCAAGAGCCGCGCGCCTTCGTTGTGGATGCCGCGCCGGGCCATGTCGATCGTCTCGATCTGGTTGGGGGGCAGCGTCTTGACGGCGTTGAAGTAACTCTCGCAGATCTGCCAGTAATCCTTGACGGTCTGGCGGAACGGCGACAGCGACAGGTGGAATTCGGCGGCCGGTTCGCCCGCGTCGGTGTCGACGTCGAAGACCAGCCGCTTTTCCCGGATCGCGAGGGTCACGCGGTAGGGGCCATCGGGGACGTCATCGCGGGGGATGGAGAACGTGTTCTCCTCCAGCAGGTCGAAGATTGCGACCTTGCGCTCCTGCTCGATCTCGGGCGTGGGGGCGGGCAGACCGTCGGTGTCGATCTCGATATGGCTGATATGCATGGTCAAACCTCCCCCTCCCGGTTCAGGCGATCGAGACGCGCGCGCACGGAGGCCGCATGGGCGCCGAGACCTTCGGAGGTCGCGAGGATCTCCGCCGCGGGGCCGATGGCCTTGAGCGCGTCGGGGTTCATGCGGGCAAGGGTCGTCTTCTTCATGAAATCCAGCACATTCAGCCCAGAGGAAAAGCGCGCGGACCGCGCGGTGGGCAACACGTGGTTCGGCCCGCCGATGTAATCGCCGATGGCTTCGGGAGTCCATTGGCCGAGGAAAACGGCACCCGCATGTGTGATCTTGTCGAACAGGGCGTCGGGATCGGCGACGCAAAGCTCCAGATGCTCGGGGGCGATCCGGTCCGACAGGGTGGCGGCCTGATCGAGGTCGCGGACCAAGATGATCGCGCCGTTGTCGCGCCACGACGGCCCGGCAATGGCGGCGCGCGGCAGGGTTTCGAGTTGGGTTTCAACGGCCTGGGCCACGGCGCGCCCGAAGGCGGCATCGTCGGTGATGAGAATGCTTTGCGCGCTTTCGTCGTGTTCGGCCTGGCTGAGCAGGTCGGTGGCGATCCAGTCGGGATCATTGTCGCGATCCGCGATCACGAGGATCTCGGACGGGCCCGCGATCATGTCGATGCCCACGCGCCCGAAGACGCGGCGCTTGGCGGCGGCGACGAACGCATTGCCGGGGCCGGTGATCTTGTCCACGGGCGCAATCGTTTCCGTCCCGTAGGCCATCGCGGCAATCGCCTGCGCGCCCCCGATGCGATAGATCGTCTCCACCCCCGAAAGCTGTGCCGCCAGAAGCACCAGCGGGTTCGCCACCCCGTCGGGCGTGGGCGCGCAGATCACCAGATGCTCCACCCCCGCGACCTGCGCCGGGATCGCGTTCATCAGCACCGAGGAGGGATAGGAGGCCAGCCCGCCCGGCACGTAGAGCCCCGCCGCCGACACCGCGTTCCAGCGCCAGCCAAGCGTCGCGCCCTCGGGATCGGTCCAGCGCGCATCTTCGGGCATCTGGCGGACGTGATAGGCGCGGATGCGGTCGGCGGCCAGTTCCAGCGCCCTGCGCTCCGCCTCCGGCACGCGGGCGGCGGCCTCCGCGATCTCGTCTTGGGAAAAGGCCAGCGTCTCGGGGGTCAGGGTCAGGCGGTCGAATGTCTCGGTGAGCTCGATCAAGGCCGCGTCGCCGCGCGCGCGCACATCGGCGATGATACCGGCCACGATGTCGTCCACATCCGCGCTGTCCTCCCGCTTCATCTCCAGAAGGGCGGCGAAGCGGGCCTCGAAATCGGCCTCCGTGGTATCAAGAAATTGCGGCATGTCCCCTCCGGAATATTAGGCGGCAGATAGCGCGGCGGGACCGGCGGCTCAACCGTTTGCGAGGGGGCAGACCATATAAAGCTGGTTGTGGATGTGACCGCCATGGTTCAGCGCGCGGGGAATGCCGCCGGTCACGGTGAATCCATGGGCCTCGTAGGCGGCGCGCGCGGATTTGTTGTCGGCGCCCACGTCCAGCTCGAACTGGATAATGCCGTCGTCAGCGGCCTCTGCCTTGGCGGCGTTGAGAAGCGCGCGGAAATGGCCCTTCTGGCGCGCTTCGGGCCGCGTGTAGACGGCGACGATATGGCCACGGTGGGCCTGGACCTGGCCGGGGAAGCGGTGCCAGCCAAGGCAGGACAGGACGCGGCCCCCTTCGACGACGGCCCAAAGATGCGTCTTGCCCATCCAGTCCACGACCTCGTCCGGGGCCCGGGCGGCCCATTCCGCGGGCATGGTGCCGAAGCTGTGCGTGGCCAATGTCAGCATCTCGGTGCGGATGTCGTGGAACGCCTTCCAGTCACCCGGACCAAGACGACGCATACCGTCGGGGCCGGGCGTCGGGCGGGGTTCGGAAAGCGTGCGGACCATGAAGATGTCGTCGCGCGGCGTGCCATCCATCACGACGGCCGCGGGCATCTGGCCGACACCGCGATAGCCGAGCTTGGTGTAGAAGGCCCGCGCGCGGGTATTGGCGGCGGCCACCCAAAGCTCCAACTGCGTCACACCGCGCGCGAGGGCGAGATCCTCGAAATACGCCATCAGCGACAGCGCGGCGTCGGAGCCGTGACGGCACCCGGTGACGTAGAACGGGCCGATATGGGCGCGGTGGGACGCCATGGCCCAGGGATGAAACTCCAGCCCCCCAAAGCCGATCAGGGTGACGCCGTCGAAACAGCCATGGAGGCGTCCGCTGTCCAATTGCGCGGCCACGCGGTCCGGAGGGGCCGAGCGCGCCTCTGCCGCGGTCAGGAGGAAGGCTTCGGGGAAGGCCTCGATTCCCTCAAGGCGCAGGGCGGCAAAGACCTCCGCATCGGCGGCGGTCAGGGGCCGGTGGCTAAGCGCCATGGTCCGGCGCGTGGCCCGAGGGCGCGATATAGGGCTTGGTGACGTCCTTCAGGGTCAGCTCCAACGCTTCCACATCCACCGCCACCGCGCCGTCACCCGCCAGCACGAGGGTCAGGCGGCCCATGCCATCTTCGGACGGCTCCCATTCAAGGGCAAGAAGCGACAGGATCGTGTCCGTATCGGCCCGGTCGATACCCTGCGTGGCAACCGCCAGCACGTCTTCGATCGCGAGGACGGCCTGCACTCGTTGCGGATCGCCGCGCCCCCGCTCCTCCCAGCGGAACCGGTTGAGCAGGATCGCGAAGCGGCGCGCCTTGCGGTCATAGCCCATCTCGGTGATCGGAAAGACCGCGTCCTGCACGAGGGCGGAGATCACGGGGACATCCGCGGCCTCCAGTGCGCGCAGGGCGACTGGCGCGTCATCGGCATCCTCGAACCGGGCATCCCGGGGCTGATCGTCAGACGCCATCGTTCAACCGCTCCACATTCGCGCCGACGCCGCGCAGCTTGCGCACTAATTGTTCATAGCCGCGATCCAGGTGATAGACGCGGTTCACCACCGTCTCCCCCTCTGCCGCGAGCCCGGCGAGGATCAGCGACACCGAGGCGCGCAGATCGGTCGCCATCACTGGCGCGCCCTTGAGCGTTTCCACGCCCGTCACGCGGGCCGTGTTTCCGTGAACCTCAATCTTCGCGCCCATGCGGATCAGTTCGGGCGCATGCATGAAGCGGTTCTCGAATATCGTCTCTTCCAGAACCGCCGTGCCTTCGGCAAAGCACATCATCGCCATGAATTGCGCCTGAAGATCGGTGGGAAATCCGGGGAACGGAGCGGTGGTGACATCGACCGCCTTCAGCCGGCCGCCGGGGTGCCGGACCTTCAGCCCGGCCTCGGTTTCCGTGATCTCCAGCCCCGCCTGTTCCATCTTGTCGCACAGGGAGGCGACCAGATCGCGGCTGCCGCCCAGGCATTCGACCTCTCCGCCCGCGATGCCGGGGGCGACCATGTAGGTGCCCAACTCGATCCGGTCGGTGATCACGCGATGGGTGGTGCCGTGCAGGCGGTCGACGCCGCGGATCACCATCGTCTCCGTCCCCGCGCCTTCGATATCGGCGCCCATGGCGATCAGGCAATCGGCCAGTGCCTTGGTGTCGGGTTCGCGGGCGGCGTTCTTGATCACGGTCGTGCCCTTGGCGCGCACGGCGGCGCACATGACGTTTTCCGTGGCACCCACGGAGGGGAAGGGAAATTCGACCTCCGCCCCTCTCAGGTCGCCCGAGGCATGGACGTAGCCATCCTTCAGCTCGACCTTGGCCCCCATCTTCTCCAACCCCGTGATGTGGAAATCCACGGCCCGCGCGCCTATGGCACATCCGCCGGGCAGTGAGACGATCGCCTCCCCCGTCCGGCCGATCATGGGGCCGAGCACGTTGAAGGAGGCGCGCAGTTTGCGCACGATGTCGTAATGGGCCAGATGCGAGGTCAGGTTGGCCGCCGACAGGGCGAGGGTCTGTCCCTCGTTCAGGCGACCGACTTCCACGCCGAGGCTTTCGAGAAGCTCGCTCAGCGTGGCGACATCCGACAGGCGCGGCACGTTGGTGAGCGTCAGCGGCTCATCGCTGAGCAAAGCCGCGCACATCAGTTTCAGGCAAGTGTTCTTTGCGCCCGCAATCGGGATCTGCCCGCTGAGCGGCCCGTTGCCGGTCACCACAATTCTGTCCATTTGCCTGCCTCTCTCTCCGCGTCTCTACTCGTCCGCCGGTTCGCCGGCCTCATTATCCTCACCCGCCGCCGCACGGGCGCGGGCCTGTGCCTTGCGCCTTGCCATATTGGCCTTGAGCGCCGCCTTGAGGCGGGCTTCCCTGGCCTCGACGGCGGAGCCCTGCGGCCTGTCGCTTGCGGGTTTGCGTGCCATGTCCAGAGCCTTTACCGCGCCACGCCCCGGGGGTCCAGATTGCGCTTGCAAGGATGCGCCCCACGCTCTAAACCGCCGCCACCCGGCGCTGCTGTAGCTCAGAGGTAGAGCACTCCCTTGGTAAGGGAGAGGTCGAGAGTTCAATTCTCTCCAGCAGCACCAGTTTCCACGCCTCAGGTCGCAACCGTCACACCAAGACCGAATGCCGGTCTCTCGACTGGCGCGCACCGGCGTGCGCCGCCACGCTGAGTGCGAGAGTTCAATTCTCTCCAGCAGCAGCACTTCCTGTTTGGCCTAGCGCCTTCGGCTACTTGAGGCCGTATTGTCGGTTTCTCCCGTTAGCCTCATCGTTATTCCGACTGCTGCTTTCGGCAGCTTGACGTCGTCTTTTCTGGACTACCGCGCTTTGCACTCTGAGAAGCCGGGCGGATTGAGGGGCAATTCGCTCTCTTTCTTCAGGAAACCCGGTGAAGGCCGATTAGGCCACAAGTACGCGGTGGAGCGCCTGCGACACGTGCACCCAAGCCGCGCCTTGCACCGGTCAGGTGCGGGCGGCTTCGAATTTGGCCCAGGTCTCGGCCAGCTTGTCGATGTCGAAATCGCCCGAGCGGGCGGGGTCGAGCACGATGGCTTCGCTGGCCATGACCGTCTCGATCCCCTGCTTGAGGCCGCCTATCACCTCCTCCGGGACGACAAGCGCACCGTGGCGGTCGGCGTGGATCAACTCGCCCTGCCGCACCTCAAGGCCCATGACCCGGACCGGCCCGCCAATATCGACCACGTGGACAAAGCCGTGGCTGACGCCGATGGATCCGGTGAGAACCGGGAAGCCGTCGTCGATCACGTCGAGATCGCGCATCACGCCGTTGGTGACGGCACCGGCCAAGCCAAGGCCCTTGTGGACGGCGACGTGAACCTCCCCCCACCAGCCAGCGATGCAATTGGGGTAATCGAGGTCCTCGACCACCGCGGCGGTGGGGCCATCGCCCCCGGCCATGGAGCGGAAATACTCCATGCGCCGGGCGCGGATCGTGGCCGGGTCTTCGGTCGGCGGGGCCAACCCGGCGATGCGCGCGGTTCTGGCGCGGCCCACGATGGGCGGATCGCCCGGTTTGGAATGCTGCATCGTGCCGCGCGTGAAACGGTTGAAGCCGCGGCGACCCTGCACGACCTCGATCGCGTTGCACACGGTCGGCGTATCGACGCGCCGCAGGAGCGCCAGAAGATCCTGCGGAATATCAGCCATTCCAAGTGGACCCGGCCGCATCGTCGGTGGCCACGACATGGAACATCGCGGCCTCCCCCGTCATCGAGGGATAGGCCGTGTGATCGAGGTTCGCGGGCACGTTCATGGTGTCACCCGGGGCCAGCGTGGCCGCGCCCGCGCCATAGGTCTCATTCGCCGCCCATTCGACGCGCCAATGGCCCTTGACCGGCATCAGGACGGAGGCGCGGTCGTGGCGGTGCATCTCCGTTTTGGCCGAGCCGCGGGTGAGGAACCCGACCTCGAAACCCGGCTTGTCGCGCAGCATTCCGTTCTCACCGATCACCAGCGCCGGTTTGCGGTCTGACAAGGCCACCATGTCCCAGTAGCGCGCGACGTAGTTCGGCACCACATCCGCCGTTGTGGATTCGGGGAACGCCTTCAGCTCCTCCTCGGTGAGAAGCGGCATGGGCTTCACGCCGTCGGGCAGCGCCTGCCCCTTCTTGGTGTCGTAAAGACGCCCGGTCTCAGCCAGGACCAGCCCGTGATCGGCCGCATCCTCGATCACCTGGGGCGCCCAGATCACGCCGCCACCGGCGTCGTCGCCGCCGAGGATGGCCATGATCATCCCGTAATCGTCGCCGATATTCTCGAACCCCCGGAAAATGCCGGTCGGGATGTTGAAGATGTCGCCCTCTTCCAGCGTCACCTCGCCCGCGTCGCCATGGCGGCCCCAGAAGAACCGCCAGCGGCCCTTGAGGACGAAGAACACTTCCGCCGTGCGGTGGGAATGGAGCGAGTTGCGGCATTTGGGCGGCTGGCCCGCCGCGCCGATATTGAAGCCGATCTTGTCGGTGATATGGACGTGCTGATCCGCGCTTTCGCTGACCCCGCCGCCGATGATCGTGAAATTCTCCTTCTGGTCGCTGCCCGGGGTATGGGCGTCGATGAAGGCGGTCTTGCAGGGGCGCAGGTCGCCGTAGCGGACGATGTTCTGCTCCATCTGGGATTGGCTGAGGTCTTTCATGTCACGCTCCAATGCGGATGCGATCCCCGCTCTCGGGATCGAAGAGATAAAGATGATCGGGGTTCAGCTTGATGCCCACGATATCGTCCTGTTCCTTGCGCAGATGCCGGTCGCCGCGCGCGATCACGCGCTGCTTGCCCCATTGCACGGTCAGAAGGGTGCTTTCGCCGGTATTCTCGAAGGCGTAGATCTTCACGTCGATATCGCCTTGGCCGGCCTCATGCACGCTCATATCGTCGGCGCGGACACCGAGGATGGCGCTGGCGCGGTCCGGCCCGCCGATGCCGACCAGCCGCGTGCCGCCGGTGGTCACGAACATGCCCGATTGGACGGAGCCGTTGATGAGGTTCATCGCAGGGCTGCCGATGAAGCCCGCCACGAAGACGTTGGCGGGGTCGTTGTAGATGTCGTCCGGCGTTCCGAGTTGCTGGATGATCCCGTGGCGCATGACGGCGACGCGGTCGGCGAGTGTCATCGCCTCGATCTGGTCATGGGTGACGTAGACCGTGGTGATCTGGAGCGCGCGGGAGAGGTGTTTCAGCTCCGCCCGCATGGTCACGCGCAGCTTGGCGTCGAGGTTGCTGAGCGGCTCATCCATCAAGAACACCTTGGGCGTGCGCACGATGGCGCGCGCGAGCGCCACGCGCTGCCGTTGACCACCTGACAGCGCCTTGGGCTTGCGGTGCAAAAACTCCGTCAATTCAACCTGTTCGGCGGCCTTCTTCACGCGCGGCTCGATATCGGCCTTGGGGGTGCCGCGCACCTTCAAGGGATAGGCGATATTGTCGAAGATCGTCATGTGGGGGTAGAGGCCGTAATTCTGGAACACCATGGCCACGTCGCGATCCTTGGGAAGGTCGTCATTGACCATGCGGTCGCCGATCCAGATTTCCCCATCCGTGGGGTCTTCGAGCCCCGCGATCATGCGCATGGTGGTGGTCTTGCCGCAGCCCGACGGGCCGAGCAGGACCAGGAATTCCTCGTCATGGATGTGCAGCGACTGGTCGTCGACACCGATGAAATCGCCCCAGCGCTTGGTGAGGTTGTTGAGCCGGATTTCAGCCATGAAGACCCCCATTTTCCGGTGTGGTATTTCTGTAGCTTTTTGAGGTTTTCTTTATAACCACAGATGCTGTTCCCATAATCGCTGTCCCAGACGCGCATCGGCGGGCCGCGGTGCGGCGATCCGACGTTCGTGTCGTCCACTTTATGCCCGCAAAATCCCCATAACATTCGACCGGATCACCAAGCCCCACCAAATCGCCGTGCCGGGGGGCGGCCCGGCGATGCGCGGCGGCTTCGCCTTTGTTCCGCGCCGGGTCTGCAATGGTGGCGCTCACCTGACCGCCCCCATAGTCATGCCTTGCACGAAATACTTCCGGATCGCCAAGGCCAGCACGAACATGGGCGCCATGATGATGATCCCGGCGGCGGATAGAAGGTTCCACAGATCCCCCTCCTCCCCCCGGAACAGCGCGAGGCCGATGGGCAGCGTCACCGCCTCCCGATTGGTGAGGAACAGCGCGAACAGGAACTCGTTCCACGCCAGGATGAAACAGAAGATCGACGCCGTGACGAGGCCGGGCGCCGCCATGGGCAGGACGATGTTCTTGATGACTTGCAGGCGCGACGAGCCGTCGACCATCGCCGCCTCCTCCGTGTCCATCGGGATGCCGTCGATGAAGCCTTTGATCATCCAGATCGCGAACGGCATCACGATGGCGAGGTTTACGAGGATCAGGCCCAGCCGCGTGTCCAGCAGGCCCACATCGCGGAACATGATGAAGAAGGGCAGGATGATGACGACCGCTGGCACGAATTGCGTGGCGAGGATCACGACAAGGATCGTCGTCTCGAATTTCAGGCGGAAGCGGCTGAAGGAATAGGCCGCCATGGTGGCGATGGGGATGGCGAAGATCACCGTCACGAAGGCCACGATCGTGGAATTGTAGAGTTTTGATCCGAGGTCGTAGGGCTCCTCGAACACGGTCCCGAAATTCTCCAGCGTGGGCGTGAAGAACAGGCGCAGCTGGTAGACTTCGACGTGGGATTTGAAGGCCGCGAGGAAGATCCAGATGATCGGGATCAGCATGATGAAGGCCGCGATCAGGATCAGGATGGTCTGAACACCGCGCCAGAAGCGTTGCTTGCGCTTGCCGGTCCAGAATTCGGACGCCTGCGCGGCGGACAGCTCGATTTGCGGTGTGGTCCGTTCCGTCATCGCGTCAATCCTTCTTGAACACGAACTTGGCGTAGAAATAGGTCAGCACCATCATCGGGATCACCATCAGCCAAGCGACGGACGCCGCATAGCCCACCTGCCCGTAGCGGGTGGAGGTGATGTAGATGTAGTGGCTGAGCGTTTGGGTCGCCGTGCCCGGGCCCCCATTCGTGAGCATGAAGACCTGGTCGAAGGTCTTGAGGCTGAAGATCGCCTTGAGGATGATGACGACGGCCAGAACCGGCATCAGTTGCGGCAGGGTCACGTCCTTGAACACGCGCCAGCCCGACGCGCCGTCGACCTGCGCGGCCTCGATCGTGTCTTGCGGGACGGAGGCGAGGCCACCGATCAAAACCAGCGTAAGGAAGGGTATCCAGCCCCAGACATCGGCCATGACGATGACGGCGAAGGCCAGGTCGGGGTCGGCCAGCCAGGAAACGTCAGCCAGCGGCGGAAAGACCACCCCGAAGAACGCGTCGAACAGGCCGAATTCCGGGTTGAACATGAAGCGGAAGGAGACGCCGATCAGCGCCGGGCTCATCGCGAAGGGCAGGATCAGGAGCGTCTGCACGCCCGAGCGCAGTTTGCCACCGGGGGCCAGCAGCATCGCAAGGCCGAGGGCGAAAAGCGTCGTCAACGCCACGGTGATGATCGTGTAAAGCGCCGTGACGTAGACGGAATTCCAGAAGGCCGGTTCATAGAGGAACGCCCATTCGTAATTCTCGAACCCCAACCAGTTCTGGGGAAAATCGCCCCTGTCGGTACGGCCTTGGTAGAAGGAGAACCGCAGGCTCTCGATCAGGGGCCACACGGCGGTCGCGAAGACCACCAGGACCGCCGGCAACACCAGCAGATATTTTAGGGTTTGATCGCGCATGGGCGTAAGGCGGGCGGGGACACGGACGCCCCCACCCCTCCAGAAAGGTTACTGGATACGTCCCGCGCGCCGCAGCACACGGTCGGATTGTTCGGCAGCCGCCATCATCAACTCGCGCACGTCACCGCCCGCGGCCGCCTCGGCAATCGCCGCCGACAGGATGTCGCCGACCTCGGGCCATTCCGGGATCTGCGGCATGATGTCGGAATTCTGAAGGCTGTCATAGGCGGCCTCCTGAATGCCCGCATTGGCGGCGTTCACATCCGGGTCGGTGAGGGAGGAGACATGGGTGACGACGTTGTTGACGATCGTTTCCCCGCCCACTTCCCGCTCGATCGCGTTGGCGCGGTCCATGTCGGGGTTGCTGAGCCATTTCAGGAATTCCCAGGCCGCTTCCTGGTTCTGGGAATAGCTGGAAATCGAGAACGGCATGGAGATCGCGTAGGTTGCGGTCGTGCCCTGATAGGACGGCATCCCAACGAAACCCACCTGATCGGCCGTGAGCGTGGAGCTTTCGGGGTTGATGAACCCGGAATAAGCCCACCACCAGACCGGGATCATCGCGGAATTGCCCTGCATGAAGGATTGCCGCGCGTCCTGCTCGACGAAGGCGAGGCTGTTGGGGTTGGTGATCTCGTGCTCCGTATGCAGGCCGATATAGGCCTCCGTCGCGGCGAGCGCCTCTTCGCTGGTCCAACCGGCGGTGAAGTCGTCGTTGAAGATCCGGCCACCGGCGGCCCAGAGGAAGTTGATCCAGATGAACAGGTTCTGACGGTTGCCGTCATTGTTGTAGTAAAGCGCAAGCGGCGAAATGTCGGGATTGGTTTCCTTCAGCTCGTTGCCGATGGCGATCACGTCGTCCCATGTGGCGGGCGGCGTTTCGATCAGGTCCTTGCGGTAGAACATCAACTGCGCGTGGGCGCGGAGCGGGAAGCCGAGCGTCTCCCCCTCAAACTGTGCCGACCGGGCGAAGGCGGGCGGATAGCGATCCATGGAGATGCCGTCGCGATCCATCAACTCGTCGATGCGCGCCAGCCAATGGGCGTTGGGCGGGCCCCAGCTGTCGAGGTAGTTGACCACGTCGAATGCGCCGTTTGCGGCGATGCCTTCGGCGTTCACGCGTTCCTGCAGCGAGCCGAAGGGGATGAAGGTCCATTCCACCTCGATCCCGGTCAGATCGGTGAATTCCTGGTCGCGCAGGCGCAGGCCGTCGAATTGCGGTGTGACCACGGACAGGACGTTGATCGTCGTGCCCTCGTAGGGGCGTCCGGGGGTCAGGCCGTAGGGAATTTCCTGGGCCAGCGCGAGCCGTGGAAGCCCGGCCGCCATGGCCATGGCCGATACGGTTGTGAGGAATGTCCGTCTTTGCATCGCTATACCTCCCAGTGTGCGATTCGATCCTTGCGTGGGGCCAGCATAGGACGGGATCGGCGCCTCACAAAGCCATTTTGCATTCGTATGCACTGTGCACATGCAGCAATCGGAGTGGTCGGACCGGGCGACGAACAGGCGGTTGGGGCGGTGTACGTGATGCGTCCATTACGCGGGCGGCTCGCCGTCGGTGCCGGACGGTGCTTGCGGTGGTCCGGTGCGGCGGTCGTCCGGCGTTCAATCCGACGCCCCGCGGCGATCCCATGACAAGGGCCGGGCGATATGTTCAAGTGCATCCCGACGGACCATTGATCTGGGAGGATGTTGAATGGCCTACGTGTTTCCCCCTGCCCCACCGGTCTCCTTGCCCGTGGCGGGGCAGGCCGACCGCTTCGCGATCCGCCGCATCTTCTGCGTCGGGCGCAATTACGCCGAACATGCGCGCGAGATGGGCCATGACGACCGCGAGCCGCCGTTCTTCTTCATGAAACCCGCCGACGCGGTGGTGGAGCACGGCGCGACCGTGCCCTACCCGCCCGGCACGAGTGACCTGCACTACGAGGCGGAGTTGGTCGTGGCCATCGGCACCGGCGGGAGGAACATCGAAAAGGTTAACGCCGTTAACCATATCTACGGCTATGCCTGCGGCAATGATCTGACACGCCGCGACCTACAGGCGGCGGCGAAGAAGGCCGGACGGCCGTGGGACATGGCCAAGGGGTTCGACCAATCCGCCGTGATCGGGCCGATCCACCGGGCCGAGGATGTGGGCCATATCGACAGGGCGGCGATCACGCTGCGCCTCAACGGGGATATCCGGCAATCGAGCGACGTGGCGGACATGATCTGGGCCACGGACGAGATCATCGCTCATCTGTCGGGCCTGATCGAATTCGCCCCCGGCGACCTCATCATGACTGGCACGCCTGCCGGTGTCGGTGCGCTCCAACCCGGTGACAGGGCGGTCGTGTCCATCAACGGATTGCCGGATCTGAGCGTCACGATCGGAGACCCGGCATGAGCGCGGAGAACACCCACAACAATGTCGATCACGGCATGCAGCCCGAGGATAGCCCGGAACTTCGCGCGCTTTATCAAGGCTTTGCCGATCAATCGTTGATCCCGCTCTGGACCCAACTTGGCGACCTCATGCCCATGCATCCCGCGCCCAAGGCGGTGCCGCATATCTGGCGATGGGCCGACCTGCTGCCACTGGCGGAGGCGTCGGGCGAGCTTGTGCCGGTGGGGCGCGGCGGGGAACGGCGGGCCATCGGGCTTGCCAATCCCGGCCTTGCGCCCAACGCCTATATCTCGCCGACCCTGTGGTGCGCGATCCAGTATCTTGGCCCCCGCGAAGTGGCCCCCGAACACCGCCATTCCCAGAACGCGTTCCGCTTCGTGGTGGAGGGGGAAGGTGTCTGGACCGTGGTGGACGGAGACCCGGTGCGCATGTCGCGCGGTGACCTGCTGCTGACGCCGGGCTGGCGGTTCCACGGCCACCACAATGACCGCGATGCGCCTATGGCGTGGATCGACGGGCTCGACATTCCCTTTTCACAACAGATGGAT
This sequence comes from Hasllibacter sp. MH4015, assembly GCF_020177575.1. Taxonomy (NCBI): domain Bacteria; kingdom Pseudomonadati; phylum Pseudomonadota; class Alphaproteobacteria; order Rhodobacterales; family Roseobacteraceae; genus Hasllibacter; species Hasllibacter sp. MH4015. Next base: position 2,075,629 of record NZ_JAHTBK010000001.1, read on the forward strand.
GTGGGGTTCTTCGAATTCGGTGCGGACCGTGTGACCGATGCCGCGACACCGAATTTCTCGCGCGGCGAGCGCCTATGGGCGCATCCGGGTCTGCGGCCCCTTTCGGGATTGCAGGATACCGTTTCCAGCCCCCTGGCCGCGTTTCGGTGGGAACACACCGACCGCGCCCTGACCGAGCAGCTGCTGCTGGAGGATGAAGGGCAACCGGCCACCTTCGGGCACGGGCACGCGGCGATCCGCTATACCAATCCCACGACCGGCGGCGACGTGATGCCGACGATCCGCTGCGAATTCCACCGCCTGCGCGAGGGATGCGAAACGCCCGCGCGGCGGGAAGTCGGATCGACCGTGTTCCAGGTCTTCGACGGGCGCGGACATGTGGTGATTGACGGCGCGGCCCACGCATTGGAAACCGGCGATCTTTTCACGATTCCGTCCTGGGTGCCGTGGAGCCTTCAGGCGGAGACGCGCTTCGACCTGTTCCGCTTCTCCGATGCCCCGATCATGGAGCGCCTGCACTTCGCGCGCACCCATGTCGACGGCGGCTGATCGCGCGGCGTTGCACGCGCGTCAGGGCGCGGGCGCGCGCTACGATGCGCGGGCAGCACCCCACGACGACCTGCTATTCGCGCGGCGGGCGACGGCCAATTTCTCTCGCCTTCTCAGCGCCCTACCGGACGATCTTCTTGTGGATAAAAGGGCGCGGGTCGTGGCCTCGGTCGGGTACGATGCGCGGCATATGGCGCATCTGGTCGCGGCCGCCCGGACCGGTCAGCCTGTCCCGGCGGAGGCTGAGATGCGTCACGCGGCCAGCCTGCCGCCCCGTGCGTTGCGGGGACTTTACGACCACGCCGCCAAGCATCTGGACGTGGAATGGCGGGACCTGCCCGATGCCGGGTGGGAGGAGACGGTCGCGCGACCCGGCGGCGCCATGGTTGCGGTGCGGGCGACGCCGCGCATCCGGGCCATCACGCTTTGGCAAGCGGCGATGGCGCTGGATGCGGGCGGGCGCGCGCGGGATGTGCCGCCCTCACTGCGTGCCGAGGCAAGCCTCGAAGGATGACGCGATCTGCTCCATCATCGCGGTGTAATGGCCGGGACCCGGCTCCACCAGGCTGCCGAGCGGGTCGATCACCTCGATCCGGGCGCCGCCTTCGGCGAAGGCCGCCTCCACCAGGGCCGCGTTGAATTGCGGCTCCGCAAAGCCGCACGAGATCGTCTGCGCCCGGATGACGTCTGTGATCTCCGCGAGCCGACGGGGGCCGGGTGCTGCCCCGTCACCCAGGGCGATGGATCCCGCCGCCTCGATATCGAAGCGCGCCTCGAAATAGTGGTAAGCGTCGTGAAACACGACGAAATTTCCGCTGTCGAGGGCGTCGATACGGTCCCCGATCTCGGCGCTCAGCGCGGCGATGCGCTCTGCCTCCGCAGCCGCGTTGGCGCGGTAGGTCTCGGCGTTTTCGGGGTCCAGCTCGGCCAGGGCTTCCGCGATCGCGCCAAGCCAAAGCTGCGCGTTGACGGGGTCGAGCCAGGCGTGTGGGTCGCGCCCGTCGTGGTCATGATCGTGGGCGTGATCGTGGTCGGCATGCTCTTCGTGGTCCTCGTGGCCGGCATGGTCTTCGTGGTCCCCGTGCTCCTCATGCTCCCTGTGCTCGGCGTGGTCAGCATGGTCTTCGTGGTCCCCGTGTTCCTCATGCTCCCCGTGCTCTTCGTGCTCGCCGTGCTCCTCGTGGTCCCCATGGTCCTCGTGGCCGTGATCATGGTCCCCTTCGACAAAGACCGGCCCCTCGCGAAAATTCAGGATGCGGGTGCCTTCGACATCGAGCAGGGTCAGGCGTGTGCCGTCGCCCAATGCCTCCACCGCGCGGGCGACGGCGGGGCTCAATTCCGGGCCGACCCAGACCACAAGGTCCGCCTCTTCCAAGGTGACGGCGTCGGAGGGGCGCAGCGCAAAATTGTGCGGCGACGCATTGGGCGGCACAACCAGGTCCGGCGTGCCCACCCCGGACATCACACTTGCGACGAGGCCGTGGATCGGAGGAATATCGGTTGCAACGCGCGGCGCGGCCATTGCGCCGTGACCAAGCGACAAGGCGGCGATACAGGTGAGGGTTCGGATCATGGGCGTGCTCCACAGCGTGAATAGGATCGGGCCTTGTTAGAAGCGATGTTATATCATATCAACCCCCAATGACGAATATCGGTTTCACCCCCCACGACCATGCCGGCTGCGTGCGCACGACAATCGACACCGTGGCCGCGCGCTGCGAGGCATCCGGATTGCAGTTCACCCCGATCCGGCGGCGCGTGCTGGAGATTCTCTTGGAAAAACATCGGGCTATCGGAGCCTACGATATCCTTGAGCACCTGCGCGCCGACGGTCAGAACGCGCAGCCGCCGGTGGCCTACCGGGCGCTGGAGTTCCTGACATCCAACGGGTTCGCACACCGGATCGAGCGCCTGAACGCCTTCGTGGCCTGCATCCACACCGCCGAGGATCATGCCCCCGCTTTCCTGATCTGCCGGGCCTGTGACGCGGTGGCCGAAATCGCTGCCACACCCGCCCGAAACGCCCTTTCCGCGACGGCGGATGTCACGGGCTTCGTGATCGAACGCGCCACGATCGAGGCTCTGGGACTGTGCCCCAATTGCGTGGACGCAACCCCGTGAGCGCGCTTGTGACGGCCCGGAGCATGGAGGTGCGATTCGGCGGCACACCGGTGCTTCGCGATGTGAATTTCGCCGTGCAACCGGGGGAGATCGTGACGATCGTGGGGCCGAACGGTTCCGGCAAGTCGAGCCTTCTGCGTGCGCTGATCGGGGCCGTGCCGCTCCATTCGGGGACGCTGTCACGACGCGCGGGACTGCGCATCGGGTACGTTCCGCAGAAACTCGCCATGGACCCGACCCTGCCGATGAACGTGCGCCGCTTCCTGGATCTGCCGTCGCGCGTTGACAACAAGAAAGCCGCGCAAGCCCTTGAAAACGCGGGGTGCAGCGGGCTGGACAGGCGGCAGATGGCGGATTTGTCGGGCGGTCAGTTGCAGCGCGTGATGCTGGCCCGGGCGCTTCTGTCGGACCCGGAGTTGCTGATCCTGGACGAGGCGACGCAAGGGCTCGACCAGCCCGGCGCCGCCGCCTTCTACCGCAAGATCGAGGACGTGAGGCGCGACACCGGCTGTGCCGTATTGATGGTCAGCCACGATTTGCACGTGGTCATGGCGGCCTCGGACCGCGTGATCTGCCTCAACGGGCATATCTGTTGCGAGGGGCATCCCGAAACGGTGGCGACGGCCCCGGAATACCGCGCCCTGTTCGGGTCTGGCACGCAGGGCACGCTCGCGCTCTACCGCCACGCCCATGACCATAATCACGACCATGCGGCGGACGGGTCCTGCGCCCATGATTGACATGCTCGACCACGTGATGGCGCGCGCCACACTGGCGGGTCTGGGCGTGGCGCTTGCCGCCGGGCCGTTGGGCAGTTTCGTGGTCTGGCGGCGCATGGCCTATTTCGGGGACGCGACGGCCCATGCCACGATCCTTGGCATCGCTTTGGCCTTGGCCCTTGATATCTCGGTCTTTTTCGGGGCGCTCGTCACGGCCTTCGGGATGGCACTTGCGGTGTCGGCGCTGACGACGCGGGGGCGGGCGATGGACACGAACCTTGGCGTCCTGTCCCATTCGGCGCTCGCCATCGGCCTTGTCGCGGTGTCGCTGTCCAGCGATGTGCGCATCGACCTGTCGGCGTTTTTGTTCGGCGACATCCTAATCGTGCGGACGGGCGATATCGCGTTGATCTGGGGCGGGGCTGGCCTGGTGCTGCTGTTGTTGTGGTGGCGCTGGCAGGCGCTTTTGACGTCGACCCTGTCGGTGGAGCTGGCGCAGGCCTCCGGCCTCGATCCGCGGCGGGAGCAGTTGGTGATTACACTGGCCCTGGCGCTGACCGTGGCCGTTGCGATCAAGATCGTGGGGGTGCTGTTGATCGCGGCACTTCTCATCATCCCGGCCGCCGCCGCCCGCCCCTTCTCGGACACGCCGGAGCGGATGGCCGTCCTGGCGACGCTGGCGGGGATCGCGTCGGTCATGGGAGGGCTCGCGGCCGCGTGGCACTATGATTTGCAGGCCGGCCCGGCGATCACTTGCACCGCGGCGGCCTTGTTCGCGGCCTCCCTCATTGCGCAGCGATTGCGGCGTCCGGGATGACCGCGCGCTGCAATTCGGCGGGGTCCTTGTAGGATCCGGGCGCCATGAAGCGCAGGATGTGGTCGTGGTCGGCGGGCAGGTCGAGGCCAAGGAACTGCGCCAATTCCCTCAAAAAGGCCGCCGGATGGGCCGCCGCCTTCTCGTAAGACACCATCAGGCACGGCGCGCCGATCGCGTCGATCATCGCGGAATTGCGGATCTGGGCGCGCAGGCGGCGCACCATGTAGCTGGCCCCTTCCGATTGCCCGACCTTGGCGCGCACCGCGCTGGGGACCGGATCGCGGTAAACACAGACAAGGTGCGGCGCGCGGATATCCCCGGCCAATTGCGCCAGGTACCTTTGTGCAAAGGGAAATTTCCACCCCCAGACGGAATGCTGCCGGTTGCGGGCGGCGATAATGCGCCGCGCATCGTCGAGGAACCTTTCGACCGGTCCGCCGTGCCAATCGAGGTTGAAGGCCGGGTCTTCGACATTCTTCCCGATACGTTCGCCCATCGGCACCCCAAGCCCGAGGATCGCACCGGCCACCATGCTGGTCCCGCCGCGCGCCGTGCCGAAACACACGATGGTACGCGGGCCCGTGGGCGGGGTGGAGGGTGCGAAGACCGGAAGCGATGTCAGGTGCTTGGCCGTGGGGTTCGGCATCTAGCCAATCCTCCCGGCGCAAGGCTCGATTGCAATGGCGCAGACATCCATGGCTCTGATCCCCGTCGTAGTGGTCACGCTGAATTTGCCCGATGAAAGGTCAATACGAGGTTAACGGGCGAGGCACCCGTCAGGGCCCACCATCGCGTCCCCCAGAACGGCCCGGGCATGGGCGATGCTGCGAGGCCCGTTCGGAAGGGTCGCGGCGGGAAATACGGCAACGCCGCGTTCCACGAACCGCTCCACCCGCGTGGGCAGATAGCGGGGGTTCAGCGCGCGGGTTCGACCGGCCTCGTCCCGTCCGATATCAAGGTAGAGAAGCGCGCCCGTGCGCCGCTCCAGCGCCCATTGGGAGGAGATGAGGTTGCCCAGGGAATAGGCCACGGGAACCTGCCGCCCGTCTTGCGACGTCACGATCGTGAGGGGTTGGAGCACGTGGGGATGCGCGCCCACCACCGCGATGGCACCCGCATCGGCCGCCGCCTGCGCCAGGCGACGCTGCCGCGGGTTGGGAGACCGCGAATACTCGGTTCCCCAATGGGGCAGAAGGATCACACCATCCACGCCGGGCTGTGAATTCAGGCTCTGGATAAGATTTGGAATAGAAGGCGCATTTCCATAACATCCAAGCACCTGATCACGCCCATCGCGCAGTCCATTGGTGGAGAATGTGCAAGACAGAAAGGCGATCGTCTGCCCGTTCACCTGCCGCAGCGCCGCCCAATTCGTCGCTTCACCCCGTGCCCGTGTGCCGGTCGTGGACAGGCCAGCCGCGCGCAACGCCTCCAGCGTCCGATCCACGCCCAACGCCCCACGATCGAGGGCGTGGTTGTTTGCGGTCTGCACCACATCAACCCCGGCCGAGGCCAGCACAGTGGCAATGGAGGGGTGGAAATTGAACTGGGGATAGCCGGAATAGACACGGTTGTCGAAGATCGTGGCCGGGCTGCGCCCTTGGCGCCCGCCGGGCAGGACGTCGCGTGCAGCCGGGCCTTCAAGGTTCACGATGGCGAGATCTGCACGGGACAAAGCCGCAGAGATCCCCTCGAATGCCGGGGCGAAACCGGTCGGGCGGGCGGCGGCCTCCGACTGGATGATCTGATGCAACAACACGTCGCCGCCAAAGACCAGATCGGGCCGCGCACAGGACCCGGCCCCACCCTCACTGCTTGGCGCACAGGATGCCACGGCTAGGCACAGCCCCAGCACGGCACCGATACATACCTTAGCTTTGCCCCGGAAGACATTGGAAAACATGCTGGAACCTGAAAATCGGGCTGTGGATAACTCAGCAGACCCGATCCGCCACCGCCCTGTCAACGCGGGCGCAAAACTCGGCGGCTCACCGTAACCAATCGGACGCAATGCGCAGATCGCTACACCCGGCGAAACGGGCCGCCCGCTCCAGCTCCGCGATCAGGCGGGATTGCCGCCCCTGCCCCATACGCACGCCGTCCTCGGCCCAGAATGCGCGAACGGCCAGCACCTCCCCCTCCCGCGCCATGTCGATGCGCCCGATCAGCCGCGTGCCTTCCATCACCGGGAAGACGTAATACCCGTATCGGCGCTTGGGGGCGGGCACGAATATCTCGATCCGGTAGAAGAACCCGAACAACCGCTCCGCCCTGTTGCGGTCTCGCAGGGCCGGATCGAAGGGTGAAAGGATGCGCACGCGGGGAGACGGCTCGGGAATTTGTTCGAGCGTTTCCAACGTATTGGGATTCATGAAGGAGCGCCGCGGCGCGCCGTCCGCGCCTTCGATATCGACCTCCACCACGTCGCCGTCGGCCAGCGCGCGCGCCACCCACTCCTTTGCGTGGGCCGGTGTGACCAGCGCGAAGAACGCCGCCAGTTCCCCGCTGGTCGCGAAGCCCAGACGGTCCAGCGCGGCGCGGCACGCCCAATCCACGATCTCCGCATCCTGCATCCGCGCGTTCAGATGCTCCGCCGGGATCACCCGTTCGGACAGGTCGTAGAATTTCCGGAACCCGCGCCGGTGGCAGATCGACAAATCCCCGGATCGCCAGAGGTATTCCAGCGCCACCTTCGATGGCCGCCAATCCCACCAACCCGTTGATTTCTCTGGCCGATCCTCCTCCATATCCGCCGTGCAGCAGGCCCCGTTATCGGCCACGTATCTCAAGACCTTGTCGATTTCCGCGTGGAAGGAGCCGCCGTGCCAATCGCGCCATTTCCCGTGCAGACGGGCGCGGTCCCGCTCGAACCGCATCCGCCACATCGGGAAAAACTGGATCGGCACGATGGAGGCGTCGTGGGTCCAATGCTCGAACGTCGCGCGCGCGCGGTCATTGACCCAACGAAGGCTGGCGGGGCGATAGGATTGACGCCGGGACCACAGGATCAGGTCATGGGCGCGGGCAAAGGTGTTGACGCTGTCGACCTGAACGAAGCCAAGGTCGGTAATAAGATCGGCAAGCGCCTGCCCTCGCGCCGGGCCGGACGGGGGCGCGATCAGCAGATGGCGGTCAAGAAACAGGCGCCGCGCCTGCGCGTTGGACAGAAGGGGGCGGGCCATATCCTATTGATCCCGCGGGACATTCACCGGTCGTCTTGCCATTGCCAGGGCCGCGTGTAATCCCCCAGCACCTTGGCGACACCGGCCTCGTCAGCTTCTCCGTTCCGGGCCAGATGCGCCTCGAGCCCCAGCTTCTTGTCCTCGACCACCTTCACGACCCGCGCCGAATGGCCCGCCTCCTCAAGTGCTGCATTGTAGATCCGCGTGATCGCCATCTTGCGCAGGTCGGGTTTGAACACCTTGCCCACCGCCGTTTTGGGCAATTCATCCAGCACTTCCAGATGCTTGGGCAGGGCGGCGCGCTCGTGGATATGTTCGGCGGCGTATTTCATCAGCGCCTCTTCCGTGACATCGGCGCCGTCCACAAGCTCCACGTAGACGCAGGGCAATTCGCCCGCGAAGGCGTCAGGTTGCCCTATGGCACCGGCGAAGGCGACGGCGTCGTGGCCGGCCATCGCCTCCTCGATCTCGGCGGGGTCGATGTTGTGGCCGCCCCGGATAATCAGATCCTTGGCGCGCCCAGTGATCCACAGATAGCCATCGGCGTCGATCCGTCCCAGATCACCGGTCCGCAGATAACTGTCAAAATGGTAAAGGTCCTTGTTCTTCGCGCTCTCCGTATAGGTGCGCCCGGCCAGAACCCCCGGATTTGACACGCAAATCTCGCCGATCTCGTCGACCTCGCAATCCTGCGGGCCGCCCGGGCCGTCGGTCAGGATACGGACGTCGGTGTGCGGGAACGGCACCCCGATGGACCCGATCTTCTTCTCCCCCTCCACCGGATTGCACGACACAAGGCACGTCGCCTCCGTCAGGCCATAGCCTTCGATGAGCGTCACGCCCGTCGCCTTCTCGAACCGGTTGAACAATTCCACCGGCAAGGGGGCGGAGCCGGAGAAGGCGGTTTTCACGGTGGAGATGTCGGCATCCACGGGCCGTTGCATCTTGGCGGAAATCGCGGTGGGGACGGTGATGATGAACGTGACACCCCAGCGTTCCACCAGCTTCCAGAAATTGTCGAATACGCCTTCGCCGCGATAGCCCTGGGGTGTGGGGAACACCACATGCGCGCCCGACGTGACGGCGGCCATCAGGATCACGTGGCAGGCAAAGACGTGAAACAGCGGCAGGGGACACATCATCGTGTCGGTTTCGCGGAACAGCAGCGTGTGGCCGATCCAGCCGTTATAGATCATGCCCTGGTAGGTGTGCTGCGCGACCTTGGGCATGCCCGTCGTGCCGCCGGTATGGAAATAGCACGCCACGCGATCCTGCTTCGTGTCGTCGAAACTCAGATCCTTGGGCTGACGGGCGCATTCCGCGTTGAAATCCAGCACCCGCGCACTGTGGCGGGCGGGGTTCTTGGGGCGCAAGAACGGCACGATGAACTTCTTCAGGCCGGTCAGGTAGCGCAGAAGATCAACCTCCAGTACCGTTTCGACGTTGGGGGCCAGCGCCAGCGCCTCGTTCACCTTCTGGGCCACATCCGTCTTGGGGAACGGCTTCAGCGTCACGACGACCTTGGCACCGGTTTCCCGCAGGATGGAGGCGATCTGTTCCGCCTCCAGCAGGGGATTGATCGGGTTCGCAATGCCCGCGACGGCCCCGCCCAGAAGCGTCAGCACCGTTTCGTTACAATTGGGAAGGATGTAGGCGACCGTATCCGTCTCTCCCACGCCGAGGGAGCGGAAGAGGTTTGCAGCCCGCGTGACCTTGGCGTGAACCTCCGACCAGGTCAGCGTTTCGGCCGGGTCGGTCGGGCCGGATTGCAGCTGGAAGGTGATCGCGTTCAGCGCGCCATGGGCGTCTTTCGTGCGGCTCAATTGTTCATAGAGTGTGACGGCCGGCTGGCTTTCGGGCCATGGCATGTCGCTCTCAATCGTCTTGATATCCTCGACCGTGGCAAAACGTGCCATCGTGTCCTCCCCTATATCTCCCGCGGGCGCATCTGGGCGCCTCAATTGGGGTCAGCATCGGGGAAACGTCCGGCACACGCAAGAATAACGCGGCGTTGGCCGCCTATTCCGCGGCGAGGCCGGAGGTGAATTGCAACTGCGCCAACCGGGCATAGAGCCCGCCCTGCGCCACCAGACTGTCATGGGTCCCCTCAGCGACGATCTTGCCATCCTCGAACACCAGGATGCGGTCAGCCTGTTTCACGGTGGCCAGGCGATGGGCCACGATCAGCGTGGTGCGGGTCTTCGACAATTCCCCCACCGCGTCCTGCACCGCGCGCTCCGATTCCGCGTCCAGCGCGCTTGTCGCTTCGTCCAGCAGCAGGATCGGCGCGTCGCGCAGGATTGCGCGGGCAATGGCAATGCGCTGCTTCTGCCCGCCGGACAGCATCAGGCCGCGTTCCCCGACATAGGTGTCATAGCCGTCGGGCAGCTTGGCGAGGAAGTCGTGGGCGGCGGCGGCGCGGGCAGCGGCCTCCACCTCCGCATCGCTGGCCTCGGGGCGGCCAAAGCGGATGTTTTCGCGCGCGGAGGCGGCGAAGATCACCGGGTCCTGCGGGACAAGGGCGATGGCCTTGCGGAACGTCTCGCGCGTCAGGTCGGTCAGGTCGATACCGTCAAGCGTGATGGTCCCGCTTTCGGGATCGTAAAACCGCAACAGCAGCTGGAAGATCGTGGATTTGCCCGCGCCCGACGGGCCGACAATTGCCACAGTTTCCCCCGGCGACACGGTGAAGCTGACCCCGTCCAACGCCGCCGTCTCGGGCCGCGTGGGATAGCGGAAGCGCACGTCGTCGAACGTGATATCGCCACGCCCGCCATGGGGCAGAGCGGCGCCGGTGTCCGGATCGGCCACCGCGTCCTCGGCCCCCAGCAATTCCACCAACCGCTCCGTCGCGCCGGAGGCGCGCTGCAACTCCCCCCAGATCTCCGACAGGGCGGCGGTGGAGCCTGCGACCATGATCGCGTAGATCAGGAACTGGATCAGCGCGCCGATCGACATCACATCCTCGCGCACATCCCGCGCGCCGATCCACAAGACCCCCACGATGCCCGAGAAGACCAGCAAGATCACGATCACCGTCATCACCGCCCGGATCGAGATGCGCTTGAGCGCGCTGTGAAAGGACTGCTCCGTCACGTCGTCAAAGCGGCGGGCGGAGGGGCGCTCGTGGGTAAAGGCCTGCACCGTTTGCGCCGACAACAGCGCCTCGGACGCGTTGCCGGAGCTTTCCGCGATCCAATCCTGGTTCTCGCGGCTCAATTCCCGCACCCGGCGGCCCAGGACGATGATCGGCACGATCACCACCGGCACGATTAATAGTACTGCCCCCGTCAGCTTCGGCGAGGTCCAGAGCATCAGCGCGATGCCCCCGAACAGGATCAGCGCGTTGCGCAGGGCGATGGAGATGCTCGACGAGATGACGCTGAGCAGAAGCGTCGTATCCGTGGTGATCCGGCTCAACACCTCGCCCGTCATCACGCGCTCGTAGAAGGCCGGGCTCATGGTGATCATCCGCTCGAAGACGGCCTTGCGGATATCGGCGATCACCCGTTCCCCCAGCCGCGTCACAAGGTAATAACGCAGGCCCGTGCCCACGGCCAAAAGCGCCGCAATGCCGAGCGCGGCAAGGAAATAGCTGTCCAGAAGCTCCGTCGTGCCGGTGTCGAACCCGTCGACCACCCGGCGCACGGCAAGCGGAAGGGCCAGCGACACCATCGCCGTCAACACCAGCGCCAGGCCCGCCCCGATCAGCACGACCCGGTAGGGCAGCAGGAACGGCCACAGCGCGGCAAGGCTGCTGATGCGCTTGGACGTGGCCCGATCCTCCACCGCGTTTGCGGCGGGTTTCAGGGCATTGGTCCTGGCCGGGTCTGGATTGGTCGTGTCTGTCACGCGCGTGGTCGCCTGATTGTCTGCCGGATGTCGATACCCAAGCCCATCAGGGCCTGCAAGGCACCCCGGCGATAGGTCGCGGACCGTATCCTTGCAACGAATACGTTACCGGCCCGCATCGAATTTGAACGAACCGGCCAAGGGGCCCCAACTTCGTGGCACAATCCCGCCATGATCCCGCGGGACATCTTGGCCCATGTGCCAGATCTGTTTTGCCTTCACCCCGTATCTCGATGCCTGCACCTATGGCGGGCTGTCCGTAACCGATCCGCAGGGCTCCGCCGCGCCGGTCGATGCCGTGGCGTCAATGCCGGTGGCGGAGGTCGCCGAAGCGGGCGACGCGAGCGCCAACACGTCGACCCAAGCCGCCCTGGCGCTGGGGGAGGTTTTCCTCGGCACCACCCAGACGCCCGGCGACAGCGACTGGATCGCGGTGGAGCTTGTGGCGGGCCAGACCTACACCTTCGCCGCCGCCGGCGTCGGTGCGTTGTCAGACCAGAACGCCGACCCGCACCTGTTCCTGCGCGACGGCGCGGGCGCGCAGCTGGCCAGCGACGATGCGGGCGGGCCGGGCTACAACGCTTCCATCACCTTCACGGCGACGACCAGCGGCACCTATTTCCTCGATGTGCGCGCGTGGGGCGGATCGGACAGCGGCACGTATGGCGTGACCATGGCCGAAGGCGAGATGGCGACCTACGCCCCGGACATGATCGCGGGCAACCTCATCCGCGACGGGCTGGCCTGGACCAGTGTGCCGGGCACGGGCGCGACGCTGACCTGGGCCATCCGCACCACCGGCGAAAACCCCGGCGGCGGCAATCCCAACGGCACGGACCCCGTGGGCGGCAACCCTTTCATCGCCCCCTCCCCCGGCCAGGTGGCGGAAATCACCGCGGCCATGGCCTATCTCGACGGGATCTCCAACCTCACGCTCAATCAGGTCGCACCGGGGGCGACCTCCGACAATGCCACGATCCTGTTCGGGGCCTACAGCGCCTTCGACGGCGCAGGCGCCTATGCCTATCTGCCGGTGCCGGGCGGCACCGGGGCGGCGAACAATGCGGGCGATGTCTGGCTCAACAACACATCCGTCACGACGGGCGCGATCACCTTCGGCTCCTACGCCGCCTTCACCATCCTGCACGAGATCGGGCATGCCATCGGACTGGCCCATCCGGGCGATTACAACGCGACCCTGGGCGTGACCTTCACCTACGACAATTACGCCCAGTTCCAGCAAGACAGCCACCAATTCACGGTGATGAGCTATTTCAACGAGACCCATACCGGCGCAAGCGGCGGCCTCGGGTTTCCCGATACGTTTATGCTTTACGATTTTCTGGCCATCCATCAGCTTTACGGGGCAGATATGTCCTTCCACGGCGGCGACACGACCTATGGGTTCAACGCGACCCATGGCGGCACGGCCTATGACTTCACCGCCAACACCAACCCGTTCCTGACGATCTTCGACGGCAATGGCTCGGACCTGATCGACCTGTCGGGCTATGACATGGCCCAGAGCCTCAGCCTCGTCGCGGGGACGTTTTCGGATATCGGCGGGTATTCCGGCAACCTTTCCATCGCCTATGGCGCGCTGATCGAGCGGGCGATCGGCGGCACCGGCAATGATACGATCATCGGCAACGGCGCGGACAATACGCTCGACGGGGGCCGCGGCCTGGATGAGATCCATGGCGGCACCGGGAACGACACGATCTATGGCGGCTCCCACAACGACATCCTCCATGGCGGCGCAGGTGGCGATGCCATTGCGGGCGAGCTTGGCAATGACACGATCTACGGCGGCGGCGACGCGGACCGGATCACCGGCGGCAATGGCAATGATCTGCTCGATGGTGGCATGGGCAACGACGTGCTCAACGGCGGGCGCGGCGATGATTTGCTGCTCGGGGGCAACCGAAACGACCGGCTGTTCGGAACATTCGACGACGATACGCTGATGGGGGGGGAAGGCGACGATCTGCTGCGCGGCGGCACCCAGAACGATCACCTGGACGGTGGCGCGGGCGACGATGCGCTGTTTGGCGGCGCAGGGTTCGACATCCTGATCGGCGGTGCGGGCGACGACACGCTGACGGGCGCGTTCAACGCCGACCGCTTCGTCTTCGGCGACGGGCACGGCTCGGACGTGGTGGAGGATTTCGATGCCCTCAACAAGGCGGAGAAGCTGGATTTCACCGGCCTCAGCACGCTCAAGACCCTCGCCGACGTCCTCGGCACCGGCTCCGGCACGGCGGCGGCCACCCAGATCGGCGCGGATGTGCAGATCGACACCGGAAGCGGGCTGATCGTGCTCAAGGGCGTGCAATATGGCGATCTGGACGCCACGGATTTCCTGTTCTGACGGCAAGCCGCAGGGCGATTATCGAATGGATCGGGAAGGATTGGAGCGGGCGACGGGAATCGAACCCGTATCATCAGCTTGGAAGGCTGAGGTCTTACCATTACACAACGCCCGCGCGCCGCATCGGGGTATGTCAAAGCCCGCCGGGGGTCAAGGTGCCCCGCGGCCCAGCGCGCATCCGGGCCGTGCCACGGTGATTGTTTCCCAGCGCCCCAATTCTGCCAAAAAGGCCCGCTATTGATCTCAGCATGGAAACGATGGTGACCTCCTCCCGGCCCATCTTTTCTTCTCTCCCTGTTGGACTTGGGCCGCCCGTTCTGGGCGGCCTCTTTTTTGCTCACGCGGCCAATGGCGTGATCAGTTCCGGGCCGTGGGCGCGGTTGGAATTGACCGCAGGGTCCACCCGCCACCGCTGATAAAGGCCCTCGGGCGCGGGTTTCATCAAGGGCGCGGCCTTGGCGTCCGCCTCCCCCAGCCATGTGGGCCAATCCGCTTCCGCCAGCACAACCGGCTCTCGGTGATGGGTCTCCGCCATCCAGTCGGAGGCACCCGTGGTCACGATGGCGCAGGTCGCAAGCGGGTCTTCCCCCTTGTCCCAGATCTGCCAGATGCCCGCAAAGACCAAAGGCGCCCCATCGGGGCGGGAGAAATACCACGGCAGGCGTGCATCATCCGCGCCCTTGGTCCATTCATAGAACCCCGCCGCCGGGATCAGGCAGCGCCGGGCGCGCACGGCAGCGCGGAAGGCGGGCTTTTCGGCAATCGTCTCCGCGCGTGCGTTGATAAGCAATGGGCCACCCGTGGGCGTCTTGTACCAATGGGGGATGAACCCCCACCGCATCGGGCGCAGCGCCCGTCGCGCGCCGTCGGACACGACCACGCTCACGTCTTGCGTCGGGCACAGGTTGTAATTGGGCGGCTCGGGCAGATCGTTCGCGGGCGCCGCATCGAACAGCCGCGCCAGCGCGTCATTGGGATGGGTCAGGGTCAGGCGTCCGCACATCCGTCCAGTCTAGGGCGCTGGCCGTTGAGCGAAAACCGTTTTTCGCCGCAGACACCCCGTTCCCAGCTTCAGGACAATGCCCCCCGAACCATGACCCGCACAAACAAAAGGCCGGACGCAATGGTCCGGCCTGTCATCATGTCGTGGTGCAAACAGCCCTTACGAGCCGTAGACCTGGCGATAGGCGATGCTGTGCGCGTCACCTGGAAAGATGCCCAGGTCTTCGACAGCCAGTTCCGTCGGCATCGCGGAGATTTCCGCGACGGTGCGGTTGTAGGCTGCACGCTTTTGGGCGGCAGTGCGGATCGTGTTGAGGATCGAGGCCATGGTACAGCTCCTCCAGGTTGGCGTTTCATCTCTCGTGCCCCCAATATGTGAGCGCTAACACAAACCACCATCCCCCCTTTTTCGAAACCCGCCTTGCACAAACTGCATGGCAAAAAAGAACCGGCCTCGGAGTGCCCAAGGCCGGTGCAAATTGCTCAATTATCAGGCAGTCGGAGACCTATTCCGCCTGGGTGATCCGCCCGTCGGTATAGGGCGCATAGGGGGAATTCTCGCCCAGATAGGTGGCCACGACCTCTTCCAGCCCGGGGCCGAAATCGTAGGCGTTCGTGGCTTCGGTCTCGAACACGTCATACCCGTCGCCGCCGCCGCGCATGTAGTTGTTGGACACGACGCTGTAGACCGCATCAGGGTCGATGGCCACAAACCCGTCGCCCTCGGCCACTTCGACCGAGACGATGCGGCTGCCCGGCTCCGCGGCGGGGTTCCAGGAGTAGCGCATACCCGCCACCTGCGGGAAGCGACCGGCCACTTCCTCAACCTCGCTCACGCCATTCTCAAGGGCCGAGATAATGCCCGCTCCGGTCAACTGGAACGTGGCAACCGTGTTCTGGAACGGCAGCACGGTAAGCACCTCGCCCATGGTCACTTCGCCGCCATCAATGGATGCCCGCAGGCCGCCACCGTTCTGAATGGCGATGGTCACGCCCTGATCGGCCACGCGGTCCAGCATGGCATCGGCCACAAGGTTGCCCATCGGGCATTCCTCAACCCGGCAGACAGACCGGTCGCCTTCGATGAAGTCGGCGGTCTCACCCACGATCACGCTCATCGCCTCCTCGATGGGGGCGGCCAATTCGGCGACGCGCGCGGCAATCTCCGCATCCGGCTCGACCGACGCATCGAGCAACATCGTATCGCCCTGGGCGAAGACCACTTCACCCGCATCGTCGAAGGTCACTTCCAGATGGCCCAGATACTTCGAATAAGCATAGGCCTGCACGATCGGCACCATCGTGCCGTCGGGGTTCGAAATCCACGTCGGATACGCGCTGTCGCGGTCCGGATCGCTGGCGCTCAGCAACGTGTGCGAATGCCCCCCCACGATCACGTCGATGCCCGTCACCGCCTCGGCAATGCGGATATCGTCGTTCAGACCGACATGGGTCAACGCGATGATGATGCCCACGCCCGCTTCGGTCAGCGCATCCACATCGGCCTGCAACGCCTCGATCTCATCGGTGAAGATCACGTTGTCACCGGGCGAAGACGTCTCGGCCGTATCCGTGGCCAGCGCGGAAATCACGCCAACCTGCACGCCGTTCACGTCCAGCACGACATGGTCTTGCAGCAATTCATTGATCTCGGGCTCCTGGCTCACGTCCAGATTGCCCGCGATGACGGGGAAATCCACCATCTCGATGAACCGCGCAAAACCCGACGGGCCGAGGTTCCATTCGTGGTTGCCCGACGCCATCACGTCAAAGCCGATGGCGTTCATGAATTCCGCCGCGGCCTCACCCTGGTAGGTCGTGAACATGGCCGAGCCCTGGAATTGGTCGCCCGCGTCCAGCACCAACACATTCTCACCCTCAAGCTCGCCGCGCAGCGTGTCGATGGCGGTGGCAATCCGCGCCACGCCGCCAAAGCATTCGCCCGCCGCGTCGTCTTCGGCGTTGCACGTGCTGTCGAAGCGGTTGATCGGCTGGATGCGGCTGTGCAGATCGTTGATATGCAGAAGGTGCAGGGTGGTGTCGGCGGCGGCAGGGGCGGCAACGGCCAGCCCCGCCAACATCGCCGTGGACCCCAGAATACGAGCAATCATGGAAATCTCCCGGTTTATCGTTGGACAGATTGCAGCTTGGCGCTGCGCTCGGCCCAAGTAAAGACGATTGATGACGCGTCCGTGACACTTGACGCCACGCAAAGGGCGGGGGAAACGCGGGCCATGCGAATTTACAAGATCCTGCGGGCCGCGGAATGGGCCGAGTTGCAAGCCAAGGGCGAAACCCCCGGCGCGCCGATCGACGTGACCGATGGGTTCGTGCATTTCTCCACCGCCGATCAGGCGCGGGAAACGGCGGCAAAGCATTTCGCGGGGGAAAGCGACCTGATCCTCGCGGCGATGGAGGCCGATGATCTTGGCCCCGCCCTGAGATGGGAGGTCTCGCGCGGGGGCGCGGAATTTCCTCACCTCTACGCCCCCCTGCGCCTGTCCGACGTGATCTGGCACGCCCCCCTGCTTCTGGTGGACGGCGTGCACGCCTTTCCGGACGACATGTAGATGCTGGAAAATCTCGGTCTCAAACTCCTGCGCGCGATAGATCCCGAACGCGCCCACGGCATGGCGCTGACGGCGCTCCGGATGGGGCTTGGCCCCCTCGACGGTCCCTATACGTCGCCGCGCCTTGCCACCCGTATCGCCGGCCTCGACATGCCCAACCCCATCGGTCTGGCCGCCGGTTTCGACAAGAACGCGGAGGCTGCGGGGCCGTTGCAGCGCGCGGGCTTCGGCTTCATCGAAGTGGGCGCCGCTACGCCAAAGCCGCAGCCCGGCAATCCCAAGCCGCGCCTCTTTCGCCTGACGGAGGACCAAGCCGCCATCAATCGCTTCGGCTTCAACAATGACGGGGCCGATGCCATCGCCGCGCGTCTGGCCAAGACGCCGCGCGAGATCCCCATCGGCCTCAACCTCGGGGCCAACAAGGACAGCGTGGACCGGCTGGAGGATTTCGCCGCCGTCTACCGCACCTGCGCGCCCCATATCGACTTCGCCACGATCAACGTCTCGTCGCCCAACACCGAGAAGCTGCGGGATTTGCAAGGCAAGGTCGCGCTCGCGGAAATCATCACGCGCGTCGATGCCGTGCGCCTTACGGCTGAGCATCCCGGCGCGCTGTTCCTCAAGATCGCGCCGGACCTGTCCGAACAGGACATTGAAGACATCGTGGAGGTCATCCTCGACGCGCCCGGTCGCGTCTCGGGCATCATCGCCACGAACACCACGCTCGACCGCGAGGGGCTGAAAAGCCCGCACGCACACGAAAAGGGCGGCCTGTCCGGCCAGCCGGTGTTCGAGAAATCGACCCGCGTGCTGGCCCAACTCCACACGCTCACGCGCGGCACGATCCCGCTGATCGGCGTGGGCGGCGTGGCCTCGGCGGAGCAGGCCTACGCCAAGATCCGGGCGGGCGCCTCGGCGGTGCAGCTTTACACCGGCCTCGTCTATGGCGGCCTATCGCTGGTGACGGAGATTGCCAGTGGCCTCGACGCCCTTCTTGAACGCGACAGCCATGCCAATGTCGCCCAGGCCGTCGGAACCGGAGTATCGGAATGGACCTGATCTTTTGGCACAATCCCCGCTGCTCGAAATCGCGACAGGCATTGACCCTGCTGGAAGATGCGGGTCACGCGCCGTCGGTCAGGCTCTACCTGTCCCAGACCCCCGATGAGGGGGAGATCACCGAGTTGCTGAACGCCCTTGGCGTCGCGCCCCGCGCGCTGATGCGGCGGGGTGAGAAGATCTACAAGGATCTGGGCCTGTCGGAGGCCGACGACACCGCGCTGATCGTGGCCATGGCGACCCATCCGATCCTGATCGAACGCCCTATCCTGATCGCGGGGGAGCAGGCCGTGATCGGTCGCCCGCCCGAGCGTGTGATGGCGCTGCTCGAAGGGCTCGAAAAGGATTAAGATCGGGTTAAGGTCATTTCATTTTTCCTTTTTAATCAGTGCCTTAAACCACCTTATCACGCGTGATACCTTCGGCGAATGCCGCCCTGCCTTGTATCACACATGCTCGAATGTGACCTACGCCGCCGACCGCTCCAGGCTCGGATATTTCGCGCCCAGCGTCACGCCGCGTGCCGCGAAACTTATCAGCAGGGCGATCCACACCCCGTGATTGCCGAGCGTCGGGATCAGGATCGCCGCGCCGATGACGTAGATCACCGCGCTGACGATCATCATGTTGCGCATGTCCCGCCCCCGCGCCGCCCCGATGAAGATGCCGTCCAGCATCCAGGCCGCGCATCCGACGATCGGGGCCAGCACCATCCATGGCAGGTAGAGCCGCGCGGTCGATTGCACGTCGGGATCCTTGGCAAGGATGTCGATAAAGGCGGGCCCGGCAAGCCAGAACACAAGCGCCAGCGCCACGCAGGTCCCCAGCCCCCAGATCGAGGTCAGCTGCGCCGCGTGCCGCACCCGCCCTGGATCGCGCCGCCCGTAGGCCCTTGCAATCAGGGTCTCCGCGGCAAAGGCAAACCCGTCCATCGCGTGGGCGGTCAGATACATGAACTGGATCAGCACCTCATTCGCGGCGAGCGTCACGTCCCCGAATTGCGCACCCAGAAAGGTGAAGGAGGTGAAGATCGCCATCAAAAGCGCGGAACGGATCAGGATATCCACGTTCAGAAGCGCCATGCGGATCAGCCGCGCGCGGTCGAACACCCGCACCCAGTCGCGCCAATCGGGCAGGTCGAACGCCCGGCGGCAGAACCACAATCCCACGGCAGCGCCCACGATCTCCGCGATGGCGGTCGACGCCGCGACCCCCATCACGCCCCATTGGAAGCCCAGCACGAACAGGAAGCTGAGCGCGATGTTCAGCCCGTTCATCAGCAATTGTATCCAGAACACCGCGCCCGTGCGCTCCTGCGCGATCAGCCAGCCGGTCAGCGCGTAGATCGCGATGGCGAAGGGCGCGGTCCAGATGCGCACGAACAGGTATTGGCGCGCCAACGCCTCCACCTCTGCGCTGGTCGGCTCCCACGAGAATGCGGCGAAGATGATGAGCGGATAGGCGAGGATGATGAGCAAACCGCCCGCGCCCGCGATCATCAGCGCGCGGGTCAGGATGGCGGAGACCTCTGCCTGGTCCCCCGCCCCTTCCGCCTGCCCCACAAGGCCCACCGTCCCCATGCGCAGGAAGCCGAAGATCCACAGAACCGACGTCATGATGATTGCGCCGATGCCCACGGCACCGATGGGGGCGGCCTCCCCCATCTGGCCCACAACACCCACATCGACGATCCCCAGAAGTGGAACCGTTGCATTCGACAGGACAATGGGGCCCGCGATCTTGACCACGCGGCGGTGGGTCAGGGGTTGGGGCGGGTCGCTGGCGGTTGCTGGCGGGGCGGACATGTCCTAGTCTCGGGACGGCATCAGGAAATGCCCCGTGGCCTGTGCGAACAGGCGCTCGCGATTGTCCTGCCACGCCTCCACATGGACCGATGCATAGCGCCGCCCGGACCGGTTCACGCGGGCCCGCGCATAGGCATCCCGCGGCAGGCCGGAGCGGAGGTAATCAACGGTGAAGTCGATGGTCTTGGGCATCCGGGGCAGGTTCTGCGGGCTCAAATCGTCTGCCGACAACCGCCCGCCCTCGATCTCGTCCCACAGGATGTGGAAGCCAAGCTCCATGATCGCCGCAACCTCCAGAAACGACGCAATGGCCCCCCCATGGAGCGCGGGCAGGAAGGGGTTGCCGATAAGCTTCTCGTCGTAATTCAGCACCGCCGTCAGCTCATCCCCGCGCCGGTCGAAGGTGATGCCGATGGTCTTGATGTAGGGCACACCCTCCACAAGGGCCGCAAGCGCCCGGTCACGGCGTTCCTTGATGACGTGGACGGGTTCGGGTTGCGGGCGCTTGCTCATTGCTTGGCCCTCCGCTCGACCGTGAAGGCCCCGGTTGCGGCGGCGACTGGCCGCTCGGCATCCTCGTCAAATGCCTCTGCCCGAATGAAGGCGACGGAGCGGGTGACATGGTAGCATTTCGCCCGCGCCGTGATCCGCTGCCCCGGGCTTGCGGGCCGCATATAGTCGATCCGCAAGTCGATCGTGGCAGTGCCCGCCAGTGCCTCGGGATGGCTCATCACTGCCGCGCCGCCGCAGGTATCCATCAGGGCCGATACCGCCCCGCCATGGATCACGCCTGTCGCCGGATCGCCCACCAGCGCCTCGGAATATGGCATGGAAATCACGGCAAGCCCGTCCCCGATCTCGTCCAGCCGCATGTCGAGCGCGTTGGAAAACGGGATCGCTTCGATGAATTGACGCGCGATCCGCGCCTTGTCCTGCGCGTGCGTCGGGGTCTTGTCGGCCATGTCGTCCCTTCTCGTACCTGGCCCAAGGTGTCGCCCCGGTGCCGTGTCAGTGCAAGGGGAAGTTGTTTTGCAATAGCGCAAGCGCCGCGCCATACTGCGCCCAGGGGAGACGGGAGAAGACACAGGGCCATGTCCGAGGAACGGTTGGATTTCAAACAGATGTGCGCGCGCTTCGACGTGACGCCGCGCACGTTGCGCCATTACGAATACATCGAATTGCTGGCGCCCGAACGCGAGGGGCGCGCGCGCTTCTACGGGCCGCGGGAAGTGGCCCGGATGACGCTGATCCTGCGAGGCCGTCGCTTCGGCTTCTCGCTGGAGGAGATCCGCCAATGGCTGGAAATCTACGACAAGGGCGAGGGCTGGGAAGCGCAGCGCGAGGTCTGGATCGAACATGCAGACCGGCAATTGGAAGAGCTGCACGCGCGCCGTGCGGAACTCGATGAGATCATCGTCGAATTGCAGGCCCTGCGGGACGAGACGGCGGCAAACCAATGATCCGCGCGGTCCTGCTCGCGTTGGCCCTCGCACAGGCCGCGCAGGCCGACACGCCCCTGCGACCGGCGGAAGACTGGACCATGGCCCCGTTCCCGGGTCTTGCCGTGACCGGATCGCTCAATCCGCCCGCCATCTTCATCGGCCCGCCCGACAATCCCACCTGGTCGATTGATTTCTGGATTCCCAGCTTTGCGGTCCACCCCTCGCCGGACGGACAACACGTCCTGATTTCTCCGGCCAGCGGCAATCTGCTGGGCTGGAGTGGCGACCCCGACGAGACCGTCCTGTGGCTCTACCGGGCACCGGGAGAAGAGATCGCGAACGTGCCGCTCCGCGCCCTGATACGCCCGCGCGCCATGGAACGGACCACGTCCCACCATGTCTGGATCACCGGATATCGCTGGTCGGAGAACGGGTGGGCGTTCGAGACCCCGGACGGGCGGGCCTGGCATTTCGGGACGGACCTGACGCTCTCCCGGCGCTGAAAACAAAATTTGACCAAGTAGTAAAATTAGCATTGACCCTGCGTCACTTTTCGTGACCTTTCGTCAGGCACGAAATGACGCAACGTCCCGTTTACGTAAACGTCATCTCTGCTTGTAGGATGGGCCATCGACTCGCAGATGGAGGCCATCACTGGCATGTTTGACAACATTGAGACCCGTACCATGACCTCCGAAACCATGACGATCCGCGAAATGTGCGACACTTTCCAGGTGACGCCGCGCACCTTGCGCTTCTATGAGGCGAAGGAATTGCTGTTCCCCCAGCGCGACGGCCAGCGCCGTCTGTTCACGCGCCGCGATCGCGCGCGCCTCAAGCTGATCCTGCGCGGCAAGCGCTTCGGCTTTTCGCTTGAGGAAATCCGCCAGCTTCTGGACCTCTACTACGTCGGCGACAGCCAGGAAACGCAGTTGAGCCAGACCCTCCAGATCGCCCAGGACCGCCTGCACGACATGGAGCGGCAGCGCGCCGAACTGGACGAGGCGATCGACGAATTGCGCAACCAGATGCAGCTGGTCGGCGACATGCTGAGCAGCCGTCAACCCGCCGCCCAATAACCCGAACACCAGCCCACCCCACCCCTCGGGAGACTGAAATGCCAAGCTACACCGCCCCCACCAAAGACATGCAGTTCATCCTGCACGACGTCCTGAACATCTCCGGCGACGACATCCCCGGCTACGGTGATCTGGACCGCGATTTCACCACCGCGATCCTCGACGAGGCGGGCAAGATCGCGGCGGAGGTTCTGGCGCCCCTGAACGTGGTGGGCGACACCGAGGGCTGCACGATGGAAAACGGCGTCGTGCGCACGCCGACAGGCTTCAAGGCGGCGTTCGACGAGACCCGCGAAGGCGGCTGGCCCGGCATCGACATGCCCGAGGAATATGGCGGCATGGGCCTGCCCTACGTGATGAACACTGCGACGGGCGAGATGTTCTCGGCCGCTAACCAGGCCTTCACCATGTATCACGGCCTGACCCACGGCGCGGCCTCCGCCATTCTCGCCCACGGCACCGAGGATCAGAAGAATACTTACCTGCCCAAGATGATCTCCTGCGACTGGACCGGCACCATGAACCTGACGGAGCCCCATTGCGGCACCGATCTGGGCCTGATGCGCACCAAGGCCGAGCCGCAGGGCGACGGCACCTACAAGATCTCCGGCCAGAAGATCTTCATCTCCGCCGGCGAACACGACATGGCCGACAACATCATCCATCTGGTGCTCGGCAAGATCGTGGGCGGGCCGGAAGGTATCAAGGGCGTGTCGCTCTTCATCGTGCCGAAGTTCCTGGTGAACGAGGATGGCTCCCTCGGGCCGCGAAACGGCGTCTCCTGCGGCAAGATCGAGGAGAAGATGGGCATCCACGGCAACTCGACCTGCGTGATGAACTACGACGAGGCGACCGGCTACCTTCTGGGCGAAGAGCACAAGGGCATGCGCGCCATGTTCACGATGATGAACGAAGCGCGGCTTGGCGTTGGCATGCAGGGCCTGGCCCAGGCCGAAGTGGCCTACCAGAACGCCCTGGAATACGCCAAGGACCGGCTACAGGGCCGCGACATTACCGGCGTGAAGAACCCCGATGGCCCCGCCGATCCGCTGATCGTGCATCCCGACATCCGCCGTAACCTGATGGAACAGAAAAGCTTCGTGGAAGGGGGCCGCGCGTTCCTGCTCTGGGGCTCCACCCTGATCGACCGCGCCCACCGTTCGGAAGATGCGGCGGCGGACGGCCTCGTGTCGTTGCTGACGCCCGTGATTAAGGGCTTCCTGACCGACAAGGGCTACGACATGACCGTGCAGGCGCAGCAGGTCTATGGCGGGCATGGCTACATCGAGGAATGGGGTATGTCCCAGTTCACCCGCGATGCACGCATCGCGATGATCTATGAAGGCGCCAACGGCGTCCAGGCGCTCGACCTCGTGGGGCGCAAGCTGGCGCAGGACGGCGGCAAGCACGTCATGGCGTTCTTCGACCTCGTGAAGGGCTTCTGCAAGGACAATGCAGAGGTGGACGGGATGGAAGATTTCGTCACCCCGCTCAAGGCCGCGTCAAAGGACCTTCAGGCGGCCGGGATGTATTTCATGCAAGAAGGCATGAAGAACCCCAATAACGCGCTGTCGGGCTCCTACGATTTCATGCATCTATTCGGCTATACCTGTCTGGGCCTGATGTGGGGCATGATGGCGAAGGCTTCGCTTGCGGCGCTGGCCGATGGCACCTCCGATCCCGACTTCCACAACACCAAGCTGGCCACCGGCCGCTTCTACATGAACCGCACCCTGCCGATGACCGCGACCCATCTGGCGCGCATCCAGGCCGGGGGCGAGGATGTGATGGTGCTGGAGGCCGCGAACTTCTGATGGGTTGGCGCGGCGACGGGTTTTTACTTGTTGCCGCGCCGTTTCCCGCCATGATTGGGGCAGACTTCATTCGGAAGGAGCTCCGATGCCCAAACGCCTCCGCCTGACCCGGCGGCCCAACATCGCGATGAGCGAGGACGGGTTCCGCAAACTCCGCACCCTGTCGAAGGAGGCGGGTCTGGACGAAGGCGAATTCCTGTCGTTCCTTTTCGAGAGCTGGGGCAGCGTCATCAACGAGGAAAAGTTCATCGCCCGTATACGGCTGTTCAATTCCGAAATAGATGAGCGCAAGCGATGATCCGCGCCGTCCTGTCCCTGGTTAGTTGCATCGCCACGGCGTGCCCCGCGCTTGCCCAAAGCACGGATTTCACCTTCGGCGGGCAGCCGGCCTTGCGCGACACACCCCGCGCGATCGAGATCTTTTCTGGCCTCACCGGCTATGGGGACCTGCTGCCCGATCTTTACGGCACCCCGATCAATCCCAACTCGACCGAGCTTGGCGCGCTCATGGTGCAGCGGCACTTCCGCAACGTCTGCCTGGGCCTTGAACAGGGCGCGCCGCTGGCACAGGTCACGCCCGCCGGCTTCGCCTCCTACCCTCTCTTCCCCTATTCCTTCGGCGATATCTCCGACCCGTTCGACGGGCCGGGGGATCGCGTCCTGTCGCCGACCGGCTCGATTGATGCGGACGAGGACAATGGCCACCCCTTCCTCTGGCTTCGCCCGGACCCGCTTGGCATGACCTGCCGCGTCGAGTGGCACCCGACCGGCGGCATCCCCGAGGATCGCTACGGCCCGGTCGCCAATGTTTTCGACATCTGGGCCGCCTGGCAATTCGCCATGGTCGCGGCCACGCGGCCCACCATGGATCTGGCGCCCCGGCGTGGAAATGCCACGGAATGGGACCGACCCTGCGGGGAACGCTGGTGCCCCGTCACCATCATCTACAGCCTGCCGCGCGGTCCCATCACCATGGAAACCACGCTCAATATCGTCGACATCGAAGGACCCCGCCCATGACCAACACGCTTTATTGCTTCGGGGAAAGCGGCAATGCCTACAAGGCCGCGCTGGCGCTGGAATTGGCGGGGATCGCCTGGCAGCCGCGTTTCGTCGATTTCTTCAAGGGGGAGACGCGCACGCCACAGTTTCGCGCGATCAACTCAATGGGCGAGGTGCCGGTGCTGGATGCCGATGGCACGATCCTGACCCAATCGGGTGTGATCCAGGATTGGGTGATGGCGCAATCGGGCAAGCTTGACGGCGGCGACCGGCGCGAGGTTCTGCGCTGGACCATCTTCGACAACCAGAAGGTCTCGGGCATGGCGGGGCCGCTGCGGTTCATGATGAATTTCCTGCCCGCCGACAAACGCAACGCGGATGTGAACGCCTTCCTTGCCGGGCGCCTGAAATCGGTGCTTCTGGTGCTGGAAGGCGAAGTGTCCAAACGCGATTGGCTGGTCGGCGACGGCCTGAGTTGCGCCGACATAAGCTGTGCGGGCTACCTCTTCTATGACGAGCCCTTCACCTTCGACCGCGCCGATTACCCCGCAATCGACGCGTGGCTGACCCGGATCAGCGAGGTGCCGGGGTGGAAACATCCCTATGACCTGATGCAGCGTGGATTGCCGGGATGAGACGGCACCGACGCGTTTGCGGGCTGGTCAGCGCCGCCGTCCTTTGCCAATCTGGCCCGAAACGGGGACATCGGTCGGGCACATGGTCAGTCAAATCGCGCTCGGGGCCATCTGGGGCTACCAACGCTGGATTTCACCGCGCAAGGGCTGGCGCTGCGCGCATTCCGTCCTGCACGGCGGCACGGGTTGTTCCGGTTACGCGAAACACGCGATCCGAGATCACGGGATATGGGGCGCGATCCCCCTCATCCGCCAGCGGTTCCGCGATTGCCGGGACGCCTCGGTCACGTTGCGGGCGGCGTGCACCGTCCATGCCAACTGGGCGGAGGATCAGGCGGGCGGCGGGTCGCCCCGTCGCGGGAGCAAGCGCCGACGGAAGCAGGAAAAGCAAAGCGGCGGCTGGTTCGGGAATGCCTGCGATTGCGGCGATGCGGCCTTTTGCGGGATCGCCCTTCCGGCATTCTGCGTGGCGGGATCGGTGGGATCTGCGCGCGCGCAAGGCGCGGGCAACGTGGCGGACAAATCCGGCACTCCCGTCGATGGTGGCGGTGCTGCCCCGGATGGGTCCGGGGCGGCCGATGGCTGTGGCGGGCTCGATTGCAGCGCGCCGTCCTGCGACGGGGGATGCGGCGGCTGCGATTGCGCGCCGTCCTGCGGATAGCGCCTCACGCAGAATTTCAACGTTCGCGACGCAACGTTCCGCTGGGACAGCGCGCCGTATTTGACCATATCAGACACGGAACCCGCCACGCGCGCGGGATGCAAGACCTGGAGATAAGCCATGACCGACGCCTATATCTACGACGCCATCCGCACCCCGCGCGGCAAGGGCCGCAAGGACGGCGCACTCCACGAAGTCACGTCCGCCCGCCTGTCGGCCTTCACGCTCAACACGTTGAAGGAGCGCAACGGGTTGGAAGGTCACGCGGTCGAAGATGTCATCTGGGGCAACGTCACGCAGGTCATGGAACAGGGCGGCTGCCTTGCGCGCGCCGCCGTACTGGCCTCCGACCTCGACGAAAGCATTCCCGGCCTCGCCATCAACCGTTTCTGCGCCTCCGGGCTCGAGGCCGTGAACCTCGCCGCCAACCAAGTGAAGGGCGGCGCCGGTGAGGGCTATATCGCGGGCGGCGTGGAGATGATGGGCCGTGTTGCCATGGGCTCCGACGGGGCGGCGATGGCCGTGGACCCGCAGCTTGCCATGGGCAGCTATTTCGTCCCGCAAGGGATCAGCGCCGACATCATCGCGACCGAATACGGGTTCAACCGGGACGAGGCCGATGAATACGCGGTCGAGAGCCAGCGCCGCGCCGCCGCCGCGTGGGAGGAGGACCGCTTTGGCAAATCCGTGATCACCGTGAAGGACCAGAACGGCCTGACGATCCTCGACCGCGACGAATACATGCGCCCGCAGACGGACATGCAATCGCTTGGCTCCCTCAAGCCCGCCTTCAAGGAAATGGGCGAGATGATGCCCGGCTTCGACGCCGTGGCGCTGATGAAATATCCGCATCTGGAAGCGATCAACCACATCCACCACGCGGGCAATTCGTCCGGCATCGTGGACGGGGCCGCGGCGGTTCTGGTCGGGTCCAAGGCATTCGGTGAGAAATGGGGCCTCACGCCCCGCGCGCGCATCCGCGCCAATGCCAAGATCGGCACCGATCCCACCATCAACCTGACCGGCCCCGTGCCCGTCACCAACAAGATCCTGACCGAAAACGGCATGGCGATCGGTGACATCGACCTGTTCGAGGTGAACGAGGCCTTCGCCTCCGTGGTGCTGCGCTTCATGCAGGCCTTCGACGTGGACCACGACCGCGTCAACGTGAATGGCGGGGCGATTGCCATGGGCCATCCGCTCGGTGCCACCGGCGCGATGATCCTCGGCACGCTCCTTGATGAGATGGAGCGGGCGGACAAGGAGGTTGGCCTCGCCACCCTGTGCGTGGCCGCCGGCATGGGCTCCGCGACGATCCTGGAACGGGTCTGAGCCAAGCGGGGCACAGGGAGGGACCGAACCACATGCCGCGCGAGACACCGGGTTTGCCGATGGATGCCGACAGCGCCGCTGATATCTTTCAGCGGCACCTCGACGCGACCACCAAGCTCGTCTTCGCGGGCCATGTGGAGGCGTTCGCGGACCACATCATGCTGCCCTACGTGTTCCGCACCGCGGCGGGGGAGGATATCGCGGAATCCCGCGACGAATTGCTCAGCGATATCCGCAAGATCAACGCCTGGCTGACATCCCAGGGCGCGACGGACTTTCACCGCATCGTACACAAGGCCCGGTTCCTCGACGACACGTCGATCGAAGGCACCCACGTCTCCTACATCCTGCGTGGGGCGATCCCGATCAACGATCCCTATCGCAGCAGGATGATCCTCAAGCGCGATGGCGACACCTGGCGCGCGGCCTATTCCGAACACGAACTCGCCGATGCCCTTTTTCCCGCGCGCGACACACGACCACGGCCGGGCGTGTTCCTGTCCGAGGATGGGTTCGGCAGTGATCCGGTGATCCACGACACCGCCCGCGCGCTTCCTCTCTACCAGGGCGTGATCGACACGATGTCGGACCTCAACATCGCGGGCGACTTCGAAGGGTGGATGGACCTTTTCACCGATCCCTACGACATCCATTACGAGGGTCGCGATTTCTATGCGACATCGCCGCTCCGCTCCCGCCCGTTCTTCGATGCCCTCGTGGCCGAGATGGCGCAATGCGGCGCGGACCGGTTGGTGCGCGAGGCGAGCTTCGCCGCCTTTCTCTCTGCCGACCGGCTGATGGGCTATCACCAGACGACGATGCGCAAGGGCGACGAGGTCCGCTTCGGCCCGATCCAAAGCCGCATGATCCTCAACGCGACGGACGAGGGCTGGAAATGCGCCTCCGTCACCAACTCACTTGCCAACACCGACAAGCTCGGCGCGGTCTTCGAAATCGCGGACCATCTGCCGACCCTGCGCGAGATACACGGAAGGAAGACGAAATGACCGATTTCACGATGAAGGTCGACGCGGACGGCGTCGCGATTGTCACCTGGGACGTGCCCGGCAAGTCGATGAACGTCCTCAGCCGGGAGGCGTTCTCCGAATGCGAAGCGCTGATCGACGAGGCGCTGGAGCGCGAGGACATCAAGGGGATCGTAATCACCTCCGGCAAGGACAGCTTCGCCGGTGGCATGGACCTCAACACGCTCGCCACGATCCGCGAGGAAAGCGGCGACAACCCGGCCCAAGGCCTCTTTGATTTCATCATGAACGGCCACCGCATCTTGCGCAAAATTGAGCGCGCGGGGATGGAGCCGAAGACCAACAAGGGCGGCAAGCCCATCGCCTGCGCCCTGCCCGGCACCTGCGCGGGCATCGGGACAGAGATTGCGCTGGCCTGCCACCACCGGGTGATGGCCGACAATCCGAAAGCCAAGATGGGCCTGCCGGAGATCCTCGTGGGCCTCTTCCCCGGCGCGGGCGGCACGACCCGCTATTCGCGTATGGTCGGCGCGATGGCGGCCGCCCCGGTTCTGCTGGAAGGCAAGATGTTGCCCCCCGCCAAGGCCAAATCGGCGCAGCTTGTCGATGCGGTCGTCCCGGCGGACGAATTGATGGCCAAGGCGAAGGAATGGGTTCTGAATGCAGGCCCCGCCGACATCGTGAAACCTTGGGATGCGAAGGGCTTCAAGATGCCCGGCGGCGCGCCCTACCACCCGGCCGGTTTCATGACTTTCGTGGGCGCCTCGGCGATGATCCACGGCAAGACCAAGGGCGTCTACCCGGCGGCCAAGGCGCTGCTGTCCGCGATCTACGAAGGCGCACTGGTGGATTTTGACACCGCGCTGAAGATCGAGGCGCGGTATTTCACGCAAGTCCTGATGGATCCATCTTCCACCGCCATGATCCGCTCCCTCTTCCTCAACAAGGAAGCGTTGGAGAAGGGCGCGAACCGACCGGACGTGGCGGACCAGACGGTCAAGAAGGTCGGCATCCTCGGCGCGGGCATGATGGGGGCGGGCATCGCCTATGTCTCCGCCATGGCCGGGATCGAAGTGGTCCTGATCGACGCCAAGCAAGAAAGCGCGGATAAAGGCAAAGCCTATTCCGAGGGGCTGCTGGACAAAGGCATGCAGCGCAAGAAGGTCACGGAGGAGAAGAAGGCGAAGGTTCTGGGCCAGATCACCGCCACCACCGATTACGACGCGCTCAAGGGCTGCGATTTGATCGTGGAGGCCGTGTTTGAAGACCCCAAGGTCAAGGCCGATGTGACCGCCAAGGCCGAAGCGGTGATGAATGCCGACGGCATCTTCGCCACCAACACCTCCACCCTGCCGATCACCATGCTCGCCAAGGCGTCCTCCCGCCCTGAGCAGTTCATCGGCATCCACTTCTTCTCCCCCGTGGACAAGATGCTGCTGGTGGAGATCATCAAGGGCAAGGAGACCGGCGATCAGGCCGTCGCCAAGGCCCTCGATTTTGTCCGCCAGATCCGCAAGACCCCCATCGTGGTCAACGACGAACGCTTCTTCTACGCCAACCGCTGCATCCTGCCCTACGTGAACGAAGGCGTCCGCATGGTTCAGGAAGGCGTCGAACCCGCGCTCATCGAAAACGCGGCCAAGCTAGTCGGTATGCCGCTGGGTCCGCTGCAACTGACCGACGAGACGTCCATCGACCTCGGTGCCAAGATCGCGCGAGCGACGAAAGCGGCTGATCCGAATTACGACGACACGACGGATGAGCTAGTCTTCTGGATGGAGGACGAGGGCCGCCTGGGCCGCAAGGCCAATGCGGGTTTCTATGAGTATGACGACAAGGGCAAGCGCACCGGGCTTTGGGACGGTCTGACCGCCCGCTACCCGACCGCCGACACCCAGCCCAACCTGACCGAGGTGCAGCACCGCCTGCTCTTCGCGCAGGTGTTGGAGGCCGTCCGCGCGTTCGAGGCCGGCGTGCTGACCGACATCCGCGAAGGCGATGTGGGCGCGATCCTCGGCTGGGGCTTCGCGCCCTGGTCCGGCGGCCCGTTCAGCTGGCTCGACATCCTCGGCACGGCCTACGCAGCCGAACGTTGTGATCAGCTGACGGAAGCCTACGGCGACCGGTTCGCCTGCCCGCCGCTTCTGCGCGAAATGGCCGAAAAGGGGCAGACCTTCTACGGCCGCTTCGGATCGGGGGCGGACGCGAAAGCAGCCTGATCCTACCCGTGGCACAATGGATCGGCGCGGTTCCCTGGCGGGGGCCGCGCCGTTTCGCGTCAGGCGGCCAGTGACCGGCGCCGGAGGAAGGCCTGCGCCTCGAAGACTCGGGCAATCGGGCGCGCCGGGGCGGCATGCCTGTCGCCCGACGCGCCGGTCAGGTCGGCCAGCATCGTCTCCAGATGGTCGGCCTGTGCGGCGGTCGGCAGCAGGGTTTCGGCCCGCGCCCCGCTCGCGCGGATGATCTCGTGCCGGGCGCAGGCAAAGTGGCAATAGGTCACGCCGCCCTCCGGCACCTCCCGCCGGACACCCGGCTGCCCGATCCATGCAATCGCCGGTGCCAGTATTTCCGGCGTCCCGAACCAGACCTCCGCCTCGGCCTCCGCCAGCATCAGCCGATGTTGCGGGGACACGCGCAGGGGCTCCGCATTGCCGACGCTGCCCGCCGCGAAGTGCAACGGCGCAAGATGCGGGGCGCGGCGGAGGTCCGCCCCGCTCACGTAATGCCGACCGGCCCAGATGATCCGCACCGGCCCGTGATCGAGCGAAGT
Source organism: Hasllibacter sp. MH4015 (assembly GCF_020177575.1). NCBI lineage: Bacteria > Pseudomonadati > Pseudomonadota > Alphaproteobacteria > Rhodobacterales > Roseobacteraceae > Hasllibacter > Hasllibacter sp. MH4015. The sequence continues at coordinate 2,107,397 of NZ_JAHTBK010000001.1, forward strand.
GACGGTATCACCCTCCTTCAGATCCTCCACGGGGCGGGGGCCCGCGGGCGTGTCGATCAGCGTACCGGCCACGAAACACGGAATGTCGGAATAGGGCGTCGCGCCATTGTTGCTGCCGCCCGTCACGTTGCCGAGGATGAATTCGCCTGTCACCGGATCATAGGGCGGCGGCACCGATCCGCCCGGCGGCGCGATCAGGGCGTAGCCCGCATTGACCAGCGTATCGCCCGTGGTCGCACTGTTGGGATCGGTCATCCGGATCGCGACGAGCGTATAGCCGCTGTCGAACTCGATCGTGAATTCGCCCTGCACCTGGGTCGTCCCAGCCGGGAACGTGGTCGTCTGGGTCACGCCATCCTGGACGTATTCCAGCTCTACCGGATCATCGAGGAATTGCGGCCGGGACGTGCCGTCGTTCAGGATCGGCTCGTTCGCGCCGGTTTCCTGATCGTCGATCATCACGGAGGTCGGGTTGCCCTCCACCAGCTTGAACGGACCGCTGCCGTTGACGATCGAATTGGTCGTGTCGTCATCGAATCCCTGCTGCCCGGCAGCATTCAGAAAGCTCGACGCGTTGAAAATCAGGATTGGTTGTATGGCCATGGTGCTGTCCCGCCCGTTTCAGGAACACGTCAACCATGGAAATGTGGTGTGAATTTGGCGAAGGCGCCACAGGCGGGCGGGCCATCTGCCCGACCCCGGCAACGCATCGCCGATCCGCGCTTGCGACTGCCCGCATATCGGGCAGGGGCCAGGGCGGCATGCCTGTCGCCCCGGCTCTCTTGGCCGATCAGAACCGGTAGGCGGCGCGCAGGCCGAAGGACGTGGCCCGGACGTCCGAACCGTTGAAGGCATCCAGCGTCGTGCGGGTGATCCCGCCGCCCACGATCCAATCCTCGTTCAACATGAAATCCGCCCCGATGCCGAACTGCGCCCCGCTGTCGAAGCGCCGTGTGTCCGACGTGTCGCGCATCGTCGCCCATGAATACCCGATACCGCCATAGACCAGCACGTTGCCAAGGTCATAGCCGGCCTCGATCCCCACCGTGGCCAGCGCCGTCAGGGACGGGTCATTGGCCGTGGCCCCACCGACCGGCGCGGCCTCCACGTTGCCGAACATCAGCGACGCATTGGCCCCCAGCACGATATCGCCCAGATCATGGCGATACCCGCCCTCCAGCCCGGCCATAAGCCCATCGCCCTCGTTGGTCGTCGCGCCGCCGCCGATTGTCTGCATCCGCAGGCTGGTGATGTCGATATTCACCCCGCCGTAAAGGCCGGACCACGCCGCGTCCTGCGCTGTGGCCTGCGTGGCCATGTGGGTCAGGGGAAGGGTCAGAAGAAGTGCCGCAACGGCGCGTTGGACCTGCATGTTGTGCCTCGCTCTATATGTTTGGTGTTTTCCTGTGGATAAGTCATCCGCGCGACAATGGGGATGGGCGAATGCGTGGCGTGGGCGGGTTTTCCGTTGATGCGGCATTATTGACTCACCCCCGATGCCCCACCCCACCCTTCCCTTTTGTTGCGCAATGGGCGATCACGGTGGACATATTCTTGCGTGGGGGGATGCGGATCATGGGCTGGATGAAAGACGAGCGTGGCTTGGAAAAGACGCAGGCCAATTTCGTGCCGCTCACACCGCTCAGCCACCTGGCCCGCGCCGCCCGCGTCTTCCCGGAGCGGGAGGCGGTTGTCGACGGCCCGCACCGCGCAACCTACGCCGAATACCACGCCCGTGTCTCCCGCCTTGCCTCCGCCTTGGCCAAACGGGGCGTGACGCCCGGCGATGTCGTCTCCGCCGTGCTGCCCAACACCTACCCCCATGTGGAGGCGCATTTCGGCGTGCCCGCGGCGGGGGCCGTGCTCAACTCCATCAACATCCGCCTTGACGTGGCGACCGTCACCTACATCCTCGACCATGGGGAGGCGAAGCTGGTCCTCGCCGACACCCAATTCCTGTCACTGGTGGAAGACGCGGTGGCCGCAATGGCCGGACCCGCGCCGACCATCATCGAGGTTCCGGACGCCGCCGCGGGCCATCCGGCGACGGGCCGCTACACCACCTACGAAGACCTCCTCGCCGAAGGCGACCCCCACGCGCCCTGGGTGATGCCGGAGGATGAGTGGGAAAGCATCGCGCTCAATTATACCTCCGGCACGACGGGGCGGCCCAAGGGCGTCGTCTACCACCATCGCGGCGCGTACCTCATCACCATGGGCACGCCGATTTCGTGGCGCATGGTGCTCTATCCGAAATACCTCACCATCGTACCGCTCTTCCATTGCAACAATTGGTGCCATGTCTGGACCATGCCCACCGTGGGTGGCACGACGATCTGCTGCCGGGACATCACCGCGGCCAATATCTACAACGCCATCGCCGACGAAGGCGTGACCCATTTCGGCGGCGCCCCCATCGTCCTGAACATGCTGGTCAATGCCAAACCGGCGGAGCGTCGGGCGTTCGACCATATCGTGGAGGTTTTCACCGCGGGCGCCCCGCCCGCCGCCGCCACGCTCGCTGCGATCGAGACGATGGGCTTCAACGTCACCCAGGTCTACGGCCTGACCGAAGTCTACGGCCCCGCCACCGAATGCACCTGGCAAGAGGATCGCTGGGGCGCGCTGGAAGGTGACGACCGCGCCGCGATCAAGGCGCGCCAGGGCGTGGCATTCCCGAACATGGACGACATCACCGTGATGGACCCCGACACCATGACCCAGACGCCCATGGACGGCACGGCCCAGGGCGAGATCATGATGCGTGGCAATTCCACGATGAAGGGCTATTACAAGAACCCGGATGCCACGGCAGAGGCGTTCGCGGGCGGATATTTCCATACCGGCGACATCGCCGTGCAGCATCCCGACACCTACATCCAGATCGCGGACCGCGCCAAGGACATCATCATTTCCGGCGGCGAAAACGTCAGCTCGGTGGAGGTGGAAGGCGTGCTGATGCGCCATCCGGCCGTGTCGCTCTGCGCCGTGGTGGCCAAACCCGATGACAAATGGGGCGAAATCCCCTGCGCCTTCGTGGAGCTGAAAGACGGCGCAGAGGCGGAGGAGGGGGACATCATCGCCTTCGCACGCACGCACCTCGCCGGGTTCAAGACCCCCAAACGCGTGGTCTTTGCGGAGCTGCCGAAGACGTCCACCGGCAAAATCCAGAAGTTCGAATTGCGCAAGCAAGCCGCTGAAATCTAGCCCCGTTTGGCCGGAATGCCGGTATATGATAGGCTCGCGCCGATCTTGTGGGGGGATTTCAGAATGAAACCTGTATATATTCTGCTCGGCGCGGGCGTGATCGCCTTGGCCGGGTGTCAGAGCCTTTTCAACAGGGGCGAAACCTATGACCGGGGCACGGTCACGGTCGAAAACACCGATTACCAGATTTTCGAGCGGGTCCGCAGCACCGATGCGACCATTGACGATCCAAGAAACGATCCGACGGCGACCCGCGCGGTCTATGCAAGGGTCGGGACCGGGGCGACTGTCTATTGCGGACAAACCATCGCCGGATGTGAAGCCGCGATCCGCCGCTTCAATGCCGGAACGCAATCCAGCGACGAGATGTACTGACCCAGCCCCACCGCCCCTGACGAACGGCGCACCCGCGATTGAGGGACCGCGCCGCCTGTAGTAACGTCGCGTGCATAACAACAAGGCGCAGTTGCAGGCGGATGACCGCATTGGACGAATACCGACGGCTGGAGGCCCTGGGCCTCTGGCGGGAGCGGGCCGAGGACCAGAGGCGCGAGGTTGTCGTGTCCCTGGGCGACGCGACGCTTGTGATGTCGGCCCCGTCGGGGGAAGCGGTCGGCCATTGGTCCCTGCCCGCCGTCGAACGGCGCAATCCCGGCAAGTCGCCCGCCCTCTTCGCCCCCTCTTCCGACAGCGAGGAGGAATTGGAGATCGCCGACGCGGAGATGGTGGCGGCCATCGAGCGTATCCGCACCGCCATCGCACGCTCCCGCCCCCGGCCCGGACGCCTGCGCCTTGTGCTGGCGGCGGGCGTGATTGCGGCCATCGCCCTCCTTGGCCTGTTCTGGCTGCCCGGCGCGTTGACCCGGCAGACCGTGTCCCTCCTGCCCGATGCCAAGCGCGTGGAAATCGGGGAGGATCTTTTGACCGAGATGATCACGATTGCCGGTCGTCCCTGTGGCGGGCAAGGCGGGCGCACCGCGCTGATGCGCCTGTCCGTGCGCACCTTCGGGACGGAGGATGCGCCCCGCCTGATCCTCTTCCCGTCCCTGATCCCCGAGACCACCAGCCTGCCCGGCAATTTCATCGTCACCTCCGCCTCCCTGGCCGAGGATTACGAGACGCCGGAGGTCTTTGCGGGCTACCTGCTGGCCGAAGGGCTGCGCCGCGACCTCCGCGACCCGGTGGAGATCTTCCTGACCGAAGCGGGCCTCGGCGTCACCTTCCGCCTTCTGACCACCGGCGCCATCCCCGAAGACGCGATCCACGCCCACGCTGCGCGCCTTCTGTCGCGCGGCGTCTCCGCCTTGCCCGACGATGCCCTGATCGACCGCTTCGCCACGGCTCGCATCTCGACCCAGCCCTATGCCTTTGCCCGCGACGTCTCGGGCGAGTCGGTGCTGGGGCTGATCGAGGCCGACCCGATGCGGGGCCAGGCCAATGAGCCGGTACTGAGCGACGCCGATTGGGTCAGCTTGCAGGAAATCTGTTCCAGCTGAAACCATGCCCCCGCCACGAATGCCCGCTCCACGAAAAAAGGGCGCGATCCCCCGCGCCCTTCCCTCAATACGGTTCATGTCCCGTCAGTTGCGGGTCATCGCCCCGGGGAAGCCCGCGCCACGGGCCTGCAACAGCGCGCGGCCAAGCGATTGCGGATCGCCGTAGGGCCCCGCCATCACCACGAACAGGGTCGATCCCTGGCGGCGCACCTGGCCGATCCGCGCGGGCAGCCCGGCGGCCGACAGCCGTTGATAGGCGGCGGCGGCCTCGGCCTGTCCGCCGAACGTACCGGCCAGAACGTGGCGGTGCCCGGCCCCCACGCGCACTTCGTTGGACGGTGCCTCCGCCGCGGGAACCCGCGCGCGCGGCGCACGCACGTCGCCCCCGTCGCCCAATGCCGGACGCGAAGATGACGCCACGACGCTCACGCCATGGCCCGCGCCGCCGGTCCCGGCATAGCTGATCTGGGCATTGGCATGGCCGCTGAGCGGCACCGACGCCAAGCGGCGCGGCACGGTGTCGGTCCAGACCTGCAACATCTGCGCCTCTCCGGCGGGTGTGCCGATGCCGCGATAGGGGTTCAAGCGGCCATCTTCCCAGGCCAGCTCGTATCCCGGCGGCGGCGCGCTCAACGCGAAACTGCGCGGCGTGCCGGTGATCGGCTCTCCGCCCCCGATGCCAAGGCCCGATTGCGGGCCGATGATGGTGCCGTCGCCCGGGTGGCGCGCCTGCGGGCCGCAGCGCACGTCGTCGCCGGTGAAATAGGGTTGCGCATTGGCCGGCAGGTTCGGGCAGCCGGTGACACCGACGGTCGGTGCGATCACCGTCACCGCCGCGGGGGCCGCAACGGGTGCGGGCGTGCGCACGACCGGCGCTGGCGCGGGTGCGGCCGCGATCACGGGCGCAGGGGCCGCAGGTGCGGGGGCCACCGGATCTTCCCCGATGATAACGACCGTATCGTTGGAGGCCAGGTCCGGTGCGGCCTGTCCGCCGCCGCCCGACGGCTGGAAGCCGCAGACCGCGCGCCGGTCCCGACCCACGCGCGGCACCCATTCTGTCGCCGCGCCAAAGCCCACGCGCACGAACACGCAGCCGCGGCTGTCGACATATTGATCGCCGGAATAGCTGGCCGGCGGCAATTCCGCCGGAACGGCCTGGGCCAGTGATGCGTTGCTTGTCCCAAGGCTGGCAGCCAGCCCGATGACGGCAACGCGGAGAATAAACGTCTTCGCCATGCGAAACTCCCCCACAGAAATCGCTTGTGGATAGTTTGGGCGAGTCGTGCCGTTAAGTAAAGGCAGGCAAAGGACTATTTCGTCCCGAACATCCGGTCGCCCGCATCCCCCAGCCCCGGCACGATATAGCCGTGATCGTTGAGATGGGTGTCCAAAGCCGCGGTGACGATGGGCACGTCGGGATGCGCCTCCTTCATGCGCGCCACACCTTCTGGTGCCGCCAACAGGCACAGGAACCGGATGTTGCGTGCGCCGCCCTCCTTCAGAAGGTCGATCGCAGCCGCCGAGGAATTGCCGGTGGCCAGCATCGGGTCCACCACGATGGTCAGCCGATCCTCGATCGCATCCGGCACCTTGTAGTAATATTGGACCGGTTGAAGCGTCTCCGGATCGCGGTAGAGGCCGACGAAGCCCACCCGCGCATTCGGAATAAGCTCCAGGATTCCGTCCAACAGGCCATTGCCCGCGCGCAGAATCGACACCAGCGCCAGCTTCTTGCCCGCGATCGTCGGTGCTTCCATCGTCTGGATCGGCGTCTCGACCTGCATCGTCGTCATCGGCAATTCCCGCGTCACCTCATAGGCCAGCAGGTGGCTGATTTCCCTCAGCAATTGGCGGAACGACTTGGTGGAGCAATCCTTGTCCCGCATCAGGGTCAGCTTGTGCTGCACCAGCGGGTGATCGACGATGGTCAGGTGATCTTTCATGGCTTCAAACGCTCCCGTATCGTGTCGCGCGTGGCATCGTCGCAAAACGCCGCCTCCAGCGCGGTTTGGGTGATCTCTTCAAAATCCTCTTCGCCCCAGCCGAAGGCCCTCTCCAGCCCCTCGTATTCGCGGGTCATGTTGGTGTGGAAGAACGGCGGATCGTCAGTGGACACCGTCACCTTCACCCCCCGTTTCCGCAATTTCTGGATCGGATGGGCGGCCAGGCTCGGGTAGACGCCAAGGAACACGTTGGAGCCGGGGCAGACCTCCAGCACGATACCACGCTCGGCCAGCACGTCGCACAGGGCCGGATCGTCAATCGCCTGCACCCCATGTCCGATCCGCGCCGGGTTCAGGTCCTCCACCGCTTCGCGGACCGATGCGGCACCGCCCCATTCGCCCGCATGGGTCGTGATCTTCAGCCCCGCCTCCCGCGCGCAATCGAAGGCCCATGTGTAATCGGCCTGGTGGCCCACCATCTCGTCCCCGCCCATTCCGAAGCCCACGATCCAGTCGCCCGCCGTTTCCGTCGCGCAGATGGCCGGCGCGCGGGCGCGTTCGGGGCCGAAATGGCGGATGCAGGTGACGATGCCGCGCAGCGTGATGCCCAGATCGCGCTCCGCCTCCTCCGCCGTCTGGCGGATCGCGGCAAGGTAGTCCTTCCACGCCTCCACATCGCCGCCACCGCAGAAATCGGGGCTCAGGAAGCTCTCGGAATAGACCACGCCATGTTCGGCGCTTTCCTCCAGCACCGCGCGGGTCAGGCGGGCAAATTCCTCCGGGCCGGTCAACACGCTTGTCGCCGCCTCATAGACCGACAGGAAATGGTTGAAATCGCGATAGGCATAGGTGCCGTCCTCGCGGAAGATCCGGCTCAGATCGACGCCCTTCTCCGCCGCCAGACCGCGGATGAAGGCAGGCGGCGCCGCACCCTCGTGGTGCAGGTGCAGCTCGATCTTCTTGACGTCTTTCACAGAAAACTCTCCCCCGCGCCGCGATCCGGCAGGCCCAGATGGGCCGCCACGGAGGCCCCGATATCGGCAAAGCCCCGCACGCCCACCTGCCCCGAATACGGCCCCTTGGCAAGGACCGGCACCCGCTCTCTCGTGTGGTCGGTGCCGGGCCAGGTCGGGTCATTGCCGTGATCGGCGGTGAACAGCATCAGATCGTCGGGGCGCAGCGCGTTCAGGACCGATCCGATCTGCGCATCGAACCATTCCAGGTGCCGCGCGTAGCCCGACACGTCCCGGCGATGGCCGTAAAGACTGTCGAATTCCACGAAATTGGCGAAGGTCAGGCTGCCGTCCTCCGCCGTCTCCACGCATTGCGACAGATAGCTCATCAGGTCCCGGTCCGGCCCTTTCAGCACGTGGCCCGCGCCGCGCCCGGCGAAGATGTCCCGGATCTTGCCGATCGTGTAGGTTGTCCGCCCCGCCGACGTGGCCCAATCCAGCAGCGTCGTGCCCGGCGGCTCAATCGCGTAATCACGCCGGTTGCCGGTCCGCTCATAAAGTCCGGGCGGGCCGGTGAAAGGCCGCGCGATCACGCGCCCGACCTTCATCGCGTGCAAATGCGGCGCAAGCGCCTCACACAGCCGCAGCAGACGGTCGAGGCCGAAGCTCTCCTCGTGGGCGGCGATCTGGAAAACGCTGTCGGCGGAGGTGTAGCAGATCGGCCAACCGGTCTCCTCGTGCCGCTCCCCCAGCCGCGCGATGATCTCCGTGCCGGAAGCGTGTTCGTTGCCCAAGATGCCATCCGTTCCCGCGATCTCGCACACTTTCGCGATCACCTCGGCCGGGAAACTGCCGGATGTTTCGGTGAAATAATGCCAGTCCCACGGCACCGGCAAACCGGCCAGCTCCCAATGGCCCGAAGGCGTGTCCTTGCCCGGGCTGACCTCCTCCGCCACGCCCCACAGACCCTCGGGCAGGGCATCCAGCCCCTCCGCCCGCGCGCCGGTGGACAGGCGGATCGCCGCCCCAAGGCCAAGCGCGTCGAGGTTCGGCATCTTCAGCAAACCCGACCGCCCCTCATCCGCGCGCCCCTCCGCGCAGGCCGCAGCGATATGGCCCAGCGTGTTGGACCCGGTATCGGGCAGGTCGCCGTTGAAGAACGCACCGGCATCCGGCGCGCCGCCGCAGCCGACGGAATCCATTACGACAAGAAAGGCGCGGGGCATGTCAGGCAATCCTTTCGTGGATCAGGGGCGGCGCGTCGACGCGCGACCCCGACAGCGTGAAGGCGCCGCGGACGGCGGCGGCGACCTTCCGGCCCTCCTCCTCCGTCGCGCAATGGATGCGCGCCAGCGGCACCGCATCATCCACACGCGTTCCGATCTCGGCGATGTCCGACAGGCCCACGGCGGGATTGATCCGGTCCTCGGCGCGCAAGCGTCCCCCGCCTAAGTGCACCACCGCCTCCCCCAGGGCGCGGGTCTCCACGCCGGTGACATGGCCGGGCTCCGTCGCGTGGACATCCATCATCACCCGCGCGGCGGGCAGACGGTCCGGCCAGCGTTCCACGAAATCGACAGGCCCGCCCAGTTCGGCCACCATCTCTCCGAACACCTCCGCCGCGCGCCCGTCGCCCAGCGCCGCCGCGATCCGCCCCTCCCCGTCGGCGGCATCTGCAGCCAGCCCGCCCAGGGCCAGAACCTCTCCGCCCAAGGCAATCGTCAGGCGCACAAGGCGCGCCTCCATATCCGGCTCGGTCAGGGCCTCCATCACCTCGATCACCTCCAGCGCATTGCCTGCGGACCGGGCCAGCGGCTGGTTCATGTCGGTCACAAGGGCCGAGGTCATGCAGCCCGCGCCCTGCGCCGTGCCGACCAGCGCCTGGGCCAGCGCAATCGCATCGGCCTCCGTCCCCATGAAGGCGCCCGTCCCCAACTTCACGTCAAGGATCAGCGCCTCCAACCCCGCGGCCAGCTTCTTGGACAGGATCGACGCGGTAATCAGGTCCACCGACGGCACGGTCCCCGTCACATCGCGCACCGCGTAAAGGCGCTTGTCGGCGGGTGCGATATCGGCACTCGCCCCCACGATGGCACAGCCGACATCGGCCACGATCTCCTGCAAATCGTCGGTGGCGATATTGCTCGTGTAACCCGGGATCGCCTCCAACTTGTCGAGTGTACCGCCCGTATGCCCCAGCCCGCGGCCCGAGATCATCGGGACAAACGCGCCGCACGCCGCCAGGGCCGGCGCCAGCAGCAAGGACACGCAATCCCCCACGCCGCCCGTGGAATGCTTGTCGATCACCGGCCCGTCCAGCCGCCATTTCAGCACAAGCCCGCTCTCGCGCATCCCGTGGGTCAGGTGAACGCGCCCCTCCTCACCAAGACCCCGCTGGCAAACCGCCATGGCAAACGCCCCGGCCTGCGCATCGCTCACCTCGCCATTGGCCAGGCCCTCGGCGAACCAGAACATCTCCGCCTCCGACAGGCGCGTGCCGTCGCGCAATTTCGACAAGATGCTGCGCGCGTCGAACATCGCGCGGCTCACGTCACCTTGGCCATGTGGCCCGCATCGAACGATCCCGGCAGAAGCGCCGCAACGCTGGTCCGCTCCGACAGGCCCGCCGTGGTGGCAAGCGTCACGACCACGTCGCCATCGGCGAATTCCGCAAGCTTCTGGCGGCAACCGCCGCAGGGTGGGACGGGCGTGGGACTATCGGCGATGACGGCGATTTCGGTGATGCGCGTGTCGCCCTGCGCGATCATCGCGGCAATCGCCCCGGCCTCCGCACAGGTGCCTTCGGGATAGGCCACGTTTTCCACGTTACATCCGACATGCAAATTGCCGTCGGTGGACCGCAGGGCGCAGCCCACCTTGAATTTCGAATACGGCGCGTGGGCATTCTCTCGCACCCGCGCCGCTTCGTCGATCAATGCAATCTGCTCTGCCATGGCACCGGGTCCTTGCTGAAGTTTTGTGCAGTTTGGGGCGCATGATCCCCAAGCGCAAGATGCTCAACCCGGCGCGTCCTGTAACGCCGCGATCACCTCCAGGAGCCGGTCGAGATCGTCGCGCAAAGGTGCGTGGAACGGCGCAAGCTGGTCGGTCCGCCCGCGTTTCGCAGCGATGTTCAGGCTTTCGGCCAATTGGCACAGGCGTCGCGCGCCCACCGCGCCGGAGATGGCGATCAGGATATGGGTCTGAGAGCGGATCTGCGCCGCGTCCGTCGCCGCGACCCCGATGCCAAGCGCATCGCGCACCGAATGCAGGTCGGCGACCAGCCGGGTGAGCAATTCGGCCCGATCCTCCGGCCCCGCCGCCTCCAGCAGCGCATCGAGGCGCCCCCGATCGAACGCGACCGAGTCGATGGGAATTCGGGTCGGGTCCGGGGCGCTGTCCGGCCCGATGCGCCCCGCATAGCGCAGGATCGCGTTGCCGAATTCGGCGATCTGCCCGATGGGCTTGCCGATGATCCCGTCCGCGCCCGCCTCGTAGATCGCCTCTCGGTTGTCGCGCAGGACGTAGGCCGTGATCGCCACCAGCGGCAGGCGGCACAGAGGCTCGGGATCGGCGCGCGCGCGCTCCATCACCTCCAGCCCCGACAGGCCCGGCATCTCGATGTCGATCAGGCCAAGGTCGAACCCGCCATTCCGCAGGGCCGCAAGCGCCGCGTGGCCATCGGCGACGAACGTGGTCCGCGCCCGCATCCGCGTCAGCATCTTGTCGAGGATCATCTGGTTGGTCAGGTTGTCCTCCGCCACCAGGATGCTGAGGTCCGACAGATCCGGCAGGGCCTCCTCCGTCGCGCCCGGTGCCGGGTCCGGGGCGCCCGCGCCGTCCCAATCCAGCGCGTCTGGTCCGATCCGCAATTCCGCCACCGCGCCGCCCCGGTCAGGATCGTTGCCCAGCGACAGTTCGCCCCCGATCTCCGCACTCAGCGCGCGGGCGATCTGCAATCCCATGCCGGTGCCGCCCGTGGCCCCCGTGGCCCGCGTGGCCCGCGCCTCCGCCAGGGCCGACAGGATCGTGTCGGGAAAGCCGGGCCCGGTATCGACCACGCGCAGGATCAGCCCCGCCTCGCGCGTCGCCGTCACGTCCAGGCGCACATCCGCGCCCCGCCCGTGGATCAGCGCGTTGCCCACCAAATTCGCCACGATCCGGTCCAATGCCACGGGCGACACGCGCACCAGCTCGGGCAAATCCCCCGCCTCTCGCATCGTGAACGTCCCACCGCGCTCCGCCGCGCGTCCGGTCCAACGCTCCCGCAACGTCTCCAGCCATTCGGCCAAGCCCACCGGCCCCGCCCCCGGCCCCCGCGTGCCTTCACCCGCGGCGGTCATCAGCGCGTCATCGACAAGGGCGGCCAGCGTATCGGCGGCGGCGCGCACCCGCGCCATCTGGGTCTGCATCGTGGGGTCGAGCCGCCCGATCTCCACCAGCCGCAAGCCCCCGATCACGTCGGACATGGCGGATCGGATATCGTGGGACAGGTGCTGCAACGCATCGTGCATCTGCATGCCCTCGGGGATCGTCACCGGGGTGAGGTCGGATGCATCGACATTGGACGCCATGGAACCTCCGCTCCGCTCAGCCTTCACCCGACCCTAGCAGCCCCCGCGCGGCCCCTTCAATGGCCCGGTGTCACCCGTAATGGCTGACCGGCGTGCCCGCGAGGGCGGAGATGTTCAGCAATCCCCGCGCCGTGATCGACGGGGTGACGATATGGGCACGGTTACCCATCCCCATCAGGATCGGCCCGACCTCCAGGCCGTTGGCCCGCGTCTTGAGGATGTTGCGCGTGGCCCCCGCCGCATCGGTCGACGCGAAGACAAGCGCGTTCGCCGCCCCTTCCAGCCGACAATTCGGGAAGATGCGTGCACGCAATTCGGGGTCGAGCGCCGCATCCACGTGCATCTCCCCCTCGTAGCAGAAATCGGCCCCGCGCGCGTCGAGGATATCGAGGGCCGCGCGCATCCGCCGCCCACTGTCACTGTCGAGGTTGCCGAACTGACTGCCGGAACACAGCGCGATCTTCGGCGCGATCCCGAACCGCCCGATATGGCGCGCGCAGCTTTCCACCGTCTCCGCGATCTGCTCGGGCGTGGGCGTGGGGTGGACATGGGTGTCGGCGATGAACAGCGGCCCGTCTTCCTGGATCATCAGGCTCAGCGCGCCGACCGGGTGGCAGCCATCGGTGCCCAGCAATTGCTGGATGTAATTCAGGTGCCACGAATATTGCCCGAAGGTGCCGCAAATCAGCGAATCCGCCTCCCCGCGATGGACCATGACCGCGCCGATCGCGGTGGTGTTGGTGCGCATGATCGCGCGCGCCAGGTCGGGGGAGACGCCCTTGCGTGCCATGACCTTGTGATAGGTCTCCCAGTAATCGCGGTAGCGGGGATCGTTTTCCGGGTTCACCAGCTCGAAATCCTGCTCCGGCCGGATTACGAGGCCCGCCCGTTCGATCCGCGCCGCAATCACGTCGGGCCGTCCGATCAGGATCGGCTTGTCTGTGGTCTCCTCCACCATCGCCTGGGCCGCGCGCAGGACCCGCTCGTCTTCCCCCTCCGCGAAGACGATATTTCGCTCCGCCGTAGCGGCGGCGTCGAAGACGGGGCGCATGATGAAGGCCGATTTGAAGACCGACTGGTTCAGCTTCGCGCGATAGGCCTTGATATCCTCCAGGGGCCGCGTGGCCACGCCCGATTCCATCGCCGCCTCCGCCACCGCGCCCGCCACAACCGCGACCAGGCGCGGATCGAACGGTTTGGGGATCAAATACTCCGCCCCGAAGGTCAGCTGCTCGCCCTTGTAGGCGGCCGCCGCTTCCGCACTGGTCGTGGCACGCGCAAGTTCCGCGATGCCCTCGATGCAGGCCAGTTGCATCGCGTCGTTGATCTGCGTCGCGCCCACATCCAGCGCCCCGCGGAAGATGAACGGAAAGCACAGCACGTTGTTGACCTGGTTTGGAAAATCGCTGCGCCCGGTGGCGATGATCGCGTCCGGTGCCACCTCCCTTGCGGCGTCGGGCAGGATCTCGGGCGTGGGATTGGCCAGCGCGAAGATAATCGGGCGCGGTGCCATGCGCTGCACCATCTCGGGCGTCAGCACACCGGGGCCGGACAGGCCCAGGAACAAATCCGCGTCCCCGATCACATCGCCCAGCGTCGCGGGCGCGTCCCCTTGCGCGAACGCATCTTTCTGGGGCGTGGAATTGGCGCGCCCCTCATGGACCAGGCCGTCGATATCGCACAGCCAGACATTTTCCCGCTTAACGCCTAGCTTGAGCAGCATGTTCAGGCACGCGATCCCCGCCGCGCCACCGCCGGTGGAGACGACCTTGATGTCCTCGAACCGCTTGCCCGCCACGTGCAGCGCATTGGTCGCCGCCGCCCCCACGACAATCGCCGTGCCGTGTTGGTCGTCGTGGAAGACCGGGATGCCCATCCGCTCCCGGCACAATTGTTCAACGATGAAACAATCCGGTGCCTTGATGTCTTCTAGGTTGATCGCGCCGAAGGTCGGCTCCAGCGCGCAGACGATATCGGCCAGCTTTTCGGGATCGGATTCGTTCACCTCGATATCGAAGCAATCGATGTTGGCGAATTTCTTGAACAGGACCGCCTTGCCTTCCATCACCGGCTTGGAGGCGAGCGCGCCGATATTGCCAAGGCCCAGAACCGCGGTGCCGTTGGACACGACCGCAACCAGGTTCCCGCGCGACGTATAGCGGGCGGCATTGGCCTCATCTGCCTTGATTTCAAGGCAGGCCTCCGCCACGCCGGGGGAATAGGCGCGGGCCAGGTCGCGGCCATTGGCCAGCGGCTTCGTGGCCCGGATCTCCAGCTTACCGGGGCGCGGGTTCTCGTGGTAATGCAGCGCCGCCTCGCGCAGGCCAACCGGATTGTCGTCGCTCATCCCAACACCCCTCCCCAAGGTTGTTTAACGTTAAACGGTCTCTACCACCCGCCGCCGCACTTTACCCTGCGACACCTGCGCGCCGCCCGGGCAACGTCACTGGAACTGCTCGCGCAGCAACCGTTCCTCCAGCCCGTGTCCCGGATCGAACAGGATGCGATGCTCCACCGACGGCTCGGACCGGATCACCACATCGGCAACCGCCTTGACCGACCGGCTGTCGGCATCGGCCATGACGGGGCGTTTTTCCGGCTCCACCACCTCGAAGCGCACGATCGCGCCCTTGGGCAGCAGGGCCCCCCGCCATCGCCGGGGCCGGAACGCCGCCACCGCCGTCACCGCCAGCACATCCGCCCCGATGGGCAGGATCGGCCCGTGGGCGGAGTAATTATACGCGGTCGAGCCTGCGGGCGTGCTCACCAGCGCCCCGTCACAGACCAATTCATCCAGCCTTTGCTTGCCATCGACATGGATGCGCAGCTTGGCGGCCTGTGGCCCCGCGCGCAGCAGGCTCACCTCGTTGATCGCCAGCGCCTCCGTGACCTTGCCGTCCACGCCCGTCGCTTTCATGTGCAGCGGGTTGATGACCGCCTCCTCCGCCGCTTCCAGCCGGTCGATCAGGCCGTCTTCCCCGTAGGTGTTCATCAAGAAGCCGACCGTGCCGCGGTTCATTCCGTAGACCGGGGCGGGCAGATCCTGAGTTCCGTGCAAGGTGGCCAGCATGAACCCGTCGCCGCCCAGGGCCACGATCACGTCCGCATCCTCGGGTCTGTGCGTGCCATAGCGCGCATCCAGCCGGGCCTTGGCCTCCTGGGCCAGCGGCGTATCGGACGCCATGAACGCGATGTTGCGCGCAGCCGGCATGGCGGACCCTTCCCTGTCGTGCCTCGTCGGGATCAAGCATTGCGCGCGCCCATGGGAAACACAATCCCGCATGGGCGACACGCTGCCCGCGCAGCGGCCCCGATTTGCCGGTTTGCACGCCCATCGCGTCGCGTTCCACCCTTCCCCGCAGGCGCAATCTGCCCTACATCGCGCAGCAAGCCTGCCCCAAGCGCCCAAGGAGAGTTCCATGAACGCCGCCCACCGTGACGAGACCTTTTTCACCGAAAGCCTGGAATCCCGCGACCCGGAGATTTTCGCGGCAACCCGCAAGGAACTGGGCCGCCAGCGCGACGAGATCGAGTTGATCGCGTCGGAAAACATCGTCTCGGCCGCCGTGATGGAAGCCCAAGGCGGCGTGATGACCAACAAGTACGCCGAGGGCTATCCGGGCCGCCGCTATTACGGCGGGTGCCAGTATGTCGACATCGCGGAGGAGCTGGCGATCGACCGCGCCAAGCAGCTGTTCGGGTGCGATTTCGCCAATGTGCAGGCCAATTCCGGCTCGCAGGCCAACCAGGGCGTGTTCACAGCGCTCCTGCAACCGGGCGACACGATCCTCGGCATGTCCCTCGATGCGGGCGGTCACCTGACCCACGGCGCCAAGCCCAACCAATCGGGGAAGTGGTTCAACGCGATCCAGTACGGCGTCCGCCAGCAGGACCTGGAGCTTGATTACGACCAGGTCGCGGAATTGGCGACCGAGCACAAACCCAAGATGATCATCGCGGGCGGCTCCGCCATCCCCCGCATCATCGACTTCGCCCGGATGCGCGAGATCGCGGATTCCGTCGGCGCCTACCTCCTCGTGGACATGGCCCATTTCGCGGGAATCGTGGCGTCGGGCCATTACCCCTCCCCCTTCCCCCATGCCCATGTCGCCACCACGACCACCCACAAAACCCTGCGCGGCCCCCGCGGCGGCATGATCCTCACGAATGAGGAAGCTATTGCGAAGAAGGTGAACTCCGCCATCTTCCCCGGCATCCAGGGCGGGCCGCTGATGCACGTGATCGCCGCCAAGGCCGTGGCCTTCGGTGAGGCGCTGCGCCCCGGCTTCAAGGATTACCAGAGCCAAGTGATCGCCAACGCACAGGCGCTGGCCGATCAGCTGATGAAGGGCGGCCTCGATATCGTCACCGGCGGCACCGACACGCATTTGATGCTGGTCGATCTGCGGCCCAAGGGCGTGAAGGGCAACGCCACTGAAAAGGCGCTCGGCCGCGCGCACATCACCTGCAACAAGAACGGCATCCCGTTCGACACCGAAAAGCCCACCATCACCTCCGGCATCCGCCTCGGCTCTCCCGCCGGCACGACCCGCGGTTTCGGGGAGCCCGAGTTCCGCCAGATCGCCGACTGGATCGTCGAGGTGGTGGACGGTCTCGCCGCCAATGGCGAGGACGGGAACGAGGCGGTCGAAGCCAAGGTCCGGGCCGAAGTTCAGGCGCTGTGCGACAAGTATCCGCTCTACCCCAACCTCTGAGCCCCGGCGGATTGATATAGCATTGATCTACCCGGCCGGGCCACGGGTTCGACCAAACCCAAACAAAACCGCCCCGGAGATACCGGGGCGGTTTCGCTTTTCTCAGGCGACCCGGATCAGGCGGCGTCCTTGATCGCCTCCTCCAGCATCTTCTCGTTGCGGGCATCCTCGATCCGCTTCAGCCGATCCTCGTCCATCCGCATGTCGAAGCGGTACTTGACCACGTTAATCAGGCTCAGCGTCAGCAGGAAAATCCCCATCGCCCAATAGCCCTTGGTGGCCAGCGGCACGTCCGTGGACAGCCACAGCGACAGGCCCAGAAGCGTGTAGGCCAACGCCACGCCGATGAAATTCAGGTTCAGGATCAAGGTGTTGTGGTGACGGTCAAACATGTCGTTTCTCCTCGTTCGGTGCTTTGATTACTTGGTGTCAGCTTGCGCCCGCAGACGGCTCAGCACGTCGGCGGCGGTGGATTTCGTCGGATCGCCGAAGCCCGCTTCGGCCAGCCGGTCGGCCATGTCGGTGCGGTCCAGGCCCTGGTCGATTTCCTTCAGGATCTGGCTCTGCTCGAACGGGTCGTCGCGGTTGAGTACCCGCTGGATCAGCGCCTCCGCCTCCTCGAAGGCCGTGTCCTGGGCCACGTGGCGGCCCAATCGCTTCTGGATATCGGCCTCCCTCTTGGCTGCGCGCGCCGCGACAGCCCCTTGTTTCAGATCAATAATCCGGCGGTTGGCGGCCTCCACCGATTGCCGCAGCTGCAAGATCCGGCTCTCCAGCCGCCGCACCGTCTCGCGCCGCAGGGTCAGCTCGTTTTCCAGCTGCGCGATGGCACCGGCAGCCTCGGTCGCAAGGTCCTCCCGCCCGTCGGACAGTGCGTCCGTCGCCCGGCTCGTCAGGTCGGAAATCCGGTTCTCCAGCGCCGTGACCTGACGCATTTCCGAACGTTCGCGCTGGATCAGCGAGGCCAGCGAAAACTTCGCCGCCTTCAGGCTCGCCTCCGCCTCCCGGATCTTTTGGTCAATCAATTCAATGCAGAAATGATCGCGCAGGCGTTCCTCGGCCCGGGCATTTGCCCCGTCGAACAGCGTGGTCAAAGTTCTCAACATCGTCTTCTCCAAAATTGAACAACGTTCACAAATTGGATGTAGCGATTCCCTGAACGATGTTCAAGAACTTTTTTGAACGTTGTTCAGGTTTTTTGCCCGACTTGCTCCAGAAGCAGGCGGATCATGGTGCGCAATTGTTCTCCCGGAACGCCGGAGATGCGGTTTTCAAGGCCCAGAAGGACAATGCCGTGGACCGAGGAAAACAAGGTGCGCGTCATCAGATCGAGCTGTCGGTCATCGAAATCGGGAAAAATCTCCGACAGCGGCGCGGTGATATAGGCGAAAAGCTGTGCCATCGCCTGCGCGTACCACGCGGGCACCGGCCCGTCGGACCGCATTTCCACGTCGAACAACGCGCGCCACAGCTTCGGATGATCGCCCGCGAATTGCAGATAGGCATGGGACATCGCGATCAGGCGGTCGTTCGGGGCCTCGTGTTTCGTGTCGGCCACAACCGCGCCCACCGCGGCGCCCAGGCGCGCGAAGGTGCGTCCGTTCACCTCCAGCGTCAGGGCGTGCAGATCGTCGAAATGGGTGTAAATCGCGCCCACCGCGCAATCCGCCTGCCGCGCCAATTCCCGCGCCCTGAGTGAGGCAAGCCCCTCCCCCGCGATCTGCGCCTCGGCCAAATCCACGAGTTTCTCGCGCAATGCCGCTTTTCGGGCTTCGACTTTTCCTGCCACCTTGCTTCTCCTTGAACGTGGTTCAGTCCCTAGCAGGCAGAGGGAGGTAAGGAAAACCTCCAATCGCATTGGCGGGGTTTTGCGCAGCATTGTGCAAAACGGGGGTCATGTTGCAGCATTTCTCCTGCCATGGCACTTTGCACAATCGTAAACGGAACCTAAATGCATCCCCGGGCGTTCACCCACGCGCCTCTCACGCCTTAGGGCAAGATCGTAGACCATTTTTTGCTTTCGAGACCTGGACCGGACCCATGCACGCCTCCCCGACCCGTCCCGAGATTACGCCCAATTACCGCAAGGAAGCGGAGCGTGAGATTCGCCGCTTCGTGCGCGACTGGACCAGGCGCGACGATCGCCTTGCCGCGCTGAGCTATTTTGGCACCTTCGCCGTCTATTTCCTGACCCTGTGGCTGGCAATCACGGCCTGGCCGACCTGGTGGCTGGTTGTTCCCCTGATCGTCATCAACGCGGCCTCCGGCGTGCGCCTTTACGTGCTGCAACACGATACCGGGCACAATTCGCTGTTCTCCACCGCCCGGCTCAACACGCTGGCGGGCCACGCGCTCAGCACCTTCACGCTCACGCCCTTTGCCGTGATGCAGCACAACCACAACGAACATCACAGCCATCTCGGCAATCTTGAAGAGCGGGACACGACCGAGATCTTCACCATGACGCTTCGCGAATGGAATGCGGCCGACTGGAAAAAGCGCCTGTTCTACCGCCTCTACCGCAATCCCGCCCTCATGATTCCGATCGGCGGGCTCTTTACCTATGTTTTCGCCTATCGCTGGCCCAAGAATGCCGGTCGCATCGCGCCGCGCCAAGTCATCTTGCACAACCTGGCCCTTGCGGGCTGGATCGCGCTGATCTGGGCCTTTGCCGGTGTGCCGGGCCTGATCGTCTATGGCGGGACCGTTTTCGTGGCGGCCTGTCTGGGCGTCTTCCTCGTCTATCTTCAGCATAATTTCGAGGATACGTGGTGGGACCGCAAACCGGACCTGAACCCGGCGCGCGCCGCGCTCCAGGGCTCCTCCGCGCTGGATCTGGGGTGGTGGTTCGATCTGGCCGTCGCCAACATCACCTATCACGACATCCATCATTTCAACGCGAACATCCCCTCCTACCGGCTGCGCGTGTGCCACCGCGCCCTGCGCAAGCATTACGACGTGCAGACCATCGGCTGGGGGGAGGCGCTGCGCTCCTTCACCCTGAAGCTCTGGGACGAGGATGCGGAGCGTCTGGTGCCGTTTCCCAAGGAACGGCAGGTCGTGCCCCCGATCGTCCCGGCGGAATGACTTCCCCGCCCGGCCCTCACTCCGGGCGGACCACCTTGCGCACCATCTCCCAATAGATCGTTTCGACATCCGCGCGGGTCAGGCGGCCATCGTCGCGAAACCATGTCGTCACCCCCGTCAGCATGGAGATCAGCGCCATCGTCGCCAGTTTCGGGTCCGCGATGTCGAACGCGCCCTCCGCAAGCCCCGCGCGCAGGATCGCCTCCAACCGGTTCTCGTAATCCCTTCGCAGCCCCTCGATCACCACGAAATTTCCGGGCGCGAGGTTGCGCAGCTCCATATAGGCGATGAACACCAGGTCCGGGCGGTCAAGGTGATAGCGGATGTGATGACGGGCGAAATCCTCCAGCTCCGCCATCGGGCCGCCACCGGGCGGGGCCCAATCGCTCAGCAGATCGTCCATGTGATCGCGCATCAGCTCGAACAGAAGCGTCTGCTTGTCAGGCGTGTAGAGGTAGAGCGCGCCGGCCTGCACCCCGACCTCCGCCGCGATCTGGCGCATGGAGACGGCCGCGAACCCATGGCGCGCGAACAGCCGCAGCGCCGCCTCGCGCACCTTCGGGCCGGTGGTTCCGGCGTGGCTGCCCTGGGTTCTGGCCATGGGCGAAGAGTATCTGAACGAGCGTTCAATTCAACCGCGCTCTCTGGACTCGTCCCCTTGGCGCGCGTTACCCATATCCCATGCGTGCCGCCCTCGCCCTCCTTTGTCTCAGCCTTGCCGCCTGTGCGCCGGGAATGCCCGAATTGCACCAGCGCCTGAGCGTGGAGGCGCGCGCCGCCGAGTATCCGCAACTCGTCCCGCTCGGCCCGCTGCTGAGCCAGGTTGACGCCCCCGCCCCCCGCGCCGCCGCACGCGAAGGGCTGAGCCTTGAGGCCCGCGCGGAGGCCCTGCGCCGCCGCGCCGCCTGGCTGCGGAATATGCCGCTCTAGGCACGGCCCGCGTTGCAGCGTCCCGCCGGGTCCGCTAAAGCGGCCCAAGACATGCAAAAGCGCCCGGAGGCTCAGATGAGCGACCCAATCAGACTTGGTATCGCCGGACTTGGCACCGTGGGTGTGGGCGTTGTGAAAATCGTCCAGCGGCAGGCCGCCCTGCTCAGCGCGCGCACGGGCCGCGACATCACGATTTCCGCAATCTCCGCCCGGTCGCGCGGCAAGGACAGGGGCGTGAAACTGGACGCCTATGCGTGGGAGGATGATCCCGTCGCGCTGGCCAAACGCGACGACGTGGACGTGTTCGTGGAATTGATAGGCGGCGAAGACGGCCCCGCCAAAGACGCGACGGAGGCCGCCCTGTCCCTCGGCAAGGACGTCGTCACCGCCAACAAGGCGCTTCTTGCCCATCACGGCCAATCGCTCGCCGAAATGGCGGAGGGCAATGGCAGCGCGCTCCGTTACGAGGCCGCGGTGGCCGGCGGCATCCCGGTGATCAAGTCCCTGACGGAGGGGCTGGCCGGCAACCGGATCACCCGCGTCATGGGCGTGATGAACGGCACCTGCAACTACATCCTCACCCGCATGGACGAAGACGGATTATCCTACCAGGCGGCGTTTGATGAGGCCGACGGGCTCGGCTTTCTGGAAGCCGACCCGAACCTCGACGTGGGCGGCATCGACGCGGGCCACAAGCTCGCCATCCTCGCCTCTATCGCCTTCGGCACCCGCGTGGCCTTCGGCAACATGCGGCTGGAGGGGATCGGCAAGGTCTCCATCGACGATATCCGCCGCGCGGGCGATCTGGGCTACAAGATCAAGCTTCTGGGCGTGGCGCAGATGACGGGCCGGGGGCTGGAACAGCGCATGACACCCTGCCTCGTCCCCGCCACCTCGCCGCTGGGCCAACTTGTCGGCGGCACCAACATGGTCGTGATCGAAGGCGACGCGGTGGACCAGATCGTCCTGCGTGGCCCCGGCGCGGGCGAAGGCCCCACGGCAAGCGCCGTCATGGGCGACATCTGCGACATCGCGCGCGGCCTGCGCCTCGCCGTCTTCGGCCAACCCGCCGACAGCCTGGTCGAGGCCACACCCGCCAACGCCGAAAGCCCCGCCTGCTTCTATTTGCGGCTGGAGCTGGTCGACAAACCCGGCGCACTGGCCAAGGTCGCCACCGCGCTCGGCGAAAACGGCATCTCCATCGACCGGATGCGCCAATACGACCACGACGCCAGCAACGCGCCCGTGCTCATCATCACCCACCGCGCCGCCCGCCCCGACCTGGACGCAGCCCTCGCCGCCCTGCCCGCCACGGGTGTTGTGGCCGGTGATCCCGTCGCGCTCAGGATCGAGGACGTCTGAGGCCGGGACGAAGCCCTTCCCGCAGATCGCGGCGAAGGGCGGGATCGGCCCGCGCATTCGCTGTCTTGCAAGCCCGCGAATGTCGGATTTGCCACAGAACGCCTACGATTAGTCTTCAACCTCGGCCTTCAGCTCGGCGTTGAACACTTGGTACATCGGCAGCAATTGCGCCACGAAGTTCGCCGCATAGGGATTGCCCACGATTTCGTCCGATTGCACAAACAGGGTCTGATCCCCACACGCCTCCACCCGATAGAGGTGGTTGTCATGGCCGCCGCCGATGTCTTCCGGGAATGGGTCCGACCACCCGATCACGCTGCCTTCATCGTAGATCAGAGTGTGGGGGATCGTCATGACGTTGGGTTCGCCGTCCTCCGTCGTGCCAAAGATGAATGTGATCGTAACGCGTCCACCATCTTCGATGTCACCGGTCATGCCCTGAAGCGTGCCGGAGCTCCAGCTTGCCATGGCGTCGAAGTCGGTCAGCGTGGCCCAGACCGCCGCCGGGGTGGCGTCGATCAGAACAGATGTGTCCACAATTGCGTGGGTGGCGCTGAGCTGTGTGATGCTTCCGTGCATCAAGGTCGCGTCGCAGGAGGTTTCGGCTGACAGCGGCGTAGAGATGACAGCGGTAAGGGCGCTCGCGGCTAGAAATGTGGAAAGCTTCATGATCACTCCATTCGTATCGGTTTGGATTGCGTAGGTGAAACAGGCGTCGGCGATCATTTGCTGGGATCGCCGGACGCCCAGGCAACACCGTCGCCGCGGTCCATGGTCGCCATCTTGGCCATGTCAGCATCGTCGATTGAGAAAGAGAAGAGGTCGAGATTTTGACGCATCCGCTCCGGGTTCAGGCTCTTGGGCAGCACGGCGTAACCACTCTGGACACCCCACCGCAGCAGAAGCTGAGCTTCCGATACGCCGTATTTCTCGGCCATGTCCTTGAAGGCTGTGCCGTCCGCTTTCATCTCGTCGGTCTTGGCGCTGTCCTGACCGGGCTCCGTCCGCCACGTCGATAGCGGCACAAGGCTGCTGTAGGCGATTGGCGCGATCTCATGCTTGGCCATGAAGGCCAAAAGGTTCGGTTTCTGGGACCATGGATGCAACTCGATCTGATTGGCATCGGGCATTGGCAGTCCGGCTTCGGCAATCTCATCAAGGTGGCTTTCGTTGAAGTTGCTTACGCCCACCGCGCGGGCTTTGCCGCTGGCTTGCAGATCCAGCACTGCGCGCCACTGCTCAAGGCGCAAGTCGCCACCGTAAGGCGCGTGGATCAGGTACAGGTCCACGTAGTCCAAGCCCAGACGCGCAAGGCTTGCGTCACATTCCTCGATGGTTTGCGCACCGCTCTTTGCCGCGTCGCCCCAAGCGGGGTTGCCCGGCCAAAGCTTGGCCGTGACGAACAGGTCGGCGCGGGTCAGCCCCTCGGCGTTCAGCCCCTGCCTGATCCCGGCACCGACAGGTTCTTCGTTCCGATATCCCGAGGCCGTGTCGATGTGCCGATACCCCGCCGCAATCGCAGACCAAATTGCCCCTTCGGCATCGTCATTCGAAATCAGGTATGTACCGAACCCGACTGCGGGAACGGCGGCTTCCGCGTTCAGGGCGAAGGTGGGTTGCGATGCAGACATGCGATGCTCCGTTCAATTACATGGTCGACCCAAAGCTACGGACACGGCGCGTTTGCGTCCTGCCAGATTCTCCGACAGTCTTGTCGATTCCTCCGAACGGCGGTGTTAATGCGTGATTTTGGCCTGCTGGGTTGGTAGGGGTCGGGAAAGGAGTTTCCGATGTCACTGGATCGGCTAAATCATCTGGCAGCAGAGCTGGAAGCACGGGATATCGCGGCTTCCGGTAGAATCCTGCCATCAGCCCATATCTTCCAACGCACAGAGGTCACTGCGTTTGAAGCCGTGGTCTACAACCCTGTCATTTGTCTGATCCTACAGGGACAGAAAGAAATGAGCGTTGGACAACGGGTCATCGAACTTGAAGAGGGCGACGTGCTCGTGGTCAGTCATGACTTGCCGGTGGCCTCCAAGATCACCCAAGCCAGTGCGGAGCGTCCCTACCGCGCGCTCATATTCTCATTGGATTTGAGCATCCTGCGGGGTCTGTACGAACAGGTCGGCGAAGCTGTGTCCCACAAGGATCACGCGACGTCCTTGTCCGCGAGCCCAGCCGATCCTGCATGGACCGAGCCGATGGCCCGTTACCTGGAGCTGATGGATGCGCCAATGGACGCTCAAGTCCTCGGCCCGATGATCTTGAAAGAAATCCACTATCGTCTCCTCCTGTCACCGATTGGTGGCATGTTGCGAAATCTTCTGTCTGTGGATAGCCATGCCAGCCGTGTCGCAAAATCCATCCAGCAGATCAGGGCCAGATTTCGGGAACCTCTGTTGGTTGGCGAGTTGGCGCAAGTTGCCGGAATGAGCCAATCCTCGTTTCATGAGCACTTCAAATCCGTGACGGGCACAACCCCACTTCAATACCAAAAGGATCTGCGGATGATTGAGGCGCGCACGCTTTTGGAACGCGGCGTCCCGTCCGTGTCGTTCGCGGGGTTCGAAGTTGGGTATGAAAGCCCGACGCAATTCAGCCGCGACTATTCCCGCAAATTCGGATGTTCGCCCAAACATCACCTTGCACGCGCGTCCTAGACTACGAAGCCCACCTACGAGAGCGGACAATCGTATCATTCAATGAAAGCTTCCTTCGTCCCGCAAGACGGATTTCGCGAACCGAATGGCGAACGGAAGCATCGCCCCAGCACCGTTCACCTCAGCCGCTGCCAACCATACCCTCCGTGCCCATCACACCGGCTACCTATTCAGCGATGAATAGAGCACGTGCCTCAATGGCCGTTTCCATTCACTAATGAATGATCAACGTGATACCACCTGCACCAGAACCTGACCGCCCCCGTTAGCGCCCCCAGCCTTGTCGCCCCTCCCCCCGCCCGGTATGGCAGGGGAAACGGGGCTGACAATCGCGCAAGGGACTTTCATGGCCAAGACCGACTTCAACGACCGCACCCTCTCCCTCGGCCTCGCCCGCGTGTCGGAGGCCGCTGCCATCGCCAGCGCGCTCTGGATCGGGCGCGGGGATGAGAAGGCCGCCGATCAAGCCGCCGTCAACGCCATGCGCGAACAGCTCAACAAGCTCGACATCAAGGGCGTCGTGGTGATCGGTGAAGGGGAGCGGGACGAGGCCCCGATGCTGTTCATCGGCGAGGAGGTCGGCTCCGGCACCGGCCCCGACGTGGACATCGCGCTCGACCCGCTGGAAGGCACGACCCTGACTGCCAAGGACATGCCCAACGCGCTGACCGTGATCGCCATGGGCCCGCGCGGCTCCATGCTGCACGCGCCCGACGTCTACATGGAAAAGCTCGCCATCGGGCCGGGATACCCCGAAGGGATCGTATCGCTCGACCAAACCCCGGGCGAACGCGTGCGCCTTTTGGCCGCCGCCAGGCAATGCACGACCTCCGACATCACCGTCTGCGTCCTCGACCGCCCGCGCCACGAGGCGATGATTGCGGAACTGCGCGACACCGGCGCCGCGATCCGGCTGATCACTGATGGCGACGTGGCCGGTGTCATTCATTGCGCAGAGGCCGAGCAGACGGGCATCGACATGTATATGGGCCTCGGCGGCGCGCCCGAAGGGGTTCTGGCCGCGGCGGCGCTGAAATGCATGGGCGGGCAGATGTGGGGCCGCCTGACCTTCCGCAATGATGACGAGAAGGCCCGTGCCGCCAAGGCCGGGATCACCGATCTCGACCGTATCTATTCCCGCGATGACATGGTCACGGCGGACGTGATCTTTGCCGCCACCGGTGTCACCGACGGCTCCATCCTGCCCGGCATCAAGCGGGAGCCGACGCACCTGACGACCGAGACGATACTGATGCGCTCCAAGACCGGGTCGGTCCGGCGGATGAGCTACCGGAACCCCCGGCATTGAAGGGTTCCGTGTTGACGCGCATCCCTATCCGGAGACCGGTTCCCCACTTTCGGGGCGCGCCCTGATGGCCTCCGCGCTGATCCTGATCGACATCCAGCACGGCTTCGACGATCCTTGTTGGGGCGCGCGCAACAATCCCGGCGCAGAGGAAAACGCCGCCCGCCTTCTGGCCGCCTGGCGCAAGGCCGCCGCGCCCATCTGCCACATCCGCCATATCAGCGTGGAACCGGGCAGCCCGCTTGTGGGCGACGGCGCGGCCTTCAAGGCAGACGTCGCGCCCCAAGGCCATGAGCCGATCTTCGAAAAACACGTCAACTCCGCCTTTATCGGGACGGAGCTGGAGGATCACCTGACCCATGCCAGCGTCGGCGATCTGGTGATTTGCGGGCTGACCACGCCCCATTGCGTCTCCACCACTGCGCGGATGGCGGCCAATCTGGGGTTCGCGGTGCGACTGGCCCACGATGCCTGCGCGGCGTTTGCGGCCAATGCCTCCACCGACTGGTCGCCGGGCATGACACCGCTTGATCCGCAAGTGATCCACGACAGCGCGATCAGCCATCTGCACGGCGAATTCGCCCGCGCCATGGCCACCGACGCTATCCTGACCGAGGGACCATGAGCTTTTTGGGGGTGGAGAATTCCCTGACCGGGCGGACATGGATCGGACCATCCGACGACGTCGCGCGGCTGACCCAGACCCTGATCCAACGTGCCGATCTGGACCCGGCCGTGGCCGCGATCCTCGCCCGCCGTGGGGTATCGCCCGAGGACTCGGCCAGCTTCCTCAGCCCCGCCTTGCGGGACCTTCTGCCAAACCCCATGGGCCTGCGCGACATGGAGCCGGCCGCCGACCGGATCGTCCGCGCCGCTCAGGGCGGCGAACGGATCGCCATCTTTGCCGATTACGACGTGGATGGTGGCTCGTCGGCGGCCCTGCTGATCTGGTGGCTGCGGGGCCTGAACCGTGACGCGACGCTCTACGTGCCCGACAGGATCGACGAAGGCTACGGGCCCAATGACGAGGCGATGGCCGCCTTGGCACGCGACCACGACCTGATCATCTGCGTGGATTGCGGAACCCTCAGCCACGGGCCGATTGCCGCCGCCAAGGGCGCGGACGTGATCGTGCTGGACCATCACCTGGCCGGTGCGGACCTGCCCGATTGTGTCGCCGTCGTGAACCCCAACCGACAGGACGAGGATGGGGTGAACGGCCACCTCTGCGCCGCCGGCGTGGTGTTCCTGGTGCTGGTGGACTGCAATCGCCGCTTGCGCGCCGCGGGCATCCCGGGCCCGGACCTGATGGCCATGCTCGACCTCGTGGCGCTGGCCACCGTTGCCGATGTCGCCCCGCTCATTGGTGTGAACCGGGCGCTTGTCGTGCAGGGGCTGAAGGTCATGGCGCGACGCCAGCGCCCGGGGCTCGTGGCGCTCAGCGATGTCGGGCGGCTGGATCGCGCGCCGACCTCCTACCACCTGGGCTTCGTCCTCGGCCCGCGGGTGAATGCCGGCGGGCGCATCGGGGCCGCCGATCTGGGTGCGCGGCTGCTCTCGACTGCCGACCGGGCAGAGGCGGAGGCGCTGGCCGCACGGCTCGACACGCTCAACACCGACCGGCGGGAGATCGAAATGCGGGTACGCGCGGCGGCGATGGAACAGGCGGAGGCGCGTGGCCTTGATGCGCCCCTTGTATGGGCGGCGGAGGAGGGCTGGCATCCGGGCGTCGTCGGCATTGTCGCCTCTCGCCTGAAGGACCACACGAGACGCCCCGCGATCGTCATCGGTTTCGACGGGCAGGCGGGCAAAGGCTCGGGCCGCTCGGTCGCGGGTGTCGATCTTGGCGCGTCGATCCAGAAACTCGTGGCCGAGGGGCTTATCGAGAAAGGCGGCGGCCACAAGATGGCGGCGGGCCTGTCGTTGAGCCGGGCGCAGCTGGAGCCTGCCATGGCCCGCCTGTCGGAGCTTCTGGCCAGGCAAGGCGCGGGCACCGGCGGCCCCGGCGATCTGCGCCTTGACGGCACGCTCATGCCCGGCGCGGCAACGCCCGAATTAATTGACAAGATCGAGGCCGCGGGCCCCTACGGCGCAGGTGCCCCTGCCCCGCGTTTCGCCATGCCCGCCCTTCGCATCCGTCACACGCGCCCGGTCGGAGAGGGACATCTGAAACTGACCCTTGGCGATGGCGGCCCGGTCAACATCGACGCGATCTGCTTTGACGCCGCACGCCTTGGCCTCGACGCGCTGCAAGCCCATAACGGACGCCCGGTCCACGTGGCAGGCCGGGTGGAGCTGAACCATTGGCAGGGCCGCACCCGCGCGCAACTGCGCCTCGACGATGCGGCCTGGGCGGAGGAGTGAATTTTGCGAAAGAATCCGCTTGAACCATCGCCCCGGTTTTCTTAGACACCCCTCACCGCCAAACGCGGCCCGTTCGTCTATCGGTTAGGACGCCAGGTTTTCAACCTGGAAAGAGGGGTTCGATTCCCCTACGGGCTGCCACTTCTTCCTCAGCATTACACTCCAAGAGCGACGGTCCGTTCGAACCCGCGCTCGCTGTCGCCTGTCGCACGACTTTCCGTCCAGTTACCCGAACCGGCCGATGTCGTAGGCTGACAGGTCCGCGTTCGGACCGCGGCGGGTGATCAGGTCGGCCACGATCTCTCCCGATTTGGGGGCCATCATCAGGCCGTAATGGGAATGGCCGAAGCACGTGAACAACCCCGCATGGCCCGCGACCTCGCCGATCGCGGGGAGGCTGTCAGGGAAGGACGGGCGCAAGCTGTCCCCACGTCCGGAGGCCCATTACCTGCTGTCTGAGGCGGAGACGTTGCTGTCCCTGTCGCTGTTTGCCAGAAGCTCGGCCCAGATCGAGGAGCTGGCAAAGGCGCAAAGCATTGATTTCGGCTTTGGCGATGCGCCTTCCAGCGCGGAGGGGGAGGCGCTTTACGATTACCAGGTCATCTCGGGCCAATGTTTCGTCGTCCTGCCCCCGGACCACGCCCTTGCCCGTCGTGACACCATTGCGCTTGAGGATCTGGCCGGCGTCGCGCTGGGGACGCTGCAAAGCGACCATGCCCCGCGCGGTAAGCTGAACGACCGGATGAACGCAGCCGGCCTGCCGCTGAATGTCGTGCTGGAAAGCCAGACCTTCCTGCCGGTGCTGCAATTCGTGGAAGCGGGCTTTTGCGCCGCGATCATCGACCCGCTCACGGCCACCCATATCGAGGCAAGCGGACGATCGGGCGACGCCATCATCGTCAAACCCCTCTCCGTGCCGTTCCGCTATCGCTATGGCATATACTGGCCCCGCTTCCGGGCGATCCCGGCCCTGGGGACAAGCACGCGCCTCGCGTGGGAGGCGGAGGTGTGGCGCTACCTCACGGAGATCGGAGCCGACCCCCGAAGGGAGCAGGCCTGAAGCAGCGTCAGATCAGCTCGGACAGGGTGTCTTGATAGGCGAATAGCGCCGCCAGCCCGCCGGTATGGATGAAGCAGACCCGGCTACCCTTGGGGATTGCGCCGCTTTCCACCAATACGGGGACGGCGGCGAAACTTTTCGCCGTATAGACCGGATCCAGCATCAGGCCCTCGCAACGCGCCATCATCTTCATCGCCGCGCGGGCATCGGGGCCGGGTTTTCCGTATCCCGGCGCAAGGGCACCGTCCCAGGTCCAAATATCTGCATCGCCAACGGCGCGCGCCCCGTCATAGAGGTCGTTGAGCCGCGCCATCACCCGCGCGATGCGTGGCGTCTGCTTGGCTGCCGGGCGCCTGACGCATGATCCGATGACCGGCACCGCACATCCCGCCCCGCGCAGACCGGCCAGCAACCCCGCATGGGTCGACCCGCTGCCCGAGGCGACCACGAAGACATCGAAATCATCCCGTTGTGCCAGTATCTCATGCGCCGCGTCCACGTAACCAAGCGCGCCAAGCGGGGGATGCCCCTCGGACAGGTGGATGATGTAGGGGCGCTTGCCCTTGCGGAGCAACGCGTCGGCCCGGGCGTGCAGGGCCGCATCCGCGCCTGCCTCATCCTCCCCGTCGGGGTATTCTACGATCTCCGCCCCCAACAGGCGCGACAGGAGGACGTTTCCGCTTTGGTGATACAGCGGGGAGGTTCCGGCCACGCGGCGTTCCAACTGCACGATGGGATGCATCCCGCGCCGTCGGGCGATCGCGGCGGCAAGGCGCGCGAAATTCGACTGGACCGCGCCGGTGATCAGGATCGTATCGGCCCCCTCCACCTCCGCCGCTCCGAAGTAATATTCAAGCTGCCGTGCCTTGTTGCCGCCCAGGCTCGGCCCCGCCAGATCGTCACGCTTGATGTGCAGGTCGATCCCCAGCCGTTCGGAAAGAACCGCCGCATATTCAAGCGGTGTGGGGGTCGTGACGATGGGCAGGCGCGGATGCATGGGCAATGGTGAAACGCCGTGTCGCCGATGGCAACAGGCTAGGGCGCGATGCGATGCGGAGCGTGCGCGCGTCCCTGCGATACCCGCAGCCCGGGTCAGGTTCGCCCGGTATAGGCCCGGATCGCCGCGCGGGTGCCGTCGGCCCAGATCTGGGAGAGCCAGCGCGAAAAGGCATCGCGAAACGCAGGGGCATCGGCCAGATCACCGTAGATATTCGCCTGTTGCAGCCACGCCTCGGGCCGTGTGCGCGCCGCCTTGGCCGCCGCATTCAGCTCCTCCCAGAACGGATCGTTCGGCGCGATGGCGGTGCCGTCTTCCCGCGTGCCCTCGCACATCCGCGCCCAAAGCGCCTCCACCAGGGCCAGCCCCTCGACATCCTTGCCGATTGCCAGTGCGTCGCGCAGCACCGGCAAAAGGAACCCGGTGTGCCTGGCGGAGCCGTCGAACGCGACCCGGCGCGTGGTATCGCGGATCTCGGGGTTCGCGAAGCGGCGCTGGACGAGGCGCAGGTAATCGAGCGGCGTCGTTCCGGGGACGGAGCTGACATGCGGCGTGATCTCTTCGCGCTGCACCTTCTCGAACAAGGCTGCGACATCGGGATCGGCCATGCAATCGGCAATCGTGTCCAGCGACAGCAACTCACCCGCATTGGCGATGACCTGATGGCCGGCATTGAGGATGCGGATCTTCATCGCCTCGAAGGAATGGACGTCCCGGGTCAGGGTGGCACCGGCATCCTCCCAGGGCGGGCGTCCGGCGCAGAAGGCATCTTCGATCACCCATTGGCGGAAATCCTCGTGGCAGACGGGGGCCGCGTCGTCGATGCCATGGCTCTGGGCAAGCGCGATCTCCGCCGCGCCGGTGGCCGGTACGATGCAATCGACCATGGAATTCGGAAACGCCGCCGCCTGCCCGATCCAATCGGCCAGATCATCGTCGATCAGCCGGGCCAGCCCAAGCACCGTCTGGCGCAGGATATCGCCGTTGCCCTGCAGATTGTCACAGCTTTGCACGGTGAAGGCACCGTGGCCCGCCGCGCGGCGTTGGCGCAGCGCCTCCACGATCGCGCCGTAGACCGTAGCGGGTGCATGGGGGCTGCCCACGTCGTGCCGGATATCGGGGTGGTCGGCATCGAAGGCGCCGGTCACGGGGTCGGTGTAATAGCCGCCTTCCGTCACGGTCAGCGACACGATGCGGATCGCGGGCTCGGCCATCTGCGCGATCAACGCGGCGTTGCCCTCCTCGATCGGCAGGTAGTCGATCATCGGGCCGATGACCTCCACACCCGTGCGGCCGGGCGACAATTCGATCAAGGTGGTCAGGTAATCCTGGGCCGCCAGCTTGTCGCGCATCTTCGCGTCATAGCTGCGCACCCCCGCGCCGATGATCGCCCAATCCAGTGCCTTGCCCTGCTGCATCAGCCGATGCAGATACCACGCCTGGTGGGCACGGTGGAAATTGCCCAGACCGATATGGACGATCCCGGCGCTCAGGTCTTCGGGGCGGTAGCGTGGCGTGTCGATATGCCCGGCAAGCGCGTCCAACCGATCCCATCCGAGCGGAACGGGCGTATCGGAGCGAACATTGTCTTTCATCAGCTCATCCATTGGCCGCCATCTACATTGTAACATTGGCTGACGATGTAATCCGCCTCGGCGGAGGCAAGGAAGACCGCCATGCCCGTCAGATCCTCGGCCCTGCCCATCCGCCCGAACGGCACCGCCGCCCCCACCTCTCGCTTCTTCTGGCCCGGTGCCTTGCCCTCGTACTTGGCGAAGAACGCATCGACCCCGTCCCAATGCTCCCCGTCGACCACGCCGGGGGCGATGGCGTTCACGTTGATGCCATGTTCGATCAGGTTCAGGCCCGCGGATTGCGTCAGGCTGATGATCGCGGCCTTGGTGGCGCAATAGACCGCGACCAGGGACTCTCCCCGCCGACCCGCCTGGCTGGCCATGTTGATGATCTTGCCACCCTTGCCGTCGGCGATCATCCGGCGGGCCACGGCCTGTAGGGTGAAAAGCGTGCCACGCACGTTGATGTCGAAGCAGCGCGTGTAATTGGCCTCCGTGATTTCCACGATCGGGGCGGCCGTGAAAATCGCGGCGTTGTTGATCAGGATGTCGATCCGGCCGAGTTCTTCGGCCGCCGCCGCGACCCCGTTGTCGATGCTGGCCACGTCCGACACGTCCATCTGCACCGCCACCGCGCCGATCTCGGACGCCGTCGCTTGGGCCCGGTCCAGGTCGATATCGGCGATCACGACGCGGGCGCCTTCGCTGATATAGGTCTCGGCAAAGGCCCGCCCGATGCCGCGTGCGGCCCCGGTGATCAATGCGCCTTTGCACGCCAACCGTGTCATGCGATCCGCAGTCCCTCGGCATCGAAACGGTGCAGGTGCTGAAGCTGCGGCGTCAGGTACACGGTGTCGCCGTGCTTGACGCTCACCTCACCGCCCGCGCGGACGGTCATCGGGTCGCATCCCGGAATGCCATGGATGTGGATGAACGTGTCCGAGCCAAGGTGCTCCGCCACGCCCACTTTGCCCTGCCATTTGCCGTCCGTCGTCGACACGTCCAGATGTTCGGGCCGGATCCCGATGGTGGTGGCGTCATGCTCCGCCGCCGCCGCGCCGTCGATCAGGTTCATCTTGGGCGAGCCGATGAAGCCCGCGACGAACGTGTTGCGCGGCGCACGGTAAAGGTCCAGCGGGGAGCCGACCTGCTCGATATGGCCCGCACGCAAGACCACGATCTTGTCGGCCATGGTCATCGCTTCGACCTGGTCGTGGGTGACGTAGATCATCGTGGTGTCGAGCTTCTTGTGCAGCTCGGAGATTTCCATCCGCATCCCCACGCGCAACGCCGCATCGAGGTTGGAGAGCGGTTCATCGAACAGGAATGCCGCCGGTTCGCGCACGATGGCACGGCCGATGGCGACCCGCTGGCGCTGACCGCCCGACAGCTGCCCCGGGCGCCGATCCAGGTAATCCGTCAGGTTCAGCGCCGCCGCCGCATTCTCGATCCGCCGGGTCTGCTCCGCCTGATCCATACCCGCCATGCGCATCGGGAACGCGATGTTCTTGCGCACGGTCATATGCGGGTAAAGCGCGTAGGACTGGAACACCATTGCCAGCTTGCGCTTGGCGGGCGGGACCATCGTTGCATCTTCGCCGTCGATGTCGATCTGGCCGCTCGTCACATCCTCCAGCCCCGCGATCAGGCGCAGAAGCGTGGACTTGCCGCAGCCCGAGGGGCCGACGAATACGACGAATTCCCCGTCATTGATCTCCAGGTTCAGCGGCGGGATGACTTCCACGTCGCCGAACTTCTTCTGGACGTTTTCAAGTGAAATCTTTCCCATAACGTGTTTCCTTTCAGTCCCTTACGGCGAGCAGCACGCGTGCTACCCTACTTAACGGCGCCGAATGTGAGGCCGCGGACGAGTTGTTTCTGGCTGAACCAGCCAAGGATGAGGATCGGCGCGATGGCCATGGTGGAGGCCGCGCTGAGCTTGGCGAAGAACAGACCCTCGGGCGAAGAATAGCTGGCGATGAACGCCGTCAGCGGCGCGGCATCCACCGATGTCAGGTTGAGGGTCCAGAAGGCCTCGTTCCACGCGAGGATGAAGTTGAGCAATATAGTCGACGCGATGCCGGGCACCGCCATCGGCGTCAGTACGTAAAGCAATTCGTCCTTCAGGCTCGCCCCGTCCATCCGCGCGGCTTCGAGGATCTCACCGGGGATTTCCTTGAAGTAGGTGTAAAGCATCCAGACGATGATCGGCAGGTTGATGAGCATCAGGATCACCACCAGGGCGTAGCGGTTGTCGAGCACGCCAAGCTGGATGCACAGCAGGTAGATCGGGTAAAGCACGCCGACCGCGGGCAGCATCTTGGTCGACAGCATCCACAGCAAGATGTCCTTGGTCCGGCGCGACGGCACAAAGGCCATGGACCACGCCGCGGGCACCGCCACGAGGATGCCCAAAAGGGTCGATCCACCGGCGATGAACACCGAATTCCACAAGAACCGCATGTAATTGGAGCGTTCCTGCACCACGCCGTAATTCTCCAGCGTCCAGTCGAAGAACAAGAAGACGGGCGGGTTCGCGATCGCCTCCGCCTCGGTCTTGAAGGAGGTCAGGATCGTCCAGAGGATCGGGAAGAAGATCAGAAGCCCGATCGTCCACGCAATCGCGGTGTTCACCGCTTTTCGTTGTGTCGTGACGGCGCGTGCCATGCTTGGTCTCTCCTCAACGGTCCAGGTTCTTGCCGACGATGCGCATCAGGAAGATCGCAACGATATTGGCAAGGATGATGGCGTAGACACCGCCCGCCGATCCCAGGCCGACATTCTGGCTTTCCAGAACCCGCTGGTAGATCAGGTAGGTGAGTGTCCGCGTGCCGAAGGCACCGCCGGTGGTGACGAATATCTCGGCGAAAACCGCCAGAAGGAAGATCGTCTGGATCAGGATCACGATGGTGATCGCGCGGCTCAGATGCGGCAAGGCGATGAAGAAGAAGCGTGCCAGCGCGCCCGCGCCGTCCATCTCGGCGGCTTCCATCTGCTCGCTGTCGAGCGACTGGAACGCGGTCAGCAGGATCAGCGTCGCAAACGGCAGCCATTGCCACGAGATGATCAGGATCAGGGAAACCATGGGAACGTCGCTTAACCAGACCACCGGATCGGCCCCGAAGGCGCGCCACAGATGCGCGAACAATCCGTTGGTGGAATCCATGATCATGTTCTTCCAGACCAGCGCCGACACGGTGGGCATCACGAAGAACGGCGCGATCACGAGGATGCGGACGATCCCCTGCCCCCACATCGGCTGGTCCAGCAGCATCGCCAGAAGGATGCCGAACAGGATCGACACCAACAGAACGCCGCCGACGATGATCAGAGTCGTGCCGACCGCCGGCCAAAATGAATTCGAGGTCACGAAGGAGGAGAAATTGCTGAACCCGACCCAATCGAGATCCGGGAAGCCCTGGATGTAATCCAGAAGGAAATCGCCGAACCCATCGCCCCGCTCCCCGATCCGGTCGCCGCGGAGCGGCAGGAACCGCTTGAACGAAAAGATCAGCGTCAGCGACAGCGGCACCAGCATCCAGACCAGAAGCAGGAAAACTGCGGGGGCCATCATGATCCGGGCTGCTGATCGGGAATGCTGGGTCGCCATGACACATATCCTCTTCATTCAGGCGCACCTGGCCCGGTGAATATCAGGGTAAAAATGTAGTAGAAGTTTGGGGTGTTGTGGAAGGCGGCGGGAAGATTTCGCCGCCTTCCGGTCTTTGCCTTGGAGGCTTACTGGTAACCAGCGGATTCCATGGCTTCGTTCACGATCGCCTGGGCATTCGCCAGCGCGTCCTCGATGCTCTGCTGACCGGCATACGCGTTCGAGAATTCCTGGCTCACTTCTGTCCAGAAGCCCGCCCATTCCGGGATCGCCATGAACTGGACGCCCGTGTAGGGGACCGGATCAACGGTCGGCTCGTTCGGGTTGGCCGACAGGATCGAGTCGAGCGTCATCTGCGCGAACGGCACTTCCTGGTAGTTCGGGTTGTCATATAGCGACTGGCGTGCGCCCGGAGGCACGTTGGCCCAGCCTTCGTTCTCGGCAACCAGCTCGATGTAGTCGGCGGAGGTCGCCCACTCGATGAACTGAAGCGCTTCGTCGGCTTGCTGCGTGCCGGCAGGGATTGCCAGCGCCCATGCCCAGAGCCAGTTCGACCGGACACCCAGACCATTGTCGGGTGCCAGGGCGAAACCGACCGAGTCGGCCACTTCCGAATCGTCGGGGTTGGTCACGAAGGATGCCGCAACCGTGGCGTCGATCCACATGCCGCACAGGCCCTGCTGGAACAGCGAGAGGTTTTCGTTGAACCCATTGGTGGCATAGCCGTCAGGGCCGAAATCGTTCATCAGGTCGACGTAGAAGTTAAGCGCCTCGGCCCATTCCGGGCTGTCAAGCTGGGCAACCCAGTTTTCGTCCACGACGCGGGCGCCGAAGGAGTTTGCGGTGACGTTGATGAAGGCGCCGCCTTCACCCCAGCCCGGCTTGCCGCGCAGGCAGATGCCGTTGATGCCGTTTTCCGGGTCGTCCATGGCCTCGGCCGCTGCACGAATATCGTCCCAGGTGGGAGCTTCCGGCATTTCCATGCCTGCCGCTTCCATCAGGTCGGTGCGATACATGACCA
This sequence comes from Hasllibacter sp. MH4015, assembly GCF_020177575.1. Classification (NCBI taxonomy): domain Bacteria; kingdom Pseudomonadati; phylum Pseudomonadota; class Alphaproteobacteria; order Rhodobacterales; family Roseobacteraceae; genus Hasllibacter; species Hasllibacter sp. MH4015. The sequence continues at coordinate 2,144,259 of NZ_JAHTBK010000001.1, forward strand.
TCGAGGATTCGCCGTAGAACGGTGCTGCATAAAGCGTGCCGTCATGGGACAGGCCTGCACGCATGGCGGGCAGGATATCGTCGACGTTGTATTCTTCCGACAGGTTGTCGAGCGGGACGAGCCAGCCGTTGGCGCCCCAGATCGGTGCCTCGTACATGCCGATGGTCATGATATCGAACTGGCCACCTTCGGTCGTGATGTCGGTGGTCACGCGCTGACGCAGCACGTTTTCCTCAAGCGTCACCCACTCGACATTGATGCCGGTCTCTTCGGTGAACTGGTCGGTGTAGCCCTGCATCCGGATCATGTCGCCGTTGTTCACGGTCGCGATGGTGATGGTGGGCGCGTGGCCGTCGGCAAATGCCGCAGTGGCCGTAGCACACAGCGCAAGGGCGCTGGTCGTGCGAAGCACGGTCTTCGTAAACATCCGGTTCCTCCCTGAATTGGATGTGATGCGTGTAGGGTGCGCTGGAATCTCCGGCGCGTCAACAAATTTCTTTACGCGCGTAAATTTCACCCGCAAGAACCGGCCTCAGGCAGAGTCCCGCAAGATCAGGCGCGTCGGATAAAGCGTTTCCTGACGGTCGCTTAGGTCCCGTTCGCCTTCGATCACCTCGAACAAAGTCTTCACCGCGTGGGTCGACACGGCCTCGTAATCATGGGCCGCGGTGGTCAGCGACGGGCAGGTGAATCGCGAAAACGGGTGGTCGTCGTGGGAGGCGACTCGCAGATCACTCCCCTTCGCGCGGCCCACCTTCAGGCCCCGCTCGTAACAGGCCGCGAGCAACCCGATGGCCAGGCGATCGTTGCTGCACAGGATCGTCCGGGATTTCAGCCGCCCGTCCGCGATCGCGTCATGGGTGCCCGCGCGCCCGATCTCCTCGAAGCCCCAGCCTTCGCCTTCGACACTGATGACATCGGGCTCCAACCCCGCGCGCTCCATCGCCGCGATATAGGCCAGGCGCCGCTTGTTGGCATTGGGGTTGGCGGGCGTGCGCATCTCGAAGAAACTCGGCGGTTCACCGGTGCGGCACAGGTATTCCACGGTCTGATCCACGAAACTGGCATTATCGGACCCGATGAACGCCGCGCCCAGATGCTCGAGGTTGCTGTCGAACAGGACCGTCGGCACATGTTCGCAAAACGCCTCCACCGCGCGCTTGTCGGATCTGCGCCCCAGCGGGGCTAACAGCACACCGGCCGGCTTCAGCGCGCGCAGCGTCTCCAGGTTGTCGTTTTCCTGATCCACCCCCCCGTGGGAGCTGAGCAAGATGGGCCGGAACCCCGCCTCGATCACCAATGTCTCCAACGCGCGCGCGATCTCCGCAAAGAACGGGTCGGCCAGGAACGGCACGACGATCCCGATATTCTTCGTCAGCCGCCGGTTCTGGTTCACCGCATAGATGTTCGGGCGGTAATCATAGCGGTCAAGCGCCGCCTCGATCCGCGCGCGGGTGGAGGCCCGGACGCTTTCGGGATCGTTGAAATACTTCGATACCGTCGGCCGGGAAATGCCGCTTTTCGCGGCAAACTGTTCCATGTTTCTGATCGGCTCGGTGCTCATCTCATCCCAATACGTGTCTTGTGGCCCGGCCCGCGGGCCTGCACCCCTTAGCGCGCGTAAAGTATGCGCACCCTAGCGATCGCCGGGGCGAAGCGTCAACACGGGCGGGCAATTCAGCGCCGCTCGGCCACGTGATCGGCGACGGCCCGTTTATAGAGATCGCGAATGTGCGCCGTGACCGGTCGCGCGCCCGTGCCGATCGCCTTTCCGTCGATCTCCGCCACCGGCGTCTGCGCCCCGAATGTCCCGGTCAGGAAAGCTTCCTCGGCCCCATACGCCTCGTAAAGGGAGAAATTCCTCTCGAACACCGGAATGCCATCGGCCCGGCACAGGTCGATCACCTTCTGCCGTGTCACCCCGTTCATGCAATAATCCCCGGTGGAGGTCCAAACCTCCCCCCGGCGCACGATGAAGAAGTTGCACGCATTGGTGGTGTTCACGAACCCATTGGGGTCGAGCATCAGCGCCTCATCTGCGCCCGCCTGTTCGGCCTGCAGACACGCGATCACGCAATTCAGTTTGGAGTGGGAATTGTACTTGGCGTCCTGGCTCATCGGCAGGCCGCGGACCTGGGGCACGGTGGCAAGGCGGATGCCCGTCTTCTGCAAGCCGTCCACCGGCTTGGAATGTTCCATGATAATAACCATGGTCGGCCCCGACCGGCTGAGCGACGGATGCTGGAACGGCTTCACCTTCACGCCACGCGTCACCATCAGGCGGCAATGGACGTCGCTGTGCATATCATTGGCGGCCCGCGTCGCCTCCAACGCGGCGGCCACGCCGTCCGCATCCATGCCCGGATCAAGGCTCACGGCTTTGCAGGAATTCAGGAAGCGATCCATGTGCTCGTCGAAGAACGCCCAGACCCCGTCATAAAGCCGCATCCCTTCCCACATCCCGTCGCCCAACATGAACCCGCTGTCATAGACGGAGATCTTGGCGTCATCGCGGTGCACGATCTCTCCGTTGACGTAGATCTTGATGTCGGCATTGCGCGGGTCTTCCAGCGCGTCGTGGGTGGTCAGGGCGGTATCTTGCATCTGCGTGTCTCTCGGATCTGTCCCGGTCCGACGCTGCCACGGTGCGCAACAAATGTCCCGTGCCTTTAGCCGCCCGCGAAGCGCCGGGCCAGGCGCGGCAGGTCGACCCGCGCCCCCAGGCGTGTCGCCAGCAGGTACAATCCCCCGATCTTGCGTTGCAGGAACAAGGTATCCGCGGGCGGAATGTGCCACAGGTCGCGCTCCTGCCCTATCACCTGCCCCCGCGCGCGCAACTCTTCCGCCAAACGGCTGGTGGCGAAATCGAAGGGCTCCGGCCCGCGCAGGGCGGCGAAACCCATCTCCGCCATGTCGAGGATCGCGGCGCAATGCGCCTCCGACAGGCCGGGTTTGATGAAACCGATCCGCTCCAACTCCGCCAGGATATCTTCGCGCATCCCGTCCAGACCTGCGCGCAGCAAGCGGCGATGCCCGTCCGCAAGCGCGGCCGGGATCTCCCGCGTGGCACCGAAATCAAGCAAGACGATCTGCCCCGTCTCGGCCCGCCAGCGGTAATTGGCGAAATTCGGGTCGGTCTGCATCAGCCTAAAGTCGAACAATTCGCACAAGCACAACTCGATCAAGGCCGATGCGGCGGCGTCGCGGGTGGCGGTGTTGGCCTCGGCCAATGCCTCAATCGGGACCGACGGCTCGAATCGCATCGCCAGCACGTCGCGGGTGGACAGATCGGGGCGATGCACCGGCACGACAAAGCGCGGATCATCGGCCAGGACCGTGCCGAACCGGGCAAGGTAGCGGCCCTCGCGGTCATAATCCGCCTCCTCGTGCAATTGGCGGCGCGCCTCCGCCATCACGGGGCCGAGGTCCAGTTCCCGGGGCCAAAGACCGGTCCACCGGATCAGGCCCGCGACATTGTCCAGATCGCTGTCGATGGAGGTGCGGATACCGGGATATTGCACTTTCAGCGCCAGCCGCATCCCGTCTTTCGCCTGCGCGCGGTGAACCTGCCCGATGGAGGCGGCCGCGATGGGGCGCGTGTCGAAACTGCGGAAATGCCGCCGAAAATCGGGGCCATAGGCATCGCTCAGCACCTGTTTGAGCTGCCCGGGCGGCATGGCGTCGGCATCCGCGCGCAGGCGGGCGAGGATATGGGAAAGCTCCGGCGGCAACACGTCGCCGGTTTCCATTGACAGAAGCTGCCCCAGCTTCATCGCCGCCCCACGCATTTCCGACAGCCGATCGGCGATGCGGGACAGGTTGGCTTGCGTCATCAGGATCTGCGCCATATCGGGCCGTTGGCCGGTCAGCGCCGCGCGGGCCCGCCCCGCCGCCGCGCGCGCTGCAAGCCCCGTGGCCAATCCGCCGAGCTTGGTGAACCGTGACAGCCGCCCCGTCGGCACCGCGCGTGACGGCGGCGGCGGGGGTGGTGGCGTACGAGGCGGGGAATGGTCGGTCATGGGATGTGCGGTCACGGGATAAGGATCGTTACTCCCGTTGGACCTAGGGCAGCGGGGCGTGGCGAACAGGGCCACGGCCCGCCGCCCACCTCATCGACCGCTTTTCCGGTTGAACATCACGAAGCGGCCCCGCCCCTCGTTCTTGGCGCGGTAGAGCGCCGTATCAACGTCCGACATGATCTGCTCAAGGCTTGGCCGGTCGGTATATTGCGTGCTGGCCACGATGCCGATGCTGGCGGAAATCCGGCAGGTTTCCCCCTCGAAAGGGATCGGCACCTCGATCCGGTCGATCAGGCGCTGCGCGATCCGCGCGGCCACGAAGGGCGGCACGGCGGGGCGCAGCAGCACCACGAATTCATCGCCCCCCACCCGCGCCGGGAAATCGGTGCGCCGCAATTCCCGCGACAGGATGCGGCCCACCTCCATCAGCACCGCGTCGCCCGCCGCGTGGCCAAGCGTATCGTTGACCGTCTTGAACAGGTCGAGGTCGAGGTGCAGCAGCGTGAAATCCTGGTGCAGATCCTCCAGCGCCCGCGTGATCTGGTCGTCCATCGCGCGCCGATTGGCGAGGCTGGTCAGCATGTCGGTCCGCGCCTGCCGCTCCGCCGCGTCATGGGCTGCGCGCAACCTCTCCGACAGGTGCCGCGACAGCCGCGCGGTGGAGGCGTTGGCCTCATGGAGGTACAGTAACTCCACCGTCTGATCGCAGGGGGAAAAGTCGCTGAGCGTGAGGGAGAAATCCGCGACCGCCCGCGCGAAGGACAGGCCAAGCGAGACATCCATGATACCCCCCTGCCCGCCCGTATCCGGGTCCGGCACCGCGAAGGCCACGCCGCGCAACGGGATATCCGGGGCCGATTGCAGCGCCAGCGACAGGCGACAGCCCGCGTGGCTCAACAGGTTTTCCATATCCGCGATGCCGCGCGGACGGCGGAACTCCATCCGATCGAACACGCAATCCCCCACGGGATTGTCGAGGCCGAGCATCTTGGCGATGGTCGGCGCGGCATGGAGGATCGTGCCGTCGGGACCAAGCGACAGGTGCATGGGCATCAGCCGATCCATGATCGCGGCGGGCAAGGCGCCGTCGATGCGCGGCATCGCGCCCTGGATGCTCATGCCTCCACCTCGCCCAGTTGGAAGTGCCGCCCGGCGGCGTGGTGCAGATCATGCACCTCGATCTCCAACCGCTCCTCCCCGTCGGTCACACCGGCCAGACGCAAGGTGGCCAGCGCCCCGTAATCGTCCGCCATGGCCCGCATCGCGCCGAACAGGATCGGCCCGATCCCCGGCATCTTCCACCGCGCGGCCAGCCGATAGCGGTGGGGGCCAAGCGGCGTGACCACGATTTCCGGCATCTCCAGTTGCGGCATCGCCATGCGCCCCCGATCGGCCAATTCGTCCAGTGACAGGATGAATTCCCGGAACGTGGCACCGCCGAAGCGCAGCAAGCGCCGCAATTGACCCAGCGGCGGGTGGGTGATCAGGAACGTCCCAAGGTCTTCCAGCAGGGCGGTGGGCGGTTGATGCGTGACCTGGGTTGCGGCGGTGAAGCAGGCCATCGTGTAACTGTCATCATAGGTCAGCATCGTCTCGAAGTCGTCGAATGGCAGATCGGCGATGCTGCGCACTTCCGCCCAGACGTCATCGCCGTAGGTCGCCACCAGAAAACCCTGGAGCGCGCGGTTGATCATGCCGTGCATCGTGTCTCACCCTTGCCTCAGTGCCACTGCGCATCCGGACGCATGGGGCGCGCCCGGGTCCGGGGACGCTAGCGAGAATGGGTAAAGAAAGGCTTTCGCGCCGGGCGGGCAGGATCAGAAATCGGTGGGTGCCCCGCCTTCGGATTTGCGCCGCGCCACGAAGTCGCGCAATTCCTCGCGGATCGCGTCGTCCATCGGCGGGGCCTCGAACTCTTCCAGGATCGCCTTGTAGGTCGCGTGCGCGCGCTCCGCGGTCCAGACCGCACCATCCAGATCCCATGCCTCGAAATTGCGCCAATCCGACAGGAACGGGGCGTAAAACGCCTCCTGATAGCGGTCCTGAGTGTGCTGGCAGCCGAAGAAATGGCCGCCCGCGCCGACCTCCTTGATCGCGTCGAAGGCCAGATCATCCTCCGACGTGCCGAGGATCTGCGGCTCGAAATAGCGCTGGATCTGCTGGATTACTTCGCAATCCATGACGAACTTCTCGGGCGATGCGATCAGCCCGCCCTCCAGCCATCCCGCCGCGTGGTAGATCATGTTCGCGCCCGCCTGCACGCCCGACCAAAGGCTGTTGGACGTCTCCCACATCGCCTGCCCGTCGGGCACGTTGGCGGCGCAGACCCCGCTTGCGCGCATCGGCAGCTTGTAGAAGCGCGCCATCTGCCCCGTCATCTGGGTCGCGCGCATGTATTCCGGCGTCCCGAATGCGGGCGCACCCGATTTCATGTCCACGTTGGACGTGAAGGTGCCGATGGCTACCGGGCATCCCGGCGCGATCCATTGCAACAGCGCAATCGCCGCCAACCCTTCCGCAATACTCAACGCCACCGCCCCGGACAGGGTCACAGGCGCCATGGCTCCGGCCAGGGTGAAGGGCGTCACCACCACCGGCTGGCCCCGCCGCGCCAGGCGCATCGCGCCGTCGAGCATGGGGAAATCGTGTTTCAGGGGGCTGACGGAGTTGATGTTTGTGTACATTCGCGGGGTGGCATCAAACTCCTCATGGCTCAGCCCGCCGGCGATCCGCACCATCTCCATTACGTCGTCGACGCGCTCGGCCCCCAGCGAATAGGCATGGGCCACCTTGTCGGTCAGCGTCAGCTTCTCGTAGAGGCAATCGAGGTGCCGCACGCTCGCATGGACGTCGATGGGCTCCACCGGGTAGCCGCCCGCGAAATGGATGCAGTTGAAATACTGCGTCAGCTTGATGAATTCGACGTATGTCTCCATGTCGCCGGGCCGCTTGCCCCGCTTCAGGTCCCACGCATTGGGGGGGGAGGACACGTTACCGAAGACCATGTAATTGTCACCCATCACCAGCTTGCGGTCCGGATTGCGCGGGGTGATGGTGAATGTCTCGGGCGCGCGGGCGATCATCTCCTCCACGAAATCGCGCCCGAAAAAGACGGTCTGCCCCTCCACCTTGCAACCCGCCTGCTTCAGGTGCCCAATCGCTTCGTCGTTGAGGAATTCGATCCCGATTTCCGACAGGATGCGCATGGCGCCGTTGTGGATCGCCTGCACCCCGTCCGCGTCAAGCGGCTCCGTCGGGCGGTCGGTGTTGCGCGGCAAGCGCCACGGCGTCTGTTCGATCGCATGGGCATTGGCGCGCGCGGTGGAGGCGGCGCGCCCCCCCGCGCGGCGACGTCTTGCCGGGGCGGGGGCGTCGGCGGGTGTGATGTCGGCGGCGTCGGTCATGTCGGAACCTTCTGGTGGGCGGGCGCGTAGCCCGCTGGTCGTCCCCACACTTCCCCAAGCCGCCCCCGCGATGGTGTTCGGAAAACGACGAGAAGGCGTCGCATTTGTCGGATGTCCCGCTTATGTCGCGCCGCGTCCGTCCAGCCACGGGCCAAGGGCCGCGATGTTCGACAGAACGACATCGGCATGGGGGGCCAGATCCTCGTGCGTTGCCACGCCGGTCAGGACACCGATGGTCGTGAAGCCCGCCGCGCGGCCCGCGTCGATGTCGTGGGTCGAGTCCCCCACCATCACGAGGGCGTCGGGCCGCAGCCCGGTCTGCCTGGCGAATGCGTCGCACATGCCGGGGGCCGGTTTCGCGCCGTACCCGCTGTCGGACCCGGCGATGAAATCGAAATCCCCTTCGATGCCCGCCATCCGCAGATGCGCGCGCGCCGCCCGTTCGATATCGTTCGTCGCCACGCCAAGGCGCAGGCCCCGCCCCCGCAGATCGCGGAACGTTTCGGGCAACGGCACGGCAGGCACCAGTTGCGTGTTGGTCGCCTCGTCCATCAAAACCTGTCTGATCGCTTGCCTGTCGCGACCGGGCAAGGCGGCGGCAACCGCATCGACCACCTCTTCCGCCGTACCCGCGATCACGAAACTGCCGCGGCGGATTTTCCCGGTCGCAAGGTCATATCCCAGCACGTCCGCCAGATGCGTGCGGATACCCGCGTCACCCGCCGCGAAATGTCGGATCATTCGGTCCACCCAGCCGCCCCAGCTGCGTTGGAAATCGAACAAAACGCCGTCCTTGTCGAACAAGATCCCCTCGATCCGCGTCACGGGGTCAGGTCCAGTTCGGCAGGTGGCCACCGGGCAGCGCGGCGCGGATCATGGCGAAATCCTGCGCCGGAATGCCCGTGGCCGCGGACGCGTCGAGGACCCAGCGGTCGTCCATCAGCAGGAACTCCATCATCGCGGCCAGGAAGTCCGGATCACCGGCGCGCAGGCGCATGTCAGCCTCGCTCGTTCCGGTCGCGTTCATGAAAACCGGAAGCAGATCCTCGTCCCCCGCGAGCCAGGCCAGAACGGTCAATGCGCGGGCTTCGGCGAAATCTTGCTGCATGATTTCCACTTCCTTGCGGCTTAAAGGGTTTGTTAACCATTGCCCGTCAGATTTCGACGCAGAGCCGGACATGCGCGTAAACATGTCTATAGTTTCGAGAGGATGAGGTACACATGGCGGGGCGTATTCTGGTCGTTGACGATGTAGCCACGAACCGCATCGTCATGAAAGTAAAGCTGGCCGCCGCCTGTTATGCCGTCGAACAGGCCGAGAACGGGGCCGATGCGATCCGCGCCGCGCGGGAGTCGCGGCCGGACCTGATTCTCCTCGACGTGATGATGCCAGACATGAACGGGCTCGACGTCTGCCGCGCGCTCAAACGCGATCCGGCGACGGCGGACATTCCCATCGTCCTGATCACCGCGCTGACCGACACCGATGCCAAGATGGACGGGTTGGAGGCGGGAGCCGACGATTTCCTGACCAAACCGGTGGAAGAGGTGACGCTGCTGGCCCGCGTCCGGTCCCTGCTGCGCGCCCGCGACACGGTGCGCGAGCTGGAGATGCGCGATGACACCGTGTCGGCCATGGGCTTCGCGGAGGCGGCCACCGGCTTCACGGCCAAGCAAAAGCCGGGCCGCATCGCCCTTGTGGCCCCCGGTCCGCGCGGGGCCGTCCTGTGGAAGACCGCGATCAATGACCGGCTGGATGCGGAGGTGCGGATCATCCCGCGCGAGGCCGCGTTGGCGGAGGCGACGGCGACCGGCCACGCGGCGCCCGACGTATTCGTGATTTCCGTCGATCTGGCGCAACGCAATGAAGGCCTTCGCCTGCTGTCGGACCTGCGCTCCCGCCCCGGCACGCGCCATGCCGCCTCGATCATGATCCTGCCCGAGGGCGATAGCGAACGGGCGGCGATTGCGCTTGATCTGGGGGCGAGCGACGTGCTCCACGACCCCTTCGATGCCAAGGAACTGGCGATCCGCATCGGCGTGCAGCTCGACCGCAAGCGGCAATCGGACCGTATGCGTGCGGGCGTTCGCGCGGGGCTTGAGGCGGCGGTGACCGATCCGCTGACCGGCCTGCACAACCGCCGCTACGCCCTGCACCGGATGGAACAGATGCTGGCCCAACCGCGCCCGTCGCTCGCGGTGATGATGATCGACCTCGACCATTTCAAATCGGTCAACGACCGCCACGGCCACGGGGCGGGGGACGCCGTGCTGTGCGAGGTCGCCAACCGCCTGCGCGCGCAATTGCGTGGCGGCGATCTTCTCGCCCGCATGGGGGGGGAGGAGTTTCTGGTCGCACTACCCGGCTGCGACGCCGATCACGCCACCGAATGTGCGGAACGCCTGCGCCGCGCGGTGGCCGACCGTCCGTTCAACATGGGGCCCACCGACGGGGAACGGCATGTCACCGCCAGTATCGGCCTTGTCCTGCCCCACGACCCGCCCGGGGCGCTGTCGCCCGAAGGTCTGATCGACCGGGCCGACCGGGCGCTCTACCACGCCAAGGACCAGGGGCGCGACCAGGTGCGCCAGGCGACCGAGCCCGCCTCCGCCGCCTGAACGCGCTACACCCGCACACGCCGCCCGGCGTGCTCACTCTCCGCCCGGCGCGCGGCCCCGGCCACCCAGGCGGCGCATCATCCGCTCCAGGTTGTCGGCGAGCGCCCGGCGCTCCTCCGCCGTCATTGTCTCCACTTGATCCAGCAACGCCGTGTGACCCGCCTCCTGCAACGCGATGGCGCTGGTGCGGCTGGCGCGCAGGGCGGCCTCCGCGGCGGCGCGGTCGAACGGATCGGCGCGCAACGCCTCCTGCACCGCGCGCAGGGATCGACCGATGGCGCGGCGTTCTTCGCGCAGCGGATTTCCCTGGGCCTCGATCCGCCCGCGCAGGTCCTGCCGGTCCTCCCGGGACAGCGCCACCACGAACGGCCCTAGCCCCAGCGTCCGGAGGGCCGGTGCCGTGCCGCGGTCCCCCGGCCCACCCTCGCGGCCCAGAACCACGCCGCCGATCAGCCCCACGATGGCCAAGTTCAGGGCCAGCGAGACCGCCAGCGCGATCTTCACCCACCGGCCCGCGCCCTTGCGCGTCGGCGTCTCGATTGGGTCAGACATCTTCACCCTCCGTCCACAATTCCCCCAGATCCGGGGTCACGCCGAGGCCCGTTTCCGTAAAGCTCAACGCATCACCTCCCAAAAGCGCCTCGATCTCGTCGGGGGCATACAGCCCCACGGCCAGCCCCACGATCCCCGCCGCCGTGATGCCCGATACCGCGCTCCACCCGCCGATCCCCGCGATCACCCCGCGCCACCAAGGCACCCTGCCGCGCGGCGCGTGGGCGGGTTTGGCCGGGCGCGCCTGCACCCTGTCCGCATCGGCCAGCACCCGGGCCATCAGATCGCCCGACGGCGCATCGCCGCGCGCCTCTTCCATCAGCGCGTCAAAGGCCTCGTCTTCGCGGTCATTGGCCATATCCAAGGGCCTCCTTGTGGTGTTTCAATGCGGCGCTCAGCGCCCGTTTACCCCGTGCGGTCAGACTTTCCACCGCTTCCACGCCGATCCCGAGGGCCTCGGCGATCTCGGGGTTCGATAGTCCCTCGATATGGCGCAGGACGACCGCCTGTCTCTGCCGCTCGGGCAACGTGGCCAAGGCCGCGTCCAGCGCCGCCATCCGCCCCATGTCCTGCAAGCGCGTCTCCATCCCCGGCGCGCCGTCGGCGAAATCGTCGTCGCCCAACTCCACCGCGCGCCCCGATTTCCGCAAGCGGTCGATGGACAGGTTCGCCACCACCTTGTGCAACCAGGTCGACGGCTTGGCACTGCCATCGGCGCGCCACTCTGCCGCCGCGCGCCACAGGCGCAGCATCGCCTCCTGCGCCACGTCCTCGGCCGCCGCCCGGTCGCCCAGAACCCGGGCCGCATGGCGAAAGGCGCGGGGCAGCAGACGCTCGGTCAACAGCCGGGCCGCGCCCGGATCGCCGTGGGCGAAAAGGACCATCAGCGCCCCGTCATCCAGCGCCGCAAGCTCTGTATCCGCCTGCCCCATGAACCGTGCTTACCCCGTCGCGATGCGTATTGAAACGGGCGGTCCGCCACCTGCGCGGACCGCCCCCAAGCGTCAGGGCTCAGTTGCCGCCGCGCCGGTTGCCCATCCGCTCGATGAAGCGCGCGACGCCCTCGTCGAACTCGGCCTGCGTGACCTCTCCGTCGCCATTGGCGTCCAGACGCTCGAAGATGCGCTCCGGGCTCGGGCCGCGGCGGGAATGGCGGCCGCGATCCTCGCGCGCCTCTTCCAGCTCGGCCTGGGTCAGCATCCCGTTGCCGTCGCTGTCTGCGCGTTCCAGCATCCGGTCGACGCGGGCCTCGATCCGGCCCTGACCCTGCGCGATCAGCTCCGCCCGGGTCAGGTTGCCGTCGCCGTCGGTATCGGCGCGGGCGAACCGGTTCTCTCCTGCCGCCTGCAATTCCTCCAGCGTCACGGCGCCGCTATTGTCCGCGTCCAGCTCCTCGAAGATGAAGCGCGGGCCGGGGCGGTCGCCCTGATCCTGGGCAAAGGCCGGGGCGGCCAGGGCGGCGGGGATCATCAGGGCAAGGATGCCTGCTTTCCATAGGGACATGCGAATACTCCTTTTGTCTGCGTGTCTGGTATGTCCCACGGGCGGGGCGCGGAATTCCGTCGAAACTATTTTCCGGGCGCGGTCGCGGGCCTGCCCAATGCGCGCCAAAGTCGCGGGCCGCGGCCCTTTACGATTGCCCTGCGGAGGCGCATCTTCCGCCCATGGACACGCATCCCGACACCCCGCATTCCGGCCTGCCCGATGACCAGACGCTCTACACCCCCGCGCGGGCGGAGCGTCCGGCCTGGCCCGCCATCGCCAAGGGCCTGCGCCACCGCTGCCCCAATTGCGGCGAGGGCGCGCTGTACGAAGGGTATCTCAAGCTGCGCAAGGGATGCCCCGCCTGCGGGGAGGATCTGAGCCATGCGCGCGCCGATGACGGGCCCGCTTACCTCTCGATCCTGCTGACCGCCAAGGTCATGGGCACGCTGCAATTGTTGACCTATGAGCTTTACCAGCCGGAGCCTTGGGTTCTCGCGCTCACCTTCTCCATCGGGGTGACGGTGATGGCGCTGGCGCTGCTGCCGCGCTTCAAGGGGCTGATCGTGGGCGTGCAATGGGCCAAGCGGATGCACGGATTTTGAACGACCCCGCCCCGATCCGCGATGCGGCCACTGTGATCGTGTTGCGCGACGCGGCCACGCGGCCCCGGGTGCTGATGGGCCAGCGCGGCAAGGACGCGGCCTTCATGCCGTCGAAATTCGTCTTTCCCGGCGGGGCCGTCGATGTGGTGGATGCCGACATCCCCTTCGCCCGCCCGCTGCGCCCCGATTGCCTCAGCCGCCTGTCCGATGGCGGGGCCGATGCCAACGCGCTGATGGCCGCAGGCGTGCGCGAATTGTGGGAGGAGACGGGATTGCTCCTTGGCACGCGCGATGCCCGCGCCGCCGACATCACCGCGCCCCGCGGCTGGCGCGGCTACCTGGCGACCGGCCACCTGCCCGACGGGGAGGCGATGGAATACGTCTTCCGCGCCATCACGCCCCCGGGCCGCCCGCGCCGCTTCGATGCCCGCTTTTTCCTGGTGGAGGACAGCGCGCTTGGCTCGGACGCCGATGACTTCTCGGGCGCCGAGGATGAGCTGAACCATCTGCAATGGATACCGCTCGATGAGGTGCGCGGCTTCGACATGCCCTTCATCACCGAGGTCGTGCTGGCCGAACTGGCCGCCCGCGTCGAAGGCCGCGCCACACCCGGCGTGCCGTTCTTTGACAATTCGACCGAGGAAAGCCGGTTCCGGCGGCTCTGATCGCGCCCGCTACGCGCCAAGCCCCGCCCACAGGATCATCGCCAGCGACACGACCACCAGCGCGATGCCGATCACCTCGTTCCGGCTGGTCTTCTCCTTCAGCCAGAAGGCGGAGAAGAGGAACGTGAAGACCAGCTCCACCTGCCCCACCGCCTTCACGTAGGCCGCCGTTTGCAGCGCGAAGGCGATGAACCATCCGGTTGAGCCGAGCATGGAGGTCAGGCCCATCGGCAGCGCCACGCGCCACGCCGCGAAGACCTTGCCGATCTGCCCCGGCTCCCGCAGCGCCAGCCACAGACCCAGCGACAGGCTTTGCACCAGCGTCGCCGTCAACAACGCCACGCACGCCCGCAGCGGCGCATCCCCGCCCTCCAGCGCCAGCGTCGCCCCGCGGTAACAAACGGCGGAGACCCCGAACAACAGACCCGACGCCAGGCCATAGCCCGAGGCCGCGTTGAACACGCGCTTGGTCCACGGCAGCCCGTCCTCCTTCGGGGGGTCCGACAGGGCCAGAACGCCGGCGAAACCGATGGCAATCGCCACCAGGACCGGAAGGGACACGGCCTCCCCCAACACGACCAGACCCACGAAAGCGGTCAGGATCACCTCGGATTTCTTCAGGGTGATGCCGACGTAGAAATTCCGCCGCGCGAACAGCGCCACGACACAGGCCGTTGCACACATCTGCGCCAGTGCCCCGGTGACGACGAAGGCCCAGTATCCCGGCCCGATCCCCGGCATCGCCTGTCCGCTTACGCCGCGATAAAGGATCAGCGCCAGCGCCACGAACGGCACCGCGAACGCGAACCGCGCCCAGGTCGCGCCGCCCGTCGACAGGGTCGTGACCTTCAGGTGCCGTTGCAGCAGGAACCGCAGGTTCTGCATGAACGCAGCAAAGACGGAGGCGACGATCCACAAAGGCATGACAGCCTCATGCGCGCGCGGGCGCGGATTGCCAAGTTATTTGTGCAGCATCATCGGATGGGGCACCGGGTCCTTCGCGCGCAGAAGATGGCGGCGGAAGATCTCCGCGTAGCTGCGATAGCAATAGCCATCATTGCGGCGCAGGTACTTTTCTCGGTTGTTGAAATAGATCTTCGGCAACCGGTACCACGGCAGCTTGGGATGCATGTGGTGAACCACGTGGAGGTTGTTGTTGAGAAACAGGAACGCGAGGGGGCCCCTATCCTCGATGATGACCGTCCGGCCCCGCGCGCGTTCATGGGCCTGATGCTCCAGGAACGTGCGGATCTTCAGGATCGACAGGCCCCCGTAACACGCCAAGAGGTAGGCCCAGACCGGCATGGGTGAGACGGCGACCAGCCAAAGGATCGCGCCGCTCAGCCCCAGGTGACAGGCCCAGGCCCACGACACGCCGCGATCCCCCGCCCGGATCAATCGCGCATCCGCCCCCATGAACATCACTTGCGCCACCACCGGCCCGATCAGCATCCGGCCCAGAAGCGTGTTGTTGACGGCCAGCACGGCGCGGACCGGACCCGACAAGGCGGCCCAGGCCACCGGGTCGAAATAATTGCTCTCGGGATCGTCGTAGGGGTCTGTCAGGGTCGCATCCATGTGATGCGCCAGGTGCGTGTCGCGAAACCGGATATAGGGGATGGCCAGGTTCAGGGACGCGAAGACCAACGGCTCCCCCAAACGCCGGTCGCCGAACGGATGGCCGTGCAGGACCTCGTGTTGCAGCGATGCGTGCAGCGCGATGGCAAGGGCCGCGACCACGATGGCGAGCGTCGGGCTGAACCCCGCCACCCAGAAAATCGCCGCCAGCCAGACGGCATAACACAGCCCGATCAGGGCGAGTGTCGGCCACTCGATCCGCATCCTTGCTCCAACGCTGTTGAGAACCAGCGGGGTCAGACCGCCGGGTATGACAAACCTATGACACCTTGCATCGGGCGGGCAGTCCGTGTTTTCTCCACAGGAAAACAACATTGCTGGATTTTCTCAACGATGCTGGATTTGATCGACAAAAGAGAGCGCGCGGACCTATTCCGCGACCGCCTCATGGCCGCGCTGACCGCCTCCGGCCTCAGCCGCGCGGCGCTGGCCCGTGCGGTGCAGGTCGATCGCTCCACGGTCACGCAGATGCTGGCCGACGGCGACAGCCGGGTGCCGGGCGGCCATGTGGTCGCGGCCTGCGCGCAGGCCCTCGACGTCTCCGCCGACTGGCTCCTCGGCCTGACCGACCGGCCGGAACAGGCCGGCGCGCTCCTGGAATCGTCGCTCTCGATTTCCGAGACCGGGCGCGCCACCACGCTCGATGACCAGATCTTCGAGTGGCAGCAGGAAGCGGAGGGCTACAAGATCCGCCACGTCCCCGCGACCCTGCCCGACGTGCTCAAGACCGACGCGATGCTGCGCTGGGAATACGCGCCGATCACCAATCGCCGCCCGGACGAGGCCATCGACGCCGCCGCGGAGCGTCTGGATTGGCTGCGCCTGACGCTTAGCGATTACGAGATGGCGATGGCCGTCCACGAGATCGACAGCTTCGCGCGGGGCGAAGGCTACTATAAGGGCCTCGCCGCCGCCGACCGGATCGAACAGCTCGATTGGATGATCGAGGTCTATGACCGGCTCTATCCCGGCCTGCGGATCTTCCTCTTCGATGCCCGCGCTGTCTATTCCTCACCGGTCACGGTGTTCGGGCCGATGATGGCGGTGATCTATATGGGCCGTCATTACATCGCCTTCCGCGACCGGGACCGGGTCCGCGCCGTGACGCAGCATTTCGACTGGCTGGTGCGGGAGGCGACGGTGTCCGCGCGCGACATTCCCGATTACCTGCGCGGCTTGCGTGATCAGGTGCGCTGACCCACGAAACGGCCGACGCCTTCCGGCGCGGGCAATCCCGCATGGGCCTCCTTTGCGGTCGTGAACCACGCCGCCACATCCCGCCTCGGCGGGGCGGAGCGGCGGGTCGACAGGTCCATATGCAGCAGCAATTGCTCGCCCGTCGCGCAAAGCCGCCCGCCCACGCTCAATTCGTGCCAGACATGGAGCTTCTTGCCCCCGCCCTCCATCACGCGGGTCCGCACCTCGATCCGGTCGCCGATATTCACCTCGTCCAGATGGCGGATATGGGTCTCCACCGTGAACACGGAATGGCCCTCCGCCACGCAGGCCGCATCCATCCCGGCCCAGTCCAGCATCTGGTCCGTCGCGTCGGAAAAGACGGTCAGGTAATGGGCCTCGTTCATGTGGCCATTGTAATCGACCCAGTCCCTCGGCACCGCGCGGTCGAGCGTCACGGGCGGCTGCGGCAGGCTCGGGTCCGGTTCCGCCAACCTGCCCGCCGCCTTCGGCGTGGCCAGCGTCACGTCCAGCATCCCGCCCAGGATATCCGCCATCGCATCGCCGAAGCGGACGTGATCCTCCGCCTCCCAATGGACCCCGTCGATATCGGAGACCTGCACATGATCGCCCGCCCGCACGAAGGTCACGCCCTGCCGTGCCGCCATCTCCGCGAAGTGATCCTCCAGCCCCGCCTGCCGCGCCTCCGCGCCCGCGAAAGCCTCCGTCAGCACGCCCGTCTCCCGCACCGGCGCGGGGGCGACGACAACGATGCCCACCTCCGGCAGCGCCGCGCGGGTGATCCCTACCAACCGCTCCACCGATTTCGCAATGTCGAAGGCGGAGGTGGCGAAGCGCGGCTTGAGGTCATTGGTCCCCAGCATCAGCACCACCACATCCAGCGGCGCGTGGCTCGGAAGGATCGCAGGCAGAACCTCCGCCCCGTTGCGATTGCCGCCATCGACCGGATCGTGATGCACCGTCGTGCGCCCCGGCAGCCCTTCGCAGATCACCTCGACCCCCGGCCCCAGCCTGTCGGCCATCCGCTCCGGCCAGCGCGTGGCCTTCGGATGCCGGTCGAACCCGCCCAGCACCCGCAGGGGGATCGTGCCATGGCTGTTGCTGTCGCCGTAGACCAGTATCTGCGCCATCACGCCCCTCCCCCGCGACGCGGCCTCAATAGGGCATCGGATGCGCCCGGTGGGCGGCGTCGATATCCTCCAGCACCGCGTTGGACAGGACAAGATCCTTGCCGTCCAGGATATGTTGCAACTGCGCGCAGGTCGTGGCCCCGAAGATGCTCGACACCGCGAAGGGCCGCTGCACCGTGAACGCCATCGCCATATGCACCGGGTCCAGCCCGTGCTTTTCCGCCACGCCCAGATAGGCATCCACCGCCTCGAACGCGCGGGGGGTCCTGCGCCCGCCCATCTCGGGGCTCAGGGACATGCGGCTGTCCTCGGGGATGCGTCCGCCCTGGTACTTGCCGGTCAGAAGCCCGGTGGCAAGCGGTGAGAACGCCAGGAGCGTCACGCGCTCATGGACCGACAACTCCGCCATGTCGGTGTCGTAAAGCCGGCACATCAGCGAATATTCGTTCTGCACCGTCTGCACGCGGGGCAGGTCCAGCTCCTCCGACAGGCGCAGCCATTGCGCGGTGCCCCAGGCGCTCTCGTTGGACAGGGCGAAATGCCGGATCTTGCCCGCCTTCTGCGCCGCCCCCGCCGCGTCCAGCACGTCGCGCATGTTGTCCAGGATCTCGGCCCTGTCGCCCTTGGGCACGTAGGTCCAGTTCTGCCGGAACATGTAGCTGCCCCGGTTCGGCCAATGCAGTTGGTAGATGTCGATGTAATCGGTCCTCAGCCGCTCCAGCGAGCCCTCCAACGCCTCCGCAAACGTGGCCCCCGTGATCGGCTGCCCGGGCCGCACGAAGCCGCCATTCTCGCCCGAGATCTTGGTGGCCAGCTTGTAGTCGCCCCGCCGTGCCGGATGGGCGGCGTTCCAATTGCCGATCACGCGTTCCGTGTTGCCCACCGTCTCTGCCTTGACCGGGTTCACGGGATACATCTCTGCGGTGTCGATCACGTCGATACCGGCCTCCAGCGCCATGTCCATCTGCCGATGCGCCTGATCCTCGGGCGTCTGGTTGCCCCAGGTCATCGTGCCCAGGCAGTAATCGGTGATGGTCTCGTCGGTGGCCCCAAGGGGAACGTTGCGCATGTCGGATCGGTCCTTTCGGGCGGGGCTTGGGATCGGGGCGTCGGGTGGGTGAAACCCGCCATTCACCCGAATGAAATCCGCAAGGTAACGGGGAAATGACGGAGCGCAAGGCTTGAGAACATTTCATGAACATCTATAAAGGAGCCCATGGACATCTCTCGCCTCACCCGCCAATCCCACCGCCGCACCCGCCCCGGCCTGCGGCTTCTGGACCGGTTCGAGCTTGCCGGGCTGCGCGCCCACGAAGCCTGCGGCACCGCCCGCCGCCGCTTCGCCCTGTGGCTGGCGCAGGCCTGCACCGACCCGATCATCTGGATTCGCCCCGACTGGCACCCCGACCGCCTGCACATGGCCGGCGCCCGGGCAGATGTCGATCCCGGCCGCGTGGTCTTGGTGAATTGCTGCCGCCCCGCCGACCTTCTGTGGTGCGCGGAGGAAGGGCTCAGAAGCGGCCTCCTGCCGCTCGTGGTCGTCGACCTGCCCGAACCGCCGGGCCTCACGCCCGTGCGCCGCCTGCACCTGGCCGCCGAAACCGGAAGCGAACGGACGGGCCGCGCGCCCCTTTGCCTGCTGCTGACGCCCGGCGATGGCGGGGCCGCGGGGGTGGAAAGCCGCTGGCGCCTGTCACCCGCCCACCAATCCGACACCCCCACATGGTCCCTGTCCCGCCTGCGCGCCCGCGATGCCCCGCCCGCGGAATGGTCGGTGGTGCGGGGCACGGACGGCAGGCCAACCGTGAAACAGACAGACCCGACGCCCCAGATCGAACCCGCCTGAACGAACCGGCCCAAGTCGTTCTTTGGTCGAAACCGGCAACGCCCGGTCTGCGGACGAAGCGGTCATTGATAACTAGCTCGCAAATGTCTGGAGATAGGCAGACTTGTCGTGTTGTGACTTCATCATCGTCTCGCGCCAAATGGCTTGCTCTGCCGTGATAATCTCCAGCTCCCACACACACGCCACAGCAGGACGATTGATCGTGTCCAATGGAACTGCATCATCATATTGACGACGATAGATACGTTGGCAAAGGACCGAACCTTGCGCCCACCACTGCGCTGCGATTGTTAATCCAAGATCACCGGGATGAATGATTACGAAACCTAAGCCGTTGCTATCACCCATTTTCTGTGCATCGTCGATAACCTCTTCGCCTAGGAAGACTTTGGCAGTCTCTATCATCTCGCTGGTCACAGTCTTGCCTTCAGCAAGTATTTCATAAACCTTGAACTGAATTGCACCTAAATCCCACATCCCGCGATTAGCGGCGATACGCGGACTGTAGATTTCTATGGGGCCAGCATTCATCTAAAGCGTTCCTTTTGCATCCAAGGACACGCTATACCCATTCCCGCTAGGGTCAATTCTGCATCTGCAATGTCGGTAGGTCTGGGCTCAGACCCGCCCTCCGCTGCCTCTGCACACAGACCGACCTGGCAGCACCGACCCCGAGAGGCGGCAGCCGGGCCAATACCGAAAACCTCTTCTTCGAATGACGTCACATGCTTGCCCCCTCACCAACGTTGAGAGCCCGGGCGGACGCCGCATTCCCCTTGCCCTCTCCGCCCGACCCTCCTAAGCCGAATCCGTACCCACCGGGACCGCTGTTCCATGCGCCTCCTCATCTCCTTCGCCGCGCTGTTCGCGTCGGTGATCTTGCTGCAACTCTCCTCGTCCGGCGTGGGGCCGCTCGACGTTCTGTCGGGCAATGCGCTCGGCTTCACCAACGGGCAGATCGGCCTTTTGGGCTCGGCCCATTTCCTGGGATTCTTCATCGGCTGCTGGTGGGCGCCGCGCCTGATGGGCACTGTCGGCCATTCCCGCGCCTTCGCCGTCTTCACTGCCCTGGGCGCGATCGGGCTTCTGGCCCATATGGTCGTCGTGGACCCTTACGCCTGGGCCGCCATGCGCGTGGCCTCGGGCCTTTGCATCGCGGGATGTTTCACGGTGATCGAGGCGTGGCTGCAGGCCAAGGCCACGAACGAGAACCGGGGCCGCACCATGGGCGTCTACCGGATGGTGGATACCGGCGGGCAATTGGTGGCGCAGTTCATGATCGGGTTCCTCGCGCCCGCCTCCTACGTCTCCTACAACCTGCTGGCGATCCTGTGCTGTGCCGCCCTCCTGCCGCTGGCGCTCACCCGCCTGAAACAGCCCATGGCGACCGGCACGCCGCGCCTGCGCCCGATGCTGGCGTGGCGCCTGTCACCGCTTGCCGTGGGTGGCGTGGTCGTCTCGGGCGTGTCGGGCGCGTCGCTCAGGATGACCGGCCCGCTTTACGGCACCGAAGTGGGCCTCGCGCCCAATTCCATCGGCCTGTTTCTCGCGGCCTTCGTGCTCGGCGGCGCGCTCGCGCAATGGCCCGCGGGCCTTCTGGCGGATCGCTACGACCGGCGCTGGGTCCTGATCGGGTTCTCCGCCGCCTCCATCGTGTCATGCGCCATCACGATCGCCGTGCCCGGCCTTGGGCAGGCGGGCATCTTCTTCGCCGCGTTCCTTTTCGGGGCCACGACCTTCCCGATCTACTCCGTCTCCGCCGCCCATGCCCATGACTGGGCCAGCGACGACCAGCGGATCGAGCTCTCGGCCGCCCTGATGTTCTTCTTCGCCTGCGGCGCCATCGTCGCCCCGCTCACCACCTCGGGCCTCATCAGCGCCTTCGGTCCGGCCTCCTTGTTCTATTTCATCTCCGCCGCGCATCTGTTCCTGATCGTATTTGGCTTGATCCGGATGCGCCGCCGCGCGGCATCGGACACCCGCCAGCCCTATGTCTGGATCCCGCGCACCTCCTTCCAGGCGGGTCGCCTGTTCCGCCGCAACGGCGACAAATAGCGGGCAGCTTCGCGGAATCTCCAAGCTCCCGTCGCAATTCTGACGCCTTCGCCGGGCCATATCGCGCGCAACTCCTTGTCCCTTCGCGTGCGAGCCTCTGCCATGGTCTTTCTTCAACGCCTCCTCCTCGTCCTTGTCGGCGGCGCCTTCACCCTCGCCCTTGCGGCGCTGTTCCTCGGCCCGGCGGAGGAGGACGCGGCCCCGTCGTTCGAGGTTGCATCCACCTTGCCCGAGGCTGATCCCGGCGTGCTGCGCGACCTGGCCGCCACGCTGATCGGCGCACCCCGTGCCGCGCCAGGGCAGACGGCCCCCGCTGCCGCCCTTCCGCCCGATGCAAGCTTCACACCTTCCCAGCCGCTCACCCATGTCCCCGTCAGCGCCGGACCGCCGCAGGTCGCCGCCGCCCCAGCACCCGACACCGCGCCCCTCGCCTTGGATATCGACGCGGCCTGGCGCGCATGGATGGCCGCCCACGGCCTGACCGAAGGCGCGCTCGTCGTCCTGTCGCCCGATGGCACGATGCACCGCACGGGGTTGGAGCGGGACACCGCCACCTCCGTTCCCGTCGCCAGCCTCTCCAAGGCCATCACCGGCATCTGCCTCGACATCGTGCTGCACGAACACGGGCTTGGCTGGTACACGCGGCTCGGTGAAATCTCCGATCAGATGTCCGCCGTCCGGGTCACGCCGCAGGCTTGGAACGAGCACATCACGCTCGCCTCCCTCGTCACCCACACCTCCGGCCTCGCCCCCGACCTGACCCAAGGCACCATGGGCAGCGACCTGCACGGCGCTCTCGGCCTGCACCGCCGCATCGCGTCCGAGGCCCTGCGGGAGGAGAATATCCAAGGCACCCCGCGCACATTTTTCTACAACAACACCAATTACGCCGTCCTCGGCGTGGTGATCGAGGCGCTGACCGGTCAATCCTATTCGGAGGCCTGCCTGGACCGCGTGGTGACGCCAGCGGGCATCACCGATGCCACCATCCACGGGCAGATGGGCTCCCGCTCCTCCTATGGCGGGTGGGAGATGTCGGCCGAAAGCTACGCGCGCCTCGCCCAGCATTGGTTCACCGCCGGACAGCCCCGCATCGACGATCCCGCCAGCCGCCCGATGCGTGAAAACTACGCCCTTGGCTATACCATCCACGGCGATGGCGCGGGCGCGCAGATCTCCCATGGTGGGATGTTCTGCCACAATGGCGGCCCCAACCTTGGTGCCTATGTCCACGCGCGCGGCGACGGCACGGTGATCGTCGCCAATTGGTCCGGGCGCTGCATTTCCGCCGGGGATACCGCGTTGGGGACGACCTTCGCCGATCTGATGGAATAGGCCACTGGCCTTGGGCGCGGCACGGCGTTAAGCCTCTGGCAAAACCGTCCCGCGCCGAAAGCCAGTTCCATGACCCGCACGCTCATCACCAGCGCCATTCCCTACATCAACGGGATCAAGCACCTCGGCAATCTGGTGGGCAGCCAATTGCCCGCCGACCTCTATGCCCGCTACCTCCGCGCGCGGGGCCACGAGGTTCTGTTTCTCTGCGCCACCGACGAACACGGCACCCCGGCGGAACTTGCGGCGGCCAAGGCGGGCAAGCCGGTCGATGAATATTGTGCTGAGATGTGGGCCGTGCAGGCCGACCTGGCCAAAGGCTTTCGCCTG
Organism: Hasllibacter sp. MH4015; assembly: GCF_020177575.1. Lineage (NCBI taxonomy): Bacteria > Pseudomonadati > Pseudomonadota > Alphaproteobacteria > Rhodobacterales > Roseobacteraceae > Hasllibacter > Hasllibacter sp. MH4015. The sequence goes on from NZ_JAHTBK010000001.1 coordinate 2,167,136, forward strand.
TCCTTCGATCATTTCGGGCGCTCCTCCTCGCCCCAGAACCACCGCCTCACCCAGCATTTCGCGGGCCGCCTCGCCGATGCGGGCCTGATCACGGAAGTGTCTGAAAAACAGGTCTATTCCAACGCCGATGGCCGCTTCCTCCCTGATCGGTATATCGAGGGCACCTGCCCCAATTGCGGATATGACAAGGCCCGCGGCGACCAGTGTGAGAATTGTACCAAGCAGTTGGACCCGACAGATTTGATCGAGCCGCGCTCCGCCATATCGGGCTCCACCGATCTGGAAGTGCGGGAGACCAAGCACCTCTACCTCCGCCAATCCTCCATGCGCGACCAACTCAACGAATGGATCGATTCCAAGACGGATTGGCCGATCCTCACCACCTCCATCGCCAAGAAATGGCTCAATGACGGCGACGGGTTGCAGGACCGGGGCATCACCCGTGATCTGGATTGGGGCATTCCGGTAAAGCGCGGGGATGCGCCCTGGCCGGGCATGGAAGGCAAGGTTTTCTACGTCTGGTTCGACGCGCCGATCGAATATATCGCTTGCGCAGCCGAGGCTGTGGAGGAAGGTTCGATTTCCGATTGGGAACGCTGGTGGCGTGTGGATAAGGGTGCCGATGATGTTCGATACGTGCAATTCATGGGCAAGGATAACGTGCCGTTCCACACCCTTAGCTTCCCCGCCACGATCCTGGGAAGCGGCGAGCCGTGGAAGCTGGTCGATTACATCAAGTCCTTCAACTACCTGAACTACGATGGCGGCCAATTCTCCACGTCCCAGGGGCGCGGTGTGTTCATGGATCAGGCGTTGGAGATCCTGCCAAGCGACTATTGGCGCTGGTGGCTGCTGTCCCATGCGCCCGAAACCTCTGATTCAGAGTTCACGTGGGAGGCGTTCCAGCAAGACGTCAACAAGGACCTCGCCGACGTGCTCGGAAATTTCGTCAGCCGGATCACCAAATTCTGCCGCTCCAAATTCGGCGAGGCGGTGCCGGAGGCCGGTGAATACGGTGAACAGGAAACCGCCCTCATCGCGGATCTGGAAAAGCGCCTTGCCGCCTACCAATCCCACATGGATGCCATCGACATCCGCAAGGCCGCGGCGGAGCTTCGGGCGATCTGGGTTGCGGGCAACGAATATCTACAAGCTGCGGCCCCCTGGACCGCGTTCAAGGAAGATCCCGACCGCGCCGCCGCGATCACCCGCTTCGCCCTGAACCTGATCCCGTTCTATGCGGGCCTGTCCGCCCCCTTCATCCCCGACGCGGCCCGCGCCATGGCCGATGCGATGGGAGTGGAGCTTGACTGGCCCACGGATGCGGAGACCGCGTTGAACCGCCTGCCCGGCGGCCACGCCTTCACCGTACCGGACGTCCTCTTCGCAAAGATCGCCGATGAGCAACGCGAGGACTGGGCCGAGCGGTTTTCGGGTTTGCGCACATAGATCGACCTAACCGGCGATCATTGTGCGCAAATCGCGTATATACTGGACCTATACCAACCCTATACCGATCCTATACGCCGCTCAGCCGCGCAAAACCGCGCCGGGATTGAGGATGTTGTTCGGGTCCAGGGCCGCCTTGATCGCCCGCATCGCCGCCAGCTTCCCCGGATCGCCATACCGCTCCAGATCGTCCACTTTCAGCCGCCCGATCCCGTGCTCCGCCGAGACGGAGCCACCCATCTCCGCCACCAGATCATGCACCGCGCGCTTGACCGCTTCGCGCTGGTGCTCATGGTCCGCGCGGGTCTTTCCCGGCATCGGGAAGACGTTGTAATGTAGGTTCCCGTCGCCCAGATGCCCGAAGCAATTGATCCTGAATTGGTCAATATTTCCAAGCGCTTCCGGCGCGGCGTTGATGAAGTCGGGGATGCGCGCGACCGGGACCGATATATCGTGCGACGACACCGATCCGACGCGCCGGTTCGCCTCGGGGATGCTCTCGCGGATGTGCCAGAACTCCTGCCGCTGCCCCTCCGATTGCGCCACCACCCCGTCGCTCACCAACCCGGCCTCGAACGCCTCCGCAAACAGCGCCTCCAGCGCCGCCTCGGGTGAGCCATGGCTCAATCCCAGGTCGATCAGGCAGCAATAATCGGGAATGGTTTCAAACGGTTGCCGTATATCGGGCCCCACTTCGGCCAAGAAATCAAAGCCCATCCGCCCGATCAATTCAAACGCCGAAATCCCCTCCCCGATCCGCCTCTGCGCCAGCCGCAACAGCTCCAGCGCCGCCGCAGAGGAGCCCACCGCCATCAGCGCCGCCCCGGTCGCAGCAGGCTTCGGGAACAGCCGCAAAGACGCCGCCGTGATCACGCCCAACGTCCCCTCCGATCCGATCAGAAGGTGGCGCAGATCATAGCCCGTGTTGTTTTTTCTCAGCGGCGACAAGGTGTTGACGATGGTGCCATCCGCCAGCACCGCCTCGACCCCCAACACCAGATCGCGCGCATTGCCATAGCGGATCACGTTCACGCCACCCGCATTCGTCGCCAGCAAACCTCCGATCCGGGCCGATCCTTGGGAGGCGAGCGTGAGCGGAAAGATCCACCCCTCCGCCTCCGCCCATCCGTGCACGTCCGACAGGATCGCGCCCGCCTCCACCGTCAATGTTCCCGCCTGCGCATCCATCGCACGCACGGCCCGCATCCGCTCCAGGCTCAACAAAATAGGGGGTGTGCCGCCTTGCTTGACCTGCCCGCCCACCAATCCCGTGCCGCCGCTATAGGGCACGACGGGCACGCCGCGCTCATTGGCAATCCGTAGGATAGTGGCAACGTCCGGCGTCGAGGATGGGGCGAGAACCGCCACTGCCTGCCCCGTCCAGCGGCCCCGCGGCTCCTCCAGATAGCGCGCGTCAGCCTCCCGGAAAACGTCGTCGGGCAGGGCCGCGCGCAATGTGTTCAGGATGTCCATGCCCCAGACCTAGCGCGCCCAATCGCCGCCGTCACCCGGCATCGGTGCGCCCGCGCCGGTCGTGGCGCAGGTTGGCGAACAGCACGTGGTTCCGCCACCGCCCGTCGATTTGCAGATAGCTTTGCGCGACGCCTTCGTATTTGAAGCCCGATTTCTCCAACACCCCGCGAGACGCCGCGTTTTCCGGCAGGCACGCCGCCTCCAACCGGCTGAGATCAAGCGCCTGGAACGCGTAGTGGCAGACCGCGCCAATCGCCTCCCGCATGTAGCCCTGGCGCACGAATGGCAGGCCGATCCAATACCCCAGCGTCGCCGATTGCGCCGGACCGCGCCGGATGTTGTCGAGCGTGATGGCCCCCAGAAGCGCGTCATCGGCGCGGCGCGTGATGAACAAAGGCACGGCAGAGCCCTGGTTGACCGAGCGTTGCGCCCAATAGACGCGGGCCGTGAAGCTTTTTCGGGTTAGGTGATCCTCGGCCCAGGCGGGCTCCCACGGGGTCAGGAAACTGCGCGATTGATGGCGCAGGGCTGCCCAGGGCCGGAAGTCCGCGTGGCGTGGCAAGCGCAGGGTCAGGCGTTCTGTTTCCAGTCGAAGATTGCGTTTTCGCGCGATCATCAGGCCGCCAGACGCTCCGTCACTCGGGAAAGGTCGGGGGCGGCCTCGACCGGCCCGTAAAGCGCCATGGCCGCACGACCCGCGCGGCCCAACGCGCCCGCATGGTCCTTCAGCCCGGCCAGCGTCACCGCATCCACACGCGCCACGGTTTCCTCCAGCGGCGGCACGCGGTTCCAGATCGCCACCAGCCGCGCCAGACGTTCCGCGCGCGCCGACGGGCTTTCGAGCCCCATCAGCAAACCCGCCTTCATCTGCGCCCGCGCGCGGGCCAATTCAGCCTCCGTCATCGTCTCGGCCGAGCGGCGCAATTCATCGACTGTCAGGCCGACCAGTTCCGGCAGATCCTCAGCGGAGGTTCCGGCATAGATTGTCAGCAACCCGGTGTCGTCATAGCTGCCCACTTGCGAATAGATCGTGTAGCACAGGCCACGCTTTTCGCGGATTTCCTGGAACAGGCGGGACGACATGCCGCCGCCAAGGGCTGTGGCAAAAATCTGCGCGGTATAGATATCGTCCGAGCGGTAGCCGGGCGCTTCAAGCGCGAGCGTGAAATGCGCCTGCTCCAGCCCTTTGACCACGCGATGTTCGCCACCGGCGAACTGGCCCGGCATTGGCACCGTGCCGGACACGGGCGTCAGGTGGCCGAACGTCGCCTCGGCCAGGCGCACAATCTCGGCGTGGTCCACGGCACCGGCAGCGGACAGGATCAACTGTTCGGGGCCGTAATTCTCCCCCACGAAGCGGTCGAAATCGGCGCGGCCAAAGGCCTGCACCCGCTCTGCCGGGCCAAGGATCGTGCGGCCCAAGGGTTGCTCAGGATAGGCCACTTCTTGCAACCAGTCGAAGATGATGTCGTCGGGCGTATCGGCGGCCTGCCCGATTTCCTGAAGGATCACACCGCGCTCGATCTCGATCTCCTTGGGATCGAACACGGGGTTCAGGACAATGTCCCCGATCAGGTCGAGCGCAAGGGCCACATCCTGTTTCAACACCCGCGCGTAATAAGCCGTCACTTCGCGCGACGTGTATGCGTTGATATAGCCGCCAACGTCTTCGATTTCCTCGGCGATCTGCAAGGCGCTGCGTCGCTTGGTGCCCTTGAACGCCATGTGTTCGAGGAAATGCGCGATGCCGTTCTGCTCCACCCGTTCGTGCCGCCCGCCCGCGCTGACCCAAAGGCCGAGCGCCGCGGATTCGAGCCCTGGCATATGTTCCGTCACGATGCGCAGGCCGTTCTTCAGGGTATGGATCTCAACACTCACGCAAACACGCTCCCTTCGATGACGGCTTCCAGCGCCGCCAGATCGTTGTCGACGCGCTGCATCCGCTCCTCCCGCTCGAACAGGTCGGCCATGCGCGGGGGCAAGGCGGGCCGGATTCCGGTTGCCGCTTCGACCGCGTCGGGGAATTTCGCCGGATGCGCCGTGGCGAGCGTGACCAGGGGCGTCGTACCCAGATGATCCTGCGCCACATGTACGCCGACGGCGGAATGGGGGCACAGAAGCTCTCCCATCTCGGGCAAAGCGCGCTTGATCATGGCGGAGGTCTCGTCTTCCGACGCGCGGCCCGAGGTGAAGGTTTCGCGCAACGCCTCCATCGCGCCCTGGCTGATCTGGAACGATCCGGCCGTTTGCAACTCGTCCATCACCTGTGCCACGGCGCGCCCGTCGCGGCCATAGGCATCGAAAAGTGCGCGTTCGAAATTGGACGACACCTGGATATCCATCGACGGGCTGATCGAGGGCGTGACGCCTTCCTTCGTGTAGGCCGACGTGACCATGGCGCGGTGCAGGATGTCGTTTTGGTTGGTGGCGATCACCAGCTTCTCGATGGGCAGGCCCATTCGCTTGGCAATGTAGCCCGCGAAGATGTCGCCGAAATTGCCCGTGGGTACGCAAAACGACACCGACCGGTGCGGCGCGCCCAAGGCGACAGCGGCGGAAAAGTAGTAAACCACCTGCGCCAGGACCCGCGCCCAGTTGATCGAATTCACACCGGCCAGCTTCACCCGGTCCCGGAATTCGAAATGGTTGAACATGTCCTTCAGCCGCGCCTGGCAATCATCGAAATCGCCGGTGATGGCGAGCGCGTGGGCATTGGCCTCGGTCACGGTGGTCATCTGGCGACGCTGCACGTCACTGACCCGGCCATGGGGGAACATGATGAACACGTCGACATTGTCGAGGCCGCGAAACGCCTCCATCGCTGCCGATCCGGTGTCGCCCGACGTCGCACCCACGATAGTCACGCGGTCGCCGCGACGCGCAAGGGCGGCCTGGAACAGTTGCCCGATCAATTGCATCGCGAAATCCTTGAACGCGAGCGTCGGCCCGTGGAACAGCTCCAGCAGGAAATGGTTCGATTGCAATTGCTTGAGCGGCGCGCGCGCGGCATGGCCGAAGCCCGCATAGGCCTTGGCGATCAGCTCCGCGAAGTCCGCATCGCTGAACGTATCGCCGATGAAGGGCCGCATCACGCGGAACGCGATCTCCTCGTAGCTGAGGCCCGCCATGGCGGCGATGTCACCGTGGCTCAGCGCGGGGATTTCGGCGGGCACGTACAGGCCCCCGTCCCGCGCCAGACCGGTCAACATCGCGTCTTCAAAGCTCAAATCCGGCGCGTTGCCGCGCGTCGAGACATACCGCATTGGCTCTCCCTCAGGCCGTTCGTCGGGTGATACGCCAAGCCAGGAACGCTGTCATCCCCAACCAGACGATCGCCAGCCCGAACCACTGTACCGCATAGCCCAGATGGTTGTTCGGGATCCCCTCGGACGTCACGGGCAAGGGCGTCACGGGGGCGTCCGAAACCGACATCTCGCGGGCCACGATGAAGACTGGCTCGGTGTCGAAATGGGCCGCCAACGTGTCCACGTCGCGGGCGAACCACATGTTGCGCGCGATGTCGGGCGCGGGCGTGAACCCGTCCACCTCGTCGGGCCAATGGAGGTTGCCGATCACCGTCACCTCCCCCTCCGGCAGGGGCACGGTTTCGATGCTTTCGTGCAGGAACCCGCGATCCACCAGAACGCGCCGACCGCCCTCGGTCCCGAACGGAGAGATCAGGCGAAACCCCGGCCCCGATCCCTGGACGGAGACGAGTACACGCGCCGGGTCCTCCAGAAACTGCCCGGTCACGGTGACGGGCAGGTACCGGTCCGCCTCCCGGTCGGGGGCGGCGGGCAGGCCGACGGGGGTCGCGTCGATCCGCGCCTCGATCTCGGCCAGCACAGTTTCTTTCCAGGCGAGTCTTTGCAATTGCCATACGCCAAGCGACACCAGGATCGCCGCGCCGATGATGCCGAACAGACCAACCGTGATGATGCGACCGCCCATGGATCCCCTTCGAAGGATCAAGGGCCCACCTGTCCGGCGGGCCCCGTCATCTTGCCAAGACTTTCAAAACGTCCCACCGGCCCGGATGGGGCCACGCCCGGTCTCCGGGCGCGGGGGGCGGTGGAGGGTGGGAGGGCGAGTGCCGAAGCCTCCCCGCCAGCTCCCTACAGGGCGTTACTGACCCCAGATATAGACCGCCACGAAGAGGAACAGCCACACGACGTCGACGAAGTGCCAGTACCACGCCGCCGCCTCGAACCCGATATGCTTCTCGGCGGTGAAATGGCCCTGCCGCACGCGAAGGTAGCAGATGAACAGGAAGATCGTGCCGATCACCACGTGGAAGCCGTGGAAGCCCGTGGCCATGAAGAAGGTGGAATAAAATTTGTCGCCGTCCGGGCCGCCGAATTGCCAATCGTGGTGGACGATCAATTCGTAATACTCGTAGGCTTGGAGAGCGGTGAAGGCGACGCCCAGGACAACCGCGCCCAGAAGCCCGTATTCCACGTCCTTGCGGTCGCCGTTATGGACCAGCGCGTGGTGCGCCCAGGTCACAAGGCAGCCCGACAGAAGCAGGACCAGCGTGTTGATGAGCGGCAGGTGGAACGGGTCGACCTGATAGATTTCCGGCGGGATGTAGGTGGAGGCCTCGTAGCCATCCATCGGGAAAATGGCGTGTTTGAAAAACGCCCAGAACCACGCCACGAAGAACATCACCTCGGACATGATGAACATGATGAAGCCGTAGCGCAGACCGATGCGGACCACCGGCGTGTGATCGCCGTCGCCGCTTTCATGGACCACATCCGCCCACCAGGCATACATCACGTAAAGGACCGCCACGAAGCCCGCCGCGAACAGCCACGGGCTGCCGGAATGCATCCAGTTCACCGCGCCGAACAGCATGGCGAAGGCCCCCGCCGCCGCGATCAGCGGCCAGATCGACGGCGGGAGGATGTGGTAGTCGTGGCGTTTTACGTGGGCCATGGCAGGTCTCCGGTCATTGTCCTTGCGCCGCTGCACGCGCGGCGGATTGGTCTCAGTTCTCCGCGTCGAGCGCGGCGTAATCTTCGGGCATGTCCATGACGTGGAACGTGTAGGACAGGGTAATGGCGGGCGTGTCGACGGTTTCGGGATCGTTCTGGATCTCGGGGTCGACGAAGAAGGTCACGGGCATCTCCACCCGCTCCCCGGGCATCAGGATCTGCTCCTCGAAGCAGAAACACGCGATCTTCACGAAATAGCCGCCGGTGTCGAAGGGGGCCACGTTGAAACTCGCGGTTCCCGCGATGGGATAATCGGTCGGGTTATAGGCCTCGTAGAAAGCCAGCCCCGTCTCCCCGATGCGGATATCGACGTGGGGGACCATGGGGCGGAACTCCCATGGCATGTCCGCGGCGGTGGAGGCGTCGAAGCGGATGCGGATCACATCGTCGAGGATCGTGTCGCTTTCCGCGTCCGCCGTCACGGTCGCGCCGCCGAAGCCCGTCACCCGGCAGAACCAATCGTAGAACGGCACCGCGGCGGCGGTCATCGCGCCCATGAACACAACCACACCGCACAGCTTCAAAACGGTGCGCGCGTTGGTGTCCATGCCCTTCGGTCGTTCGCTCATTCCGTGCTCTCCGTCACCGGCAGCATGGAGGCGCGGGGCTGGTGGTCATTGGCCTCCAGCAATCCGCCTTCGCGCACCTTCGCGATGGTCAGGCCGAACACCACGGCGCAGAACCCCAGCAGGCACAGGGCCGTGCCGACATTGCGCCCGAAGCGGCGCTTGTGGATCTCGTGAGTCTCCGCCAGGCTCTTGGTCTCCGCCATCAGATCAGCCTCCAGATCGCATCGACCAGAAGCGCGCCGAAATGCAGGAAGAGGTAGAGGAGTGAGAATTTGAAAACGCGCTTCTCCACCGCGTAGCCATCGGCCTCCGCCACATCCTCATTGCGCCGCCAGATGTCCCACGCGCCCTTGAGGAAGATCGCGTTGAGCACGATCGCCGCGGCCAGATAGACGGGGCCCGCCACCGGTGTCAGCGCAAGGCCGAGGGCCACCGGGACCAGCAAGATCGTGTAGATCAGGATCTGCTTCCGCGTCTCGGCGCGCCCGTGGGTGACGGTCAGCATCGGTACATCGGCCTTGTGATAATCGCCCTTCATGAAAAGCGCCAACGCCCAGAAATGCGGCGGCGTCCACATGAAGATCAGCCCGAACATGAGGACCGACGCGAGGGAGACGTCGCCCGTCACCGCCGCCCATCCGATCATCGGAGGGAACGATCCCGCGGCCCCGCCAATCACGATATTCCACGGCGTCGCGCGTTTCAGCCATATCGTGTAGATCACCGCGTAAAAGAAGATGGTGAAGGCCAGAAGCCCGGCCGCGACCCAATTCGTCGCAAGCCCCAACATCACCACCGACAACGCGCTCAGCCACAGGCCAAGTGTCAACGCCTCCCCCGCCGGGACCTTGCCCGCGGGGACGGGCCGTTTGGCGGTGCGCTTCATGACCGCGTCAATATCCGCGTCGTACCACATATTCAGCGCGCCGGAGGCGCCGGCGCCGAGCGCGATGAACAAGATCGCCGTGAACCCGATCATTGGGGACGTGCCGCCGGGCGCGACGAGAAGGCCCACCAAGGCAGTGAACACGACCAGCGACATCACCCGCGGCTTGAGCAGGGCAACGTAATCGCCGAACCCCGCCTCGGGCGTGCCGGTGCGGGCTTCGGTCACGGATTGTGCGGTGAAATCGCTCATCTCTGTCGCTTACTCAGCCGCCGCCAGCTCGATATATTGCGGCGCGCGCGCCCCATCGAGGGACGCGAATGCCGCCGCTTCACCCGCCAGCCACGCCTCGTATTCCTCGGCCGTGACGGCGAAGACGGTAATCGGCATGTAGGCATGCGCCGCGCCGCACAGTTCGGAACATTGGCCGAAATAGATGCCTTCCTCGCCGGGGGCGACCGTGAAGTGCAGCTCTGCCAGACGTCCCGGCACGCCGTCCTGCTTCACGCCAAAGGCCGGGATGGTCCACGAATGGATCACGTCGGCGGCGGTGACTTGCACCACGATGGTCTGGCCCGTCGGCACCACGACGGCGGTATCGGTGGCCAGCAGGTATTCATCGCGCGAATATCCGTAATCGGCCAGCTCGTCCTCATTCAGCATGTAGCTGGGATATTCGATCCCGTGCTCGGGGTATTCGTACGTCCAATACCATTGGAACCCGGTCGCTTTCACGACGACATCGGCCTCGGGGATCGTCTGCTGGCGGAACAGGACCGGAAGGGAGAACGCGCCGATCACCACGAGGATCAGAAGCGGCACGATGGTCCAGGCCACTTCGATCCGGGTGTTGTGGGTGAAGGTCGCAGGCTCCGGATTGGCCTTGGCATTGTGCTTGAGCGCCGACCAGATCAGCAAGCCCAGGACAAAGACCGTGATCGCGGCGGCGATCCAGTGCAGGAAGCTGTCGAGCGCGCGGATGTCGAGCGCACCGTCGGTCACGCCCGGCTGGAAGCCGATGCCACCGGGCTCCGGCGCGCCGATGATCTCCAGATCGCCCCGGATTTCCGTGGTTTGCGCCGCCGCCATCGTGGGGGCCATCATCGCGGTTGCGAGGGTTGCGCCAATCGCGGCCCAAAGGCCGCTGAGCTTCTTGCGAAGTGCCATATGGTCTGTCCTGTTGTCTGTCCGGGTGTCCGACCCCGGGGCGATCCCCGCGGGCCCGTTCCAGCGTCTGTTCACGTTGCGCCAGACCATATAGCGGGCCGACGTTCAAGACAGTGCTCTAAATTGTCTCACCCAAGAGTGCCGCGCAGCGGTGCTCGTAGCTCTGCAAGAGTGCCGCGCAGCGGTGCTCGTAGCTCTGCAAGAGTGCCGCGCAGCGGTGCGCGCAGGTGTCTCTTTGCCCAAAGAACCGGTATCCATGAACCCTGCCTCCGCTCAATTCTCAACGGGGTGTCGCACCCACCCCAAATCGCCTTATGTATGACCCCGAGACAGGAGCAGACTTCATGGCCGACACATCCCCCTTCCGCCCGTTCGACACCCATCTGGACGAAGCCGCCGCCCTGCGCATCCTGCGCGCGGCCACCGATGGGGCGGAAGACGGGGAATTGTTCCTTGAGCGCCGCCGGTCCGAGGTGCTGGTCTTCGACGATGGCCGCATCAAGAACGCCTCCTACGACGCGGCGCAGGGATTCGGCCTGCGCGCCGTTAAGGGGGAGGTTGCGGGCTACGCCCATTCCACGGAGCTTTCCGAGGCCGCCCTGCTACGCGCAGCCGAAACCGCGCGGCTGGCCGTGGGGGACGGGGGCGGCACGCTCGCCGATGCGCCGCGCGGGACGAACGAAAAGCTCTACACCGATGACGACCCCATGGCGGGCGCGGAATTCGGTGTGAAGCTGGAGACGCTGGCCGAGATCGACGCCTTCGCCCGCGCCCTTGATCCGCGCATCGTGCAGGTCAGCGCCTCGATGGCCGCGTCGCATCAGGAGGTCGAGATCCTGCGCCCCGAAGGCACGCGGGTTTCCGACATTCGCCCGATGGTGCGCCTGAACGTCTCCGTCATCGTGGAGGAGAATGGCCGCCGCGAAAGCGGATCGGCGGGCGGTGGCGGGCGCGTGGGCCTTCTGGGCCTGATGGAGCGCGGCCATTGGGAATCGGTCGCCAGGGAAGCCCTGCGCATCGCCGTGGTGAACCTGTCGGCAGAACCCGCGCCTGCGGGCGTGATGGACGTGGCCCTTGGCCCCGGCTGGCCCGGTATCTTGCTGCACGAGGCCGTCGGTCACGGGCTGGAGGGCGATTTCAACCGCAAGAAGCAAAGCGCCTTTGCCGGCCTGATGGGGCAACGGGTGGCGGCCAAGGGCGTGACCGTGCTGGACGATGGCACGATCCCCGACCGCCGCGGCTCCATCTCCGTCGATGATGAGGGCACGCCGTCCAGCGCCACCACCCTGATCGAGGACGGCATCCTCGTGGGTTACATGCAAGACCGTCAGAGCGCCCGCCTGATGGGGGTGGAGCCCACGGGCAACGGCCGCCGCCAGGGCTTCGACCACGCGCCGATGACGCGGATGACGAACACCTACATGCTGGGTGGCGAGGCCGACCCCGGCGATATCGTGGCGGATGTGAAGGACGGGATTTATGCCGTGGGTTTCGGCGGCGGGCAGGTCGACATCACCAACGGCAAGTTCGTCTTCTCCTGCACGGAAGCCTACCGGGTGAAGAACGGCGTTGTCGGTGCGCCGGTGAAGGGTGCGACCCTGATCGGCGACGGCGCGACGGCGATGACGCAGGTGCGCGCCATCGGCAATGACATGGCGCTTGATCCGGGCATGGGGAATTGCGGCAAGAACGGCCAATGGGTGCCGGTGGGCGTGGGGCAACCGACGCTGCTGATCGGCGGGCTGACGGTGGGCGGCTCCGCGGCTTGAGCACGATGGATGGCACTGCGGTTGACTGCCTTGGGGGGAACGGATGGCCCGAGACCGGGCGTTTGCCAGTAACCTTCCGTTAACCAATTGCCGCCAAGCCTGTGGCCATGTGGACCGCACCCGATTCCCCGTCGCATTTCGCGGCTGATCCCTTCTTCTACGAGGCGCCGGTCTCCTATATCCCGCCGCCTGCGAGCGGAGAGGACGAGCGTCTGATGCGCCTGCGCCTGATCCGGTCGCGGCGGGTGGGGCCTGCGACGTATCTGCGACTTCTGTCCGAACACGGCTCCGCTGCCGCCGCGTTGCGGGCATTGCCGGAGGTTGCGAAGGCCGCGGGCGTGAAGGGGTATGAGCCCTGCCCCGAACCCGTGGTTCTGGCCGAATTGCGCGCCGCCGCCCGGGTGGGGGCACGGATGATCTGCCTCGGTGATCCCGATTACCCCGCGATGCTGGCCGACACGTCCGACGCGCCGCCGATCCTGTGGTCGATGGGCCGGGCGAGCCTGCTGTCGAAACCCTGTGTGGCGATTGTCGGCACGCGCAACGCCTCCGGCCTCGGCGCGCGAATGGCGCGGAAGCTGGCCGCCGACCTGGGGGAGGCCGGGTTCACCATCGTCTCGGGCCTTGCGCGCGGGATCGACGCGCTGGCCCATAAGGCGAGCCTGCCCGCCGGCACCATCGCGGTCCTCGCCGGTGGTGTCGATGTGGTCTATCCGGCGGAGAATGCGGCCCTTGCGGCGGAGATTGCGGAGACCGGGCTGCGCCTCTCCGAACAGCCGCTTGGCCTGCAACCGCAGGCCCGCCACTTCCCGCGCCGCAACCGCATCGTCTCGGGCCTCGCCCAGGGCGTGGTGGTGGTGGAGGCGGCGGCGCGCTCCGGCTCGCTCATCACAGCGCGGCTTGCGGGGGAACAGGGGCGGGAGGTGATGGCCGTGCCGGGCCACCCGATGGACAGCCGCGCGTCGGGGGCCAATATCTTGCTGCGCGACGGGGCCACGCTGATCCGCTCCGCCGACGATGTGTTGGAGGCATTGGGCCTGCCTGCCCCGGTTCGCGACACGGCCCCCGCCCGCGCGCCTGACCCGACCCGCGCATCCGAGGCGGCGCACACCGCACCGCCCCCGCCCGACGCGCCGTTGGAGGGCCGCATTCTCGCCGCGCTTGGGCCGACGCCGCTGGCCGAGGATCAGCTGACCCGCGACATGCGCGCCCCGGCCCGCGACATGGCGCAGGCCCTTGCGGTGCTGGAAATGTCCGGTCGCATCACCCGCTCCGCCGGCGGCATGGTGCAGCTGGCGGGCGACTGACGCGCAAGACGTCCGTTGATTTCGGCCATCCCTGGGCGGCGGCTTGGCCACGCGGGGACCAATCGCACGGCCCGCATTGACATCCCCACCCAAGGCCCCACATGTTCCGCCGCCAGTCCAATCCCGTGAAAAGGTGATCCATCCATGCCCGTTGTTGTTGTCGAATCCCCGGCCAAGGCCAAGACAATCAACAAGTATCTGGGCAGTGATTACACCGTTCTCGCCTCCTTCGGACATGTGCGGGACCTGCCGCCCAAGGACGGCTCCGTCGACCCCGAAGAGGGGTTCGCGATGAAGTGGGAAATCGCGGCGGATTCCAAGAAGCATGTGAAAGCCATCGTCGATGCGCTGAAGGATGACCCGTCCCTGATCCTCGCCACCGACCCCGACAGGGAGGGGGAGGCGATCAGCTGGCACCTGCAAGAGGCGCTGACGTCTCGCAAGGCGATCAAGAAGGACACGCCCGTCAGCCGCGTGACGTTCAACGCGATCACCAAGGACGCCGTGACCAAGGCCATGGCGGAGCCGCGCCAGGTCGACATGGAACTGGTGGAAGCCTACCTCGCCCGCCGCGCGCTGGACTATTTGGTGGGCTTCAACCTGTCGCCGGTCCTGTGGCGGAAACTGCCCGGTGCCAAATCGGCGGGGCGCGTGCAATCGGTCTGCCTGCGCCTGATCGTGGAACGCGAGATGGAGATCGAGGCGTTCCGCCCCCGCGAATACTGGTCGGTCCGCGCCATCCTCGACACGCCCCGCGGCCAGTCGATCGAGGCGCGCCTCGTCACGCTCGGCGGCAAGAAGCTCGACCGCTACGACCTGCCCAACGCCGCGGAAGCGGGGCTGGCGGTGCAGGCCGTCTCCTCCCGCGCGCTCAGCGTCACGAATGTGGAGGCCAAACCCGCCAACCGCAATCCCGCCCCGCCCTTCATGACCTCCACCCTCCAGCAGGAGGCGAGCCGCAAATTCGGCATGGGTGCGCGGCAATGCATGTCCACCGCGCAGCGCCTTTACGAGGCCGGGCACATCACCTATATGCGGACCGATGGCATCGACATGGCGCCCGAAGCGGTGACCCAAGCCCGCGACGCGATCAAGGACCGCTACGGCGACGCCTATGTCCCCGGCAAGCCACGCATCTACAAGAACAAGGCAAAGAACGCGCAGGAGGCCCATGAATGCGTGCGCCCCACCGACATGTCCAAGGCCGCCGATGACCTGAAACTGTCCGAGGATGACCAGCGCAAGCTCTATGACCTGATCTGGAAGCGCACCATTGCGTCCCAGATGGAAGCCGCGCGAATGGAGCGGACGACGGTGACGATCGGGTCCGCCGACGACCAGGTGGAATTGCGCGCAACCGGTCAGGTCGTGCTCTTCGACGGGTTCCTGAAGGTCTACGAGGAAGGGCGCGATGACGTCCAGGCCGACGAAGAGGATGGCAAGCGCCTGCCGCAGGTCAGCCAGGGCGACGCGCTGAAACCCGCGACCCAGGCGCTTGGCGCGGATTACGCGAAACTCGCGGGCGACGATCTTGTAGAAGATGACGCGGGCGAATTGCGCCGCTCCAAGGCCGCGATCCTGTCGGCCAATGGCGCGGTTCTGGGCCAACAGCACCACACCGCCCCCCCGCCGCGCTATACCGAGGCGACGCTCGTGAAGCGGATGGAGGAACTCGGCATCGGGCGCCCCTCCACCTATGCCTCGATCATGGATACGATCCAGAACCGCGGCTACGTGATCAAGGACAAGGGCCGCCTGATCCCGGAGGACAAGGGGCGGCTCGTGACCGTCTTTCTGTCCAACTATTTCCGCAAATACGTGGGCTATGACTTCACCGCCGACCTGGAAAACCAGCTTGATGAGGTGAGTGCGGGCGATCGCCATTACAAGGACGTGCTGGATCGGTTCTGGAAGGATTTCCACGCCGCGATCGAGGAAACGGCCGAGCTGCGGATCACCGAGGTGCTCGAAAAGATCAACGAGGTGCTGGAGCCGCACCTGTTCCCCGCCAAGGAGGACGGATCCGACCCGCGCCTCTGCCCCAATTGCGGCAAGGGGCGTCTGTCGATGCGCACGGCGCGGGCGGGCGGCGCGTTTATCGGCTGCTCCAACTACCCCGAATGCCGCTACACCCGTGCCTTCGGCCCGCCACAGGAAGGCGCGGATCAGACGGGCGACATCCTCGGGCCAGACGGAAAGATGCTCGGCGTCGATCCCGACACGTCCGAGAAGGTGACGCTGCGTACGGGTCGTTTCGGGCCGTACGTTCAACTGGGCGACGTGACCGAGGAGAACAAGAAGCCGCCGCGCGCGTCGCTTCCCAAGGGGTGGGAAGTTGACGATATCGACCTCGAAAAGGCGCTGACGCTGTTGTCCCTGCCGCGCAAGGTCGGCGATCACCCGGAAGATGGCGAACCGGTGGAGGCCGGGATCGGGCGCTATGGGCCTTACGTGAAGCACGGTCGCATCTACGCCAACCTGCCGGAGGTGGAGGAAGTGTTCACCGTCGGCATGAACCGCGCGGTCGAATTGATCGCCCAAAAGGCCGCCGGGCGCGGCGGACGCGGGCAGGCGGCCGCCCCGCTCAAGGAATTGGGCGAACACCCCGAGGAGGGCGGCCCGGTGCAGGTCATGAAAGGCCGCTACGGGCCGTACGTGAAATGGGCAAAGATCAACGCGACACTGCCCAAGGATGTCGATCCCGAAGCCGTGACGATGGAAAAGGCCGTTGAGGTGTTGAACGAGAAGATCGCCAAGGGCGGCAAGGGCACCGGCAAGCGTAAGGCGGCGGCGAAAAAGCCCGCGGCCAAGAAGAAGGCACCCGCGAAAAAAGCGGCGAAATCCGCCGAATAGACGTGCCCGATGGCGATGCGGGGCGGGCAAGGCCTTGATCTTGCGGCCCCCGCGCCCGAAATCGGTTCCATGGCTGATTCAACGCCCCTTGCTCCGAACGCCGAAGCACTCGATTTCCTGCTGACCCGCCGGTCACGCCCGCCACGCATGATGGGCCGGCGCGCGCCCGACCCCGACACGCTGCGCATCCTGCTGACCGCCGCTGTCCGCGTCCCGGACCATGGCAAGCTGGAGCCATGGCGCTTCCTGCTGCTCGATGCGCCCGCCTGCCAACGCCTTGCGGCACTGACCCGCACGCGTGGTGCCGCCCTGGGGATCGAGGCAAAGCGGATCGAAAAGGATGCCTCGGGCTTCGCGGATGCGCCGCTCATCGCCGCCGTCATCTCCAGCCCCAAATCCGAAAGCCTCGTGCCCGAGCGGGAGCAATATGCATCCGCCGCCGCGGTATGCCTGTCGCTGCTCAATGCCAGCCTCGCCGCCGGATGGGGGGCCGTGTGGCTGACCGGTTGGCGCGCCACGGATCGTCCGTTTCTGACGCAGGGGCTTGGCCTTTTCCCCCATGAAAGTGTCGCGGGCTACGTCCACATAGCGGATGAGGCGCGCGTTCCCCCCGACCGCCCTCGCCCCGATGTCGATGCGCTAACCACCTGGATCAAGACATGATTTTCACCGCGTTCCTGAAGGCCCTGGGCCAATTGACCGACAGCCGCTTCCTCGGTGTCCTGGGCCTTGGACTGGTGCTGACCATCGGCCTTTTGGTGGGATTCTACGCGCTTTTCGCTGGTGTCGTGGGTTGGTTCGTGCCCGACACCTTCACCCTGCCCTGGATCGGAGAGGTGAACTGGATCGATAACGCCCTGACCATCGCGGGCATTCCGCTGATGCTGGTCTTGTCGATTTTCCTGATGGTCCCGGTCTCCGCCGCGTTCATGGGCATCTTCCTGGACCGCGTGTCGGAGGCGGTGGAGGATCAGCATTATCCCGGCCTGCCGCCCGCGCGCGGGCTGACCATCGGCGAAGCCCTTGTGGACGTTGCGAAATTTCTCGGCATCCTGACCGTCGTCAACATCCTTGCGCTGCTGTTTTACCTGATCTCCGGGCCCTTCGCGCCACTGGTCTTTTGGGTAGTGAATGGCATCCTGCTCGGTCGCGAATACGGGCAGATGGTGGCGCTGCGCCGCAACGACGCGCGCGGCGCGGCGGAGTTTCGCAAGCGCAACCGCCCGACGCTCTTTGCCGCGGGCGTGTTGATGGCCGTGCCGTTGACGATCCCTGTGGTGAACATCCTCGTCCCGATCCTGGGCGCCGCGACGTTCACCCATCTCTACCACATGCTCAATCGCGCGGGGGCGCGCCCATCCCGAACCGCGTGAACAGGTCGATATCGTCCAGCGTGATCAGATCGAAGATGATGATCGACGCGATCACGACCCAGATGAAGGCGGCCACGATGCTGGTCCAGACGACGCGCCGCTTCAACTGCGCATCTGCGGGCGCGGAGCCGTGGGTGCCGGCCACCCGTTCGCCCGCTTCGTCCTGGCTCGTCACCCCCACCTGCAACGCAATCAGAAGCGTCATGAACCAGATGATCGCGTAGAGCACGATGCCGGTGACGATCCCCATCAGACCTGCTCCAGCTCCACCAGCGTGCCGGTGAAATCCTTGGGATGGAGGAAGAGGACCGGTTTGCCATGGGCGCCGATCTTGGGCTCCCCATTGCCCAAGACACGGGCCCCTTCGGCTTGCAACTTGTCTCGCGCCGCTAGGATATCCTCGACCTCATAGCAAAGATGATGGATGCCGCCGGACGGATTTTTTTCCAGAAACCCACCTATGGGGGAGTTATCCCCAAGCGGATAGAGAAGCTCGATCTTGGTGTTCGGCAGCTCGATGAAGACCACCGTCACACCGTGATCCGGCTCGTCCTGGGGGGCACCGACCTTGGCCCCGAGCGTGTCGCGGTATTGCGCGGCGGCAGCGTCGAGGTCGGGAACGGCGATGGCGACGTGGTTCAGGCGTCCGATCATGGGGGCTCTCCCATTGGGGTTGCGTCAGGCTTGGTCCGCATATGGCCCGGGGCCGGCGCGACGGCAAGATCGTCCGGTGTCGCATGGCGAAAGCGGTCGCGTTTACCGCTCGTAAACCTTGCGCATGCGACATCTGGACAGCGTCCGGGGGAATCGGTTCCGCCGACACATGCCGGGCAGCCACAGGACATTTGGGGGATTTGACATGGACGACCGCAAAGAATTCGACCTTCACCCGCAACCGACGGCGGAACGGCCCCTGCTGGGGCTCACCATCCTCGTGGTGGAGGACAGCCGCTATGCGTCCGAAGCGATCCGGTTGATGTCCATGCGGTCGGGTGCGCGGTTGCGACGGGCCGATTGCCTTGCTTCCGCCGAACGGCACCTCAACGTCTATTCGCCGACCGTCGCCATCGTGGACCTCGGCCTGCCGGACGGCTCCGGCCTCGATCTGATCCGCAAGATGGCCGATGCCTCGCCGCGCGTGCAGGTCATCCTCGGCACATCCGGCGCGGAGCGGGAGGAGGCGGAAAGACAGGTCATCGCCGCGGGTGCGGATGGCTTCATCCCCAAGCCCGTGTCCAGCATTGCCGCCTATCAGGCCGCGATCCTTGCGCATCTGCCGCTGGACCGGCACCCCAAGGGCCCGCGGGAGGTTGCGGTGACCGCCATCGACCCCGACCCCCTCGCCCTGCGGGAGGATCTGAGCCACGCAATGGACCTCTTGGCGCTCGACACGCCGCCTGTCAGCTACCTCAAGCCATTCCTGATCGGCGTGGCGCGCGGGATCGACGATGACGATTTGGAAAAGCAGGCCCACGCCATGCCCGAAACGCTGCCCGCACCCGACCGCGCGGCGCTTCGCGCGTTCCTTTCGGGCCGCATCCAGGCGGTGCCGGGGGTGATCTGAAGCAACCCGCCCCTGCCCTTGGCGCTCACTCCTGCGGAATGACCCGCAGCCCAAGCTCCATCAACTGATCCGAGGTGGGATCGGACGGCGCGTTCATCATCAGATCCTCGGCCCGCTGGTTCATCGGGAACAGGATCACCTCGCGGATATTGGCCGTGTCGGCCAGCAGCATCACGATCCGGTCGATCCCCGCCGCACATCCACCGTGGGGCGGCGCGCCGTATTGGAACGCGTTGACCATCCCGCCGAACCGCTTGCGCACCTCGTCCGCGCCGTACCCCGCCAGCTCGAACGCTTTGAACATGATATCCGGGCGGTGGTTCCGGATCGCGCCCGACACAAGCTCATACCCGTTACAAGCCAGGTCATACTGGTAGCCCAGAACCGACAACGGATCACCGTCCAGCGCGTCGATCCCGCCCTGCGGCATCGAAAACGGGTTGTGGGAGAAGTCGATCTTCCCGTCCTCGTCGGCCTCGTACATCGGAAAATCGACGATCCAGGCAAAGGCGAAGCGGTTCTGCTCGGTCAGGCCAAGCTCATCCCCGATCACCACGCGCGCCCGGCCCGCGACGGCCTCGAACTCGGCGGGTTTGCCTGCCAGGAAGAAGGCCGCATCGCCCACGCCCAAACCAAGCTGCTCGCGGATCGCCTCCGTCCGTTCGGGCCCGATATTCTTGGCCAGCGGGCCTGCGGCCTCCATCCCCTCGCCTTGATCGCGCCAGAAGATGTACCCCATGCCCGGCAGCCCCTGTTCCTGGGCAAACTTGTTCATCCGGTCGCAGAACTTCCGCGACCCGCCGCCGGGGGCGGGAATGGCGCGGACCTGGGTGCCGTCCTGCTCCAGCAGGTTTGCGAAGATCGCAAAGCCGGAACCCGCGAAATGCTCGCTGACGATCTGCATCTTGATCGGGTTGCGCAGGTCGGGCTTGTCGGTGCCGTACCACAAAGCCGCGTCGGCATAGGAGATTTGCGGCCAGTTCTGGTCGACAGAGGCGCCGTCCCCGAACTCCTCGAACACGCCGCGCAGGACGGGCTCCACCGTGTCGAACACGTCTTGCTGCTCGACAAAGGACATCTCCATATCCAGCTGGTAGAAATCGGTGGGCGAGCGGTCGGCGCGCGGGTCTTCATCCCGGAAACACGGCGCGATCTGGAAATACTTGTCGAAACCCGACACCATCAGCAGCTGTTTGAATTGCTGCGGGGCCTGGGGCAGCGCGTAGAACTTGCCCGGATGCAGGCGCGACGGCACCAGGAAATCGCGCGCGCCTTCGGGGCTGGACGCGGTGATGATCGGGGTCTGGAACTCGCGGAAATCAATGTCCCACATGCGTTTGCGGATCGAGGCCACGACGTCCGAGCGCAGAACCATGTTGCGCTGCATCACGTCGCGGCGCAGGTCGAGGTAGCGATAGCGCAACCGCGTCTCTTCGGGGTATTCCTGATCGCCGAAAACCTGCAAGGGCAGCTCCGCCGCCGCGCCAAGCACCTCCATGTCGCGGATGAACACCTCGATCTCGCCGGTCGGCAGCTTGGGGTTCACCAGCTCCGGATCGCGGGCCTTCACCGTGCCGTCGATGCGGATGCAATATTCGGCGCGCAGCTTCTCCACCTGGGAGAAAACCGGGCTGTCGGGGTCGCAAAGCACCTGCGTGATCCCGAAATGGTCGCGCAGGTCGATGAAGATCACACCCCCGTGGTCGCGGCGGCGATGCACCCAGCCGGACAGGCGGATCGTGTCACCGACATGGGTCGCATTCAGGTCGGCGCAGGTGTGGCTGCGATAGGCGTGCATGGAGGTTCTCCGGGTATCAGGTTGCGCCCGGATAGACCGTCCGGGGCGGGTGAAGTCAAGACCACGCGGCGCGGGCCGGACGGGCATCTGGGCAGCGGGCGTAGAGGGTCAGAGCGTGCAGGCCAGCGCGCGGGCCACGGAGTCCGCGCTGAAGGGTCCAAGCGCGCGGGCGGTCAGTGTGCCGCCCTCCAGCCGCACCGCCATCACGCTTCGCCAATCCCGGTCGGCCACGATCATCTCCGGCCCCGCGCTACAGCTGCGGATGCCGCCGGTGATGAACGGCTCCCCGATGCGGTGATTGGTCAGGCCTTCCAGTGCGGCGATCTCCGTCAGGGTGTCGTCCTGGAACCGCCAGACCCGCAGGGTGCGCGCCAGGTGCGGACGGTCGATATAGGCGATCTCCACATGGCCGTCCCCGTCCAGATCCGCCGCCCCGATGGGCGCGAGCCAGCGATTGCGCCGCCCGATATGGGGGGTCGTGGCGACGGCCTCCAACCCGATCCCGTCCAGCGCGCGGCGGTAAATCGCCAACTGCGCGCCGAAATCCTCGTGGCTTTGCACGGCAATGATCTCCGGCACGCCGTCCCCGTCCAGATCGGCCAGGCGCGGGGCCGTATCCTCGAATACCAGATGCGGCGGAAGGGTCAGGGATTGGTCGCCGCACGACGACAGGGCGATGTCGGAATAGACATGCAGGCGCGTGCCTTCAATCGCATCACCAAGAACCCCGTGGGCGTAGCGCGTGGTGGGGATGTCATACCAGGCCAGAACGCCGTCGGGGCCGGGCCACGGGGCCGACACGCTTTCCGGCATCGCGGTGGCGGCATGGGGCGGAAGGGTGCAGGCGAGCGCCACGCCCGACCCGGTCAGCCACAGGCACAAGGCCATACACGCGCCGCGGGCGGACCGCATCCATCCACGCACCGGACGACGCGGCGCCACCGGCTCAGATCTGCTTTTCGGGCATCTGCACCACCAGCCCGTCGAGGGCATCGGTCACCTTCAACTGGCAGGTCAGGCGGGACCGCGTCTCGTCCGGTTCATAGGCGAATTCGAGCATGTCCTCTTCCATCGGGTCGATGGCGGGCAGCTTATCGACCCACTCCGGCGCGACGTAGACATGGCAGGTCGAACAGGCGCAGGCGCCGCCGCAATCGGCCTCGATCCCCGGTATGGAATTGTCGCGCGCGCCTTCCATCACGGTCAGGCCGGTTGCGACCTCCACCACATGTTCGGTGCCGCCGTGTTCGATATAGGTGATCTTGGCCATGTTCTGCCCTCGCAATCAAAGTCTTTACGGTTGGTAATACGCCCGGCCCCGTGTTTCCAGCGCGAAAGCACCGGCTTGTGTCGG
Organism: Hasllibacter sp. MH4015; assembly: GCF_020177575.1. NCBI lineage: Bacteria > Pseudomonadati > Pseudomonadota > Alphaproteobacteria > Rhodobacterales > Roseobacteraceae > Hasllibacter > Hasllibacter sp. MH4015. Next base: position 2,189,695 of record NZ_JAHTBK010000001.1, read on the forward strand.
CGGGGTTTTGTTCTATCTTTGTTCGCATGGAGCCCGACATCCGCCCCCCCGATTGGCCAAGGCCGCCCGATTGCCTGCCCCACCACATGCTGCACCTGCCCCATGAGGGCGCGCGGATCTGCGTGGCGGGGCTGGTGCTGGTGCGTCAAAGGCCCGGAACCGCCAAGGGCGTGATCTTCATCACGCTGGAGGACGAATTCGGCGTCTGCAACGTGGTGGTTTGGCAAAAGCTCTACCAGAAATACCGCCGCGCGGTGATTTCGGGGCGGCTTCTTCGCGTGACCGGCCGCATCCAGAGGGAGGCGGGCGTTGTCCATGTCGTGGCGGAACATGTGGAGGATATCTCCCCCATGCTCGACGAACTGGTCCGCCTCCACGAAGGGGCCAAGGCCGGGGATCAGCCATAGGGCGACGTAGCCGGGCGCGGATTTGGCCACCCGCCCCATGGGCAGGTCCCGGCCCACGCTCGCCATCCCACTTCCCCCATAGCGCCAAATCCGCTACACTCCCGTCAATAACAAACGGCAGGACAGAGCAGTCCCATGCGCAACATCCTTCTACTGGCCGCCCTTGGCGGTCTCTCGGCGTGCCAGGCGACCGCGCCGGGTGGCGACAGCTTCACCTCCGTCATTGATCCGGTCACGACCTCGGGCGCGTCCGGTGTGCAGGTCACGCGCGGCTTCGGCCCGCCCGACGCCGACCCGGCCAGCTGCTACGGGCGGGAGGTCGACCCCGCGGTGATCGAGACCGTGACCGAGCAGATCCTGGTGGAACCCGAACAGCTGGACCGCAACGGCAATATCCGCCGCCCCGCCGTGTTCGTGACGGCGACCGAGCAGCGGATCGTGGAGGATCGCACCGAGACCTGGTTCGAGACGCCCTGCGCGATGGAGGGCAACGCCGACTACATCGCCACCCTGCAACGGGCGCTGGCCGCGCGGGGGCATTACACCGGCCCCGTCACCGGCCGCATGGACCGCGCCACCGTGCAGGCCGTACGCGCCTATCAACAGCCCCAAGGCCTCGACAGCGGGGTGCTCAGCCTCGCCGCCGCGCGCCAATTGGGGTTATCGGTTTGGGATCCGGAGCTTGCCGCCGGCACGTCCACGGACGGCTGACGCGCACCCCGATCCCAAAACGAAAAGGCCCCGGCACGCAGGGCGCGCGCCGGGGCCTGTCTTTGCCGGACGAATGGGGCGTTACTCGGCGGGGACCAATTCGCCCTCCGTCTCTTCCTCCTCGATGGTCAGCGCCATGAAGCGCGGCGTGCCATCGCGGCGGATCAGGATCAGGATGCTTTTCTGGCCCGCCGCATCGGCGGCGTCGATCCGGGCCTGGAAGTCGGCCACGGTCGCGACCGGCTGCTGCGTGACCTCGGTGATGATGTCACCCACCTGAAGCCCCATCTCGGCGGCGTCGGAGGCAGGGTCGATCGCTTCGATCACAAGCCCGCCCGCGATGTTGCCGGCGTTCAGCTCCTCGCGGCGATCGTCGGTCAGCGGGCTCATCGTGATGCCGAGGATTTCGCTCGACGTGGTGCCATCGGGCGCGCCTTCGACCTCGGGTGTTGCGGCGGATTCCGCTGTCTCCCGGCGACCGAGGGTCACGCGCAGGGTCTCGGTCTCTCCATCGCGGAAGACCAGCACGCGGACCGTTTCCCCCACCGTACTGTCACCCACGATGCGGACCAGTTCGCGGGTATCGGCGATGTCCTGCCCGTCGAAGGACAGGATCACGTCGCCCACCACGATGCCACCTTCTGAGGCCGGGCCGGTGGGCACGTCGGTCACCATCGCGCCGCGCGCATCCTCAAGGCTCAACGCCTCGGCCATCTCGGCGGTGACGTCCTGGATACGGACGCCGAGCCAACCGCGCCGCGTCTCCCCGAATTCGCGCAATTGCTCGACCACGTTGATGACCACGTCCGAAGACATGGCGAAGCCGATCCCGATGGAGCCGCCGGTGGGCGACAGGATCGCGGTGTTCACGCCGATCACATCCCCGTCGAGGTTGAAAAGCGGCCCACCCGAATTGCCCTGGTTGATGGCGGCATCGGTCTGGATGAAGTCGTCATAGGCCCCGGAAAGCGAGCGCCCGAAGGCCGAGATCACGCCGACCGAAACGGAAAAGCCCTGGCCGAGCGGGTTGCCCATGACCATGACCCAATCGCCGACCCGATGCTCGGACGCGACGCCGAAGCTGACGAACGGCAACGGCTCATCGCTGTCGACCTTGAGAAGCGCGATGTCCGTGTTGGGGTCGGTGCCGATCAGTTCGGCCACCAGCTCCACGCCGTTGCGAAACTCGATCATGATCTCGTCCGCGCCTTCGATGACGTGGTTGTTGGTCACGATATAGCCGTCCTCGGAAATCACGAAACCCGATCCCAACGCCTGGCTGCGCCGGGGCGAAGGGCCGCCATCGGGGGCCTGGCGATCCAGGAAATCGTTGAAGAAATCCTCAAGCGGGGAGCCTTCGGGCACGATCGGGTCCGGGCCACCGCCGCGTCCCGCCACGACCGAGGATGTGGTGATGTTGACGACCGCGTCGCCCACCTGATCCACGAGATCCGCGAAACCGGGCAATTGCGCCGATTGGGCGCGCGCGGGCAATGCCGCGAAGGCGATGGCAAGGGCCGTCAGAAGCGCCATGATCGCAGCCAGCACCGTGCGGGCATCCATGCCGCGAGCGTCGCGCGCCACGGCCGCCTTTGCGCCTGTGCGCTGCCGTTCGGACTGGTGGGGGGGAAGATTGTGTCTCGTCTCTATCGTCACTTCGGGTCGCCTCCTCAAAATACCGTCGGACGATCTGTTCGCCCCTTGGGACCGTGCAGCACGCCTGCGATCGTGGTCCGGGGGCGCTTGCATCGCGCCCCTCTCCGGGACACGCGCAAAGATCGCCCGTTGAAATATATTTGGGGCATAACGCAGGTAATCAAGTTCGGGAAACCCAACCTTTCGCGCCTGACCCGTCACATGGGCGTGAAAGCCGCGCCCGGTTTGTTACAAGGGTGGCATGGGGGCGGGTCTTGCGCAAAGGCTAATCTCGCCTCGCGTTAAAGGCTGATCGCCCAAGATGTCAGAACCGCGCCAAGGACGAGGGCCGACAATCCGATCATCCGCCGCGTCTCGGGCGGGATCGTGGCCATGGCGCGCAGAAGGTCCTCCAGACGCGAAGGGGCCAGTGCGAACACCAGCCCCTCGATGACGAGGACCATACCGAGCCCCATCAATATCGCTTGCCACATCGGCGGTTTACTCCGCCGGCGGGGGAGACAGTGAATTGCCGCCGCCAAGCGCGGAGCCGTCGAAATACTCGAAGAACTCGCTATCGGGCGAAATCACGAAGGTGGAGTTCTGGCGCAGCGCCCGTTCATAGGCCGCCAGCGAGCGGGTGAAATCGTAGAATTCCGCGTCCTGCCCGAAGGCCTCCGCGAAGATCCGTGTCCGTTCTGCATCCGCTTCACCGCGCGTGATCTCCGCCTCGCGGCTGGCGTCGGAGACGAGCTCCACCACCGTCCGGTCGGCTTGCGCCCGGATACGCTGTGCCGCCTCTTCACCGCGCGCGATCTCGTCGGCGGCTTCCCGCTCCCGCTCCGCGCGCATCCGCGCGAACGTGGCGTCGAGGTTCTGGGCCGGCAGGTTCGTCTGGATCAGACGCACGTCGAGCACGGTGATCCCCAGCGACGCGGCGCGCGCCCGGGCCTGGATCGTGGCCTGCTGCATCAGCGCCGCCCGTTCATCGGACAGAATTGTGTTGGACGTCACGCCATCGGCACCCAGCACGGCCCGGATACGGTCGTTCAGGATACCTTCCAGCAGGTCGTCCGCGGCGCGGATGCCGCCCGGAACGGCGGTCCGGAATTGCTCGACATCCACAATGCGATACCGCGCGAAAGCGTCGACCACGAGGCGGCGGTCATCGGACGGCGTTACCTCGGTGGGCGACGTGTCGAGCGACAGGATGCGGTCCTCGTAATATTCGACGTTCTGCCACGGCGCCTTGAAGTTGAGTCCGGGGTCGTTGATCACGTTCACGATCTGGCCGAATTGCAGGACCAGCGCGCGCTGGCGTTCATCCACCACGAAGATGGAGCGCGACCCCAGCAGCAGCACGATCACGAGGATCGGAATCAGGAAAAAGGATCGCTTCATATCAGTTCGAGCTCCCGGTGGTGGTGCCATTGCCCTGTTGCGGGCGGCGCAGTTCGTTCAGCGGCAGGTACGGCACAACGCCCTGCCCGCCCCCGGTGTCACCGTCGATGATGACAAGGTCGGTCTCTCCCAGAACACGCTCCAGCGTCTCCAGGTAGAGGCGACGGCGCGTCACCTCGGGCGCCGCCTCGTATTCCTCAAGGACGGCAAGGAAGCGGCTGGCTTCACCCAGTGCCTCGTTGACGACGCGGGCGCGATAGCCTTCCGCCTCTTCGAGGATCTGCGCGGCCTCACCCCGCGCCCCGGCGGTGACGCGGTTCGAATAGGCGTCCGCGGTACGTTCCAGGCGGTCACGCTCCTGCTCGGCGGCCTGCACCTCGCGGAAGGCGTCGATCACCTCGGCCGGCGGGTCGGCGCGGTCGAGGTTGACGCGGATGATGTTGATGCCGCTGGCGTAGATGTCGAGCGTCTGCTGGATCAACGCCTCCGCCTGTTCACCGATAAGCTGACGGTCGCGGTTGAGGATCGGGGCCAGTTCGGACTGGGCGATGATCTCTCGCATGGCCGATTCCGCCACGGCGCGGATCGTCGCCTCGGGATCGCGCAGGTTGAAGAGGTATTCGGCGGGATTGGCGATGTTCCAGACCACGTCGAAGTCGATATCGACGATATTCTCGTCCGTGGTCAGCATCAGACCCATATCAGACGTGCCCGACCGGTTGTCGCCGATGGAGATCGTCCGCTCGCCCTCGGTGTCGATGACCTCGGCCTGGTAGAGCGGCCAGGGCGCCAGTTGCGGGCCCGGCGCGGTGATGTTGTTCTCGACGCCGAGGAACAGGACGACGCCCTGCTGGCCCGGCTGCACGGTGTAGAACGACGCCCAGAGCCACGCGACGATCGCGATCACGATGCCGCCGATCCACAGGGTGCGCGGGCTGACGGGATCGCCGCCGCCCTGGTTGCCGCCGCCGGTCCCGCCACCGCGACCGCCCATCAGGACGCGCAGCTGCTCCTGGCCCTTGCGGACGATGTCGTCGATCTCGGGGATGTTCTGGCCGCCGCCCTGGTTGCCGCCACCGGGCCGCCGAGGCCCGTTGCCGCCATCATTGCCATTGCCGTTGCTGCCCGAACCGCCGCGGTTTCCACCGCCGCCGCCACCCCAGGGTCCGCCACTGTTACCCGCCATGTGCTGTCTCACCTCTAACGAATGATCGTCTGTTGTAGCCCTATATGGGGCGAAAAAATCGGTTTGCACCTGTATCCGCGCGCTTTTGGCCCGAAAAACGCCGATCAGGCGGTACGGATCGGGTCGCGCATCGTCACGATCTCTTCCGACATCGTGGGATGGACTGCAACCGTACGGTCGAAATCCTCCTTCGTGGCACCCATTTTCACCGCGATCCCCGCCAACTGGATCATCTCTCCGGCATTGGGCGCGACGATGTGACAGCCCAGGATCTTGCGGTTGGCCTTGGACACGACAAGCTTCATCAGCACGCGCCCCGGCTTACCGGCAAATGCGGTCTGCATCGGGCGGAAGGACGTGCAATAGACCTCGATCTCCTCTTGCTCGCGCGCGTCTTCCTCGGTCATGCCGATCGTGCCGTATTCGGGCTGGGTGAAGATCGCCGACGGGATCAGGTCATGGTCGACGGGGGTCGGGTTGCCCTTGAAGACGGTCTCCACGAAGGCCATGCCCTCGCGGATCGCAACCGGTGTCAGGTTCACGCGGTTGGTGACGTCACCGATGGCATAGACCGACGGCACGGCGGTCTGGCTGTACGCGTCCACCACGACCTCCCCCCGGCGCCCGATCTCCACCCCGATCTCCTCCAGCCCCATATCGGTCGTATTGGGCGACCGCCCGGTGGCGAACAGGACATAGTCGAACACGCCCTCGCGCCCGTTGGTGGACTTGACCCAGATCGGCCCCTCGCCCGCACCTTTCACATCGGTGTTGAGCGCCTGCATCTGCTTCACATCCGCCCCCATCGCCGCGTCGCTCTGGGTGGGCACGGCATCTTCGGGGTTCTGCGCATCGGCGGGCTTCATCTCCACGATATTGGTGCCGGTATGCAATTCGATCCCCTGCTCGCGCATCATCTCCGCGATCAGTCCGCGCGCCTCGTCGTCGAAACCGCGCAGGATCTGCGCCCCGCGGTAGAATTGCGTCACCTTCACGCCAAGGCCCGCCATGATGCAGGCGAACTCACACGCGATATATCCGCCCCCCACGATCAACAGGCTGCGCGGCAATTCCGGCAAGTTGAAGATGTCGTCGGACACGATGCCCAGATGGGCGTTCGGCATGTCGGGTTTCACCGGATGCCCGCCCGTGGCCACCAGGATATGCTTGGCGGATTTCGTCACGCCGTTGGCGAACTGAACGTTGTGGGCATCCTTGAGGACCGCCCGGCTGTCGAAAACTTCCACCCCCGATCCGTCCAGGAGGTTGCGATAGACCTGCTCCAGCCGGTCCAACTCGGTGTTGAGGTGGTCGCGGAACACGTCCCAGTGGAATTCTCCGTCCTTGACGTCCCACCCATAGGCGCGCGCGTCCGAAAACCCTTCGCGGTAGCTCGACGCGAAGACCATCAGCTTCTTGGGCACGCAGCCCCGGATCACGCAGGTCCCGCCCATCCGGTTATACTCGGCCAGGGCCACCTTCGCCCCCGTCGCCGCCGCGACCCTCGCGGCCCGTACACCGCCCGAGCCGCCCCCGATCACGAAGAGGTCATAGTCGAATTCGGACATGGGCGCGGCTCCGCTGCAAGAAAACTCGCCCGACGGTATTCCACAGCGTCGCCCCAAGGACCAGAGGCAGGCGACGGGCCCGCGAAACAGACCCACCGCGCGCAGTATGGCGGATTTGCGCAACACCCCCTCTAGCCGCGCTATACGGGTGCCCGGTGATCACCGACCCAAGGCTGTTGGTTGCGATCCGAAGGCCCCCAGACCACCCCTTCATCGGGTGCAGGGTGTTCGGCTCCGGACCTTGCGCATCCTGTCCGCCCCTCCGGCTTTCAACCGGGCGGGATCCGTGACCGCATCGAAGCGGCGCCGCTTCCTCTTGGCTCTTGCCCACACGGGGCCCGTGCCAGACCGAGAGATCCGCCCCTGCCCCGCCCGACCCCAAGGCCCGACGGCGCATTCGGCTGCGCGCGCCGAGCACGCGCCCGCCCCTCTTTGCTTCGAAAATACCTCGGGGGAGTCCGCAAGGACGGGGGCAGCGCCCCCAATTGGGGTGGGAGGGCGGGCCCTCCCACCCTCAAACTTTAATCCTGCACGTCAACGAAAAGGTTGTCGGTATCGACCACATCGACCCGCTCATGCTCGATCGTGCCGTTGTTGATATCACGCACTTCAACGGTGCCGTCGGCATTGCCGATCACAAGGATGTCGCAGATATCGAGGAACAGGCCGTTCTCCACCACGCCGGGGATCTGGTTCAGCACTAGGCTCAACTGCGCCGGTTGCGCCACGCGGCGCAGATGCAGGTCGAGGATGTAATTGCCTTCGTCGGTGCGGAACGGCTCCGTGCCGCTCAGGCGCAGACTGGCCGAGCGTCCCAGCACATCGACATTCGACAGCATCTCCTCGATCAGCGCCTTGGTGGTCTGCCAGCCGAAGGGAATGATCTCCACCGGCAGGGGAAACGCACCCAGCGTGTCGACCTGCTTGGACAGATCGGCGATCACCACCATCTGGTCGCTCGCCGTGGCCACCACCTTTTCGTGCAACAGCGCGCCGCCGCCGCCCTTTATCAGGTTCAGGTTGGGGTCGTATTCATCCGCCCCGTCGATGGTCAGGTCCAGCCAGCGCACCTCGTCCAGCGTCTTGACGTTCACCCCCACCTCGCGCGCCAGGTCTGCGGTGCGGCTCGACGTGGCAACGCCGGTAATCATCATGCCCTCTTCGCGCACCAGCTCCCCCAGGCAACGCACCATCCACGCCGCCGTGGACCCGGTGCCGAGGCCGACGCGCATGCCGTCCTCCACAAATTCCACGGCGCGCCGCGCGGCCACGTATTTCGCTTTGTCGATGGGGGACAGGTCGGCCGTCATGGGGCAGCACTCGATCTCTTGGGCAACTTTGCGCCGGACCTTATCGAAGCCTCACCCCCGGGGCGAGTGCAAATCTGCCGCCGACAGCGCCGCCATCGCCGGATCCAGCGCCTCGCGCGGCAAGATCAGCAGCACCCCCGGCCCATCCGCGCAAAGGTGCGCCTGGTCCTGCGCCATCTCGTTGGAGGTCCCGATCTTGCGCGCCGGGTGCAGGTCGAGCGCGTCGAACTCCCACCGCAGCCCGGTGATGGAGACGCGCACGCCGTCCATCGGGAACAGCGACACGCGGGTCCCCGGCGGCAGGTGAAGGTCGATCGCGCGCGGCAGGTGCAGCACGACATCTTCCTCGCCCACCACGATCACGCGCCGGTCGGGGCGCGCGATCAGCGAATGGAACACCGCCAGTTCATGGTCCAGCCGCGCCCCCGTGACCCCCACTGCCAGCACCATGGGCGCGTCCACGGACCGCAGCGCCTTGTCGAAATCCGTGCTATCTTGCTCCGCGATATGGACCAGATGCGCGTCGGGAATCGCGGCGCGCGCGGCGTCCGGGAGCGAATCCATATCGCCGATCACGGCCTCGGGAATCGCTCCAAGGTCGAGGATGGCCGCCGCCCCGCCATCGACGGCCACGACTTTTTCGCACCGTGCCCGGGCAAATGCGAAGGTATCGCCTGGCAAGGGGCCGCCGCCCACCAGCAACAGGGGGGCGTTGAATTTCAACGGCAATTCCGGCGCGCCCGTTCGGCCCGTCAAGGTCTTGCCATCTTCTGGGTCAAAGATCACGGAATGGTCCAATTCGTGTCGCTTTTGAATGGAAACAGTTTGTTACACCTTTCACGAGGAATATAAATTCCGGTGTCCAACCGGACGAGCAGAGTGGCAGAGCAATGAGTGACGAGAACAAGATCCTGACAGTGTCCTACGGGACGTTTTCCTGCACCCTTGAGGGCTTCGACCGCCCGTTCGAGGCGATGAAGGCCGTGGCGGAATATTTCCGCGATCTCGCGGCGGAAGATCGTTACTTCGGGGCCGAACCGCCCACGCCGGACGCAGAAACGCTCCACCGCATCACGGAGGCTGCGATCCAGCGCCGCGTCGAATCGCGCCGTGTGGACAATGGCCTCATCATGCGCCCCGAAGGCGCCCCCGCCGAAGACACGCCCGCTTTTGAAGGTGCTTCCGAACTGGTTGTGCGCGAAGACCGCGACGCCATCGAAGACGCCGTCGAAAGCGTGACCCCCGAAGCCGACGCCGAACCTGCCCTCGCCGCCGACGAAGAATTGGTGGCGGAGGAGGCCGCATCCGAAGACGCAGACGCGGCAGAAACTGCCGAAGACCCCGCCGACGATATCGCCGACGCCCAAGCCGAAGCCGATGCCGATGCCGATGCCGAGGCGGAGGATGAAGCGGATAGTGCCGAGGACGAGGCAGAGGATGAAGCGACGGAAGAGGACAGCGCCGACACGATTGCGTCCGTTGCCGCCCTGATGTCCGACGCCGACGCGCCGGAGGCCGAGGTTGAAGACGAGGCCGCCCCCGCCGGGGACGACTCGGTCGTGGCCGGGTTCGAGACCGCCGAGGTGGAAGCCGCCGACGAGGCCGAGGCCGAAGCCAACGTTACAGAAGCCGACGACACGGACGCTGACGTTGCGGAGGTCGAGGAAGACGAGATCGAAGACACCCAGGGCGATGCCGGGGCCGACACCCTGATCGCCGTCGCCGCCGCAATGGCCGCCGGGACCATCGCTGCCGAAGCCCTTGATGAGGATGAGGCGCTCGATGCGGAGGCCGAGGAAGACATCGCCATCGCCGCCGATCCCGAAAACGCCGTGATCGACCCGCTGGGTGACGATTCCCTCTCCGCCGGTCTCGACGCCGACGATGCGGCCGATGACAGCGACGCCTTCGATCTGGCGGAGGAGGAGATCGACTCCATCTTCGCCGGTGACGCCGAAGACGACACGGCCTTTGACGGCGCATCCGTTGCCGCCCGTCTGGCCCGCATCCGCCAGGCCGCCGTCGAGGAGGATGGCGACAGCGCCGCCCCGACCGTGCAGCCCGACGATGAACTGATCTCCGCCGGCGGCGAAGGGGCCGCGCCCGAGCCGGTGATCGAAGCCGACGATGACAGCGCCGTGGCCGCCCTTGCCGCCGCCTTCGCCACCGGCGCGTCCACCATGGCCGCCGCGTCCGAGGCGCTCGACCAGGTGGAGACGGATGCCGGGGAAGAGCGCGCCGTGGAAGAGGAGGCCAGCGACGACACGCTTGCCGCCATCGCCGCCCTGCGCAGCGACGAAGACACCGCCGAGATCCACGACGCGGACGACGCCGAAGCCGCCGATGCGGAGGAGGTTGTCGAGACGGAAGCCGCGGATGCGGATGCCGCAGATGCCGACGCCGACGCGTCCGACGCCGACGCGCCCGACGCCGATACGCCCGAGGCGGAAACCCGCGCGCACTTCGCGCCGTCCGACGACGGCGACAGTGAAGACCGCCTGTTCGAGGCCACCGAAGGTCGCCTCGCCACCGTGGAAACCACCCGCCGTCGCGCGAATATCGAACATCTCAAGGCTGCCGTCGCCGCCCGCGCGGCAGAGACGCAATTCGCCGCCGACGGGGCAAGCGCCGCCGATCTGGGGGCCAATGCCGACACCGCCGCCGAATACCGCGAAGACCTGGCCCGCGTGATGCGCCCGCGCCGGGTGCGCGTGGACGTCTCGCGCCGTGGCACCGCCGAAGCGCGCCCCGCGCCGCTGGTGCTGGTGTCCGAACAGCGTGTCGATGATGCGCCCGACGCCGCCCCGGCCGAAGCCGCCTCCATCATGCCCCGCCGCGTGTCCCGTGAGGATGCGGAGGTCGATGCACCGGCCCGTCCGGTCCCAACCATCGTGCCCGAAGCGGCCCAGGCCGGGGACCCGATCATCGCGGAGGCGGACACGCCGCTGGTGCTCGACACGCCGGTCGCCGAAGCCGAGACCGCCTTTGATGAGGGTGCCTTCGCTGACACGCGCCCCGCTCCGCGCAAGATGGCAAGCTCGCTCGCCAATCTCGCGCAGCGCGCCGGTCAGATCGCCGTGGGCCTCGGCCGTCCCGCCCCGAAGGAACGTGCGGATGAGGTGGCGGAGGCCGATCACGATCCGGTCGACGAGGCTCCGGTCCTCGACCCCTCCGCACCCGCCGCACCTGAGGAGGCTCGGGCGCCCCAGGACGCCGATCACGACGATGATCCGATCGCCGCGCTGGAGGAACAGCTGGCCCGCGAGTTGGAAGAAGTCCGCGAGAACCCGGTTCAGCCCCAGGCCGCCCCGGCCCAAAGCGAGGGCGCGGAAGAGGTCGACCACTTCGCCCAATTCGCCGAAGTCCTCGCCGCGTCGGAAGCCACGGAAATCGTGGAAGTCGTGGAGATGGGCGCGGAATACCTGACCAAGGAGGCCGGTCTGGAAACGTTCAAGCGCATGCAGCTTCTGCGCCTTGTCCGGATCGCCACCGATGGCAGCATCTCCCGGCCCGAGGCGATTGCCGCCGTGGACAGCCTGACCGAGGATGGCGTACTTGAGCCGGTGGAGGATAATGTCTACCGCCTGGGTCGCGGCATCTGATCCGACAGGACATCACGATAGACGAAGGGCGCCCGTTGCGGCGCCCTTTTCGTTTTCCGGGCCTCGCCCGCTACTCGTCCGGTGCCGCGTCCGGGTCGGCCTGACCCACCCCCAGGAAGACCGATTTCAGTGGCAGGGCCCAGATGATGGAAAACGCGAGGCAGATCACGATCTGCAACCAGACCGGCCAGCCCTCGATCAGCGACAGGATGAACCAGACCGCCGCGATATAGGCGGGCAGACCGACCAGAAGGATGAACAGCGACCAGCGCCGCCGGGCTTTGTAGCTAAGGGCCATGTCCCCTCCGGATCAATCGGCGAACGGGTCGGTCACAAGGATCGTGTCATCGCGTTCGGGCGAGGTGGAGAGTAGTGCGACCGGGCATTGGATCAACTCCTCGATCCGGCGCACATATTTGATCGCCTCCCCCGGCAGATCGGCCCAGGACCGGGCGCGGGCGGTCGATTGGCTCCAGCCCGGCATCTCCTCGTAGATCGGGGTGCAACGCGCTTGGGCGTCGGTTGCGGTGGGCAGATAATCAAGCCGCGTGCCGTCCAGGTCATAGCCTACGCAGATCTTCAGCGTCTCGAACCCGTCCAGCACGTCGATCTTGGTCAGCGCAATCCCCTTGACGCCACTGGTCACGCAGGTCTGGCGCACCAGCACCGCATCGAACCAGCCGCAGCGCCGCTTGCGCCCGGTCGTGGTGCCGAATTCGTGGCCCTGTTCGCCCAGGCGCTGGCCATCGGCATCGTGCAACTCGGTGGGAAATGGCCCCTCGCCCACGCGGGTCGTGTAGGCTTTGACCAACCCCAGCACGTAGTCGATGGCGCCCGGCCCAAGGCCCACCCCCGTCGCCGCCTGCCCGGCGATGACATTGGAGGAGGTGACGAAGGGATAAGTGCCGAAATCAATGTCCAGAAGCGCGCCCTGCGCCCCTTCGAACAGGATGCGTTTGCCCGCACGGCGCTTCTCGTTCAACACCTTCCAGACCGGGGCGGCATAGGGCAGGATCTTGGGCGCAACCTCCCGCAATCGGGCGATCAGGGCGGCGCGGTCCACCGGGTCGAGGCCGAGGCCACGGCGCAGCGCATCGTGGTGGGCGAGCGCCCGGTCTACCCGCGCCTCCAGCGTTGTCGCGTCGGCAAGATCCGCGACGCGCACCACGCGGCGGCCGACCTTGTCCTCGTAGGCCGGGCCGATGCCGCGGCCCGTCGTGCCGATCTTGGCGCCGGGGTTCGCGGCCTCCTCCCGGGCGCGGTCCAGCTCTCCGTGGATGGGCAGGATCAGCGGCGTGTTCTCGGCGATCATCAGGGTGTCGGGGCCGATCTCAACGCCCTGGGCGCGGATCGTCTCGATCTCGTCCACCAGGTGCCAAGGATCAAGCACGACGCCGTTGCCGATCACCGACAGTTTGCCCCCGCGCACCACGCCCGAGGGCAGCGCGTGCAGCTTGAAGACCTCGCCGTCGATCACAAGCGTATGGCCCGCGTTGTGCCCGCCCTGGAACCGCGCGATCACGTCGGCCCGTTCACTCAGCCAGTCGACAATCTTGCCCTTGCCTTCATCGCCCCACTGGGCGCCGACAACCACGACATTAGCCATGTGATCTCCTTCAAACGGGTGTGGCGAAGCCGAGGGCGGCTATACCGGGCCGGGCAACGAGGGGGAACCGATATTTGTGTCGCGTCCCGACGCTACGGGTACGATTAGCCAAATTCACACCTATATGGGGTCGGATTGCATGGAACGACTTCATGTGAAACCATTCATTCCGCACGCTAAACGGGAATCACTGCTTTGAACATTCGGGTCGCTCTTGCGGCGGCCTGTCGCATCTCATAAGGAGACGCAAATCAGAGCACTGGTCGCTGAAAAAGGCCCCGCCAATGGAAAATGTCATCCTCGTCGTCCACCTGATCCTCGCCGTCTGTCTGATCGGCGTGGTTTTGCTGCAACGCTCCGAAGGGGGCGGTCTGGGCATGGGTGGCGGCGGCGGCGGTGGCGTGATGACCGGACGCCAGGCCGCGACGGCCCTGGGCAAGCTGACCTGGGCCTTCGCGATCGCGTTTCTGATCACCTCGATCACCCTGACGATCATCGCGACGCAGAACTCCGCCGGATCATCCCTGCTGGACGAATTGGGCGGCCTGCCCCCCGCCGAGGGGGAGACGGGCGGCGAGGGCGGAACCGCATTGCCGCCGATCGACCAGATGCTGCCGCCGATCCAGGGCGACGCACCGGCCCTGCCCCCGATCGAAGAATAAGATCAGCGCGCTATCGGTTTGCGCCACCCCATATGGGGGGCGCAGGCCAGCCATCCACATGATATTGCCACGACACCGCAAAGTCCGCTTGTGCCGGGCGGGCGAATCCGGGTATCCTCAAATCCCGTGATAACAGGAATGATGGGCGGCGGTTGAGACGCGCCAGCACCATCTGCGCGGGGGACAGCAGTCATGGCCAGGTTCATTTTCATCACCGGGGGTGTGGTTTCGTCCCTTGGCAAGGGGCTGGCCTCCGCCGCGCTCGGCGCATTGCTGCAATCGCGCGGCTTCACGGTCCGCCTGCGCAAGCTCGACCCCTACCTGAACGTCGATCCCGGCACGATGTCACCCTTTGAGCATGGGGAGGTGTTCGTGACCGACGATGGGGCGGAAACGGACCTCGACCTCGGCCATTACGAACGCTTTACGGGCGTGCCCGCGCGCAAGACCGATTCCATCTCCTCCGGCCGGATCTACACCAACGTGCTGGAGAAGGAGCGGCGCGGCGATTACCTGGGCAAGACGATCCAGGTGATCCCCCACGTCACCAATGAAATCAAGGACTTCATCTCCATCGGGGAAGACGAGGTGGATTTCATGCTGTGCGAAATTGGCGGCACGGTCGGCGATATCGAGGGTCTGCCATTCTTCGAGGCGATCCGCCAGTTCAGCCAGGACAAGGCGCGCGGGCAATGCATTTTCATGCACCTGACGCTGCTGCCCTACATAAAGGCGAGCGGCGAGTTGAAAACCAAGCCGACCCAGCACTCCGTCAAGGAACTCCGCTCCATCGGCCTCGCGCCGGACATTCTCGTCTGCCGCTCCGAAGGGCCGATCCCGGAGAAGGAGCGGGAGAAGCTGGCGCTGTTTTGCAACGTGCGCCCGGACGCCGTCATCGCGGCCCAGGACCTCAAGTCGATCTACACCGCGCCCCTGGCGTACCACCGCGAGGGGCTGGACCAGGCGGTACTGGACGCGTTTCAGATCAGCCCCGCCCCCAAGCCCGACCTGAGCATCTGGGAAGACGTGGCCGACCGCATCAACAATCCCGAGGGGGAGGTGAAGGTCGCTATCGTCGGCAAATACACGCAGCTGGAAGACGCCTATAAATCCATCGCGGAGGCGTTGACCCATGGCGGCATGGCGAACCGCGTGAAGGTCTCCGTCGAATGGGTCGATGCGGAGATTTTCGAGCGCGAGGACGTGGCCCCGCACCTCGAAGGTTTCCACGCGATCCTTGTGCCCGGCGGCTTTGGTGAGCGCGGGACGGAGGGCAAGATCAAGGCCGCCGAATTCGCGCGGACCCGTGGTGTGCCCTATCTAGGGATCTGTCTGGGGATGCAGATGGCGGTGATCGAGGCGGCCCGGAACCTTGCCGATCTGGGTGATGCAGGATCCGAGGAATTCGACCACGAGGCCGGGAAAAAGCGTTTCACACCAGTGGTTTACCACCTCAAGGAATGGGTGCAGGGCAATCACAAGGTCGAACGCAAGGTGACCGACGACAAGGGCGGCACGATGCGCCTGGGTGCCTATGACGCGGTGCTGGCGGAGGGCTCTCAGGTCGCGCAGGCCTATGGCGGCACGGCCATCGAGGAGCGGCATCGCCACCGCTACGAGGTCGATATCAAATATCGCGAGGCGCTGGAGGCGCAGGGCCTGATCTTCTCGGGCATGTCCCCCGATGGCCGTCTGCCGGAGATCGTGGAGGTCAAGGACCATCCGTGGTTCATCGGCGTGCAATTCCACCCGGAGCTGAAGTCGAAACCCTTCGCGCCGCACCCGCTGTTCCGGGATTTCATACGCGCCGCGAAGGAAAATTCCCGCCTGGTCTGATCGCGCCCGAAGCGACCGCGCCTAGAACCCGCAGCCGGTGGCGGCCAACCGGTCCAGCGCGGCGGCGGAGCCCGCAAGTGGAATACTGTCCAGCGCCCCGCGCCGGTAAAGGCCGATATCCAGCACCGATCCCGCCCGAAGTTGCGCGATGAAATCCTGCGCGCGCGCGATCGTATCCATGTCCAGAAGGCAGGTCGCGCCGGTGCATTGGCCGAAATAGAGGTCCTCTGGATTGTCGTCGATGCGCAGCACGAAAATCTCCTCCGCCGCGCCCGGATCGTGGCCCGCGATGACGAAGCCCGGCAGGCCGCCATTGCCGCATTCCACGACCAGCGAAACCCGGGCGCCCGGCCCTTGTGCCTGCCCTTGCGTGGTGAAGGTCCAATCAGCCCAGGCGGGGCCGGAAAACGCGAGCAATATCAGCGTGGTGAGAAGTCGATACATGGCAATCTCCGATCAAAATCCTGTGAAACGAATGGTGGCATTAACCGGATCGTGACGTATTTGACGCAATCTGGTCAAACGGAAGTCTCTGCCACCTTCCAACGCTCGGCGCGACGGGGTATACGGGAATCAACGCGGGGCTTTTCCGCGATGTTCGAAGGATAACGCCATGCGCCTTGCCATCTCCTCTCTCGCAATCGCCGCCGCGCTCGCCACCACCGGCGCGCAGGCTCAGGATGCCGGTCAATGGTCGGGCTTCTACGCTGGTTTCGCCACGAACATCATCTCGCCGGAATTCGACAACACCGCCGCCGCCCTGCCCTTGCAGGAAGGCACCGGCTTTGGCGTGTATGGCGGCTACAACTACGCGCTTGGCGACAATTTCGTGGTCGGGGCGGAGGTCGGGTTTTCCGGCCCCGTCAGTTTCCAGACCTCGCTCGGCAATCCTGATTTCGAATTCGATAACGTGATCAATGCGCGGGTGCGCGGCGGCTACGCGATCGGCAGCGCGCTGGTCTATGGCTCGCTCGGCTACCAGACGGTGAATTACGGCACGACCGCCGGATATTCGTCTGCCGATGGCTCCGCCTCGGGCCTGGTTTACGGGATCGGGGTCGAGATGCTGCTGACGGACACGGTTTCGGTGCGGCTCGATTACACGTCGACCCATATGAACCCCGACGACACTTCCACGCTCAGCTCCGGCGCCGGATCGCAGATCGACGCGAACGCGGTCGGCCTGGGTGTTGCGCTTCACTTCTGATCCGACCGGGATCACCGGATAACGAACGGCGCCTTAACAGGGCGCCGTTTTTCGTTGCGGGGCGTGCTGCCGGTCAGGCCGCGTTCAGCGCCAGAACCTCGTCGCGGATGATCTCGGCGATGAGCGCGGCATCATCGGTCGAGAAGGTCAGCGGCAACCGCATGTCCAGAAGGCCCGCGAGGATGTGATCCGTTTTCGGTAAGCTCTGGGCGGGCGCGTATCGCCAGCTGTCATAGCGGGAGGTAAAGCCCACAGGCTCCGCCGCGCCGAACCATTTCAATTCCACCCCTCGCGCGGCGCAGCCCTTCACGACGCCCGTAACCTCTTCTGCCGTGGCGCGGGGCAACCGCAGCTGGATGGAGGAGCCGACGATGTCTTCCTGCGGCGGGCGCTCGATCACCTGAAGGCCGGGCGTGTTGCGCAGACCCTCCTCCACCGTCCGGTAGAGCGCGTTCCACCGCGCGATCTGCGCGGGCAGGTCGGCAAGCTGCGGACGCAGGATAGCGGCGCGCAGATTGTCCAGCCGGCCCGACACGTTCGGCGTGACGTACTTGACCTTTTCGAACGTTTCCAAAGGGGGTGAGGCGGTGTGACGCCCAAATAACATGTAAGAACCCGACAGCATGACGGCTTTTGCCATCAGCTCCGCATCGTCGGAGACAAGCAAGCCGCCCTCCCCCGAATTAAGGTGTTTGTAGGTCTGGGTGGAGTAGCAGCCGACGATCCCGTGCCGCCCGGACGGCACGCCGTTCCAAGCGCCACCCATGGTGTGCGCGCAATCCTCGATCACCGCGACGCCGCCGGCATCGCAGATCTCCATCAGGCGGTCCATGTCGCACAGATGCCCGCGCATGTGGCTGAGCAGCAGCGTCTTCGACCCGGTCGCCGCAATCTTCGCTGCCAGATCGTCGAGGTCGATGGTCAGGCTTTCGGTCACTTCGACAAAGACCGGCTCCGCGTTTACCGCGGCGATGGCCCCCGGCACCGGCGCGAGCGTGAAGCCGTTGGTCAATACGCGGTCGCCCGGCCCCACGCCCAGGGCCCGCAAGGCCGAGCCCATCGCGTAGCCGCCCGAAGCCACGGCGAGGCAATATTTCGCCCCGGTGAAGGCCGCGAATTCCTGTTCCAGCGCCGCGACCTCTCCATCCTCGCCGGGGGCGGTGTTGTAGCGGTGCAACCGGCCAGAGCGCATGACGGCGATCGCCGCGTCGATCGCCGCCTCCGGGATCGGCTCTTGCTGGGTGAAATTGCCGGTGAAGATACGCTTGTCCATGGCGCGAAGATCGTGCGGGCGGGAGGGATCGTCAATGGGGCGGTTCGACCGGGCGCTCAGGGCAACAGGCGGTCCAGCACCGCGTCCAGCTCATCGTAGTGATCCAACAGCGCCTCGGGCTCAAGCTCCGCCACGGCCCGCCCGTTGGGTCCGAACGTGACAAGCACGCACGGAACGCCCAGGGCGGCGGCGGTTTTGCGATCCGTGATCGTGTCGCCGATCAGCACGGCGCGATCCGACGCGCCGCCCAGACGCGCGATCGTCTCGGCCAGGGGTGCGGGGTCGGGTTTGCGGGTCGGCAAGGTATCGGCCCCGATGAGCACGGGAAAGCGGTCGGTCAGGCCCAGGCGGGCGATCAGGGTGACGGCCAGACCTTCGGGTTTGTTGGTGCAAATGCCTGTGGCGTGGCCCTGCGCGCGCAGCCGGTCGATTGCGGCCAACGTGCCGGGGTAGAGCGTGGTATGGGTGTCGATTTCCGCTCCGTAGGCGTCCAGAAGCGGTTGATAGCCCGTATCGGCCAGCCCTTCCGCATCGGCGATCCCAAGACGCTCCGCCGCCAAGCGCAGCATCGCGCGCCCGCCCGCAAACGCGGTGGCGTCGTCCGAGCCCATCACCAGTTGCGGCGCATGGCCCAGTTGCACGAGCGCGGCATTGGCCGCCGCGATCAGATCACCCGCCGTGTCCGCCAAGGTCCCGTCGAGGTCGAAGACAATCGTGCGCAAATGGTGTCCTTTCGGCAGTAAATCGCCCATAGCGTTACAACATGTCGGGCAAAGTGACCGGCGCGGGGGTTTGCCCGTGCCGTTTTGCTTGGTTAATAGGCGGCAAACGTGAAGGAAAGACGTTTCATGCAGGCACCTAAAGATCGTCCCCTTGCGCTGATCGTGCTGGCCGCCGGGGCGGGGACGCGAATGAATTCCGATCTGCCCAAGCCGCTGCATCTGCTGGGGCAAGCGCCGCTTCTGGCCCATACGCTCGCCGCCGGGGCCGCGCTGGAGCCTGCGCGCGTCATCGTCGTGACCGGCCATGGCGCGGATGCGGTGGAGGCCGCGTTGGACGGGCTGATGCCCGAGGCGGTCGCAATCAGGCAGGACCCGCAGGAGGGTACGGGCCACGCGGTGTTGCAGGCCGCCGATGCGCTGGACGGGTTCGACGGCGACGCGATGGTGCTTTACGCGGATTCTCCGTTCTTCCGGCCCGAGACGCTGGCGCAGATGCGCGCCGCGCGCGGCCAGCATGACGTGATTATGCTCGGGTTTGAACCGGAAGATCCGGGCCGCTACGGCCGGTTGGTGATGGAGGGCGATGCGCTGAAGCGGATCGTGGAGTTCAAGGACGCGACGGCGACGGAACGTGCGATCGGCCTGTGCAATTCCGGCGTGCTCTGCGCCGATGCCGGAACGCTGATGGGCCTTCTGCGCAAGGTCACGAACGACAATGCGGCGGGCGAATATTACCTGACCGACGTGCCGGAACTGGCCAATGCCGACGGGCTGAGCGCCAGCGTCGTGATCTGTGACGAGGCGGAGACGCTTGGCATCAACTCACGCGCCGAACTGGCCGCGGCGGAGCGGCGGTTCCAGGATATCCGCCGGGGCGAGATGATGGAGGCGGGCGTCACCATGCAGGCGCCCGAGACGGTGCATTTCACCCTCGACACCCATATCGGGCGCGACGCGGTGGTGGAGCCCTACGTGGTCTTCGGCCCGGACGTCACGGTGGAATCCGGCGCGCAGATCCGCGCGTTCAGCCATCTGGAAGGCTGCCACGTGGGTGCGGGCGCGATGGTCGGGCCCTATGCGCGCATCCGGCCCGGAACGGAATTGGGCAACGATGCCAAGATCGGCAATTTCGTGGAGGTCAAGGCGGCGGAGATCGGCGAAGGCGCGAAGGTGAACCACCTGTCCTATGTGGGCGATGCATCGGTGGGCGAACGGGCCAATCTGGGCGCGGGCACCGTGACCTGCAACTACGACGGCGTCATGAAACACCGCACGGAGATCGGGGCGGAGGCATTCATCGGCTCGGACACGATGCTGGTGGCCCCGGTCAAGATCGGCGCACAGGCGATGACGGCCAGCGGATCCGTGGTGACGGAGGACGTGCCGGACGGCGCACTGGCGCTTGGCCGGGCGAAACAGGTGAACAAGCCGGGGCTGGCGGTAAAGCTGCGCGCCCGGCTCAAGGCGATAAAAGCAGGCAAGACAAAGGGATAGGCCCATGTGCGGGATTGTTGGGGTTCTGGGCAGGCACGAGGTTGCGCCCATCCTTGTCGAGGCGCTCAAACGCCTGGAATATCGCGGCTATGACAGTGCCGGGATCGCCACGGTGCAGGATGGCGTGCTGGATCGCAAGCGCGCGGTCGGTAAGCTGGTGAACCTGTCCGACGCGCTGGTCCATGATCCGCTGGCGGGCAAATCCGGCATCGGCCACACGCGGTGGGCGACCCATGGCGGGCCGACCGTCACCAATGCGCATCCCCATCAAGCGGGGCGCGTGGCCGTGGTCCATAACGGGATCATCGAGAATTATCGGGAGCTTCGGGCGCGGCTGGATCACCGGACCTTCGTGACGGAAACCGATACCGAGACCGTCGCGCAGCTTTGCGAAGATTACCTGGATCAAGGCATGACGCCGCGCGACGCCGCGACGGAAACGCTAAAACACCTCGACGGGGCCTATGCCCTGGCCTTCCTGTTCGAGGGCGAGGATGACCTGATCGTGGCGGCGCGCAAGGGCTCCCCCCTGGCGATCGGCCACGGTGAGGGGGAGATGTTCGTGGGCTCCGACGCGATCGCGCTGGGGCCGATGACGAACCTCATCACCTATCTGGAAGAGGGCGATTACGCCTTCGTCACGCGGGATGGCGTGGAGATCCGCGATGCCGAGGGACGGTTGGCCAACCGCGAGACACGGACTATCCCCGCCCAATCCACGCAGCTCGACAAGGGCGGCCACAAGCACTTCATGGCCAAGGAGATCTTCGAGCAGCCCGTGGTCCTGTCGGATTGCCTGGGCCACTACGCCACCGCAGACGGCGTGAGCATCCCGGGGGAGGTTGATTTCGCGCAGGTCGACCGCGTCAGCCTCGTGGCCTGCGGCACGGCCTTCTACGCCGCCTCGGTCGCGAAATACTGGTTCGAACAACTCGCCCGGCTGCCCTGCGACGTCGATATCGCGTCCGAGTTCCGCTACCGCGAACCGCCCGTGTCCGACAAGAGTGTGGCGCTTTTCGTCAGCCAATCCGGGGAGACGGCCGACACCCTTGCCGCTCTGCGCTACGTGCAGGAAAAGGCCGCGAAAATCCTGGCCGTGGTGAATGTCCCCGAAAGCTCCATCGCGCGGGAAAGCGACCTGATCCTGCCGATCCAGGCGGGCGTGGAGGTGGGCGTCGCCTCCACCAAGGCGTTCATGAACCAGCTTGGTGTTCTTGCGAACCTCGCCATCCTCGCCGCGCGCCAACGCGGCACCATCGACGCCGCGCGGGAGGCGGAGTTGTTGACCGCCCTGCGCGCCATGCCGGGGCTGATCAACCAGGCGCTGGCGCTCGAAGATCAGGTGGTCAAACACACCGCCAAGCTGTCGGAGGCGCATTCCGTCCTGTTCCTGGGCCGTGGCCCGATGTTCCCGCTTGCCATGGAGGGGGCGCTGAAGCTCAAGGAAATCAGCTATATCCACGCCGAAGGATACGCGAGTGGAGAGCTCAAGCACGGCCCCATCGCGCTGATCGACAAGAGCGTGCCGGTGATCGTGCTGGCCCCCAAGGACGCCCTGTTCGACAAGACCGTGTCCAACATGCAGGAGGTCATGGCGCGCGACGGGCGGGTCTGGCTTGTCACCGATGCCGATGGCGCGGCGGAGGCGGGCGATGGTACATGGGCCACGCTGATCCTGCCCAAGGTGGACCCGATCCTGGCCCCGATGCTCTATGCCGTGCCCGCGCAATTGATCGCCTATCACACGGCGCTTCACAAAGGGACGGATGTGGATCAGCCCCGCAACCTCGCCAAATCGGTGACGGTGGAATGAGCCTTGGTCCCGCGGCTCTGACCCTGACAGGCAATCATGTGCGCCTTGTGCCCCTGCACATGGATCACCGCGATGCGCTGGCCCAGGCGTCGGAGGCGGGGCAATTGCACCGGCTCTGGTACACCACTGTTCCATCGGCAGGCGGGATGGCGGCGGAGATCACCCGCAGGCTCGCCTTGCGCGATGCGGGTGCGATGATCCCGTTCACACAAGTGGATGCCAGCGGCACGCCGGTGGGCATGACGACCTACATGAATATCGACCACGACCTGCCGCGGGTGGAGATCGGGTCCACCTGGATCGGCCCGACGGCGCAGCGCGGGCCGCTCAATACCGAGGCCAAGCGCCTGCTTCTGGGCCACGCCTTCGAGGTTTGGGACTGCGAGGCCGTTGAGTTCCGCACCCACCGGCTGAACCTGCAATCGCGGCGCGCGATCGAGCGGCTTGGTGCGCAGCTGGACGGGATCTTGCGGGCCCATATGCGCATGGCCGACGGATCGCTGCGCGACACTGCGTGCTATTCCGTGATCCGCAGCGAATGGCCGACCGTGCGCGCGCATTTGGATTGGCTGATCGAGAAGCCGAGATGAAAGTGGATGAGGCGCTGGAAGCCTTGCGCGAAGGTGCCGATCCGGCCCGCGCGGCGGAAATGGCGGCCTACCACAAGATCCACCGCCCCTATCTGGGCCTGTCCAACGCCGTGACCGGCGAATTGGCGACCGCTTGGCGGAAGGCGGCGGCGGATCAGGCGGCCCTGGTCGACCTGGCGCGCGGCCTTTGGGAGAGCGACATTTTCGAGGCGCGGATCGCCGCGGGCAAACTGTTCGTGCAGGCCCGGATGCGCCCCGATGATCGTCTGGCCTGGGACTGGATCGCATCCGTCGTGCCCGAGTTCGACTCCTGGGCCATTGCCGATGCCGTGGCGCAGGGCGGCCAGAAGCGCGTGGTGCAGGATCCGGCCCGGCTCGATGTGCTGGAACACTGGGCCGGATCGGACCATTTCTGGACCCGGCGCGCGGCCTTCGTGTTTGCCCTGCCGTTTTGCAAGGCGCGCCATCCGGGGGAGGTCGAGCAAGCGGCCCGCCTGCGCGTGATGGGATGGGCGGAGGATCTGGCTGGGAACCATGAATGGTTCATCCAGAAAGCCATCGCCTGGTGGCTGCGCGACCTGTCGAAGCGGGACGCGGTGACGGTCGCGGGTTGGCTGGAGCGGCACGGCGCACGCCTGAAACCCTTTGCGCGCAAGGAAGCGGCGCGGCATCTGCCGCAAGATGCATCCCCGGAGGCGTGAATCCACGCTCTCCCGTGCTGGACCAACTGCCAAGGCAGTCGGCCTGCGCTTTGGGCGTGGCGCGCCGGGCGGGGCAAGCCCCGCGTCGGCGCGGATGGTGCCTTTGGCGGGTGTCGGGGGGAATCGCCGGATGTCGGGCAGGTTGCCCGTTCTGGAGCCTCCGGCGGAGGTATTTTTGGAAGCAAAGAAGGCGAGAGGTCACCCTCCGATCCCGGACCGATGAGCCCGGAGACCGGAGGATGCGCCGTCTTCGCTTGCGGTCATCGGCTCCTCAGCCTGTACCGCGTAGGCAGGTTGCAGCCCGGTTGGTTAAGATCGCGTAAACGGCCCTCTTTGCTTCCGAAATACCTCGGGGGAGTCGCCCCTGGGCGACGGGGGCAGAGCCCCCCGTTCTTCGCCAGGACTCGTCTCCTCGCGGCCCGCTGTCACGCCCAGGGAACACCGCCCAGAAGCACGGTGGAGAGCCATTCCTTGTCGATATTGCCCCCACAGAGGATCACGGCGACCTTCTTGCCCACCATCGCCGCGCGCTCCTGCATCAGGCCCGCCAGGGGCGCGGCGCCTGCGCCTTCGGCGAGGTTGTGGGTGGCGTGGTAATAGGTGCGGATCGCCTCGGCCACTTCGGCGTCGGAGACGGCGATGATCCGCTCCACGCCCTTGGAGTAGATATCATAGGCTGCCTGCACCGGGACGCGCACGGCCATGCCGTCGGCGAAGGTCTTGGCGCTGTCGGTTTCCACGAGGTGCCCAGCCTCAACCGACAGTTTCGCGGTTTGCGCGGCGTCGCTGACGACGCCCACGATCTTCGTCTTCAGCCCCAGCGCGTCGCGGGCGAGGATCGTGCCGCAGATGCCGGAGCCGCAGCCGATGGGGACATAGACCGTGTCGAGGTCGGGGACGTTGGAAAACAGCTCCCACGCATAGGTCGCGACGCCGCGCACCAGTTCCTCGTGGAAGGGAGGCACGATCATCAGGCCCTCTTCTTCGGCGACGCGGAAGGCTTCGGTGCGGGCCTCGTCGAAATCCTCCCCGAATTCGATCAGCTCCGCCCCGAAGGCGCGCATGGCGGCGTTCTTTTCCACCGAATTGCCGCGGGGGACGTAGACCTTGGCGGTCAGCCCGGCGGCACGGGCGGCGCGGGCCTGGCCCTGCCCGTGGTTGCCGCGCGTGGCGGTGCAGATGCCCGTCACGTCGGGATGGGTGCGCTTGAGCCAGTCGATGAAGGTGATCGCGCCGCGCAGCTTGAAGGCACCGGTGGGGGTGTGGTTCTCGTGCTTGACCCAGACCTCGCATCCCGTTTTCTCGGCCAGCAGCGGCCAGGCATATTGCGGCGTCGGTTGCATCTGGGTGTAGACGATGCCGGCGGCGGCGCGAAGGTCGGCATGGGTGAAGTGCATCTGGGCCTCTGACGATTTGGTCCTGTCAGGGTATGGGGGGCCGGAGGGGCGCGCAAGGCGCGGGTTGCACGCTTGCAACCGTGGGTCAAATTATTGATTTGTATCTTTTTTATGAATCATGTTAACGCATTTTTAATGACTTGGGCGGGGGCGATAGCCCGGTCTCAGGGCGCATCTAAGGTTGCCGCGAGAGGCGGCAGCGCGCGCGGTTTGGTTGTTACCGCTTCACGCCCGACCGTCAGGGCTCAGGCGCTTGGGCCAAGCCGTCTGGTCAGCAACAGCGACAGGATCGCTGCGATCACAAGGAACGCCGCGCCGACGCTCCATGCGATGGGCGTGGAGTAGACCTCAGCGATTGCGCCGGTCATGACCATCCCCAAGGCGCCGCCCAATTGCTGTATCAACGATCGCAGAGAGAGCATTGTCGAGCGCTGATGGTCGCCCACATAGCGGTGAAGAATGCTGCTGGCCGGCGTTTCGCTGACGCCAAGGATCACGGCATAGAGGATGAATATCACCGCAAAGCCGAAGATAGTGCCCTGCAAGGCCAGTGCGATCTGGACGATTGCGAGACAGGCGAAGGTCGCGGCCAGCGTTACGGCGTGCCGCCGTTTGAACACCCGGCTGATCTGCGGCGACAGGAACGCGCCGAACGCGATCGAAAAGAAATAGGTCGCCATCAAAGCGCCGATGAACGTGTTCGCGAAATCCTCGTCCAACATCGGCTTGGCGTGGGTCGGCCAGATCACCTCCACCGGGTTGGATGCCATGAGGAAGAACGTCAATGCGGCCAGCAGCATCGACAAAGCGGGATGCCTGACGGCCAGGCGGCCTGCGTCCTTGATCACCGATGGCACGGTGGCGAAGCCGTTTTTGAGCGCCGTCATCGTCAACGGGCGCGGCGTCTCGGCAATGGCCCCCAATGTAAACGCCAACACGCCCAACATCACACCGGCGCTTGCCATGTAAGACACGTCATAAATGCTGAACCCGCGGCATTCCGCGACGCCGCCCAGGATGTCGGGCAAGATACCACCCACCACGGCGCCGGTGGCGAGGCCGACGGCATTGGCCCATTGCGCTTTGGCCAGCGCGGGCTGGACATCCACATCGGGCGCGGTCGCCTTGAAGGTTTCGACGAACCACGCATCAAGCGTGCCGGACCTGAGCGCGCGTCCGAACCCGATGAAGGCAAAGGACAGCGCCAGCACGTAGAAATCGCTGCTTGATAGGAAGAGCACGAGCGACATCAGGCTGGCGACGATTGCCGCCAGGAAGACCGGCTTGCGGCCGATACTGTCTGCAAGGCCCCCGAACGGAAGCTCCATCGCCATTGTCGTGAGGGAGTAGATCCCGAAGAGAAGCGAGATCTGGAAGAGGTCCATGCCACGGTCGGTCAGGGCCAGGGCCACCACGGCAACGGTCAGTCCCATCGCGAAACGGTCAAGAAACTGATGGACCTGAAACACGCGGATATGCCGCCGCGCCGTGTCGCTGAGGGATGCGAAGGAGAATTCGGTTTCGGCGGCCATTTTTGCAACATCGCCGGTAAGGTCGACATGCACAATTCAATACGTGACCTGAGCCCGATGCAGCGTATCGCCGTGGATCGTCGGGTGAGCGGCACGATTGCCCGGATCGTCGATGGCGTCCGCTGCAAAGTTACGGCGCGTGGTCAGTGCGTTCTGGCCATTACCGCCCCGCCATCCAGTCCGTGAAGATCGCAAGGGCCGGTTTCGGCTGCCCGTCCGTGTCGTAAAGGCCCGAATGCGCGTGATAGCTGCCGGGATCGTCGGTCAGCTTGAAGTAATAGGCGCGCGCGACGGGGAGGGTGGCGATGGTGTCGAGGTAAACGGCCAGGCGCGCGGCGTGGTAGTCCGGGTCCGAGGGTTCGTTGCGCGGCCAGGGTCCGCCGAATTCCGTGACCCAGACGGGGCGGTCGGTATGGGCCTGCATCCAAGCGACCGCGCCGGGCCAGAGGCCGGGGGCGTCGTAGAGGTGGATGTCGGCCACGTCGTAATCGGCGATGGACAAAGCGGCGGAAACGGCGGCCTGGGCGGCCTCGTTGAACATCATGCCGCGATTGCAGAGCCATTGGCGGACATCCTCATCCCGCAGGCCGGGAATGCCATGGTCATCGCCTTCAAAGCACAACGCGTGGGAAAGGCCCGCGCGCCCCGTCACGCCCCCCAGAACGAGGGTGAGGTCGGGCCGCTCGGCCCGGATCACGGCGGCGGCGCGGGCGTGCAGCGCGAGGAAATCCCGCGTGCTTCCCGGGAAACGGTTGTCCCATTCATTGCCGATCTGGATCGCGTCGAGGTCGTCGCCGACGGCTTGAAGAAGGGTGGTGAGGTAGGCCTCGAACGGGGCATCGTCGCGGATGATGCAGGCGTGATCGTTGCGCAACCCGCAGGCGGCATCGGGCGCGTCGAGTTCGACGGTCAGCAGGATGCGGAGGCCCGCGGCGCGCAGGTCGGCGGTACGTTCAGCGAGGGGGGCGAAGTCTTGCGGCCCGGGATCGAGGGGGCGACGGGACCAGGCCTCCGCAATGCGGATGTGCTGGATGCCGAGATCCACTAGGGCGGCTGAGGTGAAGGCGCGATGGGCGGCGGTGGAGACGGGCGGAAAGGCGATGCCGATGGCGGGATCGGCGCGAAGCGGTGTGGCGAGAAGCAGAAGAAGCGGCAGAAGGGTAAGGCGCATGGCAGGTCCGGCGATGGTGACTGGCCCCCACCTTAGGGGCGGCGGCGGGACAAGTCCCGCGTACTGAACGCAGGGGCCGATGGGTGCGCCCCCTTGCCACCCCGCGCCCTGCCCCGTAAGACGCGCCGACGCTAAACGGAACCCTGATCCATGCCTCTTCTGGTGATGAAATTCGGCGGCACCTCCGTCGCCACGCTTGACCGTATTCGCCGCGCCGCCAAGCGCGTGGGCCGCGAGGTCGCCAATGGCTATGACGTGATCGTCATCGTGTCGGCCATGAGCGGAGAGACCAACAAGCTGGTGGGGTTCGTGGAAGAGACGGGCCAATTCTATGACGCACGCGAATACGACGCGGTCGTGTCGTCGGGCGAGAACGTGACGGCGGGCCTTATGGCGCTGACCTTGCAGGAGATGGACGTGCCTGCGCGGTCCTGGCAGGGCTGGCAGGTGCCGCTTGTCACGACCGACGCCCATGCCTCTGCCCGGATCGAGGAGATCCGGACCGAGAATATCAACGGGAAATTCGCCGAAGGCATGAAGGTGGCCGTCGTCGCGGGGTTCCAGGGGATCTCGCCCGAGGGGCGTATCACCACGTTGGGGCGCGGCGGCTCGGACACGACCGCGGTGGCCTTCGCGGCCGCCTTCGGGGCGGAGCGGTGCGATATCTACACGGATGTGGACGGCGTCTATACCACCGACCCGCGGATCACGACGAAGGCCCGCAAGCTCGACCGGATCTCGTTCGAGGAGATGCTGGAGCTGGCCTCGCTTGGCGCGAAGGTGTTGCAGACCCGGTCCGTGGAACTGGCCATGCGCTACAAGGTGCGCCTGCGGGTGCTGTCATCGTTCGAGGAGCCGTCGGATGACGCCGGCACCCTCGTCTGTTCGGAGGAAGAGATCATGGAATCCAACGTCGTGGCCGGTGTGGCCTATTCCCGCGACGAGGCGAAGATGACCCTGCAATCGGTGGAGGATCGCCCCGGCATTGCCGCCGCGATCTTCGGGCCGCTGGCGGAAGCGGGCGTGAATGTCGACATGATCGTGCAGAACATCTCGGACGGGGGGATGACGGATATGACGTTCTCCTGCCCGGTGGGAGAAGTGGCGCGGGCCGAAAAGGCGATGGCCGATGCCAAGGCGGCGGGCGATATCGGGTTTGCCGGGCTGGTGGCGGATACGGATGTGGCGAAGGTGTCGATCGTGGGGATCGGGATGCGGAGCCACGCCGGCGTCGCCGCCCAGATGTTCCAGACGCTGCGCGACGAGGGCGTGAACATAAAGGTCATCACCACGTCGGAGATCAAGGTGAGCGTGCTGATCGACCGGAAATACATGGAGCTGGCCGTGCAGGCGCTTCACGACGCGTTTGGGCTGGAAAAAGCGGCCTGAGCCGGTCGGTCCGTGACTGACTTGGCAACCCTATCCGAAAAGATGCGCCAAATTGTCGAGTTGGATGGGTCCGAGGCGGAGCAAGACATGTTGATCGCCGAAATCACCGCCAACGCGCCGGACCCGGAATGAATGGATCACGTGTTCCACTCCCACGCGATCAACGGCATCGACGACACGCTCGATTATCGGGCGGTCAGCGCACATATCCTGGCCGACAGGGCGATCCGTCTTTAACGCTCGGGTCCGCTGCGCCGGGGAGCGCGCAGGCTCGAGACGGCCCAGGCCGTGACCAGCGCGGCAAGGACGCACAGCGCGATCTTGCTGACAGGCTCCATCGTGCCCTCGATCAGCAGGGCATGGGCGATCGTGCCTGAAACAATGACCAATGCCAGCGTTCCATGGGCGAGCCGCCAGACCCGCAGACGCAGCTTGCGACGTCCCATGGCCACAAGCGCCGTAGCGAAAACCGCCCACATCGCGATCACCCCCCAGACGGAGAATGGCGTGGGCGACGTGAAGGTCAGCGCATCAACCACATCGGGCGGAGACGTGATCCAAAGCCCCGCCACATGCACCACGACAGCCGTGACCAGCGCCGTGCCGGTCCACCGATGCGCGCGACGTGACATCGGGCGTGAAAGTCCCGGCATCGCCGCCATTCCCAACAGGGGCTGCACCGCCAGAAGTGCGAGGCCCACGATCCCCGCGAAGCCCGCGATAATGTAGATGGGCTGACGGTATTGCAGGTAGGAGCTTTGGGTCGCAAGGATCAGCGCCGCGCCGATGGCCGCCGCCAGCGCGCCCCAGAGGATCAGCCCGCGAAACGGCATCAAGCCGGTTGCAGGACGAAATCCGCCGTGAGGCTGGTCTGGCTGGGGCTGTCCATGAGCGGACGCAGAAAAACGGTCTGAAACTCCGCGCTGTCATACGCGAGATGGGCGTGGGCCTGGCCGAATGCGGGGACGATCTGCGGCATCTCCAACCGGAAGACACCATCCGCATCGGTAAGCGTGGCGCCGTGGCTTTCGGGGTCCCGCTCGTGCCCCTCGGTCGTGTGGGCCCAGATCTGGATGCGTTGCCCGGCCAGCGGCATCCCGTCGCCCGCCCGGCGCACGGTGCCGGACATCATGAACCCGCCGCCACCGATCCGGTCGACGATGGGCGCGCCCGGGAGGTAATTGTTCGCGCCGCCCCGCATGGTGGTCGTCGGTGCGAGGCCTTGCGCGCGGGCAGGCACGCTCAACCCCAGCGAGAGCGTCGCGCCAAGCGCGCCGGAAGTGGCAATGAAACGACGTCTGCTGGCTGTCTTGTGGGTCATCGGCGCTCCCATCGGGTGAATAAACGAACGGGGTGATGCCAAAAGAGATAGCCAGTCCCGGCTCCGGGGCAAGGCGGTCCGGGCGTAAATGGCCCTGCCGCGCAAAATCGTGATCCCACATCCCTTCCCTTCCCTGCTAGGCTTTGACCCAGGGACAATTCGGAGGGCATTTTCATGCGGAATGCAGTGGCGGCAGCATTGGTCTGTGTCGCGGGGCCGGCCTTGGCCGATGGGGAGGATATCACCATCCGGGGCGAGGTCATTGACACCTGGTGCTATTTCTCGGGCGTGATGGGTGGACCGGACGCGGTGACGGGGACGGCGCATCATACATGTGCGATCTGGTGCAGCGCGGGCGGTATCCCCGTGGGGCTGCTGGCCGAGGACGGGACGGTTTACATGATCCTCGCCCTCGGGGGGAGCGACCAGAGCGCGGGCGGGGCGGCGCAGCTGGAGCTCGCATCCCACGACATTACGGTGTCGGGGCAGGTTTTCGCGCGGGACGGGTTGAACTACCTCGTCGTGGCCGACGTGGTCGAGGATCACGGCATCACCAATATCAACCACACGGATTTCGGCGTCGTTCCCGGCTTCGCGATCCCGAACCCGGAGGGCTGAGGCGATGTGGAAATACCTGATCCCCCTGGTCGTGCTGGCCAGCCCCGTCGCCGCCCAGGATGGCCCGTTTTCCGAAGGCTCCGAAGCGCGGTCATGGAACCTTGCCTGGGAAGAACCGGCCCGGTTCGAGGCGACGGTCGTGGATATGCTCTGCGAAGTGGCGGGTGATTGCGCGAGTGAATGCCGGACCGGTCGGCAACTGGGCCTGCTGCGCGCCGCGGACGGCGTGCTGACCTATCCCAACAAGAACAACCAGGGCATCTTCACCGGCGCGGCGGTGGATCTTGCCCCGTTTTGCGGGCTGGAGGTCGAGGTCGACGGGCTGATGATCGAGGATGAATACGTCGGCGCGACGAACGTCTACCTCGTCCAGATGATCCGGGAAGTGGGCGCAGAGGAATGGGTCACGGCCAATGGCTGGACCACTGCCTGGGCCGAGGAATTCCCCGAAGCCGCCGCACAGGAGGGGCGCTGGTATCGCAACGACCCGCGTGTTCTGGCCCTGATCGAGGCGGACGGATACCTTGGCACCGGGGAGACCTGGGAAGAGGCGTGGGAGATCACCCGTTGATCCGGACCCTCCCCCTGATGCTAGTGCTGGCGATGCCCGCCGCGGCGCAGGACCTGACCGACGATCTGGGCGGCGCGTTCACCCTGATCGACAATCACGGTGAGGTGCGGACGCAGGTCGATCCCGAGGGGCGGCATCAATTGCTCTTCTTCGGCTACGCGAATTGCCAGGAAATCTGCTCTGCCGTGTTTCCGACCATGGCGTCGGTCGTGGACATCGTGGGCGCCGACGTCTTGCGCCCGGTGATGGTCACGGTGGACCCCGAGCGCGATACGGTCGACACGATGTCGGACGCGCTGCACGCCCATCACCCGGCCTTTGTCGGTCTGACGGGCAGCGCGGAGGATTTGCAGGTCGCCTATGACGCCTATTCCGTGGAGTTCGAGGAGCTGTTCGTGGATCCGTTCCATGGCACCGTCTTCTCCCACGGCTCGTTCATCTACCTTCTGGACGGCGAGGGAGAGGTGCTGACCCTCCTGCCCCCGGTCCTCGGCCCCGAGATGATGGCGCAGATCATCGGCGGCTACCTGGAGGCGGGCTGACCCATGGACCGCAGGCGGTTTTTCATCGGCGCAGGCGCGCTTGCGCTCGTGGGCGGGGCGTTCGCCGCGACGGAGGGGCGCAACCTGTTCTACGCGGCGCTGTCCGAAGGGGTGGACGAACAAATCTCCGTGGCCGAGGCGCATCGCCTGGCGGAGGCAGGTGAAATCCTTCTCATCGACATTCGCAGGCCCGACGAATGGGATGCCACGGGCACTCCCGCATCGGGGCACCGGCTTGACATGTGGCGGGAGGATTTCGCGGAGGCGCTGCTGGATTTGACCGGCGGGGCGCAGGACGCGCGCGTGGCGCTGATCTGCGCGCGCGGTGTGCGTTCCTCGCGGTTGACCAACCGGCTGAGCGAGGCCGGGTTCACCAACATCATCGACGTGCCGGAAGGGATGCTTGGCTCGGGCGCGGGTCCGGGCTGGATCAGGGAAGGGTTGCCACTTGACCGAAGTTGAGACCGGCGCGGGGCGCGCGTTCGCGACACGAGGTGCGCGCGCGTTGAAAGGGATCAGCGCGCTTGCGGCTTGGGCTGCGCTTGGCGGGCCGGCCCTGGCCGATTGCGATGCGGTTGCGGGCGCCTGCGCGGTGCCGATGGGCGACTATCACATCGCCCTGCCCGAGGGCGAAGGCCCCCACCCCGCCGTGATGATGCTGCACGGGGCCGGCGGGCGCGGGGAGGGCATGGTGAACATGCTGGCCGAGGCGATGAACGCGCGCGGTTACGCGGTGATCGGGCCGCAGGGCCTGCGCCGCGAGGGCTCGCAATTCGGCTCCACCTGGTCGTTCCATCCCGAGTTCGATCCAATCCGGGATGAGACGGCGTTCTTTGAGGAGGTGCTGAGCCACGCGGCGGAGGTTCACGGGATCGACCGCGATGCGGTGATGATCGGCGGGTTCTCCATCGGTGGGTCCATGACCTCCTACCTCGCCTGCGCCGCGCCGGACATCGCGCGGGCCTATGCGCCGGTGGCGGGGGCATTCTGGCGTCCGCACCCGGCGCTTGATGCCTGCGCGGGGCCAGTCGATGTGCTCCACGTCCACGGCTGGAGCGATGGGACCGTGCCGATCGAGGGCCGCGTGTTCCGCGACGGCGCGGTGCGGCAGGGTGATGTCTTCGCGTCGATGGAGATCTGGCGGGAAACCAATGGCTGCAACCGCTCCGCCCCCGATGAGATCACGAACGAGGGCACTTACTGGCACCGGATCTGGTCGTCATGTGATGCGGGATCGCTGCAATTCGCGCTGTTCCCCGGGGGTCACGCGGTGCCGAGGGGATGGGCGGACCTGGCGCTGGACTGGTTTGAGGGGTTGGACGAGTAGCCGCGCTTTCGGCGGGGCTGATGCGGTTGACCTCGTTCGTCCTACTCCGCCGCTTCCGGCAAATTGCCGAGCGTCTCTCGCAGTTCCGCGCGGTGGGCCTTGGCGGCGCGGATTATGGCGGGGGCCGCGTAAACCTCCGGCGTACCGAGCGCCCGCGCAGTGGCGGCAAAGCGGGTCAGGCGCAGGCCGGACAGCGCGGAAAGCGGCACGGCAAGCGCCAGCGACGCGGCAATGGGCAACAGCCACAGCGACACGATCCCGCCGGCCATGCCCGCGATCAGGCCGATGCCTGCAAGGCTCTCCAGCCAGTGGAATTTCACCAGCGCCCAGAGCGAGTAGGAGCCGCCCGCGCGCGCCTGCGGTTTCCAATCGACCGTCCATCCCAGAACCGTGCGCGCCACGGCCTTGGTCTGCTGCACCATCAGGATCGGGGCGTAGAGGATCGACAGGAACATCTCCGTCACGAAGGAGGCGATGAAGCGCACCGGCCCACCCAGATCGGCCACACGCAGGCCCATCGACCCGATGGCCGCCGCACCAAGCGCCTTCGGGGCCAGCAGCATGCCGTACATGAAGACCAGAAGCGCCGTGGAATGCACCGCGTTCATCTCGGGCCATTGCACCTGTGGGTTGAGGCCGGAGAAATAGCGGATCACGTTTTGCTCCGCGCCCGTGCCGATCAGCGCCCACGCGGTCAGGAGCGCGAACCAGGCAGGGCTGAGCAGGTAGGACATCGCGCCGTGGAACATGTGGAAGCGGCTGACGCCGTGAAAGCCCTTGGCGGCGAGCAGTTTGAGGTGTTGCAGATTGCCCTGGCACCACCGCTGATCGCGCACGACGTAGTCGATGAGGGTGGCCGGAACCTCCTCGTAGCTGCCCTTGATGCGGGGGGAAAAGCGCACGCCCCAACCGGCGCGGCGCAGCAGCCCGGCCTCCACGAAATCGTGGGAGAGGATCAGCGCGCCCGGACCCGTGCCGCGCCCGAGGAACGGGCGGATCTTGGGCAGGCCCGCGCAGGACGCGAAGGCGGCGGTGCGCATTATCGCGTTGTGGCCCCAGTAATTGCCTTCCCGGTCCGACCACGTGGCCAAACCTTCGGCCAGGACCGCGCCGTAGATGGCGGAAGCGAATTGCTGCACACGGGCAAAGACCGTCTCGGCCCCGAAGAGCTGCGGGAAGGACTGGATCAGACCGGCGGAGGGATCGGCAGAGAGCTCGTCGCTAAGCGCGACGATGGCATCGCCCGACATCAGGCTGTCGGCATCGAGCACCAGCATCGCGTCATAGGCCCCGCCCCAATGTTCGACCCATTGGGCAAGATTGCCCACCTTGCGGTCGGTATTCATGTCGCGGCGGCGGTAATGGATGCGGATCGTGTCAGGCAGGCGCGCGCGCAGTGTGGCGAAGGCGCGCATTTCCTGTTCGGCCAGCGCGGGGTCGCGCGTGTCGGACAGGATGAACAGCGTGTATCGGTGGTGGGTCGGATGGGCGTCCAGCGCCTCCAGCATCGCGCAGGCATTGCCGAAGACGTCCCACGGCACCTCGTTATAGCAGGGCACCAGAAGGGCGACATCCATCGCCGGACCCGGGGCCGCGTCACGCGGCGGGGCGGTCAGCAGGCGGCGGATCAGCCCCACGGTCACGGTGGAGACCGACAGGGAGATCCAGAAGAAGGTCAGCGCGATCAGGGTGATGAGCGCGATCTCGAACCCCGTCAGCCCGCCCATGGCGAACCAATCGGTAAAGGCCGCAACAAGGGCAAGCGTCGTGGCAAAGGCGGGCAGGAACGTGGCCAGACGCCACAGAAGCGCGCGCGGCTTGCCGAGGCCGGGTGCGGTCCGGTCGAGATACGGCGCGCGCAGGTCCTGGATCGGGCGCGGCATCGGCGCCTCGGGCGGCATGTAGGGTTCCATGCGCGCGGTCACGCGGACCACCTGTAAAGCCAGACCTCGGACACTGGTTCCTCTTCCCGCAAGATTTGCGCCCGAAGCTCCATCGACGGATGCTCCCCCGGCTCTACACCAAACGTCAGCCGCAGGCCGCCGGTTCCGGGATTTCGTTCCAGGACGCCGTCCGTGACCTCCCCGCGATTGGTGCGGATCAGGTGGGTGTAGGTGTCGGGATCGTCGGACAGCAGCGGATGATCGGCGAAGTCGATGGCGATAAGCGTGGTCGAGCGGTTCCAGTTGCCGCCGATGGCCGTGTTCAGAACCGGGGCCACGTCGCGGGGCCGCGTCGGTTCGTGGCTCCATTCCATGTCATAGGTGAAGCGGTGCGGACTGCCCGCCTGCAAACCGCCCCGGGGGCGCCAGTACGCGACGATGTTGTCGTAAATCTCAAGCTCCGACGGGATTTCGACCAGTTGGACGGAGCCTTCGCCCCAGCCTTCGCCGGGCATGATCCAGAGCGCCGGGCGATCCTCGTAATGGGCCTCGAAATCCTCGAAATCGCCCAAGGTCCGCGCGCGTTGCATCAGGCCGAATCCAAGGGGATCGGTGTCCACGAAGGACGACACTTCAAGGCTGGCGGGGTTCTTCAGCGGGCGGAACAGCAACTCCCCCGCGCCATTGTGGATCAGGAGGCCGTCGCTGTCGTGGACGGCGGGGCGGAAATCATCGTGGCCCGCGCGGTTCGTCTGATCGTAGAGGAACATGGAGGTCAGCGGCGCAAGGCCCACATCGGGCATGTCCACGCGGGGGTAAAGCGTCGCGGTCACGGCCATGCGGGTGCGATCACCGGGCGTGATGCGGAACGTGTAGGCCCCGGTACAGCTTTCGCCGTCCAGAAGCGCGTGCAGGACCTGCGTGGCATCGCCCGGTTCGGGCGTTTCAAGCCAGAAGCGGGTGAATTCGGGAAACTCCTCGCCCTGCGCCGAGGCGGTGCCGATCGCGAGGCCGCGCGCGGACAGGCCGTAATTCATGCCCGTCCCGATGGCGCGAAAATAGCTCGCGCCCTGGAACACGGCGAATTCGGTGAAGATGTCGGCGCGTTCCAGCGCGGCGCGCAGGCGCAGGCCCGAATAGCCCATGGTTTCGTCCACCGGCAGGTCGGGGAATTGATCGGTGCGGTCGAAGAGCGACATATCGAAGGCAAGCGTCTGCGCCACCCCCCCGTCCACCACGTTCACCTCGACCGGGCGGGGGAAGTAGAGGCCGGGATGGAAGAAATCGACCTTGAAGGGCCGATCTTCGTCCATCCACAGGCCGCGCTGGGGGTTGAACCACATCCAGCGGTATTCGTCGTAGGTAAGGTTCTGCCATCCCTGCGGGACGTCCGGCAGGGGCTGGAACGGCGATTGGGCCAGGCGCTCCGCTTCCGCCTCCAGCCAGGCGCGGTCAAACGGATGGGCGGTGCCATCGCGGAACATCGGCAGGGCCATGGCGGGGCTGGCGGCCAGGGCGGCAAGCATCGCCATCGTGTCACGGCGGGAGATCATGGGCGCTTCACCCGCCAGGGCTGGCCTTTGACCCACCCGACGAAATAGGCGACCGCCAGAAGCAGGGCAACGCCCACGAGGTTCACGAACACGGTGTGCCAGGCGGCCTCCCGCCCCCATTGGTCGAGCCAGAAGCCGTTGAGCCGCGCCAGCATCATGGAAAAGACGAAGACCGCGAGGCTTTGCTGGCCGATCTTCATCAACTGACGCACGATGAAGTCCCAGGCCTGGGGCAGCAGCCGGGCGCTGCGCGCCATCAGATATTTGCCGCCCTCCCCCACCATCACCCAGGCCAGATAGGCCAGCGACAGGAACTGGAGGTAACGGAACAGGCCGAAATCGGACTTGGTGATCCAGATGCGGTTGGCCACACGCCAGTCGATCACCGGGTTGCCATCGGCCACGAGGCCGAACCATTCGCGATTGAACGCCCGCACGCCGATATTGCTGAGCGGGATATTGGCCAGAACGATCAGCGCTGCCAGTGCGATCAGCCACCATTTGACCGGCGGTTTCGGTATCCAGCCCGCCATCAGCGCGAAGCCGGTGAAGAACACCAATTGCCATCCGAAGGGATTGAAGAACCATTCCCGGTCCGACCACGGCTCTGCCGGGAAGCCAAGGTGCAGGTCCGGCACGCCGAGCGCGTCAAGGATGCGGCGCTGCGCGAAAAGCCAGACGGTCAGCATCACGGCGGCACACAGCCACGGGTTGATCCGGTAGAGCAGGATCACGAAGGGCATCATCGCGAGGATGACCAGATACATCGGCAGGATGTCGAAGTAGTTCGGCACATAGGTCAGCGTCAGCAGCCCGAGGAATTGGTCAGTGGTGGAGCTGACGAGTTCGCCGTCGCGGGTCACGCCCTCGAAAAACGGGATCAGGTTCAGCTGGCCCACGTAATTCCGCTCGAACGGGCCAAGCGCGTTCAGCGCGACCATTGCGGCGGCGATGGCGAAGAACATGCCGATATGGGCCCAGTAGACCTGCCAGCAGCGATAGGCCACGCGCGCGGTGCCAAGGGTCCAGCCCGCCCGGTCGAACGTGCGCCCGAAGGCGATGGCGCTGGCCATGCCGGAGCAGAACACGAACATCTCCGTCGCGTCGGAAAAGCCCCAGCGCGCGGGGATCCACGAGGTGAAGAAATTGCCGGGCGTATGGGCGAAGAGGATGATGATCATCGCGATGCCCCGGAAGAAATCCAGCCGCGGGTCGCGCGTGGTTGCGGGCGCTGCGGCGCGGGCGGCGGCGGCGGGCTGGGTCGTGCTGAATTCCGGGGTCGTGCTCACCATGTCGGGCGTCGTTTCCGTTATTCCGCGGGCACGCGCAAGGGGGCGGCGCAATCGGCGATCATGGCCCGGCGGGTCCGGGCGAATTGGTCGTCGCGCCCGGCGCGGCGCGCGGTGCGGTCATTGAGGATCGCGAGCGTGTCGGTCAGACGTCCGGCGCGCAGGCCCGCGTCGATGGTCAGACGCTCGAACACATCGCGCTGCGCGTGGGAGCCGCCGGCCAGCTGCATGTGCCGGCGCGCCTTGCTCAGCCCCGCAAAGGCGGCTCGGTATTCGCCTTCGCCGAACGCCTCCAAGGCACGGGCGGCGGCCGCGCCGGGGGAGGCCATGCGCATGTCCATCTCCGACGCGCCACGCGCGCCATCGGCCGCGATACGCGCCACGAGGGTCGCCGCCGCAACCTCCCGCCGCCCGCCGATCAGCGCCAGCAGGTAGTGCAGGTCCGCGAAGATCAGGGAGCCGTCATCGGTGCGCGCGGCGGAGGTCTCCGCCAATTCGTCCCAGCGATGGCCCACGTCGATCCCGTCCAGCTCCAGCCGCATCAGAAGCGATGTGGCGTTGGAGATGTCGCGGTAATCGTCGGTCTGATCGGCGCGGATCAGCGTGTCGTAGAGGTGCAGGACCGTCTCCGTCTCTCCGATGTCGAGATGCATCAGCGCCTTGTGCCACCACACGTGGTAACGGAAATTGTTGCAGTGGGACCAGGCGGCCTCCTTGCCGTTGAGCCAGCGCAGGCCCTTCTGCGGCTCGCCGATCATGTCGTAGACATGGGCCACGGCATGCAGGCCCCAGGCGTCGTCGGGCGAGAGGGCGAGCGCGGCGGACCCCGCGGCGGCCGCAAGGCCGTATTCCCCCGTCTCCTCCAGCGCGAAGGCGTGGCAGCCCATCAGGTAGCCACGGGCCGGGTGATCGTCGCCATAGGCGGGCAGCACCTGCTCGACGGCGCGGCGCATCCCCTGGGCATCCCCAAGCACGAAGCGGAGCGCGTGGCCGATCTTCATCGCCAGCGCATCGTCGGGCGCGGCAAGCTGAACCTGATCGAGGCTCGCCACGGCCTTGGACGGGGCTCCGTCGAGCCAGAGATGGAGCGCGTCGATGAACGCGGCCTCGCGCGCGCTGACGGGAATGCGGACAGCGGCGGTGCGGGCGTGATCCGCAGCCTCCCGCGCGGTGGGCACCAATTCGCGGCGGCCCAGGAGCAGCAAGAACATCCCCTTCACCGCATGGGCGAGGGCAAAGTCAGGGTCCGCCGCAAGGGTCGCCGCCAGATGGTCCGGAGTTGCGGCGCCGTGGGCCATGAAGGCCATCTGCGTCGCGTTCCAAGCCTCCAACCCTGCCACGCTGCCGATGGTGGTGGGTTGGCCGAAGCAGTCGATCTGCGCCATGCCGTGTCCAATTCCTAAGTGTCCCTGCATCCACGCCTAGACCATGGCCCGGGCCACGCGAAGGGGTGTTGCGGCCAGTTGACGGACATGTGAGCCGCCGACAGGCCCGCGTGAACGAAAACCCGCCGAAACCGCCCCGATTGGGCAAGAACCCGCTGTTATTGCAGGTGAAACCGTTTCACGCCCGCCCGGTTTTGCGGCGCAGCGCCTAGGCTTCGGGCGTGGCGCGTTTGCCCGCGAGCCAGTCGAGGACCGCCTGCGTATCCTCCCCCAGATGGGGCGGGGCGTGGCGATAGGTGACGGGCGTGGCAGAGAATTTCAGCGGATTGCCGATCAATTCCACGCCGCCGCGATCAATGCCGTCCTTGGCCATGTCGATCCGCATCTCGCGCGCGGCCACCTGGTCGGAGGCGAAGGCCTGCTCCACGCTGTGAACCGGGCCGACGGGGACCTTGCGCGCCTCCAGCCCCGCCACGATGTCGGCCTGGCCATGGGTGCGCATCAGATCCTCGAGGATCGGGATCAGCGTGTCGCGGTTGACGACGCGGGCGGAATTGGTGGCGAAACGCGCGTCATCGGCAAGGTCCGGCCGCCCGAGGAAATCGCAAAACCGCGTGTATTGCAGGTCGTTGCCCACGGCGACGAGGACATGGCCATCGGCGCATTCGAAGGTCTGGTAGGGCACGATGGTCGCGTGCTGTTGCCCCCGGCGCGGGCGCGGCTTGCCGGTGGTCAGATGCGCCACCCCTTCGTTGATCATCCACGCCACCGATGCATCGACGAGCGAGAGGTCGATATGCTGCCCCTGGCCCGTCCGGGTGCGATGATGGAGCGCCGCGAGGATACCGGTCGCGGCATACATACCGGTCATAACGTCCGCGATGCCGACGGCCACCTTGGCCGGGGGGCCATCGGCCTCCCCCGTCAGGGACATGATGCCGGAATATCCCTGCGCCATCAGGTCATAGCCCGGCTTTTCGCGGTTCGGCCCGGTCTGCCCGAAGCCTGAGATCGAGCAATAGATCAGGTGCGGGTGGCGCGCGCCCATGGTAGCGTGATCCAGCCCGTATTTGTCCAATCCGCCGGGCTTGAAATTCTCGATGCAGATGTCGGCACGGGCGGCGATGTCGTGGATCACCTGTTGGCCCTCAGTCGTGGCGATGTCCACGGCGACCGACAGCTTGTTGCGGTTGGTGCACATGAAATAGGACGACAGATCGGTGCGTTCGCCATCCGTGCCGGTGGCGAAGGGCGGGCCCCAGCCGCGGGTGTCGTCGCCCCGTCCGGGATGTTCGACCTTGATCACGGTGGCGCCCAGGTCGCCGAGCGCCTGGGTGCAGGTCGGCCCGGCGAGGATGCGGCTGAGGTCGAGGACGATTATCCCGTCAAGCGGTCCCTTAGATCCGTCCATCGTATCCTCCTCGGTCGATATGGGCGTCGATCACGGTGAACGTGTCGGCAATCAGTGCGGCGTCGATCGCCACGCGCAGCTCCGCCCGGTTGGTGACGGTCACGCCGACCCCGCCCATGGCGCGGCCCATGGCGGCGATGTCGTGGCGGATCGGGAAATCGACGCCGGCATTCGTCAATTGCCGCTCACGCTGTTTCTTCTCGATCAGGGACAGGGAGGCGTCGTTGAGCACGATGATGATCGGTTTCAGCCCCATCTCCGCCGCCGTGGTCAGATCGCCCGGCATCATCAGGAAGCCGCCATCACCCAGGAACGCGACGGCGGGGCGGTCGGGATCGGCCAGCGCGAGGCCCATGGCCATCGGAATGGCGCAACCCATGGTGCAGAGGCCGGTGGATTGGATGATCGTGCGCGGGGTGTGGGTGGTCCACATCTGGGACAGCAGGATGCGGTGGGCCCCGGAATCGACGCTGATCGCGGTCGCCTCAGGCAGGGCCGCGCGCGCCTCGGCAATCACGCCGGCCGGTCCCCATTCGGCATCATGGGGGAAGGCTCGCGTCAGGGCGGCATTGGTGGCGGCGGGTTCGCCCCCGGGCCAGCGCGGGGCGGCCGGTTCGGCCTCCATCAGGGCGCCGAGCGTCGCGCCGATGGAACAGGTGAAGCTGAGGGTCGCCTGGTGCATGTAGTGGCGGTTCTCGACGGCCTGCAGATCGACGACATGTTGCGCGGATGGGTCCCAAGGCTCCCGCCAGCCGGGGCGCATCTCGATCGGGTCGTAGCCCGCAAGAAGGATCAGGTCGGCCTGTTGGACAAGCGGCAGGAGGTGCCGGTCGGCGAGCGGGGACAGGCCCGCGCCGCCCATCGCGAGCGGATCGGTTTCGGGCAGCACGCCCTTGGCCTTGTAGGTGGTGATGACGGGAATTTCGAAGTGTTCCGCGAAGGCGGCAAGGGCGGCGGGGCCGTTTGGTTCTGCGAGCACGTCCAGCCCGGCAAGGATCAACGGGCGTTCCGCAGTGCCGATCCAGTCGCGCAGGAGCTTGGCCTTGTCGCCCCCCGGCACGGTCACGCCCAAGGGTGCGCGGCAGCGGTGCTTGCGTTGTGATGGCGCATCTGCGACGGCGATCGGCACGTCGATCAGGACAGGTCCGCCGCGCGGCTCCGTCGCGATGGCGATGGCCTTGTCGGCGATGGTATCGGCCTCCCCCGCGCTGAGGGTGAAGGTCGCCTTGGTGATCGGGTCCAGCACGGCGCGGTGATCGAGCACCTGGTGGGTGTAGGTCAGCGCCTCGTCCGCGTCGATGCAGCCGGTCAGAACCACCATCGGCACGCGATCCTGTTCTGC
Organism: Hasllibacter sp. MH4015; assembly: GCF_020177575.1. Lineage (NCBI taxonomy): Bacteria > Pseudomonadati > Pseudomonadota > Alphaproteobacteria > Rhodobacterales > Roseobacteraceae > Hasllibacter > Hasllibacter sp. MH4015. The sequence continues at coordinate 2,232,150 of NZ_JAHTBK010000001.1, forward strand.
ATTGGCCACCACGTTGACGGCGTTCATCAGGCCCGGCCCGACGGTTGCCACCAAAACCACGGGCGCGCCATCGACATGGTGCACGCCCTCGCCCATAAAACCGCCCGCGTTTTCGTGTTTGACGAGGTGGAAGGCGATGCCGGCGCGGGTCAGCGCGTCCACGATGGTCAGGACCTCGCCGCCGGGCATTCCGAACGCATGGCGGCACCCGGCCTCGAACAAGCGCTGCGCGACGGCGTCGGCGGCGCGTATCTGTTGTGCCATTGTGATCCTCCTGCACACCCCTGCCCGGCGTAGCGCAAAGCGCGCGCCGCTCCAAGCGGATGTGGTGACACAAGGCTGTGTCCCGGGTCGCCACCGGGGGCCGCCATGCCCGCCACCATTGCGCCGCGCCGCCCGCCCGCGTTAGACGTGGGGACAAGGACGGCAGCACGCCGCCGGTGCGGGGACAGATGGCACAGAGTTCTGACACGGAAAGCCGCAAGCTTCTTTCGCGCTTGCAGGCTGTCATGGCCGACGCCGATGCGGGCCAGGAACGGCTTGACCGGATCGTGCATCTGATCGCGGATTCGATGGGGACTGAAGTCTGCTCCGTCTACCTGCTGCGCGACGCTGACACGTTGGAATTATGCGCCACCCAGGGCCTCGCGCCCGAGGCGGTCCATGTCACGCGGATGCGCCTTGGCGAGGGGTTGGTGGGCCGCGTGGCCAAGTTCGCCCGCGCGATCAACACCGCGAACGCGCCCGTCGCCAAGGGCTTCCGCTACATGCCGGAGACGGGGGAGGAGGCATATTCCTCGTTCCTCGGCGTGCCGATCCAGCGCCTGGGGGAGCCGATGGGCGTGCTGGTCGTGCAATCCAAGGACGAGCGCGAATATTCCGAGGACGAGGTCTATGCCCTCGAAGTCGTCGCGATGGTGCTGGCCGAGATGACGGAGCTTGGGGTTTTCGTGGGTGAAGGCGCGGCGCTGAGCGCGCGGCATACGAGCCAATACATGATCCGGGGCACCTGCGCACAGGAAGGGGCCGCGATGGGCCAAGTCTGGCTGCACGAGCCGCGCGTGGTCGTCACCCGCCCCGTCGCCGATGACCCCGAGGCCGAGCGCAAGCGCCTGAACGAGGCCATCGACCAGCTGCGCACCGATATCGACAAGATGCTGACCCGCGCGCCGAGGGGAGACAAGGAGCAGGCGGAGGTGCTGGAAGCCTACCGGATGTTCGCCCGATCCCGCGGCTGGATGCGCCGGATGGAGGAGGATATCGCCCGCGGCCTGTCCGCAGAGGCCGCCGTGGAAAAGGAACAATCGAGCGCGCGCGCAAGGATGCAGACCGTGCCCGACGCCTATCTGCGCGACCGGCTGCATGACCTTGACGATCTGTCGAACCGGCTTTTGCGGCTGCTGACCGGACAGGGGCGCGATACAGGGGCGGAATTGCCGAAAAACCCGGTGCTTGTCGCGCGCAATATCGGGCCTGCGGAATTGCTTGATTACGGGCGCAAGCTGAAGGGTGTGGTGCTGGAGGAAGGCTCCGTCGGGTCGCACGCGGCCATCGTGGCGCGCGCGCTTGCGATCCCGTTGGTGATCCATGCCAAGCGGATCACGACGGAGGCGCTGAACGGCGATCCGATCCTTGTCGACGGGGATCAGGGCATCGTCCACCTCCGCCCCGAGGATACGGTTTCGGGCGCGTTTCAGGACAAGATGGCGATGCAGGCGGAGGCGCAGGAGCGCTATGCCTCGATCCGGGACAAGCCCGCGCAGGCCCTGTGCGGCACGGTGGTGAGCCTTCAGATGAATGCGGGCCTGATGGCCGATCTGCCCTCCCTCCCCTCCTCTGGGGCCGAAGGGGTGGGGCTTTTCCGGACCGAATTGCAGTTCCTGACCCGCGCGCGTGTGCCACGGCGGGGCGAATTGGCGAAGCTCTATTCCTCCGTCATGGATGCGGCGGGCGACAAGCGCGTGGTGTTCCGCACGCTCGATATCGGGTCTGACAAGGTGCTGCCCTATATGAAGCCGCAGGACGAGCCGAACCCGGCCCTTGGATGGCGCGCGATCCGCGTGGGCCTCGACAAACCGGGCGTGATGCGGATGCAATTGCAGGCGCTGATCCGGGCGGCGAACGGGCGGCCCCTGTCGGTCATGTTCCCGTTCATCGCCCAGTTCGACGAATTCACCGCCGCGCGCGATCACCTGATGAAGGAGATCGACCGGGAGGCCGCGTTGGGCCATGTCCTGCCCGCCGACCTGAAGGTGGGCGCGATGCTGGAGACCCCGAGCCTTGCCTTCGCGCCGCGCCAGTTCTTCGAGATGGCCGATTTCATCTCCATCGGGGGCAATGACCTGAAGCAATTCTTCTTTGCCGCCGACCGGGAAAACGAACGGGTGCGCCGCCGCTATGACACGCTCAACGTCAGCTTCCTGACCTTCATGGAGCAGATCGTGCATCGCTGCGCCGAAAGCGACACGCCCTTGAGTTTTTGCGGGGAGGATGCAGGTCGCCCGGTGGAGGCCGTGTGCTTCGCCGCCATGGGCCTGCGCAACCTGTCGATGCGCCCCGCCTCCATCGGGCCGGTGAAATCGCTGCTGCGCCGGGTGAACCTGGACGAGGCCCGGGCCGTCATCACCGACGCGCGGGGCAGCGGTGCCCAAAGCGTGCGCGGGGCGGTGATGGACTGGCTGAAGCGGCAGGGGTGAATGGCAAGGGGCTTATCACGGTTGATAAGCGACATTAAGCCATTGATTCTAAATCAAAATCGAATTCCTGTTAACCGTTTCTTAACCCGTCACGTGCTCCGGCGCAGGGTGGCCGTCAGCACGCCCATGGCGATCAGCGTGGCGCCGCCCGCGCGGGTGAGCCATGCGATGACGCCGGGACGCGAGAGGCGGTTGCGCAGGCTGCCGGCCAGAAACGCATAGGCCAATGCATTGAGCGTGGCGATGGCAACGAAGGTTCCGATCAGGATGGCGAATTGCGGGATCAGCGGTGCCTCTGGCGTGATGAATTGCGGCACGAAGGCGATGAAGAACGCGATGCTTTTCGGGTTGAGCGCCGTCACCACGGTGGCATGGCCGAAGGTGCGACGGGCGGTGACGGCCTGCGCCTCGGGCAGGGCGAAAGCGGCGGAGCGCGCGCCGAGGATCATCTTGATCCCGAGATAGATCAGGTAAACCGCGCCGACCCATTTCAGCACGGTGAAAAGCGTCGCCGAGGCCAGGACCAGCGCGCCCAGGCCGGCCAGCGAGGCGGTCATGGCGATCAGATCGCCCACGGCCACCCCGGCGGCGGTCGACACGGCAACCCGGCGGCCCTGGCTGATGGCGTAGCTGAGCACCAGCAGCACGGTGGGACCGGGGATCAGCACCAGGAGGGTGGAGGCGGCGGCGAAGGCAAGCCAGGTGTCGAGGGGCATGGTGGGACTCCTTTTCCGTGACACTCAGCCCCAAAGCGGCGGCTTTGTCACCATCAACCAGAATATCACGATGAGTGCCACAAAGGCGGGCCATCCCAGCGCGAACCAGATGCGGTAGGCGCGCGTCGCTTCCGGCGGTAAAGGCTGGTCCTGCGCCACGGCCTCCGCCGCCAGATCACGGATGCGGATTTGCAGGCGCACGACCGGAAGCCAGCAGGCGAAGGCGAGACCATAGAGCGCGTAGGTCAGAAGCAGCCAAGGCTCCGTCAGGGACCAGCCTTGCAGCCAGATCAGCCAGAGCCCGCTGGCCGGTTGGACCAGGCCCGCAGGTGTGGTGAAGAGCCAATCTGCCACGACCACGCCCGACGCAACCCCGTGGACCTGCCCCGGCACGGCGCGGCGCATGGCCCAGACCATCTGGAACGCCGTCCCGATGCCGGTGCCGAACAGAACCGTGCTCGACAGGATATGGATCCATTTCGCCAGCAGGTACGGGTCCATCAGCGTTCATCCTCCAACACCATCCAGGTCACGATCAGGACAAGGATGGGCAGGTTCTTGAGCAGCCCGCCGAGGGGGAGGAGCCACAGGAACGGCGCCAATAAAGTGAAGGCCAGGGTGTACGCGCCAACAAGCGCCAGTTGCGCGAGGCCCGTCAGGCGGGGGCGCCAGTTGCGGATCAGCGCCAGCGCGATGGCAAGATCGGCCAGCCCCCCACCCCGCGCCAGCGCGATCCAGAGCGCATCGGGCAGGTCCAAATGAGCGGTCATGGGCAGAAACGTCTCGGCGGGCAGGAACAGGCCCAGAAGGCCCGAGGCGATCCAGAGCAGCGCAAGGGTCAGTCGGATCAGCGGACGCAGCAGGAACAGGCGTGCGTGCCACAGGTCCTGAGTGCCAGCGGGGCGGTGGGTCAGAAATTGTTCAATCCCGCGCGGTTTGGCGGTGAGTTGATCCACCAGTGGGGCTTCCGCCGTTTCCACCCCCTGCTCGATCTGCGCCACTGCCGTACGGGAAATCGGGCCGAGGTTCAGCGCATCGCCCACCGCGCCCCCGATCCGCGCCACCGCAGGCGACATCGGCAGCGCGCGCGCCGGTGGCAGGCCAAGCCAGCCGCGCAGGTCGCGTAGCAGATCGGCCTGGGTGATCCGGGTCGGACCGCCGATGTCATAGGGCTGGCCCGGTTTCGGCGCGTCCAGGCACTCGCCCACCACCCGGGCCAGATCCTCGGCATGGATCGGATTGAAGACCTGATCCCCCTGCCCCACCATCGGCGTCACGGCGGGCAACGCGGCCAGGGCGCGGAGAAGCGACGTGCCGCCATAGGACGTATCGGCCATGACGAGGCCGGGGCGCAGGATGGTGATTTTGGCGGCGGCGGCCACATCCTCCCCCGCGCGGCGCCACCGGGCGAATGGCGTGTCCGCCTCGATCCCCACGGCGGAGATCAGAACACCGCCATCGGCGTTCGCGTAGGCGGCGGCGGGGGCTTTCACATGGACGGCTTCGAACCGCGCATCGCTGGCCGTCAGAAGCCCCGCGGCATTGACGATCTTGCGCCCCGTGGCAACGCCCGCCCAGAACGCGGGGTCATGGGTTTGGGGATCGGCCAGATCGGCAGTGAAGCAGGCAAAGCCCATCCGCGCCAACCGGGTCGTGCGGCGCGCGGAGGCCACGACGTCCCAACCTTCCGCCCGCAGGTGAAAGGCGATGTGGCGCCCGATGAACCCGTCGGCACCGAGGATCAGGACCTTGCCGGTCATGGGGAGGGATTGCGTCGCGTCGTCATTCTATGCACACAGAGCCTGAAACGCGGGGCGATGTCATGGGAAATCCGGTCCGCCGTGCTGAGCTGTGCCCACAAATGCGGAAGATGCCCCCGGAGCCGCGCACCGGCACGTCCGCGACTCGCCGCAAAGGGGCCCTTCATGATATGCTTCGCCCCATGTCAGAGAGCCGGAAGCCGACCCATTCATCGAGCACCAATCCCTACATCCCGAAAGGTGATGGCGACGGGCCGGTACAGGCCTATATCGCCGCGATGCCAGGCTGGAAACGCGACGTGGGTCGGCAGATCGACGCGACGGTCGTGGGGACCTTTCCAGATGTGCGGAAACAGGTGCGGTGGAATACGCCGTTCTACGGCAAAGACGACGGCTGGTTCCTCGCGCTTTACTGCTACAAATCCTACGTCCAGATCTCGTTTCTGACCGGGTCCGCCCTTGATCCGGTGCCGCCCAAGGCGTCCAAGGTGGACAGGACGCGCTATCTGGACATCTTCGAGGACGACACGCTCGACACCGCGCAGCTAATCGAATGGGTGCGGCAGGCGATGGCGTTGCCGGGGCAGAACCTTTAGGGCGTTCCAGACTTGGCGGGCGCGCTTTCACGCGAGGGGCGCGATCAGATGTCGGTCCGCGTCGGCCCGATCTCAAGGCTTTATTTGAACGTGTCCGCCCCGACCTCTCGTGCCGCGTTGCCGTTCAGCTGGCTTGGAATGATTGTGGTCAGCAGCATCGTGCCGTAGCCGGTTTTCTCCGCCGGTTCCGCGACCTCGATCCCGGTCTCTTCCCAGGTCAGCAGACAGCCTTCGGATGGCAGCACGGTCCACGTCACCGATACCGCCCCGCCTTCTTGCCCGATCGCGCCATATTTCAGGGAGTTGGTGGCAAGTTCGTGGATCGCCATGGCCACGGCCTGGGACTGGAGCATCGACAGCGAGTAATCATCGCCGGACACGGAAATCCGGTCCAGCACGTCGGGGCCGTAGACCGCAAGCTGGTGGTCGACGACCGCCGCCATACTCTCTTCTTGCGTGACGTTCGATCCGCCAAGTTGCTTGTTGAGGGAGACAAGCGACCGCAACCGCCCCTCGAACATAGACAGGAAATCGGGGATGGTCGCGGCGGTGCGCCCGACCTGCCGCGCCAGGGCGAAGACGATGGAGAACGTATTGCCCATACGGTGCTGCAACTCTCCCATCATGGCGTTGCGCATTTCCCGCATCCGCACCTGGGCGGAGACATTTTCGCTGAACTGGATCAGGAACGGCTCCCCCGACGGGCCGCTTTGCAGGCTGGCATGGCGGACGGTCCACCATTCCTCCTTCGACACGCCCTTCACGGTGATGCGGAACGGAACCTCTTCCAGCACCGTCTCCTCACCCTCAAGGGTCGCTTCGAAGAGGGATTTCATCGCGCGCACGCGATCCTCCGCCTCGGGGAAGGCATCGAAGACGTAGGTGCCGTCCAGATCGTCCCAGGTCCGGCCCACCATTTTCAGGTAGGCCGGGTTCGCCGCCACGAAGCGGAGTGACTTGTCGAGGATCATCGTGGGGGCGGGCGAGCGTTCGAACAGAACCTGAAAGTCGATCTTGTTGAGCATCGTCCGTTCCTTGCACACGCATTCGCCGATCCGCGGGCCAATATTGACGAAGGGGACCGACAAACGCTTCGCGATGCGCGGCTGCGATCTTTATTCCCCCCGATCGGCATCCTCCACAGCAAAATGGGGAATCCGTCAAGGGGCAAACAATCTTGTAAATGCAAGCATCGCGGGCCGTGGGGCTCGGCGTGGAGGCGCGACTTGCGGGGCGAGCGCGGGCCCACCCACGCGCGGTCAGTTGCCCGCGTGCAGAACACGGCCCGCCACGGCGTCCAGCCGCGCGATCATGTCCGCATCCCGCGCCCCGGGCGCTGTCATGATCGCGTGGTCGAGGGCGCGGTCGCACCCGGCGTCACAGGCGGAGCGGTCGGGCGACAGGGCTTTCGCAATGCCCAAAACCATCGCGCGGGCCGCGGCGGCGTTGCCATGGAGCGTTTCGATGATGGCGGTGATGTCCACCGCGCCGTGGTCGGGATGCCAGCTGTCGTAATCGGTGATCATGGCGACGGAGGCGTAGCAAAGCTCCGCCTCGCGGGCCAGTTTCGCCTCGGGCATATTCGTCATGCCGATCACGTCACAGCCCCAGGCGCGGTACATCCGGCTTTCGGCGAGCGAGGAGAATTGCGGCCCTTCCATCGCAAGGTACGTGCCGCCCTTGTGGACGGTCACGCCCGCGTCCCGCGCGGCAGCCTCGGCCACGTCAGACAGGTGCGGGCAGACCGGGTGGGCGACGGAGACATGGGCGACGCAGCCGCTGCCGAAGAAGCTCTTGTCCCGCGCGAAGGTGCGGTCGATGAATTGGTCGACGATCACGAAATCGCCCGGCGCCATCTCCTCCCGGAAGGAGCCGCAGGCGGAGACCGAGACGACATCGGTCACACCGATCCGCTTGAGCGCGTCGATATTGGCGCGGTAGGGCACGTCGGTGGGGGAATGGACATGGCCGCGCCCGTGGCGGGGCAGGAAGCTGAGCGTCAGGTCTCCCAGCCGACCGGTGAGGATCGCGTCGGACGGCGTGCCGAAGGGGCTCTCGACCTCCTGCCACGCGGCCCCTTGCAGCCCGTCGATCTGGTAAAGACCCGATCCGCCGATGATTGCCAGATGCCTGTCCATGCGCGCCCCCATTTGACCTCACACAGCGTCGCACCGGCAGAGCGGTGACGCAATGGCGCCGATGCGCGCCCCTTGCCGCACGGCGGCATAGCAAGTATGCGCAAGAATACCGTGACTTGGGCGGACAAGCCCCGTAGGTCGTCGCGGAGAAATTCGACGGCGGAGCACGCGTGAACCTTCGCCCGATTGCCCTGATTTGAGGTGAGTATGACCCGCATCCTGATGGCCGCGGCCAAGAACCGTTTGTCGCCCGAGCTGACCAATATGGGCCATGGCTGGGGCGCGAACCGGATGAAGATCGAGATCCTGGCGGGTCTGACCGTGGCGCTGGCGCTGGTGCCCGAAGCGGTGGCGTTTGCCTTCGTGGCGGGCGTGCATCCGTTGGTGGGGCTCTATGCGGCGTTCATCGTGGGCCTGATCACGGCGGTGATCGGCGGGCGGCCCGGCATGATCTCGGGCGCGACGGGGGCGCTGGCGGTGGTGATGGTGGCGCTGGTGGCCGAACACGGGGTCGAATACCTGTTCGCGACCGTCATCCTGATGGGGCTGATCCAGATTACCGTGGGCGTCCTGCGATGGGGCAAGTTCATCCGGCTGGTGCCGCATCCGGTGATGCTGGGCTTCGTGAACGGGCTGGCCATCGTGATTTTCCTGGCACAGTTGAGCCAATTTCAGGTGCCGGGATCGGCGGAGGCGTCGGGCCATGGCATGGCGGGCGGCGACTGGCTGCCCGGCCCGCAACTGGCGATGATGCTGGCGCTTGTGGCGCTGACCATGGCGATCATCTGGCTGTTGCCCAAGGTCACAACGATCATCCCTGCGCCGCTGGCCGGCATCGGGATCACCGCGGCCATCGTGCTGGTCTTTTCCATCGACGTGCCGCGCGTGGGCGACCTGGCGGAGATCGCGGGCGGCTTCCCGGCCTTCCACATGCCCTTCAGCTTCAGCGGCGAACCCACGGCGGGGCTTTACGGCGACCTGCTGGCCCCCTTCACGATGGAGACGTTCTGGATCATCCTGCCTTACGCGCTGATCCTGTCGGCCATCGGCCTGATCGAGAGCCTTCTGACCCTGAACCTGGTGGGCGAGATCACGGGCGAAAAGGGCGGCGCGTCGCAGGAATGCGTGGCTCAGGGCGTGGCCAACACCGTCACCGGCTTTTTCGGCGGCATGGGCGGCTGCGCGATGATCGGGCAGTCGATGATCAACGTGAAATCGGGCGCGCGGACCCGTATCGCTGGGATCGCCGCGGCGCTTTTCCTTTTGTCCTTCATCCTGATCGGCGCACCCCTGATCGAGCAGATCCCGCTGGCCGCACTTGTCGGCGTGATGTTCATGGTGGTGATCGGGACCTTCGCCTGGAACAGCCTGACGATCCTGTTCAAGGTGCCGCGCACCGATGCGATTGTCATCATCCTTGTGACCGTCGTGACGGTTGCCACGGACCTCGCCACGGCGGTGGTCGTGGGCGTCATCGTCTCCGCCCTCGCCTATAGCTGGCAGAACGCCACACGCATCCACGCAATCACCCGCGACAGCGCGACGGAGAAGGGTGCCAAGGTCTACGAGATCCAAGGGCCGCTATTCTTCGGCTCCGCCGACGGGTTCATGGAATTGTTCGAGATCGAAAGCGACCCCGACACCGTGATCGTCGATTTCAACGGCAGCCGGGTGGTGGACCAATCGGCGCTTCAGGCGATCGAGGCGGTGGCCGGCAAATACGAGGCCGCGAACAAGCGCATCATGCTGCGCCACCTGAGCCGGGATTGTCATCGCCTGCTGTCCAAGGCGGGCCACCTGATGGTCGATAGCGACGATGACCCGGATTACGAGATCGCCACGGATTACTCGGTTCGCACGGGGATTTTGGGCGACCATTGAGCCGCGGGCGGCTGGCCTTCTATTCCCCCGGGCGGTTCAGCGAGAAGACCTCGCGCACGACGGAATAGTCGCGGTATCCCAACCGGGTCAGCGGGTTGAAGCGGGTCACGTCGAAGATACCGTCGACCAGGCAATCGTCGCGCAGATGGACGCCCACGACCTCCCCGAAGACGGCGAAATTCGCCTCGCCCGGCAATTGCACGATTTGGCTCAGGCGGCATTCGAGGTTGGCGGGCGCGTCTGCCACGCGGGAACACGCGATCTCGGCGCAGTCCTCGCGCCTGATCCCGGCATCGGTGAATTCATCAACCTCCTTCGGCCAGGGACCGGAGGTTTGGTTCATCGCGTCCCGGGCGGCATATTCCACGATGTTCACGCAAAAGACGCCCGTGTCGCGGATATTGGCGACGCTGTCTTTCGTATCGCCCCGATCCTCCTTGGCGGAGGTGGAGGAAAACATGACCTGCGGCGGCACGTAGGCGACGGCGTTGAAGAAGGAATAGGGCGCGAGGTTGTCCTGCCCGTCCGCGCCCCGGCTGGAGATCCAGCCAATCGGGCGCGGCGTGACGACGGCGTTGAAGGGATTGTGCGGCAGGCCGTGGCCATCGGCGGGGCGGTAATACATGGAAGGCGCACCTTTCGTCGTGGTTTGGCAAAGACCTAGCCCCATGCTACGCCCATGGCCAGAGGCAGCGCAGGTCCAGACGACCCCCGGCAGATGTACCAGCTCAGACGTGAAACCGACGATGACCGCGCCGAGGTGGAGGCGCTTTTCGACACCTGTTTCGCGCCGGGGCGCGAGGCGCTGTCGTCCTATCGCCTGCGTGACGGGGTGCCGCCGATTGCTGAATTGTGCGTCGTGGCGCGCGACGACCTGCACATCGTCGCGGGCGCCGTGCGGTTCTGGCCGGTCCTGGTCGGCCGGAGCGAGGCGTTGCTGCTTGGCCCCATCGCGGTCCATCCCACCCGGCAGGGGGAGGGATTGGGCGCCCAGATGATGGAGGATGGATTGGCACGCGCGCGGGCGGCCGGGTGGGCCCGCATCTTGTTGGTGGGCGATGCGCCTTATTACGCACGCTTCGGTTTCGCGCGGCTTGCGGGTGTTGAGATGCCGCCGCCCACCAACCCCGACCGCATCCTGGGTGCGGGTCCGTGGGACGGCATCACCGGGCGGGTTCGCCGTTGGGGCGGGTCCGGACACGACTAAAGCAAGCGCGCAACAGGTGGCGGCCAATGCGCGCATCCGACTTGATCCAGCGCCGGAGCCGCGCCATCAATTTGCGCGATGTGGCGTCTGTATCTCCTCTCCCTCGTCCTGCTTGCCCTGCCCGCGCCGCGTGGCGGATCGGCGCAGGAATTCCTCGTGGTGCCGGACCTCGTCTCGGACGAAGCGTTCTATCGCATGGTGGCCTGCGCCGCGCCGCCCGGGGGCGAATGCGGCAAGCCCTTCATCTTCTGGCCCGAAGAACAGCGCCTGAACCTGCGGGTGGGGATCGCGACCTCTGCCGACAGTTTCCCCGATTACAAGCTCGACCTCGTGGATGCTGCCATCGACGCGGCCATCGACGAGATCAACGGGGCGGGCGCGCACCTGTTTCTTGAACGGGTCTACGAGGGGGAGATGGATATTCCGCTGCACCTGGTCGAAGCGCCCCAGGGCGGGGTTATCGAAGGCACCGGCGTGGAGGAGCTGGACGGCTCCTCCATCGCCATTGGCCGGGTCGCGATCCGCTCCCGCGGGGCGGACATCGTTGCGGCCACAATCGCCATCAGCCAGGATATCCGGCGGCGCGAGATCGCGTCGGTCGTGCTGGAGGAACTGGTGCAATCGCTCGGCCTTGTCACGGACATCGCCTCCCCCGCCTACGAGGATTCGATCTTCGCGGAGAACGGCAACAACATGACCCGCCTGCGCGGTCAGGATGCCGCCGCCCTGCGCCGCCATTACCCCCGCCCCGGCGTGCCCGAGCGCGGGTCGGACTAAGCCCCCATCGCCGGCAAGGAGCCCGCAGACATGATCGCCCAGAAAAGCGTCCGAGATTACATAAGAACGATCCCGGATTTCCCTCACGAGGGCATCTTGTTCCGCGATGTCACCACGCTGTTCCAGGACCCGAGGGGGTTCCGGCTGGCCGTCGACCAATTGCTGTCACCCTTCGTGGGCGAGACGATTGACGCGGTTGCAGGGCTGGAGGCGCGCGGCTTCATCCTGGGCGGCGCGGTGGCGCACCAGCTGTCCAAGGGCTTCGTGCCGGTGCGCAAGAAGGGCAAACTGCCCGCCGCCACGATCGAGCAGGCCTACAAGCTGGAATACGGCGAGGCGGTCGTGGAGATCCACGACGATGCCGTGGCCCCCGGCGACAAGGTGCTGATCGTCGACGACCTTCTGGCCACCGGCGGCACGGCGGAGGCGGGCATCAAGCTGATCGAGCGGCTGGGGGCCGAGGTGATTGGATGCGCCTTCGTGGTCGACCTGCCCGATCTGGGCGGGCGCGCGAAGCTGGAGGCGATGGGCGTCCCGGTCCACGCGATCTGCACCTACGAGGGGCTTTGAGCGCGCGTGCGGTAACGCTCCGTCGTTAACCGTCCTTCGTTAACCGTCCATTAAGGGATTTCCCCGTAACGTTCGGCATCCGCCGCCTGGTCGGCGGACTTCTGTGCTTGTGTACCCAGATGCTGCACGTCCCGACCCCAATCCGGGGCGTGCAGCTACGGCGCGGGGCTCTTCCATTGTCATCCCTGCCCGGCCCCGCTACCGATAGGCGCGATGCGGGCGTGATGGAATTGGTAGACATACCAGACTTAAAATCTGTTGGGCCTTGTGCCCGTGCGGGTTCAAGTCCCGCCGCCCGCACCATTCTTCAAAACAGACCCCCAATCCCCCTTCAACGCCTTGAAGGGCATGGATATTTCGGGAGTTCTAGGTCCTTGATTTCGGTCATATGCGACGGGCCCCTGGAAGGCCAGTTTCAGTACCAATCGTTGTATGCTGGCCTGCCCGCTTTCCCAGAGTTTCCAAGGGTTTGAGAGGAATCGTAAGGCGAGTTCTAGTTTTTCATCGAAGGCGCGTTGCGGCGGTTGCTCTTTGAGCGCCGTTTCACTCAATCGAGCCTTGTCATACTCGAGCTTGGCGATTTTATCTTCGTATGCACGGATGACGGCGCTGTTGCTGGCTTCCACAATCCGACCAAGCAGCTGATCAATCTCCGTCTCGACCTTCGCCATTTGACGCTTCGCAGCTTGTACTTTGGCCTTGGCTTGTTCGGCCCGCATGGCCCATGCGTCCTGGAACATACGCGTTGTAATCGCGATGAGCCCCCCCGTTGGCTGGAGATCTTTGATGATCTCGCCAACTTGTGCCTCCAACCGATCCCGAGGAATCGACTTCCCGTAGGCCTCGCAGCCTTTGGTCTGGCAGAGATAATAAGCGTAGCGCTTGTACTTGCCCTTCGACCAGCTGGAGCGCAGCGGCGCATCACAGCAAGCGCAGGTGGCGATGCCGCGCAGCGCGAAGTCATTCCCGATGTTTTTGCGCTGGGGCGCGTGAGACGCTCCTAGGCGACGCTCTTGCACCTTTTCAAAGATATCCATGGAAACCAAAGGCTCATGCTGGGCCTTGATCCAATTCAGCTTGTAGCGCTCGGAACAAATGTACCCGGCATAGATTGGATGTGAGAGAATATCGGCCACACGCTGACTGGTCACCGCGCCGTGTCTGTTGCGGGGGAAGTCAAGAAAGCTCGCAAAGAAGCGTTGAACTTCCGCCTGAGTTGCAAAGCGCCCAGACGCGAACCCCTCAAATCCTTCACGCACAATCGCATCGAATGGTGGATTGGCGACAAGCACTTTCCCCCGGCCCTTGATGGTCTGATACCGATAGCCGATGGGCGCGGTGTGGATCCAATAACCATTCTCCATCCGCGCCTGCATCTTCTGGGCCACCTGACGGCCATTCTGTTTGCGCTCCAGCTGCCCTTGAGCGGCGAGGATGGTCTCGATGAACTCGCCCTCAGGCGTGTCTTCAAAGTTGAAGTTCAGGCACTCGACCTTGGCGTCCCGCTCGCGGAAGGCATCGCGCAGGCGAAAGTGGAAATCACGGTCGCGCGCGAAGCGCTTGAGATCGTCGAAGATCACCACAAACCGCTCATCAGGTTGCGCATCAAGGAACGACAACAGCGCAACCATCCCAGGCCGCTTCATGAAGTCTCCGCCGCCGGTGATGGTATCTGGAAAGACGGCGGCAACGTCATAGCCCTTGGAGGCCGCGTATTGCCGACAGCGCGTCTCCTGGCTCTCCAGCCCATGACCCTCAGATTCCTGAGCTTTCGAGCTCACACGGCAATAGATCAGGGCCTTGGTACATCCTGTTTGTTGCTCATCTACTTGTGCCATGTCTCGTCCTCCTCGCGCGCCGTTTGATCTGCTTCTTCTTGTGCCAACAAGGATAGCAAATCCGGGGGATCATCGGACAAGGGATCGGCGCCTTGTCCACAGATTTGACGGACAGGATCGAGATCAAAGCCCATATCCACAAACATCACGACGATGGACCAGAGCGTCTCAATCAGTTCCCGCTGCTGCTCAATCGGACGATCGCTCTCTTCTAACATGGCGGCATAGAGCTCCCAATCAACGGAGAGGCTTGGGATCTTATCTGTGGTTTGGTCACGGGGTGTCAGTGGCTGGGACATGGCCGGTCCTTTCTTGTTTTTAGTTGTTGGGGGTCATGCTTGTTTTGCTGTCTGGCCTACAGGCGGACGCAATTGGAACAAATATAGAACAAACATGCCACACCTCGCGTGTCAGCGCAAGAATAATTTACAATGATCCTAGACGCTTAGCCTGTCTTTAGCATGGCGAACCGATGACGTTCTTGGGTGATGCGGGGGTGAAATCGGGTGAAGAAATCATCGTTTGCACAGCTCAACGAGCGCAGTATCACACCAGTATGGATGGCAAAGAAATTGATTGGATGGCTCTGTCATCGGAAGAGCGGCAAGGGCCGACAAAGCAGCTCTACGTAGTATTACGGGCGCTCCACAAAAAAATAGGTGGGCGGTTTGACCTGTTGCTGGAAGAGGCTCAGGGCAGCCCCTTGTCGACGACGGCAGACCCGTTCTCAAATATCAAGCGCGGCGTCTACGATAAGACGAAAACGCAAGCCATCCATGAGTGGATCGCTCGCAATCACTTTGAGTTTGGTCAGCGAAAAGCCCCGAAGCTTTTCCAGTATCGGAGGGTTTCGGAGTGGGACCAATTTATCAAGCAGTACGAGGTTGAGGGTGGTGTTACAGCCGTTCCACTTGGGCAGCTTGGTATTGCTCGCCGTTCGCCGCCGGACGACGGTGCAGCGCGGTTTCGGCTTGGGCAGCCGTATGGATTTCAAGTGGAAGTGCCTGAGCCTTGCTACATCGTTGCCTATGAAGGTGTGAGAGAGGCATGGCACCTGCTAGCCTTAGGTGAAGGAAAGCGTAGCTATCTTGTAAAGCTTCGGCCTGGCACGGCGGCGTTGCCGCAAACGTCGGACGGCACACCCATCGAAATCGCCGAATATGACGATCCCAGTTTGCACACATTTGTATTCGTGCTGTGCTTTGGTCCAAAACCGCTCATCGATCAGAACAGTCTCATCACATATGCCAAAGAGTATGTGGCAATTGTCTACACGCTGGAAGTGAGGTTCATCACCTAGTAGTGGCTGAGTTACGACAGATGCCGCATTTCATCCTATGGCTGCTCCGAGCGCGCTCCTACCAAGTTTCTGCAATGTCGCGAATGGCGACTTTCGGGTCTTGCATCTGGATTTTACCTACGAGGGACTATGCGTCTCACAGCTCGTTAAACTGAAACCGTTTTCTTCAATCAAGACGATTTCCTTTTCTCTTGCAACAATCTATGATTAGATATCAATAGGGAGTTTTTTTGTGGGTTTTGGATTTCGAAAATCATTTAAGATCGCGCCGGGTGTCAGAATTAACACTGGTAAGAGGGGCGCTTCAGTTAGTCTTGGAGGGAAAGGCCTAACTACAAATATCAGTAACCGCGGTACGCGTGTTACTGCTAGCATTCCCAAAACCGGCCTTAGCTACACTGCCACTTCCAGTGCGAAGCCAAAAGCCAAGGCTGCGTCAAAGCGGCGTTCAGAAGTAAGCCATCCTGCCGAAGTTAAGCCGGTCAAAAGGTCTATTCTTGGTACGATCTTCATGTGGATCGGGATATTTACAGTGGGACTCCTGATAGTTGGTGCGTTGGCTGGCTAACACCGCGCTATCCTTCACAACCAAAGGAGCTTTGGTGCGTACGTTATCACTTGTGCACCGGTTTAGAACCTCACCAACACGCACAACCTTTGTAATAAGTGTATTTAACGCAAATCGCGGGCTTAGGAACTGCTGCGCATAAAAAGCGGCCATCTACACCAACAATTTCTACGTCGGCTTCGTCCGAACAACTGACTTTGCACATTCACGCATCGCGGATCATTTGAAGCAATCGGTCGTTGAGTGGCTTGAGTTCTGCCCATTGTTTTGCGCCGTCGGTTCGGAAGGCCTTGGACGGTTGATGGCCATTGGTGAGGACGTTTTCGATATCTGCGAAGAAATCTTCGGCTCCTCCGAGCTTGTCCCAGGCATCGGGGATGCCGACCGCTTCGGCGAATATTTGTGAACTTGCAAAGACGGGTTCAAGAATTGCCTCGCGATAACCGTCGATTTCTTCCGCACTTGGGAGATACGCATCTGGGATATGCTCTAAACCCTCGTGGTGGGCGAGTTTGTAGGCTGGGATGTAGGGGAGCTCGGTCAGATAGGCCAAGAGCTGGTACAGCCGTGTTGCTGCCATTGGATGTGTCCGGCTACGCTCCTCATATTGCTGGTCTTCGCGTTCCAGGATGAACATCACAGGCAGGATGCAGGTTGCGTAATAGCGGTAGAGTGGCCAGTTCTCAGCGGCGTAGGCCCCCAGCACAATCTCGGTCGCATCCTGGTCAGTTTGCAATTCCAGACACGGCGAAACCATGTCTTGCTCTTCCTGTGGCAGAGCTTTGATATCGATGCATGGCTGCGTGCGCCGTGACGCAACATCGAATACAACAGGAGGACCCGCATCCGAGATGCCCGCCGAGCCAGTGATCTTGAAGTGCCCAATGGCGAAGTGGTTGAGCTCGTGTTGCATGAGCCATCTTAGGGACATGTCCGCCGCGTGTTCCGGGCGGCCAAGCAATTGGATCTGGCGGTGCTCGGGCAATTCCGCCGACAGCGTAAGAGCTTTGTGCCACGCCTCTATGATCTGAACTGCTGCGCCAGAGCTGACGTCAATCCCTAGCCCATCACCCAATGGGAAAACGTGGGCGCGGAAATCGTCGTTTGGAACAACCCGAAACGATGGAGATGCCGAGAACGGAACTTCGACGCGTTCATCGTAACGATCCAAGGCAGCTTCCAGCGCAGCCAGTAGTCGCTCATCGTTTGAGATTGGCTCCGACATCGCTACTCCACAATCGGCGATCCGCTGTGGCTTAAGTCGTGTATATCCACAAGGTCAATTTCGGTTCACTGACCCAGTTCTGCGTCATTTGTCTGCATAAGCGCTATCGCAAGATGTGTGTGGTCGTACCGTCGCACACCTCTTGGCAAGGGGGCCCATTCCGTCACTGTCGTTCTTGCATGCCCCCGTTGCATCCCCCCGGCCCATGGCGACCATCCAGGCATTGAGCCGATGTATGGTGCGCCAGAAGACCGTATCGCCGGTCAGTCACTCGTAGGGGACCTTTAGACCCCCACACCCCCAACCAGGAGGGAGATGCCATCTCTCCCTCCATGGACCACCCATAGGCCAAAGGCGTGCCGTCCTTTGCAAACCCGCCCGAGGAGATGTCGCTCTCCTGGACCATCGACTTGGACGGCGTTCCTACCCCCAAGACCCCTGACCATTCCATGGAGGCCAACCGGCGTCGGTTGAATTGACGCCAGCGGGACGCCGCTGGACCCGATACTGTTGCGCCATTTTGGCCTAGCCAGGAGGCTGTGGCCTGAAGAAGCGCTGCATGATCACATGGTCGATGTTCTTCAGCGATGTGGTGATCAATGACCGTGCTTCATGATTGTTGTCCGCCAATTTTTCCAGAAGCTCTCTCAGCTCACATCTAAGTTCTTCAAGCTGTTTGGTTGTGAGCGTTCGTAGCTCTTCGATGGTGTATAGATTGATCATGGAATCCTCCGTCTCGGTTCATTGAGACCCGCTTAAGTGCTGGTCTTTCTCGAGGGAGGGATCGCCTCAGGTCCGATGACAAGGACACCGTATGGGCGCAACGCATGTGAAGCAGGGCTTTCCCTTGGCCTTCCAGATCATTGGCCTGTGGCAAAACCGACGATGAGATATCCATCACTTCCAATGTGGTCGCGAGACGAGAAGCGGATTGCTTTGATCGGCATACACGCCACAAAAGAGCAATTCGGTTCAAACGGCACGGAGCCTTACTTGGGGCTGCTGCCCCTGGCGCGCGACAAGGGGTGGGTCCTCGCCATGCGCGCTTCAGTCGTTTCTCTCCTTGCAGCTGTGCGTGGCTCTGGTCCCGGCTGATGCCGCCCTTGTCCCTTGCACCCCCGCTCTTCGCCAGAGGGGCAGACGGTTGCATGCGCAACCCGTCAGGAGAAAGGACAACACACATGACAAGGATCTACGCTCAACCCTATGACCTTTCAGCCACCGGCTTCTTTTTTGAAAGTGCCGAGGAGTATCACGCTAAGGTTTCGGCCCTTCGTAACGACTACGGTCAAGAGGTTGAAGAGTTTGAACTTCAATTTATTGATGGCGAGGCTATTGACGCAGCTCTCGCAGAAGCAACTGGATTATACCAGGGGAGCATTGAGGGATTTTTTGAAGCAGTTGAGGAATGGGCAAAAAAACAAAAGCAACGGGTTATTGTAGCTGTTGGAGAGTGTGGCTATTCGTTTGAGTATGGTAAAACGTCTCCCGATGACTTTGACGTTGATATCTATCATCTCGCATCGATGCGGACTTTGGCGATTGAGTTTGTTGAAGAGGGGCTCATGGGTGATATTTCCGAGGCCATGCGTATCTACTTCGACTATGACGCCTTAGCCCGAGACTTATCCGTCGATTATACCGAGACAATTATTGCAGGTGAGTGTTTGATATATCGGTGTGGATAATCAGCAAGAGTTGGCGGCTTTGCCATCTTTGAATATGCCTTCTTGCGTGTCGGTGAAAGGCATCATAGGCAGAGCCGTCACTATGAAGGAAAAGGGTCCAATGGCGAAAAAGCTGGATTTGGAGAAGCTCTCACTTGAAGAGCTCAAGGCACTACAAAAAGAAACGGCGAAAGCTGTCGAAGGATATGAAGAGCGCAAGCGCGCCGAGGCCATCGCAGAGCTTGAAGCTGTTGCTGCAAAGCACGGCTATAAGCTCAAAGACCTATTGGGTGGTAAGCCAACCAAGACAAAGGCCAAAGGCGAACCCAAATATCGCCATCCAGAAAACCCCGCCAAGACTTGGACTGGGAAGGGCCGTCAGCCTGCTTGGATTAAAGAAGGGCTGGAGGCCGGAAAGTCGATTGAAGATTTCGCCATCTAAGCATTCGCTGTTCTGAAACCTGAAAGCGCCGCCAGTCTGATTGACCGGCGGCGCTTTGTTGTTTGCAGGGGTGTGCCTCTCACGATCAGGCAGGGTCACGTTTGGGACTGGCGATGACGATGACCAAGCCGACACCAGCCAGAACAATGCCGAGATAGGTGAGGAGGGCTACATTGCCCGACATCGGACATTGCGAGCCTCCGGGAACAATAGCGCAGGTCATGCGCTGAGAATTCTCACGGGCGATGACGGTTTCCATTTGCCTACTATAAACCTCAAGGCCCTGACCTTGCCCCCAGGTGGCATAGTTGGTCCTGAGCTGCGCATCGGTGAATGGCGGTCGAAAGGATGAGACAGTGACGGCGATAGCGATGGCTGCAAGGAGACCGCCAATGGCCATGAGGCCAATGCCGAAGATCTTGATATTAAACATGACGATGAAGACTCTTTGGTAAGACAGCGATAAAGGGAGAGGGCCTTAGGAGACGATCGTGTCGTCCATTTGCATCATCTCGCCGGTTTCATGGCGGGCGAGATGCCCCTGTGCGGGACGCCAGGCACAGACACATCGTGCGCTTGGCTCCATCCGTTCCAATGTCCATGTGGTTGGAATGGACTGAGATGCGATCTCAGAGTCGGCTTTCTCCACCCTGAAATACTGCTCGCGTTTTTCTTCGTTCGAATATTCCACAAGCACTTCGTCATCCGCCAAATCGAAGTGTTTGTGGGTCAGATGCAGCGCAAAGCGGTCCAGCTTACCGTGCTCGACAAGGACAGCACGGATGGCTTTCATACAATCAAGGTCGCTTTGATCGAGTGGGGCGGTGTCTTCCAAGTCTTTGGTTCGTGCCCATTGCATAACTTCGAGCACGAATTGATTGGGTTTGGGGTGATGCATGATGGTGGACCTCTCAGGCGTTGCCCATGTCACACCGGCTGCAAAAGGGGTCCCTTTTGCTATTCATACCAGACTGCACCACCGATTTTCGCAAAGGCCTGTTATCCACAGTTTTTTGAGCAAAGACAGGCCGATCAAACCCAGCCCAAGCGCCGCTTTCAAAAGGGACCCCTTTTGCAAAGAGGAGAATGGCCATGAAAGCGGCTTGTGCGACAGAAGGACTCAGGCAGCCTGAGGATATGGAGGAGAAACCAAAGGGCCGGAAAATCGGCTATGTGCGGGTGTCGGATGCAGATCAGTCCGAGGCTCTACAGGTGGATGCACTGAAGGCTGCAGGATGTGATGTGATCTATGGGGACTTGGGTGTCTCTGGAGCGATCAAGGATAGGGCGTCACTGGAAAGCCTACGCCGTGAGCTTAGCAAAGGTGACGTGCTTGTTGTTTGGAAGCTGGATCGGCTTAGCCGATCTATGCTCCATCTGCTACAAATCCTCGATGATCTTCGACAAAACGGGGTGGACTTCATTGCGTTAACCCAAGGCATAGACACGACGACCGCCGTCGGGCGGATGCTCTATGGCCACCTGGCGGTGTTCGCCGAGTTTGAGAGGGAACAGATAAGTGAACGGACCAAGGCGGGGATGGAGGCAGCAAGAGCGCGCGGGGTCCATATCGGTAGACCAAAAAAGACCCAAAAAGGTGTATTCTCCTCCTTAAAGAAGAAGGCGAGAAAAGGTCTGGACACAGCCGAGTAACTCAAGCTTCATTGGATAAATGGTATCATACTAGTTACTCGGAAGCGCCTAATGCGCCTTCTTGAGAGACTTGCCACCCTTTGCCAAGTATCACCTGGTGCATCTACGTTCTCATCAAGGTTGTGTGACGCCTGTACAAGCTCCTCATCTGGTTGCACACGGCTCCTAATGAGCAGCTGCTCGATCTGCGCCTTCGCCACGGACCTGGATAAAGAGCTACGTGGCACAATGTTGTCATGAGCTAATTGGTGGACCTTCTTAAGTTCTTCCAATCTATTCCTTCTTTCCGAAAGTCTTTCAGCTATATCCTTTCTCAGCAGAAATGTAACTATAGCTGCAACTGTTGTAATAATAAATAAAACCATTCCAACAATAGAGTTGAAGGCAAGATTTGTCAAATTGAATATACCTTGTTCAAATCAGATTCGAATTCATCGAGAATCGTACGATTTATATTTGGGTTGAAAAATTTTCTAACCGTACGCGCAAGCGTATCCGCGTGATGCGTTTCGATCTGTGGCGCTAACCATTTCCAAGAATAGCCCTCTTTACGTTCTAATTTCTCGATTTGTCGGACGTGCTGCAAGAGCAAGAAACTATTTACCAGCGAGGCACGCGCCCAATATCTCGGCGACGTACGATCTCTCTCATACGCTCGTATTGACGGATCGCGAACATGCGAGGGAAGTGCGATGTGTGGAAAAACGTGCTCTATGTACTCAGTTTTATGACAAAGATGATCTATGCAGAGCATACCCAAAGGTTCAGCCTGAAAAAATACGGAACCATTTTTGAAGCGCGTTTTGAGCAAACCAGTCCGACACATCACGGCTAATGTGCGATCGTAGTCCGTGCTGTACGATTGTCCAAGTTTGGACGCTATTTCCACAGCAGTCAGTGGAATGCGCCTAACAAGTTCACAAATACGAATTTTTGAGAGGAGTCCCAGGGGAGCTTGATTCTTCTCATCATAGTTATAAACATTGTCAATGTAGTTTCCAACGCCCTCCAAGTCCATAATTCCGTTTGGTCCCATTTCTCCATCTGCAGGCAGGGCAATTGAGTTTCGAAACGTCGATCGGTTCTGGCACAATAGGATCCCTAATAATCTATATTGTTTTTGTCGAATGCGCCTACGAAATTCTGGATCTCCAGCCACCGAGAACAAGTTCTCAACCGAATCCGTATAAGAATTTTTTGGATCTGCAATAATCTCAAGAACAATAAATTCAATTATGAGTTTGAGGAAGTTGAGCTCTTTTCTCGCATTTCCATTGAATAGGTTGAGGGGTACAAGTGGGTTTGATTTCTCGTTTTCATTGTTGCCTTCTGAAGTGGCTTCTGTGTCACCTTTAATGATTACCTCACGGATAGTCTTGCGCATGAATCGATCAAATTCAAAGAGATCGGCTGAAACATCAGGCAAATTGTTTTCGTCACATACTCGAGCAATAGCCCTTGCCACCAAAGCTTTAGAGCTAGGGCCAATTATGCGAAAATGCTTTCGATTGTCTATCTCATCTAGTCCCGGGTTGCGTTCGAAGAACCGTGCGTAAGTGACGTCGCGCATCACAAAAACCTGATGAAAATCCAAGTGGGAACCGATGCGGTCCAAGAGTGGGAACTTCGAAGATCCTTTATAAACGGAATTCAACGAGGCTATTTGCTCGCTGTTCGAAGTGGAATAAAGATAATCCGCGGCGGTAATGTAATCAAAGCCATCGAATATCGATACAAAGCTGTATCCGAGATGTTGCGTGACGTAGTGTATCGTCAACTCTTTGAAGGTGTCATCTGAGTTCCGCACCTCCATTTTTCTATCTTCTCTACTAAGTGTGATGAAGCGCTTTGCTTTTGCGATTTGGAAATCCGCAAAATCCTCCGCAGCTTTTTGTCGGTTTTCGAAGTTCTGCCCGTCTCCGATATATAATTTTCGATCTATGATATAGCGTCGAAACTTTTCGAATTCCCCGTTCTCAAAGAAGCTTGTTTTCCTTACCTCATCGCTAAATAGGTGATGAATTTCTCTATAGAACGAGTCGATAATCGCCCTGCGGAGCATCTCTAGTTTTCGGGTTTCATCGGATGGTGAAGATCTGCTAATCTTCGAGAATTCAATTCGCGCTGGAATAATTTTGGATTCTAGAAATAATTTCTGATTTTTACGAATGGTTCTTTTGAAGAATGTGGATTTTCCGGTGCCTATTTCACCTGTTACAAAGAACCTGATGTATTTATCTTTTTCCGCTTGCTTTGAGCTTTGAAGTAGGCTTCGGACCCAGCCCTCGTTTTGCTCTGTGCTATCGTTAATTACAGGTGGCTCTGTTCCTTTCGTAAGATTGAATTGGTCCGTCCAGCGACTCAATGAGTCTGGTCTCACGTAATCTTCATCCCACTTTCGGGACGGTGTTCGAAGAAAATCAAACTTTTCCGTAATTCTATGAAGAGAGCGAAAAAATGGTGATATATTTGGAAAATCTCTGAGTGCGTACTCGGAGTCAAGAAAGTTCGGTGCATCGGGGGTCCGACGATCCAGCCGAGAAGGTTGAAGTGTTTTCGGCTGCGGTATTTCTCTTTCGTAGTAAGGGGAAAATGGGTTTGTATTGTAGGCTAGGTCGTTGGTCAAAAGTGGCTTCCGGTTGCTGATCTCCAGTGCTCAACGAATGTGTGATCATTCAGATTTTTTTTTCAAGCTCTATGTTCATCATTCGCCGCCATCCCGTAGGGCTCATACCCCGCGGGCGGCGTGTCTGATCGTGTTGCCATCCCTCTACGATGCCGCCCACACTCATCCGCCCAAAGCCAGTACATGAGCAACTTGGACAGTGGCCAGTCTTCAAAGGGTGTTCGGATGCAGTGTGTGACCCAAGAGGCAAAATCCCCACCTGGGGTCTCTTCGAGCCAATCGACGTAGTTCTATGAGCTTTGTGGAAGCTGCACCATGACCTCAGCGCCGTTTCCGTTCGGATAAAGGCGTGTCTGGATGTCTTGTCCTGGGTGTTGCTCTTCCTGCTCTCTGAGGAACCTCATAAATTCGATTTGGCTCATATGAGCAGGATAGCACAAAACGCACTATCCCGCCCTAGGAGCGTGTTCCTATCGCTCCATGCCTTGGGTTTTGTCCTGACCCTTATCAAACCCTTTGAAGGACTGTTGTGGCGTATCATCGAGCCCATTGCGAATGCGCTGTAGGGCTTCTCGCATCTCTGTGTCTTGAGGCGCTATATCCCATCCCCGATCATAGTGAGCGACCATCTCTCCATCCTTGCGGATATCGAGCTTCGAGATCTTGCCGCCATCAATGCCGTGCGGTGAGGGTTCATCGAAGACCTTCGCTTGGAAGGTGTACCCAGGCATGGAGGTCACCCGTCCATCGATCCACGGGCTATCTGGTTCGCCATGATCCGTCGCAATACCAGCCTCTTGGATGGGATCCGAATGAATGGCTCTATCGTCTTCCGGTATCAGGTCTTTCTCTCGAGGGGGGAGCTCGCGTTCCGGTTCTAGTGCTCCTCGCAATTCATGAAGAGCTTCTTCATGGCCGTGCCCGTCCTCTCCAATCCATTTGCCATGATTGTACCGTGCGACGGTTTCATCCTCGAATTTCAGGACAAGCTGTTCGATCCGACCCTCATCCAACCCATACGGAGTGGGTGTGTCATTCACACGGGCGAGGAACGAATAACCCGGCATCGTGGGCATATCACCGGTGTAGTAGCGCTGTGGGTCCACAGTGATTGCGCTGGTAAAGGTGAGCTTCGCCTCTGGATCAAGCGGTGGGCGATCATCCTGTTGCTCTCTTGATTGTCCCAGTCCTGTCCGAAGCCCCATCGCACCACCTGGTGCGAGGTTTGGGGCAGGCTGCGTGTAACGCATCTGCGGCTTGAACTGAGGGGCGTCATTGTCTTTGTCGCGCAGGGGCGAGCCATCGGGATTGGTGATACTATTGAAGGCATCTTTGCTGTCATCTCTATCGTTGGACATGTTACTGCTCCTCAAAAGCTGTCATCGGTGATGAAGGGCGAGGGATTGTCGAAGATGTCTTCGAAGCGCAGATCGCCAATGGCGATATGCGCGCCGAAGGCTGCAGCTTCACGCAGAGCGGCTCTCAAAGCGCGATCACGCTGCGTGCGGTGCCACATATCCACCATCAGGCGTTCATCGATTGGCATGCCGCCCAGGCGCGCCATTTTGAAGGTATCGGTGGGGCCAAGCGTCAGATGAACAATCGCCCAAGAATTTTGCGGGGCCATGTATAGGGTCATGGAAAAACCTCATGCGGTACGGGAGTGGGAAGATGTGCGGTGCGCCCTCCGGCGGCGTATGCCACCGAAGGGTCTTGGTTTGCGTCAGCTGTCGTGGGTGTTGACGCCCTTGGCTGAGAGCTCTTCATCCTCAAACCACCGGATCTTCTTCGCCATGATCGGATCCATGTTTTCGATGAGAAGAAGTTGGCGATCGAGCGGGAGACGGCGCAGCTCATCTGGATAGGCCAGATTGCGCTGTGATGCCGCTCGATTGTCCGAATAGGTCATGGATTTGCCCGACGAGCTTCCGCTGCTGCCCGCATTGGTGTTGAAGGCATTGGAGACAGCCGAAGAGAAGTTCCACACGGTTGTGGTCCCACACGCCGCAGAAAAATACTCCGTCGAGGTTTTGTCCGGCGATCCAAAATACGCCACAGCCCCGGAGTTGGCGATGAAGCTCTCATAATCCTCGCCATAGACCCGGCGCAGCTGGCAGAGGTCCTGGGTGATACCCCAGAGCTGGATGCCAAACCCTGCCATGAGACCATAGGCCTGCTCCACCATCGCCAAACGCCCCAGAGCGGGCATTTCATCGAGGATGAAGAGAACAGGCTTTGCGGGCTTATCTTCGATATTGCGTGCATTGACCGTGATGGCCTGTTGCACTTGCAGGCGCAGCAGTTTGTTGAAAGCCTGCAGCCGATCAGCGGGCAGGATCATATAGATCGACACCGCTTTCTTCTTCAGATCGGCAAAGTCGAAGTCTGATGCGGACAAAGACTCTCGGATACGGTCACTATCCAGCATATGCGTCTCAGCCTGCGCAGAGGCCATGACGTTGGCCATCAGCTTTGGCTCTTTTTGCAAACAGCGAGAGCCCGTGCTGCGCACCAAATGATGCGGAGAGTTCGCCATATACCGGAACAGCTCTTCAAGCTGATCCCCATCGAGCAACAACAAATCCCGCACAGTGCCGAGATTGCGTTTGCCATTATACGTTTCATCAAAGGCCACGAGCAAGATCAGGCCTTGAAGCAACGCCTTGGCTTCTTCGAGCCAGAACGTATCGGTCTTGCTGTTATGCTCGACCAAAGCGTCAGCCAGCAGCATGGCGTTTTCTGTGGCATCTGGATCGGTCAGTTGGATCCAATCGATTGGATTGAACCGGGCAGGGGTCATCTCCAGCTGATGGGCTGCGATGTTCCAAGGATCGATCAGGTGAACCGTTTGCCCCATATCTTGACGGGCTTTGGCGGTGATCAGGGCGTTTTCGCCTTTTGGATCGATGACCAAAACTGAGCCCAGATAAGTGAGCAGGTTCGGAACAATATGGCTGATGCCCTTCCAGGCCCGTGTAGGCGCAACGGTCAGGATATGCCGATCACCCTGGTAAAAGATCCGCGAGAGCTTCTCTCCGTCATGGGCAAGGCCTAAGAGAATGCCGCCCGTATTGAAGAGCTTGTTGGCGATCAGGTGTGCGGCTGTAGCCCACCGGGAACTGCCGAAAGTCTCTGGCACTTCGGCCATGGCTCTGATCGTTTGACCAGCCCAAAAGCCAAGCCCCCAGACAAATCCAACGACTGCCATGACAAAGGCTGTGCTCCAGCCGAGCCATCCGTGATTGGTGCCAGCAATGATCACTGCTGCAATACCAGCCAGGATCGCAATCGTGGCTCTAAATTGCGCGGCATAGGGTGAGAGAAACCATCCCAGGCCAAAGCCGAAGCCCGTGGCAAGGATGATCATACCCACGCGCATCATGGCGAGTTGGGCTAGCAGCTGTTGTTGATAGCGTCGGGCATAGTCGCTGCCATCGGTGTAGAACGATTGCGCCATGGCGTCGCCCACCCCGAGGCCTGTAAGCCCTGTGGCCAAAGCCATAGCGCCGATGAAGATTGGAACATGTCTCATAAAAAGCACCTCATTTGTTCAAGTGGAAAGGTGCATTCCAAGTGAACCAAATCTGGGCGCTTGTGTGAGGTGAAGTGGGGGTGAGTAAGGGTGAAGGGTTCAGTCTGGTTTAAGGCTGACCGCAGGATTAGGATCGAAATGTAACGAAAACCAAATCCAGAAGAGCAGACATGACGTTGATAGAAATTCTTGGCGCACTTGAGCCGTATCAAACGACGATCGTGGGCGCTCTAGGTTTCATTGGTGTGATTTGGACGTTGCGGACCAATGCGCGTCATGCTGCAGCCGCGCACGAAAGAGAGATCGATACCCGTCGTCGAGCCCTGCGGCGGGTGCTTGCCGCTGAGTTCCGAAATGACGCTCGGGCTTTACGAGAGAACAGCGAACGTAAGGTGCCACCTGGTGAAACAATCTCAGTTGGTCGAAGTGAACGTGCAGTCTCAAATGCACTCGATGCCGATATCGGATTGCTCGATCTTGATGAGATTGATGTTGTGATGAACGCGATCATCAGCCGCGCCGGAATGAACCATCTGCTGGAGAATATGGCCGTCGTACAAAGCAACGGGCGGTTTGTTTTACCAGCGACTGCCTTTGATGACTTCTGCGATGTGGCATCGACAACTGCAAAGGCTATGGAGTTGGCTGTGCAGGCGTTGGAGTATTCAGGCGATGCGTAACGAGCGGCCCTTAGGAGACCTTTAGCGTGCTGGTCGATTGCTGCGATCGCAATCCGCATTGCTGACATTCGCTGCGGCTATGATGTAAGCTGAAATTTAGTCCCTTGAGAGATTGTAAATGTGCCGCGGCATCATCACTTAAAGTTGAACAACTAAAGAATAAGGAGTTTTGATGAATAGGCATTCTGACATTGGATACGGGTACAACATAGCGATTGAAAAACTGGCAGAGGAGCTGGCAGTACCACAAGATCGATTTGATCAGGCCGAAAGTCGCTACAAGGACCTTGGTGGATTCCTACACCGCGCCGACTCCAAGGTGCGTGAATTCGATCCAGACGTTTATGTTCAAGGTTCCTTTGCCTTGGGGACCCCAATTAAACCCGCCTCTTCAGACGAGGACTATGATCTGGACATCGTCGTTGCATTCCGGTCCTTGAACAAAATGTCGATCACGCAAGCTGATCTGCGTGGGCTTATGAGGAATGAGCTCAAAGCGTATCGAAAAGCTCGCGGTATCAGTAACGAGGTGGGAGAGTCCCGCAGATGCTGCACATTGGTCTATGCCGACGGAGCGCAGTTTCACATGGACGTGCTGCCCGCTGTGCCGAACGAAGCAAATATGCGTTTGCTTTTGTCTTCATACATGGCCGACGAAGCCCTGGCTGAAGGGGCAATTGCCATCACTGATTCCGACGAGACAGCCACATACAACGTCATCACAGACGACTGGCCTCGTAGTAACCCACGAGGCTTTGCTTCCTGGTTCAAATCGAGACAAATCGAACAACTGAATGAAAGGCGTCGTGCGTTCTTGGATGCGCAAGGCAAAGTGACCGCCAGTGTGGAGGATGTGCCTGTTTTTCGGGTCCGGACGCCTCTCCAGTCTTCGATTATGATCCTCAAGCGGCATAGAGACGAATGGTTCGCTGAGAGGGATCCGGATTTGAAGGTGATAAGCATCATCTTAACGACGCTGTCCAGCCACGCGTACTCCGGTGAAAACAGAGTATCAGATGCAATAGCGAAGATTCTTCGCGACATGCATCTCGCTATAGAGCAGCGAGGTAGCATATCTTGGATCCAGAACCCGACCGACCCTTCTGAAAACTTTGCTGATCGCTGGGAAACGTACCCAGAGCGGCGGACCGCTTTCTTCAAGTGGTTGGAAGCAGCTCGGCAAGATTTCGGCGCGGTGCAAAAGTTCTCTGATGCAGGCATCGTCTTGAATGAGCTTGCGCGTAGCCTCGGGAACCCATTGACGGAAGCAACCCGATCAAGAGTCGCGTCGTCAGCTGGATCGCGCGCGGCAACAGCCGCACCAGCTGTCGCGGGCGGTGCCTCCGCTCCTGGCCTTGTGTTTGGTGAAGAAGAACGCAGACCAACGGAGCCCAAGGGCTTTGGTTGATGAGCCTCGCCCAGAATGAAGAGCGGCTAGTTCGAGAGTGTGAAGAGCTTTCGGCGCTAGAAGGGCTTTCAGATTGGCTCCAGGATGGTAGTTTTGGCCAAGATAGAAATGGCCTAGTCTGTTGGTCATTTACTTTGTTGACAAAGGACAGGCGAGTTCCTTTGCGCATGGTCTTCCCGGTACTTTTTCCAGATTTGCCACCTTTTGTGGTTCCGGCAGATGACACCATTACGCTTTCCCAGCACCAATATGGAGCGGGTGGCGAGCTTTGCCTCCAATACAGATCCGACAATTGGCATCCGGATTGTAATAGTACAGATGTGGTTCGAAGTGCCAAAGCGCTCATCGAGGCCACGCCCGCCAACGACGCCGTATCTGATGTTGAGAGTGCTCATCCAACCGATCTACCGACGGTGCTTGCAGCATATCCATTGCGATTCATGCTGCCACCAAAGACCGCAGACCTACTAAGGGTTCGGTTGGCTGGGCGCGCAACCGAACTTCGCCTAACCGTAGAGCACAGGTTGGGAACAATGGAAACGCAGGTTGCACGCGTTGCCTCCATTGGGCATGACCAGGGATTGCGAGTTCCAGCCGATGGCCCAGGGGTTGGAGGCAAGTGGGTTCGAGGGGTCCTTTACCGCTTGCCAGGCATTCAGAAGATTCCCGATCTCACTGCGCATGACGCCGAGGAGCAACTTTTTTTTCTTTTGCCCTATTGGTTGCGAGCATGGATCAACAAACATGAGAGTACGCTGGTCGTTCTTTCAAACGGCAGACAGGAGGTTTTGTTCCGTGTTTGGTATGCCGACAACGACAGGAAGATTGACCTTTTTCTTACCTTCGCCCCGCCCCAGGCAAAGGAACGTAGGATTCATGGACTGACATTCAGAAAATCCAGCGTTTGTATTATTGGAGCAGGGTCTCTCGGTTCCAAGGTTGCCGCAAGCCTAGCGCGCGAAGGTGTCGGGCAATTCATGTTGCTCGATAACGATGTCCTTTGGACCGACAACTTGGTTCGAAATGAATTGGACGAGCTGGATGTTGGACATCATAAGGCAATGTCGCTCCAGCACAGGCTGCTTCGCATAAACCCAAATGTCCTAGTCTCCGCGCTCGGTATGAGCCTAACATCACAATCAACTGTTCAGAACATCTCGAAGCTTGGCGAGATCGTCAGTTCTTGTGATCTTGTTATCGACACAACGGCTGATAGCAGCGTGTTTCGTATGGCAGCAGCAATCTGTACGCAGAAGAGAAAGCCACTGGTTTGGGCACGCGTCTACGCTGGCGGAATTGGTGGGCTGGTTGCACGCAGCGTTCCGAACGAAGACCCGGCTCCTATGATTGCCGCTTCTCAACTACAGGCTTGGTGTGATGCCAAAGGCGAAGCGCCGCCGGAAGGAGAACAGCGCAATTATGGCCTTCATGAGGAGGGCCAAGAACAACCACTATTCGCCTCCGATGGCGACGTGGGAGCGATCGGAAGTAGATTGGTTCGCCATGCGCTGGATGTGCTCTCGCCTCCAGAAATGAGGATCCATCCCGAGCCTGCTTATTTCGTCGGCCTTCGGAAAGGATGGATTTTTGAACATCCGTTCGACACGCATCCCGTTGTCTACAGCTCAAATGCTGGTTGGGGCGACGGGGAGGCTGGCGACAATGGTCTTTCTTCAGAAAAGGTCTTGGACCAGCTGGGGGTCAATTATGGCCCTTAGTCTGAGAATTCCCCCTGCACAATGGAATGCGATGCGAGGGTGCCTCGAAACAGGTGGTCTCCGAGAGATCGGCGGTTGGTTGGCTGCAGAACAGCTTGCGCCCGGGAAGTTTGAACTGGTCGGTTTTACAGTTGACCTGGACGTTGGAACGCACAATCGCTTCGCCAGTCTTCCTACCACACATGGCGTCCAACTAGATGGCATTTTAGCTGCGAATGCGGACAGAAATGGACGAGTGGATTATTTAGGTGAATGGCATTCGCATCCGACTTTCCCGCCTGTACCCAGTGACATCGACGTGGCTGCAATGACGACGATGGTTGAGGAAAGTGGGCCATCGTTCGCCACGTTGCTCATTGTTCGCCTGTTGGGTGTGGGGGTGCTCCAGGCCACAATCACAACTTTCCAACGTGGTCTACCACCTGAACAAGGACAGTTGATCATCGATCACGCTCGCCTGACACCGGTGCTTCCTGGGATGGATTTGACCGACAAAAATGGGAGGCACAGCTAATGTCGAACAGAGGGAAGCAACTGAGCGAAGTTACAAAGCTGCTGGTTTGGGGGCGTGCCGCTGGTCGATGCCAATTCAAAAACTGCGAAAAAACCCTCGACCATGACCTGATTGCTGGAAAAGCGGAAATCAATGCTGCTTATCTGGCCCATGTCGTCGCTTCTTCGCCGAAAGGCCCGAGGGGGCACCCCACGCGGTCGCACCAGTTATCGGATGATGCATCAAACATTATGCTCATGTGCGATGTCCATCATCGCATAATCGACGGCAAAAGGACCTGGCAGGACTTCCCAGAAGAGCTGTTGCTGCAGTGGAAAAAGGAGCATGAGGAGTGGGTCGATCTGGCCTTGTCTTCGGGTCCAGACAGCCGCTCCCATATTCTACAGTTCTCCGCTCCGATTGGTCCCAACGAAACGGCTGTACCATTTGACGACTGCGTTTCTGCGATCATGCCGGATCGGACGCCTGCGGAAAAGAGATCAATTGAGATTAAGGTGCGCGGCATGCACTTCCAGGACAGCGAAGAGTCTTACTGGAACGTGCAACCTGAAACACTAAGGCACGGCGTCTCACAGAATGTACGGGGTAGGTTTGAGAGCGGTGACATCCGCCATCTTTCGATTTTTGGCTTAGCCCCGATCCCGCTCCTGATGGAACTTGGTCGTCTTGTCTCCGACATTTCGGATGTTGATGTGTACGAACGCCATCGTGAACCTGCTCAATGGAAATGGCCTGAAGACGGGCCCGAAGTGAGTTTCTCGCGCACTAAAGGTCGAGAGGGCTCGAAGAATGTGGCGCTAAAGCTTTCGGTTACATCGAAAATAACAGATGATCGCGTTACAGAGGTACTTGGTGACGAAGTATCGATTTGGAATATTTCAAGTGATCCACAAGCTCATGGCGTGATCCGCCGTAAAAGCGATCTAAGCCGATACAGATCCATCGTCCGAGCGACGCTTGATGAGATCAAGAACGCGCACGGGATGGATGTCACACTATCCATATTTCCCGCTGTACCTGTTTCCTGTGCAATCGAATTTGGCAGGGTTTGGCAGCCAAAGGTGCACCCTGGTATTGAAATTTTTGATCAAGTTCGCGGGAAAGGCTTCACACACAGATTGTCATTCACCCCCTCCTCTTAGTAGCTCAAATGACAGAGAACACTACGGCCATTGCTGAACATCCTACGCATCACTTTATGCGATCAACCGGTTGCAGCATTTACCGCTCGCGTTGACGTATTGAACGTCCGCTTTTTCGGAAACTTGTGCGATGCTCACGGTTGCAGCGAAGGTCGGCTTCCCGCCCTATCTATCGAACGCTGGACCACGATATCGTCGCCGTTCTTCATCGCGTCGCTGGTGTTGGGTTGCAGCGGCCCGTTGTAGAAATTCGTTGACGGTTTTTGCCATGTGTTTGCGCTCAGCGCCTTGTCTGACCTTCTCCTGCTTGACCCGGTCTTGGAGTTCCATTCGTTCCAATATCTGAGCCTCAATCAGCGTAACTCGTTGCTCTTTATCACGCTGAGTACATGACAATGCTTCTGCTTCGTTGCGTTTGATTGTCTGACGATGTGACCCGGTTAGGCGATCAAAGAGACCTCGAAGTCCCTTGTTGAGCCGTCCCATGCGAACATGTGTCTCGTCTTTCCAACGCTGTTCCTGTTTCGACTTGAGGATTGCCCGCTCTCTGCGCTGCGCAGTGACCATGGCAGTTCGTTCATCCAGATACGGTCGCAGCTGCTCGGTATGCTTATCTTTCACTTGCTTGATGTAGCTGAGAACTTGGGCATTGACCTTAGATCGAACAGTTTTCCGAACATCATCTGCGCTTTGTAGTTTTGATGCCTCCCCCAGGCGGGCTTTGACATCTTTCGATTTTTGCCCAGTCCATCGGGCCACTGAGTAGGTGTTTCCCTGGACGTCTATAGCGATAAACCCACGTCGATCTCCCTTGGCTAGATACAAGCCTTTGTCCTCAAGGGCCGCTTGATACGATGCTAAGTCATCCGATTGTTCCCAGGCTGCGCGAAAGAGCTGTTTCATCTCCCTAGGATCAATGCCTGTGCGTTGTGCTTGCTGCCACTCAGCCAGTGTGAAGTTCAGAGGGTTCTTTCGATCGTAGGTTTGTAAACCCTCCGGCAATTCCCATCCATGGTCTAGGAATATCTCTTTGGACAGATCACGCAGTTTGGTTTTGAAATGCGGAAGGTTGATGGCCTTCATGGTGTCAGCATCAATCCGTGAGACAACCAGATGCGCATGACGCCGTCCGTTTTTCTCATGAATGATCAGCGAGTAGGGTTGTTCTTCCAGGCCGAGTTTCTCAGCGACACGTTCCGCTGCGTCTCGAAAGCCATCATCGGTGACCACCACGCCCTCAGGTGGATTGAGGCTGCAAGAAAACAGAAACTGCGTGCACTTCGTTGCTCTGGAGACAGCGTAGGCTTCTTGCAAAGCACCATGCAGATCCTCAGCCATGAAGCCGGATTGCTCAATAACTTCGATATGATCGTTGTCTCGATCATTCATCAAATGATCAGCCAAGGCAGCAGCGCCCGATCGTTGAGATGCAACTAGGATCATAACTTCACCCCAAGCGCTTGCATCAGCGTTGTTCGCATCCACGCGACATCAACGACGGCTTGTTGAAGATCTTTTGCCAACTCTTCATCGATTACCAACGTGCCTTGGTTCAGATGCTTAGCGATTTGGTTGAGATTGTTGGCGGAGCGGGATGCACCCAACCGTGCGAGGATCTCTGCGAGTAGCTTTTGGTCGGCTTCAGGTGCAGGGCGACGTTTGCGATAAGTGGGTGATTCATCAGAAAGCACCACAGACTTCACATACGAGGACAAGGGCATGGAGCCAGCCTTTGCTTCGAGAGCTGTGCGTTCAGCATCGGACAATCGCATGGAGAAGGGCGGTTTACGCTTTGCTGGTGATTTATGCTGAGCAGGATCCATCATGGTCGAGGTCCTCGCAGATGGGGCGAGGTTGGTGGCAGCTTCCGAAGATGCTCCACAGCCTCGTCATCGGCCTCAATCATCTCCGCCCAGTTTGCTATTTCAGAGAGGCAATTATCGAGATCAGAAAGTTCTAGGTTACTCCCCTGGGGTGCACCATTTCTTATTTGGCCTACCGCCCTTCGGGCTACTTGAGGCCGAATTGCCGGTTCTAGGCTCCGCTACACCATCCGCAGGTTACAGCGGTTTCGAAGGAACCGCGAGAGCCCTTGGCTGCAATCTATCCACCGCCGACGCAGTTTCCGTCCTGCCAGACCGGTCGACCGCCCCCTCAATCCTTCGCTTTCAGGCCCACGATATTGGCCATCAAGCGATACGCTCCGGGCACCAGTTGCGGCAATTGATGGTGCAGGTTCAGTGCGACGTGGGCATGGGTTCCGCGCCCGATCCGACCCACCAGGAGCCCGCCATCCAGCGGCTGCTCATCGGGATCGGCCATGCGCAGCAGTGCGGTGTAGTCCGGGGACCAGTCTTTCGCGAAATAGAGGCCCCGTTCCTTTTGCCAGCCGTCCCAGTCGGACGCCGTGATCGAGTTGGGTGTGGCGAAGACCGGGTGGTCGGGGGCGAGCATCGTCACCTCCGCGTCGGCATCGGTGATGCGCCATCGCAGGGATGGCTGGCCGATCTCGATCCGGGACGGCGGTGTGGCCTCAGGGTCCCAATCGTCGCGGGGGCGGTGATAGAGCGTGACAAGCGTGCCGCCCGCCGCGACCCACGCGTTCAGCCGCGCCACCATCGGCTTCAGAGCCGGGCGGAAGCGATAGGCGAACACGCCGACCAGCACCGTGTCGTAACCCGCAAACGGGTCGGCGCCCGACAGCGCCGCATCGTCCAAGTCTGTCACGTCGAGCCCGGCGGCGCGCAGCCACTCCGCCACGCTATCATTGCCCGCGCCGATATAGGCGATGCGCGCCTCGGGCACCTCCAGCCGAGCAAGGCGCAGGGTCAGGGTCGCGGGCCAGTGGTTCATCACCGGGCGGATGTGGTCGTGGTCGATGATGCGTGTGGCCGTTGCGGGCGCGCCGTTGACCAGCAGGGGCAAGACGTGAAGCCCCTCCCCCGCATCCTCGGGCAAATGCAATGTCACTTCGCCGCCGCTCCAGTCCTGCGACCAACCGTTGGGCAG
The DNA here is from genome assembly GCF_020177575.1 of Hasllibacter sp. MH4015. Classification (NCBI taxonomy): domain Bacteria; kingdom Pseudomonadati; phylum Pseudomonadota; class Alphaproteobacteria; order Rhodobacterales; family Roseobacteraceae; genus Hasllibacter; species Hasllibacter sp. MH4015. The sequence continues at coordinate 2,267,813 of NZ_JAHTBK010000001.1, forward strand.
ATCGAAAGACAGCTCTGCGCCCTCCGGCCCTGAGGCTGACAGGGTCAGGCCTCGCGCCGGTTCGTTGAGGTTGAGAAACGCCTTCGCGGTGGAAAGCCGCGCCTGCCGGGCCGGGTAGACATGCAGGGGGTGGTCCATCGCCACGCGGGACCGGCTTGTCACACCCTCCAAAGTGACGGTCACATCCAGCGCAGGTGCGGGCGGGATCAGGGGATCGAAGCTGTCGGGATAGGGATCGCGGGGCGCGGCGTCGGGCGCGGCCTCGATCCGGCCTGCCGAGGCCTGCAGGCCCGCGCCGGGGTCGAGGGCGACGTCCACGTCCACTTCATTCGGATGGGACATCTCCACCGTGACGGGCGTCCCCTCGCCCGGTCGAAGTGCCTTGCGCGCGGCATGGGCGCGGATGGCGACACCAGACGTCAGGCGGATAAGACGGGAGAGTTGCGCGGCCTTGCGGGTGACACGGTGGCGATGCTCCGCCGCGACGGATGCGTCGTCCAGAAGCGTAAGGGCCTTGGCCGCCAACCCTGCCATGGCTTCCATATCGGGGAAGGCCGCAAGCGTCGCGTCGACGGCGGATTGCGCCTCCTCCATTCCCAGATCAGCCAGGGTGAGCGGCAGATTGTCGGTGACACGGCCTGCATCCGCACCCACACGCGACCACGCCAGGTGCAACGGCCAGTCCCTCTCCTCACCTGGGGCGATCCAGTGACCCATGCCTTGGGTGCGGTGGAATTGCCGGGACCATTGGCCGATCACCTCATACCGCATGCCGAGCATCGGATCGCCGCCCTTGGCCTCCACAATCAGCGTGGCGGGCGGTGGCGGCACCTCATCATCGTAAGAGCCACCCGCCCCGGAAAACGCGGGCAAGTAGAGCTTGGAGACCTGCCAGACCGGCAAATCGCAGCCTGGATAGGTGGGATCGGCGGCAGCCTCGATCACGTCATGGGCGGCCTGGGTCATCGCGCGGTGGTGCCCGTGCTGGCCCGGAATATCGAGGAAGGTTGGACACAGGATATCGGGGCGATCCGCGCGCACGATCTGCACGAACCGGTCCATCAGGCGCTCCCGCCCCCAGATGCCGATCGTTTCTTCCCGCGACTTGGAGAAGCGGAAATCGCGGATCGTGTCGTCGGCCGATTGCCCGTGCCAGTAAAGCCGCATGTCCAGCACATCCGCCGCCCGCTCCATCTCTGCCGTGCGGAGCGCGCCGAGATCCGCGCCGGTCTCCGTCCCGATGTCGTTTTGCCCGCCTTCACCGCGGGTGGAGCAGGCATAGGACAGGTTCACGCCGTCGCGCAGCCACAGGGCGGCCAGCATTGCCGTCGTCTCATCATCGGGATGGGCGCCGGAGTTCATGAAGGTCACGCAGGAACGCAGCCCCGCCATGGCGCGCCAGACGCGGGCGATCAGGGGGTCGTGGGCTTCGGACAGGATGCGGGTCTGGATCTCGGTGGCCATGGGCAGCCCTTTTTCAATGCGTGGCGACAAGGCGGGGGGAGAGGGCCGTATTCACCACATGGGCCGCCGCCCCCAACGTGGCGGCCATGCGCCCGGCATTGCCCGCAATCAGGCGGGGATGGGTCCGGTCGGGGCGGTTGGCGACGGAATGCGCGGGCAAGGTGATGGCCTGCACGAGGTCTTGCAGGATCGCCTCGGGCATGGCGCCGGTAATCAGGATCGCTTGCGGGTCGGTCAGGTTTTCGAGGATCTGGATCGCGGTGCCAAGCGCGTCACCCGCCGCGTTCAGCCAACGCAGATAGGCCGGAGGGCGCGTGGCCTGTATCGCGGCCAGGTCCTCGACCGTCTCGACATGGATGCCGTCGCGCGACAGCGCCGCGACAAGCGCCATCCGGCTGGCTACCTGTTCGAGCGGTTGCGGACCGTCGGCGGTGTGAACCGGGATATGGCCGATTTCGCCCGCATTCCCGAAGGCCCCGCCATTGACGGACCCGCCGCTTACCAGCCCCAGGCCAAGCCCAGCCCCGAAATAGAGGCAGGCGAAGGTCTCCAGATCCCGCGCCGCGCCCAGCACCATCTCGGCCATTGCCGCCGCGTTGGCGTCGTTTTCGACCGTCACCGGCAGATCGAGCGCGCGGGCGATTTCCCGGTCCGCGGCGATCTGGCCCCAGCCCGGCAATTCCGTCGCCTGCCCCGACACGCCGGTGATGCCAAACGGCCCCGGCATGACGACGCCCGCACCGATGACGTGATCCGCGGCGATGCCCGCCCCGTCCCCCCGACCCGGCAGCGCGCGCAGAAGGGGCAGCACGCAGTCCGGCGAGGAGGCCCTGAGCTGGAACCGTTCGGTGTGCAGAACCTCCCCGCCCAGATCGATCCACGCGGCCAGAAGCGCGTCGGTCCGGATCTCGATCCCCAGCGCGGCCCCGGCGGCGTGGCGGATGGCGTAGGTCACCGGCGGCTGGCCGCGTTGCCCGGTGCGGCGGCCCGTTTCCTGCACCCAGCCGTCGGACAGAAGGTCGGAGATGATGTTGCTGACCGCCTGGATGCTCAGCCCCACGGCGCGCGCGATCTCGGCCCGGCCCGCACTGCCGGCGCGGCGCAGGTGGCGCAACACCAGCCCACGATTATAGAGCCGCGAGCGTTCCGCGTTGGATCCGGGCGTGGAGATGCTGTGCGCGGCCATATCCCCGATTAACTCAAGTCACTTGATGGTTCAACGATGCTCCGCTAGCGTCGGGTGCAGAGCCCACAAACACTGCTTCAACCGGGCCGCGAACCGCCACGCATTTGCACCGTACCAGGGAGATCCTCCATGACACGAACCTTTCGAACGACGCTTTTTGCCCTTGCCACATCGGCCGCCGCCCTGTCGGCGGGTGCCGCGCAGGCCCAGGAAGTGACCATCGAATACTGGCAGTATTTCTTCGAGGCGCGCGTCAACGCGATGGAGCAGCTGATCGAGAATTTCGAAGCTGCCAATCCCAATATCAACGTGGAGATGACCCATTTCCCCTATGCCGATTATCGCACCCGGACCGCCGTGGCCGTGCCTGCGGGCGAGGGGCCGGATATCGTGCAGCTGTTCTACGGGTGGCTGAACGATTACATCGACGCGGAGCTAATCCAGCCCCTGCCGGCGGAGGCGTTCCCCAACGAGATGATCGAGGCGGAATTCTTCCCCATGGTCAGCGCGATGGAGCGCGACGGCCAGTATTTCGCCCTGCCAACTGCCGTGCGTTCGCTTGCACTGTTCTACAACAACCGCCTGCTTGAGGCCGCCGGTCTGGACGGCCCGCCCGAAACACTGGACGAACTGATGAGCCATGCCGAGGCGATGACGGAACGCGACGGGGCGGGCAATATCACGCAAGTGGGCCTGACGACCGGCATGACGGGGCAGGATCACCATTGGTTCCGCGAAGTCCTGATCCGCCAGATGGGCGGGGAGCCTTACACCGACAATTACCAGACGGTAAACTACGACACCGAGGCCGGGCGCGCGGCGCTGGATTACTACCTGGGCCTGGAAGAGGCGGGCGTGACGCAAGTGGGCTTCATGGACGAAGCGCAAGCCGCCTTCCGCGCCGGGCGCGCGGGTTTGCATATCGACGGCTCCTTCCGCATCGGCGCGCTCAACGACAGCCGCGGGTTGGATTGGGGCGTGACGGAGCTTCCCGCAGGTCCCGACGGGACCCGGTCGAACTATTCCTCCTACTGGGTGAACGCGATCACGTCGTCCGCCGAAGGGGCGGAATACGACGCGGCGGTCCTGTTCATGCAATACATCACCTCGCCCGAAGCGATGCAGATCTGGCTGGACACGGTGGGCGAACTGCCCGCCCGCCAGGAGGTCGGCATGACCGAGGAAAACGCCAATGACCCCGTCTTCGGCCCCTTCATCCGCGGGCTGGAATACGCCAACACCACGCTGTTCGCCGATGAAAGCGCACAGCGTCAGGTGCTTGTCGATATGGTGGAACGGGTGCAACTTCAGGGTCAGGATCCGGGCGAAAGCCTGAGTGCCGCGGCAGAGGCCGAACAGGCGATCCTTGACGGATATTACGGCGACTGACCCCGGGCGCCGCGAAACCGGGGCGGGCCAGCGATGGCCCGCCCCCCCCCAAAGAACCGACCTTCCCCGCAAAGGCGCAAGCCATGGCGAGCATCCCATCCCCGGACAAGGCCCAGACACCCGCCGCCCCGCAGGGTGCCTATAGCCGTCTGAGCATCACCCAGAAGCGCACGCTCTGGGCGTGGGGGTTCCTCGCCGTGCCGATCCTGTTCTACGTGGTGATCCGCTTCTACCCCACCGGCAACGCGATGGTTCTGTCCTTGCAGGAATGGAACCTATTGGGCGATCGCACCTGGGCGGGGTTGGAGAATTACCGGGTTCTGCTGAGCGATCCGGTCTTCTGGCAGGTCTTCCGCAACACGTTCCTTTATCTGCTGCTGGGCACGCCCATCAGCCTCGTGATCTCGTTCATCATCGCCTACCACCTGGACCAGGTGCGCTTCATGCATGGCACGATCCGGGCGCTTTACTTCGTGCCGTTCATGACCTCCGCCGTGGCGATGGCGTGGGTCTGGCGCTGGTTCTACCAGGACGTGCCGATTGGCCTTTTCAACAACGCGCTCGCCTCCATCGGGATTGCGCAGATCGATTTCCTGGACAGCACCACCAACGCCCTGCCCTCGGTGCTTGCGCCCGCGATCTGGGCGGGTCTCGGCTTCCAGATCATCATCTTCATGGCCGGCTTGCGGGCCATCCCGCGCACCTTTTACGAGGCCGCGAAGATCGACGGCGTGTCCACCTGGACCGTGCTGTGGGAGATCACGCTGCCGCTTCTGCGTCCCACGATCGTGTTCATCGTCGTGCTCAGCTCCATCGGGTTCCTGCGCATCTTCGACCACGTCTTCAACATGACGACGAACAATCCCGGCGGGCCGCTCAACGCCACCAAGCCGCTGGTGCTGATGATCTACCAGACCGCGTTTGACAGCTTCGACATGGGCTATGCCGCGGCGCAGACGGTCGTGCTGTTCGTCATCCTTCTGATCGTCAGCCTGATCCAGCTGCGCCTGTTGAGGGATCGCTGAGATGGCCGCCACCGACGATCTGGCCGTGCGCGCCTCCTCCGAGGCGCTGTTGACGGCGAAGGCCCCACCCAAGAAGCGCAACATGGCGCAATTCATCCGCTGGATCTTGCTGTTCGCGGGCGGTGTCCTGATGGTGATGCCGCTGGCCTACATGATCTCCACCTCCATGAAATGGCCGTGGGAGGTCTACAATATCGGGCTGATCCCCGAGGAACCGACGCTGGAGAATTACACCTACGTGCTGGAGGACGGGCGTTTCTTCAGCTGGTTCCTCAATTCGGTCATCATCGCGGGCATCACCACGATCTCTGCGCTCTTTTTCGACAGCCTCGTGGGCTACACCTTGTGCAAGTTCAAGTTCCGGGGCCGCTACATCGTCTTCATCGCGATCCTGTCGACGCTGATGATCCCGACGGAGATGCTGGTGATCCCGTGGTACATGATGAGCCAGAGTTTCGGCTGGCTCGATACCTATTGGGGGATCATGTTCCCGGGCCTGATGACCGCGTTCGGCGTGTTCCTGATGAAGCAATTCTTCGAGACGGTGCCCGACGATTTCCTGGAGGCGGCGCGGATCGACGGGTTGAACGAATTCCAGATCTTCTGGCAGGTGGCCCTGCCGATGGTGAAACCGGCGCTGGCCGCCCTGGCGATCTTCATCTTCCTCGGCAACTGGACCGCCTTCCTGTGGCCGCTGATCGTGACCACGGACACCTCGCTTTACACGCTGCCGGTGGGCCTGTCGTCCTTCGGGGACGAGGCCGATGTGGCGTGGGAGCTGATCATGACCGGCGCGGCAATTTCCACCCTGCCCACCCTGATCTTCTTCCTGATCTTCCAGCGCTTCATCATCCGGGGCGTGGTCATGGCGGGTTTGAAGGGATGAAGCTGGACCATGTCCACCTGCCCTGCCGCGACCGCGACGCGATGACGGAATGGCTGGGGCAGGTCTTCGGACTTGCACCCGATCCGCAATTCGCCGTCTGGGACGCCGATGGCGGGCCAAGGTTCCTCCGCAATCCCGACGGCCCCGCCCTTGCCCTGTTTGAGGGCGATTGGGACGCCGAGGCAGCCCAGGACCACACGATCGCCTTCCGCGTCGATGCGGCGGCCTTCGACGCCTTTCACGACCGCGCAATCCGCCTGGGGTTGCGGGACCGGTTCGGGGCCTTGGTCGCGGAGAAGGGCACGACGGACCATATGGGGCTTGCGACGTCCATCTATTTCGTGTCGCCCGAAGGGCACCGGTTCGAGGTCACGACCTATCCCGATGGCAACGCCGCATGACCGATACCTCCACTTTCCCCGACCCCACCTATCGCGACACGGTGCTTGCCCCGTTGTTCGAGGGCGTCAAAACCCATTTCGCCGATCACATGGATGCCATCAACCGCGCGCATCTGGTGATGCTGGTGGAAACGGCCATCCTGTCGCCCGGTGACGGCAAGGCCATTGCAGACGCGCTTGACGTCATCGCGGCGGAGACCGACCGCGACGCGCTCAGCTATACCGGCGAGCATGAAGACTGGTTCTTCTTGGTTGAAGCAGAACTGAAGAACCGCCTCGGCGATCTGGGGGGCGCATTGCACACCGCGCGCAGCCGCAACGACATGGATCACACCATGTTCAAGATGGCGTTGCGCGACCGGGCGGAGCGTGCGCAGGCGCAGATGCTGAGCCTCGCCCAAGCGCTGCTCGACAAGGCCCGCGCAGAACGGGATACGCTGATCGTGGCCTATACCCATGGCCAACCGGCGCAGCCGTCGACCTTCGGCCATTACCTGGCCGCCGTGATCGAGGTTCTGCTGGCCGATGCCAGACGCTTCGACGCGGCCATCGCGCCGCTTGACCTCTGCCCGATGGGGGCGGCCGCGATCACCACGAGCGGCTTTCCCATCGACCGCGCCCGCATGGCCGAATTGCTGGGATTCACCGGGCCCCGCGTGAATGCCTATGGCTGCATCGCGTCGGTGGATTACGTCACCGGGCTTTATTCCGCGCTGAAACTTCCGATGCTCCATCTGGGCCGCGTGGTGCAGGACATGGCGTTCTGGTCGGCCTTCGAGGTCGGGCAGCTCTATGTCCCGCGCAGCCTTGTCCAGATCTCCTCCATCATGCCGCAGAAGCGCAATCCGGTGCCGATTGAACATCTGCGGCACCTGGCCTCCGTGGCGGCGGGACGCTGCGATACGATGGTCAACACGATGCACAACACGCCCTTCACCGACATGAATGACAGCGAGGGGGAGGTGCAGCAGGCAGGCTATGGCGCGTTCGACCATGCGGGCCGAGTTCTCGACCTTTTGACAGCCTTCCTGCCCGCCTGTTCGATCAACGCCGAGCGGGTGGCGGCCACGTCCGACGCCGCCTGCATCACCATAACCGAACTGGCCGACACCCTTGTGCGGGAGGAGGGTTTGAGCTTCCGCCAAGCCCATGATGTTGCCGCCACCACCGCCCGCGCCGTGATCGCATCCGACCAGCCACTGCGCGCGGGATATCCGGCCTTTGCCGATGCGTTCACCGCCGCGATGGACCGACCCCCGGCCTTGACGGAAGACAACTTCGCCACCGCCGTGGATGCCCGCACCTTCGTCAACCGCCGAGACCGGATCGGAGGGCCAGCCCCCGCAGCGCTGGACGCGGCCTTCGCGGACTACGCCGTGGCGCTTGACGCCCTCAAGGCAGAACAGACCACCCGCCTGACCCGTCGGGCGCAGGCCGCAACCCGCCTGACCGACGCATTCGACGACCTGAAAGGGCAAAGATGAGCAACCTGATCCTGCGCGACCTCGTCAAACGCTACGGCGATGTGGAGGTGCTGCATTCCATCAACCTCGACGTGGCGGAGGGGGAATTCGTGGTGCTCGTGGGTCCGTCGGGCTGCGGCAAATCCACCACGCTGCGCATGATCGCGGGGCTGGAGGAAGTGACGGACGGCGCCGTGGAAATCGGTGGGCGCGTCGTCAACAATCTGGAGCCCAAGGAGCGCAACATCGCGATGGTGTTCCAGAATTACGCGATCTACCCCCACATGTCGGTGCGCCGGAACATCGGCTTCGGCCTGAAGACCGCGAAGGCCACCAAGGCGGAAAAGAACGCCCGCATCGACGAGGTTGCCGGCATCCTTGGCATGACGGAGCTGTTGGAGCGTAAGCCCGCGCAGCTGTCAGGCGGGCAACGGCAGCGGGTGGCCATCGGGCGGGCCATGGTGCGCGACCCGGCGGTGTTCCTGTTCGATGAGCCGTTGTCGAACCTTGATGCGCAATTGCGCACCCAGATGCGGCTGGAGATCAAGAAACTGCACAGCCGCGTGGGCAAGATGATGATCTTCGTCACCCACGATCAGGTGGAGGCGATGACGCTCGCCGACCGGATCGTCATCATGCGCGACGGCCATATCCAGCAGGTCGGCACACCGGCAGAGGTCTATCACAGCCCCGCCAACACGTTCGTTGCGCAATTCATCGGCGCGCCCGCCATGAACCTTCTGGCGGCGGAGGCTTCGGGCGACACGATCCGCCTGTGGAACGGGGCGGAGGTTGCCGTGCCGGGCGTCACCTTGGCGGACGGGCGGAAGATCCAGCTTGGCATCCGGCCCGAGGATCTGACCGAAGACCCGGGCGGCGCGCTGGAAGGGCGCATCACCGTGGCCGAACCGCTTGGCGCGGAGACACTGGTTTACGTGGATGTGGGCGGGCAGGAGATCACCGCAACCGCATCGGGCCGCAATCCCCCCAAGGCGGGCGACATGATCCGGCTTGGCCTGTCGGGGACCGACGCGCATCTGTTCGACGCCGATAGCGGGATCAGCCTGCGGCAAGGCTAGGACAGGCCCGGCTCAGTCGTCCGCCCAGGGCCCGTGCTGGTCCGTCTTTCCGTTGTCCAGCCGCACGAAGCCGTGCAGGCCGAAATAGTCACGCTGGCCCTGGATCATGTTGGCCGTCCCCCGCGCCCGGCGCATCGTGTCGAAATAGCCCAAGGCAGCAGCCATCGCAGGCACCGGCAGCCCCGCGCCACTGGCCGTCACAACGACGTGCCGCAACGCGCCGATGGTCTGCGCCAGCAAATCCGCGAAATAGGGCGCTTCCATCAGGGTTTTGCCGGGGGCAACCTCGAACGCCTCGGCCATGTCATCAAGCATGGCGGAGCGGATGATGCAGCCCGCGCGCCAGTTCCGCGCCACATCTTCGCGCATCAATGACCAGTCGAAGGCCTGCGCCGCCGCGCGCAGCATGTCGAAGCCTTGGGTGTAGCACAGGACCTTGCCGCAGGTCAGGGCCGCCTCCAGCATGTCCATCGACAGATCTACCCGTTCTTCCGTGCCGAAGCGCGCGGCCAGCGTCGCGCGCAGGTCTCGCTGCGCCGACATGTTGCGTGCCGCAACCGCAGCCTCGATCACCGGGATCGGCGTGCCTAGATGCTGCGCCTCGATCGCCGTCCACCGTCCGGTGCCCTTCTGACCCGCCGCGTCCACGATCACGTCCAGAAGCGGCCCGTCCGTGGCCGCATCGTGGGCCGCGGCCACTTTCGCCGAGATCTCGATGAGATAGGAGGCCAGCCGCCCGTCGTTCCAGCCCGCGAAGACCGGCGCGATATCGGGCGCGGCCATGCCAATCCCGTCCCGCATCAGACCATAGGTCTCCGCGATCAACTGCATGTCGGCGTATTCGATGCCGTTATGGACGGCCTTGACGAAATGCCCCGCACCGTTCTCCCCCAGACGGGCGGCGCAGGGGGTGCCTTCGTACTTGGCGGCGATGGCAGTGAGGATCGGCGCGACGCGGTCCCAATGGGCTGCCTCCCCCCCCGCCATGATCGCGGGGCCGTGGCGCGCGCCTTCCTCCCCGCCCGAGACACCGACGCCCAGGAACGGGCGGTCCAGCGCCTTCATCCGGCGCATCGTATCGCGGAAATTGGCGTTGCCCGCGTCGATGATCAGATCCTCGGCGTCCAGATGCGGGTCGAGCGCCCGGATCTGCTCATCCACGGCGTCGCCTGCGGGGACCATCAAGATGATCGCGCGGGGGCCTTTCAAGGCCTCGGTCAGCGCCTCCAGCGTCTCGCAGGGGACCACGCGCGCGGCCAGGTCGCCCGCCTCCTCCACGAAGGCGTGGGTCTTGGCAGTGGTGCGGTTGAAGACGGCGACGGTAAATCCCTTCTCCGCGATGTTGAGCGCCAGGGCCGAGCCCATGGTCCCAAGCCCGATCAGCCCGATATCCGCGTTTGCCATCCAATCCTCCCCATCATTTGTGCCGATGAAGGCCGACAACGGGGCGGTTGTAAAGCGGTCCCCCCAAAACGAAAAACGCGCCCTGCAGAGGGGCGCGTTTTCGAAGCTGGCAGCTTGTCGTTCGGTGCGATCAGGCGGCTTCGGCCTGACTGCGGCGTTCGCTTTCCTCGCGGCTGAGCGCGACGGAGGTGCGCACACCGTTGGCCACGAACGCCATCAGGCCGTTCACAACCCGTTCGTTCGGGTCGATGCCGGCGCAGGACAGCACTTCGCGTCCATCGCGCGAACGCGCCCACCGGGCAATCTGCTCTGGCCCGTTTCCATATTTCTTGTCATCGGCGATTGCATCGTCCAACGCCGCCAGGACCACTGCCGCGAAAAGCTTCCGCGCCCGTGTTCCCTGTTCGAAGTTGAAGGCTGTGCCGTCAACGAAATCCCGCATGCGGTCGTCCTTTTTTTGCTCTTGCGTTTTTTGGCGTAGGAGCCCTTATGCCCGGATTCTGTGCGCAACAGCGATGCGAATTTTGCATATGTGGTATTCGCCAGATGCAATGCTCGGCGATTTTCCGCACTTTTTCCGGTGTATGGACACCCCTCCAACGCCCAGATATAGGTCGCGTCAACGAATTCTCAAGGTTTTGCCAAGGTTTTGCCACATGCCAAAAATTAACGGGAACGAGATCCGGCCGGGCAATGTGCTGGAGCACAATGGCGGTCTGTGGGCCGCCGTGAAGGTTGACCACGTCAAACCCGGCAAGGGGGGCGCGTTCGCACAGGTCGAGCTGCGCAACCTGCGCAACGGCTCCAAGCTGAACGAACGGTTCCGGTCCGCCGACAAGGTGGAGCGTGTGCGGCTGGAGCAGAAGGACCAGCAATTCCTTTACGAAAGCGACGGAATGCTCACGTTCATGGATGCGGAGACCTATGAGCAGATCGAATTGCCGGCGGAACTTCTGGGTGAGCGTCGGCCGTTTCTGCAAGACGGCATGACCATCGTGGTGGAGTTTTACGAGGAAGAGGCGCTGAACGCGACGCTGCCTCAGAAAGTCACCTGCAAGGTGGTGGAGACGGAGCCGGTGGTGAAAGGCCAGACAGCGGCCAATTCCTTCAAGCCCGCGATCCTCGACAATGGCGTGAAGGTCATGGTGCCGCCCTTCGTGGGCCAGGACGAGGATATCGTCGTGAACACCGAGACGATGGAGTACTCGGAACGCGCTTGACGCGCGAACGCCCCTCCGGGGCGATAGAGTATTCCGAACGCGTCTGAGCGCGCGCGGCACGATCACCGTTACCGTCCGCCCGACCACGGCCCCCGTGGCCCGCGCCGTTGCCCCGCGCGCGGCACACGGGCGATGTCGGCCAGGGGCCTGTCCGCCCCGCGCGGGCTGCGCACCCGCCGGACCCGCGGAATGGGGGAGCGGTCGCGCCGCTCCACCCGGTATTCCACTTCCTCATGGGGCGGTTTGCCGCCATGGACCGCCCAATATTGCGTCCCGCCTCGCCGCAGCCAGATCGGCAAGGCAAGGATTACGCCCGCAAGGAACCCGCCCGCATGGGCCCAGTATGCGACCCCGCCCCCCACAAGGTCCATCGACAGCCCGTTGACCAATTGCAGGCCGAACCAGAGCCCCAGCATCAGCCAGGCGGGAATGGTGAAGACCTTGATAATGACGACAAGGATCACCAGCACGTCGATCCGCGCCCGGGGAAAGATCAGCAGATAGCCCCCCATCACGCCGGCGATGGCACCCGACGCGCCGACCATCGGGATGGGCGATCCCGGATCGGCAAGGATCTGCCCCGCCGCCGCCGCGATACCCGATGCAAGGTAGAACAGCGCAAAGCCCAGATGTCCCATCAAATCCTCGATATTGTCCCCGAAGATATAGAGAAACAGCATGTTGCCGATCAGGTGCATCCACCCGCCATGGAGGAACATGGACGTCACCAGCGGCCGCAGGGAGCCGCCATTCGTCACCTCCCCCGGGACCAGGCCCCATTCGCGGAAGAACGTACCCAACTCCGCCTCGTTGCCGGACAGGGCGGGGAAATAGGCCAGGAAGATCGCGACATTCGCCACGATCAGCGCCCAGGTCACGAAAGGCGTGCGGTCGGAGGGGTTGTGGTCGCGGATCGGGAACATGTGCGAACCGTCCCGCGCCGCCCCCGGAACGTCAAGGGGCGGGACGGGATGTGCTATGGGTGACGGTGCCCTGTACGGGTCGGGATCGGACGAGGCCGTGGATTATTCGAGGTCTTCGGCCGCCAGCGCAAGGCGCACTTCGCGGCGCACCATCTTGCGGACGTTGCGCGTGATGCGCTGGCCCAGGACGCCCTGAAGCTCCTCGCGCACGACATCGACGATGATCTCGCGCAGGGTCTCCTCGTCCAGCACGCCCTCTTCTGGATCGGGGAAGGTGAAGGGGGACGGGTCATCGCCCAGATCCTCCGCCTGCGGATCATCTTGGGCAAGGTTGTCCTCCGCCTCTGCCGCGTTTTCCGAGATCTCGCCCGTATCTTCGGCGGTCACATCCTCCGGCGCATCGGCTTCCGCTTCCGGGGCGTCCTGCGCCGCCTCCATGGCATCGTCCTGCGCCATCTCCGGCGTCTCCGGCACGTCGGACGCAACCTCGGCCGAATGGTCCTCCGTCGCGTCATCGTCCATCTTCGGCGCGTCGGTCAGGTCGGCATCCGCGTCGGCGTCGGGATCGCGACGGGCGACGAGGGTCATCAGCGCCGATGGGGCCCCGGCACTCGGCCAATTGTCGTCGCCGGTCTCGGATTCGAAGGCGTCCTCTTCCCCGCCCTCCGCGGCGAAGGCGTCCGCGCCGCCGTCCAGCACAACCAGATCGGCAAGGTCTTCGTCAGTGATGGAATCGTCGCCCGGGTCTTCCACCGGGTCGGTGTCGGCATCCGCCCCAACGTCATCGAATTGCGCAAGGCGATCTTCCGGCTGCCACGCGGCGCTTTCGTCCTCGTCCGGCATGTCGGTATCCGAGCCCGCGTCTTCCGTGGCCCCTGCCCCGACCAATTGAGAAATCAGGCTTTCCGGCACCTCGCCCGTGTCTTCGTCCGAGTCTGAACGATCCGCGTCCGCCTCATCCGTTTCGGCGGCTTCGGCCACCGGCGACCACGGATCTTCCGGATCGCTGACGCGGAAGGACGGGGTCAGGACAAGGCGGTTATCCACCGGACTGTCCGGCGCGATGGGCGGCGCAGCGGCAGCCTCTTCCTCCGCTGCAATGGGCTGCATGGAGCCATCGGGCGCCGGGCTGTGATCGGATACAAGCCTGCGGATGGATGCCAGGACATCCTCGATCTCCTCCGGCGATTTCGCGGGATCGGACATTCATGCTCTCCTCAGATACGCGGGCCAAACGGGCCATCGTCGCACCAAAATGCAGCCCTTGGGCGGGCCGTTCTGCTCAACTACTGGGGCGCAGGATAGCCAAAACCGCGCCATCGCACAACAATTCCCGCGTGCGATGCCATTCGGGTTTTCGCAAAAAGCCAGATATTGCGGCCCCTTGGCACGGGGCCGCCCGATGGAGTGGCGCACACGACGCGATCAGTTGCGCCCGATCCGCTCCAATATGGAATCCAACTGCTCGCCCTGCGGGCTGTTGAACCGGCTCGGCGCGTTGGAGAACAGATCGGCATAGGCGGCCGGGTCATATTCCGGGACGTTGAGGTGCAGATTCTCCACCGTCAGAAGCCCCGCTGCGGCAAGCAGCTGGTAGCACGACAGGTAAAGGTCCGTCTGCGCTTCGATCCGGCTGATCCGCGCGTCCAGCACGTCCTGTTCGGCATCCAGCACGTCAAGGGTCGTGCGCGCGCCAAGCGATGCTTCCTCCTGCACACCCTGGAAGGCCAGCGTCGCGGCCTCGATCCGCTGATCGGCGGCCTGGATCTGGGCGGCGGCGATGTTCATGCGCGCCCAGGCATTGCCCACGGCCTGAAGGTTGAGCCGCACCTGCTGGCTCAATCCCATCCGCACGGCGGAGGCCTGCGCCCGCGCCTGGCGTTCCAGCGACAGAAGCTGGCCACCGCGATAGATCGGCTGCGTCAGCGTCATTCCAAGGGTGGCCGACCCGCCTTCTTGCAAGGGGTTGGGGGCGACGAAGGTTTCCGTCAACCGGCCCTCAAGACTCAATTGCGGGCGTCGCCCGGCCTCCGCCTGTTGAATGCCGAGTTCCGCCGCCCGCACTTCGTGCTGCAGCGCGATGATGGCGGGATGTTCCTGCCGGGCCAGCGCCTGTGCCGCGGCCTCGCTGCGGGGCACGTTGGGGATCGCGCCCGGCCCGCTCAACCCGTTGGGATAGCGCCCGACGGCAAGGTTGAAGAGCTCGCGGCTGATGTCGAGCGCACCTTGCGCACCGGCCAATTGCGACCGGGCGGTGGCCAGCTGCGCCTCCGCCTGGGCGACATCGGTGCGGGTATCCTCCCCCACCTCGAACCGGTCCTGGGCGGCGCGCAATTGTTGGGTGATGACGCGGACATTGCGTTCGCGGACGCCCACGACCTGCATGTCGCGCCAGACATTCATATAGGCGGTCACGGCATCCAGAAGCACCTGCTGCTCCAGGCTGACAAGCTGCTGACGGGTGGCCAGGACGGTTTCCTCCGCCGCCTCGATCGCGAAATGCCGTGCGCCGCCATCCATGATCAGCAATTCCGCCACGAGAGAGGCGGAGGCATTCGTCGTATCGTTCACCAATTCGCGGCTTGCCGTGGCGATGAAGGTGATGACCGGGCGTAATTGCGCGACCGCCTGGGCCACGCCCTCATCCTGCACCCGCAACAGGTATCGGTTCTGTTCAAGAAGATTGGAGTGGCGATAGGCGTCCACCATCACGTGACGCAACGAATCCGCCTGTCCCGGCGTCGCAATCGCAAGCGCCATAACGCCCGCCGTCAGCGCCCGACGCGCCCGTATCTGCCAGCCCGTTGCCATGTCTTCGGCCCCCTCATGCCTGTGGGTCTTCACTGCTCTGCCCTCATGCGCGGCCAAATTTGCCTGTGCCGCGCCAACGTCCGGTCCGGGCGGGGGAACCCCCCGCTTCAGAAGACGAAATCCGTTTCCCGTGCGAAGCCCGGCAGCACCGGGGCGGTGGCATTGAACACCATCCGCCACGAAATGCGCCCGTTCGACTTCACGCCAAGGCGTGCCTCGCCAAGGGGACCTTCCATGAAGATCGCGGCGATCTTGCCGCCCTCCTTGAGTTGGTCCTGTATGGCCTGCGGCACCATTTCGACGCCCGCGAAGATCACGACCGCGTCGAAGGGACCGTGCTTGGCACTGCCCTCCGCAATCGGTCCCTCGACGATGGCGGCATTGTCCACGCCCTGCTCGGCCAGCGTCGCCTCGGCGTCGCGGGCAAGCGTCGCGTCTTCCTCCACCGCGACCACCGCCTCGGCGAGATGCGCCAGAAGCGCGGTTCCGTATCCTCCGCCCGCGCCCAGTTCGAGTACCAGATCGGCGGGCGTGGGCTCCAACGCGTCGAGGAGTTTGGCGATCGCGCGCGGATCAAGCAATTGCCGACCGCCGCCCAGATCCACCGGAATGTCCATATAGGCAAGGTCACGCTTGTCGGCAGGCACGTAGGCTTCCCGCGGGACAGAGAGCATTGCATCGAGGATCGGGAACTTGGTCACATCGGACGGGCGCACCTGTGTGTCGACCATCGTAACCCGGCGTTGCGTGTAATCAGCCATCAAACTGAACCATTTCGTCTAGTTTTCTGAAATGGTCTTCGCACATAGCCCTGCGCCGCGCAACAGTGGCCTTTCTCTCGGCGCCAAACTGCCGCGCCAGGGCGACAGGTGGCCCCGCGATTTGGGGTTGCCCGTGGAGGGTCGCTCACCTATTGAAACGTCGCACCACGCGAGGCGAGTTGGCGGAGTGGTTACGCAGCGGATTGCAAATCCGTGTACACCGGTTCGATTCCGGTACTCGCCTCCATTTGTTTTCAAGCACTTGCGCCCCACTGTCGCTTGCGCGGCCTGCGCCGTTTACAGGTGCGTTTACAGTTTTGTTCACGATGCACCCCCTTTTGCATGGGCGAGTTTCACAAGAACGGCGTCGGTTTCATCGGGCGAGACCCGAGCATAATGCTCGATCACATTCGCCGCGTAGCGAACCGACCAACCCATGTGATTTGCGATCTCCGCAAGCGAAAGACCGGCGTTCAATAGCCGCGTTGCAGCTGTGCCGCGCGCATCGTTGAGGCGCAATTCATCCGACAGCTTGGCCTTGTCGCGCCACTGGCGAACACCTTCAGACGCGCGGTGCAGGGTCAGGGCGTTGCCGCTGGCATTTGTCAGGATCAGCAACCGGCCAGGTGGGGTTGCATCAATCACCTGCGCCAGCGCTTGCGTGATCGGGATATGGGCCAACCGCTTGCGCTTGTTCGTCCTGACACGGAGGCGGCGACCGAGCGGGGTCTGTTCGACGTGGGCCGAGGTCAACTTGATCAGGTCAGCCGGACGCAAGCCGGTTTCACACGCTACGCAGAGAAGGCGAGAAACCCATTCGGGGGCAATCGCATCAAACGCTTCACGGTCAGCTGGAGTCCAGACGATCTCGGAGCGATCCACCTCATAGAGCCGGTGGAGTTTGTGGCAAAAATGCTCGGACAGCTTGCCCTCCTGGACCGCCCAATTGAGGATGCGGACTGCGTGGGTGCCAGCCATGTCGTGTTGCTTGGGCGAGTGCCTCCAAAGCGCCCGCCATTCGTTGACCTCGCCCCTTGCACCACGCTCCTCAAAGATGACGGCAGGCGCATCCTTGAAGTGGTCCGCGAAACGCAGGCCCCACTTGCGAATGTCAGCACGGGATCGCTGGCCTTTCGGCATCGCGGTGCTGGACAGAAAGTCATCCACCAATTGCGGCGTCATGTAATGCGACGGCTTAGGGCGCTCCACCGCATCCGCAAACGCCAGATAGAATGCAGGATCACCCGGTTTACGATGGTCATCCTCCCAAAATTTGGGACCTCCGCGCCATGCGTAAAAATGGAACCGGCTTTTGCCGCTTGCCAAACGCCGCCGAACGCGATGAACGCCTTTGGGCAGATCAGCCGCCATGTCGGTCAGCCTTCCACTTTTCGAGCGGCGTCATATCGGCTTCGCCAGTCTCTGCGTTGCGGCGCGCGGTGATCTTCATTCGGTCGCCGCCCGGTATTGGCGCATCCACTGAGACTTCATCCCACCCGGCTGCAAACGCAGCGTCAAAGGCAGGTGTCAGATCGGATTTGCGAATGACTGCAGGGCGACGTTCCATCTGAGTACTAGTCCTCCGGTCCGATAATGGAGCGCTCAATCTCAGTGTAGTGCGCGATCAGCTTACGGAGTTTGGAGACATTGAACGTCCAGACCTGCCGGACATCGGTGTCATGCATGGACGGAATCTCCCAATCCTCGGGAACCTCAGAAAACGGGCAAGCATACCCGCTCGGTGAAGCGAACCAATCAAAGACGTAGCTGATCTGCTTAACGGAGGGATTTTGCCGTGCGGCTTTCGACACTTCGCAAGCGATGTGACCGGCAGCACGGGCGTTCAACCCATCTTCAAGCAGATCCCGGAATAGCCGAAGGGCAATCATGTCTTTCGGTTTGAAATACCGCGACCGGCCCGGCACCGTCGCGGGTGCGCAGGTAAATGCGCCGGATGCTACATGTTCGTTAAATCGATCACGGTTTAACTGAGCGACCTTACATGCGGCTGCAGTCGTGAGGCGGGGTTCGACCATGATGACCTCCTGATTTTTTCCAGAGGTATATTTGCCTTTGGGAAAAATCAAGAGCTTTTTGGTGTGGAGTTAGTCGCTAACTGCGTCGGCCAATGCGCGAATCTCAAATTGGACGAGCTCACATAGGCGCTCGAGCAACGGCTGGTCTTGGTGATCCGCGATTTCAACTGCACAGGTAGCAAGGCTTTCGATGTGGAGAAGTCGTTCATAGACCGTTTCACCGCGGATGGCAGCGGCATGGGTATCAGCAAGTTTTTGCGACATTGTCGGATTCTCCAAAATTTGTTATGACATTTGCACATGTGCATTTAGCACAAGGATGGACTTATGACAAGCGCACAAGTTCGGGCCGCTCGCGGGCTCTTGAATTGGACGGTTAGAGACCTCGCGGAGCGCGCAAGCGTTCATCGAAACACCGTCACAAACATTGAGACGGGTCGATATTCCGGAAGTGCAGATGCCCTATCGGCCATTCGTTCTGCGATCGAGTCCGCCGGTGTTCAGCTGATCGCGGAAAACGGCGGGGGTGCAGGAGTGAGGTTTAAGAAATGACGAAACGCGAGTTGGAGCGCCGGATCGAAGAGCTCGAAGGCAAGGTCGATGACCTGCAGAGACTAGCCCAAAATGCCGACCTGATCTTGGCCGCGATGGTCGGTCGGCTGGCGCATGAAACAGACGGTCACTTCGACATTGGTGTGCCCGACTCAGTGATTGGGACTGATGAGGATCGTTGGCTCATGGCAGTCATACACGGCTTCAATCGCGCGTCTGAGGGACAGGGCTGAAAAAATCGCGCGCCGCGCCCTTATGGAAAAAGGCCGCGCGCTGTCGGGGTTGTTACGGCACTCACCGACTGAACCGGGATGTTGTGGGCTAAAGATGTGAAAGAAAAAGCCCAAGGCACATCCTGCCTATTTCTCCCAATCAACCATGCGCATGGCCCCTGACACCGCTCCTGGCGGGATGCCTGCCTCTTTCGCCTCGGCAATCGTTTTGACAATCGCGGACAACGCGCGGGCGCGCCCCCCGGCGTCAAAGGCCTGCAGTGGCCGGATCGTGTCGATCTCCACTAGCCCACCGAGTTTGGTGGCTGCCTCCTCGGCCAAGAGCGCGGCGATGGGTTGCAGGGTCCAGATCGCAAGCTGGCGCTGAGCCTCGCGGACTGCCGGGCCAGTAGCCGCACGGTTCACCAGCGAGGGCAGAACGCCATAAGCCATCAGGATACCCTCTCGTGCGGCTGCCAACGTCTCTGCCGTCATACTCTTGGAAAGATCCGGCGAAATCTGGTCCGGGCTCTGGCCGATCTGTGGGTTCATGCCCGCCGCCGTCGCCTGTGCCACGCCCTCGATCACCAGCGTCGAGCCCCGCCGTCCCCGGAACGCATCGCGCATCGACGCCATGTCTTCCGCCCCTGTGTCGGGCAAGGGCACAATCTGCGATCCGAGGGGGGCATTCTCGAATGTCTCGCTGAGCGCAGATTCGACCGCGTAGAGCATCGCCCCGGTCAGGCTGGACCGGCGAAGAGGGGCGGTGCCGATCCACGGGGTCAGGTTGTCGGTTCCGATCCGAAGATGCAACACCTCAGGGGCAAGTGCAGTGACCGTGCGTCCACCTCCCGCCTCGGGGATCGACAGACGATAGGCGCGCGGCTTGCCGTCTTTCGTCGTCACTTCCCAATCGGTTACGGGGACCAAGCCGAGGTCGGTGATCAGATAGACCGCTTCGCCATTCAACGCGACGGCGCGGGCGATCATCGCCATGGTCTGGCGCGTCAACAGGTCGGTACCCGACACATCAGCCATCGCAAAACCCCCTTCCCACAGACTTACGCAGCTTTGCACCGTCGCCGTCAGTTCGGCCACGCCGCGCCGACCACTGATGAAGCTGTCCCGCGCCGCCATGACCTGGGCCGTGTAGCCAGTACCGCTGGACCTTGCCTCTATCGGGCGCAACTTGTTCCTGAGCCATCCGAGCATAATCACCTCCAACGCAGCGCGGCGGGGCGATGCGTCAAGCGGCTCACTACCTCGCCAATGGGTTGCCAGTTCCGGGCTTCGATCTGGGCTTGCGGATACGCGGGTTTCGTGACGGCGCTGATCTCGATCAGGTCAGCCGCATTGATTGTCCGAAGGATCGCGCCCTCGCGCTCCTCGACCTTTTCCCCACCCGGTTGTACCCGGAACCCGGGGGAGAGGCCGCGCACAAGGCCCGCCGCATGGGCACTCAGGAAGTCGCGCACGTAGCTGACTTGGTTCATGTCGGCGCCAATTCTCGCCTCGACCGTCAAAGCCTCATCGGTTTCCGACAGGAAGAGCGTGCCGGCAGACCGCGAGGCAAGCGGCCTGTTAAAGTCGTGGCCGGACAGGAAATGCACATCCTCATCGCGCTCGATACGATCTGCGAATGCGCGCGGAGCAATCACCTCTCGCCGTTCACGCCCCATTGCGCCCGCCTCGGCCAGTACGGTTTCCCGGCCATAGGGAAAGATTGCCCGAAGGCGGGTTTCCCCGCCCTCGGTGCGCAGCTCAAGGCTGCCGATGTGTCCCCCCCAGTACACTACGCGGCTTCCAGTTCGAGGCCGGTCAACAGTTCGAGTTGGGCCGGGCGCGCCACGGTAACATCCATCGTCGCCAACGCCGTGATCCTCAACCCACCGGACTGTGCATCGCTGTAGGGGTCGCGGATCATGTCCACCGCCCCCCATGCGCCCACGAAAATCGGCGCGACACCGCCCGCCGTCGTGGTCAGAAGCGCCGAGGTAGCGGCGGGCGTACCGGACGGGGCGGCAAGCGCGTTGCTTGTCATGGCGATGTTGCTTGCCGGGATGTTCTTCAACAGCCGGTCCCATTCAGACAGGTCCGGCAGTATGGACTGCTTACCTTCCATGTAGTCCCACAGTTCCGGGCGCACCAACGCCCGCACCTGGCCGGGGGCATTGGCCGCATTCGCCGTCATAAACCGGGTCACTCCCGCCCGAAACGCAGCCCATTCCGCCAGCGCATCTACCGCCGTAGACGTGATGCCGTAGGTCGCCGCGCCCGTGATGACACCAAGCGGTTGGCCGTTGGCCCCGGTGCCAAGGAAAACCGCCTGATCCATGGCCGCGCCCATAGCCCCGCTCATGTCGCGCCGCACGGCCTGTTCAAGCGCCGTGCCAGACTGCTTGAGGGTCTTGCGGGTGATGCGCATCTGAATGCCGAGGTTGTGGTCGGGCGACATAGCGCGGTCGGTGGTCGCGTAGGTGGTCGGCCCGGCGACATTCGCCGTCTCGCCGTCCGCCCATCCCGCCGTGACGGCCGAGGTGGTCACAGGCCATTCCACCGCCCCTGAGGCGATGCTGATCATTTGAGCCCCCATGCGCGCCGCCACGCTGTCCGGGAACAGCCGGTCAATGATCGGACGGGTCTGGATCGGGTTCGGAGTGCCACTCGCGACAGTTTCACCGTCCCGTACTTCCAGCGCCTGCCACGGCACGGGGATGCCCCGAAAGCCGCCCTGTTCGCGCAGTTCGGATACGATCTCTGCCGTCTGCCCCTCCAACGAACGACCTTCATCAAGGGCCAGCGCGACCTGGCGCATCTCGAACCCGGCCATGAGATTCACCCATTCCTGGGCGGAGCGGGTTTCCAGTTCCTCGCCCGCATCACGGCGTTCGGTATCTTCCGCGATCAGGGCCGCGCGATAGCGCGTTTCGTTCGAACGATACTCTTCATCGAGTTCGTCCATTTCCTCGACCTCTTCCTCGGTCGGCTTTTCCTTGTTCGCCATCTTCGCGAGTTTCTGGCGGATTTCGCTTTGCCGCCGGGCGATCTTCACAGACTCGAGCATCGTCTATCCTTTCTGCTCAATTGGGTTTTTGCCGGGCCGCTCAAGCGACCCGACTGCATTCCGCCATGCCTGGCGGTCTTCTCGGGGCGGGGGATGCCCGCACTCGATCCGGGTTTTTCGGGAGTGGCACCCTGGGCAGAGCGCCTGCAGGTTGCGCGGGTCGTAGGACAATTCCGGGTGAGTCCTGACCGGTTTGATGTGATCGACCTCGAGCCGCCCGCCGCAGCCACAGGACCGACAACGGTAGCGGTCCCGCTCGAGGATCTCGGCCCGCAGCGCCTTCCAGCGTTTCGTCCGGGTCACCTTTTTCGAGTGCCGTTCGTGATCCTTCCGAACACTCATGGCAGATCATCCGACTTGGCCGTGATCTCAAGGAAGCCGCGGTTGTCCGGCACCTCCTTGATACCGTCGATCTCGAAGGTGACGCCTTCATGGATCAGGCGGTCGGTGCGTTGAATGCTGCGGCCCGTGGCGCTGGCCCGGATCACAAATCGGGTGACCAGGACGTTGTCCCATTCTGCAGCGTTCAAGCGTTCCGCGTCAGACACGTCGCGTCGTTGCGCGAAGATCAGTGGCCCAAAATCCTGCCATCCGCCCATCTGTCCGCCGAAGCCATCGGTACCGATCTGGACGAACCGCCGGACCTGAATGCGCCGGTTCAGGTTTGCCGAGTTCAGAACCATGACATCCTCGCTTTCGTCTGCGGGGCCGCTGCGATGCGCGCGCCTTGGGCAACGGCAAGCACGGACGCCGCCGCTGCGTCGATCCGGCCCGTCGATCGAGCCTTCGCCAGTTTCAGGTTGTTGGCCGGATCGCGGAGACACACCGCGTCCGCGAAAGCAGATCGCAGCAACAGGGACGGGCGGGCTTTGACCAGGCCGTCGAACGCGGCGCGGCGGAACCTTTCGCAATCCTCGCCACCGTCGCGGAAGCCCTGCCCTCGCCAGACGCAGGGAGCGCGGACACCCGCCCGATTCAGCGCCTCGGAAAGTTCAGCCTGCTTGTAGCGATCCATGGTGATCGCAATGACCTGCTGGCCATCGACCTGACGCATGACCTCGGCCAGCCACGGGGCTACGGGCACCGTCTTGTCGCCGAGGACGGTTAACTCGCCCCGCTCCTGCATCTCGACATACCGACCAGCCACGCCATCCGACTGGCCCCGGTCCAACAGGGACGGCATGGTCGGGAAGGTGCCGAGGCATTCAAGCCGCCCGGTCTGGGGCCAGTAGAACGCGGCGGCGGTCATTGAGGCAGAGCCGCCCAGGTCGATGCCGATCACCACCCCGCCTTCACGCGGAGGCAGGATATCGGTCTCGCAATTCAGCCATTCATCGAGCGTGATTAGTAGATCGCGGGCTTCGCCAGACACGCGCTCGTTTCGATTGTAGAGGCGGAAAGACGTGAGGCTCGATCCGCCGCGCGCAATCGCGCGCTTCGCCTGAGCTTTCAGCCATTCCAGCGATCCACCGATGCCGTGCGGTGCGCCGGGGTTAGCGATCAACAGGCTTTCCGCGTCATCGGCGGGCAGGCCCGGCGCGGGCCGATGTTCCTGCACGTAGGAGCCTGGCAAAGGGTCATCGATCCACCGCGAAAACGGATGCGTGTCGTCGCTGGCAGAGGTGCTAATCAGGAAAGCGCGGCCATCCCGCTTGCCGAGGCCGGACAGCAGGGCGTGTTCGAGCTCGTCGCCTCGATCGAGCGCCCAATGGCCGCGCTCGTCCAAGATCGCCATGGTGGGCGCGCCGCCGAGGGCTGACTTGCCATCAGCTGCGATGACGCGAAGGACATGCCCACCGCCGTCACCCTCAAACTCGATTTCAAGGCGCGGCGCACGGCGGTAGATCAGACGGCTTTGAAGATCGGGCGGAAGGGTGGCAGCGAAGCCCGCGACAAAATCCCAGATGATCCGGCCCTGATCCCGCGTCCTGGCAGCGGCAATGATCTCGCGCCGGGGCTGACGGTCCCAGACACCCAAGAGTCCGCCGAGCGCAAGGCCCGCCGTGATAGCCGACTTGCCATTGCCGCGCCCAATGCTGAGAACCGCGTTCGCGGTGTCATCGGCCATCGCGCCTTCAATGAATTGGCGCTGGAAGGGTGCGAGATTCACCGGTTTTCCGGCATTCGGCCCCTCGGGAATTCTGAGGCCATGCATAAAGTGCATAGCTCTTTCCGCCGGGGTCCCGTTTTTCAGTTCAGGCCGTTGCGCGAAAATTGAAAACTCTCCTTCACGCTCCTCTTTGCCTGCCAAAGTCGCGGCATTGGGACCATTACCGAAGAGGTCGCTGTCGTAGCGATCTTGCAATGACTGGGCAGGCGCGCCGACGCGATTGAGTTTCGACCCATCGGCCCTTCGCCACTGTCGATTACCTGTCTTGTCCGCCTGCTTCATCTCGCGTCTTCGTCCACTTGTTTTTCCCAATCTGCCCCACCCCTGCTCACTGGTGAGGGTCGTTGTGACGGTCAGAAAGCGGGTTACTGCGACGAGCATTAAGACCCGTCTCCCGCCCTAACCGTCGCGATCTTGCCTGCTCACCGGAGCCGGGCCGCCGCTTAGGCCAGACCTGCCTTTCCCTCGGCTCGGTCCGCTCTCCCATGTTCACCGCCGCGAGGGTGGCAGTGGGGCCTTAGGGCCTGGAGAGACCGCGTGTGCGGAATAGCTGCCCTTGTGCTGTGGCCCGTTACCCGGTAGCACTGTGATGCGGTGTCCCCGGCTAACCCTTGAAAGCCAGACGCTGCATGAGCCCGCCGTTGCACCGGCGGGCTTTCTGTTTCAGATCACCCCTCAATCACTTGAAAATCGTCGTCTGGCGTTGTGCCCAACTCGGAGACCAGTCGCCGCATGATCTGGGCCTGCTTCGCCGATGGATGCCAGGCAGAGCGCTTTCCTTGCCGGGCGATGGACTGGACAAAGCCCTTAAGCCAATCGTCCGACCCATCTGCCATCACTCGCCGAATGACCTGTGGCCATTGAAGCGTCAGGATCTCATCAAGCTCGCTGTCGGTCATGCCTGCACCCCGCGATACCGCGCGCCCACACGCGCCATGTGGGGAGAGGTGGTCAGGCTCTTGGCGTCCATCGGGGACCGGCCATCGAAGTGCAGCGCAGCTTGATCCATGAGGGCTTGAGCGAGGTCAGGCGGAATGTCAGCTGCGTCATTACCGAACCCCGCCTGATACTCGATCGTCAGTTTCTCAGGGCTGAGGTTGAAGAAATCGGGAGACCAATGGATGTATGGCCTGATGCCGCCCGCAAAGTCGAATGAGGTGGACGCCTCGCCGTCAACGGTTACGGACGGAGTGCCATCATCGGCGACCGGGCCAATGGGGAGGCTCAAACCGCAACCGGGGGCAGGATTGAATACTGTGACCCGGATCGATTGTGTCAGCAGCGCGATCTGCGCAAATTGCTCGATCTCAGCTGCCGCCGTTCGCCCGATGTTCTGGATCGCGTTATCTTCCGCGTTATCCGAGACCCGCAGGTGCAGCTTGAGTTCATCAATGTCGAAAGGCAGTCCAGCGCCTTCTGCTATCCGCTGAACGAGTATCTTCATACCGCCACCTCCATTTCACTGATGTGCTGGAAGAACGCCGCCTGATCTTTGCGGCTCATGGCCTCGAACGATGCAAGAGCGAAGGCTTTGCGCTCGTCGCGGCTGGCACGTACTGCCCACTGCCGCGCTTCATCCATTTCGCCGAGAAATGCGGGCAGTGGGCCGCCAGCCGAACCAATTGCCGCTGCTGCCGCAGCCTGGGCCTGATCCGGGTTCAGGGACCGAAGGGCCGAAAATGCTAGCGAAAGACGTTCGGCCTCAGAGAGGCGGGCGGCAGCTACGATGCTAAAAGCCGCCCAAGCATCAAACGATCCGACCATCAGCGAATAGCCGAGCATCCTCGAAATGCGCTTATGTTCAGAGTCGATGAAGCGGCCAATTTTGGATCGGGGCTTTCCGTTTACATTTGCCCTGTAACCGTTTGATTTTTCGGCACCCTCCGAAGGGTAATGTTTACCGCTTTGTGGTGGGTTTTCAGAGGCATCCGGAGGATTGCAAATCCGTGTACACCGGTTCGATTCCGGTACTCGCCTCCATTTGTTTTCAATAACTTATGATCTGCTCTGCTCATTGGGGTATCACCTCGGGTATCAGTTTCTCGTTCTGTGCCGGTTCTGTTTTTTGCGATTTTCGTTTGGCGGCGGCTTGACGTGCCCGCATGACCTGGCGCGCTTCACCGGCATATTTGATAATCATCTTCTTGGATGTATGGCCGCTGTAGCTGGCAATCTCGTCGTCAGTGCACCCCGCCCAGGCCAGTTCCATGACGCCTCGATAGCGCAACGCGTGCTGATCAAAAGCCATTAGTCCCAGACGCTTACGCTCTTTGACCATGACACGCGCCATCGTGTGATAGCTCATCGCCGAACCATCTGACCGTGTGAGAATGTGCCTTGACGGGTGTGGGGAGAAGCCGAGATCGCTCTTCGCGCGATCCAGCGCAGTTTTTAGCGCCTTGGTGCAAGGCAACTGAAGCGCTTTGCCCGTCTTGTTCTGGCGCAGCTTTAGCGTGTCGCCGTCATAGTCGCCCCATTGGAAGTCCACCCAATCTCCGGGGCGCTGGACGCTGCCTACTCCGATCTCAAAGATCAGGAGCGGTAAAGGTTGACCCTCCTCTCGCATTTTCTTGACCGCCTCATCTGTCCAAGGCAGGTGCGGTTTCTGTCGATCTTTTGGAACTTTGAGTTGCTCGATGTCCGTCGCCGGGTTGTCTTTGCGCCAGCGTTTCCGGATCGCCAGCTTCGACAACATGCTAATCGCGGTCGGGATGTAGTTTGCAAACCGAACCCGGTGGCGGTTCTTGTCCATCGCATCATAGATGTCCGCCTGTGTGAGGCGTGCGACATCCGCCTTGCCAATCTTTCCGACAAGATACTCGAAAACCTCTTCAAGGTCGGCCCGGTAACGCGGGGAATAGTTAGCCCACTTGTCAGTCTGCATCATTTCATCGATGAGCGACGCCCATGAGGTCTTTGAAACGGAAGACTTCCCACTGACAATCTCCCAATACTGGTGGTCGAACGCTGCCGTTCCAACTTCCGCCGTGATGCGCCCTAGATAGATCATCTTGCCATTGATGCATTTGCGGACGTACCACCGCCCTGAAGGGTGCTGCCACAGATACCGCTTTTGGTGCCCTACCACTGGATTCGATCCCACATTTCCGCTCCCTCACCCTTCAATAGCCTCTTCAGGGTTTCGGTATCCCAACGCACGACACCGGGCGCAATCTCGCGACCCGGCGGCAAATGACCGTCATCGACAAGCTTGAGGAACTGCGGCGTCCTCAGATCGAGGAGACGCGCAGCCGTGGTTTCGCTCGCCATCATCGGCGCGGGCGAGCTCATTGCCTTGCCGCTTTCGGCTCAGGTTGTCCGCTCGCACTTGGCGAAGCGGCAGCACGTACCGTGAATTGCGCTAGGTATTTCTCCCAAGCCCCCTGAGGAATCTTTGGATTGCGTCGGCCAGGTGCCGTGTAAACGTGATCCAGCATGTCCTCGCGGATAAGGTAGCGAACGTTAGTCACGGGAATACCGACGCGCTCAGCAAGTTCTTTCGGTGTTTCAAGGAGTTTGGTCATGCGTCACCTATGTCTGCTGCGACCACAAATCAAAGCGAAAGATTCCCTTTTGCTTTCAGAATGAAACAAAAGTACGCTCAACATGTCAGAAACGAGCGCATCGCCACGATTCATGGTCATAACATATATATGTGACCACATTCGTGGTCAATGCAACAAGAATCAAGGTTGCGCATGGCAGACCAAGGCATGGGACACCGCTTATCGGCAGTAAGACGCCAAAAGAAACTGTCTCAAGAAGAGATGGCCGAACGTTTGCAGGTCAGTCGTAGCGCTTACCAGTATTATGAACGCGGCGAGCGCGACCTGCCCGGATCGCTACTTTTGAAGATATTTCAAGAGTTCGAGGCCGATCCGCTTTGGGTGCTGGAAGGCGACAATGAGCCAGGGCTGACCCGGCGCGAACGTGAAATGGCGCAAGCATATCGCAAGGTTGGTATGGCTGTGGAGCATCGGATCAGCGAACGTGGCCTATCGGTACCAGATGAGAAGAAGTGGGACGCAATTGATTTTCTCTTCGCTGAATTCCTCAATCAGGACCCATTGAACACGGACGAAAATGCGCCCGACACGCAAAGAGTAGACCGCGTCCTGGGGCTAGTCGCGTGATGTTCGAGAGTCAGCTGCCGCCAAACGTCCACGTGCTGAAACCGCGCACGATGTCGCTCTCTGATCGGCTTGATCGATTTCTTGAGAGACACGCTCTCACACCGAGCGAAACACCGATCCGGCGCGATCCAACACGACCCAAAGCACCTGGGATCAACGCGATCAGGTGCGCCGCTTGTGAACAGGCGGAGTACCTGACGAGGGATTATTGCCGCTGCGGACACTACCTTCGAGGACAATTGGAGGACGAGTTTCTGGCCTGGGAAACCCAGGTCGTGGAGGAACACGAACGAAAAGCGAAGACCGTGGCGCTTAGTGTGAGAAAGCTCCGCTACCTTAACCTGCTCGGCTTGCCATTCGTTGTCCTTCCGCTTCTATTTCTGGCCTTTTTTTCAGAAAGTCCTTCCTTCACGCCGATGGTCTGGATGGCAGTCGGAATTGCAGTGATGGGCGTCTGCGCAGGACTGGAACAGCGCCTGCAGAAACCCCTTCAAGCCAGCCAGCGCTTTCTCGACACCTACACCCTTGAAACCTTTTTAGAACAACGCGTTTTGCCCCGAAATGTGATTGACCAGTAAATGACATCCGAAGAGCAGATCGGCGAATTCATCGCCCGTTGGAAGCCGTCTGGCGGTAGTGAACACGCCAATTACCAGCTGTTTGTGATCGAACTGACTGAGCTGCTTGGCCTCGAACGCCCATTCCCGGCAACGGATGATGACGCCAACGATCACTACAGGTTCGAACGGCCCGTCACCTTCGCGCATACTCACAAACGCAGCACTGGCTTTGTCGATGTTTATCGCGCGGGTCACTTCATTCTGGAAACCAAACAGGGTGTGAACCAGAAGAAGAACCGCCAAGGAGACCTGACCAAGGGCACCGCTGAACGCAGGCAGAAGCGCACCGGGCATGGCGTTCGCGGCACCGCCGCTTGGGATGACACAATGCTCAAGGCACGCAACCAAGCGGACAATTACGCCCGTGCGGTCGCCAAGGACGACGGCTGGCCGCCATTCCTGATGGTCGTCGATGTTGGCCACGTGATCGAGCTTTACGCCGACTTCTCGAAGCAAGGCCAAGGCTACAACCAATTCCCGGACGGCAATCGCTACCGCATCGCGCTTGATGAGCTTCACGACGAAGACACCCGAGATCTGTTGCGCACGATCTGGACCGCCCCCTACAGCCTAGACCCATCGCTCAAGGCTGCCGAAGTCACTCGCGACATCGCCGTCCATCTGGCCGAATTGGGCAAGAGTTTCGAGGGCCAGGGCCATGACAGCCAGACAGTAGCCAGCTTCCTAATGCGCTGCCTTTTCTCGATGTTTGCCGAGGATGTGGACCTGATCCCGCGTGGAAGCTTCACGGAACTCCTGCGGAAAGTGCGCGGGCATCCGGAACACGCCGAACCCGCGCTCAAGGGGTTGTGGGAGACGATGAACACCGGCGGTTTCTCCCAAGTCCTCATGCAGGACCTCAAACGCTTCAACGGTGGACTGTTCAAAGAGGCCGACGCGCTCCCCCTCAATGACCTGCAACTCGGCCTGCTGATCGAAGCCGCCGAAGCCGACTGGAAACAGGTCGAACCAGCGATTTTCGGCACGCTCCTCGAACGCGCGCTCGACAAACGCCAGCGCCACAAGCTCGGCGCACACTACACGCCGCGCGCCTATGTGCAGCGGCTGGTCACGCCCACGATCATCGAACCCCTGCGCGAGGATTGGCGCGACGTGCAGACCGCCGTCCAGCGCCTAACCGAGGACGGCAAAACCGAAGACGCGCTCAAGCTGGTACGCGCCTTCCATGCCAAGCTTTGCGAAACCACCGTGCTCGACCCCGCCTGCGGCTCGGGCAACTTCCTCTATGTAGCACTTGAGATGATGAAGCGGCTGGAGGGTGAGGTGACATCGCTCATGCACGATTTGGGCGACACGCGGCCCCTGATCACCGTGGACCCACACCAGTTTCTGGGGATCGAGCTAAACCCCTGGGCCGCAAACGTGGCCGAACTGGTGCTGTGGATCGGCTACCTGCAATGGCACTTCCGCACCTATGGCAACGCCGCCCCGTCCGAGCCTGTGCTGCGCGACTTCAAGAACATCCGCCAAGGCGATGCCGTGCTAGAATGGGCGGATCGGACGGAGCGGATGGATGAAGATGGCACGCCGGTCACCCGCTGGGACGGCGTGACCACAATGCGCCATCCCGTGACGGGGGAGGAGGTGCCGGACCCGGACGCGCGCGTGCAGGTCTACGACTATTCCAATCCCAAGGCGACGGTCTGGCCGCGGGCGGATTTCATCGTTGGCAACCCGCCGTTCATCGGGGCCGCGCGCCTGCGCGACAATCTCGGCGACGGCTATGTCGAGGCGCTGTGGAAGGCCTATCCCAAGATGCCGCAAAGCGCCGATCTGGTCATGTTCTGGTGGGAAAAAGCGGCGCTGGCCGCGCGGGCATACAATGCCAAGACCGGCAAAGGCACCCGGCGCTTTGGTCTGATCACCACAAACTCCCTGCGCCAGACCTTCAACCGCCGGGTGCTGGAGCCGCATCTGAACGATCCGAAAAAGCCGCTCTCGCTGCTCTTTGCGATCCCGGATCACCCTTGGGTCGATACGCTTTATGGGGCTGCTGTGCGGATTGCGATGACGGTGGGCGCGGCCGGAAACCGGGCTGGGCGACTGCTGAATTTGGCGACCGAAAGCAAAGAAAAGAGTGAGGCGGATGGGAAGCAGGTGACATTCGATCACGAAATCGGAAAAGTCTTCGCAAACTTGCAGATCGGGGCGGATGTGGCCGGGGCAAAACCGCTGCTCTCAAACGACAGCCTCGCACACATGGGCGTCAAGCTTCATGGAATGGGTTTCGTCGTCAGCAAAGAGGAAGCCAAGAACTTAGGTCTCGGGACGGATCAGCGACTTGGCCGCCACATAAGACCGTTTTTCAATGGGCGGGACCTGGCTCAAGTTCCTCGTGGGATGATGGCGATCGACCTCTTTGGGCTTACTGAAGAACAAGCCAAGGAAGACTTCCCATCAGTTTTTCAGCATGTCTATGACAATGTGAAGCCCGAGCGGGATCAAAACAATCGTGCAACTTACCGAAATAACTGGTGGATTTTCGGCGAGCCGCGAAGCGAGTTGCGACCTGCTATTGAACCGCTCGCGCGCATGATAGCGACAACTCGGACGGCAAAGCATCGTCTCTTTCAGTTTGTCGATAGCTCTTCCATAGCCGAGAGCAAACTCGTGGTAGTGGCGCTCGAGGAGGCTCATTCTTTGGCAATCCTAAGTAGCCGAATTCACGAGGTCTTTTCCCTTGCCGCTGGTGGGTGGCTAGGCTTTGGGAATGACCCGACCTACAACCATTCAGATTGCTTCAATAAGTTCCCCTTCCCCGACCTCACCGACGACCAACGCGCCCGCCTTCGCGCCTTGGGCGAAGACCTCGACGCGCACCGCAAGCGCCAGCAGGCCGCACACCCCAAGCTGACCCTGACACAGATGTACAACGTCCTCGAAAAGCTCCGCGCGGGCGAGACCATCGAGGGCAAGGACCGCGAGATTTAACGATCAGGGCCTGATCGGCATCCTCAAGGACCTGCACGACCAGATCGACGCCGCCGTGGCCGAGGCCTATGGCTGGCCCGAGGACCTGAGCGATGAACACATCCTCTTCCGCCTCGTCGCCCTCAACAAGGAACGTGCCAAGGAGGAGGCGCGCGGCCATATCCGTTGGCTCCGCCCTGACTACCAGAACCCGGAAGGCCGCGTGGCTGCGAAAGGCAAGACCGAGGACATGGACCTGGGCGTCACGGCCAAAGTCGAAAAAGCCCCTTGGCCCAAAACCCTCCCCGACCAGATCGCCGCTGTCCGCGAGGCCCTCACCGAAATGGGCGAAGCCACCCCCGACCAAATCGCCCGCCGCTTCATGCGCGCGCGTACCACAAGCGTGCAGCCGCTCTTGGAGAGCCTGGCCGCGTTGGGGCAAGCGGAGCTTGTTGGAGAAGACCGCTATGCGGCGTGAGGTCGGAAGTGAAAGCTGAGTTCAGCGAGTTTACGTATGGGTTCTCTTTGGTCAACGAGCTGGCCAAGGCCATGTCTCTGTCCGCAGTTCCAATCTTTCCGAGCCTGCTCGAAGAAGGGAAAAAGGGTGGCGGATACGACGCAAAGCTCAAGGGCAAATCGGGCATCATCCTAAACCTGCAGTTCAAACTGTCAGATTGGATGAAAGCATCAAATGCCCGCGAGATCGGCATTCCCGGTCATACCATGACGCTGCCGTACTACCGCTTTGAGATCACCAGTAAGCGCGTCTCGGAACAACAGTCCCTCCTTCTTGCTCTGGAGGCCATCGAGCCGTTCACCTTCTATGCCGCACCGGCTTTCCATACCAATGATGAAATCAACACACATTGGCTTTCAAGCGCTGTCGCCAAGAACTCCGTATATCTAAGGCCCAGCACAGTCGGCGTTCTCCCCGATTTGGATCCTCATCGGGTTTGCTTTGACAAGACGCTGAAATCAGAAGGGAAAGCCTACTTCTTTTCTGAGCCACAAGAAATCGCAATCGATGAATTCGCGGGCTTCGCCGATCACGTTGCGCAGGCAGTGACGGCCTCTACTACCCCGCTCATGGATCGTGTCGATAGCACCCTAGGCCGCTACCGAGAAGCGCTGGCCGATGCCCGACAGCGGGAAAACGAGCGAGCTGCTTTTGTGGATGATGCCATAAGACAACGATCTGACCGAATCCTAGTCGAGGAAGCGCAAGATCGATTGGACCGTCGCCTGGTTCGATTGGACCAAATTCTGGCATCAGATGGCGATCCCGACGCCAGCCAGCGTCTTTGGCAGATGGCGCAAGTTTCAACCAGCCTCTTTGGCGTTCAAACCTTTGCATTGTTTAAGTGATATCCAGCATGACAAGACGATTTGAAATCGACGCAGAAACCCTTCCAGACCTTCCCGGAATGATGTTGGTCACGGTCGAGGCGCTAAAAGACCTCGGCGGGTCCGCGACGATCCAAGAACTCGATGAGAAGGTGATCGAGTTGGAAGGCGTGACCGAAGCCGAACAGGCTTTCACCATGCCCCGCGATGAGAACCGGACGCGGGTGAATTACTACCTCGCCTGGGCGCGGACGTACCTGAAGCGCGGTGATGCGCTGAACAACTCCAAGCGCGGTGTTTGGGCGCTGACCGAGACGGGCTCCGCGATCTCCGACTTGAACGCGACCCAAGCGATCTATGACCTAGTGACGCAGGAAGAGCGCCAGCGCGCGCGCCTGAAGCGCTTGGCTGCAAAGAAGGCTGACGCGGACAAAGGCGAAGAGATCGAGGTGATGGCCGATGACGGCCCTGCGGACGAGGAAGATTGGAAATCGGCTCTTCTGGCGGTTCTGGGCAAGATGACCCCGGACGGGTTCGAACGGCTGGCACAGCGGCTTCTGCGCGAAGCGGGCTTCACGAAAGTCGAAGTGCGCGGCAAGTCGGGTGATGGCGGTATCGATGGTGTGGGGTTCTGCGCGTCAACCTCGTGTCGTTCCAGGTCTACTTTCAATGCAAGCGTTGGAAGGGAAGCGTCGGTTCAAAAGAAATCCGTGACTTCCGAGGGGCCTTGCAGGGCCGCGCAGACAAAGGGCTGTTCATCACCACGGGCATTTTACCAGCCAAGCTTCGGACGAAGCCACGCGCGACGGCGCGATTGCGATTGACCTCATCGACGGTGACCGGCTCTGTGAACTCTTGAAGGAAAACCGGCTGGGCGTGGCTACTGAAATGATCGAACAGGTAAGTATTCATTCTGATTGGTTCGATGGCATTTAACGTTGGCTCTCGCGGAGCGCATCTTGGATCGCGTTTGGAGTTCGCGGGTTCGAATTGCACAGCAAGAACTTGGGCGCAGTAAGAAATTAGAAACCGCGGAGTGCACATGACTATTGAATTGGACTCAGATCGCGCGCTTGAAGAAGAAACTGATGATCGGTTTGGATTTGTGGGCATGGCCAAGCGCCTTGCACCCTCAATCATTGAGGCCTCGAAAGGTGACGGTATGGTCGTGGGGCTGGAAGGTCGGTGGGGGTCAGGAAAAACCTCGCTCCTGAACTTCCTGCGCGACGAGCTGACTGCTGCGGAATCTCAACACATCCACACGATTACTGTTGCCCCTTGGCTAAATGGTGATTCAGCTACATTGGTGATGTCGTTGCTGGGGCCGATTGCGGATGTGCTTGAACAGCGTGAATCGGAACTAGCTGAAACCCAAGGTCTCCTAGGAGAATTCAACCGGAAGAAGGCAAGTGAGGTCGGGGGTTTGATCAGCCTATACGGGCAAAAGACGGCAAGGACATTGGTACCGCTCGCCAGTCTCGCTGGTTACTTTGTGCCCGGAGCTCAAGCTGCCGCCGGGGCGCTAAAAGCCGGTGGTGATGCACTCGGACAGTTTTCAAACCGGGAAGCCACGCCCTCCGAACTGAAGCGGGCAATTGCTGAAAAGATCGAAGCACTAGAAGTTGGATTTGTAGTTATTCTGGACGATCTTGACCGGCTTGAACCCGAGCAGGCCGTCGAAGTTGTTCGGCTTGTGCGCTCTGTTGCCGACTTCCCCAGAGTTGCATATCTTATGTGTTATGATCGCGAAGTCTTGGCGCAAGCCCTAAAAACGGGACTCAAGGTTCAGGATGGTGATTTGTTCCTGCAGAAAATCGTCCAGCTTACCTTCGCCATTCCTCTTCCAGAACCTTTTGATCTCCGAACACAGTTCCGGAACGAAGCGGAAGCCATTTTTGCGGAAGTTACCGGTGCAGCTCCGGACGGCGAACTGCTGGAGGGTTTGGCTTCAGCAGTAGACCGCGAGGGGATGGGGTTGAGCACACCGAGAGAAGTGAAGCTCGCGCTCAACGGCATACGGTTTGTCTATCCCTCCGTAGCAGATGATGTCTATTTCCCAGATTTTTGCCGCCTTCACCTGATCAAGACCACGAACTTCAACCTCTATAAGTGGCTGGAGGAGTATCTGTCGGTCCGTTCCATATTAGTGACGGGTGACGGTTCGATCACAAATGACTCTAAGGCGACAATGGGTACAACCCTTAAGGAGCTTCTGCCATCCGAGGAGATCGGTGCGTCACGCTCGATATGGGCACTAAGGCAATTCGTTCCGGGTGTTCGAACAAATGAAGACCCCTCAAAGCGGGTATTTTCCGAGGTTTCGCTCAGGGAGGCAGGCGACGCGATTGAGCTAAAGCGTCTCGGAAGTCCCCTACACTACCGCTATTACTTTGCCCTGACAGGGCCCAAGACGGTGATGTCCGACCAGGATTTCAACGAGCTCCTTGAGTTTGCGAGATCAGATTTACCCTCTTTGAAGGCGCGCCTCGAACATTACGCTAGAAGCCTTCGCCAATCTGGTAGGACGTGGTTTGAGCATATTCTGGACCGTCTTGATGACGGCCTCGTGTCCAAGTTGGACAAAGAAACGACCGCTGGGATTTTGCTGGCAATGTCCGATACTATGGACTCTGTCATCGCGACCGATAACAAACCGCGCGCATTTGCCTTTTCCGTCAGCAGCACTGCTGTGCGTGTAGCCGAACGTTGCTTGGTTCAGTTGAGAGCCGCCGACCTGGATACCTTTGAAAGGGTCTCAAAAGAGTTGGCTGAAAAGGGCACCTCATTGAACTGGCTTGTTGGCAACTTCCTCAGAGACCAAATGTGGAACCACGGGAGGGTCGGAGATCGGCCAAGCCAGCCAGGACAATGGGTGTTTTCGGATGAGTTCCTTGATGAGCTGCTGAACATCATGCGAGGGCGTCTTTCGTCAAATCAGGTACACGATCAAATCGCTGAAATGCCCGACGTTTCATCATTTCTTTTTGGGTGGCGGGACATATCCGGGGAGGCCGACGCAAGAGAGTGGGTGACCGCAAACAGCGCAACCGATCATGGTTTTCTTACTATCCTAAACCACCTTCGCAGTTGGGCCATGAGCGACTCGGTCTACTACCCCCTACACAGATCATCCATCTCCGCATTCTTCGACCTCGACGAAGCCGTTGAACGACTTGCTTCACTCCACGGAAGTGAACATGATGAGTTGGTTCAAGAGTTGGAGGAAGCAATCGAACAGGCTCGCCATTGAACGAGTACGTTAGTCGTGGCCTATTTTGCCGTTAGGCCATCGCTTGGAGGCGATCAGTACTCAATTATACCCGGGCACATGACGTATCACTTATTGACACATGTATCAATTGATGATACACAATCCGCATGATCCAAAACACCAAGGGCAAACTCGCTGCCAACGCCGTGAAGGGCAAGTACGGCAAAGGCTTCCCGAGTGACTTGGTGAAGCGAACGCGAGCTATGCTTTCGGCGCTGGATGCTGCGGTTGTCGTCGAGGATTTGCGGTTCCCGCCCGGCAACCACCTGGAAGAACTGAAAGGGGATCGGGCTGGGCAACACTCCGTGCGGATCAACGGGCAATGGCGCATCTGCTTTGTCTGGACACCGAACGGCCCCGCCGATGTTGAGATTGTGGACTACCATTGAGAGGATATGCTGATGAGCTTGCTTAAAGACCCAATGCACCCCGGTGAAGTCCTGAAGGAGCTTTACCTCGATCCCCTGGAGATGGGCGCCATTGCGTTTGCCCGGCGTCTGGGCGTGCCTCGGACGCGGATCGAGCGTTTGATAAAGGGCACGACCGGGATCACGCCTGACACGGCACTGCGCCTTGCCCGTGTGTTCAACACGACCCCGGCCTACTGGTTGAATTTGCAGACGAACTATGACATGGCTCGAGCAACGCTGGAGATTGACGTTTCCAATATCGAGCCCTTGGTCGCTGCATAATTAGATAGGCAACATACTAAGCTCGTTCGCCTTCAAAGAACGCTAAAGCCAAGTGTTACTATTTGTAGGAACTGAGTTGTTCAACCTTTGCTCTACAGCCGCATGCATCATCGCGGTATTCCGCAAAAAACCGTCTTGGTCAGAATGGACAGCGGACGAATACTTGTCGGTCACTCCATTCAAGAAATGGCCCAAGACGCTCCCTGCTGCCGCGCCATAAAGATTACCCAGAATACCACCGATTCCAGCGCCAACAATAGACCCTCCCACCCCTAAAACTAGTTTTGTAGTGTTATGAATTCGGGACTTCGCGATCAATTTCTCTTGCTGTTCAAGGCTTGATTGTACTTGGCGAACAGCTCCATCCAGCCTGCTGAGGAACTTTTTTTGCTGCAAGCCATCGTCAAGGAAGTTTGCTTCCACTAATTGTCCGGCAAAAGAGCCAATCTCTTTCCTCAAGGGGGAGTACATTTCGCGAATTTCAAGATAATCCCCTATCCGAAGACTACCAACGTTTTTTGGTATGAGCGTTGGGACCGCAAAGGAAAGAAAAATTGAGTTTCTTTCTTGCCGTCTCTGATCGGACTTATAGACATGGTCCAAGTAGCTTGAACCAGAAAACGTCAATGAAAACAGATCATTCTCAAAGCTCACATCTCGAGCCAATCGCGATACTATGAAATCTACGATTTCTTCGACCATCAGAACAGGTTGCACCTCGATAGGTTGATCATATTCTGGGTGCCAAGCGTACTTTGCGGGCAGAGCAACGCGATTTTCAGTAAGCTCTTCTAAGAGCTCTTCTGACACTTTTTGAGCAGAAATGTACCTCCACCTGTTTGTTTTTCTTGTCGACAGCTTGTTGAGCAATTCCATTTGCTGTGGGGTGTCCCTTAAGACACGTGATCCCCAGTAACCGGTCTCAAACTCGAGGTTGCGAAGGGACCTCATACGCTTGGTTCTTTGGCTGTGCTTTCGAACTAGACGCTCAAAAGCCTGGTCCTCGATTGTCGGTGACCCCCGACCATTTTGGTACCTATGGCTCCATCGTGCTATATGCGGCTCAGGTGCAATAAAATTCACCAACGGATCTTGTTGGTTACGGCCCGATACTTCCAATATTTCTGATACATGTTCCCGTTGACGAACATGCCACTGATCTTCCTCCGGCACCATAAGTCTGACGTCATCATAGAACAGAAGCATCCCGCGTAAATTTTCGACGCTAGGAGTGAAATGCGGGTAATACAAAGCCGAAGAGAAAGGCATTTTCGTCTCTCATTTGATTTCAACTACAGCATGTAACCACTTGCCTTTGATTTTGTCACTCGAAGCGTACCGCCAAAGCTCAACTTGTAAGGCAGCTGCATTGACTAGTTTCGGTCAATCGTGAGTTCAATTGCTGCGGACTTACTGGCGCGGGTTCAAAGATAATTTTCGTTACGAAAGACCGGCTCTCAAATCTGGGCAATCTAATGCCGCAACCCCCTTTCCGCATGCGCCTCCTGGCTGTCTAGCTGTCCCTCGATCTCTCGGCGGCGGCTTTCGCTAAGGTCAAGCTCTGCTGCAAGCTCTCGTTCAGCGTCTTGTAGCTCGCCTCGTCGTTCAGCAATCCGCTCAAGGCCTTCATGGATCCGGCCTGCGAACGAATGAGCAAGGTCACGCAGTCTTTCAAGCCAGCCAGTTCGGTCTCGATCCTGCCGGTCGAGCGTCTCTCCAAGGCGGTCAAATCCTTCGCGGAGGCCTCTGAGGCCGTCACCAACCGCTCGACGCAGGCGAGCAAGTCGCGTTCCAAGGCTGTCAATTGGGTCATCTAATCCTCCTCGATCCGAATGCAGGTGACGTGTCTCCCGCCCATTGTGCAGGTCCTGAGCCGCGTCTTCGATGGGTCCAGGATCAGCCATGTCCCCTCGGGCCGCTCGATCCGTGTCAGGCCCAGTTCCGTCAGTTCCGAGCGCGTCAAATGCACCGTCCAGAAAAAGCTCGCGGCCATCATCGAGGCAATCCACGTCAGCACCATCGCCGCGATCAGCCAGGGTGAGATCGTCAGCCAGAGGCGGATCGACCTCAGCCGCGTCTCGAACAAGCTCGCCGTCTCGGTCTGAAACCGGCGCGTATCGCTCGCGATGGTATGCTGCGCGGCGCCCACAATGTTCTTCAAATCGATCCTGAAGCATTTCAGCTGGGATGAGATCGAGGCGACGTGTTCGGCCCGGATCGTATCGAGCTCCGCGTTCAGCTTCTCGCTCAGCCGGGTCGGCTTGCCAGTCTTCATGAAAAATCTCTCCTTTCAGCCGCCAGCGCTCGCCGGTTTCCGGGTCGCGGGCGGTGATGTAGGCCTTGCCAATGCGCGGCAGGTCGAAGCCTGCGTCAGTGAGGGCATCGATGATGGTGGCGCGGTCGGTGATCATCCCGAGGTCGATCTGGTCCTTTATCCAGGCGTGCAGCTTGTCCCGGCCTTGGGCGCGGGTCGGGGCCTCAATGGTGTCGCGAACGTCCTGTGCGCGCTCCACATCCATCGGGTCAGCCCAGCCGTGACGCTGGTTCATCACATCCCGCAGGCTGTCATAGGCGTCCTGGTAGCCCGGCGGCGCGATGTTGAGGCTCTTACCCGTCGTCAGCTCTAGGCGCGGCGTGCAGAAATGCAGCTCGACCCGGCCTTCGTGGCGATGGCGGACCCAGAGCACCTCATATTGCTCAGGGTCCAGCCCCGCGTAGGCCAACCGCTCGAACTG
Source organism: Hasllibacter sp. MH4015 (assembly GCF_020177575.1). Taxonomy (NCBI): domain Bacteria; kingdom Pseudomonadati; phylum Pseudomonadota; class Alphaproteobacteria; order Rhodobacterales; family Roseobacteraceae; genus Hasllibacter; species Hasllibacter sp. MH4015. Next base: position 2,307,525 of record NZ_JAHTBK010000001.1, read on the forward strand.
GTCTATGACCTCGGCCTGCTGATCCTCGGTCGGGTCGTCGCTGTCCGCAAAGCTGATCACGCCCGCGCGGTAGGTCCATTGGTTGCGGCTGGCGTCGATCAGGACCTCGGTGCGGTCGGGGTTGCCACGTAGAACCTCGGGCACCGGCTCGCGGGTGACAATCACCGGCTGGCCGTGGGCATCGCGGATCAGATCGCGATTGTCGTCATAGGCCAGCACGCGCTCGGCCACGAGATAGCCGACCGGCCCCGCACCTGCGCCTTTGCCATTGGGGAAGAACTTGATCAGCACCGCCGCGCCTCATCAAGGAGCGCGGCAAGCTGGCGTTCGATCACCACGATACGACGGGCGACGGTCAGGGTATCGAGGTCTGTGCGCCCGGCCTTCATGGCGTGGTTCAGCCAACGCGCGATCTGGTTGAGGTTGCCGCCGATGCGCCCGACGGCCAGCACAAGCGCCGGATCGACGCGTGGGACGGGCTTGCGGCGACGGGCCTCAGTCAGGCCAAGCGCCTCGCGCAGGAGGGTCGAGGCAGGCAGGCCAGCGGCGTCGGCCTTGGCGCGTAGCTGGGCCTTCTCGGACGCGGTGCAGCGGAAGACGAAGGTCTCGGTGAGCGGCACTTTGGCGGGGGCTATGCCCGCGCCGGTGGGGTTCGAAGGGGAGGCGTGCCGCCCATCGCAAGGTCCCGTGTCATCGGCGCAGCCGTATGACATGGGTCACCTTGCTGTTTGCACTTCGGTGGGATCGGTGGTGCTCATGATCTGTGGCCTGCCGCCTGGATTTGCGCCTGTGTTACCAGCTCAGCGGCCAAGAGCGCATCGACCTGGCCGGGTGTGATGTGACGGCACAGCGGATGGCGATCCGTGACCCAATTCGCCAGGCCAGCCAGCATCTCGGCTTTCACTGCCTTCGTCTGTTCGCGGTTCGTGGCGATGTACTCGACGTGAGTACGCCACCGCGCAGAATTGAACCAATTGTCTGAGAAGCAGACCTTGGACCGGGTGAAGCCCGCACTCTCCGTGGCGTATGCCTTGACGGCTTCGGTCAGGTCTTTGGCGCTGACGCCTTCGTCCAGCGCCGCTCTGATGCGCCTCAGGCAGTCGGCCTTCCCGCGCAAACGGTCGGGCGGATAGGAGGCCAAAATCCTCTCAGCCTCTTCATCCACCGCCACCACGCTATCGCGCGTAGGAGGTTCTTTCATAGGTTCAATGGTAAGGTTCCTGTCCCGGTTTGAGACTACCCCAGTCTCACCTCCGGGACTTTTCCCCCTCTTTTTTGAGACATTTCCCCCCGTCTCAATTTGAGACGCAACCCCATTTGGACCGCGGCCTCTTCCCTCAGGGCGGGCGCTAGGGCCAAGGGTTATATCGAGGTGCAACTCATACTGGTTGGCCCCTCGCCCACCATCACCATCACCGCGAGCATGGCGCGTGACAAGCCCGCATTCCTCCAAGGTCGCCATGCGACGAAACAGAGTTGCACGGCCCATCTCGCATTCATCCGCCAATCGCTGTGCGCTTGGGTTGCACTGGCCGGTTTCTTTGTTGTGAAAATCCGCCAGTTGGATCAGCACAATCTTGGCGGCGGGCTTCAAGCCTTTGACATTCGCGGCCCAGATCAAGGCCATGCCGCTCATGATCTTGGTCCGGCGAAAACAGCAGTATCAGGTTCATACCTTGTTCGGCATATGTCCTGATACCAATTTGGGGCTAAGCGCCTGTTTTCATGTAAAAGGAGACTGGATTGCAAATCCGTGTACACCGGTTCGATTCCGGTACTCGCCTCCATCCCATCCCCCGAACTGCGAGCCGACCTTTGTGCCCGCCGCCACCTTTCGGTCGCGCGGAAAGGGTGTAAAAGGGCGCAAATGTCTCTAGCCGGATGTGCCAAGCCGTGAAAGTCAGCATCATCATCCCCTCGCGGGAACGGGCCTATTACCTGAACGCCGCGATCCAGTCCGTGCTGGATATCGACGATGACGGTATCGAGCTGATCGTGGCCGACAATGCCTCCACCGATAACACGAAAGAGGTGGTGGAGGCTTTCGACGATCCGCGCCTGGTCTATCTGCCGTCGGAAAGGCGCGTGTCGATGCGGGAGAATTTCAACCGCTCCATCCTCGCCAGTTCCGGTGATTACATCATCACGTTCGGCGATGACGACGCGATCGTACCGGGGCAGTTTCCGGCCCTGCGCAAGATCCTGGAGACGCACGAGCCCGACGGCGTGAACTGGTTCAAATCCGGGTATTTCTGGCCCGTGGACGGCTATATGCCCAAACGCGCGGGCTCAATCCGGCTTTATCGCAGCCGGACGTTCAACCGGCCGGTGCCGTATGATCCGGCGGCACAGCTTCCCGCGCTTCTGGCGTGTGAGACCCACAACCTCTTCCCCGCGCCCAACATCTACCACGGCTGCATCTCGCGCGCCTATCTGGAGCGGGTGAAGCCCGGCCCCGACCTCTATTTCGACGGCACGATCCCGGACGTGAACTTCCAGTATCGCGCAATCTTCAACGGTGGGAATTTCCTTGAGGTGCTCCACCCGTTCACGATCAACGGCGCCTCGCCCAAAAGCAACGGACACGCGCAGCTGAACATCCACGGGGCTAAGGGCGCCGAACAGATTGCGCGCATGTTCACCGAAGAAAACCGCGCCGATCCCTACGACGACATCATCGACCATTGCGAGACGATTGACCTGGTGATCTTCGCAACCCTCGAAACCCTGCGCCAGCGCAGCGGGTTCATGGACCATCGCCCCGATTACCAGCGCTGGTATCACTATGCCATGAAGGGCCGCGAACGCCGCCCCGACAAGGCCCCGGAGATCGAGGCGACCCTGCGCGCCCATGCGGAGGCCACTGGCAGCCTTGCGGAATTCGAGGCGCAGGCCGAGGCGGAAATGCCCAAGCGCACCGCGCGGCAGCGGATCAAGAAGGGCCTGGGCGAGATCGGGAATTTCAAGCTGTCATGCGAGCTGAATGGCGAAAACACCATCCTGAATGGCGTGCGCATCGTGGATCACATGCTGGGCGACGCCATGGTCGATGTGACGGACGGCAAGCTCAGCGCCTCGGCCGCCTGGCGCGCGGCCAGATCGCGCGCCAAGGCCTTTGACGGGAGCCTATGACACCCGCTTGAGATAGCCGTCATGGGCGACGGTGATCTGTAGCTTGTCGGCGATATCCTTCTGGATCTCGAATTCCGGGTGCGATTCCAGGTAATCCCAGACCGCCGTCTTCGGATTGTCGCCCTTGCCCCAGGGCCGGTCGGGATAGGCATCGTCATCCATATCCTCGATCAGCGTGTCGAAGACCACGCAATAGCTGCCGACGGAGGTCAGGGGGGCATAGGCCTCCAACTCGGCGCGGACATGGTCGTGGGTGTGGTTGCTGTCGAGGCAGACCAGAACGCGCTCATATCCGGCGGCGGCCTCGTGCACCTGCGCGATGATGTCATCGGCGATGGAGGAGCCTTCGATCATCTGGATACGCGACGCCATGGGATGCGCCTCGATCGCCGTGCGGTTGTGGGCGCGGACGTCGATATCGACCCCCAGAACCTTGCGGTTGGACGCGCGCGGATCAAGCGTCGTACCCGCTTCAATCGCATCGCACATGTCCAGAAGCGCCAGCATGGAGGCGCTGAAGATCAGCGATCCGCCATGGGCGATGCCCATCTCCACGATCAGGTCGGGCTTCACCTCCCAGATCAGCTCCTGCATGGCCATGACGTCCTGAGGGTATTGGATGATCGGGCGGTCCATCCAATGGTAATTGTAGGAATATTCGGCCACGGCGGAGGCGCGCAGGAAGGCAAGGCCCGGCTCGGTCAGGGCTGCGTTCTTCCGCATCTGCGCGACGCGGTTGGGGATGTCGTCTTTGAATTGGCTCATCTGGTTCACCTTCGAATGGCAAGGGGCCGCGACACGCGGTCTATCGGGGGGCGGGCGTTGATGTGTGTACAAGATCGGGCGTGGCTGCCCCACGGGGATGGCGCGGGCCGATGATGATTGGTGGATCGGTCAGGTTGGTGGGCCGCGCGCCGAATTTGAGCAGGTCGCGGCGTCCGTATTGATCGGCGATGCCAAGCGCAAGGTCGCGCACGGAAATCCCATGCCCGGTGGAGATATTGGTGACACCTGTCGCGTCTGAAAACGCATCGCCCACGTAAAGCTCCGCCGCTGCGTCCACGTCGATGAAATCGCGGATCTGGGTGCCTTCGGTCAGCTCCGCCACCGCACCTTTGGCAAGTTGCTGGTGGATATAGGGCGCAAGGCGGCGCGGGTCCTCTCCGGCACCGTGAAGGTAGAAGAGCCGCGCCCACAGGAATTCTGTGCCGCTCTGCTCGAAGAAGGCTTTTAGCGTCAGATAGGCGCTGACCTTGGCCGCAGCATAGGGCGTTTGCGGGTCAAGCGGGCCGTCGGGATAAAGCATTCCGTCCCCGAACGCATATTCGAAACAGGTCCCGGTGCCGACAAACCGGCGCAACCCCGCGGCTACGGCGCCTTGCGCCATGCGCAACGTGCCCGAAAGGCAATCGAGGTTCTTGTCAGAGGTCAGGTACTTTCCCGGCTCCGCATACCACGCCAGGTGCAGGACCATGTCCACGCCATCGAAGGTGTCGGCCCAGAACCCGGCATCCTCGGCGAACAGATCGCCCGTCATCACCGTCTCGTCGGCCAGGGGCACCTCGGCGCCGGGGCGCAGGACACAGCGCGTTGTGCAGTCGCGCCTGGCCAGCGCGCGCATCACGGCCTGGCCCACGAAACCCGACGCGCCTGTGACCAGAACCCGGCTCATCCGTGGATCTTCAACGCAGGCACGGCGGTCACGAAACGGGTGCCCTTCGCCGCAAGATGGGCGTTCTGGGCCATCACCTCATCGCGGATGTTCCACGGAAAAATGACGAGGTAATCGGGGCGGCGGTCGGTCAGCACGTCGGGCGGCAGGATCGGCAGGTGACTGCCCGGCATGAATTGCCCCTGCTTGGCTTCCGCCGCGTCACAGACAAACGTGATCAGGTCCTTGCCGATACCCGCGAAATTCATCAACGTGTTGCCCTTGGCCGCCGCCCCGTATGCCGCCACGGATTTCCCTTCCGCCTTGGCGTCCAGCAGGAAACGCAGCACATCGTCCTTGACCCGTTCGGCGCGGGCCTGGAACTCCGTGTAGAAGGCGGGGCTGCCCATGCCGCGCGCAAGCTCCTCCGCCCGAACCGCGCGCAAGGCATCCGTTTCCGTGTGGCGCGCCTCCGCCCGGCAGGCATAGATCCTGAGCGAGCCGCCATGGGTCGGCAATTCCTCCACATCGAACAAACGGCACCCCGCCGCGTCCATGATCCGGTCGACCGCCAAGAGCGACAGGTAGGAGAAATGCTCGTGATAGATCGTGTCGAACTGGTTGTGCTCCACCAGCCGCATCAAATGCGGGAATTCCAGCGTGATGACGCCCTCGGGCTTCAACACTTCCCGCAGGCCGCGGGTGAAATCGTTGATATCGGGGACATGGGCATAGACGTTGTTGCCTAGGACGAGGTCCGATTTCGGCAAATCGCGCGCCATCTCCTCCCCGAAGAATTCTTGCAGGACGGGGATGCCAAGGCATTTCGCTGTGTCGGCCGTGCTTTTCGTTGGCTCCACCCCCAGGCAAGGAATGCCTGCGGCCACGAAATTCTTCAAAAGGTAGCCGTCGTTGGACGCCACTTCGATCACGTGGCTGTCCGCGTTCAGGCCCAACCGTGCCGTGATCATCTCCACGTAGTCCGCCGCATGGGCCACCCAGCCCTTCGAAGTGGAGGAGAAATAGGCGTAATCGGGTGAAAACAGCGCATCAGCGGCGGCGAAATCCTCCGTCTGCACCAGAAAGCAGGCGGGACAGGTCTTCACGCGCAGCGGAAAGGTCAGCTCCGGGGCCGACAGGGCGTCTTCCGACAGGTAGGCATTCGACGGCGGGGCAAAGCCCAGATCCACGAAGTCGATCGTGAGCGGCGTGGCGCAATGGCGGCAGGCCTGGGTCATAGGGGCGTGATCTCCGCTAGGGCGGGAAGGGCTTCGTCGCGGGGCGACATCCGGGCGGGTGGCAGAGGCCAGTCAATCGACAGGGCCGCATCGAAGGGCGAAATGCCCCCTTCATGGCCCGGCGCGTAGGTTTCGGAGTGCATATATTGCAGCAATGTCTCCGGCAAGACCGCCTGAAACCCGTGGGCAAAACCTTCGGGGATGTAGACCGCGTTCAGCGCCTCGGCGTCCAGCATCAGGGCGGTGGTCTGCCCGAAACTCGCCGATCCCGCGCGCAGATCGACGATTACATCCCATGCCCGCCCGCGCAGGCAGCGCACCAGCTTGACCTCCGCCTGGGGCGCGCGCTGGAAATGCATGCCGCGCAGGGTGCCTTGGGCCAGGTTCATCGACACGTTCATCTGCGGCCAGCTTGAGTTCAGACCGGCCTTGCGGAATTCATCGTCGCAATAGGTCCGCGCGAAATAGCCACGCGCGTCTTCGCGCCGCTCCAACGTGATCTCGAACGCGCCGGACAGGGGCAAGGGCGTCACGTTCATGGCGCGCCGAACTCCGCAATCTGGGCGGCGGTAATCTCTGCCGGTTCCGCGCCCTCATGGACCGCCCGATACCACGCCATCGTCCGGGCAAGGCAGGTGTCGAACGTCCAGCGTGGTGTATAGCCGATGTCCTGCCGTGCCAAAGCGTTCTCAAGGCTCAACAGCCCGGCCTCATGGGGCGCATCGGGGTCTGAGCGGTCTTCCCACCGCCCCGGCCAATGGGCCACGGCGCCCTCAACAAGATCGCGGACCGGGCGCACATCCTGCGGGTCGGGCCCGAAATTATAGGCGGGCGCCAGCGCCGCCCCGCCAAACGCCTGCTCAGCCAGCCGCAAATAGCCCGCCAGCGGCTCCAGCACATGCTGCCACGGGCGTTGTGCGTCGGGATTGCGCACTCCGATCACGTCACCGGCGGCAAGGGCGCGCGCGATATCGGGCACGATCCGGTTCTTTGCCCAGTCGCCGCCGCCGATCACGTTGCCCGCCCGTGCCGCGATCACGCGAACCGGATGGCTGTGGAAGAAGGATTTGCGATAACTCGCAATCGCCAATTCGCAGCCCGCCTTGGAGGCCGAATAGGGATCGTGCCCGCCGAGGCGATCCCCCTCCGAGTACGGTTGCTCGGTCTCCCGGTTCTCATAGACCTTGTCGGTCGTGATCATGATCGCCGCGCAGGGGTGCGTCAGCTGCCGCAGCGCATCGAGCATGTGAACCGTGCCCATCACGTTGGTATCCCACGTCGCCATCGGGTCCTCGTAGGAGGCGAGGACGAGGGGCTGCGCGGCCAGATGAAAGACGACATCCGGCTGCACCTCCGCCACCCGCGCCTCCAGCGCGCCCTTCGTGCGGATGTCGCCGATGCGATGGTCCAGTTTGCCCGCCAATCCCAATTGATCGAAGAGCGCAGGCGTCGTGTCGGGCTCAAGCGCGAACCCGCTGACCTCCGCCCCCAGCTGGATCAGCCACAGCGACAGCCACGACCCTTTGAACCCAGTATGGCCCGTCACCAGAACCCGTTTTCCGGCCCAGAAGCTCATCCGCGCAGCGGATCCCAGACGCGCCACGGCGCGCGGCCTTGCGCCCACAGATCTTCCAACTCGTTCTTGTCGCGCAGCGTGTCCATCGCTTTCCAGAACCCGTCATGGCGCCAGACACTCAACTGCCCATCGGCAGCCAGCCCCTCCAGTGGGCCTTTCTCGAACACCGTATCGTCGCCGCCCAGTCGCGCGAGGATCGACGGCTCGCAGACCATGAAGCCCCCATTGACCCAGCGATTGTCGCCTCGGGGCTTCTCGTGAAAGGCCGTGATCTTCTCGTCCTGGATCGCAAGCGCGCCGAAGCGGCCAGCGGGCTGGATCGCGGTCATCGTCGCCTCGCGCCCCTGCGCCTTGTGGAACGCCACCAACGCGGTGATGTCCACATCCGCAACACCGTCGCCGTAGGTCAGGCAGAACGTATCGTCGAGGTAGGGGGCGACGCGGCGGATACGGCCCCCGGTCTGCGACTGCTCGCCCGTGTCGATCAGCGTGACCTTCCACGGCTCCGCCGCCTGGGAATGCACCTCCACAGAATTGTCGGCCAGGTCAATCGTGACGTCGGACATGTGCATGAAGTAATTGGCGAAGTATTCCTTGATCATGTAGCCCTTGTAGCCACAGCAGATGATGAACTCCGTGATGCCGTGATGGCCATAGAGCTTCATGATGTGCCACAGGATCGGGCGGGCCCCGATCTCGATCATCGGCTTGGGTCTGAGGTGGGACTCTTCGCTGATGCGCGTTCCCAGCCCCCCGGCAAGTATCACCGCTTTCATTTTGCCCTCTTCGACGATGTCGGTCCGGGCATTGGGCTACAACGCACGGACCAATATCACAAGGCGTGGGGCGGGCGCGTCAGGCTCAGCCGATGAACGCCGCCGCCAGCGCCATGAAGAGCGGGATCGACAAGATGGCGACCGGGGTGCCGAGGCCGGTGGACGTGCCGACATAGGCTGACGGGTTGGCTTCCGGCAGGGCGCCGCGCATCGTGGGCGGGCCGGAGATGTCCGAGCTCGATGCCGCCATGATCGACAGAAGCACCACGCCACCCGCGGAGAAACCGGTCAGGTGGTGGGCGATCAGGCCCACGCCGAAGCCCAGCATGCCGTGCACCAGCGGTGCCGCGATCCCGTAGAGAATGTAGGCATGGGCAACCTTCCGCAGCTCCGACAGCCGCGCCCAGGCTTCCATCCCCATGATCAGCATCAGGATCGACAGCAGACCCCGGAAGAGCGGCTCGTAGAAACTGTCATAGACGCTGTCGGGGGCCGCGAAGATGCCGATGGCCAGGCCGATCAACAGCGCGGAGATTGCGGGGCTGCGGAACGTGTCGACCAGGATCGTCTTCACAAGGCCCTTCTCCAGCCCCTCGATCTGCGCAGGCTCCGTCTTGGGCGCGGCATTCATCGCCATGGTCCCGTCGGCGGCGATTTCGGCGTTGGAGGCCCGCCGCGCCACGCTCACCTTGGCCATCACGATCGCCGTGACCAGCGCCGCGATGTCCATGAACGGGTAGAGCGCGCCGATGAAGCCCTCATAGGCGATGTTCTCGTCATCCAGCACCGCCATCCCAGCCGCGAGGGTGGAGGCGGAGACCGCGCCGAACAGGCCCGCCGTGGCCAGCCCGTCGATCTTCGAGACGCCTTTCCAGCGTGCCAGCGTCCGGCTTCCGAGAAGCACGATGAGCACGCCCACGATGGCCGCACCCGCGGCAGGCACCAGAAGCTCCGTCAGATTGGCGTCCCGCACCGAAATGCCCGCGCCAAGGCCGACCTTCAGCAAAAGCAGCATGACGATGAACTTGTAGACAGGTTCCGGCACTTCCAGCTTGCTGCCGAGCGATGCCAACAACATGCCGCCGATCAGGAAGGCGAGCGTCGGCTTCTGCAATTGGTCGATGATCGTGCTGAAGATCGTGACGATGATATCCATGACGGGACCTCTGTTCTGGGACATCCCACGACGTAGCGGATTGCTCTCTGAATAAAAAATACATATATCAGGCGAATTCATTCTATTTATGTGAACGATGGACCAACTCAACTACCACCACCTGCGCTATTTCCACGAGGTTGCCCATGAGGGTCATCTTGGCCGCGCCGCCGCGCGCCTGAACGTCTCGCAATCGGCCCTCTCCACCCAGATCAAGCAATTGGAGGAGCGTCTTGGCCTGCCCCTGTTCGACCGCGTGGGCCGCACGCTTGCCCTGACGGAGGCGGGGCGCATCGCGCTGGCCCATGCCGACCGCATCTTCGGCACGGGGGCGGAGATGCTGGCGACGCTGCGCCGCGATACCTCCACCCACCCGCCGCTGCGCATCGGCGCGCTCTCCACGCTGTCGCGCAATTTCCAGCTGCAATTCCTGCAACCGATCCTGGCAGACGGCGGGCACGAGATTTCCCTGCGGTCCGGCAACACCGCGCGCCTGATGGCGGAGTTGGAGGATCTGACCCTCGACGTCGTGCTGACCACCCAGATCCCCCAGCGCGACGGTGTCGCCTTCGCGGCGCAGCGCATCGCGGAACAATCGGTGCAGATCCACGGGCGACCCGACCTGATGCAGGCCGACACGTTGCGCGGGCTCCTGTCGACCGCGCCCCTGATCCTGCCCACCGACACGATCATCCGAGCGGAGTTCGAGAACCTGGTCGCGCGGCTTGGCATCACCCCCCGCATCGCGGCCAGTGTCGATGACATGGCCATGGTCCGCCTCTTGGCGCGCGAAGGGGCGGGGCTCGCCATCGCCCCGTCCGTGGTTCTGGCGGACGAGATCGCGTCGGGCCGTGTCGTCACCGCGCCCCATGACCTCGACATCGTGGAGCCGTTCTATGCCGTCACCCTGCCCCGCGCGTTCCCCCACCCCGCCCTCGACCAGCTTCTGGCGCGGCACCATCCGGCGCGAGATTGACTTCACCCATGCGACACGCAGTATCGCGCCGAGCCATCGGGTGAGGGACATCGCATGACATTTCTCGGGATCGACATCGGGACCTCCGCGGTGAAGCTCTGCGCCATGGCGGATGATGGCACGGTGCGCGCCGTCAGTGACGCGCCCCTTTCCACCACCCAACCCTTTCCCGGCGCGAGTGAGCAGGACCCCGAGGCCTGGATCGACGCCCTGACGGTCGCGATGCAGGGCCTGCCGGGCGCCATAAGGCGGGACGTGTCCGCCATTGGCCTGTCGGGCCAGATGCATGGGGCCGTCCTTCTGGACGCCGACACCCGCGTGATCCGTCCCGCGATCCTGTGGAATGACGGACGCGCGAGCGCGGAATGTGATGTGATGGAATCCCGGTTGCCCGAAATGGGCCACGTCGCGGGCGTCCCGCCGATGCCGGGCTTCACCGCGCCCAAGCTGATGTGGCTCAAGAGCCATGAGCCCGACACCTATTCGCGGATCGCCACGGTGCTTTTGCCCAAGGATTACGTGGGGTTCCGCCTCCATGGGGCGCACGTCACTGATCCGTCCGATGCGGCGGGCACCTGCTGGTTCGATCAACACGCCCGTGCCTGGTCCCCCGATCTCTGCGCCACTTCCGACACGGACCCGAATTGGATGCCGGAGGTTCGGGACGGATCGGCGATTGCCGGAAGGCTCGATGCCGATATGGCCGAAGCTCTCGGCCTGAGCGCAGGCATTCCCGTGGCCGCCGGGGCCGGTGACGCAGCGGCGGGCGCGGTCGGTATCGGCGCGGTGGACCCGGGCGACGGGTTCCTGTCGCTCGGCACATCGGGGCAACTCTTCGTCACCACCGACGCCTGCCGCCCCAACCCCGCAAGCCGCATCCACGCCTATGCCCACACCCTGCCGGGCCGCTGGTTCCAGATGGCCGCGATGCTCAACGGCGCGCGCCCGATGGCGTGGCTGGCGGAGCTTCTGGGCCGCCCCATCCCCGACCTGCTGGCAGAGGCGGAGGGGGCCGAACCCGGCCCGATCTTCCTTCCCTACCTCACCGGCGAACGCACACCCCATGGCGACGCGGACATCCGGGCCGGGTTCTGGGGCCTGTCCGAAGGCACCACCCAAGGCACCATGATGCGCGCGGTGGTGGAGGCGGTGGCCTTCACTTTCGCCGATGCACTCGCCGCGATGGAGGCGGCCGGAACCCGCCCCGCGCGCCTATTGGCCATTGGCGGCGGCACGCGCAGCGATTTCCTGTTGCAGATGATTGCCGATGTCATGGGCGTGCCCATCGGGCGGTCGGACGGGGCCGATATCGGCCCGGCCCTTGGCGCCGCGCGGCTGGCCCAGATCGCAACCGGTGCGCCGGTCGCGGATGTCGCGGTGAAGCCCGACGTGTCACGTTGGTTCGAGCCCGACGCCACCCGCGCGGGCGCACTGGCACCGCGCCTGGCGGGGTATCGCGCGCTCTACCCCGCCCTCAAATCCGTCTCTGCGGCGATGATTTAGGCGTCGACCTTCAGCACACCGCGCTGGATCTGATCCTCCTCGATCGACTCGAAAAGGGCCTTGAAGTTGCCCTCGCCAAAGCCGTCATCCCCCTTGCGCTGGATGAACTCGAAGAAGATCGGCCCGATCACGGTTTTCGAGAAGATCTGGAGCAGAACCCGCGTCATGCCCCCGTCCACGACCCCTTCGCCGTCGATCAGGATGCCGTGCTTTTGCATCCGGTCCAGCGGCTCCTCGTGGCCCTGCACCCGCTTGTGGCTCATCGCGTAATAGGTGGCGGGCGGCGGCGGCATGAATTCGATGCCGTTGGCGTGGATCTGATCGACGCTGCCATAGATGTCGTTGGTCGCCACGGCGATATGCTGGATGCCCTCGCCCTTGTATTCGTTGAGGTATTCCTCGATCTGGCTGTTCTCGTCCGCGCTCTCGTTGATCGGGATGCGGATCTTGCCGCAGGGGCTGGTCAGCGCGCGCGAAAACAGGCCCGTCTGCTTGCCCTTGATGTCGAAGAAGCGAATTTCGCGGAAGTTGAACGCCTTGGCGTAGAAATCGTACCAGGTGCTCATGTTGCCGCGCATGACGTTGTGGGTCAGGTGGTCGAGGTAGTAGAAGCCCGCGCCCACCGGCTTGGGGTCGACCTCTCCGGTCCAGTCGAACTCGGCGGCATAGGGGCTGCCCGCTTCGCCGTAGGTTTCGACGAAATAGAGCAGCGAGCCACCGATGCCGATCACGGCGGGCACGTCGAGCGTCTTGTCGTCGCCCGTATATTCCTCCGCGCCGTAATCCAGCGCGCATTTCAGTGCGTGCTGCGCATCCACGACACGCCACGCCATCGCGGGCGCACACGGCCCGTGGGCATCGACGAACCGGCCCGCATGGCTGTCGCGTTCGCGGTTGATGATGTAGTTGATGTCGCCCTGCCGATAGACGGAGATGTCGCGCGTCTTGTGCCGCGCTACCTCGGTATATCCCATCGCCTTGAACAGCGTCTCCAGCGCGCCCGGATCGGGATGCGCGAACTCGACGAATTCGAATCCATCGGTGCCAGCGACGTTCAGGTCGTTGATTTCGGCTTTCGGTGCATCATGCGGAAAAGGACCCATGAGGGGAGCCTCCTTGTTACAAGTCGCGCTGACGTGCCCTGACGCGACAAACAAGTACCCGGCCCGCGGGGGTGAGCGTGGCTCAACCAGTCGCATATGTAACAGATTCTCCCGCCCCGATGCAAGATTGTCGTGAACCCCTTCGCCCCCCGCGCGTTGGCCCGGTGATCCGAACCTGAAGGAGAGCTTTCCATGTCCAAGACCCTGTTCATCACCGGCGCATCATCCGGCATCGGTGCCGCCACTGCGCGGGCCGCCATCGCCGCAGGCCACAAGACCTCCCTTGTCGCCCGGTCCGAGGACAAGCTGGCCGAGCTCGTCTCCGAATTGGGGGAGGACAATGCCATCGCCCTGCCCGCCGACGTGACGGATGTGGAAGCGCAGGTCAGCGCGTTCGAGGCCGCCACCACCCGCTTCGGCCGGATCGACGCCGTCTTCGCCAATGCGGGCCTGGGCGCCACCGACAAGGGGACGGAGGGTGGCGACATCGACAATTTCCGCACCATGATCGACGTCAACATCTTCGCCCTGACGGTGACGTGCAAACTGGCGATCCCGCATCTGAAGGACAGCAAGGGCCATCTGCTCCTGACCGGCTCCCGCGCGGGCCATGCGACCCTGCCGGGGTCGGTCTACGGCGCGACCAAATGGTTCGTGCGCGGCTATGCGGAGAACCTGTCGGCGGAACTGGGCGAATACGGGGTGCGCGTGACCAACATCAATCCCGGTATGGTCGACACGCCGTTCTTTGACGAGGAGAAGCCCGATGCCCTGCGGCCCGAGGATATTGCGGATGCCGTCATCTTCGCGCTCGACCGGCCCGCCAATGTCTCCATCCCGTCGATCCAGATCTACCCGATGCGCTAGGGCTCCCGCCGCTCCGGTGCGGTACCGGCATGCGCGGGCCGCTCCGCCCCCATGGCAAGCGACAGCTCTTCCGCCGCCGCCATCACCGCCCCGGCCAAGGGCTGAACCTGGCCGGGGCTGACCCGGCTGGCGGGGCCTGACACGCTGATCCCGGCCACCGCTCCGCCGCTCAGGTCGAAGACCGGGGCCGCGATGCAGCGCATCCCCTCGTTCTTCTCCTCATCGTCGATCGCGTATCCGCGGTCCCGCGTCGCCTCCAGATCTGCGCGCAGATGGGCCGGTTCGGTCAGGGTGCGCTGGGTGAACTGATCCAGCGGTGCCGTCGCGAACAGGCGCGACAGGCGGTCATCGGACATCTGCGCCAGAAGCGCCTTTCCGATCCCCGATGCATGCATGGGCGACAGGGTGCCGGGCGGAAAGAAGGCGCGGATCGTTGCATGGGTCTCCACCTGCCCCACGAACAGGACGTGACTGCCCCGCGCGATGCCGAGATTAGCGGTCTCCCCCGTCTCCTCCATCAGGCGGCGCAGGACCGGGCGCGCGCGGTCCACCAGGGTCGTGCGCCGCAGGTACCGCGCCCCGATCACGAAGGCGCGCGCCCCGATCAGCCAATGCTGCGCGGCACGGTCGAATTCCACCAGCCCCCGCCCCTCCAGCGTCACGAGGATGCGGTAGATCGTGGCCGGCGACTGGCCCAGATTCTCGGCCAGCTCCGACAGGGTCACGCCGCTGGTCTCGCTCAGATGTTCGAACACCTCCATCGCCCGGTCGAGGGATTTGATCGTATTCTGGGCGGTCTTGTCGTCCCAATCCCTGGGCCGCCCCCTGGATCGCCGCGCAGGGCCGGATTCGCTCTTGGCCATGGCCATTCTTCCACAACTTGAAAATCCATTTCATGATATGAAAAAAGATAAGCCGCTGACAAGGGGGCAAAATCTGCACACTTGCGCTTTATGAAAAACGTTTTCAAAAAAATTGCGGTGGGTCGGTGGACACTCTAGATTGCCCTCGATCCAAGAAGGAACCGACACCATGTCCACCCAGAACCCCGTGTTCATCCCCGGCCCGACCAACATGCCCGAGCATCTGCGCCGCGCCTGTGACCTGCCGACGATGGACCACCGCTCCGCCGCATTCGCCGATATCCTGCACCCTGCCCTTGCCGGTGTGAAAGCGGTTCTGAAATCGGACAAGGCCGAGGTCTTCGTCTTCCCCGCGACCGGCACCGCCGGGTGGGAAGCCGCGATCACCAACACGCTCTCGCCCGGTGACACCGTGCTGGCCGCGCGCAACGGCATGTTCTCCCACAAATGGATCGACATGTGCACGCGCCACGGCCTTCACGTGCAGCAGATCGACGTGCCCTGGGGTGAAGGCCTGCCGGTCGATGCCTTTGCGGAGGCATTGGCCGCCGATTCATCGCACAAGATCAAGGCCGTGCTCGCCACCCATAACGAGACTGCCACCGGCGTCGTCTCCGACATCAAAGGGGTCCGGGCCGCGCTCGACGCCGCAAACCACCCCGCACTGTTCTTCGTCGATGGCGTCAGCTCCATCGGCTCGATGAACTTCGAATTCGACGCCTGGGGCGTGGATATCGCCGTCACCGGCTCGCAGAAGGGCTTCATGCTGCCCGCGGGCCTCGCCATCATCGGCGTCTCGCCCAAGGCGATGGCCGCCATTGACGGTGCCACCCTGCCGCGCACCTTCCTCGACATCCGCGATATGGCCAAGGGGTATGAGGCGAACGCCTATCCCTACACGCCCTCGGTGGGTCTGCTGAACGGGCTCAAGATCGGCTCCCAAATGCTGCTCGATGAGGGGCTGGACAATGTCTTCGCCCGCCATGCCCGGATCGCCGATGGCGTCCGCGCCGCCGTCGGTGCCTGGGGGATGGAGCTTTGCGCCGTCTCGCCCGATCTCTACTCCAATACCGTCTCCGCCATTCGCACGCCGGAGGGTTTCGATGCGGGCCGAATCGTGTCCCATGCCGCCGACGCCTATGGCGTGGCCTTCGGCGCAGGCCTGGGCGACGTGGCCGGAAAAGTCTTCCGGATCGGCCATCTGGGGATGCTGACCGACGTTATGGCGCTATCTGGTATCGCGACGGCGGAGATGGTGATGGCCGATCTGGGCCTCGACGTGACGCTCGGTTCGGGCGTTGCGGCGGCGCAGAGCGTCTATCGCGCGGGTCGCACGCAATCGGCCATGGCCGCAGAATAGGAGCAGGATGTGAAAGACATGATCCAAGCCACCGATCTGACATTCGACGATGTCATCGCCGCCCACGAGCGGATCAAACCCTACATCCACCGCACACCGGTCCTGACCTCGACCTACCTTAACGAGCTGACCGGGGCGGAGTTGTTCTTCAAGTGCGAGAACTTCCAGAAAGCCGGCGCCTTCAAGGTACGTGGCGCGTCGAATGCGGTCTTCGGTCTGTCGGATGAGGCCGCGCAGAAGGGCGTCGCCACCCATTCGTCGGGCAATCACGCGCTGTCGCTCAGCTACGCGGCGGGCCGCCGGGGCATTCCCTGTCATGTGGTCATGCCGAAAACCGCACCCCAGGCCAAGAAAGACGCCGTGCGCGGCTATGGCGGGATCATCACCGAATGTGAGCCCTCCACCACGTCGCGCGAAGCCATCTTTGCGGAGGTTCACGAAGCGACCGGTGCCGATTTCGTGCATCCCTACAACGATCCCCGCGTGATTGCCGGGCAGGCTACATGCTCCCGCGAATTGCTGGATCAGGTCGACGGGCTGGATGCCGTGATCGCGCCCATCGGCGGCGGCGGCATGGTCTCGGGTTGTTGCCTGACGTTGTCCAACATCGCGCCCGACGTGGACATTTACGCCGCCGAGCCGGAGCAGGCCGACGACGCCTACCGCAGCTTCAAGGCGGGCCACATCATCGCCGACGACGCACCCGTGACCATCGCCGATGGCCTCAAGGTGCCGCTGAAGGAGAATACCTGGCATTTCGTCTCCAACCACGTGACCGACATCCTCACCGCGTCGGAAAAGGAGATCATCGAGGCCATGAAAATCACCTGGGCACGGATGAAAATCGTGATGGAGCCCTCCTGCGCCGTGCCGCTGGCCACGATCCTGAAGAACCCGGAAGTGTTCCGTGGCCGCCGCGTCGGCGTGATCATCACCGGCGGCAATGTCGATCTGAACAAACTGCCCTGGATGCAGTGACCCAATTGGTGGGCCTCACCCACTCCACATCAACGCAACGCCCGTAGGGTGGGTGAAACCCGCCATCGTGCAGAACCCAAAAGGACCAACGTTATGAAAGACATGGCCCAATTCGCTGACTTTGAGGTCGGCTACGACATTCCCGCCAAGCCCGGCATGAAGGCCGCCGACGTGCAGACGCCTGCCCTCGTGCTCGACCTCGCAGCACTCGAGCGCAACATCAAGAAGATGGGCGATTACGCCAAGGCGCACGGGATGCGCCACCGGGTTCACGGCAAGATGCACAAATCGGTCGACGTGGCGCTCTTGCAGGTCGAGCTGGGCGGCGCCTGTGGCGTCTGCTGCCAGAAAGTCAGCGAGGCCGAGGTCTTCGCCCGCGGCGGTATCAAGGACGTCCTCGTCTCCAACCAGGTCCGCGATCCGCAGAAGATCGACCGGCTTGCCCGCATGCCGAAACTCGGCGCCCGCACCATCTGCTGCGTCGATGACCTGGCCAACGTGGCCGATCTGTCCGAGGCCGCTCAAAAGCATGACACCGAGATCGAATGCCTCGTGGAAATCGACTGCGGCGCGGGTCGCTGCGGCGTGACGACGACCCCCGAAGTCGTGGAAATCGCCAAGGCTATCGACGCGGCGGAGGGCCTGAAATTCGCCGGCATCCAGGCCTACCAGGGCGCGATGCAGCACATGGACAGCTACGACGACCGCAAGGCCAAGATCGACATCGCCGTGGCCCAGGTGAAGGACGCCGTGGACACGCTTAAGGCTGAGGGGCTGGACTGCGACATCGTTGGCGGCGGCGGCACCGGATCGTACTATTTCGAGAGCAATTCGGGCGTCTACAATGAGCTTCAGTGCGGCTCCTACGCCTTCATGGACGCCGATTACGGGCGCATCCTCGACGCCGACGGCAACCGCATCGACCAGGGCGAGTGGGAGAACGCGTTGTTCATCCTCACCTCCGTCATGTCCCACGCCAAGGCCGACAAGGCCATCGTAGATGCGGGCCTCAAGGCGCAATCCGTCGACAGCGGCCTGCCTGTGATCTTCGGGCGGACAGACGTTGAATATGTGAAATGTTCCGACGAACATGGCGTGGTATCCGACCCCGATGGTGTTCTGAAAGTGAATGACAAGCTGCACCTCGTCCCCGGCCATTGCGACCCCACCTGTAACGTCCATGACTGGTATGTGGGTGTCCGCGACGGCGTCGTGGAAACCGTCTGGCCCGTCTCCGCGCGCGGTCGTGCCTACTGATGTCGGACCACACGCTGACAATCGTGCCAGAGGGTCTGATCCCGGACCTTCTGACACGCGATGCCTCCTTCCAAGCGGTGGAGAAGGTCTTCTCCTCCATGGCGGCGGGGGATGCCTACAACTTCCCCGTCGTGCGCGAAGCCATCGGCCATGAAGACGCGCTTTACGGCTTCAAGGGCGGGTTTGACCGCACGGGCCAGGTGCTTGGCCTCAAGGCGGGCGGCTACTGGCCCCACAACCTCGACAAGCGGGGCATCATCAACCACCAATCGACCGTTTTCCTGTTCGACCCCGACACGGGTCGCGTGACGGCGATGGTGGGTGGCAATTACCTCACGGCACTGCGCACCGCCGCCGCGTCGTCGGTCTCCATCAAACACCTCGCCCGCAAGGACGCGAAGGTGATCGGCATGGTCGGCGCGGGCCACCAGGCAACGTTCCAAGTGCGCGCCGCGCTGGAGACCCATGCCTTCGAGAAGGTGATCGGCTGGAATTATCACCCCGAAATGCTGCCCAACCTCGCCAAGGTGGCTGAGGAGGCCGGGCTGCCGTTCGAAGCGGTCGACCTCCCGGGCCTGCACGACGCGGACGTCGTCATCACCATTACGTCCAGCTTCGCCCCGTCCCTCATGGCCGATCACGTCAGCCCCGGCACCCATATCGCCTGCATGGGCACCGATACCAAGGGCAAGCAGGAGGTGGAGGCGGCACTTCTGGCCCGCGCGACCGTGTTCTGTGACGAGGTGGCGCAAAGCACCACCATCGGCGAAGCCCAGCACGCCATCGCCGAAAACCTGCTCGATGCGTCCGACGTGACCCAGATCGGGGCGGTCATCAACGGCACCCATCCGGGCCGCAGCTCCGACGACCAGATCACGCTCTTTGATGGCACGGGCGTCGGCCTACAGGACCTCGCCGTCTCCGCCGCCATCGTCGACGTGGCGCTGGAAAACGGCACGGCCATCCGCGTCCCGATCTGAACCACCGCCTTCAATCCGGCCCAAACGGCGGGCCAATCCACGCATTCGCCCGCCGAAACCCCACATCCACACCGAAATCCGGTGGTTTCCCCCACGTCCCTGCCCCTTCTTGCTTTCCCCCGGGCGATTTCCCCGTCATCCTTGCGCGCAAGGGAGATTTGGGAGGATCACCGACATGACAGACCGCCCGTGGACGGCATTCTATCGCCCCGGCGCCCGGACCGATATCGACGCTCCGGCCTATCGCAACCTCGGTGATCTGATCGGCTCCGTCGCGCAGACCTTCGGCAAGGCACCCGCCTTCACCTGCTGCCTGCCCAACGGCATGAACGGCACGCTCACCTTTGCCCAGGCCGATGAGATGTCGGACGCGCTCGCCGTCTACCTGCGGGAGGTTGCGGGCCTGAACGCGGGCGACCGTGTCGCGGTTCAGATGCCCAATTCGCTCAGCTTTCCCGTCGCCGCCTTCGGCATCCTGAAGGCCGGTTGCATCATCGTGAACGTGAACCCCCTCTACACGGCGGAGGAGATGGCCAAGCAGTTCGAGGATGCAGAACCCCACGCGCTCATCATCGCGGACATGTTCGCCGACAAGGTCACCGCCGCCACCCGCGGCCACCCGATCCCCAACATCATCGTCACCCGTGTTGCCGAATTCCTGCCCGCCATGCCGCGCGGGATCGTGGGATTGGTGCAAAAGCACTGGGACCGCACCGTCAAACCGATCGAGATTGCCCATATCCGCCTGCCCGACGCGCTCCAGGCCGGGCGCACCCATCGCGATACGGAAACCATCGAGGTGGAGAAATACCACCAGAATGTCGATGCCGATGACGTGGCGGTCCTGCAATATACCGGCGGCACCACGGGTGTCAGCAAGGGCGCGATGCTGACCCACCGCAACCTCGTGGTGAACATGGAACAGACGATGGAGCTGATCGAGGGGTTGGAAAAGGGCCGCGAGGTCGCGCTGACCGTCCTGCCGCTCTACCACATCTTCGCCTTCACCGTGAACCTGCTCGGATTTTACTGGCTGGGCGCGCGCAACATCCTGATCCCGAACCCGCGCCCGCTGACGAACCTCAAACGTGCGTTCGAGAATTACAAGATCACCTGGATGAGCGGTGTGAACACGCTTTTCAACGGGCTGACGAACGAGATCTGGTTCCTCGACACGCCACCAAAACACCTGAAATTCGCCTCCGCCGGGGGCATGGCCCTGCAAGCCAGCGTCGCCAAAAGGTGGGAGGAGATTACCGGCAAACCGGTGATCCAGGGCTACGGGCTGACCGAAACCTCGCCCTGCCTGACGTTCGAGCCCCTGGGCAAGGCGCGGGCGGGCAGCATCGGCGTGCCGGTCCCCTCCACCCTCGTCGCCATCATGGATGAGGACGGCAATCCCCTGCCGCCCGGCGAGACCGGAGAGATCGCCGCCAAAGGCCCCCAGATCATGAAGGGCTATTGGCGCAAGCCGGAAGAGACCGCCAAGGTCATGGCGGGCGATTATTTCCTGACCGGTGACATCGGGATCATGGAACCCGACGGCTATATTCGCATCGTCGACCGCAAGAAGGACATGGTCGTCGTGTCCGGCTTCAACGTCTATCCCAACGAGGTTGAGGATGTGCTCGTCACCCATCCCGGCGTGGATGAGGCCGCCGTGATCGGTGTGCCGGACGACGCCACGGGGGAGGCCGTGAAAGCCTTCGTCGTGCTCAAGGACAAATCCGTCACGTCCGACGCCCTGCGCGCGTTCTGCAAGGAACATCTGACCCCCTACAAGGTCCCCAAGCGCGTGGAGTTCCGCGACGAGTTGCCGAAATCGAATGTCGGCAAAATCCTCAGAAAAGACCTGCGCGCGGAAGAGCTTGCGCAGATCGCGGCGGAGTAACGGAAATGGTCGGAGCCTTCGAACAAGCCCTTCTGGCGCTGATGATCTTCGTCATCATGCTCGGCATGGGCGCCTCGCTCACTCCGCGCGATTTTATCCTCGCGCTCAAACGCCCCTACGGCCTCGCCATCGGTGTGATAAGCCAATACGGTTTCATGCCCTTCATCGGCTTCTTGCTGATCACCTTCCTCCCCCTGCCCGAGGCGATTGCCATCGGCGTGCTCATCATGGCCTGTATGCCGGGCGGGACGACCTCCAACATTTTCACCTATTTCTCCAAGGGCAACCTGGCGCTGTCGGTCCTGATGACCGTCACCTCCACCGTGTTCGGCGTGATCCTCATCCCCATCGTGCTGCTGATCTACGCCTCCGCCCTGGATCTGGAGATCCCGAGGGAGAATATCATCGCCACCCTCGTCTTGCTGCTGGTGCCCGTGGCCATCGGCATGACGATGCGCAAGATCAACGCCAATGTCGGTGCGGTGACGGAATTCATGGGTTCCGCGCTGGCGCTGTTCTTCATCCTCTTCATCATGGTCTCCTGGGTGCCGCGCAACTGGCAGTTTCTCGTGACGACGACGCCCGCAACTTACGTCGCGGCGATCGGCTTGGGGCTCTTCGGGATCACCATCGGCTACACCTTTGCCCGCGTCCTGCGTCTGCACCCCCGCAACGCGCGCACCGTAGCGTTGGAGACGGGGATTCAGAACGGCCCCCTTGCCATCGCCATCGTGGCCTTCACCTTCTCCGGCGACCAGGCGCAAAGCTACATGGCCGTGCCCGCGCTCTATTCGCTCTTCATCGTGATCGTGTCGACGCTGGTGACGCTGGTGTTCCGCCGCGCCAACACCGCCGCAGAGCAGAAGCTGCCCGACAGCCTCCTCTGAACCCTCGGGCGCGCGCCGTGACCTGTGTGCGCCCGCCGCCCCTCCCGTCCCTTCACCAATTTCAGCACCCCTCGGTTCAAATCGCCCCGGTCCCGTGCTACCAATCGTGCAAACACCGGCCAAACCGGGACCCGAGGGCGACGTGCAGCATTTGAAGAACAGCTCCAAACACGGTGAAGTCCTCGCCGTGTCGATGATGAAGGACGAAGCGCCGTTCCTTCTGGAATGGTTCGCCCATCACCTCGCCGTGGGCTTCACCGACATCCTCGTCTACACCAACGACTGCTCCGACGGCACCGACGACATGCTCAAACGGTTGGAGGAGCTGGGCCTCGGCCACCACCGCGACAACGTGATCGCCGAGGGGCAGAAGCCGCAACCCTCCGCCCTAAACCACGCCCAGAAGGAGCCGATCGTGCGCAACGCCGATTGGGTCCTCGTCTTCGACGCCGACGAATTCCTTTGCGTCCGCCACCCCTCCGGCAGCGTCGAGGGGATGCTGGACGATACCGTGGCGCAGGGCGCCAACGGCCTCGTCATCACCTGGCGCATCTTCGGCTCTGCCGGCGTGGTCGATTGGTCTCGTGACCCGGTGACGGAGCAATATACCCGCTCCGCGCCCCCACTCTGGAACAAGGGTTGGGGGGTCAAGACGCTCTTCAAGTTCGACCACGACTATTGGAAACTCGGCATCCACCGCCCGTCGATCAAGAACAAGTGGTTGGAGACCGACTTCCCCGACAGCGTCAAATGGCTCAACGGCTCCGGCCGTCCGATGGAGGACTATTTCAAATTCCGCGGCTGGCGCTCCATCCGGCGCACCATCGGATACGATTGGTGCCAGATGAACCATTACGCGGTAAAATCCGTGGACAGCTACGCGGTGCGCAAATTCCGCGGCAACGTGAACAACAAGAAAGACAAGTATAACGCCGATTACTGGTCACTTCAGGACCGCAACGAGGTGGAGGACACCGCCATCCTGCGCCATGCTGAGGACCGCGCGCGCATCGTGGCGGAGCTTCTGAAGGACCCTGTTCTCAACAAACTCCACT
This sequence comes from Hasllibacter sp. MH4015, assembly GCF_020177575.1. Lineage (NCBI taxonomy): Bacteria > Pseudomonadati > Pseudomonadota > Alphaproteobacteria > Rhodobacterales > Roseobacteraceae > Hasllibacter > Hasllibacter sp. MH4015. The sequence continues at coordinate 2,330,774 of NZ_JAHTBK010000001.1, forward strand.
TCGCCGCCCTCGACCGAGTGGAGGCGCGCCTTGACGAATACCGCAAGACCGACGCCTACGCGGAGCTTCGTGATGGCCTGATCGAAGCCGGCAAGGTTCCCATCACCCAGGTCGAAGCCAAGCCGCCGCAAGCCCGCGACCCCGCCAAGATCGCCGCCCTGATGAGCCGGGTGGAAAAGACCGTCGCCGACAAACCCAAGGAGGAACGGCGCAACGACAACGTGGCCGGATGGGCCGCCACCGATGGCGATCCCTACGTGCAGGGCGAGATCGACACATCCACTGAGATCGGGCTGGAATGGGTGCCAAATCACGAGATCGACCTGCCCGCCGACCCCCGCGTCTTCTCTCCCGAAAGCATCGACGTGATCCTTCTGGGCCGGTTCGAGCGTCGCCACGCCCGCAAGATCGCGGGTTATCTGGATGGTTGCCCCCGCGTGCTGGAAATCGGCGCTGGCATCGGTTTCATCGGGATGCGCACGATCAAGATCAGCGATGGCCTGACCTACATGGTGCAAGACAGCCGCGCGCCGCTGATCGCCTATGGCAGGGACCTCGCCAAACGCGCGGGGCTCGACGACACCAGCCGCCTGAAATTCACCGATGGCCCGCTGGTGTTCCCCAAGGATGGCGCGGATCAGGCCAGTGGGCTGCAAGCCTATCTCGGCGATTTCAAACCCGACGCGCTCAGGATCGGACGCGCCGCCGACATCCCCGCGAGCCGAATGGCGGGCCTGAAGATGGACAGCGTCCGGCGCATCCTCTTCCCCGTCATCTCCGACGATCAGGCGCAAAGCTACCGCGCCGAATACGGCCCCGTGCTGGCCGATCTCGGCTTTACCGAGGATGCGGAGCGTGTGACCTCCGGCTCCATGCAATTTGATCGCACGACTTGACCCGCTGGGGCTTGGCGGCGGGCCTCCCGCTGGCATAACGTGGCGCGAACCGAAGGGGCGAGCGCGGTGACGGACGATCCAGACAATGACGACGACCTGATCGAAGGCCACGGCATCGTCCTGCGCGCGCGCAACGGCGACGTGATCCGTTACGACCCCTCCGGCCTCGTGATGCGCCTGTCGGACAAGGTGGTGGAAGACATCGCGCTGCGCCTGCCCGGCGCGGACCGGCCCGCCGCACATCCGTCCTCCCCCGGCCACGCCCCTGCCGATGCGCCAGACGGCATCGACGCTTGGGATGCGCGGCAGGATGGCGACTGGCTCCGTTTCACCGCGCGTCTTCCCGGCAAACAGGGGGTGCGCGGCTTCCGGCGGCACGTGGACGGCGGCGACATCATCGCGGAACCGGGCGGCGCGCTTCTGGGCCTGCTTGGCATCGGCGGTGCGCGGGCGGCGCTGGCCTCCCCCGGCGGGTCCACCTTTCCCCAGCACATCCTGGCCCCCGCCGACGATATCGGCGCGGTCGGCCATAACGGCATCGAAGTAGCGCAGGACCGCGACCGGCTCGAACATTTGCGGGAAATGACGCATGAGGCGCTGGCGGCCGAAACCATCCTCGATTGGCGCATGGACGATCACGGGCCGCTGCCGGTCTTCGTCACCCGCGTGGAAACCGACGCCTCCGCGACCGCCGCCGATCTGGCCAAGGGCCGCGCGCTGCAGAACCTGCTCATCGCCGCGCGCAACCTCAAGGCCGCCGCCGATGCAATGGGCCAGAAGGCCAAGGTGCTCGCCGTCACCCTCGATTTCGCGCTTGAGGATCATTCCGACAGTGCCATTGCCTACCGCGACGGGATGCTCTCGGTGATGGAGGCGATCAGCGATGGCTTGTGGAAAATGGGCTTCGACCGCCCGCTCTTCGTGGCGCGGTTTGAGCCCGGCCTGCCCAACATCGCGCCGCAAGCGGCCCTTGAGGGCCAGTGGGAATTGAGCTGGAACCACGGCGACCACCGCCTGATCCATTCTGCGCCCGCCTACATGTTCGCGCTCGACGCCTATGACCGCCCGACCGAAATGGCCCGCCGCCAGCAGGCCGAAATGACCGCCTGCGCCATCGCGGAGGCCGCGACGTGGAAATGCCCCACGCTGCATCTGGCGGAACTGGAGGGCGAGGTCCTCCGGGTCGCCGCCCGGGCAACCGGGCCGCTGCTCATCGACCCCGACGATCCGTTGCAGGCCGGGCCGGGTGCCGGCTTCGCGCTCCTCGGCTGCACCAATGACGCGACCATCAAGCAGGTGGAGATCGCCTCGGACGACCCGCAGACGATCCTCCTCCAACTCTCCAAGTCCCCCAAGGGCAGCGATCTGCGCCTCGCCTATGCCTGCGCCGGTCAGTTTGCGGGTGCTTTGCGCGATGGCTGGCACCTCGACAGCGTCACGGGCGCGCGCCTGCACCGATGGGCCTTACCCGCGAACCTGCCAATCACCCATGGCCGCGCCGATGCTTGAGCTGGACATGCCCCTGCCCCTCGGCGCGCTTTGCGGCGCGCATCCCGATGCGGTGGCCAGCGCGCTCTCGGGCGCCCATTGGTGGCATGGCAGCCCGGCCGCGATGCAGGTGGATCCGGCAAATGGGGCCGTGGACCTCTGGCGGAACCATCTGGGTGGCCCCCCAGCGGAACCGACCGAGCCCAACACGGGCAACGGCCAGTTGGGCGAAATTGGCGACCTCATGGGCCTGCAATGCAAGCCCGGCACCCATTGCGGCCTGGTGGCGGAGGATGTGACCCAGGCTGCCGGCACCACGACCCTCGCCATCCGCTTCTACACCCCGCCGGGCGAGGACGCGCGCACGCTCCTCACGCTCAACGCGCTCCAGACCGGCAATTACCTGTTCCTGTCCGAGACCGCAGGCACGCTCACCATCAAGGATGACAGCGACCTTGTGGAAACGACGCTGCCCTGCCCGCCGCAGGACGCTCCGCGCCTTGCCATCGTGTCACTGTCCGGCGACCATCTTGCCGCCACGCTGGGTCAGGCCCGGACCGACGCCCAGGCCCGCGCGCCCGTGCTCAACGGCCCCGCCAGCCTTTTCATCGGCTGCCGCAACCAGCGTCCGCGCCTGCTCAAGACGCTCGGCGGCGCGCTGATCCTCGATGTCTGGCTCTTCCCCGGCCGCGCACTCCTGCATTCGGACGACGCCGCCGACCGGGCCGCGCTCAACGCCCTCAAGCGCCACCATCTCTGGGCGGAGGGGTAGATGGCCTTTACTGCTGACAGCCTGAAAGACGGCAATATCTGCGTCATCTGGGTTGACGACATGATCGACGTCTTCACCTGGCGCGACACCTTCGGCCTGACGATCCAGACCCCGCATCTCGACCGCCTCATGGCCGAGGGCACGCGCTTTACCAACGCCTACGCCTCCGTCCCGCTCTGCGCGCCGTGCCGGGCGGAACTGGCCACCGGCATCTCCCCCTTCCGCTCCGGCCTCGTCGATCTCAACCGCTTCTGGCGCGACATCTATCCCCCCGAAAAGGCGTGGCAATACGACCTGCGTCGCGCGGGATTCTACAATTTCACCACCGGCAAGGTGGACAGCAATTACAAACCCATGCCCGAGGAATACCGCCGCATCCTCTTTCACGAGGAACCGGCGGCCGAGGACAAGGGCCGCCGCCGCGACGTGCATCATTACCTCGACCGTGGCCCCGGCATCCGCGGCGTGGGCCACCCCTATGATGCAGGCGAACAGGATGACCGCTTCTACGATTTCCACGTCGCCCAGAACGCCATCGACTTCCTCGCCCGCGCCGATTCCGGCAAGCGCAACCTGATCCAGCTCGGCTTCAAGCATCCGCACTACAACCTGATCGCGCCCGACCGCTTCTATCGCCAATACGACCCGGCCCAGATCGTCTGGCCCTCCATCGCCGCGCCGGAGGATTACTTCGGCCCGCAACCCGGGTTTGCAGTCTACGAGGCCGCCTATATCGCCAACGGCGTCTGGACCCCGGAACGCGCGGGCGACCAGGCCTGGCGCGAGGTCGTGCGCGCCTATTTCGCCTGTATCTCCCATGTGGATCACGAGATCGGGCGCTTCATGGACGCGCTCCGCACCTCGCCGCTCGCCGCCAACACAACCGTGATTTTCCTCAGCGACAATGGCTTCAACCTCGGCAACCACGACAGCTTCCACAAGATGAGCCAGTGGGACTCAGCGGCTCACATCCCCCTCGGCATCTGGCACGCGGATATGGACCCGGGCGAGGTCTCCCTCCCCGTTTCGCTGCACAATATCCCGAAGACGATCATGGAACTGGCGGGCCTGCCGCCGCGCCCGGACTGGACGTCGGGCCAATCCCTCCTGCCGCTGATCGACGACAGTTTCGGCACCTATGACCAGACGAAATCCCCCGTCACCTGCGTCTTCGGCACCCTTTCCGTCCGCCCTTCGGTCGAGGGGCTCAGCCAATTCCGCTACTTCCGCTACCCCAACGGCGAAGAGCATATCTATGATCTTGTAGAAGATCCCGGAGAGACCACGAACCTCGTCGACACCGCGCCGCTCGACGCGCTCCGCGATGAATTGGTGCGCGGGTCGCTGGACCTGGGCCTCGACCTGCGCGGCTTCGAAAACCCCGCCGATGGCGTAAACGCCATGATGGCCGTCGACGGCTCCGTCGTGCTGGCCGGGGGCCGGGCGGACAACGATTACTGGGCCTATGGTGCGGATGCCGAAAAGATCGTGGAGGAGAAGGACGGCGGCACCGATACCCTGTGGTACATGGCCGGCCCCGACGATTACATTCTCCATTGCCCTGCAAATATTGAAAAAATCCGCATCGCCACCGTCGTCTCCCGCAAGGAGGAGGCGCCCAAGGACGGCGCCCTGCGGGAGGGCAAGCGCATCCGCATCGTCGCCCATCCCGACAGCCCCATCGAATTCGAAACTTCCGAACGGGTGGAGGTCGACGTGACCGGCTCCACCGGCGATGACGTGATGATCGGCCCCAAGCACGGCTCCGCCACCTTCTACGGCGGCGCGGGCAACGACTTGATGATCGCCAAGTCCAAACAGGCCAACCGCCGCAACGCGTTTTTCGGGGAGGAGGGCAACGACACCCTCCACGGCGGCCCGGGCCGCGATACGCTCGACGGCGGCACCGGCGACGACGTGATCCACGGCTATTCCGGGCGCAACAACATCTATGGCGGCCACGGCAACGACGTGATCCACGACGGAGAGGGGGCAAGCACCATCGACGCGGGGCCGGGCCGGAACGTTCTGGTGCTCGGCGAAGGCGACCACGAGGTGCTGACCGGCTCGGGCGTGACAGAAATCACATCAGAGCCGGGCGCGAAGGTCTTCAAACCGTCCTATGGTGGCGTGACCATTATCAACGGCTGGCGAGCGGACCAGACCTACGACCTCAGCGCCTGGCCGAATGCGCCGACCATCACCCAAACCGGAGACACAATCCGCCTGCGCTGTGGCCTCTCGATCGTCGAGATCAAAGGCGCCCCAGAGGGCACCGATATCACCGCCCAACTCGCGTGATCTGGCCCAACCCGTAGGGCGGGACTCGTCCCGCCGCTCGTAGCTTGGGTGCAACCCACCACTCGCCACCCCAACGTATAGCGCAAAGCCCCGCCATCGACGGGCCTCGGTTCGGCGATCAAGCAGCAGCGCTATGGCAGTTTATACCAGCCAAGCCTTTCTACCTCATGAGCGGAGCATCTAGCTCAACCAAATCGCCGGGCCGTGGGGAGGCCCGACGATAGCGGGGCGGCTCCGCCGCTGTTAACCCGCTGGGTGCGTTGCACGAACCGTAGGGCGGCACTTGTCCCGCCACCCCATTTACGCCGCAATCCCCTGATATTTTCGTGGCAAGAGCAAACGAAGCACGCACACTCATGGCAGAACTCACTGACGTCCTTTGGTCCACATTCGGACTTCTCTACGCCCTTCTGCCATTTGTCACTCTGGCGGCAGGTTTGACTCTCCTTGTTAGGTTCTTAGCCTTGCTCATATTGAATGCAGACGCGGTTCCCCGGCTCATTCGCGGTCACGCCGCGGGAAAAGACCGGAAGCTGATTTTCTCATTTGTCTTTGGATGGGCATTGCTCGCGATGACCCCAGTTCTTGTCTCATGACTGTGCCTGATGTCAGTCAAATCCTGAATGTTGTCGTATTTCTTCTGTTCGTTGGCGGCATCTTGGACGCGTCCCGCACCTATCTCCAAGTATTCAAACGCTATGGCGGGTTTGAAAATTTCCTACCCAGCCACCTCGCCGCCACGCTCTTCAGCTTCTTTCGCTTCGCCTTGTACTTCTTCGCGGCCGCCGTCGTTTTCGCCATCGCCGGACGAATTTAGGCGATGGGGCAAGTTGAAAGCTGATGTCCTGCAAGCCATCCCAAATCCCTAACAAACCCTTAACACCCACACCCCTTTCCCAACAAAACCAATATCTTAACCCCCTTGCTCAACCTTGAGCAGCCCCACCCCCTCCTCCTTCTCCCCTAAAACCCTTTGCCTTGCCGCCCCCAATCGGCGAAAACGGTCCCCAAGCAAGCGCGGGGCACGAACCCCGCCCAACCCGAGCAGCAAACAAAGGCCAGCCCAATGGACCTCTCCCGTCGCCCCGTCGCCTCCCTCTGGATCGGCGAACGCCTGCAATATCTCAACCAGCTCTGCCTGAAATCGCACCTGCGCCACGGCCATCCGGTGACGCTCTACTGCACCGATGAGCTTCAGAACGCGCCCGAAGGGGTGGAGGTGCGCCCGGCCTCCGAGATCATGGAGATCGACATGAAGATCGTGGAGGAGACCTCGGCCTCCTTCCTCTCCAACGTCTTCCGCTACAAGATGATCCAGAAAACCGGCGCGGTCTGGATCGATTGCGACGCCTTCTGCCACGCCCCCTTCCCCGATGAATGGGAGCATATCTACGCCGGCCACGGGATGCGCGGTGCGCTGAATTGCGGCGTCGTGGGCATTCCGCAGACGGGTGAGCTGATGGACCAGTTGCTCGACTATTACGACAACCTTCCCGACTTCCCGCCCTGGTGGAACGACCGCCAGAAGCGCCGCATGGGCCGGCAGGACGAAAAGCTCCCCCTCGCCGTGCGCATCTACAAGACCGAGCGTACCGCGTTCGGCCCCCAGGCCTTCACCCATTTCTGCCGCGCCACGGGCAACATCGACCGCGCCATGACGTCCGATGTCCTCTACCCCGTGCCGTTCCAGCTCAACGACATCTTCTACGACCCTCATGGCCGCGTGGAGGGGTGGTTCACCGACGATACAGTCTCCGTCCACCTCTATACCAACGGCACGAAACCCTGGTGGCGCAAGAACCCGCCACTGGAAAATTCCTATGCCTGGCGCATGTGCCAGGAGGTTGGGATCACGCCGGAGGATGCGTTGGAATGAGCGTCACCGACGCCGCCCCTGACCTTGCGCTGGACTTCGATCCGGCCACGCCCATCGAGTGGACGCCGGAATGGCACAGCGACGTGACGCTTGTGCCGTGGAGTGCAGAGGGCGACCGCGGCGCGCGCCGCTCTGCCGGGCTGTTCGATGCCAAAGGGGCCTTCATGGAGGCCGGGCATTGCTGGCGCTACCCCAGCGGACCGATCACGTTGGAGCCGCAAGCGCCCGAGGTCACGGACAAACCCGAACGCCTGACCGGGCGGTGGCTGTTCGGGGGGCTCTTTTACGGGCATTTCGGCCATTTCCTGTGTGAGACGACCTCCCGCCTCTGGGCGCTGGACCGGCTTGGGCCGATTGCCGGGATCGTGTTCTACCCAAAGCAGAAGCTGACCCATGAGCGCCGCCAATACCGCCACCAGCTCCCCTTCTTCGCGGCCATGGGCCTGACCGAGGACAAGGTGCAGATCCGCGCGCCGCAAAAGCCCGTCATCATCGACCAGATCGCCGTGCCGCCCCCCGGTTTCGGGATCGAGGGCATGATCGAGGGACGCCCGGACTATCGCGCCTTCATGCACGAAAACCTGGGCCGCGGCGTGGCGGCGGGCGGCGCGAGGAAACTCTACATCTCCCGCTCGCGGCTTCCGGCCAAACGCGGCTCCGTCCTATTAGAAACGCTGGTGGAGGAGCGGATGGAGAAGGCGGGCTACGCCATCTTCCACCCCCAGGACCACGACATCGCGGACCAGATCGCCGCCTACAAGGCCGCCACGCATATCGTGTCGCTCGATGCGTCCTCCCTGCACCTGGCCGCGATGGTGGTCCCTGCCGAGACAAAGGTCGCCATCATCAATCGTGGCCCGTCCAACAATATCGAGGATTACATCGCTCAATTCACCCGCTGGCAGGGCCGCGCGCCCACCCGGATCGAGGCGGTGACGGGCTTCTATTTCCCCGAAGGCCACCGCGTGAAAAAACGCGAAACCCATGCGGTGCTTGACCTATGCGCCGTGGGCGCTGCGCTCGCCCAGGCCGGGTTCCTGCCCGCCAAGACCAGATGGACAGCCGCCGCACCGGCCCGGATCAAGGCCGCCGTGGCGGAGACGTCCCAACGGGTCGAAATGCCCCTCGTCCATCATCCGGTAGAAGGCTGAACCGATGGCCAAGCAGCCGATCTGCGCAGTCACCCATGTGCGCCACGAACATGACTTCCTTGAGAAATGGATTGCCCATTATGCACCGATTGTCGGCGGGCGCGAAAACCTCTTCGTGGTGATTGACGGTGACGATTGGGAGCCGAAGGTGGACCTTTCGGGCATCGACACCGAGGTGATCCTCGATGCGCCCCGCCGCCGGATCAAGAACGACCGCTTCATGGCGAAGCTGATGTCGGGCCGCGCCAATGATTTGCGCAAGACCTATGACAACGTGATCCGGGGCGATGTGGACGAATACGTGGTGATCGACCCCGAGGCAGACCTCGATTGGGACGACGCCCTGAAGGAGCAGGTGGAGGCCGGGTACATCTTTGCGCTTGGCTGCGACGTGGTGCAGGGGCCGAAGGAAAAGAAGCCGGTCGACCGCACGAAACCGATCCTGGGTCAGCGCAAATGCGGCTATATCGCGGATCGCTACACCAAGCCTTTTGTGATCAGCCGCTGGAACAATTGGGCGGGCGGGGCCCATCGCCTCATCAACCGCCCGGTGGAGATTTCCAATCATTTCGTCCTGTTCCACATGGCGCTGGCGGATCAGAATATCGCCCAGGAACGCATGGATGCGCGGGGCGGGACCGACCAGCATCGCAGCTTCGTGGGCCACCAGACGGACCGTTTGAACGCCATCGCCGATGATGGCCTCGCCAAGCCCCTGGACTGGGAGGAAGCGCGCAGGATCGGGATGGAGGAATTTCCGGTGGAGCCCGAAGATGGCAGCCCGGCCCCCCGCCCCCGCCCGTCGCGCGACCCGCGCAACCTCGAACAGGGGTTGCCGGTGCGCATCCCCGACCGTTTCTTCGGCCTGACCTGAACGCCATGGGCTTCACCGTTGCCACCATCGCGCGCGAACCCTGGTCGATCCTGAACCGGTTCCTGCGCTGGCATCTGGACCAGGGCGCGGATCGGATCGTGCTCTACCTTGACGATCCCGACGATCCCGCGATCCCGCACTTGCAGGGAGAGCCTCGGATCGACGTGCGCCCCTGCACGCCCGCCTATTGGTCCGCCGCGCGCCTTTCGCCGGATGCCCGCTTCGTGCGCCGTCAACGCCATGTCCTGTCGGAGGCGTATCACGAATTGAGCGATGGTTGGCTTGAGGTCGTCGATGCCGATGAGCTGATGTGGTTCCGCGACCGCCCGATCGGCGACGTGCTGGACGCGCTTCCGGCTGACGCAATGTCGCTGCGGGTGTTGAGTGCGGAGGAGGTGCGCCTGCCCGGCGGGGCGCAGGCTTTCCGCACGCCCATCGACCGGCCCCGCGTCAATGACATCTACGGGGCGGATGCGGATTTGCTGCGCATCCGTTTTGGCCTTGTCTACCACCCCGAGGGCAAGAGCTTTCACCGCGCGGGGCAGAGCGGGCTGAACATGAAGCTGCACTGGGCGCAGGATGCGGACGGCAATCGCACCCCCGGCCCGGTCATGGCGGCGGCGGACCGGGCCTATCTGCTCCACTACGCGGCACCCGATTATGAGGCCTGGCGGGCGAAGGTGGATTGGCGCGCGGGGGCCCACGGATTCTCGCAACCGATGAAGGACCGACTGGCCGAAATCGCCCAAAGCGACGATCCGGAGGCCGGGTATCGCGCCCTCTACGATCGGCTCCACAGCCTGACCGAGGCGCAGGCGGCGATGCTGGAAGAGGCGGGCGGCTTGCTGCGGGATCAACCGCCCCTGCCGGAGCATTAGGTCATGGGCGGGCACACGATCCTCACCATGATGAAGGACGAAGCGCCGTTCCTGCTGCACTGGATCGCCCATCACCGCCTGATCGGATTCGACCGGATCGTCGTCTTCACCAATGATTGTTCCGACGGAACCGACGCGATGCTGGACCGGTTGGCGGAATTGGGGGAGGTCGTGCACCACCGGAATATCCTGAAAGCCGGTGACAAGCCGCAGCCGATGGCCCTGCGCCGGGCGGGCAAGCTGGTGGAGGTGATGGAAAGCGACTGGCTGATCGCGCTGGATGTCGATGAATATTTGTCGATCAAGGCGGGCGATGGAACGCTGCCCGCCCTTCTGGACAACGCGCCCGAGGCGAACGGCTTTGCGCTCACATGGCGGATGATGGGATCGAACGGGCGAACCGACTGGGCGGATTTGCCGGTGACGGAAGCTTATCAAAAGGGCGCGCCGGACCTTTTTCGCAAGGGCTGGGGGGTCAAGACGCTGTTCCGCCCATTTGACAACATGAAGCTTGGCATCCACCGCCCGACCGTGAAGGGCAAGGATAAATCCGCGCTCCACGATCTTCGCTGGGTCAACGGATCGGCCAAGCCCATGACCCGCGCTTTCATGGAAGGGATGTGGCGCTCGTCGCTGGCCACGCTCGGCTATGCCCATGCCGAAATCGCCCATTTCGCCACCCAATCGCACGAGGCGTTCCTGAAACGCGGGGTGCGGGGCAACGTGAACAACAAGGCGGGCAAGTACGACGCCACCTATTACACGATCTTCGACCGGAACGAGGCCCCTCAGACAAACCTGGCCCGGTTCGCTGGGGCGACGCGCACCCGCGTCGTCGAATACCTCTCCGATCCGATCCTCGCCGATCTTGCCGCGCGGGCGGAGGCGTGGCACGCGGCTGCGCTCGACACGCTCCGCAAGGCACCGGATTACGGGGAGAGGATGGCGGCATTGCAAGCCGCAAGCGCGGTCCCGTTCGAGGCGCTGGACGATGTGCTGTTCCCGCAGCCGCTGGCGCCCGCAGGCAAAAGGATCGTCGCCGACATGCAGGCCAAGGGGATGCCGGACCGCCAGATCGCGCGGGCGGTCGCCCAATCGGTCAGCCGGGTCGAAGCGCGGCGGGATGCGGCGGATGCGGCGGAATTGCGGGCGCGCGGCGTGACGCCGGATTACGGGGATTGGCCCTAATTCGCCTTGCCGCCGGGCGGCATCGGCAGCGGCAGGATCGGCACCCCATCCTCGACAAGCGCCTTCGCCTCCTCCGGGCCCGCGGTGCCGTGGATCGCCTTTTCCGGCACATCGCCCAGATGCATCGCCCGCGCCTCTCGCGCGAAATTCGCGCCCACATCGGTCGAATGCTTCTCCACATGGGCTCGCATCGCGCGCAACAGCTCCTCCGCCGGGTGGGTCGGCTGACTGAGGGGTCCGGGCGTCTCCGCCATTGTCGTCACGCCGGTGTCGTCGGGCGCGCTGACCTGCGGGGCCATCATCGCTTTGCGCACGTCCGCCCCGCCGCAGATCGCGCAGGTCACAAGACCCCGTTCGGCCAGGCCATCGAAGGCTTGGGCCGACTGGAACCAACTCTCGAACCGGTGCCCTTGGGCGCATTTAAGCGAATAGCGGATCATGTCATCTGAGGATTTATGCGTTTGCGCGTCTTCATCAAGGCGCCACTAGCGCAGAAGGTCGAGCGTGAACGTCTCCAGGATCTGCTTCAGCTCCGGCTCAGACACCCGCGCGGCCGCCTTTTTCGGGCTCATCCACTTGCGCCGCCGTTCGCCCGCCTCCGGGTATTCGTCGTCCAGACGCTTCACCTCCAGCGCGAAGACGGCGACGATCACCGGCAGCGACAGGTCCTCGTCCAGCCATTTGCTGTAGGAATAGAGCCCGACGCAGCGGTCATGGACCTTGCCGCGCGCGCCCGCCTCCTCAAACGCCTCCTGGGCCGCCGCATCGGCCGGGGCCATGCCTTCGATCGGCCAGCCCTTGGGAATGATCCAGCGCCCCGAATCGCGGGAGGAGACGAGCAAGACCTCGATCCCCTTGGCCCCCTTCTTCTTGGTCTTGGACACCCGGAACGGGATCGCGCCGAATTGGGTCCGCGTCTCGCGCTTGGCCGCGCCCATGGCCAGAACGGGCCGGGGCGGCGTCGATTTGGGAAGGGGTGCGGGCGCTTTCGACTTTGCCATGGCCGCTTCATCGCACGGCGACGCCCCCCTGCGCAATCGTCCCGGCGGATGTTGACCCGACACAACGGGGCGATACCTTTCGCCCCAACCCCAGCCCAAAGGCCGACCGCACGTGACCCAACCATTCTTCCTGGGATCGGAGATCTATCGCGGGTCGAGCTATGGCAAATGGCATCCGCTTCGTGTGCCTCGCGTCTCCACCGTCATGGACCTCAGCCGGGCAATGGGATGGATCGCGCCGGGGCAGTACCTGAACTCGCCCCGCGCCAAACCTGCCGCCCTCCATGTCTGGCACACGCCCGATTACATCGCGGCCCTGCAACAGGCCGAAGCCGATCAAGCCGTCAGCGATGCGGTGCGGGATCGCCACGGGCTCGGCACCATCTCCAACCCGATCTATCCGGAGATGTTTCGCCGCCCCGCCACGGCGGCGGGCGCGTCGCTGCTGGCGGGGGAGCTGCTGCGCGACGTCGGCACGGTCTATCACCCCGGCGGTGGCACCCATCACGGGATGCCGGACCGCGCGGGCGGATTTTGCTACCTCAACGATCCGGTGCTGGCGATGCTGTCGCTGCGTCGGAACGGGGCGCGGCGGATTGCCTATGTGGACATCGACGCGCACCATAGCGACGGCGTGCAGGTCGGCTTCGCGGGTGATCCAGACGCGCTCCTGATTTCCGTCCACGAGGATCGGCGCTGGCCCTTCACCGGGCCGCTTGACGACGATGGCGGCGGCAATTGTCTCAACCTGCCCGTGCCGCGCGCCTTCAACGACACCGAGATGGCGCTGATCCGCGACGCGTTGATCCTGCCCGCCGTGGCGCGGTTCCGCCCGGACGCCATCGTCGTGCAATGTGGGGCCGATGCCGTGACCGAGGACCCGCTCAGCCGGTTGGAGCTGTCGAACAATGCCCATTGGGATGTCGTGCGAGGCCTCATGGCGCTCGGCGCGCCGCGCCTTCTGGTTCTGGGTGGCGGCGGTTACAATCCGTGGTCGGTCGGGCGGCTTTGGGCGGGGGTCTGGGCCACGCTCAACGGTCATTCCATCCCCGACCGCGTCCCTGATGAAGCGGAGGCGGTCCTGCGCGCCTTGACGTGGGAGGGCGCGCGCGCCGGTCGCAATCCGCCCGAGCATTGGTTCACGACGCTCCGCGATCCCGCGCGCCCAGGGTCGATCCGCCGCGCAATCCACGATGCAATCGGCACGCTTGTCACCCGCCCCGCCGCGCTTGGCCTGCCGCGTTGATACCGATCGGCCGGATTTCTCCGATTAAAAGACTCGGGAATTGACATGTCTGAGTGTTTTGGTCAGTTTTATCCTGTCCATCGGAGTGACTCGCACATGACCTACCAGGCTCGCATGACCGAACCAGACAGAACGCCCCCGCCCCTGCCGCGTGACCAGCCGATCTACGATGCCCACAGGCTGATCGGCCCGGACGGCACCGCGCTGATCGTTCTGGACGAAAAGACCTATACCCTGCGCATCACCCGCGCGGGAAAGATGATCCTCACGAAGTAGATCGCGCAGAAAGGCCAGGTATGCCCAAGCCCGTTCCCAGCCCCTGTATCGACGTCTGCAAGTTCCGCCGCGGCGGCCATTGCATCGGCTGCTCAATGACCAAGGCGCAGAAGTCGATGTTCAAGTCGCTCAAGAAACCGGCCCACCAACGGGCCTTTGTCGACATGCTTCTGGCGCAGCAGGACGTGATGGGGAAATTCTCCCACTGGGCACCGGCCTATGCACGCAAATGCCTGAAGAAGGGCACGAAGCCCCCCTTCAAGGTGACGGCGGAAAAGAAAAAGGCGGGCTGAGCCTCAGCGCAAATGCGCGCGGAGCATCCAGGCGAATTTTTCGTGGGTCTGGCCGCGTGCGATGCACAGGTCTTCGGTCAGCGTGTCGCCGTGCTCGGCGGCCAGCGCGCCAGCGGCCCCCAGGGTCGCGGCAAGGGTTTCCTGGGCGGTTTTCAGCGCCTCGATCATCTCGCGATCCTCGGCATGGCCGTCATGTTCGGCCACCTTTGAGCGCGCCACCATCCCCGCCAGCATCCCTTCGGCGTGGCCGTCCAGTGCCTTGATCCGCTCGGCCAGATCATCCTGGGCCACGAAATGATCCTCGTAGATTTCCTGAAACAGCGTGTGCAGCGGACCAAAGGCCATGCCCGTCACGTTCCAGTGGAAATTCTGGGCCAGCATCGTGGCAACGGCGGTTTCTGCGACGGATTGGTTCAGGGCCTCGCAAATCGCGGTTTGCGCATTCGGGCTCAGATCGGCTGCGGGTTGCATCAGGTCTCTCTCCGGCATCTTGGTGAATTCGATGGCTGGCGGCCTGACGGCGGGCTGGCTCTCCGTTCGAAGATAGAGGCGCGGGCCGCGTTGTCTAGACTCATTCTAAAAAGATTTGAGTCAGGCGGCGGCGGAACGGGCGCGGATCGGGTCACTCGCCAATGCCGCGGCAAGCGCGCGGACCAGGAACGCGATTTGGCGGCGCGCATGGCGCGGCACACGGCGCGCCACGAGGAAGGTCACACTGTCCGCATCCCCACGCTCTGCCGCGGCAAGGGCGGCCAGCAGCCAATCCTCGTCAAAGCTGCGCTCCGTCGCGCCCGGTTGGTAGAGGCGCAGGCGGGGCATTCCGTCCAGCCCGTCGAAGGCCCGCAGAAGCGCCGTGGCCACCGCCTCCGCCGCGCGGGTGCGGTCGGCGCTCAGCATGGCGCAGGCCCGGAACAGATCACCGCGCGCCATCACCCGACACCGCGCACCCACCACCCGGATCAGCGCCAGCGGCGGCTGGGTCGCGCCGCCCGGTTGTGGTGGCGAGATCGTCTGGGACGTCTGGATCAGGGCGGCACGTTTCATGGGCGCATTCTTGTCTGACTGTTATTGTCAGGTAAGCGATCTTGCCGGACATGGCAAGGATCACGCGGCCTCAGAACACCAGCAGCCAGATATTGTTGGACGCCGCCTCCGCCAGCAGTAGCACCGCGAAAAGCGCACGCCACGGCAATTCGCGCACCCGCCGCCACAGCACAATGGTCAGCGCCGCGCTTGCCGCGAGTTCCAGCGGCCCGATCCATCGCGCGCCATGGCGGCTGTCCCAATAGCTGAACGGGCTGTCGAATACCCATGTGGACAGGGGCCAGAAATGCGGCCGCCCGTCGCCCGCATGCAGCGGGAAATCAAGCGCGATATGCAGCAGGCCCGCGCCCGCGAAGGCCAGCAGCACGGGCCAGCGCCGCCACAGCGCCACACCTACAAATACGCCCCACAGGATCAACGAATTGTCGATGGCGAAGATGGTCTGCCACGTGTCGGAGAAATAGAGCTGGCCGAAAACGATCTGCGCATCGGTTCCCAGGACCACCAGATGCCAACCCACCAGCAGGTAAAGCGACAGGTCCGGCACCATTGCCCCGCACAATGCCGCCGTCAGCGTCCAGCGCCGGTCGGGCCGCCCGAAGGCGGCGGCCCCGAAGATCAGGTGGGCGGGCGTGTTCACGGCGCAGGCAACGCCCGGTCAAACTGCATGGATCAGTAGAACGCGAACTCGATCCCGAAATTGTGGACGCCCTCGTAGTCGCTGAACACATAGACGTAGAGGTCGCCGGAATAGGTCACGAACCGGGCGGAGTTGTAGGTGTCCTGGGTCTGGTTGGTGGTGAAATAGACCGGCCCCCCAAGCACCCGGATCTCCGCCGTCTGGCCACGGCGGACCGACAGGTAATAACACGTCGCGCCGTAGGAATTGTTCACCGCACCGCCCACAGAATGGACGTAAGCGCCCCGCGGAAACTGCACGTTCTGGCATTGCTGTGCGGTGGCCTGGGCGGCGGCAAGGGTCAGTGCAAGGGTTGTGGCGGTCAGAAGGGGTCGGAACATCGGTGGCCTCATGCAAATCAGCTTCAGGTTGAATCCCACGACCCTACGCGGAAAGGCCGATTCCCTCCAAGCGCCGATGCGGAACCTTGGAAGCGACCGCACGTTGACACGTCGAAGCCACCCCAACGCGAAAGGAATTCTCTCATGTCCCACCATCAATCGGACCATGACACCACCGCCCTCAAGGACGCGCTCTTTGACGGGTTGGAGAATACGCGCGTCGGTATGCTCGGCCTTGCCGGGATGCCGAACCATATGCAGCCCATGACCCATTTCGTGGATCGTGAAGCGCGCAAGCTGCACTTCATCACCGCCCGCGACACCGACCTTGCCAAGAATATCGGCACCGGCCAGGAGGCGCACTTCTGCATCATGGGTGACAAGGGCGGCATCTACGCCTGCATGCGCGGCCAGATCACGCCCAATGCAGACCGCGAGAAACTGGAAGACCTCTGGTCGCCCGCCGCCGCGATGTGGTTCGACGGGGGCATCGACGATCCGCAAGTCCAGCTTCTGACGCTATCGCTCGTCGATGCGCAGGTCTGGACGGTGGATGCCAACGCCCTGAAATTCGGGCTGGAGATGCTCCGCGGCACCCTGGGCGACAAGGACCCGGATCTGGGTGACAGCGGCTTTGTCCGCCTCGCCGCCTGACCGGGCGCGACCCTGCCAAGCAAAAAAGCCCCGCCAGTTCCGGCGGGGCTTTTTCGTTCTGTATGCGGGGTGAGGAATGCATCCCTCCCCACCCACACAAGGCTCAGTCGATCTTGGGCAGGAGCGTATCGAGCGACGCCTTCGCATCGCCGTAGAACATCCGCGTATTGTCCTTGAAGAACAGCGGATTTTCGATCCCGGAATAGCCGGTCCCCTGCCCGCGCTTGCTGACGAAGACCTGCTTGGCCTTCCAGACTTCCAGCACCGGCATCCCCGCGATGGGGGAGTTGGGGTCGTCCTGCGCCGCGGGGTTCACGATGTCGTTGGAGCCGATGACGATGACGACGTCCGTATCGGGGAAGTCCTCGTTGATCTCGTCCATCTCCAGCACGATGTCGTAGGGCACCTTGGCTTCGGCCAGCAGCACGTTCATGTGCCCCGGCAGACGCCCCGCAACGGGGTGGATCGCGAAGCGCACCTCCTTGCCCTGGGCGCGCAGCTTGCGGGTCAGATCCGCCACCGCGCCTTGCGCCTGCGCCACTGCCATGCCGTAGCCCGGTACGATCACCACGCTATCGGCTTCATTCAGCGCCGAGGCGACGCCGTCCGCGTCAATGGCGACCTGTTCGCCCTCCACCGCCATCTGCTCGCCCTTGGCACCGCCGAAGCCGCCCAGGATCACCGACACGAAGCTGCGGTTCATCGCCTTGCACATGATGTAGCTGAGGATCGCACCGGAGGAGCCGACGAGCGCGCCCACCACGATCAACAGATCATTGCCAAGCGAGAAGCCGATCGCCGCCGCTGCCCACCCGGAATAGGAGTTCAGCATGGAGACGACGACGGGCATGTCCGCCCCGCCGATCCCCATGATCAGGTGATAGCCGATGAAGAGCGCAAGAGCCGCCAGCAGAACCAGTGTCCAGCCGCCAGACCCGCTGAGATACATGATCAGCAGGATCACCGACAAAGCCGCCGCCGCCGCGTTCAGCATATGGCCACCGGGCAATTGCTTGGCCGAGGTGTCGATCTTGAACGGCAGCATCGACGAGTTGCCCGAGAGCTTGCCGTATGCCACGACGGAGCCGGTGAACGTCACGGCCCCGATCCAGATGCCAAGGGCCAGTTCGACACGCAGGATGCCGATCTCGACCCCGGTTTTCTTGCCCACAAGCTCCGCGAAATTCGACAAGGTGCCAAGCAGCGCATAGGCCCCATCGCTCAGCGGCCCTTCAGGCTGCGGGAACGGCAGGCCCGCATCAGCAAAGATACCGGCCACGCGCACGATCTCGATATGGGCGTTGAACCCCACGAAGACGGCGGCCAGACCCACAAGGGAATGCATGATCGCCACCAGTTCGGGCATCTGTGTCATCTGCACCCGCGTGGCGAGCTGATAGCCCACCGCCGCGCCGCCCGCGATCAGGATCAGGGAGATGATCCAAAGCCCCGCGCCTGGCCCGATCAGGGTGGCGATAACCGCGATGGCCATACCGGCAATCCCGTACCAGACCGCGCGTTTGGCGCTTTCCTGCCCCGAAAGGCCCCCCAGCGACAGGATGAAGAGAACGGCTGCAACCGCGTAGGCGGCAATGGTGAATCCGAAATCCATCGTCTCAGCCTCCCCTTACGATTTCTGGAACATGGCGAGCATCCGCCGTGTCACGAGGAAGCCACCGAAGATATTGACGGAGGCCATGAAGATCCCAAGCGCGGCAAGGATCGTGATGATGACCGAACTTGATCCGATCTGGATCAACGCGCCCAGGATGATGATCGAGGAGATCGCGTTCGTCACCGCCATCAGCGGCGTGTGCAGCGAATGGGCCACGTTCCAGATCACCTGGAAGCCGATGAAGACCGACAAGATGAACACGATGAAGTGCTGCATGAAGGATGCAGGCGCGATCAGGCCCACGGCAAGCACCAGCACCGCGCCGATCCCGATCAGCGTCACCTGGTTCTTGGTCTGCGCCTTGAAGGCGGCGACCTCGTTGGCGCGCTTCTCCTCTGGCGTCAGTTCCTTAGCGGCGGGTGCCTTGGGCTTGGCCGCGATGGCCGCGACCTTGGGCGGCGGCGGTGGGAACGTGATCTCCTTGTCGAAGACCGCCGTCGCCCCCCGGATCACGTCGTCGTCCATGTTGTGATGGACCACACCGTCCTTTTCGGGCGTCAGGTCGGCCATCATGTGACGGATGTTGTTGCCGTAAAGGGTGGAGGATTGCGCCGCCATCCGGCTGGGGAAATCCGTGTAGCCGATGATCGTGACGCCGTTGTCGGTGACGATCTTCTCGTCCTTGACGGTCAGCTTGCAATTGCCGCCCCGCTCCGCGGCAAGGTCCACGATGACCGAACCGGGTTTCATCGAGGCGACCATATCCTCGGTCCACAATTCCGGCGCGTCGCGGCCCGGGATCAGCGCCGTGGTGATGACGATATCCATGTCCGGCGCCAATTCGCGGAACTTTGCCAGCTGCGCAGCCGCGAATTCCGGGCTGGAGACGGAGGCATAGCCACCGGTCGCCGATCCGTCCTGCTGCTCCTCCTCGAAATCGAGGAAGACGAATTCCGCGCCCATCGATTCGACCTGCTCGGCCACTTCGGGGCGCACGTCGAACGCGTAGGTGATCGCACCGAGGGACGTGGCCGTGCCGATGGCGGCAAGGCCCGCGACACCGGCCCCGACCACAAGGATCTTGGCGGGCGGCACCTTGCCGGCGGCGGTGACCTGGCCCGTGAAGAAACGACCGAAATTGTTGCCCGCTTCGATCACCGCACGGTAACCCGCGATGTTGGCCATGGAGGACAGGGCATCCATCTTCTGCGCGCGGGAGATACGCGGGACCATGTCCATGGCGATCACGTTGGTGCCCGCGGCCTTGGCCTTCTCCATCAGTTTTTCGTTCTGACCGGGATAGAAGAAGCTGATCAGAAGCTGACCCTCGCGCATCTTCTTGGTTTCTGCCGTTGTGGGCGGACGGACCTTGGCGACGACATCGGCCGCTTTCCACAGGGCGGCGGCGGTCTTCACCACCTCGACGCCCGCATCCTTGTAGGCCTGATCCGTGAATCCGGCCGCCGCGCCCGCGCCCGCCTCGATCACGCACTCATATCCCAGCTTCTGAAGCTGAAGCGCGGACTCCGGCGTCATCGCCACCCGCGCTTCCCCGGCTTCCACTTCCTTCGGAGCCCCGATCTTCATCGCTCGTCCCCCATTTTCAACAGCCATTCCCCCGCCCCTTAGCAAGTGCCGCATCGGGGGACAACCTGACATCGCGCAACAAAACAAGGTGTGCGACGGTATGCTCTATGCGCTGGACGCCACGCCACCGGACGCTAGGCTGCACGATAATCGCGAGGAGGGGACGATGGAACATCACGGACGGCATGCATTGGTCACAGGCGGCGGGACGGGGATCGGGCTGGCCATCGCCACTGCGCTGGCGGATGCGGGGGCGGAGGTGACGATCACCGGGCGCGATGCGGAGCGGCTGGAGAAGATTGCCGCCGATCATCCGCGCCTCCACCCGCTTGCCATGGATGTGACCGATGCGGAGGGCGTCCGCGACGGCATCACCCGGGCCGCCGCCGCGCGCGGGCCCGTCGCGATCTGCGTGGCCAATGCGGGCATTGCGGAGCCGCTCTCCTTTCGCAAACAAACGCCCGAGCATTGGCGCCGCACGATGGCAACTAACCTCGACGGTGTGTTCCTGACCTTTCAGGCCGCGATGGAGACCGTTGGTCGGGAGGATTGGGGCCGGATGATCGCCATTTCCTCCATCGCTGGTTTGCGCGGACTGAAGGGCGCGATTGCCTACACCGCCTCCAAACACGGGGTGATCGGCATGATCCGGGGGCTGAGCGAGGAATACATGGGCGGTGCGCTCACCTTCAACGCGATCTGCCCGGGCTATGTCGACACCCCCATCGTGGACCGAAACGCGGCCATGATCGCCGAGCACCAGGGCGTGTCGGAGGAGGAGGCCCGCGGCTACCTTGCCCGCGCCAACCGCCACAAGCGCATGCTGGAACCGGACGAGATTTCGGCCACCGCGCTCTGGCTCTGCTCCGACGCGGCGCGTTCGGTCAACGGTCAGGCGATCCAGATCGCGGGTGGCCATGTAACCTGATCGGGTGGGATTTATCGTGCAAAACCGGGGGCTTGGCGCGCGGATGGCCCGGTCGGTATACCATTGCACATCGCCAACCCATTAAAATCATTGATTTTTCCGGTTTACACATGGGCAGATGTGACTATGTGTGGGCTCAACGTAATTTCGGGATGTCCCGGCCCATGCCCTTGCAAGATCATCCTTTGCGCTATGCGCTCGCCAACGAGTTGCACGCCCGTCCTTTCCCCGCGCTCGACTGCCCCGGACAGGCGGTCTATCTGGCGATCAAACAACCCAAGGAAGCGGCGAAGCGGGACCGCAACCTCGACCGCGCGCATCTTCTGTCGCTGCTGGATCGCTTCGGCGCACAGCATCCCGGCCCCGACGCGACCCATTATTTCGGCAAACTGGGGCGCTTTCACCTGAAATGGGAAAGCCACACGGAGTTCGTGACTTATACCGCGTTTCTCGAAAACGGGGCCGACCGCCCGTTCGATCCCGCCGCCTGGGACGTGTTCCCCGAGGATTGGCTGGACGATGCGCCGGGCGTGCGCATCACGTCCGCCCATATCCGCTATGCGCCCGAGCCATCCGATACGACCAAGATCGGAGAGATGATCGCCGATTGGTTCGTCCCCGAAAGCCTTGCCGTGTCCCACGTGCTCGACCGGACCGCGATCATCGCGGGCGATTTCCGCATCGACAGCCTGGGCCACATGCGGTTCGCCGTCTTCACCAAGCCCGATACCGGCAACCGGCGCATCGGGCGGATTGTGCAGCGGATCTGCGAGATCGAGACCTACAAGTCGATGTCCATGTTGGGCCTGCCGCGGGCGCGCGACATCTCCCGCCGCATGGGGGAAATCGACGAAAGCCTCTCGCGCCTCGTGAAGGACCTGACGGGTGATCTGCGCAAGCCGGACCAGACCCTCGATGCGCTTCTGGCGGCGGCGTCGGAATTGGAGCAATTGCAGACCGAAAGCGCCTTCCGCTTCGGCGCGACCGGCGCCTACGAGGCGCTCGTCAACCAGCGGGTCGAAGTGCTGCGGGAGGAGCGCTTCCAGGGCCGCCAGACCTTCGCGGAATTCATGATGCGCCGCTTCGATCCCGCCATGCGCACGATCAAGGCAACCGAGGCGCGGCTCAGCTCCATGACCGACCGGGCGATCCGGGCGGGTGATCTGCTACGGACGCGGGTCGACGTGGACCGCTCTGCCCAGAACCAGCAATTGCTGGAATCCATGGACGCGCGATCGGACCTGCAATTGCGGCTGCAAAAGACGGTGGAGGGCCTGTCGATCGTGGCGATCAGCTATTACGCGGTAAACCTTGTCGTCTACCTGATCTCCCCCCTGTCGGAGCCGTTGGGATTGCAGGAGACGTGGTTGACGGCCATTGCGGTTCTGCCGACCGTGTTCCTGGTCTGGCTGGTGGTGCGCTCGATCCGGAAGAGCATCGAGAAGTAAGCAATTTCGCCCCGCGCCCTGCGCGGGTCGACCAACCGGGGGGCCAGCCCCCCGGCCCCCCCGAGGTATTTTTCAAGCAAAGAAGGCAGCCGCGCGGTCAGTCCGGGCGCAGCGCCCGGCGCAGGATCTTGCCCGTGGCGGTCATCGGCAACGTGTCGGTGCGGATGATCTTGCGCGGGACGAGATGGGCGGAGACCTTGTCACGGACGAGGGTTTGCAGCGCCGCATCCGAAACCTCCGCGCCCGCGCGCAGGACGACATGGGCCACGACGATTTGCGTGCGGATCGGGTCCGGTTCCCCGACCACGGCGGCCAGCGTCACGTCCGGATGGGTGCAAAGCGCCTGTTCGATTTCCACCGGGCCGATGCGGTAGCCCGCCGATGTGATCACGTCGTCATCGCGGGCATGGAAGGTCAGCTGGCCGTCGGCGCGTATCGTGGCTAGATCGCCGGTGCGCAGCCAGCCATTCACGATCTTCCTCGCCGTCGCCTCGGGTTTGTTCCAGTAGCGCAGCATCATGACCGGGTCGGGGGTGGTGACGCAGATTTCCCCCACCTCCCCCGCTGCAACGGGCCGATCCTCGGGCCCCAGAACCGCGACATCGTGGCCGGGTACGGGCAGGCCCATGGCCCCGGGCGCGCGCGTCATCATGCCGTCACAGGCAGCCACGACAAGGTTCGCCTCGGTCTGGCCGTAGAATTCGTTGATCGGGCACTTGAGTGCACCGTGGCTCCAGTCCAGCAGGTCGGCACCCAGCGCCTCGCCGCCCGATCCGATGGCGCGCAGGCGCAGACCATCCGGCGCGGGCGACTGCCGCAAAAGGCGCAAGGCCGTCGGCGGCAGGAAGGCCCCGGTGACGCCCTCTTCCCGCATCAGGGCATAGGCGGCGGCGGGATCGAATTTCGCGAAGCGGTGAGAGATCAGCGGCACGCCGTAGAAGAGGCTCGGCAGAGCCATATCCATCAGCCCACCGATCCACGCCCAATCCGCCGGGGTCCACGCCACATCGCCCGCTTGCGGAAAGCCGCCATAGGCCAGTTCCACGCAAGGCAGGTGGCCGTAGAGGAACCGATGACCGTGGAGCACGCCCTTCGGATCGCCCGTCGTGCCGGAGGTGTAGATCATCACCGCAGGGTCGTCGCGATCTGTGTCGACCACGGAAACGGATGCCACCTCGGCCATCGCTTCATCAAGCGAGGTTTCTCCCGCCCGGGCCTTGGTCGACAGGATTACGGGCGCATCGGTGACGGCGCGCACCTTGTCCTCCGACGCCGCCTCCACGATCACGGCGCTGGCCCCGCTATCCGACAGGCGGTAGCGCAGGGCATCCTCCCCGAACAACGTGAAAAGCGGGAGGGAGATCGCGCCAAGCTTGAACGCCGCCAGATGCGCCACGAGGACCCGCGGGTTCTGGCCCATGACGATGGCCACCCTGTCGCCCCGTCCCACCCCGCGTCCCGCCAGATGCGCCGCCAGGCTGTCGGAGGCCACTTTCAGGTCGCCGTAGGTCCAAAGCTCGTCCGGCGGGCCGATATGGCGCACGGCGATGCGATCGGGATGGCGACGCGCCCATCTCTCGCAACAGACCTCCGCGATGTTGAGCCGCTCGGGAATGTCCCACGCGAACCCCGCGCGCATCTCCGCCCAGGGTGCAAGCCGTGGGATCAGCCGGTCACTCGGCAATCACGGTCACCGTGGGCAGCCCCGTCAGGTCCAGCCCCAGCGCCTGGAACGCCGCCAGCGACAGGCGGGAGCCCGAGCCGCGTTCGCCCCCCGATGGCCGCGCCGTGACCTCGACCGTCGTGCCGTTGGGTGCCACCACCGTGGCCACCCGTTCCCGGTCCACCAGCGGCGTTTCGATCCAGAGGCCCGGCTGCGTCGCGTCGCCCAGGCTCGCGACGGTAAACCCGCGCACGCTGTCACCCGCCGCCTGGTCGCCCGCCGCGACGGCCGCCGCGCGGGTGGAGCTGTCGGCGGGCGCGATATCTTCGGCCGCCGCTTCGCCCACCACCGCATCGGTGATGACCTCTCCGCTGGCCGGGGCCGTATCGCTGGCCGCATCGCGCGCAAAGGGTCCGCTGCTGCCCGGCCCACTTTCGAACAACCCACCCAAGCCGCCGGAACACCCTGCCAGCGCAAGGATCGCCGCGCCCATCACCACTCGTTTCATCATCGCACCTCAAGACGTTGTCGCCGCGAATCCTAGGCCCGCACCGATGCGTGATCAACCACCCGCTTGTGCGCCCCCGCCGCCACCCCTACTCTTTGCCCATGGACCAGACCGCCCCCCTCATCGACCCGTTCGCCCGCGCGATCACCTACCTGCGGGTCAGCGTGACGGATCGCTGCGATTTCCGCTGCGTCTATTGCATGTCCGAGAACATGCAGTTCCTTCCTAAGAAGGAGCTTCTGACGCTGGAAGAGCTGGACCGAATGTGCTCCACCTTCATCCGCCTGGGCGTGCGCAAGTTGCGCATTACGGGGGGGGAGCCCCTGGTGCGCCGCGGTATCATGACCTTCTTCGACGGCATGAAACGCCACCTCGACGCAGGCACGCTGGACGAGCTGACGCTGACCACCAACGGCTCCCAACTGGCGCGCTTTGCGGAGCCGCTCTATGCCGCGGGCGTGCGGCGCATCAACGTTTCGCTCGATACGATCGACGCGGCGAAATTCGCGGAAATCACCAGATGGGGCCGCCTTCAACAGGTCCTCGACGGTATCGACGCGGCGCAGGAGGCGGGCCTGCGGGTCAAGATCAACGCCGTGGCGTTGAAGGACTTCAACGAGGACGAGCTGTTCACGTTGCAAGATTGGTGCCGCGCCCGCGACATGGACCTGACCTTCATCGAGGTCATGCCGATGGGCGATCTGGGCAACGAGGATCGGCTGGACCAATACTGGTCCCTCAAGGACCTGCGGGCCCGTCTGGCCGAGCGGTTCACCCTGACCGACCTTCCGCTGCGCACCGGCGGCCCGGCCCGCTACGTGCGGTTGGAGGAGACCGGCCAGACCATCGGCTTCATCACGCCGCTCACGCATAATTTTTGCGAAAGCTGCAACCGCGTGCGCCTGACCTGCACGGGGCAGCTCTACATGTGCCTGGGACAAGAGGACATGGCCGACCTTCGTGCGCCGCTGCGCGCGTCGGAGGGCGATGGGTTGCTGGAGGATGCCATTCGCCGGGCGATCAACCTCAAGCCGAAGGGCCACGATTTCGACTATTCCCGGCAGGCCGTGGATGGACAGATGAGCCGTCATATGAGTCATACGGGCGGGTGAACGGTGGTTCGGAGCCCTTCCTGAACGCCAGCTCTATGTCGGAGTGACCGCCGCTATCCCGGCTCGCACCGCAATGGCGAAGGCGTCCAACGCGGCCGGATGTGCCGCCAAGTGCCGTCGCATCGTGCGGGACAATTCGAGCTGAACCCCCGCGCCCGTCTTCGTGCGATTGCAGATATTGGTCTCGTGCAGGCCGGGAAGGCGCTTGTTACGCTCCGCCCCATAGCCCGCCTCTTCCAGGGCCGCTGAAATCGCATTCCCCGCCTCACGCGCGCGCCCGCCGATCCAGACCTTGTCCGTGCCGTCATCGCGGCGCCCGTGGATCGCCACCGCGAGGGAGGATTGTTCCACGATCTCCAGGGCGCGCGGCTCATCAAACTTGTGGGACGTGATGTGGAAATCGCCGAATGCGCCGGGCTGCAACGCCTCGAACGCATAGAAGGACAGGTCGTCACCCGCGATCGCCTCCGCAATCTCCGCCGTCTCCGGCTCGATCGTTCCGCCATGGGGCGCGAGGATCAGCACCGGGCTACCGCGATCCGTCACGCGGATGCGATACTCCACGCCTTCCGTATTCTCGGCGGCCAGTTCCGCGAAGCTCCCGTACCGGTCGACCATCGCTAAACCCCCGTTTCCAAGCCACGATCAGACATACAGCTTGCGCAATTCCTTGAAGATGCGCCCGTCCGTCCGTCGCAGGAACACGATCTCTCCGAAATTGATATCGACCCAATCCGTGCCGTCATCGGTCAGGGGTTCGGAGGCGAAGATGGCCGAGGTCGCCTCCCCCTCCGGGCAGGGATCGACATCGTAGGAGCCGGTATGCGCCTCGAAATTCTTGCCCATCAACAGGTACATCGGCTCAAGCAACATCGACAGCGCCATGTCCCCCTCTCCGTCCGCCTTCGGTCGCAGATCCTTCCAGTCTCCGCTCACCTCGGTGTTCCCGTCCCGGTCGCATCCGTAATTCACGCCGATGATCCGGTCGGGCGCCACGAGGGCGATTTTCAGCTTGGTCAGCGCCGCGAGGTCCAGCTTGTGCATCGCGTCGCGGATAACCTCCAGAAGCCGCTCGAACGCCGTCTGGACATCGTCGTCCCCTTCTCCCTCCAGCAGCGACAGCAGCAGAACGTACAGGAATTCCGTGTCGGTCGTGCCGCGCATCTGCTTGAGATAGGCGTCCTTGCAATGGGGCAGCAATTCCCGCTGCAACCGGCGCCAATGCGGCAGGCCGCCGTTGTGGGCGATGATCCAGGGCGTGCCCTCGTAGGCGAAGGGATGGCAATTCTCGTCGGCCTGCACGACGCTCGCGTCGTAACCCGACGCCCGTACATGGGCGAGCAACGTGCTGGCCGCGAGGCTGGGGATGATCCCGGTGGCATTGTCGTCGTAAAACGCGGCCTTGGGCCGATGGTAGAGCAGCGGCTCGTCGGGTTTTAGCAGGTGATCACCCCAGATGCCGAAGCCCCAGCCCGCCAGTTGCAGATTGGGGTGAAGTTCTGGGTCGAGGCTTTGGTTGATAAGGCTGTTCTCGGGTTCGAGAAGAAGGCTTTCGACCGGAATTTCCGGCCCGATATAGGCAAGGACTCTGCACATGGTCTCACTTCCCGGACGTGTCGGGACGCGGTGCAGGCGAGTGCCATCCGCGTCCGGGCCTCAAACGACCGGAGGGGTCCCCGGCACACGGCATTCGCAACTCAACGCCGGACCCGGCGCGGGGGTTCCGTCCGGTCAAGCCACAGGGGCGTCAGGGCGCAGCGCCTGCCCTCGCACGCTGGACCCGGCCCAGATAATGAGACGCCCAAGAAAGGTTAAGACGGAACGTTTCTTGTCATGAAACCAAAGACTTAACTCTTATGTGCAACCTTGCACGGCCCGCTCTTACGCCGCCGGCATCCGCCGCTCCACGATCTCCGCCCACCAGCTACATCCCGCCGGGATCGCCTCGTCGTTGAAGTTGTATTTCGGGTGGTGGACCATCGCCGTGTCGCCATTGCCGACCAGGATATAGGCCCCGGGCCGCGCGTTGAGCATGAAGGCGAAATCCTCGCCCCCCATCACCAACGGCGCGTCCATGCAATCGCCCGACACTTCGCGGGCCACGTCAGCGGCGAATTCGGTCTGTTCCTCGGAATTGACCATCACAGGATAGCCGCGCACGTAATTCACCTCGGCCCGTCCCCCGAAGGTCGCCGCGATCCCCTCGCAGATCTCCGGCACGCGCTTGTTGGCGAGGTCACGGTTCTCCTCCGACATGGTACGGACGGTGCCGCGCATCGTGACCGTTTCGGGGATCACGTTGAAGGCTTTCGATTCCGTCTCGAATGACGTGACCGAGACGACGATCTGGCTGACCGGATCGGCGTTGCGCGACGCAATCGTCTGAAGGGCGGTGACGGCATGGGCCGCCATGACGGTGGTGTCGATCACCTCCTGCGGTTTGGCCGCGTGCCCGCCAAGGCCCTTGAACGCGACCTCGAACGTGTCGGTGGCCGCAAAGAACGCACCGGACCGGATCGCAAAGCTGCCCACCGGACGCCCGGGCCAATTGTGCATCCCGTAGACCTCGTCGATGCCGAATTTCTCCATCATGCCGTCATCGACCATTTCCTTGCCGCCGCCGCCGCCTTCTTCCGCCGGCTGGAAAATCACCGCAACCGTGCCGTCGAAATTGCGCGTCTCGGCAAGGTATTTCGCGGCCCCCAGAAGCATTGCCGTGTGCCCGTCATGGCCGCAGGCATGCATCGCACCGGGGGTCTTGGAAGCATAATCGAGCCCGGTATCCTCGAACATCGGCAGCGCGTCCATATCGGCCCGCAGGCCAATCGTGCGCCCGGAATTGTTGGATTTGCCCTTGATGATGCCCACAACGCCGGTGCGCCCGATGCCGCCCACAACCTCGTCGCAGCCGAACGCCTTTAGCTTCTCCTCAACAAGGGCGGAGGTGCGGTGCGTCTCAAACAGGATCTCAGGATGCTCGTGGATGTCGCGGCGCCATTCGGTGATTTCAGGCAGCAGCTCCGCAAAGCGGTTCTTGACCGGCATGACTCTCTTCCCCGTATTGAAATCAATCTGGCGGAGGGTGCCATTGCGACCGGGTCCCTTCAAGGGTTCAAATATTCGGACCCGGTCTTAGGCGGCTGCCGTCCGAAAACCGCGCCATGGCAAACCGGCTCAGGTCGTGACCCGGATCGCGGCCCTGCACCATGTCGGCAAGGATACGCCCGAAGGCGGGGCCGATGCCGAACCCGTGGCCGCACATGCCGGTCGCCACGATCAGGCCGGGGCACGCCGCCACATGGTCCACCACCGGCACCACATCCGGCAGCACGTCGATCATTCCGGCCCACGCGATCTGCTGCGGGACCGATCCGACCTTAGGGTACGCCTGCGCGAAACGGCGCTTCACCTCCGCCACTTTCTCCGCGTTGGGGCTGGGGTTGAGGACGCGCATCCGCTCGAATGGACTTTGTTCGTCCGCCCGCCAATGGCGCGGGGTGGAAAACGCATCGGGGTAGCCGCGCGGGGCGGGCGGGCGCAGATGAACGTCGAATTCCCCGGTGAGGGCCAGTGGCAGATAGCGGCGCAGATGGCGCAACGTGTCGGGGCCAAGGAACAATTCCCCGAAGGCGGCGGGCGCCAGCGTGTAGCCGCCATCGTCACGCGGGCGCATCGCCATGCGATCGTCGACGCAGGCGGTGTTGAGGACTTGCGGCAGCGGCCCGGTGGCCAGTGCCGTGGAACGGACGGAGAGTTGCGGGATGTCCACGCCATGCCGCCGCAGGAACAGCGACGACCACGCGCCGCCCGCCAGCACCACCTGTTCGGCCCGCACCCGGCCCAGTTCCGTGACCACGCCCGTCACCCTTCCCCCTTCGCGGTCAAGCGTGCGCACCGCACAGCCTTCCATCACCACCGCGCCTTCGGCTTCCGCCATCCGCGCCAGTTCGGGGACCGCAACCCACGGCTCCGCCTTCATGTCGGTGGGGGTGTGCAGGGCGCCGATCCAAGGACCGTCCGGGTGGCCCAGACGGTCCTGCATCTGCGCCTGGTCCAGCATCACGGAAGATACGCCGTGGGCGCGCGCCCGGTCGATCCACCGCTGGTAGGAGGCCATGTCGCCTTCATCGCGGGCAAGATACGTGACGCCGATCTGCCGTGTACCGAGCTTGCCGCCCGCCTCCGCATCCAGGTCTTGCCACAGCTCCTGCGCCTCAAGCGCGATCGGCACCTCCGCGATGTCGCGGCCCTGCACCCTGATCCAGCCCCAGTTGCGTGACGATTGCTCGCCCGCGACGCGGCCCTTTTCCAATACGACGACCCGCAACCCGGCCCGCGCGGCAAAAAACGCCGTCGTCACGCCGATCACGCCCCCGCCGATCACCGCCAGGTCGACCGCGTCGGGCAAAGGCGATTTCGGGATCGGGGCGCCGTCGGGGCGGAATTGCGGGATCGTGGCGCTCATGCCAGGTCGGACAGCAGCTTTTCCATGAATTGCTCACCCTGCTGAAACTGGGCGATTTCGATGAATTCGTTAGCCTGGTGCGCCTGTGCGATATCGCCGGGACCACAGACCACGGCGGAATAGCCCGCCGCCTGGAACTGCCCGGCCTCGGTCCCGAAGCTGACCACGCCGCTGGAATTGAGGCCGGTCAGGCGGCGCACGATCATCTCCGCCTCTCCGCCATCCTCGGCGCGCAGGCCGGGCACGTCCCATCGGGGATCGACGCGGATTTCCGCCTCTGGCCGGATCGCCTTCATGCCCGCCTCGATCCGCGCGATCTCGGCCAAGATCTTCTTGCGCCACTCCCCCACATCTTCCGTGGGCAGGCAGCGCAACGACAGGACGAAAACGCAATCCTTGGCGGTGATGTTGTGGGCCGTCCCACCCTCGATCATACCGACATGCAGCGTGGAGAAAGGCGGATCGAAGGGGCTGTCCGGATCGGCATTCGCCGCGCTCATCTCGTTTTGCTCGTTGCACCACTGGATCAGGCGCGCGGCTTCCATGATCGCCGAGACGCCG
The DNA here is from genome assembly GCF_020177575.1 of Hasllibacter sp. MH4015. NCBI lineage: Bacteria > Pseudomonadati > Pseudomonadota > Alphaproteobacteria > Rhodobacterales > Roseobacteraceae > Hasllibacter > Hasllibacter sp. MH4015. The sequence continues at coordinate 2,361,619 of NZ_JAHTBK010000001.1, forward strand.
CGATCCTGGAGCGAGGAATGCACCTCGAACCCGCGGAAATGCAGGTCGAAGCCGGTGCCGCCCTTGTGGCCGTTGATGATGCCCATGGAGGTCGGCTCACCGATGATGGCAAGCGAGGCCTTTGGCAAGTGGTCCTGCATCCGCGCGATCATCGGTGGCGCACCAACGCAGCCCACTTCCTCGTCCCGGCTGAGCGCCAGTTGCAAAGGCCGGGTCACGCCGCGGCGCTTGGCCTCCACCAACGCCCAGATCGCAAGCGCATCGAACCCTTTCATGTCGCAGGTGCCGCGCCCGTAAAGCTTGCCGTCCTTCTCCGTCACCCAGAACGGATCACTGTCCCAGTTTTGCCCGTCGACGGGAACCACGTCGGTATGGCCGGACAGGACGACGCCGCCGGCCTCCTCCGGACCGACATGGGCAAAGATCGACGCCTTCTTGCCGCTGTCGTCATAATCGCGCGCCGTGGCGATGCCATGCCCGTCCAGATAGTCGGCCACCCAATCCACAAGCTCCAGGTTGCTGTCGCGGCTCACGGTGGGGAAGCTGACAAGCTTGTTGATCAGATCGCGGGGGGACAGGACCTGCATCGCGTCAATACCCGCTGTCGGTGGTCAGAACGAAATGTCCGCCCTCGAATTCTTCGTATTCCGATGGGGCGGGGTCGTAATCCAGCGGATGGACCGGGGACGCGATGGGTTTGAAATTCAGGTCCTTGTCCGACTTTCGCTGCGCCGGATCGGCCACGGGGACCGCGCTCAACAGTGCCTTCGTATAGGGGTGGCGCGGGTTCTCGAACACCGCCTGGCGCGGCCCCATCTCTACGATCCGGCCAAGATACATGACGCCGACATCGTGGCTGACCCGCTCAACCACCGCCATGTCGTGGGAAATGAAGAGGTAGGACACGCCCAGTTCCGCCTGCAATTCCATCATCAGGTTCAGCACTTCGGCCTGCACCGACACGTCAAGCGCACTCACCGCCTCGTCCGAGATGATGAGCTTGGGGTTGAGCGCCAGCGCGCGGGCAATCGCGACCCGCTGCCGCTGTCCGCCGGACAATTCGTGGGGGTAGCGCTGCATGTAATCGCGGGGCAATTGCACCCGGTCGAACAGGGACGCAACCTTGTCGGTCCGCTCCTGCGCGCTGAACTTGCCGTAATTCACCAACGGCTCGGCCACCTGCACACCCAGGCGCATCTGCGGGTTGAGCGAGGCGAAGGGGTCTTGGAAAATCATCTGCATGTCCTGACGCGCCCGGCGCAGCGCCGATGGCCCCATGGCGCGGACATCCTCGCCATCCAACTCGATCCGGCCCGATTGCGGCTCCACCAGGCGCAGGATCGAGCGCCCGCAGGTGGATTTCCCGCAGCCGGATTCGCCCACAAGGCTGAGCGTGCGGCCGGCATTCAGCCGCAGGGACACGTCCTCAACCGCGTGAACCTGTGCCACCGTGCGCCGCAGCAACCCGCCCCGCACCGCGAAGCGTGTGACCAGGTTGTCTACCTTCAGAAGCAGCTTGTCCGTCCCCTTGATCGGATCGGTTGCCTTGGACTCACGCCCCAGCAGCTTCATCGGCTCCGGCAAGCTCTTGCCGCGCATCTCTCCCAGCTTGGGGACGGCGGCCAGCAGCGCCTTGGTGTAATCGTGTTGCGGATTGGTGAAGATCTGCTCCACCGGGCCTTCTTCGACCTTGCGCCCCCGGAACATCACGATCACCCGGTCGGCCATCTGGGCCACGACCGACATGTCGTGGGTGATGAAAAGGATGCTCGTCCCCGTCTCATTCTTGAGGCGATTGATGAGCGCCAGGATTTCCGCCTGGATCGTCACGTCAAGCGCGGTCGTCGGCTCGTCGGCGATCAGGATACGGGGCTCGCATGCCAGGGCGATCGCGATCACGACCCGCTGGCGCATGCCGCCCGACAATTCGTGGGGGTATTGCTTGAGCCGACGCTCGGCCTCCGGGATACGGACGAGTTTCAGCAGTTCCAGCGCACGCGCACGCGCCGCCTCCCCGCTCATGTTCTTGTGCTTGCGCAGACCCTCGGTCAGTTGCCGCTCGATCGTGAAGACGGGGTTGAGCGCCGTCATCGGCTCCTGGAAGATCATGCCGATGTCGTTGCCGCGGATGTCGCGCATCGTACCGGCACCCTGGCGGGCCAGGTCGATCGGATGCTCGCCATTGTTGTCGAACATCAACTCGCCGCCCGCGATCCGGCCTCCGCCGAATTCCACCAGCCGCATCAGCGACAGGGACGAGACGGACTTGCCCGACCCCGATTCGCCCACGATGCAGACCGTTTCGCCCGGCTGCACGTCGAACGAGACATCCTCGACCCCAACGACGGTACCGTTCTTCGTCTCGAATTCCACCCGGAGGTTGCGCACCTGCGCGATGGGCTTTCCGGGCGCGGTGTCGGCGGGATGATCCAGCATCTGTTCTCTCTTGTACGGGGGCGGACCCGATGACGGTATGGCCCCGCCCGGATGCTGTCAAATTCTACGACTGCCACCAAATTAAGCATGACGCGACGGCAGAAGGCTTGCATTTTCGCGGCGTTAAGCAAACCATGTGCGCATGCGGCCCTGGGCAGGGTGGTTGCTTGCGACCATCCGGAACCGGGGCCAACATCAGACGAGTGAGCACCGGTAAGGTGACTTTGCCAATCAGAGGCAAGAGCGTCCAACAAGGAGAGACATTCAATATGACACGCAAAATTCTTTTGCTCGGAGCGGCCGCAATGGCCATGGCTCCCATGGCGGCCTGGGCCGACGGGCACCTTGCCCGCGGCGGGTCCGGCCATCTCAACATCATCTACTGGCAGGCGCCTTCGACGCTGAACCCGTATCTGTCGGGCGGCACGAAAGAGGTCGAGTCGGCCTCGCTGGTGCTGGAATCGCTCGCACGCTTCGATGACACGGGCGAAATGGTACCGTGGCTCGCCGCCGAGATCCCGACCGTCGAGAATGGCGGTATTTCCGAGGACCTGACCCAGATCACCTGGCAGCTTCAGGAAGGTGTCCTTTGGTCCGACGGCACGCCGCTGACGGCCGCCGACGCCGTGTTCACCTGGCAATATTGCACCGATCCCGAAGGCGGCTGCGCGCAGGCGTCCTATTTCGATGGTGTGGAAGAGATCGTGGCCGTGGATGACACCACGATCCAAATCACCTTCAACGCGCCGACGCCGTTCCCCTATACCGCGCTCGTCGGTTCGGAGAGCCCGATCATCCAGGCCGCGCAATTCGCCGATTGCATGGGCGCCCGCGCCCCGGAATGCACCGAGGCCAACTTCGGCCCCATCGGCACCGGCCCGTTCGTCGTGACCGAATTCCGTCCCAATGACGTGATCGAATTCGTGGCCAACGACAATTACCGCGTGCCGGATCAGCCGCACTTCGCCTCCGTGACCTTCAAGGGTGGCGGCGATGCGACGGCAGCGGCCCGGTCGGTTCTGGAAACCGGCGAGTTCGACTATGCGTGGAACCTTCAGATCGACCCGACGATCCTCGCGCAGATGGAAGCGCAGGGGAACGGCACGGTCGTGACCGCGTTCGGCACCTCGGTCGAGCGTCTGCACCTGAACCAGACCAACCCCGACCCGGCGCTGGGTGATGCCCGCTCCACCGTCGATGGCGGTCCGCACCCCTTCCTGACCAACCCGATCATCGGTCAGGCCATGTCCATGGCCATCGACCGTTCGCTGCTGGTCGAGGTCGGATACGGTGCCGGTGGTCAGCCCACCTGTAACGTCCTGCCCGCGCCCGCGGCCTATGCGTCGACTGCCAATGATGGTTGCCTCGTGCAGGACATCGAAGGCGCCAACGCGCTGCTTGATGAGGCCGGCATCGTCGACACAGACGGCGACGGCATCCGCGAGTATGAAGGCGTGCCGCTGAGTGTGCTTTACCAGACCTCCACCAACGCCGTCCGTCAGGACACCCAGGCGCTGGTGAAGCAGTGGTGGGCCGAGATCGGCATCGACGCGGAGCTTCGCAACATCGACGCATCCGTGTTCTTCGGCGGCGACCCGGCCTCCCCGGACACCTTCCAGAAGTTCTATGCCGACGTGGAGATGTACACCAACAACTTCGCCGGTGTGGACCCGCAGGCCTACATGGCCAACTGGCGTTGCAGCGAGATCCCGGGCCCCGACACCCAGTGGCAGGGCTCCAACATCCAGCGCTTCTGTGACCCGGCCTACGACGCCCTCGTGGACGAGATGGCCATCACCGCAGACCTGGCCGAGCGTGGTCGACTGGCGATGGAGATGAACGACATGATCATGCAGTCGTACTCCATCATCCCGCTGATCCACCGTGGCGGCGTGTCCGCACACGCCAACTCGCTTGGCGGCATCCGCATGTCCGACTGGGATTCGGAGCTGTGGAACATCGCCGAATGGCACCGCATCCCCGAGTGATGTGAGAAAAAGGCCCGCGCGGGGTGTCTCGCGCGGGCCAACCTCTGCACCTGAAACGATGTATTTTCGCCCGGTTCTTTTGACCTTTGGTCTGCAAGCTTGCTTCGCTGTTTTCCCCGAAGCACTTGGAGCCGAGACATGGCAATGCCAGGCAACAGCATGGACGTCATTGGATGATCCAAGAATTTGGATCCCACTATACGAACTTTTGGCTACGGGTGAATGGGTGATGTCCCCAATAAACTACACGGTGCAATTGTCTGAAAACTTCGAACAGGGGCTGTGGACCTTCGAAGACGATAGCTTCGATGGCGCAGTCGTCGAAGTACACCTAGTAAGATGCGAAAACAATTATCCAACTCATGTCTGCAACAGGAATAGTGTTTTCAGCGATAGCAGCCTGGAAAGTACTGGTCCGCGAGGTTATTCGGTGAGCATCCCCGAAGACGGACAGAGAAGCGCAACAGCCATGGTTCCCGATTCAGATTATCCGGCCTTCATGAACGGACGCTGTTCACTCGTTACCGAAGAACTATCCGGGGGCTAGGAAACAATGCTGACCTACACGATCCGCCGTCTGATCCTTGCGATCCCGACGCTGCTGTTCATCAGCTTCATCATCTTCCTGATCGTGAAGCTGTCGCCGTCTGACCCGACGGCGGGTCTGCCGCTCACTATCCCGCCGGAGGTCCGTGAACAGATTCGTGAAAGCCTCGGCGTCAACGATCCGGTCTTCGTTCAGTATTTCAAATGGCTCAAACTGATGATGTGGGATGAGCCGCTGCATCTGATCGACGGCTGGTTCGGGACTGAGATCGCGCCGGAAGGCCCGCGCATCATCTCCTACCAGACCCGTAGCCCGGTGATGGACCTCATCATGCAGCGGATGCCCCAGACGCTCTGGGTTGTCGGCACGTCCTATATCGTTGGTATCCTGATCGCCCTGCCGCTCGGCATCATCTCGGCCTACAAGCAATATTCGATCTTCGACCAGCTTGGCACGTTCATCTCCATGCTCGGCTTCTCGGTGCCCACCTTCTTCACCGGGGTCCTGTTCATCGTGATCTTCTCCACCTGGATCGACCGCGACAGCATCTTCTGGCTGCCATCGGTCTACGACACGACGCTGGAGGTGGTGGATTGGGACACGTTCGTTCTGCAATTCAAGCAGATGATCATGCCGGTCATGGTCCTGGGTCTGTTCAACGCCGCCCAGATCAGCCGCTACATGCGCGCCTCCATGCTCGACAACCTGAACCAGGATTACGTGCGCACGGCGCGGGCCAAGGGCCTGGGCGAGCGGACCGTGGTCCTTGTCCATGTGCTGCGCAATTCGATGATCCCGGTCGTGACCGTCATCGCGCTCAATGTGCCGGCGGTGTTCGGCGGGGCCATCATCACCGAACAGGTCTTCAAGGTGAATGGGATCGGCCAGCTTCTGATCATCGCGATCCAGGCCGGTGACGTGCCGGTGGTGCAGACGGTCAGCTTCATCTTCGCGGTGCTGATCGTTCTCTTCAACCTTCTGGCCGACATCCTGTACGGCGTGCTTGATCCGAGGATTCGCTATGACTGACCCGGACCGACCGAACCAACCCGTTGCCACCTCCGGTGCCACGCCCGCAGGCGCCGCCCCGGTAATGGAACCCGCAACGCTCGCCGATCCCGGCGTCAGCCGGATGATCCAGGAACGCCCGCCGCGCAATCAGTGGTTCGACGTCTGGGACCAGTTCCGCACCCACAAGGGCGCGGTCTTCGGCTTGGGCTTCTTCATCTTCGCGCTGGCCTTCGTTTATCTCGGCCCGCTGATCTGGACTCTCGACAGCCAGTTCATCGACATCCGCGCCCGCAATTCCGGGCATATGTTCGCCTGCCTCGGCGTTGGCGGCGGCTGGTTCAGCGTGGAGGGGTGGACAAGCTGGTTCCGCGACATGCCCGCCTGTTTCTCCGATCCCGTGGAATTCAGCCGCGCCAACCCGATCTATGGACTGAAACTGACCTGGGCGCATCCCCTGGGGGCGGACCAGTTGGGCCGCGACATGCTGGCCCGGCTGATGTTCGGGGGGCAGACCTCCATCGCCGTGGGGCTGACCGCGATGCTGCTGGCGCTGTTCTTCGGCACGTTGATCGGCGTCGTCGCGGGCTATTTCCAGCGCCTCGACGGGCCGCTGATGCGCCTGACGGACCTGTTCCTTGCCATGCCACTGCTGCCGCTCCTGCTGGTCATCATCATGCTGTTCCGCGATCAGCTGCGCTCCGCGTTCGGGCCGGAGGGCGGGATCTTCGTGCTCATCGTCTTCGTGATCGGCCTGACCTCCTGGATGCAGACCGCCCGCGTCGTGCGCGGCGACGTGCTGGCCTTGAAGGAGCGGGAGTTCGTGCTGGCCGCCAAGTCCATCGGCACGAAACCCAGCGCCATGATCATGCGGCACATCCTGCCTAACGTGATGTCGGCCATCATGGTATCCGCCACCCTCGGCATCGCCAACGCGATCATCACCGAAAGCGCGCTGTCTTTCCTGGGCCTCGGCTTTCCGTCTGACTTCCCCACCTGGGGCCGTATCCTCTTTGACGGCACCGATTGGCTCAGCTCCAATCCGGAGCGGGTGATCTGGCCCGGCATCCTGATCTCGCTGACCGTGTTGTCGGTGAACTATATCGGCGATGGCCTGCGCGACGCGCTCGACCCGCGGATCAGGGGACGCTAAGGCGACCTATAGCAACGTCCCCTGCCCGCCCGTGTCGGGATCGGGTTTTTTCGGTCTTGCCTTGGGCGCGGGCCGCGCCACGGCACCCGTAGGTGTAACGCCCAGGCGTCCATCGGCGAATTCCACCTCCAACGCCCCGTGGCCCGCCGCGTCGGCCTTGGTCGTGACAACGCCCTGCCCCGCGCGCACCACCGCATAGCCGCGCCGCAACGTTTCCGTATAGCCGAGGGTCTGGCGCATCCGGTCAAGCGCGCGCAACCGCTCCAGCCGCTGGTGAAGCGTTGCGTTCGCGACCTGGGACAGGCGCTGGGTGGCGGCGCGGAACCGGTCGTCCATCTGCGCCGTGCGGGCCGCAAGGCGCGCCGGGTCCAGCCGCGCGCTCAATCCCGCCAGATCACGGGCACCTTGGCGGATCAGGCTGCTCAAACGCCCCGCACTCAGACCCGCCGCCCTCTGGCCCAAGGCCAGCCTCTTGCTCGCAACCGCGCGGTCCAGTGACGGGTCCAGCCGCGCCGACAGCCGGTCCAGCCCCGCGCGCGCCTCCTGCGTCCGGCCCTTCAGCGCCGGATCAAGGCGCAGCGCCAACAGATCCAGCCGCTGCCGCGCGGCATCCAATAGCGTGTCCGACCGGGGCAACGCCCGGCCCAGATCGGTCAGCCGCTGCCGCCTTGCCTGCAATCCGCCCGTCACCGCGCGGGTCAAGATCCCGTCCTGCTGGCGCACCCAATTCAACATGTCCATGCGCACCGGCACGGCCTTCTCCGCCGCACCGGTGGGCGTCGGCGCCCGGTAATCGCTGGCGTAGTCAATCAGGGTCGTGTCGGTCTCGTGCCCCACGGCGGAGATCAGCGGAATGTCAGATTCCGCCGCCGCGCGCACCACCGCCTCCTCGTTGAACCCCCACAGATCCTCCAGCGAGCCACCGCCCCGCGCCACGATCAGCAGATCCGGGCTCGGCACAGCGCCCCCCGGCGTCAGCGCGTTGAACCCCCTTATCGCATTCGCCACTTCGGGGGCGCATTTCTCCCCCTGCACGGCGACGGGCCAGATCAGCACCTTGCGCGGGAACCGGTCCCTCAGGCGGTGCAGAATGTCCCGGATCACCGCACCGGAGGGCGATGTGACGACGCCAATCACCTCCGGCAGGAACGGCAGGGGCTTCTTGCGCGCATCGTCGAAAAGACCCTCCGCCGCGAGCGCCGCCTTGCGCTTTTCCAGCATCGCCATCAGCGCGCCAACGCCCGCCGGGCGGATATCGTCAATGACCAACTGGTATTTCGATTGGCCGGGGAACGTCGTGATGCGGCCCGTTGCGATCACCTCCATCCCCTCTTCCGGACGGTGGGCCATGCGCGTGGCGACACCCTTCCAGATCACGCCCGCCAGAACGCTGCGATCGTCCTTTAGGTCGAGGTAGATATGACCCGAGCGTGGCAGGCTCAGCCGCCCGATTTCCCCTCTTACCCGAACGTGTGAAAACGCGCCTTCGACCGTCCGCTTCACCGCGCCGGAGATTTCCGAGACGCTGAATTCCGGGGCATTGCCGGGGGTCGCGGCCCCCTCGTCGTCGATCAGGTCATCCATTCAGTCGCCCCCGCATCCACCGCATCCGCCGCCGTCATTGCCGCCACCGCTATCATCGCCGAAAAACCAGGCCGCAAACCCGCCCGAGGTCTTTTTGTCCGCGCTGCCAGACGTGCTTCGATCATCGTTCCCGTCGCGGCGGCCCCGTCCGCCCCGGCTTCCGCCGTCGCCGTTCTCCCCGAACCAGACCTCCCCGTCGCGCTCCATCCGTTCCCGGCGGTTCCGCCGCCGCCTGCGTGGCGTGAGCAATACAAACAGAAACGCCACGCCGGTCACGGCGGTCAGGATCACCAGGATCGGTGTGGGATCGGTCATCACCAGGTACAGGCTGACCAGGAACAGCGCCAGCGTGATGAAAACGGGGGAGGCAACACCCGCCCCCGTCTCGTCCTGCACCAACCGCCTGCGCCGCCGCCGCACGGTCGCATCGTCGCGCCCCCAGATATCCGCCGGCGGCTCGATCCCGAATTCCGCCTCATAAAGCGCCTTGGTGGCGGCGAATTGATCGCGGTAACGCGGCATCTCCTCCTCGCCCGCGCAAGGCTGGTGGTGAACCGGCCTCCCGATCACGTTCGGGCACAGATCCTCCCAATAGTCCCGCGTGAAGGTCAGGTGCATGTGCCACGCGGCATCGATGATCCGGCTTGGCGTGACCTGCCTGTCGCTCACCTGGGTGAGGTAGAGGAAGCGGCGATATTCCTCGATCACGCGCGCGGTGAAGGCCGCGCTCCACCCTTCTGCGCGCGCAAGCTTCACGGAATAGGGCGCGCTGCCATGGCCCTTGTCGAAGGCGAAGTCGGTCAGCCTTGCCCAAAGCTCCGGGTTTCGCATGTTGTGCGCCCCTCATCTGCTCGTTATGCGTTGGCGCAAGCATAGCAGGGAGGTGCGGCCTTTGAACATCCTCATCCTTGGGTCCGGTGGGCGCGAACACAGCCTCGCCTGGGCCGTCTTGCAGAACCCCAAATGCGACCGCCTGATCGTGGCGCCGGGCAATGCCGGGATCGCCCAAATCGCGGATTGTTCAAGCCTGGATGTGGAAAACCCTGCCGCCGTCTGCGAATTCGCGGCGGAAAACTCCATTGATTTCGTGATCGTAGGCCCCGAAGCTCCCCTCGCCGCCGGTGTTGTGGATATGTTGAGGGATGCGGGCTTTCTGGCATTCGGCCCGACGCGGGATGCGGCGCAGCTCGAGGCATCCAAGACTTTCACCAAGGAGGTGTGCGATGCGGCGGGCGCACCCACCGCCGCCTGGGCACGGTTCACCGACGCCGCCACGGCCCGCGCCTATATCCGGGAGCGTGGTGCGCCGATCGTCGTGAAGGCCGATGGCCTCGCCGCCGGCAAAGGTGTGACTGTCGCCATGGACGTGGACGCGGCCCTCGCCGCAATCGACGACATGTTCAGCGGTGCCTTCGGCGCGGCGGGCGCGGAGGTGGTGATCGAGGAGTTCATGGGCGGGGAGGAGGCGTCGTTCTTCGTGCTCTGCGATGGCGAGACTTGCCTGCCCATCGGCACCGCGCAAGACCACAAACGCGCCTTTGACGGGGATGCGGGGCCAAACACCGGCGGCATGGGCGCCTATTCCCCCGCCCCAATCCTGACCCAGGCCCTGCAAGACAAGGCGATGGCCGAGATCATCGAACCGACGATGGCGGAAATGGCCCGGCGCGGCGCGCCCTATACCGGCGTGCTCTATGCCGGATTGATGATCGCGGACGGCCAGCCCCGGCTCGTGGAATACAATGCCCGCTTCGGCGATCCGGAATGCCAGGTGCTGATGATGCGCCTTGGCGGACAGGCCCTCGACCTCATGCTGGCCTGCGCCGAGGGGCGGTTGTCGGACGCGCAGGTCAACTGGGCCGACGACCACGCGATGACCGTGGTGATGGCGGCTAGAGGTTACCCCGGCGCTTACGACAAGGGCAGCGTGATCAAGGGCTTGGGCGAACTTCCGGAGACGTCGTCGGAAATGGTCTTCCACGCCGGGACCACCGCGAAGGACGGCGCGATCACCGCCACCGGTGGCCGCGTGCTGAACGTCACGGCGCGGGGGCCGGACCTGCAATCGGCCCGCGATCTGGCCTATTCCATGGCCGACCGGATCGACTGGCCGGAGGGCTTTTTCCGCAAAGATATCGGCTGGCGGGCGCTGGAATAACCTGCGGGCGCATTTCGCGTGGCCCTGCGAAAAGCAGTCTTCGCGCCAGTCCTCACCGCGCCTCGATCCAGGCCCCGTAATCCGACGCCAGAAGATGGGTCGGTGCCACGTCTTCCTCGATCTCCGCGAAACGTCCGATCGGCTCCCGGAACCAATTGTCGGTCTCGTCATTGTTGACCGTCGATACTTCCCCGATCAGCACGTCACCGCCCTCGCCCCAGAAAGCGTGCCAATCGCCGGGCATCAGCGTCACGCTTTCACCGGGCCGGAACAGCAGCACCTCTCCGGGCTTGAACCGCCGCGCTATCCCGTCGCACATCACCACGCCGCCTGCCTCCGGATCGCAGGACCCGTCGGGGGCGGAGCCGAATAGCTCGATGGCCAAACTCGCCCCGCCGCGGTTGATGATATCCTCCGCTTTCAGATAGTGGCGGTGCATCGGGCTGATCTGATCCTTGTTTGAAATCAACAGCTTCTCCGCATAGCACATGCCGCCACCCGCCTGCAGGTCGCTCAGCCGCCCGTTGCGCAAGGTGAACAGGAACAACCCCAATTCATCGTATTTGCCCTGCCCGTAATCGGTGATGTCCCAGCCAAGCCGCCCCTCGAACACCGCGCGCGCCACGTCGCGCTTCTCCGCCATCTCCTCCGGCGTCCAATAGGCAAAGGGCGGCAGGACAAATCCAAACGACCGGATGAAGTCATCCGCCTCCGCCATAATCTCGTTGATCCGTGACCGTTTCATCCATTCCCCTCCCGCGATGCCCGTCCCAGATCACCCGGCAACACGTCCAAGACAAGTCCCTTTTCCCCGAAACGAACCGAAACCCGCCCTCTTTGCTTCCGAAATACCTCGGGGGGCGCCCTTCAGGGCGCGGGGGCCGCGCCCCCTCCGACCCCTGCCACGAAAACCGCCGGCACTATGGCGCGCCCGCCGAGCGCGCAGCGCGAGGCCCCCGGCGATGGCGCAGCCAGCGCAAGCGCGCACGCGCACCCGGATCCTCAACTCATTGCGCCCCCGCCCCATTCCCTCCTCGCCCGTTCCGGCCCCAACGGCTAAGCTCCCCCCAGCGCAACCGCAAATCGGATCCCTCCATGGAAGAAACCCTCCTCCAGGCCGTCATCTATCTCGGCGCGATGCTGATCGCGGTGCCGATTTCCGTGCGCTTCGGCCTTGGCTCGGTCCTGGGCTACCTTCTGGCGGGCATCGCCATCGGCCCCGTCCTCGGCCTTGTCGGGTCCGAAACACAGGACCTGCAACATTACGCGGAATTCGGTGTCGTCCTGATGCTGTTCCTGATCGGGTTGGAGCTTGATCCCCGCGCGCTGTGGGACATGCGCAAGCGGCTGCTCGGGATGGGCGGCAGCCAGATCGCCCTGTCGATCGTCGTCCTTTCGGGCGGCGCCGCGGTGCTGGGTCTGGCGACACCCCTTGCCTTTGCCGTGGGGATCACGCTCGCCCTGTCCTCCACCGCGATCGTGCTGACGACCCTGACCGAGAAAGGGCTGATGCCCACCCCAGGCGGGCGCGGCGCGTTCTCCGTCCTGCTGACCCAGGATATCGCCGTCATTCCCGCGCTGGCGATCCTGCCGCTTCTGGCCACCGGAGCGGCGATGCGCTTCACCGAGGACGGCTCGATCCACCGCGCGGCGGATGAGGAGCATCACTCCATGTCCCTGGTCGAAGGGCTGCCGGCCTGGGGCGTCACCCTCGTGACGCTCGCCGCCGTGGCGGGGATCATCCTGGCCGGGCGCTACGTGATCCCGCACCTCTTCCGCATCGTTCACACGGCCCGCCTGCGCGAATTGTTCACCATCACCGCGCTGACCATCGTGATCGGCATCGCGGACCTCATGCTGCTGGTCGGCCTCTCCCCCGCCCTCGGCGCGTTCCTCGCCGGGGTCGTGTTGGCCAATTCGGAGTTCCGGCACGAGCTCGAGGCCGATATCGAACCCTTCAAGGGCCTCTTGCTGGGGCTTTTCTTCATCACCGTGGGCGCGGGCATCAATTTCGGCACGCTCTTCGGGATGCCGTTCCTGATCATCGGGCTGACGCTGGCCGTGATGCTGCTCAAGGGGCTTGTGCTTTACGGCATCGCGCGGGTTGCGCGCCTCCAGGGTCGGGACCGGTGGCTCTTTACCCTTGGCCTGGCCCAGGCCGGGGAATTCGGCTTCGTCCTCGTGGCATTCGGGGTGCAGCAGGCGGTTTTCCCCGATCGCATCGCCGAAATCCTGTTGCTTGTCGTGGCGCTGTCGATGCTGCTGACCCCGCTCAGCTTCATCCTTTACGAACGGATCGGCACCCGCTTCACGGAGGAGGCCGATGATGGCCCGCAACACGACGAGATCGACGATGAGGCCCCGGTCATCATCGCGGGCATCGGACGGTTCGGGCAGGTCGTGAACCGCATGGTGCGCGGCGCGGGCTACAAGACCGTTGTGCTCGACGCCAATCTCGACGTGATCCGCCAGATGCGCCGCTTCGGCCTGAAGGGCTTCTTCGGCGATCCGACGCGCCCGGAATTGCTGAAGGCGGCGGGGTTGGAGACGGCCAAGGTCCTCGTGGTGGCGGTCGACAACAAGAAATCCGCGGTGCAGCTTGTGCGCTTCGCCAAGCGACAGCGCCCGGACCTGTCGGTGGTCGCCCGCGCCCATGACCTCTTGCATGTCTATGAACTCTACGAGGCCGGCGCCGACCATATCGTGCGGGAGATGTTCGATGCCTCGCTCCGGGCCGGGCGCTACGTGCTGGAGGATATGGGCCTGACCGATTACGAGGCGCACGAGATGGAGATCGCGTTCTACCGCCACGACCGCCAGAACCTGCGCGCCCTGGCGGAGGTCTGGAAGCCCGGCGTGCCAGTCACGGAAAACGCCGAATACATGCGCCTGACACGAGAGATGAGCGACAATCTCGAAAGCATGCTGGCCACCCAGCTCGACCAGATGGCTGAGGAGGCAGATGGCACCAGCGCCACCGAACGCTCCCGCGGCGATGCCGGGGCGCTGTCGGGGCTGGGGCGCGGCGGCGTGCCGCGCCGCCCCGGCGGATCGGGCGGTTAACCGGGCGGATCAGCCGTCCGCAACGCCCGCTTCCGCGAAGCTCGCCATACCCGAATGGCAGGCCACGGCCCCTTTCAGGATCTGGATCGCCAGGGCCCCGCCCGAGCCTTCGCCCAGACGCAGGCCCAGGTCCAGAAGCGGCGCCTTGCCCAGTTCATGCAACAGCTTGCGGTGCGCCTGTTCGGCGGAGGCATGGCCCGCAATCGCGTGATCCAGCGCACCGGGGACCGCGCGGTCCAGCGTGGCGGCGGCGGCGGTACAGATGAACCCATCGAGGATCACCGGAATCCCCTCCACCCGCGCGCGCGCAATCGCGCCCGCCATGCCCGCCAATTCGCGCCCACCCAGGCAACGCAACGCCTCCAGCGGATCGTCGGCAGCGCCGGGATTGGCCGCCAATCCTTCCGCCGCGACGCGGGACTTCAGGGCCACGCCGTCGGCATCGACGCCGGTGCCCGCGCCCGTCCAATCCTCCGCCGCGCCGCCAAACAGCGCCAGCGCAATCGCCGCGCCCGAGGTCGTGTTGCCGATCCCCATCTCGCCCACGACCAACAAATCGGCCGCGTCGTCGACAGCGTTCCATCCCGTGGCGATGGCAGCCATCACGTCCTCCTCGGACATGGCGGGGCCCTTGGTAAAATCTTCCGTCGGGCGGTCGAGCTCGATCGGGTGGACCGACATGTTGGCGCCTGCCAGATCGCTCAACTGGTTTATCGCCGCCCCACCGGCGGCAAAATTGGCGACCATTTGCACCGTGACCTCGGCCGGAAAGGCGCTGACGCCCTGGGCGGCGATCCCGTGATTGCCCGCAAAGACAAGCACTTGCGGGTCTTCGATCCGGGGTCGCGCATTCCCGCGCCAGGCCGCGTACCAGATCGCGATCTCCTCCAGCCGACCAAGGGCGCCGGGGGGTTTTGTCAGAACGGCATTGCGCGCCTCCGCCGCCTCGCGGGCGGCACGTTCGGGGGCGGCGGCCCTTTTCAGGGCGTCTTTCAGGTCGGCGAGGGTGCGGGGCGTGTCTGTCATGATCTGGGCATCTCTTGCGCAAATGGGTCGCTTTGGTGTTTAGCGGATGGGACGCGCACCGACCTGCGACAGAATTGCCTCTCTGAGGGTGGAAACCGACATGGCCGTGATCGAGCCGCGCGACCTGATCCGCGCCGCCCAACTCCTGACCCGCCTGCCCCTGCCCGGCGGCGACGGCGCGCGCGCGGCAACGGCGTCCTGGGCGTGGCCCATTGTTGGCGCTGTGGTGGCGGCCTTGCAGATCGCGATCGGCGTTGCAGCCCTTGCCGTCCTACCCGCGCCCGTTGCGGCAGGCCTTGCACTGGCCGCGGGGCTGATCGTGACCGGCGCGCTCCATGAGGACGGGCTGGCCGATTGCGCGGACGGGTTCTGGGGCGGACACACGAAGGAACGGCGGCTGGAAATCCTGAAGGACAGCCGCGTGGGCAGCTATGGGGTTCTGGCGATGATCGTGGCGCTCGGGCTCAGATGGGCCTTGCTGACCGCGCTTCTGCCCGTGGCCCCGCTGGCGCTCGTGACCGCGGCGATGCTCAGCCGGGCGGGGATGGCGGCGCTGATGGGCTGGATGGAGTTCGCGCGGGCGAGCGGGCTTGCGGCCCATGTCGGGCGGCCGCCGCTTCTGTCGGTCTCGGTGGGGATCGGCTTGGCGCTCGTGGCTGCCGCGCTGGCAGTGGGCCTCGCGGCGGCCCTCGTCGCCGCGCTTGTCGTCGCATGTACCTGCGCGGGCGTCGCCGCCATCGCCCGGGCCAAGATCGGCGGGCAGACGGGGGACGTGTTGGGCGCGGCGCAGGTCCTGGGCGAAATTGCCGCCCATGCGACCTGCGCCGCGCTGGTTCTCTAGTCAGTCGCGATCAGCAGGCGCCGACGCGGTAGGTGCCGTCACCGTTGGAATAGGCGCACTGACCGGTCTGCGTGTTGCGCGCAACCTGCGTACCGATGGCCGCACCGGCAACGGTCGACAGGATCGTCCACTGCGGGTTGGCGTCGAACGCGCTTGCGACCAGAAGGCCGGCACCGGCGCCGCCCAGAAGGCCGAGGTTGGAGCGGTCCTGCGGCGACAGCGGCTGGCACGCGGAAACCGCAATGGCGGCAATCAGCAACACGGGGGCAAAGATCTTCTTCATAAGGGGTCTTCCTTTCCAGTTCCGGGCCTTCCGGCCCATCGTTAAACGTTCCACGTTTCCCTTGGGTTCCGTACTAGCACAATAAAAAACCCGCCGCGAGGGCGCGGCGGGTCAGGAAACCCGTAACAGGTTTGTGAGCAATTTCCCGCCTTCAAGGCGCGAAAACCGGCAATCTCGGCGCGGAACGATATCCCGGTCGCAGCCGACCTTAAGCCGCGCGCTTGGTCAGGACCTCGCCCACATGGGCGGCCGCCCCGGCCTCGTCGATGCCTTTCACGGCAGCCAATTCGCGGGTCAGACGCTCCAACGCAGCCTCGTAAAGCTGACGCTCGGAATAGCTCTGCTCGCGCTGGTCATCGGCGCGGTGCAGGTCGCGCACCACTTCGGCGATGGAAATCAGATCCCCGGAATTGATCTTCTGCTCGTATTCCTGGGCGCGGCGCGACCACATGGCGCGTTTCACGCGGGCCTTGCCTTTCAGGGTATCGAGCGCCTTGGACACCACCGCCGGATCGCTCAGCGGGCGCATGCCCACCTCGGTCGCCTTGGCGGTCGGCACGCGCAGGGTCATCTTGTCCTTCTCGAACGCGATGACGAAAAGCTCCAGGTTCAGCCCGGCCACTTCCTGCTCCTCGATCGACACGATCTTGCCCACGCCGTGGGCGGGATAGACAACGAAATCATTGGGGCCGAAGGGCATTGCTTTGCGGGCTTTGGTCATGGGCTGTCTTCCTCTTCAGCGCCCCGGTCGGGGCAATATACAGGCGTCAAAAACACCCGCGGCAAGCAAAGGCTCCCCGTTGGCGTTCGTTTCTTCCGTGGATGAGAATTGCGGGGTTTCCCCAGCAGCAGTCCCGAATACGGCATAGACGTTGCCATATACATAGCACGAATCGCACCTGTTTTAAAGTTCGCGCTGCGCCGAAGTGGCTGCGACCCTTAAAAATATGGGCAATGGGCTTCGGTCAGGCAGGCTTACCCATCGGGCAGCCCTGTCCGAATCGGGGGTTTATCCCCCTTCGCCCGGCGATTCGGAGAACAGCTCCATCTTGCCGTCCTTGCCGTCCATTTCCTCGGCGGTGGGCAAGGGATCTTTCTTGGTGATGATCACCGGCCAAAGCTCCGAATACTTCCGGTTGAACTCCACCCACTTTTCCATGTCCGGCTCCGTGTCGGGCCGGATCGCGTCGGCGGGGCATTCGGGTTCGCAGACCCCGCAATCAATGCATTCATCGGGGTGGATGACCAGCATGTTCTCGCCCTCGTAGAAGCAATCGACGGGGCAGACTTCCACGCAATCGGTGTATTTGCAGGCGATGCAGGCGTCGTTGACGATATAGGTCATGGGCGGGTCCGAAACGTTGTATTGGCAGGTCTGCTACGGCAGCGACAGGGGGGATGCAAGGCGGCGAAATCGCCGCGTCACGGGATTGTAAGGTGGGTGTAAACGAAACTGGACAGGTCGCCAAGCGACCCGCGCGTCATTCGCCGTCGCGCCACGCCTCCATATCGCGGCGATCCTTCTTGGTGGGTCTTGGGCCGACACGGGGGGCGACCGGCTCCGCCTCGGGCGTCAGATCGGTATAGAGCGTCTGCGCTTCCGGGGCCGGTCCGCGCCGTTTCGCCAAGCCCTCGATCCGGATCACCCGGATCTGGCGGCCCTGGGCGAAGGTCAGCACATCGCCCGCACTGACCTGCGTCGCGGTTTTGGAGACCTTTTCGCCGTTCACGCGCACCGCACCGTCGCCCACCAGGCGCGCGGCGAGGCTGCGGGTCTTGAAGAACCGCGCCTGCCACAACCATTTGTCGAGGCGATCTTTCGGGGCCGCCTCGCTCAGGTCTTGTCCTTGAGCGCGGCCAGCGCCGCAAAGGGATTGTCGGGATCGACCTTGTCCGATTTCTCGGGCTTGAACGTGTAGGTCTTCGGCTTGGTGTCGCGCTCGCCACCTTGGCGCTTGCCGCCCTTGCCACGGTCGTTGCGCTTGCCGCCGCCCTTGCCGCCCTCGTTGCGCTTGCCCTTGGGCGCGCCGCGTTGTCCACCGTCCTCGCGGCGCGGACGGGCCGCCCCCCGGCCCCGCGGGGCCCAAGTGAAGGTATAGAACACCTCCATCTCCGGCGCTGTGTCTTGCGGGGTGTCGTCGGCGGGCGCGGCGACCGTTTCCGGCGCGGGCTCGCCAACGTCTTCAGCGGCCGGTTCAGGGGCAGGTTCCGGCGCGGCTTCCCTCGCTTCAGCACCTTCGACCGCATCACCGGGAAGATCCTGCAAGAGGGTCTCATCCGCGCCTTCGGGGGCGGTCGATGCCGCGGGCTCCGCACCCTCCTCGGGCTTCGGCGCGGCGTCCGTGGTCTTCGGGGCCTCGGGCGCGGCCTTCACCTTCACCCGCTCGCCCTTTTCGGCCTTGTATCCCAACCCACCCATCAGATCGGCGAATTGCTCCAGCGTCAGGCCCGAGATCGACAGCATGTCCGGGTTCGCTTCGAACCCCGCGCGGCTGTTCTCGTTGCGCAGAAGGTCGGCCAACCGCTCCAGCATGTCGATGCGGATCGCGCGCTGGCCTGCGGGCTTGTATCCCGCCATCGTCGCGTGGCCTTCCGGCGCTGCGGGATCGACGGGGATCGTCACCAGGCCCGGCGGCGGGCTGTCGGGGAAGACGTCGATGCCCTTCCACAGGCCCCACATCACCAGGCGCAACCGGGTCGGCGCGGGCTTCAGCAAGGCAGGCAGGAAGATCGTGTATTGCCCGAATCGGACGCCATGCTTGCGCAACAGGCCGCGCGCCTCTTGGTCCAGCGCCTTCACGTCCTCGGCAATCTCGCCGCGCGGCACGATGCCGAAATTCTCCAGAAGCTGGAACGCCACGCCGCGCGCCAGCCCCGTCACACCTTCGTCGCGCGACATCGCCAGCAACGGCTCGAACTGTGCGGCGATGCGGCGGTCGATGAAATGCTGCAACCGGCGCTGGACCTTCTGGACCACCTCTTCCCCGGCCTCTTCGTCAACGAAGGCCTCGGGCACCGGCTTCATCGCCTCATCGCCCTTGGTCAGCTTGCCCACGGCCAGTTCACCCCACATCAACCCGCCCTGCTCGGTCAGGTCGAACTCGGTGTCCGGCGCGTTGTACATCCGGTCCGCGCGCAGGTGGAATTCCGGCTTCAACGCCGCCAGCGCCGCCTGCTTGAGCGTCTTGGCCTCGTCGGGAGAGGCGGTTTCATCCTGGCGGAAGCGGAATCCCTCGATCCGACCCAGCACCTGGCCCTCAACACTCACTTCACCCTGGTCGTTCACGTCAGCCACAAGGCTCTCCCTCTGCTTCAACCGGCGAAGCAAAACGCTTGTCCGCCGGTCGACAAATCTTTGTGTCAGCGCAGTGTGAAGCGCGTCTGACAGTCGGTCTTCTACGGCACGTGTCTCTCCGCGCCAATGGGCAACATCGTCCACCCACCCGTTCCGCTGCGCCACATAGGTCCAGGTGCGGATATAGGCCAGCCGTTTCGACAAGGTGTCGATATCGCCCTGGGGCCGGTCGATGCGTTTGACCTGCCGGGCCAGCCAATCGTCCGGGACGCGGCGGGTCTCGTGCAGGAATTCGAAGATCCGGCCCAGAAGCTCCGCATGTTCCGCGTGGCTGATGCCCCGAAAATCCGGAATGCGGCAGACATCCCACAACAGCCGCACGGCGCGCGCATCGCCCAAGCGCTCCGCAATCTCGGGGCGTGCGCTGATCGCCTTGAACGCGCCCAGATCATCGGCCTGACGCGCCTTTTGCAGCCATTCGTCCCGGGTACCCTCGTCGAGAGAGGCGATCAGCCGGTCGGCCGATCCGAAATCGAGGTCCGAGTTGCGCCACATGACCTTGCGCACCGGCGCGAAGCGGTGGTTCACAATCGCCTCCGCCACCTGGTCGTCCAGCAGCGGCGCCTCCCCTGTCACCCCGAAGGAGCCGTCGGCGGTATGCCGCCCCGCGCGCCCCGCGATCTGCGCCAACTCGTTGGGCCAAAGGTCGCGCATCTTGCGCCCGTCGAATTTGCGCAGGCCCGAAAACGCCACGTGCTTGATGTCGAGGTTCAGGCCCATCCCGATGGCGTCGGTCGCGACCAGCACGTCCACGTCGCCATTCTGGTACAACTCCACCTGTGCGTTGCGCGTACGTGGGGACAGCGCGCCCATCACCACCGCCGCACCGCCCTTCTGGCGGCGCAGCAATTCGGCGGTGGCATAGAGGTTCTCAACCGAAAACCCCACAATGGCGCTGCGTCCGGGCATCCGGCTTATCTTTTTCGAACCTGCGTACACAAGCTGTGAAAAACGTTCGCGGCGCAGGAATTCCGCCCCCGGCACCAGCGCGGCGATGGCGTTTCGCATCGTATCCGCGCCCATGAACAGCGTCTCGTGCAGGCCGCGGGCATAGAGCAACCGGTCGGTGAAGACATGCCCACGCTCGGGATCGGCGCAAAGCTGGATCTCGTCGATGGCCACGAAATCCGCGCCGTTTTCCAGCGGCATCGCCTCCACCGTGCAGACCCAATATTGGGTGCGCGGCGGGACGATCCGTTCCTCCCCCGTGACCAGAGCCACGACGGACGGCCCCCGGATCGCGACGATCTTGTCATAGACCTCCCGCGCCAGAAGACGCAGCGGCAGGCCGATGACGCCGGTGCGGTGGGCCAGCATCCGGTCGATGGCGTAGTGGGTCTTGCCGGTATTCGTCGGGCCCAGAACGGCGGCAACGCGACCCCGGCCTCCAAGATCCTTCATCGGTCGAATGATCCTTCTTCGCGATCCCGTCGCCCGTCGTCCCGACGCGGCACCTGCGCATCTCCGATCCCGGCGGGGATCCGGTCAGAGCGCCTCTCCCTCAAGCTGCACGCGCAGCCCGTTCAGAAGCCTCAATATGTCCGGCTGGTTGGGATGTATAGCATGGGCCGCCTCGTAGGCTTCCAACGCCTCGTCATACTGTCCCATATCCTCCAGCATGATGCCCATCCCGGCCAAGGCCCCGAAATGGCGCGGTTCCAGGGCAAGGGCGCGCTGCAGATCGGCGATGGCGGGGCCGTACATCTGCTGTTCGAAAAACAGCGTCGCCCGGGTGCTCCAGCCCTCGGCGAAATCCGGCGCATGGTCGACCAACGCGGTCAGATGATCGTAGGCGGCGGCGTAATCCTCCGCATCCAGCGCCTCCTGCCCGCGGCGCAGCAGGTAATCCGCGGTCGCCGACCCCGACAGGGTCCAGCGTTGCATCACGTCGTTTTCCACCACTTCCCAGTTGCGCAGGTCGGGATTCGCCAACCGGTCCAACAGGTCGTCCACGCTCGATTGCGCGACGGCAATTACGGGAATCCCGCAGAAAACTGCCGTAACGAGAATGTTGATGAGGGATCGCTTAATCGTCATGGTCCAAACGTAGCATTCGGGACGCGCAATACTAGATCAAGTCTGCGCGACGACCCCGATGAAAGGGATAAAGGGACCCAAAAACATGAGCAACGCGACCATCGACGCCGCCGTGGCGGCGATTTCCGAGAAACTGGGTGGCCAGGGCTTTGACGGCTCCGCCAAATTCGTGATCGAAGGCGAAGGCGCCGTCATGGTCGATTCCGCCGGCGCCCGCCCCGCCGAGGATGGGGACGAGGCCGAGGTCACGATGACCGCCACGTCCGAGACCTTCCAGGACATCATGTCCGGCGATCAGAACCCCACCGCCGCCTTCATGTCCGGCAAGCTGACGCTGGACGGCGATATGGGCACGGCGATGAAACTGGGCGGCGTGCTCAGCTGATGCTGGAGGCTGCGACCGCGACCGGACTGACCCCCGCCCCCTTCGATGCGGAACTCGCCCGCGGCCCCGCCGGGGCGGAGGCGTGGTGGGTGGAGGCCAGCGATGGCACCCGCCTGCGCTTCGGCGTCTGGCCGGGCGGGGAGGCGGGCACGGTCCTGATGTTCCCCGGTCGCACCGAATACGTGGAAAAATACGGCCTCGTGGCCGAGGATCTGGCAAAGGGCGGCTATACCACCGTCGCATTCGATTGGCGCGGACAAGGCCTGGCCGACCGCCCGCCCCATGATCGCGGTATGGGCCACGTCGAGGATTTTGAGGAATATCAACGGGATGTGAAAGCCTTCGTCGCCGCGATCGAAGCGTTGAGCCTGCCCAAGCCGTGGTACCTGATCGGGCATTCCATGGGCGGATGCATCGGCCTGCGTGCGCTCTATAACGGCCTCGACGTTGCGGCGGCGGCCTTCACCGGGCCGATGTGGGGCCTGCAACTGGCGCCTTTCCTGCAAGCCATCACACCCGCCGTCATGGCGGTCTCCGGCCCGCTTGGCCTGTCGCGGCGCTACGCCCCCACGACCGGCCCTTGGACGCGGATGGACTTCGACGACAACACGCTCACCACCGACCGCGCGCAGTTCGACTACATGTTCGCGCAAACCGACGCCCACCCGGAAATGACCCTGGGCGGCCCGTCCTTTTCGTGGGTGAAGGCGGCCCTTGTCGAAACGGCCGAGCTTATGGCGCTCGACCCGCTGGACCTGCCCGTGACCGCGATTGTCGGCTCCCGCGAGCGGATCGTGGCCGTGGACGCGGTGGAGACGCGGATGGCGTCTTGGCCCGGTGGCAAGTTCGTCTCCGTCGCGGGCGCGGAGCACGAGGTTCTGATGGAAAATCCGGCACGCCGGGGCCAGACCTTCGATGAGATCCTCGGCCTGTTCGCGGCCCATCCCGCCTAGGGCACCGCGCGGACTCCCCGCGATTTGCGCAACACCCCCCTAAACCGGTCTATACACTCGCCCCGATAGCTATCGTTGCGGCCCATCTCAAAAGGTCGCGTTTGCTTGGCACTGGATTCAGGGCAGGCCCCAGACCACTCCCTCATTGGGTGCAGGTCGGCCCCGGATCGGAGCTTTGCGCAAACTCCGCCGCCGGGTCACACCGGTGGACCAAATCGTGTCGCCCCGAAGCGGCGCCGCTTTTCTCATGCCCCGGATAATCCGGTCGCAGCCAGACGGAGGCCCCGGCACCCACCACAGGCCCCGCCCCCTCCCCCGGGGTGCTGCAATCGTGCGCCTAGGCGTCCGTCAGAACACCGTCGTCCAGCCGCACCACGCGGTCCATGCGCGCGGCCAATTCGTGATTGTGGGTCGCGATCAGCGCCGACAGCCCGGTGCCGCGCACCAGGTCCATCAACACGTCGAACACCGTGTCCGATGTTGCGGGGTCAAGGTTGCCGGTCGGCTCATCGGCCAGCAGAAGCGCGGGTTGATTGGCCAGCGCCCGACAAAACGCGACGCGCTGCTGTTCCCCGCCCGACAATTCGCCCGGCCTGTGACCGGCGCGCGCCGCAAGGCCCACGCGCCCCAACAGATCCTCGGCCCGCGCATCGGCCGCCGCACGCGCCACGCCATTGGCCAGTTGCGGCAGCACGATGTTTTCGGCGGCGGAGAATTCCGGCAGCAGGTGATGGAATTGATAGACGAACCCCACCTTCTCGCGCCGCGCATTGGTCCGGGCGGTCTCGGACGTTCCGGTAATGGCCTCGCCCGCAATCGCGACTGCGCCCGCATCGGGCGTGTCAAGCAGGCCGGCTATGTGCAGAAGCGTGGATTTCCCCGCCCCCGATGGCGCGATCAGGCCCACGATCTCGCCCCGTGCGATCCGCGCCGACGCGCCGCGCAGAACCGCGATCTCGTTGGGTTTGCCGCGGTTATAGACCTTCTCGACCGCGTCCAGGTCCAGGGCGACTTCACTCATAGCGCAGCGCCTCCACCGGGTTCATGCGGGCCGCGCGGCGCGCCGGGAAGATCGTGATGATGAAGCTGAGCCCAAGCGACAGCAAGACCGCGCTCATAACATCATCCAGTTCCAGCTTGGCCGGAAGGCTGGAGATCATGCGCACCGACGGGTCCCAGACCCCGCCGCCCGCCACGAAGTTCACGAAGCTGAAGATCGGGTCGATCCAGATCGCGAAGGCACAACCCAACGCCACGCCAAGCAACGTTCCCGCCACCCCGATGCTGGAGCCGCAGATGAAGAAGATGCGCAGGATCGCCCCCTCACTCAGCCCGATGGTGCGCAGGATACCGATGTCGCGCGACTTGTTCTTCACCAGCATGATGAGGCCCGAGACGATGTTCATCGTCGCGATCAGCACGAGGATCGACAGGATGATGAACATGATGTTGTCCTCCATCTGCAACGCCCTCAGGAACGCGCCGGAGCTGTCCTCCCACGTCCAGATCTGCACGTCCCCGCCCGCTTGCAGCAAGGGCAGGACATATTGGCCGATCTCCTCGGGCTCGGTCACCGTGACCTGTACCTCGTCGGCGATGCCGTCGCGGTTGAAATAGGTCTGCGCCTCGTCGAAGGGGATGTAGACGCGGGTGCGGTCGATGTCCCACCGGCCGACCTGGAAGATATAGACGACCTCGTAGGTGCTGACGCGCGGGCTGGTGCCAAACGGCGTGCGCGCCCCGTCGGGGGAGATCAGGCGAATCCGGTCGCCCACGCTCGCGCCCAATTCCCGCGCCACGCCCGATCCGATGGCGATGCCCGGCCCGCCCGGAATGGGCAAGGCGCCGTCGACATCGGGTGTGATTTCCGTGGGCGCCCCGAAAGATTGCAGCGCGCCTTGGGAGAATTCCGGCTCCGCGACCAGCGGCACGGCGGCCAGATCGTCCGGCGCGATGCCGATCACCTCCACCGCCGAATTGCGCCCCGCATAGCTCGACAGGACCTGGCCCCGGATCACGGCAGCGGCATGTTCGACGCCGGCCACGCCGCGCACCGCCTCTGCCACCGCCTCGTAATCCTCCAACGCGCGCTCCAATCGGCCCGCGTCGTTCAGTTCCGCCACGTCATAGACCGCCACATGGGGGTTCGCGCCCAGGATCGTTCCCACGAATTCCGCCCGAAAGCCCGAGCGGACCGACAATGTCGCGATCAGGGCCATTACCGCCAGCGCGATACCGATGAAACTGATCCATGTCATCGCCGACACGCCGCCATCGCTGCGCCGCGCACGCAGGTAGCGCCAGGCGATCAGGAACTCGTAGCCCGAGAACGGTTTGGGGGCGCTCATGCTCAACAACCTTTGTTATTCTTGCCCGCAAGGTGGCCATTTGCGGGGCCAAGTCAACCGCGCGGTCCCCACACGGGCGCGTGATCTGGACTGCTCTGCATCGCGATCTGGACTCACCGCGCGCCAGAAAAGGCGTTGATCCCCCGCCCGGTGTCGCATTTAATCCCTCATGTCGCAAACGGACCATGCGGCACCTCGCTAAAACCAGAGGTCCGACAGGGAGTTTACGAACGTGACATTGTTCAATGCACACAATATCCACCCCGCTGCCCGCGCCTATGCGCAGGAAGTCGCGGACGGCACGATGGGCCGGCGCGAGTTTCTGACCCGCGCCACGGCGCTGGGTGTCACCGCCGCCGGCGCCTATTCGCTGATCGGGGCGACCCCGGCGCGCGCCGATGGCCATATCCAGCAAGGCGGCACGCTGCGCATCCAGCAAGACGTGCGCGCGCTGAAAGATCCGCCCACCTATGACTGGCCGCAAATGGCCAATGTCAGCCGCGGCTGGCTTGAGTATCTCGTGCAATACAACGCCGATGGCGTGTTCGAGCCGCGCCTGCTGGAAAGCTGGGAGGTCAACGACGACGCCACCCAATATCTGCTGAACCTGCGCCAGGGCGTGATGTGGAACGACGGCACGCCGTTCACCGCCGAAGACGTCGCCTACAACTTCACCCGCTGGTGCGATGCCTCGATGGAAGGCAATTCCATGGCCTCGCGCATGGCCGCCCTGATCGAGGGGGAAGCGATCCGCGAAGGCGCCCTGGAAATCGTGGATGAGCATACCGTGCGCCTGAACCTGTCGCGCCCGGACATCACGATCCTGCCCACGATCTCGGATTATGCCTCCGCCATCGTGCAGAATGGCTTCTCCGGCAATCCGGCCGACAATCCCGTGGGCACCGGCCCCTATCGCCTCGTGTCGCTCGAAGTGGGCGTGGGCGCGGTCGTGGAACGCAACCCCGACCACACCTGGTGGGGCGAAGGCACCGGCGCCTTCCTCGACCGCGTGGAATACGTCGATCTTGGCACCGACCAGGCGGCCCATGTCGCGGCGGCCGAAGCCGGTGAGATCGACATGCTCTACGAAACGCTCGGTGATTTCATCGACGTCATGGACGCGATCGGCTGGCAGAAATCCGAAGCGATCTCGGCCAATTCGCTGGTGCTGCGGACCAACCAGTCCGTTGCGCCCTACGACGATGTCCGTGTGCGCCGCGCGCTGGCGCTCGCCACCGACAACGCGGTCCTGATGGAGCTTGGGGTCAACGGCCTCGGCACCGTGGCCGAAAACCACCATGTCTGCCCGATCCACCCGGAATACGCCGATATCGGCCCGGCGGTGCAGGATGTGGCCGCGGCGCAGTCGCTGATGGAGGAAGCCGGTCAGACGGATTTCGAGCATGAGTTGATTTCCATCGACGACAGCTGGCGCCGTCCGACGACCGATGCGCTGGCCGCGCAATTGCGCGATGCGGGCTTCAACGTCACGCGGACGATCTATCCCGGCAACACCTTCTGGAACGACTGGAACAACTACCCGTTCTCGTCCACCGATTGGGGCCACCGCCCCCTCGGCGTCCAGAACCTCACGCTGGCCTATACCAGCGGTGCCGCCTGGAACGAGACGGCGTTTGCCAACGAGGAGTTCGATACGCTCCTCGCAGAAGCCTCCGCCATCGCGGACGCCAATGCACGCTCCGAGGTGATGGCCCAGATCCAGCAGATCATGATCGACGAAGGGGTGGTGATCCAGCCGTTCTGGCGCTCGATCTACCGCCACTACACCGACAACGTGGTGGGCGCGGAAACGCACCCGATCTTCGAGATCCACATCCACAAACTCGGCCTCGCGGCCTGACCTCCGCGATCCGCAGCAAGATTGAAACCGGCGGCAGGGGCGACCTTGCCGCCGGTTTTCCTTTGCCCTTGGGCGCAACCGGCGTACCCTGCGCGGGTCCATCACAGCCCGAGGGGATGACCATGAAGATCGGTGCGTTTTCGATATCTCTGTCCGTGGCGGACCTCGCCCGGTCGCGGGACTTCTACGAGACCCTCGGCTTTTCCGCGATGGGCGGTGATCCGGATCACGGCTACCTCATCATGAAAAACGGCGATGCGCTGATCGGCCTGTTCCAGGGCATGTTCGAGGGCAATCTGCTGACCTTCAATCCCGGCTGGGACCAGGATGCCCGGAACCTCGACGAATTCGACGACGTGCGCGCGATCAAGGCGGCAATCGTCGGCGCGGGCCATGTCGTGGAGCAGGAACAGGGCGGTGCGGACGGCCCGGCCAGCTTCGTCACCCGCGACCCCGACGGCAACGTGATCCTGATCGACCAGCACCGATAGGCCAGCCTCCCATGTTCGACCATACCGGTGTCAATGCCTCCGATTTCGCGCGGTCCAAGGCGTTCTACGACGCGGCCCTCGCCGCCCTCGGCTCCCGTCACCTCTTCACCGTACCGCCAGAATTTACCGACGGCGCGCAAGTCGCGGGATATGGACAGGACCGCCCGCAATTCTGGCTGAGCGAGGACGCGCCCCATATCCCGCCCGTCCACATCGCCTTCGCCGCCCGCTCCCGCGCGCAGGTCGATGCCTTCCACGCCGCCGCACTGGCCGCGGGTGGCACCGACAACGGCAAACCGGGCCTGCGCCCCCATTACCACGACCACTATTACGGGGCCTTCGTGCTCGATCCCGACGGCAACAATATCGAGGCCGTCTGCCACGCGCCCGAGGGCTGAGGACGTGGCGTCAAGCGCCTTGACGCAACACCCGTTTCGCGCGCAAGTGAAGGCCCTGCCGCGCGGAGAGAGAGAGCCATGTTTGAACCAGCCATCACCGGATCGGGCGTTTTCACGCCCGCGCTCAGCATCTCCAACGATGAGCTTGTGGTGGCCTTCAACGCCTATGCCGACCGGTGGAACGCCGAACATGCCGCCGGTATCAAGGCCGGAGAGGTGGAGGCGATGGCCCATTCCTCCTCCGATTTCATCGTCGCGGCATCCGGCATCGAACGCCGCTTCGTGCTCGACAAAAGCGGCATCCTCGATCCCGACGTGATGCATCCCTGGCTGCCGGAGCGGGACATGGATCAACCCGGTTTCATGGCCGAGATGGGCGTGGATGCCTGCCGCAAGGCGCTCGACATGGCCGGCGTGGCGGCGGGCGATGTGGACGCGGTGATCTGTGCCGCCTCGAACCACGAACGCGCCTATCCCGCCATCGCGATCGAGATCCAGCAGGAACTGGGCATTGGCGGCTTCGGCTTCGACATGAACGTCGCGTGTTCGTCCGCCACCTTCGGCATCCAGGCCGCCGCCGACATGGTCCGCTCCGGCTCCATCCGCCGCGCGCTTGTTGTGAACCCCGAGATCTGCTCGGCCCACCTGGAATGGCGCGACCGCGATTGCCACTTCATCTTCGGCGATGTGGCAACGGCGGTCCTGATCGAGCGGGCCGACGACGCGAAGGGCCCCCATTTCGCGATCAAATCCACCCGCTGCGCCACGCAATTCTCCGACAACATCCGCAACAATAACGGGTTCCTGCGCCGCACCCGCCCGGGCCACATGGACGACCGCCGCGACATGCTGTTCATGCAAAACGGGCGCAAGGTCTTCAAGGAAGTGCTGCCCCTGGTTTCCAACCACATCGCGGAGCACATGGCCGATACCGGCGTCCAGGCCGATGACCTCAAGCGCCTCTGGCTGCACCAGGCCAACAAGACCATGAACGATTACATCGGCCGGAAGGTCCTCGGCCGCGTGCCGGAGGCGGGCGAGCAACCCAATATCCTTCAGGATTACGCCAACACGTCCTCGGCGGGCTCCATCATCGCATTCGCGAAATATTCCGATGACCTCTCGCCGGGCGATACCGGCCTGATCTGCTCCTTCGGCGCGGGCTATTCCGTGGGCTCCGTCATCGTGGAACGGGCGGGCTGACCCCGCAAAGCTCGCCTCCGGCAAGCTCGCCCGACCCGGACATCTCCGCCCCCCCCCCGTCTTCCATGTGCCAAAAATATCCCCGGGGAGAGTTTGAGAGGGGCAGGCAGCCCCTCTCATCATATCGAAAACGGGGGGTGCGGGGGGCTTGCCCCCCGCCACCGGCGACGCGCACAAGCGCGGCGCAACCACTGCTCAGGCCGTCATTCCGGGCAATCCAGCGAGAACCGGTTCGGCACCAGCGGTGTGCCGGGCACGTTCTCCGCCGCGGCGCGCACCTCCATCGTGAACGCGCCCTGCCCGCCGTCGGGCAGGATCAGGTCGGTCTCGAACTCGAATGCGTGCCGCCCGCCATCCCCCAACGCCGCTTCCAGGTCAGGGCGATACTGGCCCGCATCGACGCTTGCGATCAATGCCCGGCTGTCCCCGTCGAGCGCAAACACATCCACAATCACCGCGCGGTCCGGCGCGTCCGGGTCCCAGGCCCATCCGGCGATCCAGTCACAATCGGCCCGATCCACGAACCCTTCCTCCGGCGAGAGGTCCACGGGATGCAGCGCGGCAAGCGCCACCATCCCCTCGTGCACCTGTTCCAGCGTGCCGATCACCCCGAAGGTGCGAAAGTCGTAGCGGCCCGCCGGTGCCGGCGCCACGCTGAACACGATGTTCCACTTGTTGGTTTCGTCGAAGGGATTGGAGCTTTCGGAATACAGGATCTGGTAAAGCGCCCCGGGCCGCGCCGTGTAGGCCCCCAGCGCGAATGCGCCATCCTCCGTCGCAAGAATGGCGGGTAGGCCGGAATCGTCCACGAAAGACCACGGCGGGGTCACTTCCATGCTCTCTGTCACGGGCGTCAGGCTGCCGTCGCGCGGATCGAAGCGGTAGCGCGCGGAGAACGCGCCGGTCAGGTAGGCGGTCGGCACCTCCGCGCGCAGCAGGTCATGATCCCCGTGCAAGGTGATCGTGGAATCGAACACGATCACGTTCTCGATCCCCCCGTACCCGATCTGGGTCACCTTCTCGAGCATATCGTCCGAGACCAGTTCCGTGTTCACCGCCTCCAACGTGCCATTGTCGCAAAAGGCGCTCTGCCCCGGCTGGGTCCAGAAGGCGGGACTGATCCGCGTGCTCAGCCGGTTCGCGGCGTCCGAGCAAATCTCATGCACGATCGTGGTGGAGGTCTGGGCAAACAGATCGCTGGCCGATCCCGGCTCCGTCGGGTTCAGGCATTCACCGTGATCGTCCAGGAACCACGCATAGCTGATCTGCCGCCCATGGTCGTAGATGTTGAGGAATTCCATCCCCTGCCACGTGAGCGATCCGACCGCCCCCCCGAACCGGGTCGAGACGCGCAACTCCACCGGGTCGCCATCGACCATGCCGGTGATGACACGCGCATAGCCATCGGGGGGATCGGTGACACAGCCCAATGCGTCGGGGCCATCGGTCAGCGCCGGGTCCAGCGGCTGACCCGCGCCCCGCTGCGCCGCGGTCAGGCCCACGCACCAATCGCCCGTCGTGGCACTTGACAGGCGCGGCAGATCCAGACGCCAATCCACCGCGAAACTGTGGGCCATGTCGCGGGTCCGCTGGCCCAGGATGCCATCGATGGGTCCGGGATCGTAGCCATGGAGGGCGAGGATGCTTTGCACGCAGATCTCGTCGCTCGGATACGTCTCCTGCGCGGCGGCGGGGCCAGTGATCCCAATCAGGCAGGCAAGGACGATCCAAAAAGCCCCCCTGCCGCGCATCACGATGCTCCGGTCGGTGGCACGGCGAGGTACTGGGTGAAGCGCAGGTTAACGGGTCTGCCGTTCGACAATGTTACCAAAGGGTTGGGTATGCGTATCAACCGTGATCACCCCGCTCAACTCCGGCTGTCGGCCTCCAGCCGCAGCTTCATCTCTACCAGCACCTTCTGCAATTCCAGCGTCTCCTCCAGAAGCCGCCGCGCTTCGTTGACGGAGATCACGCCATCCTCGATCGAGGTGTGATATTCCGCCATCAGGATCGCGAACCGCTGGGACAGGGCGATGACATTGGCGTTCACCGACCCCGAATTGTCCCCCCGCATCGCGTTGCGCTTATCCGACCCGTAAGACATCTGCCCGCCATTCAACTCCGCCAAAGCGGCGGTCACATGGGGAAAGGACGACGCCGCCTCCAGTGCCGCCACGGCATCGACGGGCATGAACCGGTCCGTGTGTTCGTCGGCTTCCGAAAAGTATCGCCCCAGCGTCGCCTTGGACCGGCCCGTCAATTCGCAGGCGGCGGCATAGCCCACATCCTTGATCAACCGCTCGGTATGACGCTTGAGGTAGCCCTTGGCCGTCTCGCCGCTCGTGTCACTCATCACATCTGTCCCCATTGGTCCGCGATAGCAAACCCGCTTTGCCCCATGCCGTCAACGTCTTGCCAGCGCCGCTGTCATGGGCCAAACCAAGGGGCATGGCCAAGCTCTATTTCCACTATTCCACCATGAATGCGGGCAAATCGACCCTGCTGTTGCAAGCCTCCTACAATTACATCGAGCGGGGGATGCAGACCTATCTGCTGACCGCGAATTTCGATGACCGTGCGGGCATGGGCAAGATCGGAAGCCGCATCGGGATCGAGGCGGAGGCCGACACCTACACCCAATCCGATGACCTTTACGGCAAGATCGCCGCCCGGCTGGCGGCGGGGCCCTGCGCCTGCGTGCTGATCGACGAGGCGCAGTGGATGACCCGTGACCAGGTCTGGCAACTGGCCCGCGCCGTCGATGACCTGAACGTGCC
Source organism: Hasllibacter sp. MH4015 (assembly GCF_020177575.1). NCBI lineage: Bacteria > Pseudomonadati > Pseudomonadota > Alphaproteobacteria > Rhodobacterales > Roseobacteraceae > Hasllibacter > Hasllibacter sp. MH4015. The sequence goes on from NZ_JAHTBK010000001.1 coordinate 2,393,514, forward strand.
GGTCATGGCCTACGGGCTGCGCGTCGATTTCCGGGGTGAGCTGTTCCCCGGTTCCGCCGCCCTTCTGGCGCTCGCCGATGAAATGCGCGAGGTCCGCACAATCTGCCATTGCGGCAAGAAGGCCACGATGGTGATCCGCGTCGATGAAAACGGCGATGCGATCCGCGAGGGCGCCCAGATCGAGGTGGGCGGCAACGACCGCTATATCAGCCTGTGCCGCAGGCATTTCCGAGAGGAAATGGGCGATATTCCACGCGCCGGTTGACCGATCGTCGTGAATCGCGTTCGCTGAGAGGATTGTTTTTCTTCCCAATTTTGGAGCAACGCGATGAGTTTTCTGAAGACCCTGGGCCGCATGGCGCGCGGCATGGCCGAACGGCAGGCGGACCGCGCCGTCCACGGGGACCGGCGCCGATCGCTGTCGATTGATCTTTTTTCGGGCGAGCGGACGGAAACGGAACACACCGAGGGCGGCATTCTGAATTCACTGCGGTCCCATCAGGCCGATAGGGACGGGGATGGCCGGTTGAGCATGGCGGAGCGTCGGGCCGCACGGGATGCGCCGCGCGGGATCGGCGACATGATCGCCGATTTGGGTGAAGAGGCGCGGAATTCCGGCGGATTGCGCGCCTTCCTGACCGACAAGATCGAGGATGCCAAGGACGCGTTCGACGGCATCATGGGAGAGGCCGAGGCCAAGATCGTCCTGCGCGCCATGATCCTTGCGGCCAAGGCCGATGGCCATATCGACGCGGACGAACGTGCGGCGATCATGGATCACATGGGTGAGGACGCGACGGAGGACGACCGCGCGTTCCTGACTGCCGAGATCGAAGAGGGGCCGGACCTCGACACGTTCCTGGAAAGCGTGCCGCCCAATCCGGAACTCCGCCGCCAGATCTTTGCCATGTCGCTGCTTGCCATCGACGTCGACACACCGGAGGAGGAGGCCCATATCCGCAAACTCGCGCAAGGCTTGGAGTTGAGCGCGACGGACGTGGAAATGGCGCGGTCGCAAATCGACGGGGCGTGAGTGTCAGGCCGGTGTCGGGCGTGAGGCCCGCGGCGTCAATGCCGGGTGGCGGTTGGCGCAGTCCGTGGGTTGATTTACGGTTAACGCATATTCGTTTTCCGTTTTTTCTCAGTCTCTTAACCCACATGTGCACGCGTGCACGCGACGGCGATCACACCGCGTTCGGCGCGGGTTTGCCCTCGGCCACGGCGATGAGGTTATCCAACGCCATGCGCCCCATATCCTCCCGCACTTCCAGCGCCGCGGTGCCCAGATGCGGCAGCAGCGTCACGTTTTCCATCGCGCGCAACGCCTCGGGGACCAGGGGCTCGAACTCGTAGACGTCCAGCCCCGCCCCCGCGATCCGCCCGACGGAGAGGGCGGCGACCAGCGCAGCCTCGTCCACCACGTCCCCGCGCGAGATATTCACGAAGATCGCGTGGCGCTGCATCATGGCGAATTGCTCGGATCCGATCAGGTGATGGGTCTCCGCCCCGCCGGGGGTCGCAAGAACGACAATATCGGCCCCCGCCAGCGCGGTTTCCATGGGAAGCTGTTCGGCGGGAAAATCCACCGCCTTGGCGGAGCGGTTCACATAGACGATGCGGCAGCCAAAGCCGAAATGGCAGCGCCGGGCGATGGCCTGCCCGATTCGGCCCATGCCGATCACGCAGACCGTCTTGCCCGAGACATGCATCCCCAGCATCTGCACCGGATGCCAGCCGTCCCAGGCGCCCGCGCGCACCATCCGCTCCCCCTCACCGGCGCGGCGCGCGGTCATCAGGATCAGCGTCATGGCGGTGTCTGCCGTGGCATCCGTCACCGCGCCGGGCGTGTTGGAGACCTCGACCCCCGCCTCCCGCGCGGCGGCGGCGTCGATATGGTTGTAGCCGACCCCAAAATTGGCCAGGAGCCCTGTCCGGATCTCTCCGGCCTCCGCGAAGGCATCGGCGGTGAAGGCATCGCCAAGCGTGGGCAGGATCAGGTCGTATGCGCGCAAGGCGGCCACGCATTCCCGGTGATCCATCGGCTGCGTGGTATCGCGGCAGGTTACGTCGAAACACGCCTCGGCTGCCTCCATCACGCTGTCGGGCAAGCGGCGGGATACAAGCAGGGTCAGCACATGCGCTCTCCGTTCGGGACCGCGTGGTCGGGGGAAATCAGCACCACCCCGCCCGACGTGTCATGGAGGCCGAGGACCAGGATTTCCGAGCGCACCGGCCCGATCTGCCGTGGCGGGAAATTCACCACGGCCAGGACCTGTTTTCCGATCAGCGTCTCGGGCGTGTAATGGGCGGTGATCTGGGCGGAGGATTTGCGTTCTCCGATCTCCGCCCCGAAATCGACCCAGAGCTTGATGGCGGGTTTGCGCGCCTCCGGAAACGGCTCGGCGCGGGTCACGGTGCCGACGCGGATGTCGACGTCCATGAATTGATCGAAGGTGATCTCCGCGCTCATTTGCGCAATTCCCGGCTGCGGGCGGTGGCGGCGGCGACGGTGCGGCGGATCAGGGGCGCAAGGCCGCCCTCGCCCATCAGAACCTCCAGCCCCGCTTGGGTCGTGCCATTGGGCGACGTCACGTTTATGCGAAGCTGTTCGGGGCTTTCGTCCGATTGTTCGGCCAGCGCGCCCGCGCCCGCGACGGTCGCCTTGGCCAGTTGCATCGCCATATCCTCCGGCAGGCCCTCGGCCCGGGCGGCGGCGGCAAGCGCGTCGATCATGTAAAAAATATAGGCAGGGCCAGAGCCGGAGATGCCCGTGACCGCGTCGATCTGCGCCTCGGTGCTGAGGCGCACCACCTGCCCGATCGTGCCGAGCATCGCTTCGGCCAGATCCATATCGGCGGCGGTCGCATCGGCATTGCCGACAATCGCCGTGATGCCCTTGCCGACGGCAGCGGGCGTGTTCGGCATGGAACGGATAATGCGCGTGCCGGGGCCGAACGCATCCACGTAGGCGTTGATCGGGGTGCCGGCGGCGACCGACAGGATCAGCGTGCCGCCGCCCCCGAAACCCGCGACACGGGGCAGCGCCTCCTCCATCATCTGGGGTTTGACGGCGATCATCAGGACGGCGGGATCGGCAGGCAGGTCGCCGTTGATCCGCACGCCGGTGCCTTGCAGCCAGTCCGATGGCTTGGGCTCGATGATATGGACCGCGCCCACGTCGAGACCCGTGGCAAGCCAGCCTTCCAGCATGGCCGAGCCCATCTTGCCGCAGCCGAGCATCACCAGCCCGCGCCGGTTCACCTCTGACAGATCCATGCAACGCCCCCCTTACGTCCGTTCTGGACGGGTGAAATACACCAAGAACCCTAACATGCCAGCCCCGAAGCCCCAGAGGAAGAGGCTTGCCCCCACCGCGATGACCGCCCCCATCATTGGGTTCTCGGACCCCGGCAGAAGTGTCACACCCTCAGGCGGTGTGGAGAGCGTGGCGAGCGCGCCGATCACGATCAGGGTCGTGACGACAAGCATCACCAGGTTGAAGAGCACGAAAAGGCCCACGACGATCTTGCCGAACGGCGTGCGGCGGGGCTTCAAGGTGTCGGTCATGTCCGGCTCCCACAGGGAAAGGGCCGCGCCTTGCGCGACCCTCCCCGTCTTGCCTGTATGGTATCGGTTCGTGTCAGGCCCGGCCAAATGCCTCGGAGATGGCGACATCCATCGCCTCGGTCGGCGTCCGGTCGGACCAGAGTGTCAGCTGGAAGGCGGGGTAGTAGCGTTCGGCGGCCAGCACGGCGGTTTCCACCATGCAGGCGATCTGGTCGGGGGAGGCCAGTTGATCGCCCGCCAGCACGAGGCCGTAGCGGTAGACCATCAGCTTTTGCGCCGCCCAATAGGTGAACGCGCCCGCCCAACACCGGTCGTTGACGAGGTTCAGGGCCTCGTAGAGTTTCGGCAGTTCCGCCTCGGGCGGGTCCATGTCGAAGGTGCAGATCATCCGCAGCGTCTCGTCGTAGGACGACCAGGCCAGGGTGACGGAATAGGTGCGCCATTGTCCTTCGATGGCCATGGCGATCTGATCGTCGGCGATGCGGTCGAAATCCCATTCGTGATGGGCGGCCAGCGTCTCCACGATGTCGATCGGGTGAAGCTCTTCGATATCGGCGTAGTGCTCGGTTTGCGACATGGTCCCAGTCCTGGTTGGCAGCCAGCGGGGCCTTGGTGGTTCAATCCCAAGACTCCCACAAAAGCTGGGTGTCTTTCATAGGGCTGGGCTGCTCGACCTCGATCCCTACGAAATATGGTGATGCGTTGGGGAGTCGCTGTAAAGAACTATTTTTGTGAAGGAAATGGCGTGACTCCGCAGGTTGGGCGATTACCCACAACATATTGCGGTTGTCCCAAATCGGCCCACAAGGGGGTGAGTTATCCACAGATGATTGTGGAGAACACTTTTTCCGCGGTGCCTTTTTGGGTCACCAAAATGAAGACGCCGCCTCGTATCGGGCGGCGCAATCATTCTTCAATGGACGGCGGGTGACTTCAGCCCTTGCCCGCTTCCAAGGCGGCGATGCGCGCCTTGAGCGCTTCGTTTTCTTCGCGCGCCTTCTGGGCCATCGTGCGCACCGCGTCGAATTCCTCGCGCGTGACGAGGTTCCGGTTGGCGAGCCATCGGTCCATCATGGAGTTCATCGCCGTCTCGGCCTCATCCTTGGCGCCCTGGGCGACACCCATGGCATTGGTCATCAGCTGGCTCAGATCGTCCATTACCTTGTTGCGGGTCTGCATCCGGGGCACTCCTGTTCTAATACCGATCAGATATGGGCACGGGCGCGCGGAGGATCAAGGTTGACTTCGCCGCACCCGCCCCCCACCCAAGGGGGAAAATGTGACCGCGAGGCCCCATGATCGCCGCCATTCCCTTTCCGCCGCTGAGCCCCGAGTTGTTCACGATCGAGCTTGGCAGCTTTTCCTTCGCGCTGCGCTGGTATGCGCTGGCCTACCTGTTCGGCCTGGGCCTGGGCTGGTGGGTGATCTGGAAAGCGGTCGCCCGCCCCGAATTGTGGCCCGCCAACACGCCCCCCATGGCCCCGGAAAGGGTGGAGGGGTTGCTGACCGCCGTGGTGCTTGGTGTCATCCTGGGGGGACGGATCGGTTACGTCCTGTTCTACCAACCGGGCGCCTATGCGAGTGATCCGCTGGCGATCCTGCGCATCTGGGAGGGGGGCATGTCGTTCCATGGCGGATTGGCCGGTGTCATCGTCGCGGCCCTCATCTTCTGTCGGATCGCCAAGGCCCCGCCGCTTCAGGTCGCCGACGCCATGTCGATGGTGATCGGAATCGGGTTGTTCCTGGGCCGCGTGGCCAATTTCATCAACGCCGAATTGTGGGGCCGCCCGTCCGACGTGCCGTGGGCCGTGATCTTCCCCGGCGCGCAGGCGCAGGATTGCCCGGGACCCGAGGGGATCGTGGACTACCTCGGCGCGACGGTCTGCGCGCGCCATCCCAGCCAGTTGTACGAGGCGCTGCTGGAGGGGTTGTTCATGGGCACGCTCCTGCTGTGGCTGGCGTGGCGCAGGGGGTGGCTGAAGCGACCCGGCGCGCTGACAGGCATGTTCTTCCTGATCTACGGCGCGTCGCGGTTCGCGGTGGAATTCGTACGCCAGCCCGATCCGCAATTCATCGGCCCCGACAATCCGATCGGTTTTGCCTGGGCGTTGAGCCCGAGTGTTGGGCTGACGATGGGGCAGATCCTGACAATCCCGATGATCCTGGCCGGTCTGTGGCTGATCGCGCGGAGCCGGGCCCGTGTCGCTTAAGGAAAGGCTGCTGGCCCGGATCGCGCGGCTGGGGCCGATGCCCGTCGCCGATTACATGGCCGAATGCCTGTTCGATCCGCGCGACGGCTATTACGCCACCCGCGATCCGCTGGGACGCGGCGGCGATTTCATCACGGCGCCGGAGATTTCCCAGATGTTCGGGGAGGTGATCGGCCTGTGGCTGGCGCAGGTCTGGATGGATCAGGGGCAGCCCGACGGTGTGCTGGCGGAGCTTGGGCCGGGGCGCGGGACGTTGATGGCCGACATCTTGCGCGCGACACGTGCCGTGCCGGGATTTCACGACGCGATGGCCCTGCACCTGGTGGAAGTGTCGCCGGTGTTACGGGCGGCGCAGGCGGAAACGCTCAAAGGCCATGACCCCAGCTTCCACGACAGCCTTGCCGACCTGCCGGAGGGGCCGTTGTTCGTTGTGGCGAACGAGTTCTTCGATGCCCTGCCGATCCGGCAATTCCAAATGAGCGAGGCGGGCGATTGGCAGGAGCGGCAGGTGGGCGCGCGCGACGGCGCGTTGATTTGGGGCCTTGCCCCGCCCGCACCCCTCGACGTCCGCGACGGGTTCAAACCCGGCATGATCGTGGAGACCTGCAAACCCGCGGAAGCGATGGCGGAGGAGCTGGGGCGCAGGATCGCCAGCCATGGCGGGGCGGCCCTGATCGTCGATTACGGCGATGCGGAAAGCGCGGGCGATACGTTCCAGGCGATGGCGGGCCACGCCTATGCCGATCCGTTGGCCAATCCCGGGCAGGCCGACCTGACCGCCCATGTGGCGTTCGGTCCGCTGGCGCGCGCGGCGGCCCCGGCACGCGCCTCTACCCTCGTGCCACAGGGCGTGTTCCTGGAGCGGTTGGGCATTACCGATCGGGCGCAGGTCCTGGCGCGCGGCTTGCAGGGGGCCGCATTGGACGCCCATATCGCGGCCCACAGGCGGTTGACGCATCCCGGTGAAATGGGGACCCTGTTCAAGGTGATGGCGCTCAGCCCACCCGACGCCGCCCCGCCCCCTGCCCTGGAGCCGCCCGATGACGGTGACGCAGATGCAACTTGAACCCATCACCTCCGCCGCGCTTGGCGGGGTGCGGCACGGCTTTTTCACCCGGATCGGCGGCGCATCCTCGGGCATTTTCGCTGCACTCAATTGCGGTGGCGGGTCCAGCGACCAGGCGGAGATCGTGGCGATGAACCGGACCCGCGTGGCCGACGCGATGGGCGTGGCCCCGGATCATCTGGTGGGCGTGCATCAGGTGCATTCCGCGGATGTTGCGGTGGTGGATGGCCCGATGGAGGCACGCCCCAGGGCCGACGCGATGGTCTGCAACGTGCCGGGCGTGGCCCTTGGCATCCTGACCGCCGATTGCCAACCGGTGCTGTTTGCCGATGCGGAGGCCGGCGTGATCGGGGCGGCCCATGCGGGCTGGCGCGGGGCGCTGGACGGCGTGCTGGAGGCGACGCTCGACAAGATGGCAGAGCTTGGCGCGGACCGCGCGCAGATCCACGCGGTGATCGGCCCCTCGATCAGCCAGCGTGCCTATGAGGTGGGGCAGGAATTCCTTGAACGGTTCATGGATAAGGATAGCGGGGCGAGCCGGTTCTTCGTGAACGGCGCATCGGCGGACAAGTACCAGTTCGACCTGACGGGGTATGGCCTGCACCGTCTGCGCGCGGCGGGGATCGGCAGCGCGGAATGGACGGGGCATTGCACCTATAGCGATGCGGATCGGTTCTATTCCTACCGCCGGGCCACCCACAGGGGGGAGGCCGATTACGGCCGCCTGATCTCTGCCATCCGCTTGTGAGCCGCCGGGCCATTGGTGCCGAATTGGACACAATCGCGGCGCGCTCTGCCCCAAGTTGCCCACAATTTGATAAGGCTTTGACGAAAACCCTAATGAAACAAGCCGGTCCGTGGCGCAGGCCTGCCCAAATATTGCCCAGAAGATTTACCGCGCTTTAGCAAATTTGCCCCAGGACTGCCTGAAAGCGCCGTCAGATTGTTCGCAAGACAGGACAATGCAGCACATGATCTGCACGGCAAAAGGAACAGGCACATGAAAACCCGTCGTTGGATGAAATCGGTCCTCAACGAAGCGAAGAAAGAGCAGATTGAATTGCCGTGGGCGCGCCAGGTGCGTGCCGCCCGGCGCGCGGAGAAGCCGCGTGAAGAGAAGCTCGTGGCCGCTGAATAATCAGCGCCGAACGCGGTGGTCGAAATCCGGGCGAACGATCCCAGGGGACCATCCGGCACATGTGACCCAAGCAACGCTTGCAAGAAGGCGGCCAGAACGGCCGCCTTTCGTGTGTTCGGGGGATGCGGTCAGGGGGTGGCGTCGGGCGACAGGTCGACCTCCTGCGCCAGGGCCGCGATCAGGGGGGCAAGCGCCTCCGCGTGGCGTTCCCACCCGGCGACGGAGCCTTGGCCGATGGGCTGACGCGCCTGCGCAAAGCTGAGCGTCTGGATGCGGCGCTCCGTCCCCTCCGGCGCAAGGCAGGCCGGATCGAAGGGCAGACCGACCGCCTCCAAGAGCGCGCGGATCTGCGGCTCGGGCGCGGCAGTCAGGGCCTCGTATTCCACGACATGCACCCGGTCAGGGCAGCGCGCCTGCCAGATATCGGTGATCGCGTCATGCAGGCGGATGTAGTGGCCCATCGCCTCCAGATTATAGGCGTAGCGGTGCAGCCCGTCGGGAAACTTGTTGCGATAGAGCGACAGGCCGGTGTCGCGCGGATCGCGTTTGACCAGCACGACGCGCGCATTGGGCAGCGCGCGCAGGGCGTGGCCGATCCGGGAGAAGGTGGAGATCGCCTTGTCGACGATCACCGCCGCGTCCCCGACCCGGCGGCGGGCGCAGGTGACGTAGCGCGCGCCAGCCTCTGCCAGGTCGGCCTCCTGTGGCGACGGGCCGTGGCGCAAACGCTCCATCACTTCGCTGAGCGCGCGGGTGAGGAACGGCATCTCCCCGCCTGCGCCGACACGTGGATGGGCGGCGAGGATACCTTCGACCAAGGTGGTGCCGGAGCGGGGCAGGCCAGTGACGAATATGACGGGATCCGCGGGGCCGTCCGGCGCGAGGGGTTCCAACACGTCCCAATCGGCGACAAGCGCGCGCGCCTCCGCCAGATCGCTGTCGAAGCCGTAGGGAAAAGCCTTGGCCATCAAGCGATTGGCCTTGTGGAGGTGATCAAAGGCCTCATCCCCCTGACCCAGATCGCCCTTGGCCTTGGCCGCCGCGAAATGCAGGGCGGCGCGGTCCGGGGCGTTCACATCCGCGCGGGTCAGGGCCGCGTCAAGGTGGGACAGGATCGGGTCGTCCGCCGTGACCTTGCGCGCGTTCATGTAGGCGCGAAACGCCTCTCCACCCGTAGGGTTGGCGTCGATTGCGGCGCGCAGGGCGGTGTCGGCGGCATCGAACGCGCCCGCGGATTGGTGCAGTTGCGCGCGGTGGGTCAAGAGGTCCGGCGTCGCGGCGGCGTCGAGCGCCGCGTCCAGGATCGCCTCCGCCCCCGCGATATCACCCGCCTCCTCCGCCGCGGCGGACAGGTTGCGCAGGGCCAGGTCCGGGCGGGGCATGTGTGACAGCATCGGGCGGACAATTGACAGCGCCGCCGCCCCCTGCCCCGTCTGTGCCAGCGACAGGGCCAGGTCGGTGGCGGGACGCGGGCCCTTGGCGTCGATATCGCGCAAAAGCGCCACCGCCGTCTCGGGCCGGGCGGTATCGCGGCAGATTTTCGCGCGGATCAGGGTCGCCTCCGGCCCGGTGATCCCGTCAAGAACCGCCTCCGCCCGCAGGGGCCGGGCCGCGGCGGAGAGGGCGCGGGCCAGCGCGAGGCGGGCCTTTGCGTGGGTCGGATCGGCCCTGAGCGCGGCCTCCAACGGGGCCACCGCGTTCTTGCCCTGGGCAAGGCGGGCCTGACCCAGCACGTAGGCGGGCCAGAAGGCGACGGGGGCCAGCTTCATCAGACGCAGGGCCGCGGCCTCCGCCTCCGCCGCCTGGCCCTTGGACAGGAGCGACAGCGCGGGCCGAAGCTCCGCCTCCGTCCCCAGCGGGATGCGCGCGCGGGCGGCCTCCCTCTCCAGCTTGGCGCGGGGACCGGATTTCAGGATGCCGTGCAGACCCTGCCAGATCGCGGGCTCCGCCGGTTTGCCCTTCAGCGCCTTGCGAAAGGCGGCCTCGGCGGCCTTGGGATCCCGTTCCGACAGGCAACGGGCCAGTTGAAACAGGACTTCCGGCACGTCGGGTTTGAGCGCGAGGATCTGGCGATAGAGCACCAAGGCATCGTCCACGCGACCGGCCTGTTGATGGGCCAGCCCGTCGCGGTAGAGCGCGGTCAGATCGGTTTGTGCCATCGGTCAGGCGATATCGGCCAGCCGCGCTTCCATCACCTCGAACGGGACGCCGGGCGTGTCCTTGGCCCCCCGGATCACCAGCGAGGTCCGCACGGAGGCGACGTTGGGCGCGGCGGTCAGATCACCGGTCAGGAAGCTCTGGAAGGAGGACAGGTCCGGGGCCACGCATTTCAAAATGAAGTCGATGTCCCCGTTGAGCATGTGGCATTCCCGCACAAGCGGCCAATCGTTGCAAAGCTGCTCGAACGCGACAAGGTCCGCTTCGGCCTGGGAGGCGAGTCCGACCATGGCGAAGACCTGCACCTCGAATCCCAGAAGGCGGGCATCGACCTCCGCATGGTAGCCCTTGATATATCCCGCTTCCTCCAGCGTTCGGACACGGCGCAGGCAAGGCGGTGCGGAGATACCGACGCGCTTTGCCAGTTCCACATTCGTCATGCGCCCGTCGCCTTGCAATTCGGCCAGGATTTTCCGGTCGATCGGGTCGAGTTTGGCCTGTTGCATCTGGACGTATCCCCTGAAGCGCGTCTGACGCGGTTTTCGGATGAACCGCTTTCGTGGTCTGTTGCGCAACTTTATTTCACGGGCGCGCAAGAAATGGAATAGCTATTACGTGAAAAGGGATCGTGATCCGGATGCCCGGCGCATCGCCTTGAATCCGGTCCGGGGCTTTTATCACCCCGCCTGCGCGCGTATATCGCTTGGACCAATGCTGCCCCGGGGGATTCCACGCCATGACCGACACCCGCCACACCCGCCTTCTGATCATCGGCTCCGGCCCCGCGGGCTACACCGCTGCTGTCTATGCCAGCCGCGCGATGTTGGAGCCGATCCTGGTGCAAGGCATCCAGCCCGGCGGCCAGCTGACGATCACCACGGATGTGGAGAACTGGCCGGGCGATGCCTCCGTCATGGGGCCGGACCTGATGGTGCGGATGGAGGCCCACGCCAAGGAGATGGGGACGGAGATCATCGGCGATCACATCCAATCGCTCGACCTGTCCAAGCGGCCCTTTACCGCGCAGGGCGACAGCGGCACGACCTATACCGCGGATGCGGTGGTTCTGGCGACGGGTGCGCAGGCGAAATGGCTTGGCCTGCCGAGCGAGGAGCATTTCAAGGGCTTCGGCGTCAGCGCCTGCGCCACCTGCGACGGGTTCTTCTATCGCGGGCAGGAGATCGTGGTGATCGGCGGCGGCAACACGGCGGTAGAAGAGGCGCTGTTTCTAACCAACTTCGCCAGCAAGGTCACGCTGATCCATCGCCGCGACAGCCTGCGGGCCGAGAAGATCATGCAGGACCGCCTGTTCAAGAACCCCAAGGTGGAGGTCCTGTGGGACCACACGGTCGAAGAGGTCGTGGGAAGTTCCGAGCCACGCGGCGTGGAGGGCGTGCGCGCGAAACATGTGGAGACGGGTGTTGTGACCGAGATCCCCTGCAAGGGTTTCTTCGTCGCCATCGGCCACGCGCCCGCGACCGAGTTGGTCAAGGACCAGTTGGAAATGCACAATGGCGGCTATGTGAAAGTGCAGGCCGGCACGACCAAGACCTCGACCCCCGGCGTCTTTGCCGCGGGCGACCTGACCGACCACGTCTACCGCCAGGCGGTGACGAGCGCGGGCATGGGCTGCATGGCGGCCTTGGATGCGGAGAAGTTCCTTGCCGAGATGGAAGGTGAGGACGTGGCGGAGGCTGGAGCCTATGCCGCACCGGTGGACGCGGCCGAGTAATTATCCAGCGGCGCCGTGTGGTTTGGCGGGCACTGGTGCGGTGCGCGGCGCAGTCTGGCGCTTGCCATATTTTTACCAATAGCGGGAATAATCGGGTCGCGACCCGGATGGAGGTGGCCTGCGCTGCGCCCGTCCGACCGATTGACCACGTTCGGGAATAAATTCGTTCACGGATGAACAAACCCTTTGACTTCGCGCCGGATTGTGACATGCGTTCATCCGTGAACAAATATCGGACCCGCTGAATGCCCGCCAATCCTGCCCCAACCTTGCCGGAAGACGACACGCTCTTCCGGCTGCTGCGCCAGCTGGACGCGGCGCCTGAGGGGTCGCAACGGGCCACGGCGGAGGCGTTGGGCGTCAGCCTTGGACGGCTCAACGCACTTCTGCGGGCCGTGACGGAGGCGGGCCTGATCCAGCGGACCGACCGCAACAGCCCCGACAAGCGCCAGCGGGTCGCCTATACGCTCACGCCCCGGGGTGCAGCCGAAAAAGCCCGGTTGGTGGATTCCTTCCTTGCCCGAAAACTTAACGAATACAACGCGCTTCACGCCGAACTGACCGGCACGACCGCGAAACTCAGCCCCCAGAAGAACAGGACCGTTCCGATGCAAAGCCATCTTGCCCCCGTCCCCGAGCTTTTTGTCTCGTATGAATCCGCCCAGAAACTGAAGATGGAGGCCGCGGATCTGCCGTCCTGGGATCTGACCGCGCGGCAGGTCTGCGACCTGGAACTGCTGATGAACGGCGGGTTCAACCCGCTCAAGGGGTTCATGGGGCAGGCGGATTACGACAACGTCGTCGACAATATGCGCCTTGCCGACGGCGCGCTGTGGCCAATGCCGATCACGCTGGATGTGTCGGAGGCGTTCGCCGGTGCGGTCGAGGAGGGGCAGGATATTGCCCTGCGCGATGCGGAAGGGGTGATCCTTGCGATCCTGTCGATCTCCGACAAATGGAGCCCCGACAAGGTGCGGGAGGCGAAAAAGGTCTATGGCGCGGACGACGTCGCGCATCCGGCCGTGAACTACCTGCACAACGTCGCGGGGCCCGTCTATCTGGGCGGGGCGATCACCGGAATCCAGCAGCCGGTGCATTACGATTTCCGCGCCCGCCGCGACACGCCGAACGAGCTGCGCGCCTATTTCCGCAAGCTGGGGTGGCGCAAGATCGTGGCGTTCCAGACGCGAAACCCGCTGCACCGCGCGCACCAGGAACTGACGTTCCGCGCGGCGAAGGAGGCGCAGGCGAACCTGCTGATCCACCCGGTCGTGGGCCTGACGAAACCCGGGGACGTGGACCACTTCACTCGCGTCCGGTGTTACGAGGCGGTGCTGGACCAGTATCCGGCGGCGACGACGACAATGAGCCTTCTGAACCTCGCCATGCGGATGGCCGGCCCGCGGGAGGCCGTGTGGCACGGGCTGATCCGCAAGAATCACGGCTGCACCCACATGATCGTGGGCCGGGACCATGCCGGGCCGGGCAAGAATTCCGCCGGCGAAGATTTCTATGGCCCCTACGACGCGCAGGACCTGTTCCGCGATCATCAGGAGGAGATGGGGATCGAGATGGTCGACTTCAAACACATGGTTTTCGTGCAGGAGCGCGCCCAATACGAGCCTGCCGATGAGATCGAGGACCGGGACAACGTGACGATCCTCAACATCTCGGGCACCGAATTGCGGCGTCGTTTGCGGGAAGGGCTGGAGATCCCGGAATGGTTCTCCTTCCCCGAAGTGGTCCGCGAATTGCGCCGGACCTCTCCACCGCGGTCGCAGCAGGGCTTTACGGTGTTCTTTACCGGCCTGTCCGGGTCGGGCAAATCGACCATCGCCAACGCGATCATGGTCAAGCTGATGGAACAGGGCGGGCGTCCGGTGACGTTGCTGGACGGGGATATCGTGCGGAAAAACCTGTCGAGCGAGTTGGGGTTCAGCAAGGAACACCGCGACCTGAACATCCGGCGGATCGGCTATGTCGCCTCGGAAATCACCAAGAATGGCGGCATCGCGATCTGCGCGCCGATTGCGCCCTATACCGTGACGCGCCGGGCGGTGCGCGAGGAGATCGAGCAATTCGGGGCCTTCGTGGAGGTCCATGTCGCCACGTCGCTGGAGGAATGCGAACGGCGGGATCGCAAGGGGCTCTACAAGCTGGCGCGAGAGGGGAAGATCAAGGAATTCACCGGGATTTCCGACCCCTATGAGGCCCCGACCCACGCGGAACTGGTGGTCGATACCGAGGGCATGGACGTGGATTATTGCGCGCAACAGGTGTTGCTGAAGCTGGAGAGCATGGGCTTGATCGCGGCGTGATCCGATGTGGGTTGCACGCTTGCAACCATGGGTTAAGGCTATGAGGTGAAACGAAATTCCAATTTTTGTTAACCCTTCCTTAACCTGTTGAAAGGCTCGGAGGGCCTATTGTGGGTCTTCCGTGTCTTTCGGCCCCGTGCCGGTCCGGCGACGGCGCAGGAAGAGGACTTTAGCCAAGGGTGCTTCGCACTAAACGACGCCGCATCGCAAGGCGTGCGCTTGATGCTGCGATCCTGTCGCCATTGCAAAATGGGGGCGGATGAAACCGTCTCGGAGTACGGTGAAATCTGCGCCTCCTCCGAACAGCTCATACGGCGTTTTTCCCGGTGTCGGCCCGTTGGCAGAGCCGCCTCAACCTGTTCCACATTGTTCAAGGCTGCGGGTGAGCCATTGCCCAGACGCCCCGCCGATCAGAAATCGAATGCCACCGACAGGTTCAGCGCGCCGAGGCCGTCTTCGCCGGGGAAGGCGGTCAGGCGGTATTGGATGTTGTCGTAGCGCGTGTCAGTGAGCGTGAGCGTCGGCACCAGCAGCGGGATATAGCCGTTGGCGTTGGGCAGGCCGTAATCGCGTTCGAGGATCGGGGCCAGCGTGGGGTAATAGGCGGTGCCGACGCTGATCCCGCCGCGAAGTTCCACCGGGCCGATTGTGCCGAGCCCGTGGGAGACGCCCGCCATGAAGATGGGCGAGACCTCCTCGTAGGAATTGTAGAGCACGCCCGCTTCGACATGGTACTGGAAGCTGCCTTGGCCGACATGCCAGCGGTGGCCAAGGAGCAGGCCGGGATTGATGTCGTTAAGGTCCGCGCCGAAATGCACCGAGCCGAGAACCGCGGTGAGGTAGCGTTGCGAGTCTTGCGCATTGGCCGTGCCGGTCGCGCTGGCCGCCAGGAAAGCCGCAACGCACAGGGCTGTTCTTTGGTGCATGTCGGGTCCTTCGGCGCAGATCAGGCTTCGTCCTGCCAAGGTGGGGCAAGCACCGATACAATGCAATTCGCATTTGGCTGTGTGAGATTTGCCCGCCCCGCGTTCACTCCTGAAAGTAGGTCTCAACCTGCGCGACGAGCGCCAGGAAATCCTGCCGCACCACGCCCTCGTCACTATCCGCGGGCATGACGGCGAACACGTTTACGAGGACTTGACCGATGAGGCGCTGGTTTTCGAACATGATGGCCCCGTCCCGGTCGCGCACGACCCGCGTCCAGACTTCCGTGTCATTGCCCGCGCCCTCGGCACTCAACGCGCAGGTGCCAGCAAAATTCCCGTCGCAAGAGCGTTGGTAATGGTCCAGGTGGGCCTGGCTTCCGAACGGGCGGTCCTCAAACTGGTTGCCCGGCAGGCTGTTCCACGTGACGCGGAACTCGATCTGTGCGTCTTCGTCGACGGCTTCGATGCGCAGGTTGCTGCGGTTACTGTGCACGACTTCCAGATCATTGATGAAGACGGATAGATCGACGGCCATTTCATCAAGAGGCGCCAATGTGCGAACCGGGTTGTCCTGGGCCGCCAATGGATGGAGCGACAGCACGTAAAGCGCAGTGGCAAGCGCGATCAAGTGATGTGGTCGTGTCGATTTAATCGAGATCGTGCTCAGCTCCGCAATCGGGTCCGGATCATTCGTCGGTATCGGTCGGGGTGTCGGAGGCCGCGTCGCCCGGGGCGGGTTCGGAGGTGTCGGGCTCGTCCGCGAGGTTCGGCGCTTCGCCGGTGCGGTCGGTGGGCAGGCCGTTTTCCCACTGCCCCTCCAGCACCTCGCCGGTGGCATAGGTCATCGTGCCCGCGCCCTGGCGGCGGCCATTGACGAAGGTGCCGACATAGACGTCGCCGTTGGAATAGGTCGCGGTGCCCTGGCCGTTGATTTCCCCATCATCCCAGGCGCCGACATATTGGAACCCGTCGGGCATGTTCAGCGTGCCCTGCCCTTCGCGTTGCCCGGCGACGAAGCTGCCCTCGTAAACCGTGCCATCGGCGTAGGTTGCGCGGCCCTGTCCGTGGCGCAGCCCGTCTTCCCACTGGCCCTGGTAGGAATAGCCGTCGGGATGGGTCATCGTGCCTTGCCCGTGCTGGCGGGCGTTTAGGAACTGACCCTCATAGACCAGGCCATTGGCATAGCGCGCCGTGCCGGAGCCCTGGATCACCCCGTCGACCCAGCCGCCGGTATAGCTGCTGCCATCGGGATAGGTGATGGTGCCGGTCCCGTGGGCGAGGTCGTTGCGGAACGTGCCCTCGTAGACGGAGCCATCGGGATAGGTCACGCGGCCTTCGCCTTCGATCCGGCCTTCGACCCACGCGCCGACATAGACATAGCCATCGGTGCCGGTGAACGTGCCTTGTCCGTGGCGGCGATCCTGGGCGAAGGCGCCCTCATAGACATCGCCGTTGGCGTAGGTGACGCGGCCCTGCCCCTGCCGTTGTCCGTTGACGAGCGTGCCGACATAGACGTCGCCGTTGGGTTGGGTGAGCGTGCCGGTGCCGTTGATCTGCCCCTCGGCCCATTCGCCCTCGTAGATCACGCCATCGGCCATTTCGAGACGCCCGGTGCCGGAGCGCACGCCGCCCTCGAACTGGCCGGTATAGGTCGCGCCGTCGGGGTAGGTGATGGTGCCGGTGCCTTGCTTGACGCCGTCGATCCACTCCCCCTCATACCGATACCCGTTGGGCCCGGTCATGATGCCGGTCCCGTGGTGGAGCGCGTTGCGGAACTGACCCTGGTAGGACACGCCGTTGGAATATATCGCCGTGCCCGAACCCTCGATCCGGCCCTCGACCCAGTCGCCTTCGTAGGTGGAGCCGTCGGCGAAGGTGATCGTGCCGGTGCCCTCGGGTCGGCCCGCGACGAACGCGCCCTCGTAGACCGATTGATCGGGGAAGACGGCGCGGCCCTGGCCACGGATCTCCCCCTCCACCCATTGACCGGTATAGGTGTAGCCGTTGGGCAGGCGATAGGTGCCGGTGCCATGCTGCACGCCATTGCGGAATTCGCCTTCGTAAATCCCGCCATTGTCATATTGCTGGATGTCGGTCGTGACCGCGTCCCCGCCGGCGTCCTGCGCGGGGGCGGCACTTGCCATCACCACCCAGAGAATTGCCGCTGCACCCCAATTCGCCGATTTCATCCTGCGCCCCCTTTGCCGGAGATTTTGTTCGTTTCGAGCGCAAAGCTAGGTGAGACAGGGGGTTCGCGCAATGTCTTTAACCTTTGTCCCCCGCCGCTTGGCGCTTGGCCGCGCGCATGGGGATGATATGAGAGGCGCAGGAGCCACGGAGACGACGATATGCCCGATACCTTCCGCCTGAGCATGGCACAGCTGAACCCGACGCTGGGGGACCTTGCGGGCAATGCCCAGATGGTGCGCGACGCCTGGGAAGAGGGCAAAGCGGCGGGGGCGGATTTCGTGGCCTTCCCGGAGATGTTCATCACCGGCTACCAGTTGCTCGACTTGGTGATGCGGCAGGCGTTTGCGGAAGACGTGCAGCGGGTGATCGAGGCCTTGGCGCGCGAATTGTCCGACGGTCCCGCCTTTGGCGTGGGTGGACCGAAATGGGGCGGGGACAAGCCGTTCAACGCCTATTACGTCTGCCAGGGCGGCCAGGTCATCGCGACGGTGCTGAAACACGAATTGCCCAATTACGCGGTCTTCGACGAGGTGCGGTACTACCATTCGGGCGATCCGCAGGGGCCCGTGAACATCAACGGCGTGCGCGTGGGCATCCCGATCTGCGAGGATGCGTGGTTCGAGGATGTCTGCGAGACCTTGCAGGAAAGCGGCGCGGAGTTTTTCGTGATCCCCAACGGCTCCCCCTATCATCGGGGCAAGATGGATCTGCGCTATTCGGTCGTGGTGTCCCGCGTGGTGGAGACGGGATTGCCGGCGGCTTACCTGAACCTGCTCGGCGGGCAGGACGATCAGGTCTTTGACGGCGGGTCATTTGTATTGAACCCCGGCGGCGCGCTGGCGATGCAGGCGCCGCAATTCGAGGCCGGGCTCTACCACGTGGATTTCGAGCGCGGCGATGACGGCTGGCGCGTGGTGGAGGGCGAGAAGGCCTCCCTTCCCGATGAATGGGAGGCCGATTACCGGGTGATGGTGATGGCGACAGGCGATTACCTGCGCAAGACCGGGTTCAAACAAGTGGTTCTTGGCCTGTCGGGCGGGATCGACAGCGCGATAGTGGCGACGATTGCCAGTGACGCGATCGGGCCGGAGAACGTGCATTGCGTGATGCTGCCCTCGCGCTACACGTCTGAGACCTCCCTGGAGGATGCGCGCGACGTGGCGGGGCGGCTGGGATGCAGGCTCGACACGATCCCGATCACGCCCGCTCGGGAGGCGGTCACGGACAGCCTTGCACCCCTGTTCGAGGGGCTGGAGCCGGACGTGACGGAGGAGAACATCCAGTCGCGCCTGCGGGGCGTGATGCTGATGGCGCTGAGCAACAAGTTCGGGTCCATGTTGCTGACGACCGGCAACAAGTCCGAGGTCGCGGTGGGCTATGCCACGATCTACGGCGACATGGCGGGCGGCTATAACCCGATCAAGGACCTCTACAAGACGCGGGTGTTCGAGACCTGCCGCTGGCGCAACCGCACGCACCGGGACTGGATGAAAGGCCCCGAAGGCGAGGTCATCCCGCCGCGCGTGATCGACAAGCCGCCCACGGCGGAGCTGCGCGAGAACCAGAAGGATGAGGACAGCCTGCCGCCCTACGAGGATCTGGACGTGATGCTGGAAATGCTGATCGACCAGGAACGCTCCGTCGCCGAAGTCATCGCGGCGGGATATGACGGGGATTGGGTCCGCAAGGTGGAGCGGTTGATCTACCTCAGCGAATACAAGCGGTTCCAGGCGGCACCGGGGGCCCGGCTGACGCAAAAAGCGTTCTGGCTGGACCGGCGGTATCCGGTGGCGAACAGGTGGCGGGATGGTGGGTGAGCGCCGGTTCGGACCCTTGGCCTGACGGGCGCTGCATTGGTGCAGTTCGGGATGCGACCGGGCGCAGCGCGGGGCGTGACGGTTCGACCCGACGCGGCCCAGAAGGCGACATGCCGACGCTGATGCATCCCCAAGCCTTCGCGGGCAGACGCTTGGGGCGACCGGGTCAGGCCGCCGCCTCCCCCCCCTTCAATTTAACATAGCCAAGCATGCACAGCGCGAAGATCGCCACGTTTCCGAAGAAGTCGAGGATCATCCAGTTGGTGAACATCTCCACCACGAAAACGAAGTAATAGTTGAAGATGAAGAACGGCACCGATCCCGCGATCCCGAAGACGAGGAACGTGATGGGCCGGAAACGCGACAGCCACATTACGATCCCGCCCAGAACCGCCTGTGCGCCGAAGCACCCCAGGATCACGCTGGAGGCCGGTGTGCCGATATAGTGATCTGGGGCAAGGACCAGTCGTTCAACCACGTGGGGGAAGATCAAGACCCACCCGCCGAGGCCAAGAAATACGCTCGCCAGAAGCCGTTGGATAAAAAGTGCCGACATGGAACAACCCCTCCCCGGTATCGCCCTGCGGGCTGAGATGGCACTGTGCAGAACGGAATTGCAATCACGGCGTCCGTGCCGGGGGGGCGGGTTTCCCTGCCCTGATCGCTTGGATCATGCGTGGTAGGATGGGACATCCAGACCGGAGTGTGACCATGCCGACCCTCGCCTTCATGCGCCCTGCCCTGCTTGCCGCCACCGCCGTCGCGGCCCTTGCGGCGTGTCAGACGACGCCCACCGTATCGTCCTACCAATACGGCAATGACCGGGTGGCGGAATGCGCGGCCAGCACCTGCGCGGCGCTGATGCTCGATTACGCCCCGATCGAGGATTACGGGACGCTTGCCTCCCTCTCCCATGTCACCGCGCTGATGCTGGGATACACGGATTTCGCTGATCTGGGCGAGATCGCCGCGATGACCCAGCTTCGCGAATTGCATATCGGCAATACCCGGGTGCGGGACCTTGGGGGCCTGTCGGCCTTCGGCGCGTTGGAGCTTTTGCATATCCAGGGGGTCGAGCCCACGTCCTGGGCGCCGCTGGCGCAGCTTGACGGCGTGCGGGAGCTGGCAATCGGCCATGCGAGAATGACCGACTTTTCCATCGTGGCGCAGATGTCGGGGCTGCGGCGGCTGCATGTGTCCCATGTTGGCTCGGGGACGGACCTGAGCGGGCTTGCCGGCCATCCGGGCCTGCAATCGGTGCATCTGGACAACAGCCTGATCGACGATCTGTCCCCGCTTCTGTCGCTTCCGAATTTGCGCGCGTTTTCCATGGAGGCCTTTGACGAGGCGCGCCATGCGGAGATCATCGCTCAACTGCGCGCCCGGGGTGTCCGCATCACGATCACGGAGCCGGTTGTCGTGGTCTGCTGAGGCGCACCGCACCGGGTAACATGGTTGACGTTCCGCGCGGCGCGCCTTCTGCTGCCCCCGCACGATGCGGAGCGCACGATCATGACCGATTTCCTTCTTCTGTCCTTCACCTTCCTGATCGCGGGCGTTCTTGCGGTGCCGATTGCCAGCCGGTTGGGCCTTGGCTCCGTCCTGGGTTACCTGATTGCGGGGATCGCGATTTCCCCGATCCTGCGGGTGCTGGATGTCGACGTGATCTCCATCCAGCATTTCGCGGAATTCGGCGTGGTGATGATGCTGTTCCTGGTTGGGCTGGAGCTGCAACCCAAGGCCCTGTGGGAGATGCGCGGCCAGTTGATCGGGCTTGGCGGCGGACAGGTCGTGCTGACGACGCTCGCGGTCATGGCGATTGCGATTGCGTTGGGCCAGCCGTGGCAGCTTGGCCTTGCGATCGGGATGGTGCTGGCGCTGTCGTCCACCGCGATCGTGTTGCAGACGCTTGGGGAGAAGGGGCTTTTGCGGTCCGATGGCGGGCAGGGCAGCTTTTCCGTGTTGTTGAGCCAGGATATCGCGGTGATCCCGATGCTGGCGTTCCTGCCGCTGCTGGCGATGCCGGAGCTGATGGACCTGGGTGTCGACGCGGCCGGGCATGGCGCGACGGAGGGGCACGGGGATACTGGACACGGGGACGGCGACCACGGGCAGGGCGACCACGGCGCGCCGATGAGCCTCGTGGCCGGGTTGAACGGGTGGCAGACGGCGCTTGTGACATTGGGGGCGGTCGGCGCCGTGGTGGGCGGAGGCTCCGTCCTGACGGGGCCGCTCTTCCGGTTCATCGCGGCGGCGAACTTGCGCGAGCTGTTCACGGCGACGGCCCTGATGCTGGTGATCGGCATCGCATTGCTGATGAGCCTTGTGGGCCTGTCACCCGCCCTTGGCACGTTCCTGGCCGGTGTGGTTCTGGCCAATTCCGCCTATCGGCACGAGCT
This sequence comes from Hasllibacter sp. MH4015, assembly GCF_020177575.1. Lineage (NCBI taxonomy): Bacteria > Pseudomonadati > Pseudomonadota > Alphaproteobacteria > Rhodobacterales > Roseobacteraceae > Hasllibacter > Hasllibacter sp. MH4015. The sequence goes on from NZ_JAHTBK010000001.1 coordinate 2,415,034, forward strand.
GGAATCCGACATCGACCCGTTCCGCGGCCTGCTTCTGGGCCTGTTCTTCATGACGGTGGGGGCGTCGATCAACTTCTTGCTGCTGTGGGACAATATCGCGATGGTGCTGGCGATGACCGTGGGGCTGATGGCGTTGAAGGCGGGGATACTCCTGATCCTCGCCTATTTCTTCCGCATCCGGGGGGCCGACAAGTGGCTGATGGCGCTGGGTCTGGCGCAGGCGGGCGAGTTTGGCTTCGTGCTCTTGTCCTTCACCGTGGCCAACGGGGTGATCCCGCCGGGTCTGTCGGATATCCTTCTGTTGGTGGTCGCGTTGTCGATGCTGCTGACGCCCGCGCTGTTCATCCTTTACGACCGGGTCATCGCGCCGCGCTATTCTCAGGTCGAGGCGCGGGAAGCCGACGAGATGCCGGGGGAGGCGAAGATCATCATTGCGGGTGCCGGGCGGATCGGCGGGCTGGTCGACCGCATCTTGCGCGCGGGCGAGCACGAGACGACGGTGATCGACTACAATTCACGGCGCTTGCAGATCATGGAGCGGTTTGGGATCAAGACCTATTTCGGGGATGCGCGACGCCCCGACCTGCTGAACGCCGCCGGCATCGCGGAGGCCGATATCCTGATCGTGGCCATCGACGAGCGCGAGGGGATCGAACAGATCGTGGAATATGCCACCACGACCTTCCCGAACCTCCACGTCATCGCCCGCGCCGTGGACCGCGACCATGTCTATGACCTGTGGTACAAGGGCTGCCGCGATATCATCCGGGAGACCTATGACAGTTCCCTGAGGATCGGGCGGTCGGCGTTTGAGGCGATGGGCGATGACCGTGAGACGGCGGAGCAGATGATCGAGGCATTCAACGATCACGACCGCGAGGCGATGCTGAACATCGCGGAGGTCCATGTCCCCGGTATCGCCCCCCACGAGAACGAAGCCTACGTGGCGCGGGTCCGGGAGATGCGAAACGATTGGGAGACGGCGCTGCAGGCACGGATCGCGGAGATCCGGTCAAAGGCACGCGGCGCATAGGGGCCGGGCACGCGCGGACCTTTCGAGACGCGCGGCCAGCGCCCCCCAAAGCGCTGCCGCCGCGGGCGTCCCGCAGCCGCCCGCGTCCTAGTGCACGCTGACCGGCTGGAAATCGTTCTGGCGTGCGACGATGAACGCCGTCTTGCGGTCCTGAACGAGGGCCAGGGGCTGGCCGGTCTCGCTCCCGATGGCGTAGAGCGTCTCTAGCCCCTCGGCGCGGTCCTGGACGTCCTTGGGCAGGTCGGCGACGGCGACCTTGCGGATATAGACCAGGCGCTGGTCGCCGGAATTCATGTCATGTGCGTCGGTCATTGGCCTTTCCCTCCGGTCTGGATCTTGATGGTCTGCACCACGCTGTCGGGCAATGCGCGGGTCAGATCGACATGGAGCAAGCCGTGCTCCATCTCCGCGCCCGCGACGTCGACACCATCGGCCAGCACGAAGCTGCGCTGGAACTGGCGGGTGGCGATGCCCCGGTGCAGGAAAACGCGGCCATCGTCCGCATCGCGGTTCTTGCCGCGGATCACCAGTTGGCGATCCTCCACCGTGATCGACAGATCGCCCTCGGCGAAGCCAGCCACGGCAAGCGTGATGCGATAGGCGTTATCGCCCCGCTGTTCGATATTGTAGGGCGGATAGCCCTCGTTTCCAGATTTTGCGGTGCGCTCCACCAGCCGTTCCAGCTGATCGAACCCCAGAAGATAGGGGTGGGAGCCCAAGGTCAGTTTCGTCATCGACGCACATCCTTCGTTGAAAGCGATCTGCAAGGCGCGCCCCCCGCATTCGGCAAGGCGCATAACGGGAATATGGGGGCGCGCCCGCCCGCTCGCAAGGCTTGGAGGACGCGGTAATTGGCGCTATCTTGATCGACGGGGCCACAGGAAACGGACAGCACAGCGATGAATGCGCCATCTGAGATGAGCCATGAGGAGGTGCTTCGCGTCCGCCTCGAAGTCCTGCGCCGGGAACACCGCGACCTCGACGCGGCGATCGAAGCGCTCCATGAACGGGTGAACCCCGACATGCTGACGCTGAAGCGGTTCAAGACCCAGAAGCTGAAGCTGAAGGATCAGATCGCCCGGATCGAGGACGAGTTGACCCCCGATATCATCGCTTGAGGCCAAGCGCCCGCTGGCTATAGTGCGCGCTCCATTCACCGGAGGGACGCATGGTTCACGTCGCCATCATCATGGGCTCGCAATCCGACTGGCCCACCATGCGCGAGGCGGCCGAGATGCTAGATGCGCTGGGCGTGCCCTACGAGGCGCGCATCGTGTCGGCCCACCGCACGCCGGACCGGCTGTGGGACTTCGGGAAGGGCGCCGTGGAGGCGGGCCTGAAGGTCATCATCGCGGGTGCGGGCGGTGCGGCGCATCTTCCGGGCATGGTCGCCTCCAAGACCCGCGTGCCGGTGATCGGGGTACCGGTTCAGACCAAGGCGCTGAGCGGGGTCGACAGTCTTTATTCCATTGTCCAGATGCCGCGCGGCTACCCGGTGGCGACCATGGCGATCGGCGCCGCGGGCGCGGCCAATGCGGGGCTGATGGCCGCTGCGATCCTTGCGAATGACGACGCCGATCTGGCCGCGCGCCTTGATCAGTGGCGCGCCGATCTGAGCGCGTCGATCCCCGAGGTGCCGAGCGATGACTGAGCCCCTTGTCGCAGGGTCCACCATCGGCATCTTGGGCGGCGGGCAACTGGGGCGGATGCTGGCCATGGCCGCCGCGCGCCTTGGCTACAAGACCCATATCTTCGAGCCCGGCGCGGCCCCCGCCGCCGACGTGGCAAGCGCCTGGACGCAGGTGGGGTACGATGACCTCGACGCGCTGCGCGCCTTTGCAGAGGCCTGCGATGTCATCACGTTCGAATTCGAGAACATCCCCGCCGACGCGCTGGACGTGATCGCAGAGACGACACCGCTCTATCCCGACCGCCGCGCGCTGGAGATCAGTCAGGATCGCCTGATTGAGAAGAGCTTCCTGCGCGATCAGGATCTGGAAACGGCGCCGTTTGCCGTAATCACCGACATCGCGGAGGCCTTGAAGACGACGGGCCTGCCCGCGATCCTGAAGACCCGGCGTTTCGGTTATGACGGCAAGGGGCAGGTGCGCGTGATGGCGATGGAGGATGGTGCGGCGGCGCTGGCGACACTGAACGACGCGCCCGCCATCGCCGAGGGGTTCGTCACCTTCTCCAAGGAAATCAGCGTGATCGCCGCAAGGGGGCAGGACGGATCGGTCGCGGTCTTCGATCCGGGCGAGAACGTGCATGACGATGGCATCCTGTCGACAACCCATGTGCCGGCGCAGATCCCCGCCGCATTGCGCACCGATGCGGTCCTGATCGCGTCGCGCATCCTGAATGCGCTTGATTACGTGGGCGTGCTGGGGGTGGAATTGTTCGTCACGCCGGGCAGCCTGGTCGTGAACGAGATCGCGCCGCGTGTGCATAATTCCGGCCATTGGACACAGGCCGGTTGTGCCGTGGACCAGTTCGAGCAGCATATCCGCGCCATCACTGGCTGGCCGCTTGGCGACGGGTCGCGCCATGCGGATGTGGTGATGGAGAACCTGATCGGTGAGGACGTGGCGCGCGCCGCGCCCCTTGCGGCGGAGCCGGGCGTTCAGATCCACCTCTACGGCAAGGGGGAGGTGCGCCCGGGTCGCAAGATGGGCCATGTCAACCGCGTCATCGGCCCGGCCTGAGCGCGCGACGCCCGTTTGCCGTAATGTGCGGGGGTCCGGGGGATGCAGTGGTCCGGCCGGTCGCGGAGCAATAGGCGGGGACATCCCGGAGCCGCGCGGCCCGCCCTATTCGATGAGGTCGCCAATCGCCTCCAGCACGCCCAGATCATGATCGAAGGCACCCGTCGCGAGGTAGGTTTCCACCTGAGCGATCACCAGCGGATTGTTCATCATGAACGTATGGGTCACGGGCAGTACGATATGGTCGTTCATCCCGACCACGCGGGTGTTGTCGACGCCGACCTTGCCGTCATCCTCGCCGGGGATGAGGGCGGAATAGATCGGGTTGAGCGTGCGGTTGCCCGCGATCACGCCAAGGTCGAACTCCACCGGACCGAGCCGGTTCACGAGATCGTCGGGGTCGGTGCCCAATTGCTGACCCGCCGGGCCGTTGAGCCATTCGAACGGCTCCAACGGGCCAAAGACGTCCACCAGTTCCGAGCCGCCATTGGGCGGGGCCAGCATCACCACGCGGCCCAGTTGCACGGGCGGAAACCGCTCCACCCAGTAGCGCACCAGGATGCCGCCCATGGAATGGGTGACGAAATGCACCTGCGTCAGGCCACAGCGCGCCAATGCGGGTGGGATCGTATCCTCAGCCAATTGCGCGATCGTGCCGCCGGTGGAGGGGTAGCCACGGTTCACGACCGTATAGCCCGACGCCTGCAAGCGTTCCTCCAGCACCAGGAGCGACGTCTCGGACCGGGCGAGACCGTGCAGAAGGACCACGCAATCGGCGCGCGCGGGCAAGGCCGCCAGAAGGGCGAGCGCCGCGGGGAGGAGGAAACGGGCCATCATCCCTTGAAGATAGGCGATCGCCGTCCATCCGACGAGGGGGGTTGTCCCGACCTCGCCGTAACGTCATCGTCGGCCCATGGCTGCGTCCCCCCGTCCGATCCGCCTTGCCGTGCGCGGCCTCTTGCTGATCGAAAACCGTCTGTTGCTGGTCAATGCCTGGCCCGGCGGCACCTCCGACCTGCTTTGCGCGCCGGGTGGCGGGGTGGAGCCGCACACCTCGCTCCATGACAACGTGATCCGCGAATTCCACGAGGAGACAGGGCTGGAGATCGCGGTGGGCGCGCCGTGCCTTGTCAACGAATTCCACGACAAGGGCCGGGATTTTCACCAGGTGGACGTCTATTTCCGGGTTTTCCACGTGGCCGGTGATCCCATGCAGGACTGGACCGATCCCGAAGGCGTGGTGACGGAACGCCATCTGCTGAGCCGGGCAGAGATGGCGCGAAGGCGCGTGAAACCCGACAGCCTGGCCGATGTCGCCTGGGGCGATGAGGTCTTCTACGATTCGCTGGAACCGCTGGTGCGCTGAAACAGCCGGTGGAACGCGCCCAGGCCATAGGCGATGCCCCCCAATGTCAGCGCTCCGGCCCCCACCATGCGCCATGTCACGCCTTCCCCCAGCAGCAGCACACCCGCGACCATGGCGATGATCGGAACCGTCAGTTGCAACAGGGCGGAGACGGAGGCGCTGAGCTGTGGCAGGACATTGTACCACAGCGCGTAGCCCAGTCCCGACGTGATGGCGCCCGCGACGATTGCCAGCATCCAGCCGCTTGCGGTGATCGCCGTGGGCTCCATCTGTGGGGGCAGGAGCAGTGTTAGAAGGATCAGCGGCGGCACGGACCAGACGAAGTTCGCGCCCGTCGTTGCGATGGGGTCGCGGGCCGTCCGGCCAGCGAGGCTGTAGACGCCCCAGGCGATCCCGGCCACGGCCATCGCCCCCACGGCCAGGGGCGGCAGGGCGGCGGGGCCCGACGGCCAGCTGAGCCAGGCAAGACCCGCCAGCGCCGCCCCTGCTCCGATCCAGCGACGCGGCGGCGGACGGTCGCCCGCGACCAGGCCGCCCGCGAACATCGTGACCTGCACGCAGCCGAATAGGATCAGCGCGCCGATGCCCGCGTCGATCTGGATATAGGCCACCGAGAACCCGATGAGGTAGATCGTCAGACTGCCCGCGCCCACGACCCGCGCCCGCGCCAGAAGCGGCAGGGCGCGGCGGCGGGCCAGCACGAGGATCGCCAGCATCACCGCCCCGGAAATTGCGCGGATCACGGCGAAGGGAATAGCGTCGATCTGCCCACCGCCGACCGCCATGCGGTTCAGGATGGAGTTGGAGGCAAAGGCCAGAAGCACCATGCAGACGAGAAGGACAAATCGCATCAGCCCGCCACCATCCGCGCGGCCAGTTCACCCGTCAGATGGGTGATGCGTCCCGCGCAGATCGTGCCCTCGATCCGGTGCGTCTCGGCATGGATCAGCACCAGATCGGCTCGGTGTCCCGGCGCGATCACGCCGCGATCCGTCCAACCCATGACGCGGGCCGGACCGGAGGATACCAGCGCCCAGGCGTCGCCGAGGGCAAGCCCCTCCCCGTGGAGGCGGAAGGCCGCGCGGTGCAGTGAGAGGTAGTGATAGTCGGAAACGAGTGCATCGACGAGGCCATCGGCCACCAGGTCCGCCGCCGCGATCTTGCCATCATGGGAGCCGCCGCGCACCACGTTTGGCGCACCCATGATGACCGGGTCCCCCGCCGCAACCGCAGCCTGTGCCGCCGCCCGGGTTTCGGGAAACTCGGCGATATCCGCGCCGATGGAACGGAACGCCGCGCGATCTTCGGCCGTTCGGTCATCGTGGCTGCCGACGCGGACGCCCCGCGCCTTCAGGCGCGCGACAAGGCCGGGAAGGGCCGCGCGGGCTTTGGGCATTTCGGAGTGGAGGCGTTGGAGAAGCGCCAGATGATCGTCGGGCGAGCGCCCGGATTTCAGCGCCTGCCCGGTCAGCCGCTTGGGGCGTTTGCCCTGGGCGAGGGCGTCGTGTGCGATGTGGTCGTTCAGGACGACGTAACGGGCGCCTGCCTCCTCCACCAAGGCCTCCACATCCGCAAAAGCCTCGTGCAGGCTCAATTCCAGCCGCACTTGCAGATGCAGATCGGTGAGGCAGGGCGTCCCCGCGATGGCGCGCGCCACGCGCCACGCGAAGTCCGGGCCGCGCATCCCGCCCTCCCACGAATAGAATTGCGCGATCATCGCGGTTGTTATGCCGTTGGCGGCAAGCTCCGCCTCCGTCGCGCGCAGGGCGGCGCACGGGTCATCCTGCGCGCCGCGGCGGGGGGCGAAGTGACGCTCATGCCCATCCCCGTGGAGGTCGATGAGGCCGGGCAGGACCAGGTAGCCGGTGACGTCAACCGTTCGGGCGGCGTTCTGGGCGATGCGCCCTTCGTCGATGCAGATGTCGGCATCCAACATGGCACTGTCGATCAGGGCCAGGCCACCGGCCAGGCGCAGGGACAATGGATTCGACATCTGCTCGGCCCCTCGGCTGTGGTCGCGCATCGAAGCGTTGAGGTCGTCCCTTGATCCCGGTGGGTAAGGGGCTTTGTCGGACGCTTCGGCGGCAAAGCCATGCCCTATCCCGGCGGGAAAGAGAAGGCCGTGCGGGGATTGGACCCGTCGCGGGCGATGGAGATCGGAGGGTCGGGGCGGAGCATGTTGAGGCGTTCGGACATGACAAAGGGGCCCGTGGGCCCCTTTGAATTGCCGTGTTTGGCAGACTTTGTAGACGCTTCCCCCTCTCGGGACCGTTTTCGATGAAAACGACCCTGTCGGGGTTTCGCGCAAATTCGCAAAGCGAATTTACGCTTACACTCTCGTGACAAAGGCCCCCGAGGGGGCCTTTGCACTGACGTGTTCGACACATGTTTTGGATGCTTCCCCCTCTCGGGACCGTTTTCGGTGAAAACGACCCTGTCGGGGTTTCGCGCAAATTCGCAAAGCGAATTTACGCTTACATCATTCCGCCCATGCCGCCCATGTCGGGCATGCCGCCGCCGGCGCCTGCGCCTTCCTTGGCGGGTTTGTCGGCGACCATGGCTTCCGTCGTGATCAGGAGGCCAGCAACCGATGCGGCGTCCTGGAGTGCGGTGCGCACCACCTTGGCCGGGTCGATCACGCCGAACTTGAACATGTCGCCATATTCCTCGGTCTGGGCGTTGAAGCCGAAGGACTTGTCGTCGCTCTCGCGGATCTTGCCCGCAACCACTGAACCGTCGACGCCGGAGTTCTCGGCGATCTGGCGCAGCGGTGCTTCGAGCGCGCGGCGCACGATGGCGATACCGGCGTTCTGGTCGGAGTTTTCACCCGTGAGACCTTCAAGCGCCTTGGCACCCTGGACAAGTGCAACGCCACCGCCCACGACGATACCTTCCTGAACGGCCGCGCGGGTTGCGTTGAGCGCGTCATCGACGCGGTCCTTACGCTCCTTCACTTCCACTTCGGTCATGCCGCCGACGCGGATGACGGCAACGCCGCCCGCGAGCTTGGCCACACGTTCCTGCAGCTTCTCACGGTCGTAGTCGGAGGTCGTTTCCTCGATCTGCTGACGGATCTGGGCGACGCGCGCTTCGATTTCGGCCTTTTCGCCGTTGCCGTCGATGACCGTCGTCTCGTCCTTCGTGATGGTGATCCGCTTGGCGGTGCCGAGCATGTCCATCGTGACGTTTTCCAGCTTCATGCCGAGATCTTCGGAGATGACCTGACCGCCGGTCAGGATGCCGATGTCCTGCAGCATCGCCTTGCGACGATCACCGAAGCCCGGTGCCTTGACGGCCGCGATCTTCAGGCCGCCACGCAGCTTGTTGACGACGAGCGTGGCCAGGGCCTCACCTTCCACGTCTTCCGCGATGATGAGAAGCGGCTTGCCGGACTGGATGACGGTTTCCAGAAGCGGAACCATCGGCTGCAGCGAGGAGAGCTTCTTCTCGTGCAGCAGGATCATGCAGTCTTCCAGCTCCGCGATCATCTTGTCGGGGTTGGTGACGAAGTAGGGGCTGAGGTAGCCGCGGTCGAACTGCATGCCTTCAACGACCTCGGTCTCGGTCTCAAGGCCCTTGTTCTCTTCCACGGTGATGACGCCATCATTGCCGACCTTCTGCATCGCGTCGGCGATCTGGCGGCCGATCTCGGCTTCGCCATTGGCGGAGATGGTGCCGACCTGGGCCACTTCGTCGCTGTCGGCGACTTCGCGGGCGGAGGACTGGATTTCGGCGATGACCTTGGTGACCGCGGTGTCGATGCCGCGCTTGAGGTCCATCGGGTTCATGCCGGCGGCAACCGATTTCAGGCCTTCCTTGATGATGGCCTGGGCCAGCACAGTGGCGGTGGTGGTGCCGTCGCCGGCCTCGTCATTGGTGCGGGAAGCGACTTCCTTGACCATCTGCGCGCCCATGTTCTCGAACTTGTCTTCCAGCTCGATTTCCTTGGCGACAGAAACACCGTCCTTCGTGATGCGCGGGGCGCCGAAGGATTTGTCGATGACCACGTTGCGGCCCTTGGGGCCAAGCGTGACCTTGACCGCGTCTGCGAGGGTATTCACACCCTTCAGCATCTTGTTGCGGGCGTCGGTATCAAAACGGACGTCTTTTGCCATGATGGCGTCTCCTTGAATTGGGTCGTTGAGATGAGGGATCGGGGGCTCAGGCGATGATGCCGAGGATGTCCGATTCCTTCATGATCAGAAGCTCTTCACCTTCGACGGTGACTTCGGTGCCGGACCATTTGCCGAACAAAATGCGGTCGCCTTCGCTGACGGCCATCGCGATCAGCTCACCGCTGTCCTTGCGCGCACCTTCGCCGCAGGCGACGACTTCGCCTTCGGACGGCTTTTCTTTTGCGCTGTCGGGAATGATCAGACCGCCCGCGGTCTTCTCGTCACTCTCAACGCGACGAACCAGCACACGGTCATGCAACGGTTTGAATGCCATTTTCGGCCTCTCCTCTATCCGATTACGGAGTATCTGTATGTCTGTTGGCACTCATCGTGGGCGAGTGCCAACGTCGGTGAGGTAAGGAGTGAAAGCCGGGCTGTCAAGCGCCCGACGCGCACGATTTTATCTCAGCGCGAGGTCGGGTCGCGGGCGGGAGAACGTCTGTCAGGTTTCGTCCAAAACCTTGCGGGCCGCGCGGAAGCATTCCAGCGCCTGGGGCACGCCGCAATAGATGCCGATCACGTGGATGATGGCCCGGATCTCCTCGGGCGAGACACCGTTGTTGAGCGCGCCGCGGCAATGCAATTCCCATTCCTGCATCTTCCCCAGAGCGCCGATCATCGACAGGTTCATCATCGAGCGGGTCTTGGCGTCGATCACGTCATCGCCCCAGCCGAAGCCCCAGCACCACGCTGTCATCGCCTCCTGAAACGGTCTGGTGAAATCGTCGGCGGTGGCGAGCGTGTTTTCGACATATTCCGCGCCAAGGGTGGCTTTGCGTTGCGCAAGCCCCTTGAGAAACAGGTCCTCGTCAAATGCGCTCATGTCCTGTCCTTTCGGTTTCATCGCGCTGCGGTCCGGCGGCATGGCCGAGCAATGCACGTACTCTGCGGCCATAGCCGAAATCGGCGGCGTCGCCAAAGGGCAACTGCGTCCGCGCCCCCCCGTGACATCCGCAGATGCCGCCGCTAGAAGGGCCGCAAACTCCGCACATGACATGGACGCACCACATGACCACCCTTGTTTTCGGCCACAAATCGCCCGACACCGACTCCACCGGATCGCCCATCATCTGGTCCTGGTACCTCAACCAGATCAAGGGAGAGACGGCAGAGCCGGTCCTGCTGGGGGAGCCGAATACGGAAGCCGCGTTCATGTTGGACCGCTGGTCGCTCGACAAACCGCGGATCATCGAGGGTGTGGAGCCCGAGACGCCCGTAGTGATCGTGGACACCAACAATCCCGGGGAGCTTCCCGCCGACATCAACGCCGCCGATATCCGCGCCATTATCGACCATCACAAGCTGGTGGGCGGCCTTGAAACCAAGGGCCCCATCGACATCCGGATCGAGCCCTTGGCCTGCACCGCCACGATCATGTGGAAGATGATCGGCAAGCATATGAGCCAGGCGCCCGAAGGCGTGAAGGGCGCGATGTTGAGCTGTATCCTGTCCGATACGCTGGAGTTCCGTTCCCCCACGACAACGCAGGAGGATCGCGCGGTGGCCGAGGATCTGGCCAAGGATCTGGGCGTCAATATCTCCGAATATGCGGCCGATATGTTCGCGGCGAAATCCGATGTCTCCGCGTTTTCGGACGCCGAATTGCTGCGCATGGATTCCAAGACCTACGAGGTCGGCGGCAAGACCTTCCGCGTATCCGTGCTGGAAACCACGTCACCTGACACCGTCCTGTCGCGCAAGGACGCGCTGATGGGCGCGATGCCGGGCGTGGCGGAAGAAGACGGGGCCGACCAGGTGCTTTTGTTTGTCGTGGACATTCTGAACGAAGAGGCGACGCTGCTGGTCCCCAACGATCTGGTGCGGGGCGTGGCGGAGAAGAGTTTTGCCACCGTGGCCGGTAACGGCGATACGCTTGTCCTGCCCGGTGTGGTCAGCCGAAAGAAGCAGATCATCCCGAACCTCGCCGTTTGAGCCGCGCCGTCTGACGCGCGCGTCTGGCCAGATCGGCCAAATTCTGCGCATGGAAAGGCGGTCCGGTGGGCCGCCTTTTTCTTTCATGACAAGAGCTTGGCCAGCCCTGGGGCGTTCGGGTTCGGCGCGGCACCCGGGCGCGAGAGAATTGCCGCCGTCGTGTCACATGACGGTGCTAGGCTGATCCCATCGGACATTCAGGGGGATCCAGACCATGCCGTTTCACGTAAATCGCCGCACCTTCCTTGGCACGACCGCCAGCTTCATCGCGCTGCACCCGTTTTCCGTGCGGGCGCAGGCGGGGCAGGCGCATTTGCGGATCATGGAGACGACGGACCTGCACGTGCATGTCTATCCCTACGATTATTACGGCGACCGGCCCGTTGATACAGTTGGCCTCGCCCGAACCGCCGCACTGATCCAGGATGTCCGCGCGGAATCGACCAATTCCCTGCTGCTCGACAACGGGGATTTCCTGCAAGGCAACCCGATGGGTGATTACATCGCCTATGAACGCGGCATGGCCGAGGGCGACAGCCACCCGGTGATAAACGCGATGAACGCGCTTGGCTTCGATGCCTCGACGCTGGGGAACCATGAATTCAACTATGGTCTGAATTTCCTGATGAATTCGCTCAACGGGGCGGATTTCCCGGTGGTCTGCGCCAATGTCGTCACCGAGATGGGGGCAAGTCCGCGGGACGACACGACGCTGGTGCCGCCCTACGTGATGATCGACCGTATGCTGACCGACGGCGCGGGCGAGGAACATCCGATCCGCATCGGGCTGATCGGCTTCGTCCCGCCGCAGATCATGACCTGGGACAGGCGACATCTGGAGGGCAACGTGCAGGCCCGCGACATCGTGGAGACCGCGCGCGCCTATATCCCCCAGATGCAGGAGGAGGGGGCGGAGATCATCATTGCCCTCAGCCATTCCGGGATCGGTGCGGCGGACCATGCGGACGGGATGGAGAATGCGGCGATCCCGCTGGCGGCCCTTGCCGGGATCGACGCGATCCTGACGGGCCACAGCCACCTTGTCTTCCCCGGCACGGATTACACCGATTTCGCGGGTGTCGACGTGGCGGCGGGTACGATCATGGGCAAGCCGGGCGTGATGGCGGGGTTCTGGGGCAGTCATATGGGACTGGTCGACCTGATGCTGGAACGCGACGGGAATACGTGGCGCATCGCCTCCCACACGTCCGAGGCGCGGCCGATTTCCCGGCGGGAGGAGGACCGCTCCGTCACCGCATTGGTGGAGAGCGTGCCCATGGTGCTGGCGGCGGTGGAGGCCGACCATGAGGCGACACTGGACTATGTGCGGGCCGAAGTGGGGCAGACCGATGCGTCGCTCCATTCCTACTTCGCGCTGGTGGCCGATGACCCTTCCGTCCAGATCGTGTCGAATGCGCAGACCTGGTATATCGAGCAGATGATGGAAGGGACGGAGCATGAGGGGCTGCCGATCCTGTCCGCCGCAGCCCCCTTCAAGGCCGGGGGACGCGGGGGGCCGGAATATTACACGGACGTCGCCGCGGGGCCGATCGCGATCAAGAACGTGGCCGACCTCTACCTCTATCCCAACACGGTGCGTGCGGTGCGGATCACCGGGGCGCAGGTGCGCGAATGGCTGGAACGCAGCGCGGGGATGTTCAACCAGATCAATCCGGGAGAGGCGGACCAGGTCCTGCTGAACCCCGATTTCCCGTCCTACAATTTCGACGTGATCGACGGGGTGGAGTACCAGATCGACCTGAGCCAGCCGTCGCGTTACGACAATGACGGCGTGGTCGTGTCCGATACCCATCGTATCATCAACCTGACTTTCGATGGCACGCCCATCGACCCGGATCAGGAATTCATCGTGGCCACGAACAATTACCGCGCGGGCGGCGGCGGCAGCTTCCCCGGCGCCTCACCCGAGACGACGGTTTTCGAGGGCCCGGACACGAACCGCGACGTGATCGTGCGCTATATCGTGGAGCAAGGCACGGTCAGCCCCTCGGCGGACGCCAACTGGACCTTCGCGCCGATGGAAGGCACCAGTGTCCTCTTCGATACCGGGCCTGCGGCGGCGCAGTTCATGGATGCGGTCGAAGGCGTGATGATCGAGGCGGCGGGCGACGGCCCCGACGGGTTCGCGCGCTATCGCATCACGCTTTGAACGCCAGCAAATCTGGCCAGGGCGGGGTTTCCCGCCTTGCGCCGCCCCTGTGCCCGGGGCCACGCTGGACGCGACCCTGACCCGACCGGAGCCTTCCCCATGCGCCTTGCCTTAATTGCCGCCATCGCCGCGTCTCTTGCCCTGCCCGCCGCTGCCAACGAGCATTGGCCGCAATTCGGCGACGTCATCACGCCCACCAGCACCGGCCTTCTGCGCACCACTGAAAGCGGCATCCCTCGCGACCCCCTGCCCTTCGGCACCGGATTTCAGGACGTGATGCACACGATGGTTGGCGTGTATGGCCACGAGGTCGTTGTGGGCTTCCCGCAGGAATGCGGGGCAGGACCCATGGTCTCGGCCACCCTTCCGCAAAGCATCACGCTGATGTTTCAGGACGACCGTTTCGTTGGCTGGTTCATGGGAACGGGCGATTTGCTGGCCACCGATACAGGACTCTGGCCGACGGCGCCGGTCAGCAACCTCACGGCCCATGGCGGGGTAGAGTTTTTCGACAGCGGGCTTGGCACCGAATTCGCCTTCAATGACACCTACGGCCTTCTGACCGAGGATGGCGCGCGGATCGACGCCGTTTGGGCGGGCACGAACTGCATCTTCCGGTAGAAGCCCGCCGCCCGATCCCGTAAGCCTGCCTCCAACGAAATTCGGAGCGCAGACATGACCCGCATCATCGAAAACCTGGCCGAGGTGTCCGACCTCTACGACGCGGTTCTGTGCGACCTCTGGGGATGTGTCCACAATGGCCTGACCGCGTTTGACGCCGCGGTGGAGGCTTTGCGCGCGTTCAAGGCCAAGGGCGGCACCGTCTTGCTGCTTACCAACGCGCCACGCCCGCGCGACAGCGTGGCCAAGCAACTCGACCGCATCGGCGTGCCGCGCGATTGCTGGGACGTGATCGCCACCTCCGGCGACAGCGCGCGCGCCGCCATGTTGACGGGCGCAGTGGGTCGCAAGGTCTGGCATATCGGCGAGCCGCATGACGATCCCTTCTTCGCGCCGATGGAACTGATCGAGGACGCGGTGGAGATCGAGCGGGTGGAGTTGGATCAGGCCGAGGGCATCGTCTGCACCGGGCCGTTCGACCCCCACGCCGATCCGTCGGTGATGCGGCCCCACTTCCTGCTTGCCAAGACGCGCCGCCTGAAGCTGCTCTGCGCCAATCCCGACATCGTTGTCGACCGGGGCGACAGCCGGGAATGGTGCGCGGGCGCGCTGGCGAAGTTGTACACGGAGATGGGTGGTGAGAGCCTCTATTTCGGCAAACCCCATCCGCCGATCTACGACCTGGCCCGGCGGCGTCTGGCCCAGATCGGAAAGCCCGCCTCCGACGACCGGCTTCTGGCCATCGGCGACGGCATCGTGACCGACATTCCCGGCGGCATCGGGGAGAATATCGACACGCTCTTCATCACCGGCGGTCTTGCGCGGGAGGAGACGGGGACGGATCACCAGCCCGACCCGTCGAAGCTCGCCCGGTTCCTGACCGATGCGCAGCTGGAGCCGACCTATTCCATCGGGATGCTCCGCTGATCCCGCAAATCCGCCACGCAACAAAGTTGCGACATTCGCGCCCATTTTCATCGTTTATTACTTTCTGCATTGCAGAATGGCCTCGATTCGCCCTATGAGGGGGCCATGGAGGACGGCGATATGCTCGATAACATCTCAACCGGCACTATCGTGGTGGAAGACCTTGAGGTCGGAATGACCCGGTCATTGCAGAAAATCATCACCGATCAGGATATCGAGATGTTCGCCGAGGTCTCCACCGACCGAAATCCCGTCCACCTCGATGACGGCTATGCCCAGGATACGATTTTCGAGGGTCGGATCGCCCACGGGATGCTGACCGCTGGCCTGATCTCCGCCGTGATCGGCGAACAGCTTCCGGGCCACGGCACCGTCTATCTGGGCCAGACCCTGAAATTCATGGCCCCCGTGCGCCCCGGGGATTGCGTGGAGGCGATCGTCACCGTTCTCTCCATCGACTATGCCCGCCGCCGCGTCCAGTTGATGACGGAGGCGCGGGTGGGGGACACCGTCGTGCTGAAGGGCGAGGCGACGGTGCTGGCCCCCTCCGGCAAGTTCGACTAGGCCGCCACCGGGCCTGCACGGCTTGCACTCGGCGGGTGGGGTATCCTAACTGCGCCCATGCGAGTCCTTCGAGATTACCAATTCGCGCAGCCCCGGGATCGCGGGGCCTCCGTCGCCATCGGGAATTTCGACGGTGTGCATCGCGGCCACCAGCATGTCCTGGGCCTTGCCAAGCGCGTGGGCGTGCCCTTGGGCGTTGTCACGTTCGAGCCGCATCCCCGCGAATTCTTCGCCCCCGACGCCCCCGCCTTCCGCCTGATGAACGCGGAAGCGCGCGCCAGCCGTCTGGAGAAACTGGGCGTGGACCTGCTTGCCGAATTGTCGTTCGACACGCGTCTTTCGGGCCTGAGCGCGGAGGCCTTCGTGCGCGACGTGCTGGTCGGCGGCCTTGGCATCAGCCACGCGGTGGTGGGGGCAGATTTCTGCTTCGGCAAAGGGCGCAAGGGAACGGCGGAGAGCCTGCGCGCAATGGGGGCCGATCTGGGCTTCGACGTGACCATCGCGGAGCTTCTGGAGGGCGACGCGGGCGCCGTCTCCTCCACCGCGATCCGCGCCGCGCTGAGTGACGGGCGCCCCCGCGATGCGGCCGCGATGTTGGGCCATTGGCACCGGATCGCGGGCCCGGTCCTGCACGGAGAGAAGCGCGGGCGGGAACTTGGCTATCCTACCGCCAACATGGATCTTGAGGGGCTCCACGTCCCCAAGCCCGGCGTCTATGCGGTGACGGTCGAGGTGCGCGATGGCCCCCATGCGGGGCAATATGGCGGCGTGGCGAACCTGGGCTATCGCCCGATGTTCGCGCGCGAGACCCCGAACCTGGAGACGTACCTGTTCGACTTCTCGGGCGATCTCTACGGCACGCATCTGTCGGTCGGCCTGGTCGACTACCTGCGGGGGGAGGCGAAATTCGACAGCCTTGAGGCGCTGATCGTCCAGATGGACGCCGACCAGGCCGCCGCCCGCGCGGCGCTGGCCCCATGAGGGAGCGGTTCTGGGAACGCATTCCGCCCGAAAAGATGACCGGCGAGGAATGGGAGGCGCTCTGCGATGGCTGCGGGAAATGCTGCCTCAACAAGCTGGAGGACGAGGACACGCAGGAGGTTGCCCTGACCCGCGTCGCCTGCCGGTTGCTGGACGACCAGACCTGCCGCTGCGGACAATACGAGATCCGCAAGACGCTGGTACCCGAATGCATCCAATTAACGCCGGGCACGATGAAGGACGTCGCCTATTTCATGCCAGAGACCTGCGCCTACCGCCTGCTCCATGAAGGCAGGCCGTTGAAATACTGGCACCCCCTGGTGTCCGGCGATCCGGAAAGCGTACATGCCGCCGGCATCTCCGTCCGCGGCCTCACCGTGCCGGAATTCGAGGTGCCGGAAGAGGAGTGGGAAGACTACATCATCGAGGAACCCGGCACCTAGATCGCCCGCGCCCCCTCTTCCATGTGCCCAAAATATCCCGGGGAGCGCGAGGGGCTGGCCCCTCGCTCCCTCAATCAGCCAAACGCGCCGCCTCTAGCCGCGCGCCTCCCCGATCAGCCGCAGAATGTCCCGCGCCGCAGACGGGATATGGGTGCCGGGACCGAAGATCGCCGCCACGCCCGCCCGTTTCAGGAAATCGTAATCCTGCTGCGGGATCACCCCGCCGCAGATCACCAGGATCTCGCCCGCGCCTTCGGCTTTCAACGCCTCGATCAGCTTCGGGGCCAGCGTCTTGTGCCCCGCTGCCTGGCTGGAAATCCCGATCACATGGACATCATTGTCGATGGCGTCCTGCGCGGCCTCCTCCGGCGTCTGGAAGAGCGGACCCACGTCAACGTCAAAGCCGATGTCCGCAAACGCCGTCGCGATCACCTTCGCGCCCCGGTCATGGCCATCCTGGCCCATCTTCACGACCAGCATCCGGGGGCGGCGCCCTTCGGCTTCCGCGAATGCCTCCACCTCGCCCTGAATGGCTGCGAAATCCTCGTCACCTTCATAGGCAGAGCCGTAGACCCCCGCCAATGTCTTCACCTCGGCCCGGTGGCGGCCAAACACGTTTTCCATCGCCATGCTGATTTCCCCCACTGTCGCGCGCGCGCGCGCCGCTTCGACCGCTGCGGCAAGCAGATTGCCGCCCTCCTTCGCGATCCGTTCCAGATCCTTGAGCGCCGCCGCGCAGGCCGCCGCATCGCGCTCCGCCCGGATCCGCTCCAGCCGCGCGATCTGGCTGTCGCGCACGGCGGCGTTGTCGATGTCACGGATGTCGATCGGATCCTCTCGGTCCTTGCGGTACTTGTTGACGCCGACGATCACCTCCTCGCCCCGGTCAATCATGGCCTGACGCCGTGCGGCACTTTCCTCGATCCGCAGTTTCGGCAGGCCGGAGGCGACGGCCTTGGTCATGCCGCCCATCTCTTCCACCTCGTCCATCAGGGCGGTGGCCTTTTCGACCAGCTCGTTCGTCAGACTTTCGATGTAATATGAGCCTGCCAGGGGATCGACGACGTTGGTGACGCCGGTCTCCTCCTGCAAGATCAGCTGTGTGTTGCGCGCGATGCGGGAGGAGAAGTCGGTGGGCAGCGCGATGGCCTCATCGAAGCTGTTCGTATGCAGCGATTGCGTGCCGCCCAGAACCGCGCTCATCGCCTCGTAGGCCGTGCGCACGACGTTGTTGTAGGGGTCCTGTTCCTGCAAGCTGACCCCGCTCGTCTGGCAATGGGTGCGCAGCATCTTGGAGCGTTCGGATGTCGCGCCGAAGTCGGTCATCACGCGGTGCCAGAGCGTGCGGGCGGCGCGCAGCTTGGCGATTTCCATGAAGAAATTCATGCCAATGGCGAAGAAGAACGACAGGCGTCCGGCGAATTTGTCCACATCCATCCCCGCCTCGATCGCTGCGCGCACGTATTCGCGGCCATCGGCGATGGTATAGGCCAGCTCCTGCACCAGGTTCGCGCCCGCCTCCTGCATATGGTAGCCGGAGATCGAGATCGAATTGAATTTCGGCATGTTATCAGAGGTATAGCTGATGATGTCAGAGATGATCCGCATTGAGGGTTCGGGCGGGTAGATATAGGTGTTGCGGACCATGAACTCCTTGAGGATATCGTTCTGGATGGTGCCGGACAGGACCGCCTTGTCGTGGCCCTGCTCCTCCCCCGCGACGATGAAATTGGCGAGGATCGGGATCACCGCGCCATTCATCGTCATCGACACGCTGACCTGATCCAGCGGAATACCGTCGAAGAGGATCTTCATGTCCTCCACGCTGTCGATTGCCACACCGGCCTTGCCCACATCGCCCACGACACGGTCATGGTCGCTGTCATAGCCCCGGTGCGTGGCCAGATCGAAGGCCACAGACACGCCCTGTTGCCCGGCGGCCAGACCCTGCCGATAGAAGGCATTCGATTCCTCCGCCGTGGAGAAGCCCGCATATTGCCGGATCGTCCAGGGACGGCCCGCATACATCGTCGCTTTCACGCCACGGGTGAACGGGGCCTCCCCCGGAAGCGTGTCGACGTGGTCCAGCCCCTCAAGGTCGGCGGCGGTGTAGAGCGGTTTGACGTCGATGCCTTCCAGCGTCTTCCACGTCAGGTCATCAAGCTTGCGCCCACGCAGTTCCTTTTCGGCCCGGTCACGCCAGGCGTCGGTCTTCTCCGTCATCTCTGGATCCTCTTCCATCCTCTGTCCGGGCTTCGATCTGCGTCGAAGGCGCGTCCAAGTCATCGGCAAACCCGCCCGCCCCGTTCCGGAGCCAGTGCAGGTCTTCGTCGTATTGGGCCTGAAGCGCCGCGCGTTCATCTTCTGTGAACGGTGCGAAGCGGCCATCGTCTGTCAGGTACGTGTCCGCATCGACATCGCAGGCCCGCAGGTAGTCGCGCAATGCGGGAACGTCGGGTCGGGCGTTGAGGGTGCGTGCATCGGGGGCGGGCGTCGCGATGTCGGTCAATTCAGACAACACGCGGTCGGGATGGGCGCCAAGCGCCTCATACGTCCACACGGCGATATGCGCGGAGGGCACGGCGCGCGCCACATCCTCCACCACATGCCGCCACCGGCGCGGCTGCGTGACGAGGTATTCGCGCAGACGATCCTTGGGCAGCGGCCCGGCCCGCAACAACCGGAAGGCAAGCGCGGAGGTCCACCAATCATCGTAGGCGCGCAGGCCAATCGCAATCGTCACCCGGTGCTTGCCGAACCCGCCCGCCAAGGTGGCAAGCCGCTGCCCCGCATCACGGTAAAGTGCCGTATCCTCAAGACAATTGCGCAGCGATCCCAACATGTTCTCATCACTCACGATCAGCCGGGTGATGCCGCGCTGGCGGGCCTGTTCGACGCGCATCGCCACGCGTTTGGCCATGCGCGGCATTTCCCCCGGGAAGGGCGTGTGGCGCGCGCCCATCGCCTGTCCGAACAATCCGCCGCGGGTGATTTTCGGCCCCCAATATCCACATTTCGCGTCGTGGAGCAGGGGGCGGTGATGGGCCAGGTGGGTCTGGAACGTCGTCGTCGCGGTGCGGTGGGCGCCCACATGCAAGATCACGTGCATCTTCTGTCCTTTTCCGGCGGCGGAGGTCATCCGGTCACCAGAATGGGCAGGAATGGGTGAAGATCCGGTCAAGAAGGCGCTTTGTGATCTAAAAGGCTTCGCTTTGTCCGCGCCGCTTCCTATATCTGTCACAACTGGAGGAAAGATGCGACCCAATCCCCTGATTTCATTGCTTTGCGCCGCGCTGCTTGCGCCCTTGCCCGCGCTTGCGCAGGATGCCAGCGACGCGACCATCGCCATGGCCGATGACGCGCCCGACATAGTGGCCGAAGCGGTGGACCCGTTGACCCCGCGCAGTGCGGAGGGTCTGACGCTGGAGGAATTCCAGTGGATCGCCCGGCCCATCGTGGTTTTCGCCGACACGCCCGCCGATCCGAGGTTCGTGGAGCAGATGGAACTGCTGACCCAGCGCCCCGACGCCCTGTTGGAGCGCGACGTCGTGATCATCTTCGACACCGACCCCGCCGCACGGTCCGCAATTCGCCGCGCCCTGCGCCCGCGTGGGTTCTCGGTGGTGGTGGTGGCCAAGGACGGCGCCGTGGGGATGCGCCGCCCCGCCCCGCGCGACGTGCGCGAGATCATCCGCGCCATCGACAATTTCCAGCTGCGCCAGGAAGAGGTGCAGCGCGGCGGCTGAGCGATTTCCTTGCGTTTTGGGGTGATTTCCCCTATATTGAGGGTACCCAAAGGCGTCGCACACAAAGGAGGCGGAGATATGAAGAAAGAACCGACCATTCCGCTTACGCCGACCCCTGTTGGCGGTCGCGCCGGTCCGCGTCCCGGTTATTGATCTCCAGCACGCGCTGCTCTGCCGCATCCGGTCCGCCATCGGCGAAGGCGCGGATGACATCCAACGTATCCAACCCCTGCAGATAGGCCCGCTCGCGGGTGTGGAAGTAATCCAGATAGAGGCGAATAAGCCGGGTCTGGTTCTGTCGCGTTGACGTTCTGCGTCGGCCCCTGCGGGGTGAAACCGGCACGTCTGCGCCGCGCAACGCCTCCGGGTTCCGAAGATCCCGCGCCAATGCGGTCATCGAGGCGACCTGTCCGTAATAGGCGACCACCAGATCAATTGTCGACCGCGGCAACGTCTCGATCTCGCCCAGGATTGCCTCATAGACCAGGTCGTGCCGCTCGTGAGCGATGAAGGGCCGGAACGACGGATCGGCCCGCATGCTTTTCACCAAGCCCGCCGCATGGCGTCTCGCCTTCCCGTCATCCCAGAACACGGCGATCGAATTGCGGATCTCGGCATAGATCGCCTTGTGATAATCCCGCATTTTCTCGGCCTTGAGCCGCCGTGCTTCAGCGCGGTTCTGGCGACCGTTCACGATCCAGCCGACCGCCAGAAACACGCCCGCGATCAGAGCCTGCCAGATGCGCGGATCAATGGCGGTGAGCCAGCTCATTCCGCCCCTCCCGCCCGATATCCGCGCAGATCCCGCATAAGGGTTACTCGAACTCCATGATCACATCGTCCACGGCCAGGCTGTCGCCCGCGCCTGCATTGATCTTGGCAACCACGCCCTTGCGTTCGGCGCGAAGGATATTCTCCATCTTCATCGCCTCCACGGTACAGAGCGCCTGCCCGTCCTGAACCTCCTGCCCCTCTTCCACGTCGATTTTCACGACAAGGCCCGGCATCGGGCAAAGCAGCAGTTTCGAGGTATCGGGCGGCAGCTTCTCGGGCATCAGTTGCGCAAGCTCCGCCTGGCGGGGCGTGCGGACATGGACTTTCAGTTCCGCGCCACGGGTGCGCAGGCGAAACCCGCCGGGCAGCTTGCCGACCTTCAGAACCAGCTTTGTTCCATCGACCGACAGCCGCGCCAGTTGATCGCCCGGAGTCCAGTCGCTGGCCACGCGCAGGGTCTTGCCGTCAATCGTGACGGTGGAGCCGTCGTGATCCGCCTCGATCACCGCATTGAAGGATTGGCCCTGCAACGAGACGACCCAATCGGCGCCTACGCGACGTTCGTGGTTGTCCATCCGGCCCGAGACACGGGTGCGCCGGATCTCCGCAACGCGGTGCATGGCGGCGGCAGCGGCGGCCACGCGGACCAGATCGGCCTCTTGCAGCGTCACGCCTTCGAACCCGTCGGGATATTCCTCGGCGATGAAGGCGGTCGTGATATCCCCGGACGCAAATTTCGGGTGGTCCATGACGGCGCTGAGGAAGGGCAGGTTGTGGCCGATCCCCTCCAACTCGAAACTATCGAGCGCCACGCGCATCGCCTCGATCGCGGCGGGCCGATCCGGGGCCCAGGTGCAGAGCTTGGCGATCATCGGGTCGTAATACATGGAAATCTCGCCGCCCTCGTAGACGCCGGTATCGTTGCGCACCGCCGTCTCGCCGCTGTCGGCATCGCCCTGCCATTTGCCGGTGTCCAGCAGCGGGCCTGCGGCGACTTCCGCCGGCGGGCGATAGCGGGTGAGCCGCCCAATGGACGGCAGGAAGTTGCGGTACGGATCCTCGGCGTAAAGGCGGGATTCCATCGCCCAACCGGTCAGTGTGACGTCGTCTTGTGCCATCTCCAGCGGCTGCCCCGCCGCCACGCGGATCATCTGTTCAACCAGATCGACGCCCGTGATCAGCTCAGTCACCGGATGTTCCACCTGGAGGCGGGTGTTCATCTCCAGGAAGTAGAAGTTCCGCTCACCGTCGACGATGAACTCCACGGTGCCCGCGCTGGTGTATCCCACGGCCTTGGCCAGCGCCACGGCCTCTTCACCCATGGCCTTGCGGGTCGCCTCATCCAGGAAGGGCGAGGGCGCTTCTTCGATGACCTTCTGGTTGCGGCGCTGGATGGAGCATTCCCGCTCCCCCAGATAGATCGCGTTGCCGTGCTTGTCGGCAAGGACCTGGATCTCGATATGGCGGGGCTGGGTCACGAACTTTTCGATGAACATGCGGTCGTCGCCAAAAGAACTGGCGGCCTCGTTCTTGGAGGCCTGGAAGCCCTCCGCCACCTCATCCTCGGACCACGCGATCCGCATCCCCTTGCCACCACCTCCTGCAGAGGCCTTGAGCATGACCGGATAGCCGATTTCGCCAGAGATCTTGATCGCCTCCGCCGCGTCCGCGATCAGGCCCATATGGCCGGGCACCGTGCTGACGCCGGCCTCCGCCGCGATCTTTTTCGACGTGATCTTGTCACCCATCTGTTCGATGGCCGATGCGGGCGGGCCGACGAAGGCCACGCCCTCGGCTTCCAACGCCTCCGCGAATGCCTTGTTCTCGGACAGGAAGCCGTAACCGGGATGGACCGCATCGGCACCGGTGTCGCGGATCGCGCCCATGATCTTGTCGATCACGATATAGCTTTCGGACGCCGCGGGCGGGCCGATATGCACCGCCTCATCCGCCATCTTCACATGCAGCGCGTTGCGGTCGGCGTCGGAATAGACGGCGACGGTGGGGATGCCCATGCGCTTGGCGGTCTTGATGACGCGGCAGGCGATTTCCCCCCGGTTTGCGATCAGCAGCTTGTTGAACATGGATTACGTCCCTTCGTCCTGGGCCGATGCGGCCCGCCCATGGCAAAAGAACCCGCCCGGGCCCATCGGCCCCGGCAGGTTCGAAATTCGATGTCTTCGACGGGAGCCTAGGGCCCCGGTGCGATCCTCAGCAGAGGTTAACGTCGTCGCAGAGCGCGCCCGCCGCCGCGCCGACGACCACGCCGGTCGCAACGCTGCCGCCCAGCACAGCCGTGCCGACACCGCCGGCCAGCGCGCCAACGCCTGCGCGTTCAAGGTCGGATGCGACGCATCCCGAAACGGCCAGCATGGCCGCGAAAAGTGCGGTGATGGAAAGTTTGGTGCGCATTTTGATGCGTCTCCTGTCGATTTGCCTCGTGTAACCGCTTGTACCGCATTTTCCCCCTGTGGATAAGTCCGGATTTCCCGCAGCCGGATTTGGGCAAAAAAAGACGGTCGGTGGGATGACCCAGCCGACCGCCATATAGGGGAAGGGTAACACGTCTTGTGGGTGTCGGCCGCATAAAAACAACTGGGGACAGTGGCCGACCTCTGCACCATGACAGGAATCGAATGGCCCGAAAGGGGCCCAATGGCAGGGGTGCGCATCTGCGCGCTCAACCGCTCATAAAGGTTACTGACGGGCGAATTCATGCCGATCGCCCCTCCCAGAACCCCGATCCGTCGAAGGCTTCGGGAAAAGACGCGCGGGCGCGGCTTTCATCGATCTGCAACAGCGCGTCATAGCTTTCGGCATCGAACGGATCTTCCGCCGCGATCACCTCGCGCCCGAACAGCCAGCTGAGCCGCCCGGCATCGAGATTGCCTCGCTCGAACGGTTCATCGCCGAAATAGAGCCACAGCGCCTCCATGAAGGCGGCGTCGGCGCGGCGGTCGGCGGGCCGTCTGTCGGCGTAGCGTTCCCGCGCGATCAGCTTCGTGGCGCCGCCCTTGTTGGCGCGCCTGATGGTGAAGGAATAGTCGCTGCTGGGAAGCCGCCCGGGAAATCCGCGATGCTTGATCATTGCGACGCCCCCCGAACGCGGGGGATATACCGGACGAGACTGACGCCCCGTCCGGTTAGAGGGGATGTCCTGCTCGGGCACACTGGGGGATCGTGCCTCAGGACCTGCCGTATCGGCATGGGGGGTGTCTGCAAGTCCGCCCGTGCCGTTTTCTTCTTGTTGTTGCCTCGTGGTGTGACCGAGCCTACTGGACGAATGCCAATGGACCCGGCCACGATCCGAGGTACAGCTGCATTGGCGCAGCTGGGGCAAACGTTACACGGCTCGCGGAATTCTCCACAGGGGGTGCTGCAAAGATGGGCGGCGTGTGACTCGAATGCATCACAAAGGTTGGATCGGGCCGTGTGGGACATCACAGAAGCTCCCAGATGCAGGTGCCGTTGTCTTCGGTATAGGCCTCGATCGCCTGTCGAATGCCGGGGGCGGGCTCTCCGCGCACGAAGGGGGTCTGCATGACCTGCACGATGATGCGCGTCGGGCGCGGCTCCTTTTCCAGGGCCTCCAGCCCCCAGATCTCGCAAGCCCAATCGTGGTCCGAGACCTCGGCCACGTCCCGCCCCTCCGGCAGGGCGGGGTCGGTCACGCGCACCACGACCCAGGCATCGTTGTTGGGCTGGATCTCATAGACGACGTCGCAAAGCGTCAGGACCCGGCCCGATGGTGCAGTCAGCGCCTCGTCCGTCGTGCAGATCTCCGGCCCGCCGCGAGGCAACAGGAAGAAGACAGCAAGGCCCACGATGCAGAGCGCGAGGAGAAGGTAGACAAGGCGCATCATGTCGGCGCGTCCTCCGGCGTGGTGGGGAAGTCGCCCGGCGCGGTGATCTCAATCAGCTCCATGTCGTCGGAATGGCGGACCTCGCGGTGGCGGATCCCCGGCGGCTGCAAGACGCAAGACCCTTCGCGCAGGATATGCTCGCCCGCGCCCTCGTACTCGAAGACCACCCAACCCTTCGTGACATAGACCAACTGGAAGTCGAGGTCATGGGAATGCCACGCGCCGGGGCTTTCCTCCCCCGGCACGGCGCGGATCACGTGGGCCCCGAACGCGCCCCCGGTGGCCGCGCCGATCTTGAGGTCGGCATATTCGAAAAACGCCCGCAGCCCTTCGCCCTGGAACGGGCGGTCGTCGGCGTGGGTGATGGTGAGGGCGTGGGTCATGCCGCACCCCCGACCCGGGTCAGGATTTGCGCAGCGCCTCGATCAACTCGTCCTTGCTCATGTCCGAGCGGCCGTCGATCTCCAGTTCCTGCGCGCGATCGTAAAGCGCGTCCTTTGTCCATTCCTCGTAGGGCGGTGCCTTGCCGCCTTTCTTCGACGGGTTCTGATCGTCGGAGGCCTGCGCATTGGCGATCCGCGCGGCCTTCTGTTTCGACGCCCCGTCCTTGCGCAGGGCTTCGTAGGTTTCGTCGTCCTTGATGGACGGTCCGTGATCCTTGGTCATGGCACTTTCCTTTCCATTCGAACGCACGGGCGCGCGCGGCGGTTCCGGAAGGGGCGGCGGCGGGGGCGGCGATCCGGCTCATGGCCGCCTCCGCGCATGTTTGATCCAGCGCGCGCGAAGATCGGGATCGTCAAGCATGTCGGCGATTGTCTCCGCCGCGCGTCGCGTCACCGGGCCATGGACCGCGCCACCGGCCAGCACGGCCATGCCGCCGTCCTGCGCGGTCACGCGAACGGCCGGGCAGAAGCCCCGCAACCGCTGCAACCGGCGCCACATGTCCTGCCGGATCTGGTGGGCGAGGCGCGACCGGCTCAAATCCTCGCCTGGAATGAAGCTCAACTGCGCAAGATCGAACCGCACGTCGCGGGTGCGCGACAGGGTCAGGGTCCGCTCATCGCGGGTGATATGCCATGCGTCGCGGGCCATCAGAGCGGGATGTTGTCGTGCTTCTTCCACGGGCGCGTCTGGCTTTTCCGCCGGAGCGCAGCAAAGGCCCGGCAGACGCGGCGCCGGGTGGAATGGGGCTGGATCACCTCGTCAATGAAGCCGCGTTCGGCCGCCACGAAGGGGTTGGCGAAGCGATCCTCGTATTCCTTGGTATGGGCCGCTATCCTGTCCGCGTCACCCAGATCGGCGCGGTGCAGAATCTCCACCGCCCCTTTCGCGCCCATCACCGCGATCTCCGCCGTGGGCCAGGCGTAATTCACATCCGCCCGCATGTGCTTGGAGGCCATCACCACGTAGGCCCCGCCATAGGCCTTGCGGGTAATCACCGTCACTTTCGGCACCGTCGCCTCGCCATAGGCGAAGAGGAGCTTCGCGCCGTGCTTGATGACGCCATCGTATTCCTGCGCCGTGCCGGGCAGGAAGCCCGGGACATCCACGAGGCTGAGGATCGGGATCTCGAAACAATCGCAGAACCGCACGAAACGGGCCCCCTTGCGCGCGCTGTCGATATCCAGAACCCCGGCAAGCACCATTGGCTGATTGGCCACGACGCCGACCGTCTGTCCCTCCAACCGGATAAATCCGGTGATGATATTGCCCGCGAAATCCTCCTGAATCTCGTAGAAATCGCCTTCGTCGGCGATCTTCTGGATCAGTTCCTTCATGTCGTAGGGCTGGTTCGGATTATCAGGGATCAGGGTATCGAGGCTTTCCTCGATCCGGTCGGGGCTGTCGAAGAAGGGCCGCACCGGCGGTTTTTCGCGGTTGCTGAG
The DNA here is from genome assembly GCF_020177575.1 of Hasllibacter sp. MH4015. Taxonomy (NCBI): domain Bacteria; kingdom Pseudomonadati; phylum Pseudomonadota; class Alphaproteobacteria; order Rhodobacterales; family Roseobacteraceae; genus Hasllibacter; species Hasllibacter sp. MH4015. Next base: position 2,442,220 of record NZ_JAHTBK010000001.1, read on the forward strand.
CGGCAGGAAGTCGATCAGGCGGCGCACCTCGTTCAGCGCCTCGACATCATTCTCAAATGCGCCATCGGCGACGGAGCTTTTCCGCGTGTGGGTCGATGCACCGCCCAGTTCCTCCGCGGTCACGACCTCGTTGGTCACGGTCTTCACCACGTCGGGGCCGGTCACGAACATGTAGGAGGAATCCTTCACCATGAAGATGAAGTCCGTCATCGCCGGGGAATAGACGGCGCCACCGGCGCAGGGCCCCATGATCATGGAGATCTGGGGAACCACGCCCGACGCCTCGATATTGCGCTGGAAAACCTCGCCGTAGGCGGCCAGCGAGTCGACGCCTTCCTGGATGCGCGCGCCGCCGGAATCGTTGATCCCGACCACGGGCGCACCGTTCTGCATCGCCATGTCCATGATCTTGCAGATTTTCTGGCCATGGGTTTCCGAAACCGACCCGCCAAGCACGGTGAAATCCTGGGAAAAGACGTAGACCTGCCGCCCGTTCACCGTTCCCCAGCCGGTCACGACCCCGTCGCCGGGCGGGCGGTTTGCCTCCATCCCGAATTCCGTGGTGCGGTGCGCGACGAACATGTCGTATTCCTCGAAACTGTCCTCATCCAGAAGCAGCTCGATCCGCTCGCGCGCCGTCAGCTTGCCCTTGGAATGCTGTGCCGCGACGCGTTTCTCGCCGCCGCCCATCCGCGCGTCTTCGCGGCGTGCATCCAGTTCCGCCAGAATATCATTCATGTCCCACGTGCTCCCCTCGTCGCGTTGCGCGAACCTACACGGGCGCGCGGAGGCGGACCAGCTTTGTGTGGCATATTTGCAAATCCATTACCGCAACCGTTCACAATTTTGCAAATCCGCAAATCACGCTCGCACACAGGCCTGTTCGCCCGCGCACTGGACGACCCCGACCAAGAGGAATACGTCTGGGACATGAGCACGCACGTCCCGGTTCGGTTTCTCGACCGTTCCACACCTCCACACATCTTCACACTGATCGTGTTGACGGGCCTTGGCGCGCTGTCGATGAACATCTTCCTGCCGTCGCTGCCCGCGATGACGACTTTCTTCGATACCGAATATCGCATCATGCAATTGTCCGTGTCGCTTTACCTTGGCGTGAACGCGGTGTTGCAGCTTCTGATCGGCCCGATCTCCGACCGGTTCGGGCGCCGCCCGGTGCTTCTTGGCGGGATCGTCATCTTTCTTCTGGCGACCGTCGGTTGCCTTGTGGCCGGCACGATCGAGGTCTTCCTGTTCTTCCGCATGATCCAGGCCGTGATCGTCGTGGGCCTTGTCCTTGGCCGCGCGGTGGTGCGCGACATGAATGACGAGGTCGAGGCCGCCTCCCAGATCGGCTATGTCACAATGGGGATGGCCATTGTTCCGATGATTGGTCCGGCCATTGGCGGCGCGCTGGACGAGACGTTGGGCTGGCAGGCGAATTTCTGGCTTCTGCTGATCCTCGGGGTGCTGGTGCTGGCGCTGATCTTCCGCGATCTGGGGGAGACGGCGCAGACCACGTCGGCCAGCTTTGCCGCGCAATTCCGCGAATATCCCGAACTCTTCGCATCACGCCGGTTCTGGGGCTATTGCGCCTGCGCGGCCTTTGCCTCGGCCTCGTTCTTCTCCTATCTCGGCGGCGCGCCTTACGTGGGATCGGAGGTGTTCGACCTGTCCGCCGCGCGTGTGGGCCTCTATTTCGGCGCGCCTGCCTTGGGATATTTCTTCGGAAACGGCATCTCGGGGCGCTATTCCACGCGGCTCGGCATCAACACGATGATCCTTTGGGGTGCGGTGCTGACCTCGGCGGGCCTGCTGATCTCCACCGTCATCTTCTTGCTCGGCCACGGCTCGGCCCTCGTGTTCTTCGGCTTCACCACCTTCGTGGGCCTCGGCAACGGAATGGTCCTGCCCAACGCGACATCGGGCATGTTGTCGGTGCGCCCGCACCTGGCCGGAACCGCATCCGGTCTGGGCGGCGCGATCATGCTGGCCGGCGGTGCAAGCCTGTCCGCACTGGCCGGTGTGGTGCTGACCGATGGGGCGGGCGCGATGCCGCTTCTGCTGATGATGCTGAGCGCCTCGGCCCTGGGCGTTCTGGCGATCCTCTACACGATCCGGCGCGAGGCGCGGGTGTCCGGACCCTAGGCGCGTTCGGGCTCCCCTTGCCAATCCATCTGCAAATCCGCAAACCTTGTTCTGCAAACTCGCGGGACACACACCCATGGCCACCCAGAAACTCTATGTCGGCGCCAAGCTGCGGTCCGTGCGCACGCGCCTTGGCCTGACCCAGAAGGATTTCGCCGCGAAGCTCGGGATTTCCCTGCCCTATCTCAACCAGATGGAGAACAACAACCGCCCCCTCTCCACCACCGTCCTGCTCGGGCTCGCCCAGGATTTCGGCGTCGACATCACGGAGCTTTCGGCCTCCGATACCGACCGCCTCGTCTCCGACATGCGCGAAGCGCTGGCCGACCCGCTTTTCGCAGACACCCAGCCCCATCTGGCGGACCTGCGCCTGGCTGCCGCCAATGCCCCGTCGCTTGCGCGCGCCTTCCTCGACCTGCACCGCGCCTACCGCCAGACCCACGAACGCCTCGCCTCACTGGACGAGGCCCTGGGCCAGCAGACCTCCGCCACCGCCTCCCCGTGGGAGGAAGTGCGCGATTTCTTCCACTATACCGACAATTACATCGACGCCGTGGACCGCGCCGCCGAACGCTTTGCCAAGCGCGCGACCGGGGATCTGGCGGCGCACACCTCGGCGGTTCTTGCGGACCGCGGCATCACGATCCGCCACGTCGCCGGGGACGGCGTACGCCACTATGATCCGGACACGAAAACTCTGACCCTCAGCCCCCGCGCCGCGCCCGAGACCCAGCGGTTCCAACTGCTCCACCAATACGCGCTTCTGGGCCAGCACGAATTGATCGAGGCCACGCTGGACCTCGCCCGGTTTCAATCCGAAACGGCGCGGGAAATTGCGCGGATCGGGATGGCGAACTATTTCGCGGGCGCCTGCCTGATGCCCTATGCCCGCTTCACGGAGGCGGCCCAGGACACCCGCCATGATCTGGAGCGTCTGTCCATCCAGTTCTCCGCCTCGATCGAGCAGATCGCCCACCGCCTCTCCACCCTGCAGCGGCCCGGGTCCAAGGGCGTGCCCTTCTTCTTCGCCCGGGTCGATCAGGCGGGGACCGTCACCAAGCGCCACTCCGCCACGCGGCTGCAATTCGCCCGTTTCGGCGGGGCATGCCCCCTGTGGAACGTGCACCAGGCGTTCGAGACGCCGGGCCGCTTCCTGCGCCAATTGGCCGAAACGCCCGACGGCGCGCGCTATGTCATCCTGGCCCGCGACGTCTCCAAATCCGGCGGCGCCTGGGGCCGCCCGACCCGGCGCTACGCGATCTCGCTCGGCTGCGAAGTCCGACACGCCGCCGATCTTGTCTATGCCGACGATCTGGATCTCGACCAGGATGCCGCGTTCCGGCCGATCGGGATCTCGTGTCGGATCTGCGAGCGGACCAATTGCCACCAGCGCGCGGTCCCGCCACTGGAACGGCAACTCAGTGTCGATCCCAACCGCCGCGGCACCCTGCCCTACGAGGTCGCACCCTAGGCCATGCCGGATATTGCCCCCCGCCCCCCTGCCCGTTACCGTCTCAGCGATCAGACGACACAGGACCCCGCCCCATGGAAATGCATGCAAGCCGCCACATCGCCGCCGACCGCGCCGCGGTCTGGGCCGCGCTCAACGATGCCGAAACGCTCCAGGCCTGCATTCCCGGCTGCGAGGAATTGACCGGCTCCCCGGAGGCGGGGTTTTCGGCCGTGGTCAAGCAAAAGGTCGGACCGGTGAAAGCCACCTTCAAGGGCGACGTCACCCTCTACGATGTCGTGCCGGAAACCAGCTACACGATCTCGGGCGAGGGCAAGGGCGGCGTCGCCGGGTTTGCCAAGGGCGCGGCCAAGGTCCATCTGGCCGACCATCCCGATGGCGGGACGGAGTTGACCTACGACGTCGACGCGAAAGTGGGCGGCAAGCTCGCGCAACTGGGCTCCCGCCTGGTCGACAGTTTCGCCACCAAGATGGCCGACCAGTTTTTCGAGCGGCTTCAGACGCGGCTCGAAGGGGCGTCTGGCCCGGCCGCCTGATCCGCGCGCCCCACTTCCATGTGCCGAAAATATCCCGGGGGAGTCGCCCCCCGGGCGACGGGGGCAGCGCCCCCTCACCTGAGCCCCGCTGCGCAAGCGGCGGGGTGAGGCAAAACCTTGCGGCTTCGCCGCACCTTTTGTCAGTCTATCCCGGCCGCCTAGGCTTTCGCCAGCATCCCAGCAATCTCGTCCTTCAGCCGCATCCGCTCCTTGCGCAACTGGGTCTCGGCCATGTCGTCGAGGGGCTCCACACCCGTCTCGGCCCGGTGCACGGCGCGGTTCACCTCGTGATAGGCATCGGCGAGCTTCGCGAAATGTGCGTCCGACGTCTTGAGCGCGTGGATCGCATCGGCATCGTCGGGAAATTCTTCGGCCAGTTCATGGGGCGTGTGGGACATCGGGTTCCTCCTCTTCCACTGATCGGCCTATCCAACGCCATCGCGCCCCGGTGCACCTTGCGCTGGATCAAATCCGCGCCCTATTGCGCCGCGGTGGGCACCGCCCCGCACCAAGAGCCGGTGATCGCTTCGGGGCTGAGCACGCTGACGCGCGGCAAGGCCCCGAAATCGCCGGGCGCGGGCGCGCTCAGGAGGCCCGGGAAGGCCAGCACCGACAGGCCCGCGCTTTGGGCGGCCGCCGCCGTGGCGGGCGTGTCGGCCACCACCGTGACCCGCGCCCGTCCGACGCCAAGCTGCGCCACTGCGCGCTCCATCCCCTCGGGATCGGGGGCAAGGTGGGCCACGTCCCCGCGCAGGACGGCGACGTCGAATTCGATTCCGAACCGCAACCGTGCCGTGGCCTGCAGAAGGGCGCGGACCGGACCCATTTCGGCCCGCGTCACAAGCCCCAGCTTCAGACCCCCGCGCATCGACCATTGCAAAACCCGCGCGACGCCCGGGCGCAACGGGATCTCCCGCGTGAGGATCGAGGCGAAGATCTTCTGGTGCGTCGCGTCAAGCACCAGATCATCCACCAAGGCCGCCTCTCCGGTCCGCGCGCGATAGCGGGCCGCCAATTGCCGGTCGCCGCCTGCGCGCATCAACTCGGCATAGGTCTCCGCCGACCAGGTCCAAGGCACGTCATGGGCGCGGAACGCGGCATTCCACGCCGCACGATCAATGTCCGCACATTCGGCGATACTGCCGATCCCGCCGAAGATTACCGCTTCAAGGGTCATGGATGTCCTCCCGTGTGAGAGAAGACCAAAAGAGAGCGTCGCCTCGCACAAGACGCACCGGCGATATTGCGGCGGCGCAGCAAGACAAATTGCATCCGCCCTGTGCGCAAACCCGCCCCGCTGCACAGTTTCAGGGCGTTTTCTCGACGGCTTCGGCGACCGGCCCCTTGCGGCCGCGCAGGGCCTCGCGCCAGGTGATGAAGCTGACCGCCGCGATGATCATCGCCCCGCCCAGGATCACGAACGCGTCCACAGGCTCCCCGAAGACCAGAACGCCAAGGGCGGTCGCCCAGATGAGTTGCAGAAACGTCACCGGCTGTGTCACGGCCAGGGGTGCGGCGCGGAATGCGAGTGTCATCGTGTAGTGCCCCGCCGTGGCGAGGGCCGCGCACAGGAACAGCCAGCCAAGGTCGACCCAGCTGACCGGCACCCAGGTCGGCAGGACCACCGGCAAAAGCGCCAGCGGCACGATGATCGACAGGTAGAAGACCACGACCTCCGCAGGCACCCGCGCCGACAGGAGCTTGGCGAGGAAATAGCTCACCGACATCGCCACGGCGGTGCCAAGCATCACGACATGGCCCACGTCGATCTCCCGGAAACCAGGGCGAATGATGACGAAGGTGCCGACGAATGCGATGGCCACCGCCGCGATCCGCCACGGCCCCAACCGCTCGCCGAGGAAGATGACGGCCAGCAAGATCACGTAGACCGGGTTGAGGTAGTTGAGCGCCGTTACATCGGCGATGGGGATCCGCGTCATCGCGAAGAACCACATCGACACGGCCAGCGCGTGGGCCAGACCGCGGGCGAGGAACAGCGCGCCGAGCGATCCGTCGAGCTTTGTGCGGCGCACCGACGGCCACATCGGGATCAGGAAGACCAGCCCCAGCACGTAGCGCAGGAAACCCGCCTGGGTCGGGGGGACGCTGTCGCCCACCACTTTCACCGTTGCCGTGACCGCCACGAAACATACGCCCGTCAAAAGCATCCAGAAGATGCCCCAACCGGGGTTCGATCCCGGTATCGCGCGGGCGGCTTGGGCTGGGGGGGCTGGATGCTCCATGTCCGGGCCAGCAGATCACTGCGCCCGCCCCGCCACAAGGTCCGTTCAGAGGTCGAGCGCCAATTTCGCCGCCAGCGCCAGCATCGTGACCCCCACGACCCCGTCGAGCCACGCCCAGGCCCTGGGACGCGCGAAGATCGGTGCCAGGGCCCGCGCGCCGTAGCCGAGGACCACGAAGAACACGCATGACGCGCCCAGCGCGCCGGCCCCGAAGATCCACCGCCCCTCCCCATAAGTGGCCGAAACCGCGCCGATCAGGCCGAGCGTGTCGAGATAGACATGGGGGTTGGCCCAGGTCAGCAGGAGCGTCGTCGCCAGAGCGGCACCCAGGCTCTGGGTCGCCTGCCCCTCGGCCCGCAACGCATCGACGCTGTGGAATGCGGACCAGAGCGAGCGCAGGCCATAGACCAGCAGGAACGCCGCCCCACCCCAGCGCATCACCTCCAACGCCCACGGCGCGCGGTCGGCCACGACGCCGAAACCCGCCACGCCCGCGAAGATCAAGATGGCCTCGGACAAGCAGCAGACGAGGACGACAGGCGCGACGTGGAGGCGGCGCAGGCCCTGCCGCAGCACGAAGGCATTCTGCGCGCCGATGGCGAGGATCAGCGAGAAGGAGAGCGCGAAGCCTGCGGTGAAGGTCGTGAGCATGAGGCCGCGCCTTGGGGTGGATCAAGAAGGGCCTGCCTAACGGGCGGCGGACGTGGTGTCGAGGGGGATTTGGGCCAGGTTATCACGCGTGATAAGGGGGGTTAAGGCGCTGTAAAGGTTGAGGAAAGGAATTTTCGTTAAGGGATCTTTAAGGGTTTGGGGAGGGTCGTTACGGTGGTGTGGCTGGTGGGTTTCACCCACCTTAAGGGCACGGGCCGATCCGGGCCGAGGCCCGGTCTACGAGATGCGCAAGCGACGGCCGGGCGGCGGGACAAGTCCCGCCCCACGGGGTGGCAAAGCAGTCCGGCACGCAAACAGCCCCCCCTACTCCGCGCCCAGCTCCGCCATGACTTCGTCGGAGATCTCCACGTTCGACGTCACGCTTTGGACGTCGTCGTCGTCTTCCAGCGCCTCGATCAGTTTCATCAGCTTTTGCGCGTCTTCCAGGCCCAGTTCGGTCGTTGTCGTCGGGCGCCAGACCAGCTTGGTGTGCTCGGATTCGCCCAGTTCCGCCTCCAGCGCGGTGGAGACCTCATTGAGGTCGGTATCGGCGCACCAGATGATGTGTTGACCGGGATCTTCGTCGCCGTCGCCCTCGTTCGTTTCCACATCCTCGGCGCCAGCCTCGATCGCGGCCATCATGATGGTGTCAGCGTCACCAGCACTGAGCGGGTATGTCACCTGCCCCTTGCGGTCGAACATGAACCCGACAGAGCCAGTCTCGCCGAGGTTGCCGCCGTTCTTGGAGAAGGTGGAGCGCACGGTGGACGCGGTGCGATTACGATTGTCGGTCATCGCCTCCACGATCACGGCGACACCGGCGGGGCCATAGCCTTCATACCGGATCTCATCGTAATTCTCCGCATCGCCACCCTGGGATTTCTTGATCGCGCGGTCGATCACATCCTTGGGCACGGATTGCGACTTGGCCTCCTTCACGGCGAGGCGCAGGCGGGGGTTCTTGTCGGGGTCGGGGTCGCCCATCTTGGCGGCGACGGTGATTTCCTTGGCGAGCTTGGAAAACAGCTTGGAGCGCAGCTTGTCCTGACGTCCCTTGCGATGCTGGATATTCGCCCATTTTGAATGGCCGGCCATGGGCTTTCCCCTTGCAGAAATCTCAATGATTGCGGGGTCTATACAACGTCGCCTCCGGTGCGGCAAGGCGGGCGATTTCACGCTTTTCCCCGCCCTTTTCACGCCGGGTTCACGGGCAGGTCGTGGTAAGCTTCGGCCATTGAAAACCAAGCATTCGGGGGGCACCCACATGACGTTGAAACTCACAACCTGGAACATCAAATGGTTCGGCCAGTTGCTGCAAGGCATGACCCGCACCACGCCGCAACGCTCAAAGAAGGTCACGTCTTCGGCGGGCAAGGCGTTGCAGCGCCTGCAACGCGAGCGCATCGCGCTTGAGATCGAGACGATCAATCCGGACATCCTGTGCATTCAGGAAGGGCCATCGACCGGCAATATCGCGCGCCTGAAGACCTTCTGCGCGGAGGATCTGGCGGGCCGGTGGAGCGTGGTGGAGCGGGCGGGCTCAGACAAATATTACATCGGTGGCAGCCAAGGCATCTTCTTCCTGGTGAAGACCGCGCTGGTCCCCGCCCTCGACCCGACGCTTCTGCCGATTTCCCGCTGGCGCGAGGCGACGGAGATCGAAAGCCGCGTCGATCCGGAGGCGGGTGGAGAGCACCAGGACAAGTGGAACGTCAACCATCCGTGGTTCAAGATGGACCGCGGCCACCCGGATGTGGACGTGGCCTATGATTTCGGCGATGGCAGCGACGGGGCGGATGACGCGGTGCCCAACCCGACCCGGTCGTCGCGGGAACACTGGCACTATCGCCATCCCCAGACCCTGATCTGCACGATCGGCGGCAAGCGGGTGGATTTCATCGGGGCGCATCTGAAATCCAAGTTCGGCGGGGACGATTACAAGAAGGCCTCCGACCTGCGGAAGAAGCCCAAGCCCACCAAGGCGGAAGAGCGCCTGATCGAAGCCGTCGAGCAGGTCGCGGTGGAGGCGCGGGTGAAGCTGACCACCGAATGTGTGAACATCCGCCACTATATCGACAATCGATTCCGTAACGAGCCGTGGCCGGCGGTGTTCCTGCTGGGTGATCTGAATGACGGGATCGGCAAGGAATATTTCGAGCGCCGCTACCTGTTCCACGATCTGATCTCCAACCTCCAGGGGGATGTGTTCTTTGCCCAGAGGTTCCTGAACCACGCCCTGTTCGATTACGGGCTGGAAAGCGGTGGCGATCACCGGTGGTCGGCCCTGTTCCAGGATGCCTGGGATCCGGGGCGCGCGCCGGAAGTGCTGTTGGACCATATCATGTTCACTCAATCCGTGACCGGAGAGGCGGCGCTGGACCGGGCGGGCGTGCGCGTCCATTCCAAGGCCGGGCGGGTGGAGCATGACATCCACGAGGCGGTGAATGCCGTCTTCGATACCAGGTCCGACTTCACCTCCGATCACCGCCCGGTCTCCGTCGACATGACGCATGTCGCACCGCTTTGAGCGCGCCGTGCGCCGGGCCGAAGATTGCGGTTCCGGGTCGGGGCGGCCTTGACTAAGGTCGGCCCATGACGACGGAGCAGATCATCCTCTTCACGCTGTTCGGCGCGGTGTTCGGCCTGCTCCTTTGGGGTCGGTTCCGGTACGACCTCGTGGCCTTCTCCGCCCTGATGGTCGGCACGGTTCTGGGCGTGGTGGAACCGTCGGAGGCCTTCGCGGGCTTCGGCCATCCGGCGGTGTTGGTCGTGGCGCTTGTGCTGGTCGTCTCGGCCGGGTTGGTGCGGTCGGGTGCGGTGTTCCTGATCACGCGCACGCTGGTGGATGCGGGCCGGTCGCTGGGGGCCCATATCGCGATCATGGGCGGGATCGGCGCGGTCCTGTCGGCGTTCATGAACAATGTCGCGGCGCTGGCCCTGCTTATGCCGGTGGACATCGCTACGGCGCGCAAGGCCGGGCGCAGCCCCGGCATTTCGCTGATGCCGCTGAGCTTCGCGACGATCCTGGGCGGCATGGCGACGCTGATCGGGACGCCCCCCAATATCATAATCGCCACGATCCGCGAGGATTCCCTGGGAGAGACGTTCCGGATGTTCGATTTTGCCCCTGTGGGCGGCGTGGCGGCTTTGGCGGGGCTCGCTTTCGTGGCGCTGATCGGCTGGCGTCTGATCCCCGGGCGGGATTCCGGAGTGGGCGATCAGCTGGCGCAGCTGGAGCCTTACATCTCGGAGCTGCGGGTGCCCGAAGGCTCCAAGCTCAACGACACGCGCCTGCGCGAGCTGGAAGCCGCGGCGGCGGAAGCGGACGTGGCGCTTCTGGGCATCCTGCGCGACGGCAAAAGGCGCTTCGGCACCGGGCGCAACCTGCGTCTGAGGGAGGGCGACGTGCTCGTCCTGGAAGCCTCCCCCGAGGCGTTGGACGAATTCCGGGTGGGCCAGTCGCTGGAAGTGGCATCGGGCGGCGGCACCGATGCGGTGACGGGCGACGGGGTCAGCTTCATCGAGATGGTGGTGCAGGACGGCGCGCGCATATCCGGCAAGACCGCGGAGAGCGTGGGATTGTCGTGGCGACAATCGAGCACGCTGATGGGGATCGCGCGCAAGGGAACCCGGATCACCAAGCGGTTGCGCAAGACCGTGGTGGAACCGGGCGATATCCTGCTGCTCCTGGTGCCGTCCGACCGCGCCGATGACGTGGTCAGCTGGCTGGGGGGCCTGACCCTGGCCGACCGGGGCCTGACTGTGACGAACGACACCAAGACATGGGCCGCGATTGGCCTCTTCGCCGCGGCGGTGATCGCGGCGTCACTGGGGCTCGTCTATCTGCCGATCGCGCTGGGGATCGTGGCGGTGGGTTACGTACTGCTCCGGATCCTGCCCCTATCGGAGATCTACGACCATATCGAATGGCCGGTCGTGGTCCTTCTGGGCTCCATGATCCCCCTCGGCGCGGCACTGGAAAGCTCCGGCGGGACCGAGCTGATCGCGGGCGCGCTCGTGGGCCTGACGGACGGATTGCCGCCTTGGGCAATCCTGACGGTGCTGATGGTGGTCACGATGACGATGTCGGACGTGCTCAACAACACCGCCACTGCCATCGTCGCGGCACCCGTTGGCATCACCATGGCGCAGGCGCTCGGCGTGTCGCCGGACCCATTCCTGATGGCGGTGGCCGTGGCCGCGTCGGCCGCGTTCCTCACGCCGATCGGACACAAGAACAACACCCTGATCCTGGGGCCCGGCGGATACCGGTTCGGGGATTACTGGCGGATGGGATTGCCGCTGGAGGTGATTGTGATCGCCGTCTCGATCCCGACGATCCTGATCGTCTGGCCGCTCTAATGCGTGGGAGCGATTGCGCTTTGCGTTGCCGCAAATCGCCGGGGGCGCGCTCGGGCTGACGCCCTCGCGCGCGGTGGCCCTTGCCGGGGCCACCCGACCTCCACCCTGCCCGTCTTCCATGTGCCAGAAATATCCCGGGGGGAGTCGCCCTTGGGCGACGGGGGCAGCGCCCCCACGTCTAGGCAAGAAATTTGACCGATGCCGCAATCGGTAGGAAGCGGATCAAGAGTATAATGCCTCCGGCGGGGATATTTTCGGCACATGGAAGACAGGCGTTCACGCTTCGTTAAGCATCTCTCGCAATGATGGATCTGCGGTACAGGCGGGGACGCCGATGGCCGTGCACGTGGAAGACCGCCCGGGAGGAATGGCTGCGGCTAGCCCGGGTGGCTTCTCATACGCGACGCGGGTGTAGTGCCGCGCCGTCGCGCAGCGGCGGCGCCCCCGGGCGATTTGCCGCAAGGCAAAGCGCAATCCCTCATTACCCCGTAGGTTGCTTCAATCGTCGTCCTCGACAGGGCGCGGGGAGGCGAAGGTCCAGGTATTTCCCGCCGGGCCGTCAATCTCCACCCGCGCGATCGGCGCGATGTCCACGCCGATGCTCGCAAAGACCTGCTCCAATCCAAGCCGGATCGGATTGCCGCTGTCATCCAGTTGGACCCGATAGGGGTAGGGGCTGTCACAGCCCTGCAATGTGCCTTGCCAGCTGCTGCCCGTCGCAGGCGCGGGAGCGGGTCCGATGCAGGTCTGGCGGTTGGACATCGTGACCTCGATTGCGGTCCGGCTCACCTCCACCTGCGTCGGTTGGGCCGGCATGGATGCGCATGCCGCGAGGAGCGAGAGCGTCGGAAGGACAAGAAGGGGCTTTGCGATGCGCATCGAGAAATCCTTTTGGGTCAAAGCGGCCAGATCAGCGGTATCGTGAGGCAGACCACGATGCCAAGGCTCAGGTTAAGCGGGACGCCGACGCGCAGAAAGTCGCTGAAGGCATACCCGCCCGGCCCGTAGACCAGCATGTTGGTCTGGTAGCCGATGGGCGTGGCGAAACAGGCCGAGGCGGCGATCATCACCGCGATCACCATCGGGCGCGGGTCGATGCCCGTCGCCTGGGCCAGGGCAATCGCGATGGGCGCCATGATGACGGCGATGGCGTTGTTGGAGACCAGCTCGGTCAGGATCGAGGTCAGGAAATAGACCGCCCAGATCAGCACGACGGGCGGCATGTCCGAGAGCCAAGGCGCGATGGCGCCCACGATCATTGCGATGGCGCCGGTATGTTCCAGCGCGGCCCCCACGGCGAGCATGGCGAAGATGAGCGCCAGGAGCCGGCCCTCGACAAAGGAAAACGCCTCTTCCGCGTCGATGCAGCCGGTGAGCAGCACGATGGCCACGGCGATCACGGCGAGCGCGAGGATCGGGGCGAGGTTCAGGCCCGCGCAGATCACGATGCCAGCCATGGCCGCGATGGCGATGGGGCTTTTCGCCCGGCGATAGGCGCGTTCGGACGGTTGCGAGACATCGACAAGGTCCATGTCGGCGGCCAGTCGCTGAATGTCGGCCGGATCGCCTTCCAACAGCAGAGTGTCGCCCACGCGCACCACCAGATCGTCCAGTTGCGTGCCGATATTCTGGTTCCGGCGATGCACGGCAAGCGGATAGACGCCGTACCGGCGGCGCAGGCGCAGGTTGCCGAGCGAGCGCCCGATCATCCGGCATCCGGGCGTAATCAGCACCTCCACCGTCGCGGTGGCCACCTGGCTGAGCTTGTCGACGGTCTTGAGGTCCTTGCTCTGCTGTAGGCTCAGAACCTCCGACATTTCCGTGCGCAGGACGACGCGGTCGCCTTCCTCAAGCACCACACCGGCCATGTCGCGGCGCAGCGAAGCATCGCCACGTAGCACGTCGATCAGGCGCATTCCGTCGCGTTTGAAGAGGTCCACCTCATGGGCCGATTGGCCGACAAGCGCGGAGCCCTCGGGCACGGCCACTTCGGTGAAGAATTTCGGGCGCGCGCGGTTGCCGCCCAGAAGGGCGGCCATGGACGAGCGGTCGGGCAGCAATTTGCGCCCGAAGATCAGCAGGTAGAGCATGCCCCATCCGACCACGACAAGGCCGATGGGGGTGACTTCGAAGATGGTGAACGGCTCCAACCCCTGCGCGCGGGCGACGCCGTCGACGAGCAGGTTGGTGGAGGTGCCGATCAGCGTCAGCGTTCCGCCCATGATCGCGGCATAGCTGAGCGGGATCAGGAATTTCGACGGCGACTGGCCGAGGATGCGGGCGATCTGGACGAAGACGGGGATCATGATGACCACGATCGGCGTGTTGTTCATGAAGGCCGACGCGATGGCCACGAAAGCCAGAAGCGACAGGACGGCCAAAGCGGGGCGCGCCTTGGCGTTGGCCTCCGCAAACTTGGTCAGCCGGTCAAGCGATCCCGTGCGCACCAACGCGCCCATGACGATGAACATCGCCGCGATTGTCCAGGGCGCGGGGTTCGACAGGACGGAAATCGCGTTCTCATAGGGCAGAAGGCCCAGGATCAGCAGGGTGGCGCAGCCGCCGATGGCGACGACCTCCGTCGGCCAGCGTTCCCAGAGGAACAGCCCGAACATGGCCAGCAGGATGGCGATGGCGAGGAAACCTTCGCCGGTCTGGGAGAGGGATAGGTCGATCATGGTGCGGCGATCATGGTGGAGTGTGCGGGGGGCGGCAAGCGCGGAGACTGCGCGGCGCGTCACGCCCCCTGATTTGCGCCCTTGCGCGGCTGCACCAGCGCGACGCCGATCAGCATCAGGGCCAGTGCGCCCCAGATCCAGCCGGAATAGGATTCCCCCAAGACCAGCTTGGCCCAGACCACCCCGAAACCGGTCACGAGGTAGCCAACCTGGGATACGAAGACCGCGCCGGTTTGTCCCACGAGCCAGACATAGGTGGCGTAGGCGCTGGTATGGGCCAGCGCGATACCGACGATGGCCCAATCCGCCGGCCCCCAGATCGCGGGCGGGGCGATGAATTCGCCGGTCACAAGCGCCAGCGGCAGGGCAAGGATCGCCCCCAGGATCGACGCGCCCAGAAGAACCTGCACCGCATCGAGGCCCGCGGTGCCCCACTTCGCCACCACGTTGCCCTCCACCGCGTAGAAGAACGGCGCGATCAGGGCGACGGGGAGCCAGATGGCAAGCGACGGGTCGGGCAGGCTGCTGTCCGGCGCGGCGATCATCACGATGGCCCCCAGACCGAGCAACAGACCCACGAAGCGCAGCGTCGAGAAGCGGTCCATCCCGAGCGCCATGGCAATGGGAAAGGCCATCATCGGCACCGTGGCCAGCACGATCGAAAGGATGCCGGAGGGCAGGTGCACCGCCGCGGTGAAGCTGGCCCAGTTAGGCAGGATCGTTCCGATCAACGCGATCATCAGATAGAACCGCAATTGGGCGGGCCCGAGCGGGAGGCCCCTGCCCCGGACCAGGTTGAGCGCGCCCAGAAGCACGCTGCCGATGGCGAATTGCCAGAAGATGATGCCGATGTCGCGGTATCCGTCGGCCACGGCGATCTTCGACAGGGGCTGCGTGATGCCCCAAAGCGCGCCCATGCCGATCAGCAGGATCAGCGGCAGCCAGCGCGTGCGGGTCATGGGGTGCTGGTCTGCAAACGTCCGCCTTCGCGAATCGGCGTGATCCTGGTGGTCTTGCCCGTCTGGTCATCGGTTTCGATCAGGACGCCGGACAATGTCGCCTCCCCCGTTGCGGGGCTGAAGCGGTCCTTGGGCATGCCGGTCAGGAAGCGGCGCAGCGGCTCTGTCTTGTCCATGCCGATGACGGAATTGTAGTCGCCACACATGCCTGCATCCGTCAGGTAACCGGTGCCGCCCGGAAGGATCATCGCATCACCGGTGGGGACATGGGTATGGGTGCCGACAACCAGGCTTGCCCGGCCATCGCAGTAATGTCCCACGGCCATCTTCTCGGACGTCGCTTCCGCATGGATATCGACGATGCGCGCCGCCGCCTGCCCGCCGAGGGTCTTGAGCGCCCCGTCGAGCGCGGAGAACGGATCATCGAAGGGTCGTTTCATGAAGACCTGCCCCAGCGCCTGGGCGACCATAACCTTGCGGCCTTTGACGTCGAACAGCCGCGCGCCCTTGCCCGGCGCGGATTTCGAGAAGTTGAGCGGGCGCAGAACCCGCGGCTCTGCTTCGATGAATTGCAGCATGTCCTTCTGGTCGAAGGCATGATCGCCGAGGGTCAGGCAATCGGCGCCAGCCTCCAGCAACACCTTCGCATGTGCGCCGGAAAGCCCCGCGCCTGAGGTCGCATTTTCCCCGTTCACGATCGCGAAATCGACGCGCCATGCCTCCCGCAGGGGCTTGAGCCGTGTGGTGATCGCGGTCCGGCCCGCGCGGCCCATGACATCGCCGAGAAACAGAATACGCATGGCGTTGGCTTAGGTCGCCTTGGCGGGCGCGGCAAGGGGGCCGTTTTCCGTCACGATCTGATCGAGCGGCTGATCGGTCGGCTCCTGCGGAAGCTCCGCCATCTGCTGTGCGGCATAGGCGAACCCGATGGCGCGGACATGGCCCCTGTCGCGAAGATCGTGAAGCGTGCGGTCATAGAAGCCGCCGCCATATCCCAGCCGATTGAAATGGGTATCAAAGGCCACCAATGGTGCGATCACGATATCGGGTTCCAGCCAAGCGCCATCGGCGGGCACTTCCGCTCCGAACGGGCCATCGACCAGCGCGCAATGGGGGGTCCATTCGCGGAAATCGAGCCGCTCGCCCGGTCCCCGGATCACCGGCACGCAAAGGCGCGCGCCCTGCGCGTGGAGCAGCGTCATGGCCGGGCGGGGATCAATCTCCGTTCGGATGGGAAGGTAGCCCGACACGGTCAGGCTGTCGGAGACCGGGCCGATGACGTCGAGCAGGTGGGACGTGGCCATGCCGATCTTGTCGATGGCGCAGGCATGGGCCGCCTTGCGCGCAGCGAAGGCCGACCTGCGGGCGATGGCTTTGGGATCGTCGTCTTTCATGGCGCCATGTGGCGGAAGCGGGCGCGGTCGCGCAAGATGCTTTCCGCCCCGGCGCGCCTGCGCTAGGACAGACCCATGCTGACCCTGGATCATATCGTGGTGACGAGTTCTGCCTTGGCCGAAGGCGTGGCCGAGACCGAAGCGCGCCTTGGCCAGAGCCTGCTTCCCGGTGGGGAACACGCGGCGATGGGCACCCATAATCGCCTGCTGTCGCTGGGGCCGGAGGAATATTTCGAGGTAATCGCGGTCGACCCCGAGGGGCGCGATCCGGGCCAGCCGCGCTGGTACAACCTGGACGCGCGCGGACCCGGCACCGGGCTGACCCATTGGGCGGCGCGGTGCCCCGATATCGACGCGGCGCTGGCGCAGGCGCCGGAAGGGGCTGGCGTGCCATGGGACTTGGCCCGCGCCGATTTGCGCTGGAAAATGGCGGTGCCGGAGAGCGGGCAGACGCCGTTCGACGGGCTGTTCCCGGCATTGATCGAATGGACGGGGCCGGTCCATCCCGCGCCGTTGCTGCAAGATACCGGCGTGCGGTTGCGAGAATTGCGCCTGCATTCCCCCGTGGCGGATGCGCTGCGCGCGGCCCTGGCGCCCCTGTTAGATGACCCGAGGATCGTCATGCAGGAAAGCGAGACCGTGCGGCTTGAGGCGGTGCTGGATACGCCCGACGGCCCGGTCACGCTATGATCCGGCGGGCGACATCTGAAGATGTGCCGGCGATCCGCGACCTTTGGAACGAGGTGATCCGCGAGACGACGATCACCTTCACCTCCACGCCGAAATCGGAAGCGGAGATCGCGGCGATCGTGGAGGACCAGCCGATGTTCGTGGCACTCGTGGACGGGACGTGTCGCGGCTTTGCCACCTACGGGCCGTTTCGGGGCGGGGATGGCTATGCCCATACGAAAGAGCACGCGATCTATCTTGGTCCGGCAGCGCGGGGTCAGGGGTTCGGGCGGGCCTTGATGGATGTCCTGGAGGCCGACGCAAAGGCCGAGGGTGTGCATTCCCTGATCGGCGGCATTTCCGCGGAGAATGCGGGCGGTCTGGCGTTTCACGGGGCGCTGGGATTCGTGGAGGTCGGGCACGTGCCGGAGGCGGGGCGCAAATTCGGACGCCTCATCGACCTGGTGTTGATGCAGAAGCATCTGTGAAGATGCTGGGGCTTGCAGAAGCGTCTGTGAAGACGCTGGGGCTTGCAGAAGCGTCTGTGAAGACGCTGGGGCCAGCAGACGCATCTGTGAATATGCTGCGGCTTGCCGAATTGTGTTTCAAAGTGCGGAGCGGGCTTTGACGCCGCAGGGCCGCGCTTTCCCCATGACGAAACCGGCCCCGGCGCGCTAAAGCTGTGGCCATGTCGCTCTGGACCCGCATAAGTGAAGCCGTGGCCGCGCTCCGCCAGGGAGAAAGCCTGTCGATGGTGTTCGAGCGGCTGCGCACGCCGCCCGAACGCACGGTCGCCTTCACCATCGCGGTCATTGCGCTGTCCGCGAAGATGGCCAAGGCCGACGGGCGTGTGACCCGTGACGAAGTGGCGGCCTTCCGCGACGTGTTCCATATACCCCCCGAGGACGAGCCGGCCGCCGCGCGGGTGTTCAACATGGCCCGCGAGGACGTGGCCGGGTTCGAGCAATATGCCGGCAGGATCGCCAAGATGTTTCGCATCGACGGCCAGCCCTGCGGCACGGATTCGGTCCTGTGCGACCTGATGGAGGGGCTGTTTCACATCGCCACGGCGGATGGCGAATACCACCCCGCCGAGGATGCTTTCCTGTCGCGCGTGGCGGAGATCTTCGGGATGGAGGATATCGCTTTCCAGCGTTTGCGGATGCGCCACGTGCCGGAATACGCGCCCGATCCGTACAGCGTACTGGGCGTCTCGCCCGACGATGACTTGTCGGACATCCGTGCCGCGTGGCGGGCGGAGGTGTTGCAGACCCATCCCGACCGGATGATCGCCCGCGGTGTCCCGGAAGAGGCGGTGCGGCTGGCCGAGCGGCGGATGCAGGCGGTCAACCGGGCGTGGGAAGACATACAGGCCGCGCGCGCGGCGTGACTGTCCCGCAGCCTCCGGCGGGGATATTTTCGGCACATGGAAGACAGGGCGCGCGCGCGAAAGGATCTCGGGATGCGGATTGCGACCTACAATGTGGAATGGTTTCACACGCTGTTCGATGATGCGGGCGGGCTGTTGCACGATGACGCATGGTCGGCGCGGCGCGATGTGTCGCGCGCGATGCAGATCGACGCGCTTGGGGTGGTGTTCCGGGCGCTCGACGCCGACGCGATCCTGGTTGTGGAGGCGCCCGATTGTTCACGCGGGCGCGACGGGGTGGCGGCCTTGCGCAATTTTGCGCATGCGGCGGGCATTCGGGCGCGCGCGGTTTGCATGGGGTTCCAGAACGATACCCAGCAGGAATTGATGCTGCTCTACGACCCGGATGTGGTGCAGGCCGCCCACGCGCCAAGCGATTTGGGCGCGCCGGGTTTCGAGACGGAGTTTCGCATCGACCTGGATATCGACGCGACCGAGGACGTGGTGCGCTTCTCCAAGCCGCCGCTGGAAGTGGCGCTGGAGACGCCGATCGGACCCCTGCACCTGATCGGGGTCCACGTGAAATCCAAGGCCCCCCACGGCGCGCGGGACGATGACCACGCGATGCGGCTGGCCATCGCCAACCGGCGCAAGCAATTGGCGCAATGCATCTGGTTGCGGGCCCGCGTGGAGGCGCATCTGGAGGCGGGCACGCCCCTGATCGTGGCGGGGGATCTGAATGACGGGCCGGGTCTGGATGAATACGAGGCGCTCTTCGGGCGCTCCGGTCTTGAGATCGTGATGGGAAGCGGGGCGGCGGCGGGGCGGCTGTTCGACCCTCACGGCGCCCGGGCGCTGCAATCGCGGCTGTCCGCCATGCCGACAACGGCGCGATTTTTTCTGCGCCACGAGGGGCGGTACCTTCAGGCCTTGCTGGATTACATCATGGTATCCCCCGATCTGAGGACAAAAGCGCGGCGCTGGCATATCTGGCACCCGTTCGATGACCCGGCCTGCTGGGGGGACGCGGCCTTGCGCGATGCGTTGCTGACGGCATCGGACCATTTTCCCGTTTCCCTTGATCTGGGATAGGGGCAGGCCCCATCTTTGGGCCATGAAACATTTCATTTCGACGATGGCCGTGGCCGGGATGCTTGCGATTGCGGCACCCGCCGCGGCGCAGGACGATGGCGGAGATGTCAGCGAGGGCCTTGGCCTTCTGGGCGAGGGGACGCGCCTGATCCTCGAAGGGCTGATGGAGGAGATGCGTCCGATGCTGGAGGAGGCGCGGCCCTATTTCGAGGAAGAGGTGCTGCCGTTCCTGGATCGGATGGGCGAATTGATGGACGATTTCACCTCCTACGAGTTGCCCGAGCGCCTGCCCAATGGCGACATCATCATCCGCCGCTCCCCCGATGCGCCGGAATTCCAGCCCGGTGTCACGGGTGAGGGCGACGTGGAGTTGTAGGCGCGACGTTTAGCGGTAGTCATCCGCGTTCAATTCTTGCAGCGTCTGGCGGACCCGCCGCACGCAATCCTCGTCATTTTCGCATCGGACCGTCCGGTTTCTGACCTGGACCTCCAGAAAGCGGTTTGCGCGCTCCGAGCCGAAACCCGGTCCGGTCCGGCCGTCCTCGATCCAGAGGTGGGTCACGTTCGTGACGAGAAAATTCGTCCCGTCGACGGTAATGATACCGCCATCCTCGCGGATGGTCTGGTCGGGCCGCTGCGACAGGAGTGGCAAGCTCCCATCGGTCGGCGTGACAAAGCCTTCGCATCCGGCAAGCAAGAGGATTCCAGCCAAGGCCATGGCGCAAGTTGAATGTGACATTGAAAATCACCCCTCTCCCAGTCTCGGTGCCTTTCGTGCGCACCGCACTGCCCCACCCCATACCATATCTTGCTGCGCTTTTCATTTTTCGAGGTGACGGATTGCGATCCCGGCTTCGGCCACCCTATGTAGATGCGGAAAGCTACCCAATGAGGATTTACATGTTGCATCGCTCGTTCCGTCCAATCGAAGCCCCGCGTGACGCCGCCGCCGAAGCCGGGGGGATGCCCTTGGGGGACTTGCCGGAATGGGACCTCAGTGACCTGTATGCCGGGGAAGACGCGGCGGAGTTGAAGCGCGATCTGGATTGGCTGGAAGAGGCCTGCCGGTCCTTTGCGGCGGATTACGAGGGCAAATTGGCCGATCTGGATGCGGCGGGCCTTCTGGACTGTACGCTGCGCTATGAGAGGATCGACGTGATCGCCGGGCGCGTCATGTCCTTCGCGGGCCTGCGCTATTACCAGAAGACGACCGACGGTGCGCGGGCCAAGTTCATGTCCGACATGCAGGACAAGATCACGAATTTTACCACGCCGCTGGTGTTCTTCAGCCTGGAATTCAACCGGATCGAGGACGCGCATTATGATGCGATGATGGCAGAAAACGCCGACCTGGGCCGCTATAAGCCGGTCTTTGACCGGATGCGGGCGATGAAGCCGTACCAATTGTCGGACGAGTTGGAGAAGTTCCTGCACGACAAATCGGTCGTGGGGGCAAGCGCGTGGAACAAGCTGTTTGATGAGCAGATCGCGGGGCTGTCGTTCGAGGTCGATGGCGAGGCGATGGGGATCGAGGCGACGCTGAACCTGCTGACCGACAGCGATCGGGACCGGCGGGAAGCGGGCGCGCGGGCGCTGGCCGACAAGTTCGCGGAGACGGCGCCCTTATTCGCGCGGGTGCACAACACGCTTGCCAAGGAAAAGGA
Organism: Hasllibacter sp. MH4015; assembly: GCF_020177575.1. Classification (NCBI taxonomy): domain Bacteria; kingdom Pseudomonadati; phylum Pseudomonadota; class Alphaproteobacteria; order Rhodobacterales; family Roseobacteraceae; genus Hasllibacter; species Hasllibacter sp. MH4015. Next base: position 2,463,456 of record NZ_JAHTBK010000001.1, read on the forward strand.
AATCCACGACCGCTGGCGCGGATTGCCGAGCCCGCAGATGGGCCGCCACCTGTCGAACCACGTGGAGCCGGAGGTGGTGGAGGCGCTGCGCAATGCGGTCGTCGCCGCCTATCCGCGCCTGAGCCACCGGTATTACAAGCTGAAGGCCAAGTGGATGGGCTTGGACACCCTGGAGGTCTGGGACCGCAACGCGCCCCTGCCGATGGAAGAGGATCGGCTGGTCGGCTGGGACGAGGCGCAGCGCGTCGTGTCAGAGGCCTATGCGGCTTTCGATCCCCGGATGGAGGAGCTGGCGCGGCCCTTCTTCACCGATGGCTGGATTGATGCGGGCGTGAAGGAGGGCAAGGCGCCCGGTGCCTTCGCGCATCCCACGGTCAGCGAGGTGCACCCTTACGTGATGCTCAACTACCTCGGCAAACCGCGTGACGTGATGACGCTGGCTCATGAGTTGGGGCATGGCGTGCATCAACGGCTGGCGGCAGGTCAGGGTGAGTTGCTGTCCTCCACCCCGCTGACGCTGGCCGAGACCGCGAGCGTGTTCGGGGAGATGTTGACCTTCCGCAAGATGCTGGCCGAGGCCAAGGATGACGCAGCGCGCAAGGTGATGCTGGCGGGCAAGGTGGAGGACATGATCAACACCGTCGTGCGCCAGATCGCGTTCTACGATTTCGAGTGCAAGCTGCATGACGCACGCCGTGCGGGGGAGTTGACGGTCGATGACATCAACGCGCTGTGGATGTCTGTGCAGGGCGAAAGCCTTGGCCCCGTGTTCAATTTCATGGACGGGTACGAGACCTTCTGGGCCTATATCCCGCATTTCGTGCATTCGCCCTTTTACGTCTACGCCTATGCGTTCGGCGACGGCCTCGTGAATGCTTTGTATGCGGTCTATGCCGAGGGGGCGGCCAATGGGGAAACCGGCTTCGAGGAGAAGTATTTCGACATGCTGAAGGCGGGCGGGTCGAAGCATCACAAGGAGCTTCTGGAACCCTTCGGCCTGGATGCCAGCGACCCGGCGTTCTGGGACAAGGGCCTGAGCATGATCGAAGGCTTCATCGACGAATTGGAAGCGATGGATTGAGCAGGGCCGTTTCCCTGGCCCGGATCTTGGCGGATGATCGGGCGCGCTACGCCGACATCGCCGTCTTGCCGGAGCAGGAGGTGTATTGCGGCACCGTGGCGGAGGCGTTTGCGGAGAACCCGGCGCGTTTCGACCTGCACGGGATTTTCGAGGGAGACGTCCCGGTGGGGCTGTTCAAGATCGACCGGGCGTATCACTACAACATCCCCATCTGCGCCAGGGATGCGCTGGGGCTGCGCGCCTTCATGATCGACCACGCGCATCAGGGCCGAGGGATTGCGACGGCGGCGGTCCGGGTGATGAAGGCCCATCTGGCGGCGGAATATCCTGACCGGCCTTGCGTGGACCTGACCGTCAACCACCGGAACATTGCGGCGCGGGCGTGCTATCTGAAAGGCGCGTTCGAGGATACGGGCGAAGATTGGCTGGAGGGACGCGCGGGGCCGCAGGATCTGCTGAGGATGCGCCTGAGATGATGGACCGGCGGATGGTTCTGGCGGGGGCAGCCGCGCTTGCCGCCCGACCGGTATGGGCGCAGGGCGATCCGATCGCGGCGCTGGTGGATCAGGTGCGGCCCGCCATGCTGGAATTCGTGATCCAGACCCTGACCGCTTTTCCGACCCGCTTCACGGACCATCCCGATTTTCCCGCCGTCGAGGCCGAGATGGCGCGGATCATGTCGACGGAGGCCGCCCCTGCGCGCCGACAGAGTTTTGACATGCCATCGGGCAAGACGCGCGCGAATATCGTGGCGGGCGATGTGATGGACCCGCGCGGGATCATCCTACTGGGCGCCCATTACGACAGCATCTCGGAAGCGCCGCTGAGGCGTGCGCCGGGGGCAAATGACAACGCGACCGGCGTGGCGGCGATGCTGATGGCCTATGACGTGCTGACGGGGGCGGGCCTGGACAAGGGCGTGGTGGCCGTGGCCTTCGCAGGAGAGGAGCAGGGCTTTGTCGGCTCAAGCGCCTGCGCGCGGATCGCGACGGCCGAGGGATGGCCGGTGGAGATGATGATCAACCTCGACATGTTGGGCTGGCGTCCGCCTGATCCGGCCACCCCGATGATCGTGGAATACGACATGGGCAACGCGGTACCGGGCAATGATGCGGCCGCCGCGCAATTCGGGCGATTGATGGCCGAAGCCGCCGCCGACTACACGACATTGACCACCACCCATACCGATATCTGGGGCAGCGATTACATGCCGTTCGAGGCGGCGGGGTTTCCGGCGGTCGGGCTTTACGACGGCGGGGCCGAAAGCCCGCGCAACCATACCACCACCGACATCGCGCAGGCCCTGGACATGTGGCGCCTTCACCAAGCCACGCAGATCGTCGTCGCGTCGGTCGCCCGCTACGCCGGGCTTTGACGCCTATTTCAGCTGTGAATCCTTGGAGCCGCGCCGGTTGATGCCGCCGCGCATCTCGGGCCGGGCATCGCGGTCGCTGGCGCAGTCGATGCAGAGCTTCACACCGGGGAGCGCCTTGCGCCGCGCCTCGGGGATCGGTTCGTCGCAATCGGCGCAATGGGTGAGGCTTTCGCCCGTCGGACCCTTGGTGGCGCGCATCCGGGCCAGTTCATCGTTGATGGAGGCTTCGATCTGCTCGCTTACCGCACCGTCTTTCGCCCATCCGCCGGCCATGGCCCTTCTCCCGTCACGTCGCCCTTGCGCAGGTGTTACACCTGTTTAACCTGAGCCCGAACGACGGGAGGTTCAAGACATGCGCAGCTTCGGAAAATGGTTAGGACGTTTTTTGCTGGTCTGCATCGCGGCACTTGTCGCGTTCCTGATCTTCGCGCCGGGTTACGTCGAAGCGGAGCGGAATGCCGTGAACTGGCAAGGCCCCTATTCCGTGTCCGACGAGGCCGCCGCCCTGCATGAGACACTGGTCATCGGGGATTGGCACGCCGACAGCCTGCTGTGGAACCGCGACCTGACGGAGCGGGGCAATCGCGGCCATGTGGATGTGCCGCGCCTGTTGGAAGGCAACGTGGCCGTGCAGGTTTTCACCGCCGTCACGAAAAGCCCGGCGGGGCAGAATTACCACGAGAACTCGGCGGATGCGGCGGACAACATCACCCTTCTGGCCATCGGACAGCTTTGGCCACCGCGGACCTGGGACAGTCTGGTGGAGCGGGCGCTTTACCAGGCGGAGCGGTTGCACGGCTTTGCCGACGCCTCGGATGGGGCATTGAGGGTGATTACGGATGCGGCCGGGTTGGAGGCCCTGCTGGCGGACCGCGCGAGCGGCGCAGCGGTGGTCGGCGGGATCCTCGGGATCGAAGGGGCCCACGCGCTGGAGGGGCATATGGCGAACCTCGACCGGTTGGAGGACGCGGGCTATCGCCTGGTCGGGCTGCACCATTTCTTCGACAATGAACTGGGCGGGTCGCTTCACGGGGTGGGCGACCGGGGCCTGACCGATTTCGGACGCGCGGTCGTGGAGGAGGTCGTGGCGCGCGGCATGATCCTGGACCTTGCCCATTCCTCCGAACAGGTGGCGCGCGAGGTGGTGGAGATGACGGATATCCCCCTGATCGTCAGCCATACCGGCCTGCGGTCGGCCTGCGATGCCCACCGGAATTTCCCCGATGACCTGATGCGGTTGATCGTGGAGAACGGGGCCGATCAAGGCGGCGGCGTGATCGGGATCGGCTATTGGGCGGATGTGACCTGCGATGACAGCCCCGACGGGGTGGCGCGGGTGATCATGGCCGCGATTGACGTGCTTGGCGTCGAACACGTCTCTCTCGGGTCGGATTATGACGGGTCGGTCACGGTGGGGTTCGACACGTCCGAACTTGCCGCACTGACCGATGCCCTGTTGCGCGCGGGCGCAACGGAGGACGAGGTGCGGGCCGTAATGGGCGGAAACATGATGCGGGTCTTGCGAGCGCGGCTGGACTAGCGCGACCCCGACAGGGCGACCGTGTGCAAGGTTGCACAGACGGCTGATTCATTGAAAACGCAGGCAATTCTGCGAGGCTAACGGACCACACCCAGATGCCTAGAGCGTGCTGTGAGACCCATCACAAAGCGGCGCGTTAGACGTCGCTTTGCAGCCGCAGAAGAACGCAGTGCCGTCCTCCTCGGCGGTGTATTTCAGGGGCGCGAACGCTGATCCCTGGTGGGACCCGTCGCAAAAGGGCTGCGCGCCGGATTGGCCGCAGGTACACCAGAAATAGGTTTTTCCGGCCTCCACCTTCACGGGATAGGGGGCTTTCTGGGCGATCTTGGGGGCGTCGGACATCCGCTGGCTCCTTGCTGGCGCGATTGCGTGCGAGGATGGGCGGCGCGGGGCCGTTCGGTCAATCACAGACCGCGCAGGCCGCCCGTGCGGACATGCACGGCGCGGCCGTCAGTCGAGGTCGGTCCACGGCCAGGGCTTCACCTCCGACGCCGCGGTCTGGTAGCGCGTGGCCTTGGCGATCCAGATGCCGAGATCGGTGCCGAAATCGGCCAGCCTCTCGTTCGGTTCCCCCTTGGAGGCGGCCATGACGATGAACTGGATCACGGTCACGGCGGTCAGGATTGTGTTGGCAAGGCTGAGCATCACGGCGATCAGAACGATGTAGAGCAACCGTTGCAGCAGCGGATCGCGGTCACTTGCGGGCTGTTCGCCGTTCAATCGGCCGTCCAGATTGGCGTCATCGTTGCGGGCCATGGCATCCTCTCCCACGCATCTACGGGGGACAGCCTACTGGGTTCGCGGTGCATGGGCCAGACGTTGACCGAGCCCATATGCGGGGAATTTTGCCTCAGGCCGCCTCAGCCTGGGGGGCGGGTTGAAGGCCATGGGCCGCGCGCATCATCGTGGTCAGCGCCTGGTCGAGCCCCGATTGCAGGCCCGCGCGCATATCCGGCACCTCGGCGGTGACATCGTTCAACATTTCGTCCAGCACCCCGTGGAGCGCGAAATACGTGCGGGGCGAGGCACCGGCCCCGCGCAAGGCCCGGGCCATCTCCTCCAACGCTGCGCGCGTGGCGGCATCGGAGGGGTGCAGCGCCGCATCGAAGACCACGCCCGCAAGATCCGCCCAAATCGCGGCGACGGGCGCACCGCATTCCATCACCACGCGGGCGTGGTAACGGTTGGAACCGATCGCGGGACGAAAAGCGTGGATCATCTTGGTCATGGTTAAGGCACTTTCGGACGGGGCGTTTGTCGGGATCATCATGGCCTGCGGGGCGCGGGGCAGAAAGGCACGGGAAACCTTACCTGCGTGCCGGGCCCTATCCGGCACCATTACGACAGGGGCTTGAAGAGGCGAAATCCGCCCGCGCGATGCTTTGCACGGGTATGCGTCACGAAGGTCCAATAGGAGGATTGCAGTTTCATGGCGGTCGGTCCCTTTTGAAATGTCGGTTGGGCAAATGAAGGGGACGATTATAAGGCCCCCACCCTATGGTCCAAGTCGGGAGAACCTTACCAGATTGATCGTTAAGCCGCGGTTAAGCACGATGCGGAAAATGCGAAACGGCCCGCACCGGGGGGACCGGGCGGGCCGTTTGCTTGTCGTCGGTCGGGCGGGCGTCAGGCGGTGGCGAGCATGCCCTGCTGCCGCGCCATTTCGCGCATCCGTTTCTGCAACTTCTCGAACGCGCGCACCTCGATCTGGCGGATGCGTTCGCGGCTGACATTGTAGACGCTCGACAGATCCTCAAGCGTCACCGGGCTTTCCTGCAGACGGCGCTGGGTCAGGATGTCCCGCTCCCGTTCGTTCAGGACCTCCATCGCCTCTTCCATCAGGGACATGCGGGCCTGAAACTCATCGCGCTCCGCGTAATCCGTCGCCTGGTCGGCATCCTCGTCCTCCAGCCAATCCTGCCATTGGGCAGAGCCGTCATCCTCGGACCCGATCTGAGCGTTGAGAGAGGCATCGCCGCCCGACAGACGCCGGTTCATGGAGATCACCTCCGTCTCCGTCACGCCCAGATCGTTGGCGATCCGCTCGACGTTTTCGGGGCGCAGGTCACCCTCCTCCAACGCGCCGATGCGGGCCTTGGCCTTGCGCAGGTTGAAGAACAGCTTCTTCTGGGCAGAGGTTGTGCCAAGCTTCACCAGCGACCACGAACGCAGGACATATTCCTGGATCGCGGCGCGGATCCACCACATCGCGTAGGTCGCAAGGCGGAAGCCCTTCTCGGGGTCGAATTTCTTCACCGCCTGCATCAGGCCCACATTCGCCTCGGCAATCACTTCGGCCTGGGGCAGGCCGTAGCCGCGATACCCCATGGCGATTTTCGCCGCGAGACGCAGGTGTGACGTGACCATTTTGTGGGCGGCTTCGGTGTCGCCCTGTTCGACCCAGGCCTTACCCAGCATGTATTCCTCGCCCTGTTCGAGCATCGGGAACTTGCGGATTTCCTGGAGATAGCGGTTCAGGCCGCCTTCCGGGGTCGGTGCGGGAAGATTTGCGTAGTTGGCCATGATCGGTCCCCCTTTGATCGGGCGGGCGCTCCGGCCCGGTTGCAGGACATGTAAATACGATTAACTTCAAATCAAGTGGTTCGGTTCCGAAAACCGGAGCCTGTTATGCACTATGCGAATGCGAACCGCAAGGCGCTACAGCGCGCAGCACCGTGCAATTCTGCACAATTTACCGTGTATTCCGCGTGATCTCGGTCAGGAGCGCGCGCAGGTCCTCCGGCAATGGGGCCTCGAACCGAAGGACATCGCCAGAGACAGGGTGTTTGAAGCCCAGAACCGCCGCGTGGAGGGCCTGGCGCGGGAACGTGTTGAGCGCCGCCGCGCCGGGGGTCTTGTCGGAGACGCGCCGCCGTCCGCCATAGGTCTGATCGCCCACCAAAGCGTGGCCCACATGGGCCATATGAACCCGGATCTGATGGGTGCGCCCGGTCTCCAACCGGCACGACACCAGGGCGACGGTCCCGATCACCTCCTGCACCCGTACCCGCGTGACGGCGTGGCGACCGCCGGAAAACAGCACCGCCTGGCGTTGCCGGTCGGTCTTGTGGCGGGCCAGCTGCGTCGTGATCTTCAGGACCGGCCCCTCGAAGCTGACCCCCTTGGTGCCGCGCAGGCGCGGATCGGACGGCGTCGGCGCACCGTGGCAGATGGCGAGGTATTCCCGCTCCATCGAATGATCGGCGAATTGCGCGGCGAGCCCGTGATGGGCGCGGTCGGATTTGGCGACGACCAGGATGCCGGACGTGTCCTTGTCGATCCGATGCACGATCCCGGGCCGCTTTTCGCCCCCCACACCCGACAATTCCCCACCGAAATGGTGCAGCAGCGCGTTGACGAGCGTGCCGGTGGGGGAGCCGGGGGCCGGATGCACCACCATATCCGCCGGTTTGTTCACCACGATCAGGTCGGCATCCTCGAACAGGATATCGAGGGGAATATCCTCGGCCCGTGTCTCCACCTCGACCGCTTCCTCCACGCGGATCTCCACCGTGTCGCCCTCGGCCACTTTCGCCTTCGGATCGGTGACGGGGGCGCCGTTCACCCACACCGCGCCCGCCGGGATCAGCTTGGCAAGGCGAGACCGGCTGATCGCCTCGCCCTCTGGCACGGCGCGGGCGACTGCCTTATCAAGGCGCGACTCCGGGTCGGGGCCGATGGTAAGTGAAACGATACGTGTGGAGCCCGACATGGCCGATCCTGCCCAGGAAGAAGACCTCCCCCTACCCGCCTCGCTGCGGTTCCTCAAGAACCTCGTGACGGTGCTGACCGGTGTGATGATCCTCGGGATGGTGGCGGTGATCGTACTTCTGGTCGTGTTCCTCAACCAGGATCGCCGCCCGGTTCTGGTCCATCCGGACGTCTTCGACATTCCCGCCGGTGTCGAAACCGTGGGCTACAGCGTCGTCAACGGCTACACGATCGTGATCGGCGATGACGGCATCATCCGCGTCTTCGCCTCCGACACCCGCAACCTGGTCGACGAGATGGACCTCAACACGCGCTGACCCCCCCCTTCCATGTGCCCGAAATATCCCGGGGGGTCCGGGGGGCTGGCCCCCCGGTCGGTCGACGTGCACACGCACGGCGAAACGGTCGCGCGCGCACCGTCACCGCACATCGTCACATCATCGGGAGGGGGCTTGGTACCAGCGCCCCGGCTCGAACGGGGGACCTCCTGATCCACAATCAGGCGCTCTAACCAACTGAGCTACGCCGGCATATCCAATGCACTGGCGCGGAATAGCGCCGAGACCTTCCGATTGCAAGGCCCTCAACGCGACAAGTCGAGCGTCCATTCCTGCTCCACCAGATCCACCCCAAAAGAGTGGACGGGCCGCGACGCGACGCAGACAAACCCGGCCTTTCGGTAGAGCGCGCAGGCCGCCGCGTGGCTCTCGTGGGTCCAGAGCGTGAGCGCCGCGAACCCCTGCGCACGGGCGTGCTCGATGCACAGATCCAGCATCCGGCGCCCCAATCCCTTGCCGCGCGCGGCAGGCAGAAGCAGGAACAGGCGCAGCTTGGCCACACCCGGCAGAGCGCCCTTCACGCAGAAGATGGACCCAAGACGCCTGTCGCCGTCGCACGCGATCCAGGCGCGCTCCACGGGCCGCTCCCGATGGGCCATGAAATCCTCTAGGATGCCCGCCACAAGCGGCCCAAACGTGTCGTCAAACCCGTCATCCTCGGCGTAGCGCTCCGCGTGGGCGCGGATCAGCCATTCCACGTCCCCAACCTCGATATCGCGGAAGGTGATCTCCAACCACGCGCCCTCCCTTGCCTTGCCCCTCTGCCGTGCGATAGGCCGTTCGGGTCAATGTCACCGGAGGCGTCCATGGGGATCAACAGCGAAAACGACATCTCGGCGGATATGCAAATCGGTCCGACGACGCTTGGCATGGTCCGCATCTACATCGCGGGTGACGGGATCGACCTGCCGATGGATTTCGAGCCGGAAGAGGCCGAGGATATCGCCGAGGAGCTCCGCGCCGCCGCCGCCGCCGCGCGCAAGGCCGGCAAGAAACGCTAGATGAACGATCAGACGCCTAAGCCCGGTGGCGTGCCCCCGTTGGGCGTGCGGCTGATCCTGTGGGGCCTTGCCGGACTGGGATACCTCGTGATGGGTCTGGCTCTGAGCAGCGCCCTTGCGGCGTTGGTTTTCCTGTGGAGTGGCGAGATGCAGACACGGTGGGCCGCCGACCGGGACTGGCAGGCGGTCGCGGGATATGCGGCGGGATATGGCGCGGTGGCGATGATCCTCGGCCTGCCGAGCTTCCTGGTTCTGGCGATCCTCCCGTTTCTGCGGTGGAGGCGCGCCTACTGGATCGCGGTGCTGGCCGCAACGGCCTTCGTGCTCTTCGCCTACGTGATGGATGCGTGATGGCGCGGGGCCAAGGGCGCACCTGCCCAATGGCTCAAACCCGAGACCTCAAAACTCGAACACCGCCGCCGGATCGCGGAACCCGTGCAGGCGCATCGCCGCGTGGCGCGCGAATTTCTGCGTCACCGCCTTGCGCCGCGCCCCGGCCAGCTTCGTCTCCGGCCCCATGCGCAGGATTTCCGCGTCATAGGCATCCGCGATGATCAGGCCGGTCCCGTCGGGCAGCAGTTCCGTCGGGAAATCCGCATCCACCGCCCAAAAATAGCGGTCGCCCCATTCCAGATAGCCCTCCCATTTCGCATCGGAGGTGAAGTCCACGCGGGAGGATTTGCACTCCACCACCCACAATTCGCCTTTCGGCCCCATGGCCATCACGTCGAGCCGTTTGCCCCGTTCGGGCGTGAATTCTTCCAGCGTGACGAAATCATGGGCGCGCAGATGGCGGCACACGCCGCGCGCCAGCAACTGGCCGGGCATCAGGACGGGATCGGTGGCATCGTCACGCATCCCTAGAACATGAACAATAGGTGAACAAAGCGCAAGAGATTTCGCGCTTGACGTGATACCTTTCGGTTACATATAAGTCGAGATACCAAACGGTATCATTTAGAGGTACAGATGCGACATTCGCCGCCCCCGGCGCCACCCGCGTGCCCCCTGTCCGGCAACACGCCGTTCGGCAAGGCGCGATCGCGCGCCCCGCTGTCGATGGTGCGTGCCACCTCGGCGCGCACCGCACCAATGCACGAGCGTACCGGCGACGCCGCAAACCCACATTCCCGCCCGGTGACACCATGAGCGGCGCGCAGCCCGTTTTCCGCGCCCTGTCGGACCCGACCCGGCGCGACATCCTGATGATGTTACGCGGCAAGGACATGACCATCGCAGAGGTCGCGCAGCACTACGACATGACCCGCGCGGCGGTGAAAAAGCACCTCAATGTATTGAGCGATGGTGGCCTGATCCGGGTGGAGGCGCGGGGGCGGGAGCGCATCAACAGCCTCAACCCCGAGGCGATGGCACCCATCCGCGACTGGCTGGGGATCTTCGATCAATTCTGGGACGAGAAGCTCTCCGCCCTCAAAACCGCCGTCGAAAAGGACTCCGCACCATGAGCACCCATGCCATCGAGAAGACCCTGATCCTTGCGGCCCCGCCCGCGGAGGTCTGGGCGCACCTGACCGATCCCGACAAGCTGGCCGTGTGGTTTCACCGGCCCGAAAGTAGCCTTGCCACGCCCGGTCCCTTCTCCATGGCCGGATCGGACGGCGCGCCGCTTGTCTGGGGCGAGGTGCGGCACGCCGAGGCCCCCAACCGCCTGTCGATGAGCTTCACCGCGCGTCCCATGGGCGGTTTGATGACGGAGGTGACGTGGACGCTGACGGCGGTGGAGGCCGGCACGCGCCTGCATCTTCGTCACGACGGCATTCCGGACGGCGCGGAGGCCTTCGGTCTGCTTACCGCGTTCGATGCCGGATGGGACGATCACCTGGTCCGGATGCGCAAGGCGGTGGCAGACGAATAAGTGGCACCACGGGCGCGCGCCCTTGTCCCGGCTCTCGGGCGGGCCTATGTCGCTTCCCGACGGGTCTGCCCAATTCGTGCCTGTGGCAACATTCCGGTGGCCTTAAGCAAATCCGAGGGAGCTGGCTCTGGCCGGGCCGTGGTTCGGTTATCCGGCGCCCACCTGTATATACAGGTCCTCGGGAATAAACGCCTCTACGGTTGCGGCGGTCCCCGTCACCCTTCCTGCCGATCGGCGCGCACCCTGATGGGGACGGTTGAGGCCACGCGCTCTGGCGCGCGCGTTCCGCCGCCCTGATCGTCGTCCTTCGCCAGGGCCATGATGCGGATGCCGATCTGGACCGACCCGAAGGTGATCCAGCACAGGATCGTCAGCACGATCACGGCGAGCATCCCTTCGGAGGTGTGCGTCACGAGGTGCCAGAGATTGCCGACATTCAGCACCAGAAGCCCGGCGACGAAGGCGATGGCGACCAGCCCGCCCCAGGCGGCGTGGCGCAAGATGAACCGGATGTGATCGGGCATGGCACAAGTCCCTTTGATGGTGTCGATGGCGTTATTACTATTCTACCACGGTCCCCGCACCGCGCCCAGTCTCGCCATTGGCATCAGCACCTTTCCGCGTGTCACGCTTGGGGTCCCGGCCCTCAGGCTCTATATGCACTGCCAGACCCCAGACCGGAGCCGCCTGCCCCATGCCCGACACCAATCCCCCCGCCCGCGATCCTCAGGGCTTGGCCCATGCCCGCGAATTGCAAGGCCACCTGACATGGCTCGACAGTTTTTCGGGCGCGGCTCTGGCAGTGCTGGCCACCGCGTCGGGCATCTACACCTATCTCGGCGTCTCCTCGCTTCTCGATGATACCGGCGCGATGTCTTTTTTCGCGGCCTCGGCCTATTCCATCGCGGTGTCGGTGGGGATTTTCGTTTTCTGGTCTTACCTGATGCGGCTTCTGCCCGCGATGCGCACGGCGGGCGCGAAACTCAAGCTGATGGGCGCGATGGCGCTGGGGTCGCTTGCGATCATCGCGATGTCGTCCTGGCTGAACGCCGCCGCCTTGGCGGGATCGGCGGCGGTGGAACAGCACCTTGCCCAGACCGTGCAGGAATACCAGCAGGCGCTGGAACAGGCCCATGACACGGCGGTCAGCGCCCAGGCTCTTGAACGCGACGTGACCCGTGTGCGTCAAAGCTTCGAGGATTTGTCGGAGCAGGAAGCCGCGGGCGATCTCTCGGGCCTTGCGGGCCGCGGTGCCGTGTTCCGCGTCCTGCGCCAAAAGGCGGAGGAGCTGGCCGCGTTGGAGACCCAGATCCAAGCCCAGGCCCCACTGATCGAAGCCGCGTTTGACGAGGGCAACGCCATCCTCAGCCGGATGCGCGCCCTGATCGTGGAGCCCGGCGCGGTGGAAGCACGCTCCGTCGCGTTTTCCGAAGATGCCGTGCGCTTGGCCGGTCTGGTCAGCACGCTGCGCCAGCTCTCCGTCGCCCCACTGGTGGACCGCGCGGCGGAGGATCTGTCGGCCTCCGTCGTCTTGCCGGAACTGGATGCATCCGGCGTGGCGGGGCAGAACGCGCAGCAATCCACCATCTCTTCCGTGCTTCAGGTCCTGGCACTTCGCGCCGCGTCGCTGGAGGAAGCGGCCGAACAGGTCCTCGCCCGTCCCGCGGCCCCCGAAGTGCTCTATACGCCGATCTCCTCGGCCGATGCGGTGATCCTTTACGCGGGCAATTTCGTGCCGTCTTGGGCCGGGGCGATCGCCATCGACCTTCTGCCGGCCGTCCTGGTCCTGATCCTGATGGTCACGCAAAGCGCCATCCGCACCGGGCGGGGCGATATCCCGGCGGAAGATACGCTGACACTGGCCGAGTTACGCTCCGCGCTGCACGCGATGCGGGAGATGGAAGCGCTTGACCGGCCCGCCGCCGCGCCCGCCCCCGCCGCGCCAATCGCCCCGGAACCGCCCGCCAGTCCGGAGGCGGAGCCCGAGAATATCCGCGCGCTGCCGCCCCATCCCTCCGTCAGGTCCACCGATGGCTGAGGCGTCGCCGCCCCCCGACGCACCGCGCGGCTTCACGGTTCAACGGGCGATCTACGCGATCCTCGCCTTCCAGATCGCCATGGCGGTGGTGCTGGCAGGCTCCGACCTGATCGGCGCGATCCCACGGCTGTTCACCGGCACCTCCGCGCCGCAACTCGACGCGCCGGTCGCACCGGGGGACCAGGTGCGCCGTTTCCGCCCCGGCGACCTTCCGGGCCGGGACCGCAGCAACCCGGATCGCCAGACGCCGATCCCCGATCCCGGCGACATGCCTTCCCGCCTGCGCTTCACGGTCGAAGGCACAAGCGCGCTTGTGACCGGCACGATTGCACCCGGCGACGCCACCCGCTTCTCCGAATGGCTCGGCGCGGATGCGACGTTCGACACGATCCGCCTGCATTCCCCCGGCGGCTCCGTTCAGGATGCGCTGGCCATCGGGCAGGCGATCCGCGATGCCGATCTCGACACGATGATGGAGGGCGGCGACATCTGCCTTTCCGCCTGTCCCTACATCTTGGCCGGCGGCGTGGCGCGCACGATCGCAGACGACGCGATGGTCGGCGTCCACCAGCATTATTTCGGCGAAAACACCGTCCTGCCCGCCTTCCTCGCCGTCGAGGATGTTCAGCATGGGCAGGCGGATGTGATGGCGCATCTCGATGACATGGGCGTGGATGTCCGCATCATGCAACACGCGCTCAGCACCCCGCCCGAGGCGATCTACGTGCTGCTGCCCGAGGAACTCGTGGACTACGACCTTGCCTTCACGCCCGAGCGCGAGGACGAGGGGGAAGTGGAGGGGTGATCCCCCGGAATCCGGCCCGAACAGGCGAAACCGACAGGACCATCGCCCGAATGGACATGATCCGCCCCCCCGCGTGCCCGAGCCTCATTTCAGGAGATTTGCCCCGCGTCCGCGCCTGCGGGCGCAAGCCCTCAGGCCTCGAACGCCTCGGGCCGGGCCTCGCGCGCCATGTGATCCAGAACCGCGTTCACGAATTTCGGCTCCTTCCCATCGGGAAAGAACGCACGCGCCACGTCGACGAATTCCACGATCACGACCTTGGGCGGCGTTTTGCCCGCCGTCAGCTCCGCCCCCGCGGCCCGGAACAGGGCGCGCAGCGTTGGGTCGATCCGGTCGATGGGCCACTTCGCCACCAGCGCGCGGTCCGTCATCTGGTCGATCACACCCTGCCGCTCCACCGCCCCTTCCAGAAGCGCGCGGAAGACATTCACGTCGCCCTCGGCCATTTCGTCGCCGTCATAGATCGCGCCGAAGCGATGGGTCTCGAACTCCGCGCGCACGGCATCGAGCGTCTGGCTGGAATGCTCCATCTGGAACAGGGCCTGCACCGCGTAAAGCCGAGCCGCGGATTTCATCTGACGCTTTTCCTCGCGCGACGGGCCCTTGGGCTTGGTCTCACTCATGCCTGGTCCGATCCGTCTTGACCGGAACCGTCTGCGATCTCGATCGTGCCCTTTGGCCGGAAGCCGAGATTGCCCTTGGGTCGCCCGTATTTCCGGGTCAGCGCGATCAGGTGCAGCGCCGCCTCCGCCGCGCCGCCTGCGGTGTTGAGCCGCGCGCCATCGGCCCGCTCCTCGGCCTGGTCGCGGTTTTCCACGGTGATGATCCCGTTGCCGATGCACAGCCCCTGCAAACCCAGCATCGTCAGCGCGCGGGAGCTTTCATTGACCACCACGTCGTAATGGCTCGTCGCGCCCCGGATCACGCAGCCGAGTGCCACGTAGCCGTCGAAATTGCTCAGGCGATGGGCGATCACTATTGCGGTCGGCACCTCCAGCGATCCCGGCACCTCGATGGTTTCGTGGCTGACCCCGGCGCGGTCCAGAACGTCGCGCGCGGCGGCCAGCTGCGCCTCGGAAATCGAGGTGTAGTAGGGCGCGATCACGATCGCCACTTTCACCGGCCGGTCAAACTCCGGCAGCCCCAAATCGTTGTCGGAATGTCCGGCCATTATCCAAGCTCCGAAATTTTGCGGGTGCCCACGATGGACAATCCGTAGGCATCCAGCCCCACGACCTTGGGCCGCGGCGAATTGGTCAAAAGCACCATGTCACTGATCCCAAGCGAGGACAGGATCTGCGCGCCCAGCCCGTATTGGCGCAGGGTCTGGGGGCTGACCTCATCCTCTACGACCAGCTTCATCGTCAGGTCGCGCAGCAACACCAGCACCCCGCGCCCCTCCTCCGCGATCAGCTTCATCGCGTCGCCGAATTCATCCGCCCGCCCGCGCGGGCCTGTTCCCACTACGTCGAGGAGCGGGTCCATCGCATGCATCCGCACCAGCACCGGCGCCTCGCCCGAGATGTCGCCCTTGATCAGCACGATATGCTCCGCGCCCTGCGTCTCATCAGTGTAGATCCGCATGGTCCACTGGCCGCCAAACTCGCTTTCGATGACCTCTTCCTGTTTCACCTTCACCAAATTGTCGTGGCGGCGGCGATAGGCGATCAGGTCGCTGATCGTGCCGATCTTGAGGTTGTGGCGCTGGGAAAACGCGATCAGGTCCGGCAGGCGCGCCATGGACCCGTCCTCGTTCATGATCTCGCAGATCACGCCCGCCGGCGTCAGGCCCGCAAGGCGGCTGATATCCACCGCGGCCTCCGTATGGCCGGCACGCACCAGAACGCCGCCATCGCGCGCGCGCAGGGGAAAGACGTGGCCCGGCGTCGCGATGTCCTGCGCGCCCTTGGACGCATCAATCGCCACCTGCACCGTCCGGGCGCGGTCGGCGGCGGAGATGCCCGTCGTCACCCCTTCGCGCGCTTCGATGGAGATGGTGAAGGCGGTTTCGTGGCGCGAAGAATTGTTGGTCGACATCAGCTGCAATCCCAGCTGATCCGCGCGGTCGGAGGTCATGGACAAGCAGATCAAGCCACGCCCGTGTGTCGCCATGAAGTTGATGACATCCGGCGTCGCCCATTGCGCGGGTATCACCAGGTCGCCCTCATTCTCCCGGTCCTCGTGATCGACGAGGATGAACATCTTGCCGTTGCGCGCATCCTCCAGGATCTCCTCCACGGACGAGATCGCGTCGGACCACCCCTTCTCGACGGGGCCGGGCTCCTCAAACGGTTGATTCATGGCGGGCATCCCTTTCGCGCGGCGCACAGGGGGGCAGATAATCCAACCTCGCGCGATTGGCCAGAGATGGTGGCGTCAAGACGCAGGCGCGCCCGGGAACATCACGTCACGCGCCACCGTGCCACCGAAGCCCGCATTGGCGGACCAGTCGCGTTCCAGCGTGGTGGCGGCCACAACGATCAACCCGTCGAACGGCACGTCGCCTCGCCGGGCTAGGTCGCGCAAACCTTCGCGCGCCTCCCGCCACGGGGTGAAGAGGCCCGGCGCGCGCCCCGTGGCCTCGAATCCGCCGCCCGCAAGTACCCGCTCCGGGTCCAGCGGTGGATGCAGGGCCGCGAGGCGTCGGGCCGCGCTGTCCAGATCGTCGAGCCGCGTCCGAGCGTCCACCGGCAACACGCCGTCGCGGCGCATCCCCAACGCATTGTCGGAAAACAGGAACCCCACGATGTCACGCCCGCTGACGGCGCGGATCGTGGCGTAGGTCTTGTAGGGCAGGCCCAGGCGTTGCGCCCGCTTCACGCGAAGGCGCACGACCTCCAGCGGCAGGGCCGGCATCAGGGCCGTGCGCGCCTTGGTCCACGCGACTTTGCGAAACCCCGCGCCCCGCTCCATCGACGGCCCGCCATTATGTCCGATCCCGCTCATGCCTCATCCTCCATCCAGCCGACACTCCCGTGCGCGTCGGCCCGTGCCGCGTCCGCGCTCGCGAACCCGTCCGCCCCGTGTCCCAAGACCCGCCAGCCATGGCGGTCTTCCGGGTCGCGTCGACATTCTGCCCAAGAAAACACTCCATCCGCCCCGCGCCGCAGATCGACGCAGCGTTGACCGGACCAATCCTCGATCGACTGCACCACAATTGCCTTTTTCATCGCACCCCGGTCCCTAACCCTTCCAATCGACAAGCCGGGCGACGTAACGCGCCAGCGTGTCGATCTCCAGGTTCACCGGATCGCCGATCTTGGCCCCGCCCCAGGTCGTCACCGATTTCGTGTGGGGGATGATGTTTACCCCGAAGTCCACCCCATCGACCTCATTCACGGTCAACGACGTCCCGTTCAGCGCGACGGAGCCCTTGGGCGCTATGAAACGGGCCAGATCCTTGGGCGCGCGGAACTTGAAGCGCGTCGAGTCCCCGTCGTCCTGCATCCCCACGATCTCCGCCACGCCGTCCACATGGCCCGACACGATATGCCCGCCCAGCTCATCCCCCACTTTCAGCGCGCGCTCCAGGTTCAGGCGACCGCCCTCCGCCCAGCCGCCTACGTTGGTTTTCGATACCGTTTCCGCCGAAATATCGACATCGAACCAATCCGCGCCCATCGCCACCACCGTCAGGCACACGCCGTCACACGCGATGGAGGCGCCCATATCCACATTTTTCATGTCATAGGACGTGCCGATCCGCGCCCGCAGATCGCCGCGATGTTCCAGCGCGCGCACCGCGCCCAGATCGGTGATGATGCCTGTGAACATGGCCGTTCCCCTTGCCGTTTCCTTCCTCTACCGCGCCGGGGCGGGCAGCGTCCAGCGGCCCAGATGCCACGCCATCGCCACAATCCCGCCCTGCCCCGGCCCAAGGGTTTTGCTCCTGTTCACGAAATGCGGCTATTACGCCCTGCAACGTTGTTCCGAGTACCCCGCCCCATGGCGCCAAGCCACGCCCACCGATCGTTCCTGTTCCTGCAAGGCCCCCACGGGCCCTTCTTCCGCCGCCTGGCGGAGATGATGGAACGTGCGGGTGCCGCGATCTGGCGGGTCGGGTTCAACCGCGGCGATCAGGCCTTCTGGCCCGACCGGGCGACCTACATCCCGTTCAACGACGCGGCCGATGCCTGGCCGGACCGCATTGCGGTGCTGCTTGACGAGAAGTCGATCACCGACCTGGTGCTCTACGGCGACACGCGCCCGATCCATGCCGAGGCGATCGAGGCGGCGCGCGCCCGCGGCATCACGGTCCATGTGTTCGAGGAGGGCTACCTGCGCCCCTATTGGGTCACGTATGAACGGGGCGGGGCCAATGGCCATTCCCGCTTGATGGAGACCTCCGTGGCGCAGATGCGCCGTGCGCTCAAGGATCTCGACCTCGACCTGCCCGACGCGCCCGCCAAATGGGGCGACATGCGCCAGCACGTCTTCTATGGCGCGGTCTATCACGGCTTCGTCCTGCTGGCCAACAAGGCCTATGCCACCTTCCGCCCGCACCGTGCGCTGAGCGTGCGGCAGGAATTCCGCCTCTACCTGCGTCGCCTCGCCCTGATGCCGTTTTTGTGGATGGACCGGGTGCAGGCCACCTACCGGATCAAGACCGGCGGCTTCCCCTATCACCTTGCACTGCTGCAACTGGCCCACGACGCCAGCTTCCGCGACCACGGCCCGTTCGAGGATATGGCCGAATTTCTGGAGGTTCTGATTGCGGGCTTCGCCGATGGCGCACCGGCGCACCACCACCTTGTCTTCAAGGCGCATCCGCTGGAGGACGGCCGCACACCGATCCGGGCCGATATTCGCCGGATCGCCACGCGCCACGGCGTCAGCGACCGCATTCACTACGTGCGTGGCGGCAAGCTTGCGCGGCTCCTGAATGATGCACGGTCCGCCGTGACCGTGAACTCCACCGCCGCGCAGCAGGCGCTGTGGCGCGGACTTCCGCTCAAGGCCTTCGGGCAGGCCGTCTACCTCAAGCCGGAATTCGTCTCGGACCAGTCCTTGCCCGCATTTTTCCAGGAACCGACCCGTCCAGACAGCCGCGCCTACCGCGATTATCGCCATTATCTGTTGGAGACGTCGCAGATTTCCGGCAGCTACTATTCGGCCCGCGGGCGCAGGCAGCTTTTGCGCCAGGTCGTGGACATGATGCTCAGCTCCGAGGACCCCTATGATGCCCTTGACGCTGGCAGACCGGCACCAAGGCAACACCTTTCACTGGTTAAATAAACCCGGGGGCTTCCCCGATCGGGCGGATTTCGCTAATCTGCCCCAAAGCGAGGCAAAAACGCACTCGCCCACGAAAAAAGAGACCGAGGCAGTTTCAGGCTAAAGGAGCCATCCCCGTGACATCGACGGTTCCCCGTTTCGCGCGCATGGCCGCGCTCATCACCTGTGTGGTGGCTGTTGGCGCGTGTGACGTCCTCACCCGCGTCCTGCCCTCCGCCGGGCCGACCCGCAACCAGATCCTCGAAGGATCGGTCCAACGACAGGGCGATGCCTTCGTGGTGGAGGTCAACCAGCGCGTGACCGCCGCAACATCGCTGGTCCCCGCGCTCGGCTTCCCGCAGGAATTGCTCAATGCGGGCGTCTCCAACACCGACGTGATCCGCCCCGGCGACACGCTGACCCTGACCGTGTTCGAGAATGTCAGCGACGGCCTTCTGGCCAACGAGGGGGCCAATGCCTCCAGCCTCTCGACGCTTCAGGTGGACAGTTCCGGCTTCATCTTCATCCCCTATGCGGGCCGTATCCGCGCGGCGGGCAACACGCCCGAGCAATTGCGCGAAGTCATCACCCGCAGCCTCGATGAGCAGACCCCCGATCCCCAAGTGATCGTGGTGCGCGAGGCCGGAAATGGCGCCACCGTCGTTGTGGCCGGGGATGTGGCCAGCCAAGGCATCTTCCCCATCGAACAACCCACGCGCACGTTGTCGGGCATGTTGGCCGCCGCCGGTGGCACATCCGTGAATGACGAGATTGCGCGCGTCACCGTTGTGCGGGGCGGGCATTCCGGCACCGTCTGGTACCAGGACATCTTCCGCGATCCCTCCATCGACATCGCCCTGCGCCCCGATGACCGCATCCTGGTCGAAGAAGACAGCCGCCGCTTTACCGCCCTCGGGGCCACGGGCGCACAGACCGTCGTGCCCTTCGACACGCAAGTGATCTCCGCCATCGACGCGATCGCCTCCGTCGGTGGCCTCAGCCCGACGCAGGCCGACCCGACCGGCGTCTTCATCCTGCGCAACGAGCCGGAGGAGCTGGCCGAGCTGGTGCTGGCGCGCAATGACCTCACCGGCACCCAGCGCATGATCTACGTGTTGGACCTGACCGCGCCCACCGGCATGTTCGAGGCGCGCGATTTCGTGATCCGCGATGGCGACACCGTTTACGTCACCTCCGCCCCCATCACGCAGTTCAACACCGCCATCTCGGCGCTGACCGGCACGCTCACCTCCGTGACCGGTGTGGGCGACGCGCTGCAAGGCACGTCGAACTGACCCGATGGGCGATCCCGGGCGACAGCCCTCGCGCCGGGCCTATCACTACAACGCGGGTTTTCTGACGAATGCCCGCGTCCGGCGCATCCTGACCCTTGCGGGCTATGACCTGAAACTCGGAAAACCCGATGCCGACGACGACGTGGTCGTTTGGGGTCATTCTCCCTACGCCCCGCGCGGGGAAGCGGTGGCCAAGGCCACGGGCGCGCATCTGGTCCGCGTGGAAGACGCCTTCCTGCGCTCGCTCCATCCCGGTCGGTCGGGGGAGCCGCCGCTCGGCCTCGTCATCGACCGGACCGGCATCTATTTCGACGCCAGCGGGCCGTCCGATCTTGAGACGCTGCTCGCAACGCATCCCTTTGACGACACGGCCCTTTTGAACCGCTCCCGCGACGTGATCGCCCGGATGGCCGAAGCAAAGCTGTCGAAATACTCCGCCACCGATCCGTCCCTGACGGCCCCCGATCCGGGCTATGTCCTGCTGATCGACCAGACCCGCGGCGATGCGTCCATCGAACTGGGCCAGGCCACGCCCGACAGCTTCGCGGAGGCGCTGACCTGGGCGCGGGAAGATCACCCCGACGCGCAGATCATCATCAAGACCCATCCCGAAACCCGCGACGGCCATCGCGCCGGGCATTTCGACTCTGCCGCCTTGCCGCCCAATGTCACGCTTGATGATCGGCCGATCCCGCTGTGGCAGATGTTCGATAATGCGCGCGCCGTCTACACCGTCACCTCCCAGGCGGGGTTCGAGGCGATCCTGGCCGGCCACAAGCCCGTCACGTTTGGTGTGCCGTTCTATGCCGGTTGGGGCCTGACCGACGACCGCCGCCCGACGCCCGCGCGCCGTCAACGGGTCCTGACCCGCGCGCAACTCGCCGCCGGGGCGCTGCTGCTCCACCCCACTTGGTATGATCCCTATACCGATGCGCTGGGGGAGGCGGAGGATGTGATCGGCGCGCTGGAGGCGCAAGCGCGCACGTGGCGGGAGGATCGCGGCGGCTATGTCGCCGTCGGCATGCGCAGCTGGAAACGCGGCCACCTCAAGGCGTTTTTCGGCAGCCAGGGCAAGATCAGCTTCACCGATCAGCCAGAACAGGCCGCCGCCGACGGACGTGGCGTCATGGTCTGGGCCGGGCGCGAGACGCAGGAGCTGCGCGCGGCCTGCGACGCCGCCGGTGTCAGCCTGTCGCTAGTGGAGGATGGCTTTCTGCGCTCCCGTGGATTGGGGGCGGAGCTTGTGCCGCCCCTGTCGCTTGTCCTGGATCACGGCGGCATCTACTACGATCCCTCCCGCCCCAATCGGCTGGAGGCGCTCATCGCCGCCGCCTCTGACCTGCCCCCCGCACGGCTGGACCGGGCCGAGCGCCTGATCCAGAGCCTGCGCCGCGCCGGGCTGACGAAATACAACCTCTCGGGCGGCACCATGCCCGATCTGCCGGAGGGTAAACCGGTCATCCTCGTCCCCGGTCAGGTGGAGGACGACGCCTCCATCCGGCTTGGCGCGGGCGATGTAAACACCAATGAGGAGCTTTTGCGCACCGCGCGGCGGCTCAACCCGCAGGCCTTCGTCATCTACAAACCTCACCCCGATGTGGAGGCTGGATTGCGCGTCGGCACGCTTCCCGACACTGCCCGTGACCTGGCCGATCACATCGCGGCTGAGACGGGGGCGGAGGCGCTTATGTCGATCGCCGACCGGGTCGTTACCATGACCTCCGCCATGGGGTTCGAGGCGTTGATCCGGGGCATTCCCGTCACCACGCTCGGCGCGCCGTTCTATGCCGGGTGGGGCCTGACGAGCGACCTTGGTCCGGTGCCGGACCGTCGCACGGCGCGGCCTTCGCTCGCCGCCCTCGTCCACGCCGCGCTGATCGACTACCCGCGATACCTTGACCCCGTGACCGGCCTGCCCTGCCCGGTGGAAGTGGCCGTAACCCGCCTCGCCTCGGGCGAGGGGGTTCCACGCAAACCGAGCCTGCGCGCCTTGGCGAAACTGCAAGGTTGGTTCAGCAGTCAAAGCTGGCTTTGGCGACGGTGAGTTACACATTCTCAATGCGAAGATGCGAAACCCACAGACTTATCCACAGATTTTCCGCTCATTCATAACCTATGCCGGATTACGCCGCCAATGGGCAAGGGCATCCGCTCCGACCCGTTCCACCCCGCGCAAGGTGAAACGCGGGGCCTCCGCCAAGGCCGCGATCCCCAGCGCTCCGATGGCCGGCACCCCTTCCGCCCCCAGCATCGCACCGCCGGAAAACACGCTCAAGTCATCAACCAGATCGGCCCCCAGAAGCGACGCGGCCAGCGACCCGCCGCCTTCGCAGAACACCCGCGTCAGCCCGGCCGCACCCAGAGCCTGCATCGCCGCGCCGACCTCCACCTGACCGCCTGCACCGGTCGCCACCTCGAACAGGCGCGCGCCCGCCGCGTGCCACGCATCGCGCGCCGCCTTAGGCGCGTCGGGGCCGTGGATCATCCAGACCGGAACGTCCCGCGCCGACCGCCCCAGCTTGCTCTCCACCGACACACCCAGCCGCCGGGACATCACCACCCGCCCCGGCTGCGCCACCGCCCCCATGCCCCGCACGGTGAGGGAGGGATCGTCGGCCCGCGCCGTGCCCGCCCCCACCAGCACCGCGTCGTGAACCATCCTCATGCCGTGAACCCGCCGCCGCGCCTCCGGTCCCGTGATCCACTGGCTCTCGCCCGACGCCGTCGCGATCCGCCCGTCCAGGGACGTGGCGAGTTTCAGCGTCACCATCGGGCGACCCTCCTGGATGCGCGTGACGAACCCGCGATGGGCCTCCGCCGCCTGCGCCTCCAGCACCCCGCTCTCCACCGCAATCCCCGCCGCGCGCAACCGGTCAAGCCCGCCACCCGCCACCGGGTTCGGGTCCGCCATCGCCACGACCACCCGCGCCACGCCCGCGTCGATCAGGGCCTGCGCGCATGGCCCGGTCTGTCCTTGATGATTGCACGGCTCCAGCGTGACATAGGCGGTCGCGCCGCGCGCGGCGCCGCCGGCCTGTTGCAATGCCACGATTTCCGCGTGCGGCCTGCCGCCCGGTGCGGTCCAGCCGCGCCCGACCACGCGGCCCGCGCGCACCAGAACGCAGCCCACCGCCGGGTTCGGCCAGACCCGGCCAAGCCCGCGCGCGCCCAGACCCAGCGCCAGAGCCATCCAGCGCCGGTCCGACATCTCAGCTCTCGGGTTCGGTCGCGGGCGGGCGCAGTTCCGACAAGAAGTCCTCGAAATCGCCGGTGGCCTGGAAGTTCTTGTAAACGCTCGCAAATCGCACGTATGCGACGGTGTCAATCGCGGCCAGGCGTTCCATCACGATCTCACCGATGACCTTGGATTGAATGTCCGTCTCGCCCAGGCTTTCCAGCCGCCGCACCATGCCAGAGATCATCTGATCGACGCGGTCGGGGTCCACGGGCCGCTTCTGCAACGCGATCCGGATGGAGCGTTCCAGCTTGTCGCGGTCGAAATCCTCCCGCTTCCCGGAGGATTTGATCACCACCAGATCGCGCAATTGCACGCGCTCATAGGTCGTGAACCGGCCCGCACAGGCGGGGCAGAACCGCCGCCGCCGGATCGCGACGTGATCCTCCGCGGGACGCGAATCCTTAACCTGGGTGTCTACATTTCCGCAAAATGGGCAGCGCATGGCCGCGCCCTCCTGTCCTTGTCGCGCGAAGGGAGCCCTTGCGCCTGCCTCGTTCCTTGGGGCTGGTGCCCTCTTATCCACAGGCACTATACGAAGGCCCCTGCCGATTGGGTAGAGCCATTTACGCGCCACAGCATCTAGGTGTTGCACAGACGCCCCGGCGCCTCAAAACGCCATGAATGTCGCCGCGATCCGGCGCGAATGCGGGGCGTCGCGATGCTCGAACAGGTAAATCCCCTGCCACGTGCCCAGCCGCATCCGCCCGCCCGCCACCGGGATCTGCAACGACACCGGCAGGACCGACGCCTTGATGTGGGCGGGCATGTCGTCGGGGCCCTCCGCCACATGGGTCAGCCAGCCCATCGACGGATCATCACCGCGCGGCACGAACCGCTCGAAGAAGTGCCGCAAATCCACCTGCACGTCCGGATCGGCATTCTCCTGGATCAGCAACGAGGCTGACGTGTGCCGCACCATAAGCGTCAAAACCCCGTCACCCGAACCGGCCACCCAGCGCGCCACGTCGCGGGTGAATTCGTACAATCCAGGCCCCCGTGTACTGATCTCGAATTCCGTCTGCATCACCTTGTCCTTGCTTTATGCGACCGCAAGAACCGCCATCTGCCAGTCCAGGACCATCCGACCCGCGCGCACCTGCCTGAGCAGCATACGCCTAGGCCCCCTTAACCCGCGCTCGCAACGCTGCGGCCTGCGTCACTCAACCGATAGGTGCCGATCGTGACCTTCTCGAACCAGCCGTAATGGTTGTCGCGCATGATCGTGGTGGCCCGTGCCACGCCGGTCGACTTGGCCACCTCAGCCCCCCTGGCCTCCCCCGCCAGTGCAAGGAATTCCGCGCATAACGTCGCCTCCTGCCGGTAGGCCGTGACCCGCGCGCCGCGGATGCCGCCGAGGTTGGGATCGCCCTCGCGCCGCTCGAACTCGCGCAGCATCGCGCGCTTGCGACGGGCCACCTTGCGCGGCGCATAGGGTCCCGGATCGCAATGGATTTCCACCAGCCCGGTCTCCATCCGCACGCTCATCAGCCCAAGGCCCAGCCGCCGGGCCAGTTTCACGTTCTCGCGCAGGGATTTCAGCCAGGGCCGCCCCTTGCCGCGCGCCACGCAGACATAGACGCAATCGCAGACCGCCAGCCGGGCGATCCCCTGGTGGAACAGCGCCAGCGAAAAGCCCCGCTTCAACTCCACGACCACCATGTCATCCCCGCGCAACCCCACCACGTCGGCCGCGCCGATCTCGGCCTTGACGTCGAAGCCCAGCGCCTCCAGGTGGGTCTTGACCGGCGGATACAGATCGCTTTCCTTCATGCGGCGCAGCCTAGGGACAAACGCGGCGCCCGTGAATCCCCCTTCGCGCCCGATTCCCGGCTTGACACCCCGCCCCCGCCTTCGTAATGCCTGCCCTCAGTTTTCCGGGCGTGGGGCGTTGTCCCTCGCCCTTTTGGTTTCCGGCCCGGCAGGCCCCGCCTCCGCCCCGGTAGATGATGATGAGAGGAACGCCCATGTCCCGCGTTTGCGAACTGACCGGCAAAGGCCCGATGACGGGCAACAACGTATCCCACGCCAACAACAAGACGAAGCGCCGCTTCCTGCCGAACCTGAGCGACGTGACCCTTGGCTCCGATATCCTGGATCGCCGATTCAAGCTGCGGATCTCCAACGCCGCCCTGCGCACGGTCGATCACCGCGGGGGCCTCGATGCCTTCATGGCGAAAGCCAAGGATGCGGAGTTGAGCGAACGCGCCCTGAAGATCAAGAAAGAGATCGCGAAGGCCCAGGCCGAACAGGCCTGATCCCACCCGCATCCCCGATTGGCACGCCCCGCCGGTGACAATACCGCGCGGGGCGTTCTCGTTTTTGTGCCTTGGCCACCGATGGTCCGGGGCGCTACACCTGCCCCCGATGATGATGCGCCTTCTCCTGACCGGCTTCCTGGCCGCCTGCCTGACGCTGACCGGCCTCTCGGCTGTCGTGGCGCAAACGCGCATGGCCGCGTCGGGGGGCTATTGCGGCACGGATGCGCCGCAGATTTTGCTGGATGCGGCGGGCCTTCCGGTCCTGGACGCGGGCGGCGAAACCATCACGGCCCCCGATTGCCCGCTCTGCCATCTGCCCGTGGTCCTGTCCGCCCCCGGAACCGCCCCCTCGGCCCCGCCCGAGACCCTGATCGGCGCAGCCCCTGCGCCCGCCACAACCGACCTCGCCCCCCGCGCTGTCCGTCTGACGGCCCAGGCCCGCGCGCCCCCGCGCGCCTGATCCAAGCCGACCTTCCATTTCCAGACGACACAGCAGCGAAAGAAGTTCCCCATGCAGCTCAAATCCGCCCTTCTGGGCGCGGCCCTTGCCGTGCTCCCCGCCCTCGCCTCCGCCCATATGGTGATCGAGGATGCCTATGCCCGCGCCGCCAGCCCGCTGGCGCAGACCGCAGCCATCTACATGTCTGTCCGCAATCACTCGGACGCGGATGATCGCATGTTCCGCGTCGAAAGCGATGCGGCCGACAGGGTGGAAATCCACACCCATGTGCAGTCCGATGATGGCGTCATGCGCATGGTCGAACTGGAGGACGGTATCTCCATCCCCGGTGGCGCAACCCACACCCTGCAACCGGGCGGGGATCATATCATGCTGCTCGGCCTGTCCGAACCACTGGAGCAGGGCGATACGTTCGAGATGCTGGTCTTCTTCGACGTCTGGGTTCCGATGATCGTGACCGTCACCGTCGACAACGAGGCAGTGAATGCTATGGTCGGTCACGGCGACGGTGATGGCGGGATAGACATGGATGGCGATGCCGGGGCCGACCATTCCGGCCACGGATCCTCTGACGGTTGACCGGTACGCGATCTGCGCCGCGCCCGGATCTAGGGGCGGTGGGGTCGAGGCGGGTCGTCATCTCTCCAGGCTCAAACCGCTCCGGTGGCGCGTCACCCGCGCCCATCCATCACCGTCGCAACCCAGCCCGGCACCACGTCCGTCGCCGGTCCGATCAAGCGCGCGTCGAACCGCCCGCCGGTGGCCTCCAGATTGATCTCCAGCGTCCGCGCCCCCGCCCTCCGTGCCTCCTCCACGAAGCCCGCCGCCGGGTAGACCTCCCCCGAGGTGCCGATGGCCACGAACAGGTCACATGCGGCAATCGCCTCCGCGATGCGCTCCATGTGATAGGGGAATTCGCCGAACCAGACGATGTCGGGGCGGCAGGGGCCCTTGCCGCAATCGGGGCAGGCATCGCCCGGCTCCATATCGCCTTGTTGCGCCCATGTCGCCCCGCACGCGGCACATAGCCCGCGCATCAACTCCCCGTGCATGTGGATCACATCCCGCGCCCCGGCGCGCTCGTGCAGGTCATCGACGTTCTGGGTCACGATCACGGCCCCCGCCGCGCCCAACCGCGCCAATGCAACATGGGCGGCATTCGGCGCAGCCTCCAGGGCGTTGCGCCGCCTGGCATTGTAGAACGCATGAACCTTGGCGGGATCGGCGGCGAAGCCTTCCGGCGTGGCCACCTCCGCCAGATCGTATTTCGTCCAAAGCCCGTCCTTGTCGCGGAACGTGCCCAGCCCGGATTCCGCCGACACCCCGGCCCCGGTCAGCACGACGATGCGGGACGGATCAACGGCCACCGCATCGCACCTCGCCCGCGGGCACCTCGCAGATATCGGCCGCGTTGATGCGCGCGACATAGTCGATCAGCAATCCCGGGGGCGTGTCCGGCCCCATGATGAGGGAGGCGAAATGCATCCGCGTGGGCCCGCGTGCCGCAACCATCACATAGCTGGTTTCCGGAACGCCCTGCGCCGCATCCCCCGGACAGGTCAGGTTCAGCGTGTGGCTCGGCAAGGCGGCGACACCGCCCTCCTCCCGGTCCACCAGCCTGATATCGGGACACGCCTGCGCGGCGCCCTGCAACGCGAAATCCGCAAACCGCTCCGGCGTCATTGCGCTGTCCGGGTGCCCTTCCCACGTGGTCGAGATCTGGATCACGATTTGCACGTCATTGGCGGCCACGTCACCGATCACGTAAATCTCCGAATAGACACCGTCGTCCTGGTTTTCCTGAAGCAGCGCCGCGTCGTCGGTCAGGGCAAGGTCAAGCCGCTCGCCGGTTCTGTACCAACCCGGATCCTGCGCCGCCGCGGTCAGCGCCATCGCGCACCACAAAAGGCCGGCAGCGGCAAGAGCGGGTGTTTTCGGAAAAGTCATGTCTTGTCCTTCGTGTTACGGCGGGCGAGCTTACGTGGCATGACCCACTCTATCTTCGTTGTCTGTCTCGGCAATATCTGCCGCTCTCCCACCGCGGAAGCCGTGTTGCGCGCGCATTTTCCCGACCTGCGGATCGACAGCGCCGGAACCGGGGACTGGCATGTCGGCAAGCCCCCCTATCCGCCGGCGATCGAGGCCGCGTCCGCCCGTGGCTACAACCTGAGCGATCAACGTGCGCGCCAGATCACGCGCGCGGATTTCAACGATTTCGACCTGATCCTCGCCATGGACGAGTCCAACCTCGTCGACTTGCGAGAGATTGCGCCCGACAACGCCCGGATCGAACTGTTTCGCGCGCCAATGGGCGGCGGTGCGGTGCCGGATCCGTATTACACGGGCGATTTCGACGGCGCGCTCGACCTGATCGAAGAGGCGGCGGCGGCTTGGGCCAAGGCCCTCACGGCGCCGTAAGCACCGCCAAATGCCTCAGCCGCAGCGTTGTTCGGCCAGGGTGGAGAATGTCCGCCACGCCTGCCACATCGCCTCGTCACTGGCGCGGTCCGACTGGCGCACATCCTGCGCGCGCTGCGGGTCGTCGAACCAGCGTGCGCCCTCGCGCATCTGGCTGCGCGACAGGGTGGCATCCGCCGCCTCCCCGATGCACGAACAGGTGGCCCGGCTCGCATCGCGGTCGGACGCGTTACACGCCCTCTGGATCGGATTTGCGGAAACGGCGGTGGGAACGGCCAGGAATACGGCCGCAAGGACGGGATAAATCAGTTTCATCAATGTCGCCTCGGATGGGGTGTTCGGGTCTTTTGCCCGGTTCTGCTCTGGCCGGAATATGCCCCAAACCGGGCCGTTGGGTCAATTC
Source organism: Hasllibacter sp. MH4015 (assembly GCF_020177575.1). Classification (NCBI taxonomy): domain Bacteria; kingdom Pseudomonadati; phylum Pseudomonadota; class Alphaproteobacteria; order Rhodobacterales; family Roseobacteraceae; genus Hasllibacter; species Hasllibacter sp. MH4015. The sequence goes on from NZ_JAHTBK010000001.1 coordinate 2,492,507, forward strand.
ACGTGTTTGTCGTTCGACTGCCTTGTCTTCCTTTTCGGCCACGGCTCTGCCACAACCTGCAAATGTCTGACCTTGCGTCACTTCCCCGCCGCATCGCGGCCCGCGCCGTCGGCCACGCGCTGGCCTTCGTGGCGCGCTTCATCACCGCCGTGCGCGCCGATTGGCGCGGGATCGAACCGGTGGCCAAGCAACGCGTCTATTACGCCAACCATGTCTCCAACGGCGACATGCCGATGATCTGGACGGTCCTGCCCGGCCACATGCGCCGCCAGACGCGTCCCGTCGCCGCCGCCGATTACTGGCTCAAGAACAGGCTGCGCGCCTTTGTTGGCCCGGAAGTCTTCAACTGCGTCCTCATCGACCGCCGCCCCGAGGCGCGGGAGGAGGACCCGATGGCCAAGATCAACCAGGCGCTATCCGAAGGCTCCTCCCTCATCATCTTCCCCGAGGGCAATCGAAACATGACCGACGACCCCCTGCTGCCCTTCCGCGCCGGGCTCTACAACATGGGCCGCGCCCATCCGGAGGTCGATCTGGTCCCCACCTGGGTCGCCAACCTCAACGAGATCATGCCCAAGGGAGAGATCATTCCCCTGCCGCTCATCTGCACCGTCACCTTCGGCGCGCCGATCCATGTGGCGGAGGGGGAGGACAAGGACACGTTCCTCAAACGGGCCGCCGACGCGCTCGTGGCTCTCGCCCCGGAGGGGCGGTACGAACTTACTTCTCCGGAGGGGCGGTACGAGCTGGCTTCCCCGGAGGGGCGGGATCAAAGCGCACCACCCGAGAAACGCGACCCAGACCAGGGGGCACCCGCCCCATGAACATGGACACGACCACCGATATCGTCCTTCTGGGCCTCGCCGTCTTCGGCATCCTCATTGCCTTCACCATCGCGGGCGAGGGCATGCGCGCCCGCCTGCCGCGCGGCGAAAGCAACCCGGTGGTGGAGGCCTTCGTGATGCGCGTCCACACCTGGTGGGGCCTCGCGATCCTGCTGACCCTCGCGCTGCTTCTGGGCCGGATCGGGATCATCCTGCTCTTCGCCTTCGCCTCCTTCGCGGCCTTGCGCGAATTCCTCACCTTCGCGCGCAAACGCCGGGCCGATCACCTGCCTTTGGCGCTGGGATGTTTCGTCATCCTGCCGCTGCAATACGTGTTCGTTGCGCTGGACTGGACCGCCCTTTTCACCGTCTTCATCCCCGTCTACGCTTTCCTGCTGCTCCCCATCGTCTCCGCGCTCCGCGGCGATGCCACCAACTTCATGGGCCGCGTGGCCGAGACGCAATGGGGCCTGATGATCTGCGTCTTCTGCATCTCCCACGTGCCCGCGCTCCTGACCTACGACATGCCCGACGGCTCCGACCGCTCGATCCTGCTGATCGTCTTCCTCGCCATGGTCGTGCAATTGGGCGACGTGTTCGAATATTACGCGGGCCGCCGCTTCGGCCGCCGCAAGATCGCCCCCGACCTGTCCCCCAAGACGGTCGAGGGGATGGTGGCGGGCGTGTTCGCCGCGGCACTCATCGGGGCCGTGCTCAGCTGGGTGACGCCCTTCGGCGTGCTCGGCGCGGCGGCGATGGCCGCGCTCTCCTTCATCGTCGGCATGTTCGGCAGCCTCGTCTTCGCCGCGATCAAACGCGACAAGGGCGTGAAGGACTGGTCCCACCTAATCCCCGGCCAAGGAGGCCTTCTGGACCAGCTCGACAGCGTGATCTTCGCGGCCCCGATCTTCTACCATGTGACGCAGTTGGTGTGGTCCTAGTCAGTGCTACCGCGCCCGCGTGATGTCCTTAGTGCAATCGCGCCTGCGTCACGAACACCGTCACCCGCTCCTCCCCCAGCGCGCGCAGAGCCTCCAGCCGGTGATACCCCTCCAAAAGCACATACCGCCCCTTCCCCTCCCGCACCCGGATGGGAGTCGTCTGCCCGTTCTCCAGAATGTCATTGGCCAGCGCCTCGACCTTCTCCGCCTCCAACGTCTTCTTCCGTTTGGCGGGCACATAGATGTCGTCGATGCGCAGGGGGATGGCATTGGGCATGGCGCGCGCTCCTTGGGGCTGGAGGGGGAGCGTAGCACGGGATTGGCAAGGGCCGGTGGGAATTCATGCGACATGAGATAGCCCCGCCATCGACGGGCCGGGGACTGTCGATCCAACGGCGCTTCGGAGCGGTTTATGCCCGCCAAGCTCTTCAATTTTATGACCGAAGCACCCAGCCTCATCAAATCGACAGGCCGCCGGACGGCCCGTCGATGGCGGGGCGGGCAAGCCCGCTGTTAACCCGCTTGGACGCCTGCAGTTCCGTTTACCTCAGGCGCCATTGTCGGGCCGCGGTTCGGCGATCCAACATTCGCGCAGTGGCACTTTATACCGGCCAAGCCAGCGCACCCAACGAACGGAGCACCCAGTCTAACCATATCGCCGTGCCGGGGGGCGGCCCGACGATGGCGCGGCGGCGCAAACGCCGCTGTTAACGCGCTTGGTGAATTTCACGTCAGGAGCTTCAGCCAGTCCTGAGCCAACGAGGTTAGCACTCGGATGTTCGCCGGGTTGAGTAGCCAAACCGAGAGACCAAAGGCCGCATTAGCGAAGATCGCGAGTCCGACAACCTCCGCAGGGGAATAGTCTCTTGTTTGGAGAAGCATATATCCGGCGTTAAGTGCTTCGATGGCTTCTTCAATGCTTTCAGCGTTTGGCTCGGAAGACGATGCTTGATTATGGAGAGTCCGGATTGCATTCCAAATGGCAGTTACTTGCTGCACGGCATCGGAATTCAGTCCGGTTGGTTCCGGCGGGCAATTGCCACATATCCCGAACCGGGTATCAAGGTTTGCGCCCGAACCATCCTCGATCTCTTCGATCTTTGAGAGTACGGCAAACCGCGCTTCAATCCGTGCGATCTCCTCCGACACCGCCTCTGGCCCGGCCTCCCAAATGTCATCGGGGATTAGTGCTACAGCCGTCCGAATTTCCTTCGGCAACGGTTCCCCCAAGACGACACTCCGATAGTAGCGCTCCCAAAAGGTCCACGGACTGTCTGGATCGCATAGTCGCGAGCCACTCAGATGTCGATCCGCTTCACCTTGAAACTGAGCGAAGGGAAAGGAGCTAAGGCTCAACAAAGAATGCAAATAATCCAGCGAGCCGGGATAATGGATCGAACGGTCTGAGATGGAGTCGCCGGAACCGGAGTGGGCAGTCGACGCAAACGCTGCACTTGTTGCCTCAGCACAACACAGGGCGATATTCGCATCAGCTTTATGTACGATCGCAACTGCACCTGCTGCAGCATCGCAGGCATAGGCGAACCCGTGATCTGGCAATATTTCTGAGTATGCACCGTATGCCTTTGAGATCACTTGATTGAGTGACCGCGTGATCGAAGTCGCAATCTTCTCACAGAGGTCCACAAAATCGGTCGATGCATTCTCTTGCGCAAGGCCAGCCATCAGAAGCGACCGCGCGCACAGCAACGCAAGTTGTTCGTTCCAACGGTCACTTTCTGAGGCCATCGCCAGAGGGAAGGCTTGAATTGTGGACTTGTAAGCAATCCAGCGTAAATCCTCCGCAGATTGGGTCGTCAGCTCTGAGAGCAATGCGCTTCGAAGACTCGAGTATGTTGAATCGACCACCTACTTCCCCACCTCCCGCAACCACCCCGCCATCTCCTCCGCGCTCATCGCCCCCTGCGCCAGCGCGATCACCTTTGGCCCCATAACCTCCGGCTCGAACGCCATCCGCACGCCATTTGCCTGCAACACCACAACCATCACCTCGTAAGCCGTCCGCTTGTTCGCATCGTTGAAGCAATGCCCTTGCGAAACCGCTTCGCCGTAGGCCGCAGCAAGATCGAACACATCCGCAATCATCCCGTAGGCGATCCGATGATCGACCCGCGCCAACGTACCCTCCAGTGACTTGTCCAAAGCCAAGCCCTGCAGCTCGCCCGGGTTCAGCACAGCATCATGGATCGCCACGACCAATTCGGTCGGCAAAAGAACCCAGCTCATTTGTCTTTCAGGTAATCAAGCACCGGCTGGTCGATGTTCTTGCGGTCTTGGAGAATGGACATAACCTCCTCCATCGTCGCAAACCGAGGCTCCCCCGCACCCGTGTCCTGCACAAACTCCGCCGGCACCAAATATGCCACCGGCTTCGAGTTCTTCAAAATCGCCACCGGCTTGCCGTTCGCCCGCGCCAAAACCTTCTGCGGCTCGCGCAATTCGGTGATCGAGGCAATCTCATTCGTCAGCAAACGTGTCATATCCTACCCTCCAAATTACATATCTCTATACACAAAATCTCGCACATCCGCAACGTCGCCGCACCCCTTTCCCAAACCGCGCCCGTAAGCTACATCCATGCCCAAGCCCTTAGGACGCCGACGCACATGACCGACCTCAACCGCATCCGCAATTTCTCCATCGTCGCCCATATCGACCACGGGAAATCCACGCTCGCTGACCGGCTGATCCAGCTCACCGGCACCGTGGCCGAGCGCGACATGCAGGAGCAGCTTCTGGACTCCATGGATATCGAGCGCGAGCGCGGCATCACCATCAAGGCCAACACCGTCCGCATCGAATACCCCGCCAAGGACGGCCACACCTATATCCTCAACCTCATCGACACCCCCGGCCACGTGGACTTCGCCTATGAGGTCTCGCGCTCCATGCAGGCCGTTGAGGGCTCTCTGCTGGTGGTGGACGCGAGCCAAGGCGTCGAGGCCCAAACGCTGGCCAATGTCTACCAGGCCATCGACGCCGATCATGACATCGTGCCTGTCCTCAACAAGGTTGACCTCCCCGCCGCTGAACCCGACCGCGTCCGCGAGCAGATCGAGGATGTGATCGGGATCGAGGCCCATGACGCCGTCGAGATTTCCGCCAAGACGGGCCTCGGCATCCCCGACGTGCTGGAGGCCATCGTCACCCGCCTCCCCGCCCCCAAGGGCGACGCCGAGGCGCCCCTCAAGGCCATGCTCGTCGACAGCTACTACGACCCCTATCTCGGCGTCGTCGTCCTGATCCGCGTCATCGACGGCAAAATCCGCAAGGGCGACCAGATCCGCATGATGAAGACGGGCGGCAAATACGGCATCGACAAGCTCGGCGTCTTCCGGCCCCAGATGCAGGACATCGCGGAGCTTGGGCCGGGCGAAATGGGCTTCCTCACCGCGTCGATCAAACAGGTCCGCGACACCCGCGTGGGCGACACCATCACGCACGAGAAACGCCCCACCGACAAGGCGCTCCCCGGCTTCAAACCCTCGCAGCCTGTCGTCTTCTGCGGCCTCTTCCCCGTCGACGCCAACGATTTCGAGGATATGCGCGACGCCATCGAGAAACTCGCCCTCAACGACGCCTCCTTCACCTCCGAGATGGAGACCTCCGCCGCCCTCGGCTTCGGCTTCCGCTGTGGCTTCCTGGGCCTCCTCCACCTCGAAGTGATCCGCGACCGGCTGGAACGCGAATACGACATCGACCTCATCACCACCGCGCCCTCGGTCATCTACCACGTCCACATGCGCGACGGCACGATGCAGGAGCTTCACAACCCCGCCGACATGCCCGACCTCACCCATGTCGACCATATCGAGGAGCCGCGCATCAAGGCCACCATCCTTGTCCCCGACGAATATCTCGGCGACGTCCTCAAACTCTGCCAGGACCGCCGCGGCATCCAGCTCGACCTCACCTATGCCGGCACCCGTGCTATGGTCGTCTACGACCTGCCGCTGAACGAAGTCGTCTTCGACTTCTACGACCGCCTGAAATCCGTCACCAAGGGCTACGCGTCCTTCGACTACCAGATGATCGGCTACCGCGAGGATTTTTTGGTGAAAATGTCGATCCTCGTGAATGACGAGCCCGTCGACGCCCTGTCCATGATGGTCCACCGAGACCGCGCCGAAGGCCGCGGCCGCGCCATGTGCGAGAAACTCAAAGAGCTCATCCCCCGCCACATGTTCAAAATCCCGATCCAGGCGGCGATTGGCGGTCGTGTGATCGCGCGCGAGACGTTGAGCGCGATGCGCAAGGACGTGACCGCCAAGTGTTACGGAGGCGACGCCACGCGGAAGCGGAAGCTGCTGGACAAGCAGAAGGCGGGTAAAAAGAAGATGCGGCAGTTTGGGAAGGTGGAAATTCCCCAATCCGCCTTCATTAGCGCCCTTAAGATGGACGGCTAGGCGCAACCAGCCTTAGTCGCGCGACAGGGAATTTCCACCAGTGGGGGAAAGCGACTTTTGCTCGCAGAAGTCTGCGGCCCCACCCCCTCACCATTCCAGACGCACCGCCAGCCCCAAGCCCTCTCAAACGCCCACCACAAAGCCCCGCCATCGACGGGCCTGGGTCCGGCGATCCAACGCCCGCGCTCTGGCACTTTATCCCAGCCACACCATCGCACCCAACGAATGGAGCGCCCAGCCTCACCAAATCGCCGGGCCCCGGACAGGCCCGTCGATGGCGGGGCGGGCGCTGCCCGCTGTTAACCCGCTTGGAACTAGGCATTGAAAACCGGATGTCGCGCCTTTACGGTCAACCTATGGCACAAAAACTACCCTATTTGGCGACCCCGGGAACTGTTCCAAAGGTTCTTGACAAAATTATTGAGGCAAAAACGCCTGAGCGATTCACAATTGATTTCCTAGGGACGCGACTCGGTTTCAAAGGAGGAAACGCGCGTCCAATCATACCGCTACTCAAGCGGATTGGCCTTTTAACAGAGGACGGAACCCCAACTGAACTCTACCGGAAATTTAGAACCGAGGGTGGGCGCGGCAATGCAATGGCGAGCGCCATCAAGCAAGGTTACGACGAGCTATTTATAAGGAATGAATATGCTCATGATCTATCAAAGAATGACCTGAAAGACTTGGTCTACGAAATTACTGGAGCGGAGAAAGGTAACACCGCGACCGAGTGCGTGATCTCTACATTCCTAAACTTAAAGGAATATGCCGACTTTGAGTCTGACGCTATTGCTCAGACCGAAACCGATGCATACGAAGGCCGCACCGATACAATCGCGACCTCTGAACACGAAGACGTGCCGGGTCAAAACCCTTCTGACCAGCCATCAAACCAGAGAACTTTTGGACTTTCTTATACAATCAACATCAATCTTCCTGAAACCAAGGATGTTGAAGTATACAATGCCATCTTTGAGGCCATTGAGCGAAAGCTCCTCAAATAAATGCCAATCAATCACAACCATCGCTATTTTGGGCTGAATAGTCTTTCGTTGGAAGCGGCAGTTCAAGAGGTGCAGCAGCGGCTCGGCTTAAGTCTCGGACCATCTCACAGCGATAAGTCATCCAGCGCAGCTAGTATGGACGCAACCTTTTACCCGCAGTTTTCGGAAAGAATTAGAACTGATGCGGAACGGATGGCGCGGAATTACATTCTCTTCTACAGTCTTGAAAATGCAATCCGAGATCTGATTGATGACGTTCTTTTCGACGCTATTGGTCCCGATTGGTGGGAAGAACCTGATGTAGTTCCCGAACCAGTTCACAAGAATGCGGATAAGAATAAGAAAAAAGAAGATGGCACCGGCGTCACGCCCAGGTCCGATCGGATGCTGGACTATACCAACTTTGGAGAACTTGGAGAAATCATAAAATCGAATTGGACGAATTTCGGAGATATCTTTCGCGATCGCAGGGCGGTTGAACGGATCATCGCAAATCTCAATACCTTGCGCGCTTCAATTGCACACTGCACTGCGCTTTCGGAAGACGAGGAACTTCGTCTTCATCTTTCTCTGAGAGACTGGTTCCGTCAACAGGCGTAGGACTTCCCATCTTTTGCGTCTCTGCCTCCCCACATGCGCCTTCTCCTCGCCCTCCCGCTCCTCCTCCTCCCCGCCTGCGACGCGGGCCATCTCGGCAATCCGCTGCTCCTGCCCATCACAGGCCTCGCCACCGCCGTGGAGAACACCTCCTTCAACGCCCACCGCGCCCGCGTCTCCGACCTCCTCGCCGCCAACCAGCCCGCCGTCATGGCCGAGGCCCTCTCCACCCCCGGCCCTGCCCTCGCCGCCCTCTACCAGACCGCCCAGATCCCCCCGGCCAGCCAACCCGCCATCCTCCGCGACCTGGCCGAGATCTCCGCCGCCCCGCCAGCCGATTGGGTCGAGCGCGCCACAACCATCGCCATGGTCCACTCCATTTAACCTAAGGCTCCCATCCGCCGCCCCCACCCAACCCGCGTCTATACCAAACCTATACCAACCCTATACCCGTCCTATATCCGGCACCGATTCAATATCTTGTAGGCCGTGATTCTGCACCCACGCCCCGAAAACCCCGCCCCGTCCGCTCAAATCGACCACGCCCGCACCCGCTCCTCCACAGGGTGAGAAAAACGTTAACGCTCAACCTTCTGGAGAGTGCATCCCCCTGCGCCACACAGGGTTCTCAACACTTTCATCCACAAGAAATCAGGCCCCCGTCGCGTTATTTCGTTGCCCGCCCGCTGCACTTGGGGAACAGTGATCTCACCGCAGCGAAGGACCTGTCCGACGCGGCGGGCGCCACGGCCTCCGAAGGTCGGAAGCGCGCCAGGTGGAGCTTCGGTTCAAACCAGCACGTGGAAGATCGAGGGCTTGGAAGACGGCTGGCAAGTCATTGACGTGCAAGTCATTTTCGAAGCAGCAGACCATGGTGGGGCGTATAGGGAACCGCAAGGGGACCAAGCGTCAAGTAGGGACCCGCAAGGGTACCCGCGCACCGGAGAGGGAACGTGCAAGCGGACCTGATCCATTCGAAGGCGTCAGGGTGGGGGCAACCCCAATGCATGGACCGCGTCCGAGCACCTGGCGCCTTCACCTTTTCCACACACGTGACACGAGAAAAAGGGCCCGGAACCTCAACGGCCCGAGCCCTCGCATCAGGAATGCAATCCGCGTCCATGCACCTGTGCGGTTTGCCTAACCCGCGCGTGCGGCCCGATCAAGCGCGTCGGGCCGATCTCGGGCCGTCCGCAACATTTACGCAACACCGCGCGGGCGGACACTATTTCTGGGCCTCCGCGTCCAGAAACGCCCGGCACGCCGCCTCGAATTCCCGCGGTTTCTCCGCGTGGAGCCAATGGCCTGCGCCCGGGATCTTCGCGAAGCGTGCGGCCGGGAAAAGCCGTTTGAATTCAGGCCGATGTTCCCGCGTAACGTATTCCGACGCCGCCCCCGACAGGACCAGAACCGGCCCGTCGAAGTGGCCTGGGACGTCCGGAAACCCCAAGATCGCCGCCATATCGGCCTCCAACTGATCCAGGTTCAGCCGCCAGGCCCGCGCCTTCACGTCCAGGGATTGCAACAGGAACGCCCGAACCCCTTGTTCCGAAATGACTTTTGCAAGCAGCCGGTCCGCATCCCCCCGCGTGGCGACCGCGCCCAGATCCACCGACCGCATCGCGTCGATCATCCCTTGCTGCGTGTGGGAATACGCCACAGGCGCAATATCCGCCACCACCAACCGCTTGACGAGATTGGGAAATTTCAGCGCAAGGACCATCGCGGCCTTGCCCCCCATGGAATGCCCGATGACCTCCGCGACGCCGCCATAGGCCCCGATCACCTCGGCCAGATCCTCGGCCATCGCGTCATAGGAATGAGGCGCGGCCCAAGGACTGCTCCCATGATTGCGCATATCGACCGCGATCACCCGGCGCGTATCGCTCAGCCGTTTGGCGATCACGCCCCAGTTCCGCGCCGAACCGAAAAGCCCGTGCACGATGATGAGGGGCGCACCTTGCCCGTATTCGACGACGCTCAACATGGGCCGAGCCTAGGGCGAAACGCGCGGAATACCAACGGGTTGAGCGATGGGCGTCCGAGCGGTATCCTGGCCGGGTTCAAAGGCTGGGGGGCCGATTCCATGGACCACGCGCGCTATATCGAAGTGACCGACGATCTTCGTGACCTGATCGCCGAACGCCTGTCGATCCGCGCGAAAAGCTTCCCCAGGGCAGTGCGAAAGGCCGGGCGGTTGTTGCCGCCCAATGCCCGCGCCGCGGCGGACGCCCTGATACAGCTTGAACCTCGCGTATCGCATCCCAAGCTCGCCGTCCGCACCGACCCTGCACAGGTCGACCACGCGGCGGAGACGATCCGCACCGCCCTTTCGGCCCACCGCCCCGGCGCGCGCGCCAGCCGTCAGCGCAGCTTGTTCATGGCGGAAGTCGGGTTTCGGGCCCTGGTCCTCATCGGGGCGGGGCTCGCATTTCTTCAGTGGCACAGCCCGGTCTGACCCGGCATTCTTTATGGATCGGCGGAGCGGAGGACCTGTCCCCCGCTCTGCACCTGTCACATGACCCGCCTCAGTGGGCGGGCTGGATGAACGTCCCGTTGCGCAGATCCTGCATGGCCTGTTGCAGCTCGGCCTGGGTATTCATCACGATGGGTCCGTGCCAGGCCACCGGCTCCTCGATGGGGGCGCCGGAGACGAGCAGGAAGCGCACCCCGTCGGGGCCGGCCTGAACCGTCACCTCGTCGCCTGAGCCGAAGCGGATCAGGGTGCGGTCGCCGGAAAGGTCGCGGATATTCACCTCCTGCCCCATGACCTCCTTTTCGAGCAGCACGCCCGAGGGCGCGGAGGCGTCAGTGAATGTCGCAGAGCCTTGGAAGACATAGGCAAAGGCGCGGCGATAGGTGTCGATCCGAAAGGTCTTGCGGACGCCCGCAGGCACGGAGATGTCGAGGTATTGGGGATCGGCGGCGATGCCATCGACCGGGCCACGCTTGCCCCAGAACTCTCCCGTGATCACGCGCACATGGGTGCCGTCATCGTCGGTCACTTCGGGAATGTCGGCGCCCTGGATGTCTTGGTACCGCGGGGCGGTCATCTTCTGGCTGCCGGGTAGATTCCCCCAGAGCTGGAACCCATGCATCTGCCCCTTGGCGTTCCCGAGCGGCATTTCCTGATGCATGATGCCGGAGCCTGCCGTCATCCACTGGACCGATCCCGGCCCAAGCCGACCCGTGTTCCCGAGGCTGTCGGAATGTTCCACCGTGCCTTCCAGCACGTAGGTGATCGTCTCGATCCCCCGGTGGGGGTGCCACGGGAACCCCTTGGCGTAAAAGGCCGGGTCGTCGTTGCGGAAATCATCGAACAGAAGGAAGGGATCAAGCTCCGACGGGTCCTGGAACCCGAAGGCGCGGTGCAGGTGAACGCCGGCTCCTTCCATGGTGGGCATGGCCGGGCGCGTTTCCAGAATGGGACGAATGGACATATCAAGGCCTCCTTGCGGCGTGTCTTGCCCCTAGGTAGGACGGGCGAGACCCTGCGCCTAGTCTGCATGGGTCCACGGAAGGTGTGCGATGGCGCGGAAGAAGAAGATCGACCCGAACGAGGTTCTCGCCTCCATCACCCCCAAACCGGCGCGGCGCGTCGTGGCGGTCGGCATGATCGTGGCGCTCGGGCTGATCGTGCTGAGCGTGGCCATCGCCCGGCCCCCGGCGGCGCTTGGCTGGATGCTGTTCCTGACGTTTTTCGGTGCGGGCTGCATGTGGCTGGCCTGGGCCATGTGGCAGGCGACCGGGCGGCGGATCGAGCTGACACGCTCGGAATTGCGCGAGGTGGGCGAGGATGGCCGCGTCCTTTGCACGATCGAGAACCTCGCCAAGGTGGATCGGGGCATGTTCGCCTACAAACCGGCGGGCGGGTTCGTGGTGCGCCTGAAAGAACCGATGAGCCGTGTCTACGCGCCCGGCATGTGGTCGCGCTTCGGGCGGACGCTGTCGGTGGGCGGGGCCAGCGGGCGGCGCGATTGCAAGGAAGTGGCCGACCTGATGATCGTGTTGATGGTGGAGCGGGACGGCGGCCTTTCCTGACAAGACCGCCGCGCGGGGCGCGCTAGAAGGCGCATTCCCCTTACCGCCCCGCCCGGGTCAGATCCCCTTGGCCTGGTAGCTTGCCGCGACCCGGTTGATGGAGACGAGGAAGCCAGCCGTCCGCAGGTCCGTAACCTCATCGCGGGTGTGCCAGACCTCCCGCATTGCGGCGTAGGCCTCCCGCATCGTGTCGTCGAGGCCGGACCGGACAAGCTCCAACTCTCCCGCGCCGCGCAGGTACTTCGTCTTAAAGTTTGGCGACAGGGTCCAGTTGATCGAGCTGTCCTTGGAGATCCGTTCCAATTCGTCCACGATCAATTGGTGGCGCGCCTCCTCCTGCCGGCGCTGCATCCGCCCGAACCGGATATGGCTGAGGTTCTTGACCCATTCGAAATAGGACACCGTCACACCACCCGCATTGGCATAGAGGTCGGGGATAATCACCGTGCCTTTTTCCATCAAGATGTCGTTGGCCCCCGCGGTTACGGGGCCGTTGGCCGCCTCGATGATAAGGGGCGCCTTCACGTCATTGGCGTTCGACAGGTTGATCACGCCTTCCAGCGCGGCGGGTATCAGGATGTCGCAATCCTCCGTCAGGCAAGACGACCCGTCCTCGACATAAGTGCCGTGGGGATAGCCCTTCACACCCTGGTGGTCCGCGATCCAGTGGCGAAGGCCCTCCACGTCGATACCGTTCGGGTCATGGATCGCACCGTCGCGTTCGATCACATGGGTGATGATCGACCCGTCCTCCTCGCTCAGGAACTTGGCGGCGTGGTAGCCCACATTGCCGAGGCCCTGCACGATCACGCGCTTGCCGTCGAGCGACCCGCTCAGCCCCGCCTTGGCGATATCCTCGGGGTGGCGGAAGAATTCCTGGAGCGCGTATTGAACGCCGCGCCCCGTCGCCTCCACCCGGCCCTGGATGCCGCCCGCATGGGGGGGCTTGCCGGTCACGCAGGCGCGCGCGTTGATGTCGGTGGTGTTCATGCGCGCGTATTGGTCGGCCATGATCGCCATCTCCCGCTCGCCCGTGCCCATGTCGGGGGCGGGGACGTTCTGGGCCGGGTCGATCAGGTCACGCTTGATCAGCTCATAGGCGAAACGGCGGGTGATCTTCTCGATCTCGTCCTGGTCATATTCGCGGGGGTCGATGCGCAGGCCCCCCTTCGATCCGCCGAAGGGCGCTTCGACAAGGGCGCATTTGTAGGTCATCAGGGCCGCCAGCGCCTCAACCTCGTCCTGGTTGACGCCCATGGAATAGCGGATGCCGCCTTTGACCGGTTCCGTATGCTCGGAATGCACCGACCGGTATCCCGTGAAGGTCTGGACTTTGCCGCGCAGTTTCACACCGAAGCGCACGGTGTAGGTGGAGTTGCAGACGCGGATCTTCTCTTCCAGCCCCGGGGGCAGATCCAGAAGGGCGGCCGCCCGGTTGAACATCAGGTCTACGGATTCGCGGAAACTGGGCTCGGCCCGGTTGGTCGTCATGGCGCTTCTCCCTTTCGCCGTCGCCTCGCACACAGAGGCAGGGACGCCAGGGGTCCCCGGACGCCCGGGAGCAGAAGGACACAAGGTCGTTGGTTTCGCAACCGAAGCTTGCGCCGCGGCGCAGCACATCAACGGGGCGGGGAATTTGCAGATGACCACTTGTCTTCACGCCCCTGCCCCATTTCTGCCTTGCTTGGCCCGGATAACGACCAACGGCGATATGTGTCCGTAAGAGCCATACGCCGAGGGTATTATTTTGTGGAGTAGAGGCCATGACGGGCCTTTTGGCAAAAATGGCGACCTCTGCCAGCGCGATGGCCGCGCGGCTGTCGCCCCGGCGCTTCGCACGCCGCGAAGACGGCACCGTGACCGCGTTCGCGGTGATGATGTTCATCCTGATGGTCAGCGTCAGCGGTATCGCGATCGACGTCATGCGCTACGAAACGCAGCGCGCACAGCTTCAATATACATTGGACCGCGCGATCCTCGCCGCCGCCTCGCTCACGCAGCCCTATGACCCCGAAGGCGTGGTGCGCGACTATTTCGCGATTTCCGGGCTGACCGAGTATCGCCTCGATATCCGCGTGGAGGAGGGGCTGAATTTCCGCCGCGTCCACGCCTATGCCGAGACCGAGTTGCGCCCCCACTTCATGCAATTGTTCGGTGTGCGCATGATGACCTCCCCCGCGATCGGCGCGGCGGAGGAGCGGATGGATTACATCGAAGTCTCCATGGTCCTCGATATCTCGGGCTCCATGGGCGACAACAATCGCATGGTGAACCTGCAACCGGCCGCGCGTGAATTCGTGACGGAGGTTTTGACCGCAAACGGCACCGACGCGGAGGAGAACCTCGTATCGGTCTCCATCGTGCCCTATAACGGCCGGGTGAATGCCGGTGCGCTGATCGGCAGCGTCTTCACCTTCGACGACGTCCACAATTATTCGAACTGCGCCCGTTTCCTGCCCGCGGATTACCTGACGACTGCCATTGACCCGGCTGTCCCGATCCGCCGCCTGGCCCATTGGGACCGCGACAACGAAGACGACGATCAGCTGTTCGAAACCCCCCATTGCCAGACCGACCAATACGGCGCGATCCTGCCTTGGCAGCACGACGAGACCACGCTGCACAACGCGATCAACGCCCTCTCGACCGGTGGCTGGACGGCCATCGACGTCGGTATGCGCTGGGGCGTGGCCCTGCTGGACCCCGCGGCGCTGCCGGCGGTCAACGGCCTGATCGCCTCGGGCGACGTGCATCCCGATTTCGCGCAACGTCCCGCCCCCTACCGCGACGGGATCGAGTCGACGCGCCGCGACGACGAGACGATCAAGGTGGTCGTCCTGATGACGGACGGCGACAACACCAACCAATATGACCTGCGCGATGCCTATCGCACCGGCTATGCCCCGATCTTCTACCATCCCGGGGACGATCAGTACTCGGTCTGGTGGGAAGACCAGGGACAGTTCTGGCTTCCGGCCGACGACCCGCGCGATGCAAGCGGTTCTTGGCAGAATTCGCCCCATGGCGGGTGGAGTGCCTATGGCATGACCTCCGCAGAATTTACCACCGACGGCCCCAACGCCTATGACGGTGGCAGCCATACGGGTGAGGTCCTGCTCTGGGCCGACCTCTGGGCCGCCTATACCGCCGAATACATCGCGGAGGAATGGCTGGAGGAACCGGCCCGCGCCTCCGGCCATTGGGCGTTCCACAACGCCGTCGCGGACGATGCTAGCTATCGCTATGCCGCCCGGACCGAGGCCGATACGAACCTCTACAATATCTGCGACCAGGCCCGTGCCGCCGGCATCATTGTCTTCTCCATCGCCTTCGAGGCGCCCGAGGGCGGCCAGGACGTGCTGGAATACTGCGCCACGACCGAGTCCCACTACTATGACGTGGACGGGTTGGAGATTAACCAGGCCTTCGCCTCCATCGCGCGGACCATCAACCAGTTGCGGCTGATCCACTGATGCTGATGTACGAGCTGAAAAACGCGCTGCGCCGCTTCCGCGACGATGAAAGTGCCACGGCGACGATGGAACTCGTCATCGTGTTCCCGTTGCTGCTTCTGGTCTTCATCGCCGCGTTCGAGACGGCGATGATCCTGACCCGGCAGATCATGCTGGAACGGACACTCGACATGGCGGTGCGCGTGTTGCGCCTGACGCGCGGCGAGTTGACCGACGCTGACGAGGTGCGCAATGCGATGTGCAGCAACACCTCGCTCCTGCCCAATTGCGAGACGCTGTTGTCCATCGACCTCTACGTCATCGACGACGACACGTACGACATGCCGTCCAACGACGAGATCTGCGCCGACCGCGGCAATGACATCGTGATCGCCCCCAGCAACGAGTTCTCGCCAGGCAGCAACGATAGTTTCCTGCTGGTGCGGACCTGCCTGATCGTGGACCGTATCCTGCCGATTTCGGGATGGGGCCTGAACCTCGCGCGCGACGATTCCGGGGGGATGCACATGATGGCCTCCACGATCTTCGTGAACGAACGGAATTGAGAGGAGACCTGATATGAAACAGCTTCTGTCCCGGTTCTGGTCCGACACCTCCGCCGCCGTCGCCTTCGAATCCGTGATCGTCATGCCGCTCCTGATCTGGGCATGGGTCGGCACGTTCACCTTCTTCGACGCGTATCGCACGTACAATACGTCGGTGAAGGCCACTTACACGGTGGCCGACCTTCTGTCGCGCCAGACCGATATCCAGTACCCGTCCGACATCGACGGCATGTCCGCCATGCTCGACGCGATGATCCGCAACAATGACGGGGTGGAGGTGCGGGTGACACAGATCCTGCGCACGACGACCGACACCTATTCCGTCGACTGGAGCCACGCTACCGGCACATTGGCCGCGCTCGCCACGCCCAACCTGACCGCGATCGAGGCGCAATTGCCCGCGATGGCCCAGGGGGAACGGGTCGTGTTGGTGGAAAGCTTCATCAACTACGTGCCGACCTTCAACATGGGCCTGCTGGACCTGACCTTCGAGAATTTCACTCTCACCCGCCCCCGCTATGCCGGGCAGGTGCGCTATGACCCGGTGCAACCGACCAGCTGATCCGGCGACACGTCGCGCCCCGCAAGCCGCATGTCGCGGACGGGCTTTCGGTTGCGCGGACCCTGGTTTAACGTGGTGCAACAGCCCTCCGATCCGGGGGGCTTTGCTGCGACCGAGGGGGCGACATGCGCTATTCCGGGCTTGGGGTTCTGTGGCAGGGCCTGACAGGCAACACAGGCTGGCGCCCGGCATGGCGCGATCCGGAGCCGAAATCCGAATATGACATCGTCATCATCGGCGGCGGCGGTCACGGATTGGCAACGGCCTATTACCTTGCCGCCGAGCACGGGCTGACCAATGTCGCGGTTCTCGAAAAAGGGTATCTGGGTGGCGGCAATATCGGCCGGAACACCACCATCGTGCGCGCCAATTACGGGCTTCCCGGCAATTCCGAATTCTACTCCCACTCCCTCAAGCTCTGGGAAGGGCTGGAGCAGGAGTTGAACTATAACGTGATGCATTCCCAACGCGGCATCATCAACCTGTTCCATTCCGACGGTCAGCGCGATGCCTTCGCCCGGCGCGGCAATGCGATGATAAACCAGGGCGACGATGCGATCCTTCTGGACCGCGCGGGCGTGCGCAAGATGCTGCCCTATCTCGACTACGAACAGACGCGCTTCCCGATCTATGGCGGGCTTTACCATCCGCGCGGCGGCTCGGCCCGGCACGACGCTGTCGCATGGGGCTTCGCGCGCGGCGCGGACCGGCGCGGGGTGGATTTGATCCAGAATTGCGAAGTGACCGGGATCGACATCGAAGGCGGTGCGGTGCGCGGTGTGCAAACGACGCGCGGGGCGATCCGGGCGAAGAAGGTCGGGATCATCGTGGCGGGCCGCTCGTCACAGGTGGCGGCCATGGCCGGAATGCGCCTGCCGATTGAAAGCCACGTCTTGCAGGCCTTCGTAACCGAGGGGCTGAAGCCCGTCATTGACCATGTCGTGACCTACGGGATGGGCCATTTCTATATCAGCCAGTCCGACAAGGGCGGGCTGGTGTTCGGCGGCGATCTGGATTTCTACGCCTCCTACGCCGCGCGGGGGAACCTGCCGATGGCCGAACATGTGGTGGAGGCGGGCATGACCCTGATGCCGATGATCGGGAAGGCCAAGATGCTGCGGTCGTGGGGCGGGATCATGGACATGTCGTCCGACGGCTCCCCCATCATCGACAAGACCCATATCGACGGGCTCTATTTCAACGGCGGCTGGTGCTATGGCGGGTTCAAGGCGGTGCCGGGATCGGGCCATTGCATGGCGCATCTGATGGCCACCGACCGCCCGCACGAGGCCGCCGCGCGTCACCGGCTGGATCGGTTCACAACAGGGAAAGGGTTGATGGATGAAGAGGCTACGGGCTCTCAGCACAATCTGCATTAGCGCGATGCTGTGTTCCGGTGCTGCCGATGCGCAGGGCTTTCCCGCAGGTTGTTTCGTGCGGGATTACAGCCCCGAGCACCTTGCGACCCACCCCGAACAGGGGATCGCGGGCCTGCGTATGCTGTTCGATACTGCCGACCTGACGGTCTCCATCGTGGCTGTCACCTCCTACGGGGGTCAGGCGCTGCGCGACGGGGTGCCGGGGCGCTTGCTGATCGCGAATGCCCTGTGCGACAGCGATGGGCGCTGCGACATTCCCTGCAACGGCGGTGGCTTCTGGCTGCACCGGGATGAGGGGGAGACGATCCTGATCCGCACGGACGGTGCGCGCGTCGCGGAACGGACCTGCGATCCGGACGCATCGGGCACCGACCTGGTCGAAGTGCCGGGCGAAGTCACAACCTACCGTCTGACCCGTGTTCCCCTCGAAAGCTGTTAGAGGCCGCTATGCAAATCCCCTGCCCCCTTTGCGGTGATCGAGACCTGCGCGAGTTTTCCATCCGCGGCCATGCGCTTGGCGCCAAGCGGCCCGAAGGCGAGACGTGGAGCGCGGATTGGGACGATTTCATCCACAATCGCGACAACCCCGCCGGCCGGACGGAGGAGTTGTGGTTTCACGGCGGTGGCTGCTCTGCCTGGCTGATCGTGGACCGCGATACCGTCACGCATGAGGTGTTCGGCGCGCACCTCGCCTCGGAGGGCGGGCAATGAGGCTGGATGGCAAGGGCCTGATCGACCGTGACACGCCCGTCCGGTTCCACTTCGACGGCAAGGCTTACGAAGGCTTCAGGGGCGACACCGTCGCCTCCGCCCTGCTGGCCAATGGCGTCAAGCTGATGGGCCGCTCGTTCAAGTATCACCGCCCGCGCGGCGTGATGACCGCCGGGTCGGAAGAACCCAACGCCCTGATCCAGGTCGGCGCGGGCGACGCGATGTTGCCCAATGTCCGTGCGACGGTGCAGGAGATCTTCACCGGTCTTGAGACGCGCAGCCAGAACCGCGTCGGCCCCCTCGACCGCGATCTGATGAGCGTGAATGACCTGCTGTGGCCCTGGCTCGGCGCGGGCTTCTATTACAAGACGTTCATGTGGCCCCGCGCCTTCTGGGAAAAGGTCTATGAACCGACGATCCGCCGCGCCGCAGGCCTAGGCCGGATGACGAAGGGCGCCTCCCCCGAGGAAAGCGAACGCGCCTTCGCGTTTTGCGACGTGCTGGTGATCGGCGGCGGCCCGGCGGGCCTGATGGCGGCACTGACCGCGGCACGCTCCGGCGCGGACGTGATTTTGCTGGAGGAGAGCGCGGAACTGGGCGGGCGGCTCCTGTCCGACGGCGAGGATGTCGACGGCCTGCCCGGCCCGGTCTGGGTTCAGGACATCCGCGACGCCTTGGAAGAGACCGGTCGCGTCCGCATCATGACGCGCACCACCGCAACCGGAATCTATGACGGCCTCACCTTCGGCGCGGTGGAGCGGGTCGGCAACCACCTGCCGCGCGCGCAAGATCTTCCACAAGAATGCTTCTGGCGCATCCGGGCGGGTCAGGCCGTGCTCGCCGCAGGCGCATTGGAGCGCCCCATCGCCTTCCCGATGAATGACCGCCCCGGCATCATGCTCGCCTCCGCCATCCGGACCTATGTGAATCGCTACGGCGTCACGCCCGGCGAAAACGTGACGCTCTTCACCACCAACGATGACGCGCATCGTACGGCGGTGGAACTGGTAGATGCAGGGATCAAGGTCACGCTTCTCGACAGCCGGGTCGGGACGGAGGCGAAGGGCGATTACCGCGTAATCGACGGCGCGCAGGTGATCGGCACCACGGGCCGCCGCGCGCTCACGGAAATCACCTACCGCACCGCCTCCGGCACCCATAAGCTCGAAACGGATTGCCTTGGCGTGTCGGGCGGCTGGAACCCCTCCGTCCACCTGACTTGCCACACGGGCGCGCGGCCTGTCTGGGACGAGGCGATCCACGCCTTCGTCCCCGCTCAAAACGCGATCAAGGGTCTGCATGTGGCGGGTGCATGCACCGGCGCGTTCTCCACCACCGACGCCCTGACACAAGGCGTGGAGGCCGCCAGCGCGGCCCTCAAGGCTCTCGGCAAACGGGTCCGCAAGCCGGATCTGCCCCAAGCCAGCGACGAGGCAGGCACCACCTCCGCGCTCTGGAGCGTCGAGGGCAAAGGCCGCGCCTGGCTCGATTTCGCCAATGACGTCACAACCAAGGACGTCAGGCAATCGGCCCGCGAGGGTTTCAAATCCGTCGAACATATGAAGCGCTACACCACGCAGGGCATGGCACCGGACCAGGGCAAAAGCTCCAATATCGGCGCGCTGGCGGTGCTGGCCGATGCCACCGGCCGCGGCATTCCCGAGACCGGAACCACCACCTACCGCCCGCCCTTCACGCCCGTGGCGCTTGGCACGATGGCCGCAGGCGCGCAGGGCAAGGGCTTTTCGCCCGAACGCTTCACAACCTCCCACAAGGCCGTCACCGCGCGCGGCGCGCCGATGATCGAGGCGGGCCTGTGGTATCGCCCCTCCTACCTGCCCGCGCCGGGTGAAACCCACTGGCGCCAAAGCTGCGACCGCGAGGTCAATATGGTCCGCAACGCCGTGGGCGTGGTCGATGTCTCGACCCTTGGCAAGATCGAGATCATGGGCAAGGATGCCGGGGCCTTCCTCGATTTCTTGTATACGAACATGTTCTCCACCCTGAAGCCGGGCCGTGTCCGCTATGGCCTGATGCTGCGCGAAGACGGGCACGTCATGGATGACGGCACCACGGCCTGCCTCGGCGAGGGCCACTACGTCATGACCACGACCACCGCCGCCGCCGGGCAGGTCATGGCGCATATGGAATTCGTCTCTCAGGTCCTGCGCCCCGATTGGGACGTGCGGTTTGTGTCAGTGACAGAGCAATGGGCGCAATTCTCCGTCGCCGGGCCACGGGCGCGGGACCTGCTCAACGGCGTACTCGACACGCCCATCGACAATGACACCTTCCCCTTCATGCAATGCGGCACCGCCCGCATTCACGGCATCGACGGCCGCCTCTTCCGCATCTCCTTCTCCGGCGAACATGCCTATGAGATCGCGGTGCCAAGCACCTATGGCGACGCGCTCTACCGCGATCTGGTTGCCCGGGCCGAGGCGCTTGGCGGCGGCGGCTATGGGATGGAGGCGCTGAATGTCCTCAGGATCGAGAAGGGCTTCATCACCCATTCCGAAATCCACGGGCGGGTGACGGCCTTCGATATTGGCATGCAGGGCATGCTGTCGAAGAAGAAGGATTTCATCGGCAAGGCGGCAGCCACCCGCCCCGGCCTGCTGGAGGAGGATCGCGAGCGGCTGATCGGCCTGAAACCGGTAGGCGCGGTCAAGGAACTCACCGCCGGGGCGCACCTGTTTGAACAAGATGCCGAGGCCACGCGCGTCAACGATCTGGGTTATGTCACGTCCGTCGGGTACTCGCCCACGCTGGGGCATTTCATCGGGCTGGGGTTCCTGCGCGACGGGCCAAGCCGCATCGGGCACCACATGAAAATGGTCGACCATCTGCGCGGCGTGACGGCGGAGGTTGAGATCTGCGATCCGGTGTTCCTCGAGCCGGAAGGAGGACGCGCCCGTGGCTAATCTGACTGCAAAGACCGCCTTTGACGACCTGCTGCCGATCACAAATGGCGATGTGACGCTGAGCGAAATCCCCTTCGATACCATAACCTGGGTCGCGCCCTACAACGGCAAGGCTGCCGCCGTTTCCAAGGCGTTGGACAAGCAGATCGGGGCGGATTTCCCCGGACCGAACCGCACAACCTGCAGCGCCGATGCGCGGGCGGTCTGGACCGGGCCGGAGCAGGCCTTCGTCCTCGGCAAGCCGCTCAAGCCCATCACCGGGGCCGCGATGGCGGATCAGACCAGCGCCTGGGCCGCCTGCGCCCTCGAAGGGGATCACGCGGCGGAGGTTCTGGCCCGGCTGATGCCGATCGACCTGCGCGAGGAGGTCTTCGCCGTCGGCCATGCCGCGCGGACGGTTCTTGGCCACATGAACTGCGTGCTGATGCGCACGGGCGCGGCGCGCTACGAGATCATGGTGTTTTGGTCCATGGCATCCACCTGCGCCCACGAGATCGAACGCGCGATGCGGATGGTCGCGGCGCGGGCAGACGCCTGAGCGCAGTCCGCCAAGCCGACGACAAAAGCGGGTTAACAGCGGCGCAGCCGCCCCGCTATCGACGGGCCGTCTGGCGGCCTGTCGATTTGGATGCGCTTGATGCATCCTTCGTTGGGTGGAGGGGCTTGGCTGGGATCAAGTGCTCCGAACCGGCGTTGGATCGACAGTCCCCGGCCCGTCGATAGCGGAGCTCCACGACACACACCCAATTCTCCAACCCGTCCAACCGGTTAACCAAACGCCCGTTTCGCCATC
The DNA here is from genome assembly GCF_020177575.1 of Hasllibacter sp. MH4015. Taxonomy (NCBI): domain Bacteria; kingdom Pseudomonadati; phylum Pseudomonadota; class Alphaproteobacteria; order Rhodobacterales; family Roseobacteraceae; genus Hasllibacter; species Hasllibacter sp. MH4015. The sequence goes on from NZ_JAHTBK010000001.1 coordinate 2,514,731, forward strand.
TGGACACTCCCCCGGCGCGCCCCGATATTGGTCCCATGAGCCTGCCCCCCGGATTCCTTGATGAGCTTCGAAACCGCACCTCGCTGGCGCAGGTCGTAGGCCGCAAGGTCGTCTGGGACAATCGCAAATCCAACCAGGCCAAGGGCGACATGTGGGCGCCCTGCCCGTTCCATCAGGAAAAGACGGCCAGCTTCCACGTGGAGGACCGCAAGGGCTTCTATTATTGCTTCGGATGTCACGCGAAGGGCGACATGATCTCTTTCGTACGCGAGACGGAGAATGTGGGATTCATGGAAGCCGTCGAAATCCTCGCCCGGGAAGCCGGCATGACGATGCCCGAACGCGACCCGAAGGCGCAGGAGAAGGCGGATCGGAACGCGGAATTGGCGAAAGTGACGGAGGCCGCGGTTTCCCATTTCCGCCTGCAACTGAAGACCCAGGCGGCGGCCGAGGCGCGCGCCTATCTGGAACGGCGCGGCATGGACGAGGCGACGCTGGATCGGTTCGAGATCGGCTTCGCCCCCAATGCCCGCGACGCCACCTTTCAGGCCCTGACCGGCAAGGGCCTCAACCCCGAGCATCTGGTCGAGGCGAACATCGCCGCGCAACCCGACGATGGTGGCGCGCCCTATGATGCGTTCCGCGACCGGATCATCTTCCCGATCCGCGATCCCCGCGGCCGCTGCATCGGGTTCGGTGGCCGGGCGATGGACCCGAACGCGCGCGCCAAATACCTGAACAGCCGCGAAACCCCGCTCTTCGACAAGGGCCGCGCGCTCTACAATCACGGCCCCGCGCGGGAAGCGGCGGGCAAAGGCCAGCCGTTGATCGTGGCCGAAGGCTACATGGATGTCATCGCGCTGGTGAAAGCCGGGTTCGAGGCCGCCGTCGCCCCCCTCGGGACGGCGATCACCGAGGATCAGCTGCGGCTGCTCTGGCGCATTTCCGACGAACCCATCGTGGCTTTGGATGGCGACAAGGCGGGGCTGCGGGCGGCGATGCGGCTGGTCGATCTGGCCCTGCCCCTTCTGGAAGGCGGCAAGTCCCTGCGTTTCGTGATCCTGCCCGAAGGCCAGGACCCCGATGATCTGATCCGGGCGCGGGGCGCGGGCGCGATGCAGGCGCTGCTCGACAAGGCCATGCCGATGGTCCACCTGCTCTGGCAGCGGGAAACGGAGGGGCAGGTCTTCGACAGCCCCGAACGCCGCTCCGCCCTCGACGCCCGCCTGCGCGAGGCGCTCAAGCGGATCGGTGATCCCGGCCTGCGCCGCCACTACGCCGATGCGATCGCGGAGATGCGCCGCGCGCTGTTCCGTCCGCAATGGAACGGTCCGCAACGGCGGGGCGGACGGCCGGGCCAGTGGAAGGGCCGTGGTTTCGCCGAGGCTCAGGCCCCGCTGGCCGCCACCCGCGCCAAGGCCGGCGCCCTGAACGGAGAGGTTTTGCGCACCGGGCTGATCATCGCCACGCTGATCCGGTTCCCCGACCTCATCGACGCCTATGAAGCGGAACTGGACCGCCTGTCACCGCGCAATCCCGACCATCGCGCGCTGGCCCGGCACCTGCTTGGCACCACAACCCGCGACCCAGGCACGCTTTTCGACGAAATTTCCGCCTCTCCCCTGCGCGCGGCTCTTGAAAGCCTGATGGGGCTTTCCCACTTGGCGATCACACCGTTCCTTCTGGGTGAGGGCGATCCCGACCGTGCGGCCACTTGCCTGGCCGAGGAATTCGTCAAAATCGACGCCGCTCGCGCGATCGAGGAGGAGATGGTGGAAGCCGCCCAGGACTTGGGCGATGTCACCGATGACGAGGATCACACGCTTGCCTTCCGCCTGACCGAGGCGGTGCGCGGAAAACACGCCGCGCTGCACCCCAAGGGAGAGGAGAATGCAGAGCAATTCGGCGAAACCGCCGAGGCACGCTCTGCCTTCCACCAGTTGCTCTCCTCCGCCGGACAGGGCAAGAAAACAAGGAACTAGGCCTTTCCGAATCACTGATTCGGGTTAGAGTCAGTTGCAGATGCAAGGAAACGACTCACCCCGAATCGTTTTCAAGCCCAAGGGAATGGACCGCATGGCCAAAGACACCGACGATCGAAAACAGGACGGCGACGACCAGGAACTTGGTCTCGACATGAGCCAGACCGCCGTCAAGAAGATGATCGCCGACGCCCGAACGAAGGGCTACATCACCTACGATCAGCTCAACACGGTCCTCCCGCCCGAACAGGTCTCCTCCGAACAGATCGAGGACGTGATGTCGATGCTCAGCGAGATGGGCATCAACATCATCGAGGATGAAGAGGCCGAGGAAGGCGAGGACACCAAGGGCTCCACCGATGTGGTGGAAACCTCCGGCTCACGCGAAGTGGCCGTCGCCGCGACGGAAACGGAGAAGCTGGACCGCACCGACGACCCCGTGCGCATGTACCTGCGCGAGATGGGTTCCGTTGAACTCCTCTCGCGCGAGGGGGAGATCGCGATTGCCAAGCGGATCGAGGCCGGGCGCAACACGATGATCGCGGGCCTGTGCGAAAGCCCGCTCACTTTCCAGGCTATCACGATCTGGCGCGACGAACTTCTGGACGAAGACATCTTGCTGCGCGACGTGATCGACCTCGACACCACCTTCGGCCGCCAGATGGGCGAGGAAAGCGACACCCCCGTGGTGCAGCCGGGCTCCAACCCCGCGCCCGCCCCCGGTGCCGCCCCCGCCGCCGCGCCCGAGGCCAAGAAGGAAGAGCCCGAGCAGGAACTCGACGCCGACGGCAACCCCATCCAGAAGGATGAGGACGAGGATGAGGACGAGGCCGCGAACATGTCGCTGGCCGCGATGGAGGCCGCGCTGAAGCCGCAGGTCCTTGCCACGCTCGACCGCATCGCGGGCGATTACATCAAGCTCAGCGAAATGCAGGACAGCCGGATTTCGGCGACCCTTAATGAGGATGACAGCTTCTCCGCCAAGGCCGAGAAGGAATATCAGCACCTGCGCTCCGAGATCGTGGAACTGGTCAACGAGTTGCACCTGCACAACAACCGGATCGAGGCGTTGGTCGATCAGCTTTACGGCATCAACCGCCGGATCATGTCCATCGACTCGTCCATGGTGAAACTCGCCGACCAGGCCCGCATCAACCGCCGCGAATTTATCGAGGAATATCGCGGGCAGGAACTTGATCCCACCTGGATGGAGCGCATGGGCGAGAAGTCCGGGCGCGGCTGGCAGGCGCTGATGGAACGCTCCTCCGGCAAGATCGAAGAATTGCGCGGTGACATGGCCCAGGTCGGCCAATATGTCGGCCTCGACATCCCCGAATTCCGCCGCATCGTGAACCAGGTCCAGAAGGGCGAGAAAGAAGCCCGCCAGGCCAAGAAGGAAATGGTGGAGGCCAACCTGCGCCTCGTGATTTCCATCGCGAAGAAATACACCAATCGCGGGTTGCAATTCCTAGACCTGATCCAGGAAGGCAACATCGGCCTGATGAAGGCCGTCGACAAATTCGAATACCGCCGCGGTTACAAGTTTTCCACCTACGCGACGTGGTGGATCCGTCAGGCGATCACGCGGAGCATCGCCGACCAGGCCCGCACGATCCGCATCCCGGTCCACATGATCGAGACGATCAACAAGCTGGTTCGCACCGGCCGCCAGATGCTCCACGAAATCGGCCGCGAGCCGACGCCGGAAGAACTGGCCGAAAAGCTGCAGATGCCGCTGGAGAAGGTCCGCAAAGTGATGAAGATCGCCAAGGAGCCGATTTCGCTGGAGACGCCGATTGGCGACGAGGAAGACTCACAGCTTGGCGATTTCATTGAGGACAAGAACGCCGTCCTGCCGCTCGATTCGGCCATTCAGGAGAACCTGAAAGAGACGACGACGCGGGTTCTGGCGAGCTTGACGCCGCGTGAGGAGCGGGTTCTGCGGATGCGCTTCGGTATCGGTATGAATACGGACCACACGCTTGAGGAAGTGGGCCAGCAGTTCAGCGTGACCCGCGAGCGTATCCGGCAGATCGAGGCGAAAGCGCTGCGGAAGCTGAAGCATCCGTCGCGGAGCCGGAAGTTGCGGTCGTTCTTGGATCAGTAGAAAATGGCCAAGTCTGACGCCGCCGTTTCGCAACTCATTCATGATTTGGTTGGCCTGATTGAGGCTAAGCATCTTGCTACGAGTCAAGCAATTCAGCTCTTGGCCTACGCGATTGAGCAAATGAGGCGACCCGGCTTCCAGTTGGATAGGCCAATGAGCTAGACAAGTTGCGTCTCGGCAATGAGATGATGACGGACGATAACGATGTATTCCGGCAGCGTGTTTCGGAAGCACTCGGCGAGTTAATTTCGAATCTGAAAGACGAATAGCGCCCGACGTCGCGTTTAAATTGGGATCGACCAAGCCGCGGTACGGACAGGAGCACGCCAAGCTTCGCACATTGTTCCCTAGGGCGGGTTAACAGCGGCGCAGCCGCCCCGCCATCGTCGGGCCTCCCCACGGCCCGGCGATTTGGCTGCCGCACCCACTCCGCCCGTTAAGTCACAAAGACCTGGCCACCATAAACTGCCAAACACGACCTGTCCGGATCGCCGCACCGAGGCCCGACACCGCCTTGGCTCATCAATCCAGCTTGACGCCGATCGTCGCCGAAAAACCGCTGCGCCATCTGCCGTAGCGCGGATCGGAAGCCGCAACCGCCAAACATGCTTAATCAAACGTAAACGAAATTCTGTTTATCGAATGATTCCAGCATCTTGACCCACTTGTGCACGCGTGCACAAGCGCCTCATCTTCCCCTCCCCACCCCATCGCGCTACCTTCCCTCGCAACCCGAACGAACCGGAGCGCCGCCCATTTCCTTCCTCTCCAAGCTTTTCGGTGGCGGCTCCAACGCCGCCAAATCTTCCACCCCCGCCGAGGAGCATGAGGGCTACCGGATCTACCCTGCCCCGACCAAGGAAAGCGGCGGCTACCGGATCGGCGCGCGGATCGAGAAGGATATCGACGGGGAGACGAAGGTGCACCACCTGATCCGGGCCGATCAATGCCAGTCGCCGGAGGAGGCGGAGAAGATTTCCGTCCTCAAGGCCAAGCAGATGATCAAGGAACAGGGCGACGGGATCTTTCGTTAGGCCGACCCGGTGACCTTGCGCCGCATCCCATGGCCGCGCGGGCACGCTACCGTCGGGTCATGGCCAAGGTCTCCGATCTTCCCCCATCCTTACAGGCGCGTCTGGCAGGCCGCGACCTGATCGTTTTTGACGGCGAATGCGTACTCTGCTCCGGCTTTTTCCGCTTCATCACCCGCGTGGATCGCGCCGAGCGGTTCCATTTCGCCCATGCCCAATCCGCCCTTGGCACGGACCTGTTCATCGCGCTCGACCTGCCGACCGACGACTTCCAGACCAATCTCATCATCGTCGACGGCGTGATCTACACCCATCTTGACAGTTTCGCCGCCGCGATGCGGGCGCTTGGCTGGCCCTACCGCGCGCTCGGTGTGGTACGCATCTTGCCGGGACCGCTGAAGACCTTCCTCTACAACCGCATCGCAAGGAACCGTTATGCGTTGTTCGGGCGCTACGACATCTGCATGATGCCCGAACCGGCGCTGATGGCCCGGTTCATCGACCGCGGAACGGAGGCCGCCTGATGCTCTATCCCGATGCCATGGGCGCCGCCTTTGACGACTTACCCGAGGCGTTGCAGGTGTTTCATGCGGTGGAGGACAGTCACCTCTACAAGGGTCTCGTCACGGTCAGCCATGGCGGTGCATTGGCGCGCCGGGTCGCGAAATCGGGCGGGATGCCGGGCAAATCGGGCGAGATGCCCTTCAGCTTCCGCGCCACCCGCGACGGCGATCATGAGATTTGGGAGCGGAACTTCGACGGGCACGTGACCCGCTCGCTGCAATGGCTTCACGCGCCGGGGGTGGTGGCGGAACGGGTCGGGACCAGCGAATTCCTGATGGCACCCGAGGTGCGGGATGAGCGTTTGCACATCCCCATCACCGGGGTGACGGCATTCGGCCTGAAACTTCCCCCCGGTGTCCTGCGCAGTTGCGAGGGGGTGGAGCATGTGACGGAGGATGGCGGGATCGCCTTCGATGTCCATGCGGAGGTGAAGGGGCTGGGGCTGATCATCCGCTACCGCGGTGTGCTTTACGGGCCGGTCGAGGGCTGAAATCAGTCGGGCGGCGCGCCCACGCCGAGGCGTTGAAGGATCTCCCGCGCCGCGGCGCTTGGGGTTGCCGTCCCCTCCGCCACGTCGCGCGACCGCTCCGCCATTGCGGCGCGCAGGTCGGGATCGTCGCGCAGTTGCGCCAGAAGCCCCTCCCGCACTTCGTAATCGAACCAATGGGCCGCCTGCGCGGCGCGGCTGTGATCCCAATGCCCCTCGTCGCGGCGCCATTGGGCGAGGGCCTGCATCTCCGCCCATGCCTGGGTAAGGCCGCGCCCTTCGGTGGCGGAGACCGCCATGGCTTTCGGAAAATCCTCCGGATCCTGGGGCCGTTTGCGCAACAGGCGCAGCGCCCCGGCGTAGTCCGCGACCGTCCGCGTCGCCGTCGACTTCAATTCGCCATCGGCCTTGTTGATGAGGATCAGATCCGCCATTTCCATGATGCCGCGCTTCACCCCTTGCAGCTCATCCCCGCCTGCGGGCGCAAGGAGTAGCACGAACAGGTCGCACATCTGGGCCACCATCGTCTCGGACTGGCCGACGCCCACGGTCTCGATCAGGACCACGTCGAAATTGGCGGCTTCGCACAGGCTGATCGCCTCCCGCGTGCGGCGGGCGACGCCACCCAGTGCGGCGGAGGAGGGCGAGGGGCGGATAAAGGCCCCCTTCTCACGGCTGAGGCGATCCATGCGGGTCTTGTCGCCCAGGATCGACCCGCCCGAGCGAGCCGATGATGGGTCGACCGCCAGAACCGCGACCGTCAGGCCCGCCGCGATCAGTTGCATTCCGAAGGCCTCGATAAAGGTCGACTTGCCGACCCCCGGTGTCCCCGACAGACCGATGCGCAGGGACTGCCGGTTGAGCCCGCGCAGCCGCTCCAGCAGATCCGCGGCCTCCGCCCGGTGATCGGCGCGGGTGCTTTCCACAAGCGTTACCGCGCGCGCCAGCGCCCGCCTGTTGCCCGCCGCGATCTGGTCTGCAAGCTCCACCACATTCATCCTTGCGCTGCCGTTGCGCGCAGTTGAACCCGGTGCGGCCCCGGCTGTCCAGCCGTTGACGCCCAAGCGCCCGCCACCTATCGCAGGGGCATCATGGACCTTCCCATCGACGCCATCCTGCCGGAGCTTCTGGGCGCCCTTGCACACGAGGGCCGCGCGGTCCTGCAAGCGCCGCCGGGTGCGGGCAAGACGACGCGGGTTCCCCTGGCCCTGCTGTCTCGGGTCGAGGGGCGCATCCTGATGCTCGAACCGCGGCGTCTGGCCACCCGTGCGGCGGCGGAACGGATGGCGGAGACCTTGGGGGAACGTGTCGGGGAGACTATCGGCTACCGCGTCCGGGGTGACAGCGCCGTGGGGCCGCACACCCGGGTGGAGGTCGTGACCGAGGGCATCCTGACCCGCATGGTGCAATCGGATCCGGAGCTTGCGGGCGTCGGCGCGGTGATCTTCGATGAATTCCACGAACGCTCGTTGAATGCCGATCTCGGCCTTGCCCTCACATGGGAGGTGCGCGGGGCCCTGCGCCCGGATCTGTGGCTCGTCGTGATGTCGGCAACGCTCGACGCTGCACCGGTGGCCGCAATGCTGGACGATGCGCCACTCATCTCCTCCGACGGGCGGGCGTTCGAGGTGGAGACCCATTGGCTGCCCAAACCCCTTCCCACGGATACGCGGCTGGAACGGGCGGTGGCGGATCAGGTGCTGGACGCCATGGCGGCCCATGCTGGGGGCTGCCTCGTCTTCCTGCCGGGCGAGGGCGAGATCCGGCGCTGTGCCGCCGCGCTGGAAGGGCGATTGCCGGAAGATGTTCACCTGCGGCCGCTTTTCGGGGCGATGAAACTGGCAGATCAGCGCGCCGCCATCCGGCCGGAGGCGCAGGGGCGCAAATTGGTGCTGGCCACATCCATCGCCGAGACCTCGCTGACCATCGAGGACATTCGGATCGTCGTGGATGCGGGCCGCGCACGGCGCGCGCGCTTCGATCCGGGGTCGGGCATGGCGCGGCTGGTGACGGAGCCGGTCAGCCGGGCGGAGGCCGCGCAGCGGCGGGGCCGCGCGGGCCGCGTTGCACCAGGCGTATGCTACAGGCTGTGGACGAAAGGCGCAGAGGGTGCACTACCTGCTTTCCCACCCGCAGAGATCGAGGCGGCGGACCTTGCGCCCCTGGCGCTGGAACTGGCGCTTTGGGGTGCGGATGATGGGCTTGCCTTCCTGACCCCGCCACCCGAGGGCGCACTGGCGGAGGCCCGCGCGCTTTTGCGGAGCCTTGACGCGCTGGACATTCAGGATCGGATCACCGCCCATGGCCGCCGCTTGGCGAGCCTGCCCCTGCATCCGCGGCTCGCCCATATGCTGAGCATCGGCGGGCGCGGGACCGCGCGTCTGGCAGCGCTGATGTCGGAACGCGACCCCATGCGGGGCGCGGGCGTCGATCTGGCCAAACGCCTGAAGGCGCTGGACAATCCCAAGGCCTATCATGCCGATCCCGGTGCCATCGCGCAGATCCGGGCGGAGGCCAAGCGCCTGCAGAAGTTCGAGGGCGGCGCGCCGCGCAATCCCGGAGCGCAAGCGGCCCTGGCCTATCCCGACCGGATCGGATTGCGCCGCAAGGGCAGCGATCCGCGCTATGTCCTGTCGGGCGGCAAGGGTGCGGTCCTGCCCGATGGCGACACGCTTGGCGGGGCGCGGCTGATCGTGGCGACGGATCTTGACGGCAACCCGACGGAAGCGCGCATCCGCGCCGCCCTTCCGGTGACGGAGGCAGAGATCCGGGACGTGTTTGCCGGCCGGATCGCGTGGCACGATGTCTGTACCTGGTCCAAACGCCACCGCCGGGTGGAGGCGCGGCAGCAGGAACGCCTTGGCGCGCTTGTGCTGGATGACCGCATCTGGGCCGACGCGCCGCAGGACGCCATGACAGGGGCGCTGTTGGACGGGATACGCGACCTCGGCATCGGCGCGCTTGGCTGGTCGAAACGCGCGCGGCTGTTGCGGGCACGGGTGGCGTTTTCGGGCCTGCGGGACGTGTCGGACACGGCGCTGCTGGACAATCTGGAGGATTGGGCCGCGCCTTTCCTTCATGGGATGAAGACGGCGGCCGACCTGTCCCGGTTCGACCCCGCCCCGGCCCTGGAGGCGTGGCTGGGTTGGGACCTGCTGCAGCAGGTGGGCAAGCTGGCCCCGGACCATTGGCAGACGCCGTTGGGTCGGAAAGCGGCGATAGATTACTCCGGCGATGCACCGGAAATCGCGCTTCGCCTGCAGGAGGTGTTCGGGACCACGACGCATCCGCGCATCGGACCGGACAAGCTGCCGCTCAGGATGGTGCTGCTGTCACCCGCGCAACGGCCCGTTCAGGTCACGAACGATCTGCCGGGGTTCTGGGACGGCTCCTACAGCGAGGTGCGCAAGGAGATGCGGGCGAAATATCCGCGCCATCCCTGGCCCGAGGACCCAAGACAGGCCGATCCGACCTTGCGCGCCAAGCCGCGCGGGACCTGACCTCAGCTGGCCGGTGTGGCGTCCGGGTCCGGGGTTTCGGTGACGGGGACCCGCCCCCTGTCGCGCACGGTGGGATGAAATGCCTCTGACGGGTCCTGCCCGGTGCGGCGGCGGCGGCGCATCCACAGCAGCTTGCCAAAGCCGCCGAATGTCCCGACCGAGGGCGCATCCGCATCCGCCGGGAAGCGCGTCGTCCACCCCTCTGGCAGGTACAGGCCCGCCGCCTCCGCCTCTGCCAGCATCCAGTTGAGGGTCAGGTTGGACCGGGGCCGCGCAGCGTGATGTCCGTTGAGGTGGCCGCCGATGTCACCGTGGCTGCCCGCGAACCACATCTGGACCACATCCTGCCCGGCCAGCGGGCGGTTGGTGTTCCACAGCACCGGCGCATAGGCCACCCGCGTCTCATCAAGCGCAAGCGCGTGGCGGGCGACGACCACATGGGGGCCAAGCGCGTGGTTATGGTAGGGGTGCGGCAGGGGCAGCATGCGCCAGAATACCGGCCAGCGGATGCCGAGGGCGCGCACGGTGTCATAGACGCCCAGAAACGCGATCGGGATCGCATCGCCGCAGAATTGCCGCCGCATCGCATCGGCGGCGGGGCTGTCGGGGTCTTCGCGGTAGAGGTCGTAGAGCGCCTCCACCCGCTGCTGATTGAGCGCGCCCGTGCGCATCAGGCCCATCCGGTCGATGAACCCGCCAAGCGAGCGCACCGCATAGGACCCGCGCGAATAGCCCATCAAGACCACGCGGTCGCCTGGTTTCCAGCCCTGGGACAACCAAACATAGGCGCGGCGGATCTGGCGGTTGATGCCGATCCCCGCCATCACCTCATGGGCGCGGGACACACCGCGCCACTGGATGCCCGGCTCGTAGTAAAGACGTATCCCGGTATCCGGCGGCAGCTCCTTTAACAGGCGATAGGTCAGGCCGATATTGGTCTCGTGACCCGGTGAGAGGGACGACATCGTACCGTCGAGCAAGATCACATGGGTGCAGCCGCTGGTTTGCGGCTCCTGCGCCGGTGGATCGGCCTGTCGCAGCCCGCGCAGCCACGCCCATATGCCCCCCTTACTCCGCGGCAATGGCCTCTGCGTCCTTCAGCATCTTCCAGACCCGTGCAGGCGTGAACGGCATGTCCACTTGCCGCAGGCCAAGGGGCCACATCGCATCTTGCACGGCGTTGGCGACCGCCCCCAGAGCGCCGACCGTTCCGGCCTCCCCACAGCCTTTCATGCCAAGCGGATTGGCGGTGGAGGGCACTTCCTCGGTGTAAAACGCGATGAAGGGCGTGTCCTCGGCGCGCGGCATGCCGTAATCCATGAAAGTCGCGGTCAGAAGTTGGCCATCGGCGTCGAAGACCGTGTGTTCCATGATCGCTTGTCCGATGCCTTGCACGACGCCGCCATGGACCTGACCTTCGGCCAGCATCGGGTTCATCAGGACGCCGAAATCATCGACCACGGTGTAACGGTCCACGCGCGTCTCACCGGTGTCGCGGTCAATCTCCACCTCCGCGATGTGGCAGCCATTGGGGTAGGAGCGGCCGTCAAGCGTGGTGGTGCGTGAGGCGGTCGCAAGCTCCGCCTGTCCCGCCGCGCGGGCGCGGTCGGCCGCCTCCAGCAGGGTCACGACCACGTTCGAGCCGGGGGCGCGGAACACGCCCTCCTCTGTGTCGAATGTCATGTCGGGCGTATCCATGTCAGCCTCAAGAAACGCGGTCAGTTGCGAGATTAGCATATCCGCCATGGCCCGCATCGCCGTTCCCTGAACCGTGACCGACCGTGATCCGCCGGTGCCGCCGCCCTTGGCGATCCGGTCGCTGTCGCCCTGCACAACCTCGATCTGGTCAAACGGCAGGCCGGTCTGATCATGCAGGATCTGGCGATAGACCGTCTCGTGCCCCTGCCCGTTGGATTGGGTGCCGACATAGAGCGTGGCACCGCCATCCGTCAGCTCGACCTTCGCGGTTTCCTCGGGATCGCCGAGGATGCTTTCGATGTAATAGGCAATCCCCAGCCCGCGCAGTTTCCCCGCGCTTTCGGACGCTTCGCGGCGGGCGGGGAACCCGGCCAGATCGCCCTCCGCCTCCGCCCGGCGCAGGACACGGTCGAAATCGCCGACATCGTAAAGCTCCCCCGTCGCGGAGCGGTAGGGAAAGGCGTCCGGCGCGATGAAGTTGATGCGGCGCAGCTCCACCGGAGAGACCTGCAGTTCCCGCGCCGCGAAATCCATCACACGCTCCAGCGCGTAGATCGCTTCGGGTCGCCCCGCGCCGCGATAGGCGTCGACCTGCGTGGTGTTGGTGAAGATGCCGCGGTTGCGGAAATACGTGGTCTGGATGTCGTAGGGCCCACATAACACGCGGGAAAACAGTTGCGATTGAATGGCTTGGGCGAATTGCGAATTATATCCGCCCATGTTGGACAGGCTGTCGACCTTGTAGGCCGTGATCCGGTTGTCGGCGTCGAAGCCAAGCGTGCAGGTGACGTCCAGATCGCGGCCGGAATTGTCCGACAGCATGGATTCCGTGCGTTCCCCGATCCAGCGCACCGGTTGTCCGGTCTGTTTCGTGGCGAAGGCGACGAGCAATTGTTCGGGATACCCCATCGCCTTCATGCCAAAGCCGCCGCCCACATCGGGGTTCGTCACACGCACGTCGCCCTCGTCCAGGCCAAGTGTCCGCGCCACGTCCGATTTCGTGCCCCAGACACCTTGCCCGTTCACCGCGACATGGAGACGGTCCCCCTCCAGCTCCGCGTAGCATCCGCGCGGTTCCATCGCGTTCACGATCACGCGGTTGTCGTGGGAGGTGAGCGTCACGACCCTATGGGCAGCAGAGAGCGCGGCATCGGTCGCGTCCTCATCCCCCAATCCGAAATCGTAGACTACGTTGTCGGGTGCGCTGTTGTGGATGACCGGCCCGCCTGGGGCAAGGTCCAGCTTCACTGGCAGGTCGTCGATGTCCAGCTCTATCAGCTCCGCCGCGTCCTTGGCCTGGGCGAGCGTGTCGGCCACGATGAAGGCCAATGCGTCGCCCACGAACCGCACGCGACCCTCCGCCAGGATCGGGCGTGGCGCGCGGTTGCCCTTGGACCCGTCGCGGTTCTTGACGGTGGAAAAGCGCATCTCGTTCGCCACGCCCGCCGTCGCAAGGTCCGCAGCCGTCAGCACCAGATGGACCCCGGGTGCCTCCCGCGCCGCGTCCACGTCCAGCGCCGCAATCTCACCGTGGGCGACCGGAGAGCGCAGGACATAACCGTGGAGCGCATCGGCGGGCGCGAGGTCATCGACGTAACGCCCTTCCCCGGTCAGGAAACGGGTGTCTTCGAACCGAAGGACGGATTGGCTGGAGCCGAATTTCGACATCACGCGCGCCTTTCATTGGGCAAGGGGTTGGTCGGGACATTAGGGGCATGGTGGCGCGTGTCCAGTGCGCCCCTCATCGCGCGCCGAGCGTCCGATCCGCGGTGATCGTTCCGATCCGGCGCGCATCGGGCAAAGCGTCCATAACCGCGCGCGCCTTGTCCTCAGGGATCGCCGCCAGAAGCCCGCCTGCGGTTTGCGGATCGAAGAGCAGATCGCCAAGCGGCGTTTCGGGGGCGTCCATCCCGGCGCTCGCGCGGTTCTGCGCCCAGAGGGAGGAGCGGACGCCACCCTCCGCAAGCGCCACTGCGCCGGGCAGAACGGGTATGTCGGCCAGGTCGATTTGGGCACCGACGCCGGACGCCGTGCAGATATTGGCCAGATGTCCCGCAAGGCCGAAGCCCGTGACATCCGTCATGGCGTGGGCATGGGGCGCGAGGATACTCGATTGCCTGGCCGACGGGGCGGACATCGCCGCCCAACAGGCCAGCACGTCGTCGCCCGCGGCGCGGGCCTGCATCTCGGCGGCCAGAACCACGCCGGTGCCGATGGGTTTGGTCAGGATCAGGGCATCGCCGGCCTGCGCCCCTGACAGGGTGATCGCGTCGCGCTCCAGCAGACCGGTTACGGTGAAGCCCACGACCAGCTCCGCCCCTTCGGTGGAGTGGCCGCCCGCGATTGCCACGCCCTCGTCCCTGAAGACGGCGCCGGCGGCCTCCATCACCTCCGCCAGCCAGACGCCCTGCAACCGTGGCGCTGCTCGGGGCAGGATGATCTGCGCCAGGGCCGCCTGTGGTATAGCCCCCATCGCCCAGATATCGCCAAGCGCGTGGATCGCGGCCACACGCGCGACAAGCGCCGGGTCGAGCGCGAAGCCGCGCAGGTGATCGGTGCTGATGACCTGCCGTGCCTTCCCGACCCGCAGAACGGCGGCATCGTCGCCGGGCAAAGCGGATATGTCCAGCCGGGTTGCCCCCGGCGACGCGGAGATGATTCCAACCAATGCCTCCGCTCCCAGCTTCGCGCCGCAGCCGCCGCAGGGCGCGGGGCCTTGCAGCGCCGCGGCCACACCTTTCGCGGCTCCTTTGGGCGGGGCGGGTACCTCCATCCGTGGCAAATCGCGGAACCGATCCATGAACCGCTGGTCGATACGATCCTTCAATCGCCAGAGCCGGGGGCCCGACAGCGCAAGGCCGCGCTTCTCACCGACCGCATCCTTGGCACCCATCGAAATCAGCTTGAGGAAATCCTTTTGCGGACGGAAGGCCTTGCGTTGCTGACCCAGCAGGTCGGCCCGGAGATTGTGGGCGAGGATCGGGGCCGCGCGCACGGCATAGACGCCCGCCTTGGGGCGCGGATCATGACGAAGATGCGCGCAGTCGCCCGCGGCATAGACCGACGGGTCGGCGGTGGAGCGAAGGTGCGCGTCGACATCCAGAAACCCATCCGTGCAAGGCAGACCGCTCTCTGCGACCCAAGCCTGCGGGGTGGCCCCGGCCGTGCCTATGGTCAGGTCCGACGGGACGCGCCTTTGGTCGCTCAGCACGACGGCATCGGCCTCCACGGCGACGGGGTCGGTATTCTCGATCAGCGCCACCCCGTGTTCGGACAGCGCCGCCATCAGCTTCCGGCGGGCGGCGGGGGCCACGCTGGACAGCACCTGTCCCCGGTCGATAACGGACACCGCCACGTCGCGCCCCAGATCTCGCATCCGGTGCGTTGCGGCCATGGCAACCTCGCACCCCGCCACGCCGCCGCCAAGGATCGCGATGCGGATCGGCCCGTCTCCGGCGCAGGTCTTGGCCCAGATATCGGCGAACCGCCCTAGAGGCTTTGCTGGCACACCATGCTCCGCGAAGCCGGGCAGAACCGGCATCTCCGCCGTGATCCCGACATCTAACGACACGATGTCATAAGCAACGCGACGCCCGGAGCCGAGGCGGATCACCTTTTCAGCGGGGTCCAGCGCGACAGCCCGGTCCACGATCAGACGCGCGCCCGCGAAGCGCGCCAGGCGGACAAGGTCGATGTCGAGATCCTGTCGCGTGTAGTGACCGGCGATATGACCCGGCAGCATCCCCGAATAGGGCGCCGTCGCACCGGGATTGATCAGCGTCAGACGCGCGCCGGGTACCGGGCGCATCCCCCATCTGCGCAGAACAAGCGCGTGGGTATGGCCCCCGCCGACAAGGACGACCTCTTGCACGATGGGGACGGGGGTCTGCTCCATGCTCAATCGCGCCACCCTTCCGCGAAGGGGTCATCCGCGTATCCGACCCGCGTCAGGTATAGGCCCTGGGGCGGGGCAACGGGGCCGCAAGCCGCGCGGTCGCGCGCCTCAAGCGCAATTCGCACATCACCCGGCGCGAGTGATCCCGCCCCGACCCGTTCCAGCGTCCCGACGATGGAGCGGACCTGGTTGTGCAGGAATGACCGCGCGCTGAGGTGGAAGCGGATTTCACGCCCGGCGGGCAGCGCCACCTCCTCGACCCCTATCTCATCGAGCGTTTTGATCGGCGACTGCGCCTGGCAATGGGTGGCGCGGAAGGTGGTGAAATCGTGCTTGCCGATAAGGTGTTGCGCACCCGCCCGCATCGCGTCCGCATCCAGATCGGCGCGCAACGCCCAGACCGTGCCGTCTTCGTGGACCATCGGCGCACGGCGACAGATCAGACGATAGGTATAACTGCGCGACAAGGCGGAGAAGCGGGCGTGGAAATCATCGGCCACTCGCGCGCAGGCCGTGATCGCAACGGGCGCAGGTTTCAGGTGCCAATTCAGCGCCTCCGCCAGCCGGAACGCATCCCAGTCGCGGGCCAGATCCACACTTGCCACCTGCCCCAGCGCGTGGACGCCCGCATCGGTGCGCCCCGCGGCCGCGATCGTAGGGACGTCCGCCTCCAGCCGACGCAGCGCCGCCTCCACCGCGCCTTGCACGCTTGGCACGTTGGCCTGGCGCTGCCACCCGGCAAAGGGTGCGCCGTGATATTCGATGCGAAGGGCATAGCGGGGCATATCAGGGGGGCTAAACGATCACGGCTTCCCCGTCCATCGCCCCTCGAAACCTTTGACCGGAATGGCTATGTCTCAACCGGTCACAAGCGCGAGAGGATGCCCCCCTTGGTTATCGGAGCCATTGCAGACACCCTTGGCCGGGGCATTGAAGGCGTGACGGATGCGGTGTCGGAGACGTTCTTCGAGCCGGTGATCCGCCTTGGCGTGACCGGGCTTGCGCGGTCCGGCAAGACGGTCTTCATCACATCGCTGGTGGCGAACCTGCTGGATCGGGGCCGCATGGCGGGGCTGGAGGCGGCGGCCTCGGGCCGGATCGAGGCGGCGTTCCTGCAACCGCAACCCGACGACACCGTGCCGCGCTTTGAATTCGAGAACCACCTGTCCGCGATGACCGGGCCTGAGCCGTTCTGGCCGGACAGCACCCGCTCCGTCTCGGAATTGCGGGTCTCGCTTCGGGTGCGGCCCACGGGGCTGCTATCGGGTCTGCAGGGGCCGCGCACGGTCCATCTGGATATTGTCGATTATCCGGGAGAATGGCTGCTGGATCTGGGCCTGTTGGACATGGATTTCGCGCGCTGGTCCGAACAGGCCCTGTCGAAAGCGGACGCGCGAAGCGAAGGCGTGGCCTATCTGGCGCAGGTGCGCGAGATGGACACGCAGGCCAAGCTGGACGAGGTCGCGGCGAAGGCGCTCGCCGATGGCTGGACAGCCTACCTGCGCGCCGCGCGCGATGCCGGGTTCTCCGATTGCACGCCGGGCCGGTTCCTCTTGCCGGGCGATCTGGAAGGCTCCCCTGCCTTGACCTTCGCACCCCTGCCGCCGGGTGCCACGCCCCGCGGATCGCTGGCCCGCGAATTCCAGCGCCGGTTCGAGGCCTACAAATCCCAGGTCGTGAAGCCATTCTTCCGCTCCCACTTTTCGCGCATCGACCGGCAAGTGGTGTTGGTGGACGCGTTGGGCGCGATCCATTCCGGTCCGCAAGCGTTGGAGGACCTGCGCCAGGCCCTGTCGAGCATCCTTGGCGCGTTCCGTCCCGGTCAGAACACCTTCCTGACCTCCATCCTCGGGCGGCGGGTCGACAAGATCCTGTTCGCCGCGACCAAGGCCGATCACCTGCACCACGAGCAACATGCGCGACTTCAGGCGATCATCGAGGCGCTGGTGAGCGATGCGCGGCGGCGGGCGGATTTTTCGGGCGCGACCACCGGGGCCATGGCCATCGCATCCCTGCGCGCCACGGTGGAGGAGACGCGGCGCGCGGGCGGCAAGGATCTGGGCGTCGTGCGGGGCCGATTGCTTGCCGATGGGCGCCAGGCCGCGCTGCATCCCGGCGATCTGCCCGCTGACCCGGCCGCCCTTTTGTCGCCCGCCCGCAGCGGGGCGGAGGCGTGGCTGGATGCCGAATACGACGTCATGCGGTTCGCGCCCGCGCCCCTGTCGCTGCGCAATGGCGAAGGTCCGCCCCATATCCGGCTGGACCGGGCGGCGGAATTCCTGATCGGAGACAAGCTGCGATGAACGATCGAAACGGCCCGGTCCTCTTTGAACTGGACGACGCGCCCCAAGCGGGCCCCGAGGCCGCGGCACCCGTGCCCGATGATGCCATGCCGCTGCCCGATGGCCGCGCGATGCAGATGGTCGCCACCTTGGGCGCGGGCCGCCCGTCGCGGTTGGGCCGGTTCTTCTGGGCCGCCCTGCTCAGCCTTCTGGGTTTTGTCGTGTCGCTGGCGGCGTGGAATTTCGTCACCGGCCTTCTGGCCGACAACCCGACCCTGGGCTGGATCGCAACCGCCCTGATCGGAGCGGTTGTCCTTGCTCTTTTGCTGATCTGCCTGCGCGAGCTGGCGGCGTTTTCGCGGCTTGGGCGGCTGGACCGGGTGCATCAGGCGGCAGAGGCGGCCCTTGCTTCCGGCGATCTGACGGCGGCCCGCGACGTGGTTGCCCGAATCTCGACCCTCTATGCCGGGCGGTCGGAATTGCGGCTGGGGCGGGAGGCGCTGGACCGTCAGCGGGAAGAGATGTTCGAGCCCGCCAGCCTGTTCGCTCTGGCCGAGGCGGAACTGATGGCGCCGCTCGACCGCGCCGCCGAGCGGGAGGTGGAGGCCGCCGCACGGCAGGTTGCAACCGTCACGGCCCTTGTCCCCTTGGCGCTTGCCGATGTCATCACCGCGCTGACCGCGAACCTGCGCATGATCCGGCGCATCGCGGAGATCTATGGTGGCCGTGCCGGCACGCTGGGGTCGTGGCGCTTGACGCGCGCCGTGATGACCCATCTTGTCGCCACGGGGGCCGTTGCCATCGGGGATGATCTTCTGGGATCGGCACTGGGGGGATCGGTCCTGTCGAAGGTGTCGCGCAGGTTCGGGGAAGGCGTCGTGAACGGCGCGCTGACCGCGCGAGTCGGTGTGGCCACGATGGAAGTCTGCCGCCCCCTTCCCTTCGGCACCCGCGCCCGCCCGTCCGTGACCGGTTTGATCCGGCGCGCATTGACGGGATTGTTTGGAAAGAAGGAAGGGTAAGCCATGGAAACGCTGGCCGATGATCTGCGCACGATGGTGCGTACCCCGCTGGAGGCATCCCACGTCGCCGCCCTGCGCAAGGCGGGCAGCGTGGAAGTGATCGAGGCGGGCGATTACCTGGCACGCGCGGGCGATCATGCGAACCGGTTCTGCTACCTCGTGGAGGGAGAGATCGAGGCGGTCGATCCCACCACCGGCGAACGCTACGGGGATGGCGCCACCCTGGGCCCGACGCAGTTCACCGGAGATATCTCATTCCTTTCGGGCGGCGTCATCACCTTCGGGCTGCGCGCGGTGCAGCGTACCGAATTGCTGTGCGTGGACCGCCCGGCGATGCTCGACCTGATGTCCCGCATCCCCGAGATGTCGGATATCGTCATCACGGTTCTGGCCGCGCGGCGCCGGGGACAACTCGAACGCGGTGCCTCCGCGCTTACGCTGATCGGGGCGGAGGTGGATCGCAATATCCGCCAGATTTC
The DNA here is from genome assembly GCF_020177575.1 of Hasllibacter sp. MH4015. Lineage (NCBI taxonomy): Bacteria > Pseudomonadati > Pseudomonadota > Alphaproteobacteria > Rhodobacterales > Roseobacteraceae > Hasllibacter > Hasllibacter sp. MH4015. The sequence goes on from NZ_JAHTBK010000001.1 coordinate 2,533,778, forward strand.
CGCCTTTGCGGGGCGCAATCGCATCCCCGTCCGGTCCCTCACCCTGGACGAGGCGGAGGCGGAAGCGGTGGCCCATGCCTGCTCCATCGCGCCGCGGGAACCGGCGGTGATCTTCGGCAAAGGAGAGGTGATCGAAGACCCGAGCCCGCGTACGGTCGCCAGCCGCCTTGGGCTGGACCTGAATTTCGAGGAGGACGAGCTACACGACGTGCTGATCGTGGGCGGTGGCCCCGCCGGTGTGGCCGCCGCCGTCTATGCCGGATCGGAAGGGTTGAGCGCGCTGGTGATCGAGGACCTCGCGATTGGCGGGCAGGCCGGAACTTCCAGCCGGATCGAGAATTACATGGGCTTTCCCACGGGCATTTCCGGCGCGGACCTGTGTTGGCGGGGCGAAGTGCAGGCGATGAAATTCGGCACGCGCTTTGCCGTGCCCCGGCGCGCGGCGGAGTTGCAGCGCAAGGACGACGGCACGTTCCACGTGATCCTCGATGACGGGGCGGAGACCTGCGCCCGTGCCCTCGTCGTGGCGACGGGCGTGCAATACAGGCGCTTGCCCATAGACCGGCTGGAAGAGTTCGAGAATGCGGGCATCTATTATGCCGCCACCGACGTGGAGGCGCGCTATTGCAGGGATACGGAAGTCGTGGTGATCGGCGGCGGCAATTCCGCCGGGCAGGCCGCGATGTTCCTCAGCCGAACGGCGAAACATGTCCACCTTCTGGTCCGGGGCCGCAGCCTTGCCGCGTCGATGTCCCATTACCTGACCGACCGGTTGGAAGCCCATCCGAGGATCACCATCCACTACCAATCCGAAATCCGCGAATTGCACGGCGAGGCGGAGCTTGACGGCATCACGATCTACGAGAAATCCGCGGCACAGCCATGGCGCATCAACACCCGGGCCGTTTTCGTGATGGTCGGTGCCGCGCCGAATACCGATTGGCTGTCCAACCTGGTGGAACTGGACGAAGGGGGTTTCGTCAAGACGGGTCAGGCGGTTGGTGGCGCGAATGCCTATGCCACGTCCTGCCCCGGCATCTTCGCCGTGGGCGACGTGCGCGCCGGAAGCGTGAAGCGGGTGGCAAGCGCGGTGGGCGAAGGCTCCGTCGTGATCAGCCGGGTCTGGGATTACCTCAACGCGGACACCTAGTGGCTGACAAGCGCGTCACGCCGTGCGATTGAGGCCTCATGACCGTCGGGACCGCCTCATCTGCTGACAGACCGCTTCTGGGCATCTTGCTGATGGTCGGGTTCTGCGCGGTCATCCCGTTTGCCGATGCCCTCGCCAAGTTGCTGGGGGAGGATTTTCCCCTGATGCAGCTTGTTGCGGTCCGCTTCGCCACGCAGTCACTTCTGTTCGCGCCGATGGCGATGCTGGCCGGTGCGGCGCTGTTTCCCACGCGCCGGGTCGTGGCGCTGACGCTGGCGCGGTCGGTGTTGCAGATCATCGGCCTGTTGCTGATGTTCTCAGCCCTGCGGGTCCTGCCGCTTGCCGATGCCGTGGCCATCGCCTTCGTCATGCCGTTCATCATGTTGATCCTGGGCCGTGTTTTTCTGGACGAGGAGGTCGGAACGCGCCGCCTGATCGCCTGTGCCGTGGGCTTCGTGGGTACGCTGATGGTCGTGCAACCCAGCTTCGTCGCGGTTGGCTGGGGCGCGCTGCTGCCGATTGGTGTGGCTTTCGCTTTCGCCTTTTTCATGCTGGTCACGCGCGCCATGGCGAAGGAAATCGACCCGCTGGCCTTGCAGGGCGCATCGGGGTTGTTGGCCCTGCCGCTTGTGGTGCCGCTGATCTTCCTGCCCGTCGCCGAGACCGCGCCGCTGGTGGGCTGGATCACGCCCGCGGGACCGGAGATCTGGCTGTTCGTGGCCCTGGGCGTCTTCGGGTCCATCGGGCATCTGCTGATGACATGGTCGCTGCGGTTCGCGCCCTCGGCCACGCTGGCCCCGATGCAGTATCTGGAAATCCCGATGGCCACGCTGGTGGGTTTCCTGATGTTCAGCGAATGGCCCAACGGGCTCGCCGCGGCGGGCATCGGGGTCACCATCGCGGCAGGGCTCTATATTGTGATGCGGGAGCGGGCGGTGAGCCGGGCGGCAGCACCGCCTGCGGCGTGAGGCCTATGTTATCACGCTTGATAACAGGGGTTAAACCGTTGATTCAAGAAGACAACGCTGAAAAACTTAACCATTTGTTAAGGTCTGAAATGCCCCGTCACCCGCCCCGCACGTCCAGCGCGGCCATGGGCGGCACCAGATCCCCACAGACCAGCCGCGTCAGGATCGAGGTGACGGGCCAGGTGCGCGACATCGGCGCAAGCACGCGGTCGCGGATCACGGGTAATGCGCGGCTGTCGGATTGGTATTGCGGCGTGAACGACGCCGACAGCAGCTGGTAGAGCCAGACGTGCCAGCGCCGGGCCATGGCGTAGCGGCGCAAGGCCTCCTCCCCCCGTGCCTGACGCAGCGCCCGTTGCAGCGCGCGGGCATCCAGCAGCGCCATGTTCGCCCCCTGCCCCAATTGCGGAGAGGCGCGGTGCGCCGCATCGCCGATATGGACCAATCCGTCGTCATAAGGCCGCTTCAGGGTGCCGTGGGTATAGGTGGCGCGGGTGAATTGGCCATGGTCAAGGCTGTCGGGAAGGAAGGCTTTGAACGCGGGCCAGAGCGCCTCGGCCTCCGCGCGCCAATCCGCGAAGGGTCGCGCATAATGGGCGTCGATCGCTTCGGCTTTCAGGGAGTAGAAAATCGCGGCGAGGCGCGTGTCGGGCGCTTCTCGCAGGGTGCCTACGGGCAATACACCCAACATCCGGTCCGCGCGGCGATACCGTTGGGTCAGGCGATCCTCGGGGAACGGCGCATCGGATGGCCAAGGCACGGTGGCCCAGACAGCCCCATAGGGCAGCGGTCGGGAGGTGAGCGGCGAAAGCGCCGAGCCCGCCCCGAGGGCGTCGACGATCAGGTCGAACGGGCCGTCGCGGCGATTGGCGATAATCAGGTATTGCCCATCGCGCCCAGAAACGGGGCTGGACGGGATGATCCGCGCGCCCGCTTCAAGCGCCGCGTCATAGAGGGATTGGAACAGGGCCGCCCGATGAATGCCAAGACCTTGGCGGTCGGCGGCAGCGCCGTAGCTGACGGAGAGGACGGTGCGGTTCCGCGCGACCTCATCCCCGAACATGGTCGCGATGGGGGTGCCGTGGTCCTGCGCCTGCCGCGCGGCACCGGCGGCGCGCAGAACCTCCATTCCCACCGGCTGGATCACGAGCCCTGACCCCACGGGGCGCGGCGCATCGAACTTGTCGTAGACACATACCTCATGGCCGTCCCTTGCCAGCAGGGCGGCCGCGGCCAGCCCACCGATCCCTGCGCCCGCAACGGCAATCGTCATCGTCTTTCGCGTCATGGGGCGGACTTTAGCGTTCGCGCCCGCCCCGCCCATGCGGCATCGCGCCCGAAGGTCGGGGAGCTGCGGGGAAACCGCCATTGCCGGATGGGCCGGTTACGTGGTTCCTTGCACGTGCCCCTTCACGAATTCCCGGACCCGTCCCATGCAAATGTCTGACCTGACCACCCTGTCGAAAGTCGCCATCGGCCTCGCCGTCGCGGGCTTCTTCGTCAGTTTTTCGACGCTCAACACCTCCACCGTGAACGGGGTGGGGACGTGTGACTTCCTGGATTACGGAAAGCTGATCCTTGGCGGCCTTGCGGTGATCGTCGGCGGATTGGGGGAGGTCACGGCGTTGCGCATGGGATCTGAGGCGCGGATACCGAACCTTCTTGCGTCAGGCGGGGCCTCCGTCGTGGGCATCTTCCACATCCTCATGGGCCTGGGGGTGATCGGCGGCCCGTGCTGAACCTTTGACCTTCCCCGCGGGCGGGCGTATACCGCGCGCCATGGGATATCGCATGAGTTTCATCATTCGAATTAGCCGCCCGGCCCTCTGATCCCCAGAGGCGTCGGGATTTCTGCTGCTTATGGGGCTTGAGCCCCGGCGCGGCCCTGCTACACCCCAATCAACATTCGAATACGAGGAGCGCCCCAGATGTGCGCCGATGAAACTGCTGTCGATTACAAAGACACGCTGAACCTGCCCAAGACCGATTTCCCCATGCGCGCGGGCCTGCCCAAGCGAGAGCCAGAGTGGCTGGCGCGGTGGGAGCAAATCGGGGTCTACGACCGGTTGCGAGAGAAAGCGGCCCGGGTCCGGACGAACGCAAATGAGCAAGCGCGCGAGAGCTTCACGCTCCATGACGGGCCGCCCTATGCCAACGGGCACCTGCATATTGGCCACGCGCTCAACAAGACGATCAAGGACATGATCGTGCGCAGCCACCAGATGCTGGGATATGACAGCCGCTACATCCCCGGCTGGGACTGCCACGGCCTGCCGATCGAATGGAAGATCGAGGAGCAGTACCGCAAGAAGGGCAAGAACAAGGATGACGTGGATATCGTCGAGTTCCGGCAGGAATGTCGGGAGTTCGCGGACCACTGGGTCGGCGTCCAGCGCGAGGAATTCAAGCGGTTGGGCATCACGGGGACGTGGGACAAGCCCTACCTCACGATGGATTTCCACGCCGAGCGGGTGATCGCGGAGGAGTTCCAGAAGTTCCTGATGAACGGGACGCTCTATCAGGGGTCCAAGCCCGTGATGTGGTCGCCCATCGAGCAGACGGCACTCGCCGAGGCGGAGGTGGAGTACCACGACAAGGACAGCTTCACGATCTGGGTGAAGTTCGGGGTTGGCGTGTCAGGTGGGGACACTGAACAAGAAGCCACGGACCTCCTTGGAGCGTATGTTGTGATTTGGACAACAACGCCGTGGACTATCCCCTCGAATAAGGCAGTCGCCTTCGGTGAGGACATCGCCTACGGCCTCTACGAAGTCACTGGCATACCAAACGAATGTTGGGCCTCGGTAGGTGACAGATACCTCTTGGCCGATACCCGCGCAGCGGATGTCATGGCGCGCGCTCGTCTCGAAGACGGGCAATGGAAGCGTGTCCGGGACGTGAGCACTGCGGAGCTTGAGGAAATCCTCTTGACCCACCCCCTGGCCCAAGCCGAAGGAGCAGAGGGCGAATGGGACGACCTGCGTGATTTCCGCCATGGCGATTTCGTGTCCGATGAGGAAGGCACGGGCTTCGTCCATTGCGCGCCGTCGCACGGGATGGAGGAATACGAGCTTTACCGTGACCTCGGGATGCTGGAGCAGGTCATCACCTATAACGTGATGGATGACGGCTCTTTCCGGGCCGACCTGCCGTTCTTCGGTGGCACGTACATCCTCAGCCGCAAGGGCGGTGAGGGGGATGCCAACAAGGCGGTCATCGACAAGCTGGCTGAGGTGGGCGGACTTCTGGCGCGGGGCAAGATCCACCATTCCTACCCCCATTCGTGGCGGTCGAAGGCCCCGGTGATCTACCGCAACACGCCGCAATGGTTCGCCGCCATCGACAAGAAGATGAGGGTTGGCGACGACGAATTCACCATCCGCGACCGCGCGCTGGCGGAGATCGACCGCGTGAACTGGACCCCGAAATCGGGGCGCAACCGCCTGCATTCGATGATGGAGGCGCGGCCCGACTGGGTGCTCTCGCGCCAGCGGGCGTGGGGCGTGCCGCTGACCTGTTTCACCAAGAAAGGCGCGCTGCCGACGGACCCGGATTACCTGCTGCGCAACGAGGCGGTGAACGCCCGCATCTTGGAGGCGTTCGAGGCCGAGGGGGCGGATGCGTGGTACAAGCAGGGCGCGAAGGAGCGGTTCCTGGGCAATGACGTGGACCCGAATGATTACGACCAGGTCTTCGACATCCTCGATGTGTGGTTTGACTCCGGCTCCACCCACGCTTTCGTGCTGCGCGACCGCGAGGACGGGACCGAAGACGGCATCGCGGATGTCTACATGGAAGGCACCGACCAGCATCGCGGGTGGTTCCATTCCTCGCTGCTGCAATCGGTCGGCACAACGGGCCGTGCGCCCTACCGCAACGTGGTGACACACGGCTTCACGCTCGACGAGAAGGGCATGAAGATGTCCAAGAGCATCGGCAACACGATCGTGCCCGAGGAGGTCGTGAAGCAATACGGGGCCGACATCCTGCGGTTGTGGGTGGCGCAAACTGACTACACCGCCGACCAGCGGATCGGGCCGGAGATCCTGAAGGGGACGGCGGACAGCTATCGTCGCCTGCGCAACACGATGCGGTTTCTTTTGGGCTCGCTGAGCGATTTCAGTGAGGCGGATCGGATGGACCCGGCGGACATGCCGGAATTGGAGCGCTGGGTGCTGCATCGCTTGGCCGAACTGGATCAAGTGGTGCGCGACGGCTACCGCGCCTTCGATTTCCAGGGCGTGTTCCAGGCGGTTTTCACTTTCGCCACCACGGACCTCTCGGCCTTCTACTTCGATATCCGCAAGGACGCGCTTTACTGCGATGGCGACACGGCGCGGCGGCGGGCGGCACGAACGGTGCTGGATCTGCTGTTCCACCGGCTGACCACGTGGCTGGCCCCGATCCTTGTCTTCACGATGGAGGAGGTGTGGCTGGAACGCTTCCCGGGCGAGGACTCGTCAGTGCATCTGGTCGACATCCCCGAAACGCCCACCGATTGGGCCGACACGGCGTTGGCCGCGAAATGGGCGAAGGTCCGCTCCGCCCGGCGCGTGGTGACGGCGGCCTTGGAGGTGCAGCGGCGCGACAAGGTGATCGGCGCCTCGCTCGAGGCCGCGCCGGTGGTCCATGTGGAAGATGGCACGGCACTGGAGGCGTTGAAATCGGTGGCGTTCGAGGATATGGCAATCACGTCCGACATCTCACTGACGGCCGACCCCGCCCCGGCGGAGGCGTTCCGCCTGCCCGAGATCGAGGGGATCGGCGTCGTCTTCGAAAAGGCCGAGGGGCAGAAATGCCAACGCTGCTGGAAGATCCTGCCCGACGTGGGCACCCATACCCATGAAGGTGTGTGCGGGCGGTGTGACGCGGCGCTTTCGGCCTGACCCATCCCGCGATGCCTCAAGGAACCGCGCCCCGCACCGGGCGCGGTTTTTCTTTTCGCGTTGGGGTTCGGCAGCACACCGAGCCAAAGGCGCGCGCCAGCGCGGCCGTTGTGCCTTGGGTTTGTCGGGAGAGCGGCCTAGGTTTCCATGAAACGGAACCGCGAGGAGGCTGCAGCGATGGCACGTCAGGAAGAATATACCCCGCCCAAGGTTTGGACCTGGGACAAGGAGAACGGGGGCGAATGGGCATCGCTCAACCGGCCCATCGCGGGCGCGACCCATGAGAAGGAGCTGCCGGTCGGCGAGCATCCGTTTCAGCTTTATTCCCTTGGCACACCCAACGGCGTGAAGGTCACGGTCCTGTTCGAGGAATTGTTGGAGGCGGGCTATTCCGATGCGGAATACGACGCGTGGCTGATCCGCATCGGGGATGGCGACCAATTCAGCAGCGGCTTCGTGGAGATCAATCCCAATTCCAAGATCCCCGCGCTGGTGGATCGCAGCGGGCCGTCGCCCGTGCGCGTCTTCGAGAGCGTCGCGATCATGCTGCACCTGGCCGAGAAGTTCGATGCCTTCCTCGGGCCCGCCGAGGCACGGCCCGAATTGCTGTCCTGGCTGATGTGGCAGATGGGGTCCGCGCCGTTTCTGGGCGGCGGGTTCGGGCATTTCTACGCCTACGCGCCCTATCCGATGGAATATCCAATCAACCGCTACGCGATGGAGACCAAGCGGCAACTGGACGTGCTGAACCGGCATCTGGCCGAGAATGAGTGGATGGCGGGCGGCGCATACACCATCGCCGATATGGCGATCTGGCCGTGGTACGGGCGCACGGTGATGGGCGAAAGCTACGACGCGGGGGAATTCCTGTCGGTGCATGAATACGAGCATGTCATCGAATGGGCCAAGCGGATCGAGGCGCGCCCGGGGGCCGCGCGCGGCAAGATGGTGAACCGCACTTCCGGCGAGCCGAGCGAGCAGCTGCGGGAGCGACACTCGGCCGAGGATTTCGAGACGAAGACGCAGGACAAGATTGGATCGTGACCGCGCGATCGCCGAGGCGCTGATGCGCCTTGCCGCGGAAAGGGCGGGGCGCAGCTTCTGTCCGTCGGAGGCCGCACGCGCGGTGGCCGAGGATTGGCGCCCCTTGATGGGCGACGTGCGGCGCGTGGCGGCGGAGATGGGTTTGCGCGCCACACAGGGCGGCGTTCGAGTCGATCCGCTGACCGCGCGCGGGCCGATCCGGTTGTCGCAAGATCCGGGTTGATCGTTCGTGCCGTCGGGCGCAGGTTTGGCCCATGACCTGGAAACCCGAGGGCTATACAAGCCTTGCCCCCTATCTGATCGTGCCCGACCCGGACGGCGTCCTGGCGTTTTGCGAGGCCGCCTTCGGCGCGGAGCGGCTGCGGGTGATCCGGGAGGGCGACCGGGTGGTCCACGCGGAATGTCGGATCGACGACACGGTGCTGATGATCGGCGGGGCCGACGGGCCACCCGCGCATCTGCACCTTTACCTGCCGGACCCGGACGCGGCCTTCGCCCGCGCCGTGGAGGCGGGGGCCAAAGAAGTTCAGCCGGTGCAGGACCAGGGCGACGGGGACCGGAGGGGCGGCCTGCAATCCCGTGACGGGACCACGTGGTGGCTGGCGCGACAGGTATGAGGTGTTCGGTCGAAACGCCACTTGGCCCGGTCAGGTTGGAGGAAGCGGACGGCGCCATCGTGCGCGCCGGTTGGGGCCGGGTGGAGGCACCGGATGATAGCCCGCTGTTGCGGGAAACGGTGGCCGAATTGCAGGCCTATTTCGACGGACGATTGACGCGGTTCAGCGTGCCCGTGCGTCACGGGCGGAACGATGCGACGGGCCGGGTCTTCGACGCCATGCGCGCCATTCCGATGGGAGAGACGCGGAGTTACGGCGACGTCGCGAAGGACGTCGGACTGCCCGCGCAGGCGGTCGGACAGGCTTGCGGCGCGAACCGCATCCCGATCCTGATCCCGTGTCATCGCATTTTGGGATCGAACGGCCTTGGCGGGTTTTCCGCGCCGGGGGGTGTGGAAACAAAAGTATGGCTTTTGCGACATGAAGGCGCGGCCAGCTTGCTGATATAGGCCGGATCGTTGCACATCCCTGTGATCCTTAGCGCGTTATCCACAGGGCTCAGGTCGACGCATCGGGCCACGTGACACCGGCATCACCGGCCTGCATCGGCCCTTTCGCGCGGTCAAAACGGAGGAATGCGATGCCCTGCCCGTTGGCTTGCGTGTAGAGCGTGCCGACGGATTTCTCACCGGCGAGGATATCCGTTCCGACCGGCGCGGTCCCGGCCACGTCCACGGTCACGAGGCCCTTGCGAAGTTCCGTCTTGTGTTTCATGCGGGCCGTCACCTCCTGACCCACGTAACAGCCCTTGCGGTGGTCCACGCCGGACAGCCGGTCGAACCCGGCCTCGAGGATGTAGGTGTCGTTGGGGATCAGCTCCACATTCGTTTCGGGGATGCAGGCGGCCACGCGGATCGCGTTCCAGTCGATGGCGGGATCGCCCCCGTCCACACCGTAAGCGCGCCATCCAAGCGACGGGTCGCGGGGATCGGCAAAGGCCCCCTCGGGCGCTTCGCCCAGACCGCGCGCGACGCTCACGCCCGCCTCCTCAATCACCACATCCGCGCGCAGGCGGTACATCGACAGGCGCTGCACGAGCGCGGGAGCGAGGTCGGACGTCACGTCGAGCAGCAGATCGTCCCCCCGGTCGAGCAGGAAGAAGTCGGCCAGGTATTTGCCCTGGGGTGTCAGCAGCGCCGAATAGGTCAGCCCCGCGCCGGGATCGCGCGTCACAAGGCCTTGGAGAAACCCGTGCGCATCGGCCCCCGCAATCCGCAACACCGTCCTGTCATTCGCCCGTTCACCGACCATGTGGTCTTCCCCCGTTGATAGCTCACATCACAGCTATTCATTACCCGGGCCGCCCGCAACATTGACCGCCCCGTGGGGCCGCGATACCTCTGCGATCACGACCTTCCCCCCGGAGCCGCCCATGACCCTTTCCAACGGACGCCACTACCTTGCCATTCCCGGCCCCTCGGTCATGCCGGACCGGGTGTTGCAGGCGATGCACCGCCCCGCGCCGAACATCTATCGCGGGGAATTGGTGGACATGGTCGCCACCATCGTGCCGGACCTCAAGGCGGTCGCGCGCACCCGGCATCACGTCGCCATGTATATCTGCAACGGCCACGGCGTCTGGGAAGCGGCGCTGATGAACACGTTCAGCCGGGGCGATAAGGTTCTGGCCCTGTGTACCGGGCGGTTCGGCACCGGATGGGGCCAGATGGCCGCCGATCTGGGGATCGAGGTGGAATGGCTCGATTTCGGATACCAGTCGGACGTGGATACGGCCCGGGTGGCGGAGGTTCTGGCGGCGGATACGGCGCACCGGATCAAGGGTATCCTGACGGTTCAGGTGGACACCTCCACCTCCGTGAAGAACGACATCCCCGGGCTGCGCGCCTGTCTGGACGAGGCGGGGCATCCGGCGCTTCTGCTGTCGGACAATATCGCGTGCCTGGGCTGTGACGAGTTCCAAATGGACGACTGGGGCGTCGACGTGATGATTACCGGCTCCCAAAAGGGGCTGATGACGCCGCCGGGCATGGGGTTCGTTTATTTCAACGACAGGGCGGACGCGGCGCGGGGCCGCGCCGATCTGGTGACGCCCTACTGGGATTGGCGCCCGCGCGTCGATCCGGACTATTTCTACCGCTATTTTTGCGGCACTGCGCCGACCCACCACCTCTATGGCCTGCGCGTCGCGCTCGACATGCTGGTCCACGAGGAAGGGGTGGAGGCCGCCTGGAGACGCCACGCGGTCCTCGCCGAAGCGATCTGGACCGCGCTGGAGGTCTGGGGCCAGGCCGGCCCGACGCGGCCCAACGTGACCGAACGGGAGAAGCGTTCCAACGCGGTAACGCTGGTGAATTTCGGCCCCGGCAACGGCCTGCGCCTGCGCGATTGGATGGAGCACAATTACGGCGTGACACTCGGCATCCCGTTGGAGGGGATGGAAAATCCCGACGATTACCTGCGCATCGGCCATATGGGCCACGTCAACGGGCAGATGGTGATGGGGGTTCTGGCAGGCCTGCAAGCGGGGATGAGCGCGCTGCAAATCCCGCACGGCCCCACGGGGATGGAAGCCGCGATGAAAGTGATCGCGGAGGCCGCCTAACCCGCCGCCTGCAACGCGACCGGAAGCGCCTTCGCGAAAGCGTCGAGCGTGCTGTCCGGCCCGCAGGAGACCCGAATGCAGCGGTCCTGCGGGGCGACAAATGGCATGCGCACGAAAACCCCCTCCGCCACAAGACTGCCGAGCACGGCGCGCGCGAAATCACCGTCGCGCCCGCAATCAATCGTTACGAAATTCGTGGCCGAGGGCAGCGCCACCAGCCCGTTATCCGCCGCAATCGCTCCGATCCGGTCGCGCGCGGCGGCGATGCGCGAAACGGTGTCGCGCAGGTAATCCTGATCCGCCAGGGCCGCCAAGGCCGCGGCCTGCGCCACGCGACCCATGCCGAAATGGTTGCGGATCTTGTTGAAGGCGGTGATGAACGGCTCCGCCGCCAACCCGTATCCCACGCGCATCCCCGCAAGTCCGTAGGCCTTGGAGAAAGTCCGAAACCGGATGACCCGGGGATGGGTGAGGTCGAGTGGAGGTATCACCCCGCCCGGCGCGGTGTCGGCATAGGCCTCATCCAGCGCCAGCACGCAGCCCTTGGGAAGGTCCGCGATCATGCGCTGGACCACATCTGCCCCGTGCCAGGAGCCCATCGGATTATCGGGATTGGCGAAGTAGACCAGCTTGGCATCGACCGCCACCGCCTTGGCGATCAGGGCGTCGGGGTCTTCGTGGTCGCCGTTGTAGGGCACTTTGTGGAGCACCCCGCCGAACCCCGCGACGTGGTAATTGAAGGTCGGGTAAGCCCCGTCCGAGGTCACGACGGCGTCGCCCTCATCCACCAGCAGGCGCACCAGATAGCCGAGAAGGCCGTCGATCCCCTCCCCCACCACGACATTGCCTTGCGCCACCCCGTGATGGGTGGCGAGGGCCGCGCGCAGATCGTGGACTTCCGGGTCGCCGTACATCCATGCGCCGCTCGCGGCCTCCGCGATGGCGGACAGGACCTTGGGCGACGGGCCGAAAACGCTTTCGTTGGCGCCCAGGCGTGCGGCGAAGGGCGCGCCCCGCGCCCGTTCCTGCGTCTCCGGCCCAACAAAGGGGACGGAGGCGGGCAGCGATCGGACGAGCGGGGTGTAGCGCGGTTCTGACATGGGCGTCAGCGTTTGCGGATTTTTCCCCGCCCTGCAAGGGGCGGACGGGATTATCTATTGCCCATGACCCGAACCAACCGTCGCCAATTCCTGATCCTGTCGGCCGCTGCCGCAACCGCCGCGCGGCTTGCGCCCGTCGTCGCCACACGGGCCGCGCAATCTCCGGCGGGGCGGCGCGTATTGACGCTTGTCTACGACAAGGGCGTTGGCATGATGCGGGCGGTGGACCGCTTGGTGCCTTAATACGCATCCTCGGTCAGGAAGCGGCGGTTCACCCAACCGCGCTGATACCCGTTCCAGACGACAAGGCACCAGGTGGGATAATTGTTCAGCTGCTGCTGCAAGGCGGGGCTTAGCGCGAAATATTGCTGCTGGGTCACGGTGGGAGTGCAGAATTCGATCTGGATGCCACGGGCGTTATGGGGCAGCGCGTCGATGGAGAAGTAGTTTGTTCCGGGGCCGACGCGGACATTTAGGACGTCGTAGGAGGCGACGTTGTGCACACGCCACGCATCGGGGCCATCGGCGGTGGCATGGGCGGCGGGGGCTGCGGCGGCGAACAGGGTCGCGATCAATGCGAGTTTGGCAAAAACGGCTTTCATGGCTGGAATCCTCGAAGAAGGTGCAATCTGGCGGGAGTGTGCCGCCCAAACCTATTCGAGGCAATGGAGGGTTTCCCGAAGCCCGCGCGGGTCAGAGGATCGGCAGAAGCGCCTCGACCATCTGGCCCAGTTGCACAAGCGCCGGATCGGCGATGCCCGCGTTGCGCCCGTCGGACCGGTGCAGGCCCATACCCATCGTGCGCACTTCGCAAGCCGCGATGGCGGCGGCAACGAAGGTGACGATGCCCAACAGGCCGCGCCGGGGGAGCGGGGCGAAAAGCTGCCGGATCATGAGTGAATTGAGCCTGTCCATGGGGGCCTTTTGCCATCGCGCGCGTAGAAACGCGATGGCGGGAACCCTTACCCCTCGCTTGTCAGCAAGGATCAGCCGACCTCGGCCAGACGCGCCAGCGCCTGCTTGATGCGGGCCTCTTCCTCCTCCCGCGCGGCGAGGTTTTCGCGCGTCTCCGCCACCACCTCCGGGGGGGCGCTTTCGGCGAATTTCGGGTTGTTGAGGCGTCCGCGCAGCCCGCCCAATTCCTTGCCGAGCTTCTGAAGCGTCTTATCGAGCCGCGCCTTTTCCTCGTCGACATCGATCAGGTCGGCGATGGGCAGCCCGAACGTGCCGCCCTCGACGGCGATGGTGACGGTGCCTTTCGGGAAGGCGTCGGTGGGGGTTACGTCGCTCAGCCGCGCGAGGCGTTCGATCATCGCGGCATTGTTGGCGAAAGCAGTCTGGCCCGCCTCGTCGAGATCACTTTGCAGCAATTGGCATTTCAGACCGGCGGGCACGTGCATCTGCTGGCGGGCGGAACGGATGGATTCGATCAGGTGGATGACCCACGACATCTCCCGCTCCGAGGCTTCGTCGATCAGGTCCGCGCCATAGGTGGGCCAGTCGGTGTGGACGAGCATCTTGTCGCGCGACGCGATCTCCCCCCACAATTCCTCGGTAATGAAGGGCATGGTGGGGTGCAGAAGGATCAGGCATTGGTCGATGACCCAGGCCATGGTGGCGTGGGTTTCGGCGATGACGGCGTCGTCGCCCGAGGCGAACAGTGGCTTGGCGAATTCCAGATACCAGTCGCAAACCTTGCCCCAGACGAATTGGTAGAGCCCGCCGGCCGCATCGTTGAAACGGTAGCCCGCCAGCGCCTCGTCGTGCGCCATGCGGGCGCGGGCGGTTTCGGTCACGATCCACTTGTTGACGGTTTGGGATGGGCTTGTGGGGTCGAAGGAGGCGTCTGGCTTGCACTCGTTCATCTCCGCGAACCGGGCGGCGTTCCACAGCTTGGTGCCGAAGTTGCGGTAGCCCTGAATGCGGTCGGTGGAAAGCTTCAGGTCCCGCCCCATCGCGGCCATGGCGGTGAGCGTGAAGCGCACCGCGTCGGCGCCGTATTCGTCGATGAGTTCGAGAGGGTCGAGGACGTTCCCGATGCTCTTCGACATCTTTCGGCCCCTTTCGTCCCGGACAAGCGCGTGGACGTAGACGTCGCGGAACGGCACGTCGCCCACGACGGCCAGCTGCATCATCATCATCCGGGCGACCCAGAAGAAGATGATGTCGAAGCCAGAGACGAGGGTGGAGGTGGGGAAGTATTTTTGCAGTTCAGGGGTTTGCTCCGGCCAGCCAAGCGTGCCGATGGGCCAGAGGCCGGAGGAGAACCAGGTGTCGAGGACGTCGGGGTCGCGGTAGATTGCGGCAACGGGTTTGCCCGGTGTCGTCGATCCTTCAAATGCTGCTTTTGCTTCAGCCTCGTTTGCGACGACGACATAGCCACCGCGATCGAATTCCATTGATTGTGAGAACGAAAACAGGCGCAACGCTTCTTCGAATGTGGGCGCGCAGACCATCTCAGGTTCGTCGGAATTGTTCCTCGTGACACCGTACCAAACCGGAATCTGGTGACCCCACCAAAGCTGCCGTGAAATCGTCCAGGGCTCGATGTTCTCCAGCCAGTGGAAATACACCTTGCGGTGCTGATCGGGCATGATTTTCGTGCGGCCCGTCCGGACAGCCTCTAAGGCGGGCTCGACGATTTTGGCGGTGTCGACGAACCATTGGTCGGTCAGCATCGGCTCGATCACGACCTTGGAGCGGTCGCCAAAGGGCTGGGTGATCGGCTTGGCCTCCACCAGCGGGACCAGCTCATCCGTGCGCATTTCGCCGCCTTCCTCGGGGGCGAGGGGGGCCTTGGTGGCCTTCGCGCCTAAGCGGGTATCGGTGGGGACGGTCATCACCGCCAGCCCTTCGGCGGTGATTTCGGCCACGACCTTTTCACGCGCCTCGAACCGATCAAGGCCGCGCAGGTGGTCGGGGACGAGGTTGAGGGCGTCGGCCTCCATCTCCGTCAGCGTCCGCTCCCCGTTTGCGACGGCCTGCGCGATCTCGGCGGCGTCGGCATAGGGCGCACCGTCGTCGCGCAGCGCGCCCTTGGTGTCCATCAGGCGGTAGCAGGGAATATCGTTTCGCTTGGCGACCTCGTAATCGTTGAAATCATGGGCGCCGGTGATCTTCACGGCACCCGAGCCGAAATCCGGGTCGGGGTATTCATCGGTGATGATCGGGATCAGGCGGCGGTGTTCCTTGGGGCCGACGGGAATCTCGCAAAGCTGGCCGACGATTGGGGCGTAACGCGCATCGTCCGGGTGGACCGCGACCGCGCCGTCCCCGAGCATCGTTTCGGGCCGCGTGGTGGCGATGGAGATGTAGTCGCGCGTCTCGCGCAGGGTCTCGTTCCCGTCCTCGTCCTTCTCGACGTATTCATAGGTGGCCCCGTTCGCGAGCGGGTATTTGAAGTGCCACATGTGGCCAGGCTGGTCGATATTCTCGACCTCCAGATCGGAAATCGCCGTCTCGAAATGCGGGTCCCAGTTCACCAAGCGTTTGCCGCGGTAGATGTAGCCCTTGTTGTACATCTCCACGAAGACCTTGATGACGGCGTCGTGGAAATTGCCCTCTTCCCCCTCGGGCGCCCCCGGGGCGCCGGACATGGTGAAGGCCTCGCGCGACCAGTCGCAGGACGCGCCAAGGCGCTTGAGTTGGTCGCGGATCGTGCCGCCGGATTTGGCCTTCCACTCCCACACATGGGCGAGGAATTCTTCTCGGCTGAGGTCCTTGCGGTTGATCTGGGATTTCGCCAGCTCGCGTTCGACGACCATCTGGGTCGCGATGCCCGCATGGTCCGTACCCGGCTGCCAGAGCGTGTCGAAGCCGCGCATCCGGTGCCAGCGGGTCAGGACGTCCTGCAGCGTGTTGTTGAAGGCGTGGCCGACGTGGAGGACGCCGGTGACGTTCGGGGGCGGGATCATGATGGAAAACGGCTCCGCCCCCGGCTTGGCATTGGCGCCAGCCTTGAAGGCCCCCGCCTCTTCCCAAGCGGCGGAAATGCGGGCTTCGGCCTCGGCAGCGTTGAAGGATTTTTCCATCGTCTTGGTCCCTATCCACATTCAGGGGCTGAGGTAACGGATGGGGCGCGGAAGGAAAAGGGGCAACGCCGCGCGGGGCGTCAGTGCAGGTGGTCCAGCAGCGTGCGTGCGGTGGCGTCCAGCGCGCGGTCACCCAGATTGTCCATGTGGAGCCTGGCGATGGGGTCCGCCGCTTTCGTCCGGGTCAGGCGGCCGTAGGCGGGATCGTAATGGTCGGTGATGAGGGCGAGGGCCAATGCCTCCGCCTCGTCCGCGGCTAAATGCGCAAGCCAGCGTTCGACGATGGCGTGGCCCACATGGGCGCGCAGGTTGTTCAGGCGGGCGGTCAGGGCGGGCGCATCGGCCATCAGATCGGCGTAGGCCGCGGCAAGGAACCGGGCGCGGGCCGCGGGTGGGGCCGTCACCTCAATCCGCGGGCTATCCTTCATCCCGGCCCAGAGGGCGGGCGGCAGGCGAATATCTCCGATCCGCGCCGATTCCGCTTCCACGAGCACCGGTTTGGCCGGATCGAGGGTGGAGAGCGCCGAGAGCAGGGCCGTCTCAAACCCCTTTTGCGATGGTTGCGCCCCGTCGATATCGCCCAGGACGGACCCGCGATGGTTGGCCAGCCCTTCCAGGTCCAGCACCTGCCCGCCAAGCGCACCGACGCGGTGGATCAGCTCGGTCTTGGCGGTGCCGGTGAACCCGTCCAGGCGGAGGATGCGATGCGGAAGGGTCGCATCGTAGAGCTTTGCTACGACGTGCCGGCGCCAGCTTTGGTAGCCGCCGTCCAGAACCTCTGCCCGCCAACCGATCTGTTGCAGGATCGAGGCGAAGGATCCGCTGCGTTGCCCACCGCGCCAGCAATAGACAAGCGGACGCCAGCCGCCATCCTTGTCCATCAGATGCGCTTCGATCGCCGTGGCGGCGTTCCGGGCCACGAGGGCCGCCCCGATCTTGCGGGCCTTGAAGGGGCTGTCTTGCGTGTAGATCGTGCCGACCGTCGCGCGTTCCTCGTTCGACAGGACGGGCATGTTGACCGCACCCGGCACGTGATCCTCCGCGTATTCGGCGGAGGAGCGGACGTCGATGACCGTGTCGAAGGCGGCGGCCCGGAGCGCGGAAAGATCGGTGAGGGTATAGGCCATGGAGGGGGAGTAGTGGAGTTTGCCATCGGGGTCAAAGAGGCGGCGGGCGGAGGCGGTTTCAAGGTTGAGAAGCCAGGTTAAGTATATGGTAAATATATGGATTCTTTCATGTATTAACACATTCTTAGGATATTGAACGCCCGCCTCAGGCCAGGGCGCGGGCGCTGCGCCAGAGCGCAATCCCGGCGATTGCAAGCAGTGCCGCCGCCACGCCGGCCACGGCGATCCAGCCCAGGCCCGCAACCAAAGCCCCCGCGGCGAAGGCGCAAAGGGTGGAGACGAGCGCCAGAACGGTATCGTTGGCACCCTGGACCAGCGCCCTGTCCTCCTCCGTCACCGAGGCGGCGAGGATCGCGGTTGCACCGATGAAGCCGAAGTTCCAGCCGACCCCGAGGACGATCAGCGCGCCGTAGAAGTTCACCGCATCAAGGCCCGCCATCGCCAGAAGCGCCGCCACGATCAGCAGGCCCACGCCCGTGAAGGCCACAGGTTGCGCGCCGAGCTTCTTTATCAGGAAGCCGGTGACGAAGCTGGGGGCGAACATCGCCACAACGTGCCAGCGGATGACGTCGCCCGCCACGGCCTCGGAGAACCCGCAACCGATCATGGCCAGGGGTGTGGGCACCATCAAAAAGACCATCACGCCCTGGGACACCGCGCCAAGGCCCACGGCAAGGCGCACGGGCCGGTCGCGCAGGATCGACAAAGCGGCAAGGCGCGCGCGCAGGCTTTGCGGTGCGGCGGGCGCGGGTTTGGGCAAGGTCGTGAGCGCAAGGGGCAGAAGACCCACGAGCGAGAGCGGCACCAGGGCGGCATAGGCCCCGGCCAGCGGGATGGGTGCCAGCGCGTCCTTGGCCCAGATGAAGATCTGCGGACCCACGAACGCCGCGATGAGGCCCGAGGTCAGGATGAGGGAGATCGCGACCGGTTGCCATGCGGGGCTGACCGTCTCGGCGGCGGCGAAGCGGAAGAAGGCGTAGCAGGCGACGGCGGCCCCCAGCGGCAAATGGGCGATGCACAGGAGAACGAAACTGCCGCTGACGATGGCCCAGACGCCGAGAAGCCCGCCCAGGACGGCGCAGAGCCCGCCCGCCACGAACCCTGCCCGTCGCCCGAAGTGCCCCATTAGGAGCGAGAACGGCGCGGCGGCGAAGAGCCCGGCAAGCGTCTGGAGCGAAGCGGGAAGGGTCGCAAGTGCCGTGGTGGGGGCCAGCATCAGCCCCGACAATCCCCCCAGGATGATCAGCATCGGCATGGCGGAGCCGAGGATCGTGTTGGCCACGAGCAGCCCGATATAGGACCGGTTGCGGGAGAGGAGCGTGCCGGTCATCGGGTGCTTTCGGATCAGGTGCCGTGCGCCGGGATTGGCGCGGTCTGGAGGTCGAAGCGCGGGTGAAACGGTGCCGGGCGGGCCGGATCAGCCTCAGAACCCGTCGTCGTTCATCTTGCGGAACCGCTGGATCAGGCTTGATGTATCCCAGCGCCCGCCGCCCATCTGCTGCACCTCTGCATAGAACTGGTCGACCATCGCGGTGACGGGCATGGACAGGCCCATTTCCTTGCCCTGCCCCAATGCGATGCCCAGGTCCTTGCGCATCCAATCGACCGCGAAGCCGTGGTTGAACTCATTGTCGACCATGGTGCCCGCACGGTTGGCGAGTTGCCAAGATCCGCCCGCGCCCTGGCTGACCAGATCGGCCACTTTCTTGGCGTCGAGCCCGGCCTTCATCGCCATGTAGAGCCCTTCGGAGATCGACTGAATGGCCCCGGCGATGCAGACCTGGTTGACCATCTTGACCAATTGCCCCGCCCCCACATCGCCGAAATGCACGCTGGCCTTGGAATAGGCGGCGATGATCGGTTTGGCGGCCTCGAAATGCGCCTCGTCCCCGCCGCACATGATGGCAAGCTGACCGTTTTCGGCCCCGGCCTGCCCGCCGGAAACGGGGGCGTCGACCCAGCCGATGCCCCGCTCCGCCCCGGTCGCGGCCAACTCGCGGGTGACGATGGCAGAGACGGTCGTGTGATCGACGAAGATTGCGCCTTCATTCATGCCCGCGAAGGCGCCGTCATCGCCCAATACGACGGAGCGGAGGTCATCATCATTGCCGACGCAGGCCATGACGAATTCGGCCCCTTCCGCGGCCTCACGCGGGGTGGTGGCGAAGGTATCCTCGATCTCCGATGCCCATGCCTCGGCCTTTTCGGTGGTGCGGTTGTAGACGGTGACGGAATGGCCCGCGCCGTGCAGATGGGCCGCCATGGGGTAGCCCATCACGCCAAGTCCAAGGAATGCCAGCTTCGCCATCGTACCCTCCAAAATCCGGTGTCGGCGCGAAGGTAGCAGGGCGGGGGCCGGTGTCCAGCGGCAGTGTTTTCGCTTCCCCTGCGGGGCCGGTCGGGGCCATGCTGGGGCGCGGAATGGGGAGGGATGCGATGTATGCGGTGGTGGTGACGTTCACGGTCAAGCCGGAACACCGGGCGGCGTTCGCGGCGTTGATGGCGGAGAATGCTGCTGCGTCACGGCGCGAGTCTGCGTGCCGTCAATTCGATGTCTGTACCGATCCCGCGCGCCCGGACGAGGTGTTCCTGTACGAGCTTTACGATGACCGCGCGGGGTTCGATGCCCATCTGGACATGGCCCATTTCAAGGCGTTCAAGGCCGCGATCGCACCGATGATCGACGGTGTTGACCTGCGCGGGTTCGAGAGTGTCGTGCAATGACCTGGGACGTCTTCGCCGTCAAATACGCCGACCGGAACGACCGCTTGCGGGCGGAGAGTTTCCTGTTCGATGCCGCCCACGATGCGCCCCATCCGATGGATTACTTCATCTGGGTCCTGCGGCGCGGGGATCGGGTGATCCTTGTCGACACCGGCTATGACAGTGCGGAGGCCGCGGCGCGTGGTCGCCCGATCGCCCGGGATCCAAGAGACGCGCTCAAACCCCTTGGCATCGCGGCAGAGGCGGTGGATGAGGTGATCGTCACCCACCTGCATTACGATCACGCGGGCGGTCTGCATCTGTTCCCCAACGCGCGCCTGCATTTGCAGGAGGCGGAGATGGCCTATGCCACCGGGCCGTGCATGTGCCACGACACGTTGCGGATGCCGTTCACGGCGGACCACGTCTGCGAAGCGGTCAGGCGGGTCTATTCCGGAAAGGTCATGTTTCGCGACGGCGATGGGGAGGTTGCCGATGGCGTCACCGTGCATCGCATCGGCGGCCATTCGCGAGGGTTGCAGGCGGTCCGCGTGCACACGGATGCAGGCTTTCTGGTGCTGGCCTCTGACGCTGCGCATTTCTACGAGAACATACGCGCCCGTAAACCCTTTCCTATCGTAGTCGACCTAGACGACATGCTGACCGGGTTCGGCATGTTGGAGCGGCTTGCGAGCGAACGGAATTTGATCGTGCCGGGCCACGATCCGCTGGTGCGCCAGCTTTTCCCCGTGGGGCCGGAGGCGCATATCACGCGCCTCGACCAGGGACCGCTGAAGGATGTGCCTCTCTAGCCGGGAGGCTCAGACCACGCCGTTCCGCGCCAGACGCGCAATGGCCTCGGCGTCGAAGCCCAGTTCGCGCAGGATTTCCGCGTTGTGCTGACCAAGCTCCGGCGGGGGCGTGGGCACTGAGGGGCGCGTCTGGTCCAGCAGGAAACCGGTCGTGACGACGTCGATGGCGCGATTCACGCCCGGCACATCGGCGAAATGCGCGATGAGATCGCGGTCGGCAACCTGGGGGTGAGAGAGGATGTCCGGCACGCCTAGCACCGGACCGGCAGGGATGCCGTTGGCGTTGAGCATGTCGACCCAGTGGGCGGCGGGGCGGGCGGTCAGCACGGTTTCAAGCTCCGCGCGCAGGGCATGGCGGTTGGTTTTGCGATCCTCCCGCGTAGTGAACCGCGGGTCCGCCAGCAGGTCCTCCCGATCCAGAAGACGGGCGAGCGCCGTCCATTGCTCATCCTTGTTTGCCGCGATGTTGAGCGGCGCGTCCGCGGCCTGGAACGTGCCGGACGGGGCGGAGGTCGGGTTCTCGTTGCCATGGGCCTGCGGTGGGGTGCCGCCGATCAGGTGGTTGGAGACGACCCAGCCCATGGTGGCCAGCGTCGCCTCCAACATGCTGACGTCGATGAATGTGCCGCGCTCGGGCGCGTTGAGGGCCGCCGAGATCGCCATGGCCGCCGTGAGCCCGCCGATCGTGTCCGACAGCGGATAGCCGACGCGGGTGGGTTGCGTCCCGTCCCCGGTGATCGACATGACGCCCGAGGCGCCTTGGATGATCTGGTCATAGGCCGGTTTGTCCGCCCACGGGCCGTCCTGCCCGAAACCGGAGATCGCGCAATAGATCAACGCAGGATTTTCGGCCCTGAGGACGTCGTAGGACAGTCCGAGGCGCGCCATGACGCCCGGCCGGAAATTTTCCACCAGAACATCTGCGGTGCGCACGAGGCGTTTGAGGATGTCCTTGCCGTCGGGGTATTTGAGATTGAGGGTGAGGCTCTTCTTGCCCGCATTCTGCGCGAGGAAGCTGATGCCCATGCCCTGCGCGCTGAATTCGGGAGAGGCCCCGAGGTTCCGCGCCAGATCTCCGCGGCCGGGTGTTTCGATCTTGATGATGTCGGCGCCCAGATGGGCGAGTTGATGGCAGGCGAAGGGGCCTGCGAGGACATTGGTGAGGTCGAGGACGCGGATGTCGGCGAGGGGGCGGGTCATGGGGTCACTATCGGCCAGGCCATGGCCGTCAGGCGGGGTGGCGATCCGATGGACTGGCGGCAGCACGTCATGGTCGCGACGTCCTCAGATCGAAGGCACGCAGCCCCCAGCCTCCCCAAATCGCCATTCCGGGGGGCGGGACGGCGATGCACCGGTGCGCTGCGCGCTTGCATCCGATCCCGGCGCGTCATTCGGGCGGATTAGTCGCCATCCGCCACGCCCTGCGCCCGCTTCCGGGCCCGCATCGCACGGTAGCTCGGCAGCAGCACCAGAAGCACCGCCAGCACCAGGAGGCCGAGGGTCATCGGACGCTCCAGGATGAATCCAAGGCCTTGGTAGAGTTGCATCGAGCGGGAGAAGTTATCCTCCAGCATCGTGCCGAGGATGAAGCCGATCAAGAGCGGGGCCAGCGGGTAATCGGCGAAACGCAGGATCGTCGCGCAGACCCCGAAGCCCACGAGGATCAACAGCTCCGTTGCGTTGTTCTGGCCGATATAGGCGCCCATCAAGGTGAAGAACAAGATGAACGGGATCAGGTAGTTGCGCGGGATCGCGAGGATCTTGGCAATGTAGGGAATGAGCGGCAGGTTCAGGATCAGAAGCACCAGATTGCCGATATACATCGAGATGATGACGGCCCAGAACACCTGCGGCTCATCCACCATGAGGCGCGGGCCGGGCGTGACGTTGAGCGCGATCAGCGCGCCCAGAAGGATCGCCGTGGTGCCGGAGCCGGGAATGCCAAGCGTCAGGAGGGGCACGAAAGACCCGGTGCAGGCCGCGTTATTCGCCGTCTCCGGTGCCGACAGACCCTTGATGGAGCCTTTGCCGAATTCCTTCTGCTCTTCCTTCGTGGCGAGGTTGCGTTCGACGGCGTAGCCCAGGAAGGACGCGATGGTGGCCCCGGCCCCCGGCAGAACGCCGATGAAGAAGCCCTGCACCGATTGCCGGCCGATCACGGGCGCGATGGCACGCGCCTCTTGCCGGTTGATGCGCAAGTTGTCGATCTTGCCGGATTTGTCGTCACCGGACCCTTGGGCCGACCGCGCGGGATTCATCACGAGGAAAATCGCCTCCGGCAGGGCGAACATCGCCATGGCCAGCGTGATGAAGGAAAAGCCCGATTGCAGATCGAGGATTCCGGCGGTGAACCGTGGCATGGCCGCCAAGGCGCCTTCGCCCACGGTCGCCATCATGAGGCCGAGGATCGTCATCATGACGGCCTTTCCCACTTGTCCCGTACCCGCGAAGGCCGCGATGGCGCTGAGGCCGACAACCATCAACGCGAAATATTCGGCGGAATGGAACAGGAGCGCGACGGACGACAGCATGGGCGCGAAGATCATCAATAGGATCGCGCCGATCGTGCCGCCTGCGAAGCTGGAGATTGCGGCGATGGTCAGCGCCTTGCCGGCCATGCCCTTCTGGGCCATCGGGTAGCCATCGAAGGATGTGGCAACCGTGCCCGCGACCCCCGGCGCGTTCAGAAGGATCGACGATGTGGAGCCGCCGAAGATGGCGCCATAGTAGACGCCCGCCAGAAGGATCAGGGCCGCGGTCGGATCACCCAAAGTGATTGCCACAGGGATCATGATGGCGATGATCGACATCGGCCCCAGCCCCGGCAACATGCCGATGAAGGTGCCGATGATGCATCCGAAGACGACCATACCGAGGTTGAACGGATTGATGGCCGTTTGCAGGCCGATCATGAGACCTTCAAGCATGGCGGGTCCTCCTCAATCGACCAGGAATGTCGGCCAGGGGCGCAGGAAGATGCCCAGGACCTGTTGGACGAGAAACCAGATGATGAATGTCGCGATCGCCGCGACGGGGATCAGGATGTGGTATTTCCGCTCTCCCAGGATCGTGGCACCGGCGGTCAGGAACAGGATCGTGGCGGCGATGAAGCCGATGGGCCGCAGGCAAAGGGCGTAGACGACCATCGCGACAAGAAGGCCGATGGCCTGACCGGTGTTGTAATCACCCAGGCGGCGATAGTTGATATCGGTGGCGGACGGCTCTTTCTGGCCGGTCTGCTTTTCGAGACCCAGCAGCACGACAAGACCGCACAGCGCGCCCGCGACGCTCAGTACCTTGGGGAAGGTCGAGGGCCAGACCGGATTGCGCTGCATGAAGGGCGGCAACGATTGGTCCATCGTGAAGAATGCGGTGTATCCGTAGATGCAGCACATCGCCACGAAAATCAGCGCGATCCAGCGATCCAGCGCCATGGTGTCCCCTCCCAAGGATTGTCGTTCGGTGGTGACGCCCCGGGGCCTTGGCCCGGGAACGGCGCGCGCATGTTCGGCGCGCGCCGTCCGAGGTCTTCAGAGGAACCCGAGCGTGCGCATCAGATCACCGATCTGCTGCTCCTGGTTTTCGAGAAACGCCTCGAAATCCTCGCCGGGATTGTGGATGTTTACCCAGCCGTTCTGGGCGCGGATCGTCTCCCACTCCTCGGTTTCGTACATCGCGGCGATGGCGGCGCGCATGTTCTCGACCGTTGCCTCGTCCAGACCCGGTGCAGCGAAGAAGCCGCGCCAGTTGACGAATTCCACGTCGATGCCCTGCTCCATCATCGTGGGTGCGTCGGAGCCTTCGATCCTCTCGGGCGCGGTGACGCCGAGGATGCGCACTTCGCCCTGCTCGGCAAGGGTCACGGCCTCGGAATAACCGGTCGAAAGCGCCTGGATCTCACCCGACAGCAGGCCCGCCATGGCAGCACCGCCCGCGTCGTAGGGGATGTAGTTGAAGCCGGTGGGATCTTCGCCCGCCGCTTCCATCGCCATGGCCGCCACGAGGTGATCCATACCGCCCGGCACGGACCCGCCACCGATGGCGAAAGACGTCGCATCGGCCTGGTAGGCTGCCACGAGGTCTTCCATGGATTGCAGGTCGCTGTCGGCGGGCACGACAAGAGCCGCGTAATCGCCGATGGTGCCCGCGATCAGCGTGAGGTCACGGAAGCTCTGCGGGAACACGCCCGTCAGGGAGCGGATGACGATGGGGGTGGAGTTCACCATCATCGTGTTGCCCATGCTGTCGGCGTTCTCGATCAGGTGGGCAATGGCCACACCGCCACCGCCGCCGGACATGTTCTCATACGAAGCGGAGCCGACGATGCCGGCGCTTGTCAGCGCCTCACCGGTGCCGCGCGCGGTGCCGTCCCAACCGCCACCGGCGCCGCCGGGGATCAGGAAGTGGATTTCGTCAAGGACCTGGTGGCCATCGGCCTGAGCCGCACCAGAAAAGGCCACCATCGCGGCGGCCGCGGTCATCATGACCCGACGCGTGAATTTCATTTGGTATTCCTCCCAATTCACGGGCAGTCGTTCGCTGCCCATCCCCGGACTGTCGCATCCGAAGCTGACAGCGGCCTGACATGGGATGGATGCGGGGCATGGCGACGGTTCTGATGCGCTTACCCATTGGCCGGGCCCCGCGTCAGGGCGAGACGAATGAAGTTGCTCAGCCGCCGGACCTTGCGCCGGGGGGCGCACATCGTCACCGTTGCCCGACAGATCAAAGGACAACGCATATGCGAAACATGGCGGCCCTCGTGTTCCCCGGATTTCAGACCTTGGACTATTTCGGGCCGATCGAAATGCTTGGCGGGTTCCGGGATGAGATCAAGATCGTGACAGTGGCCAAGACGCGTGATCCGGTTCCAAGTCGCCATGGCCAGCGGATCGTCCCCGCCAGGACCTTGTCCGACGCAAGCGACTACGAATTGCTGTTCATCCCCGGTGGCGACTCGGCGCTTGAGGCCGCAAAGGACCCCGACCTCATGCAATGGGTGCGCAACACATCGGCCCACGCGGATCGGGTGATGGCCGTGTGTACCGGCACGGTGCTGTTGGGAATGACCGGTGTGCTGGACGGGCGTCGCGCAACAACCAACAAGCTGGACTTCAACGACACCGTGCATTTGGCCCCGAACGTCACGTGGGTGAAGCGCGCGCGATGGGTGCAGGACGGCAAATTCTATACCTC
The DNA here is from genome assembly GCF_020177575.1 of Hasllibacter sp. MH4015. NCBI lineage: Bacteria > Pseudomonadati > Pseudomonadota > Alphaproteobacteria > Rhodobacterales > Roseobacteraceae > Hasllibacter > Hasllibacter sp. MH4015. Next base: position 2,559,975 of record NZ_JAHTBK010000001.1, read on the forward strand.
ATCCGGCGTGTCGGCCGGTATGGACATGGCACTGGCCGCAGCCGCCGATCTGTTCGGGATGCAAGCCGCGGAAACCATGGCCGAGGAATGCGAATACAATTGGACGAGGGACCCCGATGATGACCCATTCGCGGCGCTTGCGGGTTTGGTCTGACATCTGGGCGTTGCGTCCCGCGCGTCTGACCGGCAGTCTTGCGCGGGGAGGATGCGATGCGGTTTTTGCTGGTCGAGGACAATGCCGAATTGGCCGATGCGGTGGTGCAGCGTCTGGGGCTGGACGGGCATGCCGTGGATCACGCCGCGACGCTTGCCGGGGCGGAAGATTGCCTGGCTGTGGCGGAATACGATCTGATCTTGCTGGACGTCATGCTGCCCGACGGGGACGGGCGCGATTTCCTGGCCCGCAAACGTGACCATCTTGAAACGCCCGTGATCGTCCTGACCGCACGCAGCCAGATCTCCGACCGGGTGGGCGCGCTGGATCAAGGTGCGGATGACTACATCACGAAGCCGTTCGATTTCAGTGAGTTGGAGGCGCGCTGCCGCGCCGTTCTACGCCGCAGGGGCGGGGTGGCGCGGAATGAGATCCCGTTGGGCCAAGCCATTTTTGAGCCTAATGCCGGGACGCTCACCTGTGGCGACGAGACCCTCGAATTGCGCAACCGCGAAATTCGCCTGCTGGAGGTCTTTGCCCGCAATCCGGGGCAGATCCTGTCCAAGTCACAGCTTCTGGATCGCCTGTTCAGCCAAGACGCCGATGTCACCGAGAACGCGATCGAGGTCTATGTGGGCCGCCTGCGCAAGAAGCTTGACGGGGCGGGCGTGCGGATCGAAACGGTGCGCGGCCTGGGCTATCGGATGAGCGCATGAGCGTGCAGACCGGATGGCCCATTGCGCGGAAACTGACGCTTTTTCTGGCCGCGATCGTCGCGCTTCTGGCGTTCATCAGCTGGGGTATGGTGACCAGTTTCGCGCGGGAGGCGGCGGGCCGGACCCAAGACAACATCCTTGCGGCGTCGGCCACATCCATCGCCGAAACCCTGCGGTCCGAGGCCGGGGCGATCCGGTTGGAACTGCCCTATTCCGCCTTCTCCATGCTCGGCGCGATCAGCGAGGATCGGGTGTTCTACCGCGTGACCGCGGCGGGTGAAGTGCTGACGGGATACGACGATCTGGTGGTGGAAGGCGGCGCGGAGGCACCGGGGCAAGTCAGTTTCGCCACCCTGCCCTATCGCGGCACGTCGGTGCGCGCGGCGCAGGTCACGCGGGTGATCCTTGCCGATGGCGAGGCGGTGCCGGTCACCGTCACCGTCGCCCAGACCCGCGCGGGTGTGCAGGGGATCGCGGCGGGGCTGTCGCGGCAGGCGGCGATCCTGTCAGTGGGGATCTTCATTCTGGCGGTTGGCCTGTCGGCCTATGCGGTGCGCGCGTCCCTGCGTCCGCTAAACACCATGGCGCAGCATGTCGCCACGCGCGGGCCGTCCGATCTGCGCCCGTTGCGCAGGCAAGGTCCGCCGGAACTGATGCCGCTGGTCCGCGCGCTCAACCGTTTGATGGATCGCCTTGGAGCCGCACAACGCCGGTCCGAGGATTTCATCGCGGAGGCCGCCCACCGCGTCCGCACGCCCCTTGCCATTGTCCGGACGCAAGCGGAAATCGCGCTGCGCTCCACCACCGATGAGGATCAGAAACGCACCCTGCGCCGGGTGATCCGGGCCGTCGACGACAGCTCCCGCTCCGCCGGGCAGTTGCTGGATCATGCGATGGTGTCGTTCCGGGCCGATGATCTGGCGCGCGAACGTGTGGACCTGCCCGCGCTGGCCAGCGCCGTGGCCGATGCCCTGCGCCCCACAGCGGAGATGAAGGATATCGACATCGCGCTGGACGCGAGTGCGGCGGCAGTGGAGGGCGACGCGATCCTGATCCAGAACGCCCTGCGCAACGTGCTGGACAACGCGATCAAATATTCTCCCGCCGAGACGATTGTGCATGTGGCCGTGTCCAATGGCGGGGGGGAGGCGATTGTCGCCGTCAGCGATGAGGGGCCGGGATTTGGCGACGGACCGGCGGGGCATCTGACCGAACGCTTCCGACGCGGTGAACGGGCCGAAGGTGTCGTCGGATCGGGCCTTGGCCTGACCATCGCGGAAGAGGCCGTGCGCGCCCATGGCGGGCGTCTGGACCTGGGACCGGCAAAGGGGGGGAGCGGCGCATGTGTGTCACTGATCTTGCCCGCCGCCTGATCGGCGCCGCGTGTCTGGGCCTGTTGCTGGCATCGCAGGCCGTGGCGCAGGATTTCGAGATCGAGGACAGGCGCGTCTATCCCGGCGCGGACGGCCCGATGCTGCGCGTCATCTCCACCGCCGATCTGGATGTGTTCGAGCCGTTCCTGTTGCGGTTTCAGACGGACAATCCCGGCGTGGGCATTGATTACAATACCGTATCTTCGTCCGAGCTGAACCGCGCGATCCGGGGCGGCGCGGTGTTCGACCTTGCGCTGTCGTCGGCCATGGACCTGCAATTCTCGCTGGCCAATGACGGATACGCGCAAAGCTACAGCTCCGGCGCGACGGCGGCGCTGCCCGATTGGGCGCGGTGGAATGACCAGCTTTTCGCATTCACCGCCGAACCCGCCGTCATCGTCATCAACGCCGCCCGTTTCGAGGGGCTGACCCTGCCGCGGAGCCGTGCCGAATTGGTGACATTGCTCCGCGACAATCCCGACCGCTTCGCGGGGCGTCTTGGCACGTATGATCTGCATGTCAGCGGGTTGGGGTACCTTTTCGCCACGCAAGAGGCGCGATCCTCGGACGCCTATTGGCGCCTGACGGAAGTGATGGGACGGCTGGATGCGCGGCTTTATTGCTGTTCGTCCCAGATGATCGACGACGTGCAGAGCGGCGATCTGGCTCTGGCCTACAACGTCTTAGGCTCCTACGCCGCGCAGCGCCTGGATGCGGAGGCGGGGCTGACCGTGTTGCCGTTGGAGGATTTCACCAACGTCATGCTGCGCACGGCGCTTATCCCCGCCACGGCGGAGGAGATGGATGCGGCGGGTCGGATGCTGGACGCGCTGCTGAGGGAGGGGATGGGGTTCGGCCCCGCCACACCCGTCTTGCCGCCCCTGCAAACCCGCGGCGCGGCGGAGCAATCGCCGTTCGGTCCGATCCGCCTTGGGCCCGCGCTGATGGTCTACCTCGACCGTTTGAACCGCGCGAGTTTTCTAGAGGCGTGGGATGCCGCGATGGTGCAGCAATGATGCAGACGTGGTGAAGACCGCGCGGTGACGCCGCGCCGAAGAGGCCGGTCCATCACGCGACAGCCGCCAAGAGCGCCGCGTTGCCGCCCGCGGCGGTGGTGTCGATACAGGTGTGCCGTTCCAGGATCAGGCGGCGGGTCGGGTCGGCCTCCGTAATCAGGGGCAGGATCGGGCCGTCGCGCGCCGCCAATGCGGTACGGTAAGCGCTGGCAGTGTCGTCGTCGCCCCAATGGATCGCGGCTTCGAACGGCGGCAAGTCGGCGATGGCTTCCGGCGGCAGGTCCGGGGCGAGGGCCGGGGCGCATCCCGTGGCCGTGGCGAACCGGGCCTGCGCGCGCACCGCCGCCTCACCCGGGCCCAGGCACAGAACCCGGCCCCTCGGATGCGTGGTCAGCCGGTTCGTCTCCCCCGTCGGGCCCGGCAGGTCTTCGGTGCTCAGGACGCGCGGCGCGGCGATGGCGATGCGCAGATCACGCGCGGCCTCCTCGGGATCGCTTGCCGGACCGGGCGTACCCTCACCTTTTGCGGCCCGGGTAAACCGCGGCACGTAATGTGGCCCGCCCGCCTTGGGGCCAGTCCCCGACAGGCCCTGCCCCCCGAACGGCTGACTGCCCACGATTGCGCCGATCTGGTTGCGGTTCACATAAAGGTTGCCCGCCTGGACACGGCCCGTGACGTCGGCGATGCGGTCGTCGATGCGGGAATGGATGCCGAAGGTCAGGCCATAGCCGGTTGCGTTTACCTGATCGACCACGTTGTCAATTTGATCCGCCGCGAAAGTCGCCACATGCAGGACCGGGCCGAAGACTTCTTCTGCAAGATCGGCAATGCCGGAGATCCGGATAACGGTCGGTGCAATGAAGGATCCCTTCTCCGGCGCGCCCAGTTCGCGCAGCACCCGCCCGTCGGCCCGCGCCGTGTCGATATGTGCGGCAATGCGGTCCCGCGCCGCCTGATCTATGACCGGACCGATATCGGTTGCATGGGGCCATGCGGGGCCGATGCGCAGCTCCTCCATCGCGCCGTAGAGGGCCGTGAGGAAGGGTTCGGCCACATCCTCCTGCACATAGAGGCAGCGCAGGGCGGAGCAGCGTTGCCCCGCGGATTGGAACGCCGATTGGATCACGTCCTTCACCGCCTGTTCGGGCAGGGCGGTGCTGTCGACGATCATCGCGTTCAGCCCGCCGGTTTCCGCGATAAGCGGCGCAGAGGGGGCGAGGTTCGCGGCCATCGCCCGGTGAATGGCCTGTGCCGTCGCCGTGGACCCGGTGAAGGCGACCGCGTCGATCCGCGGGTCGGATGTGAGCGCGGCGCCGATTGTCGCCCCCTCCCCCGGCAAGAGATGTAGCGCAGTGTCCGGCACCCCGGCTTCGTGCAAAAGCGCAACCGCCCGCGCGGCGACCAGGGGCGTCGCCTCCGCCGGTTTGGCCAAGACGGCGTTTCCGGCCGCAAGGGCCGCGGCGATCTGACCGGTGAAGATGGCCAGCGGGAAATTCCACGGCGAGATACAGGTGACGCGGCCCAGTGGGGGATCGGTCAGATCGGCGATCCGCGCGGCGTAATAGCGCAGGAAATCGACCGCTTCGCGCAGTTCCGCCTCGCAATCGAGAAGCGTTTTTCCGGCCTCCCGCGCAAGCAGGGCAAAAAGCTCCGCCGCATGTGCTTCATAAAGATCGGCGGCGCGGTTCAGGATGGCGGCCCGGTCGGGTGCATCCCAAGGCGTGCTGGCGGCGATGGCGGCCCGTGCGCCGCCTGCCGTGGTCAGCGTGACATGGCCCACCAGATCATCCGGGTCGGCGGGGTTGCGAATGTCGTGCGTTGGACCGTCCGCCTGCGCCCCTGCCCCCATCGGCCCGGCCGTCCAGACGTGATCGCGGAACGGCGCGCGGGCGGCTTCGATCTGCGCCAGCGCCATGGGATCGCTCAGGTCATAGCCCTTGGAATTGATCCGCTCCGGCGCGTAGAGGGCGCTTGGCGGCGTCACAGCGTCCGGGGCCCGCCCCAGCAAGGTGAAGGGATCGGCTGCCACGTCTTCGGGGCGGACGCTTTCGTCCATGATCTGATGCACGAAGGATGAATTCGCGCCGTTTTCCAGCAGGCGGCGCACGAGGTAGGCCAGAAGGTCCCGGTGCGCGCCCACGGGCGCGTAGATCCGGCAGCGCGCGGCGTTGGACCGGCGCAATTGGTCGTGCAGGGCCTCACCCATCCCGTGCAGGCGTTGGAATTCGAACGTGTCTGGGTCATCGGCCATTTCCACCACGGCGGCGACCGTATGGGCGTTATGGGTGGCGAATTGCGGATAGATCCGGTCGGTCATCCCCAACAACTGCCGCGCGCAGGAGAGGTAGCTGACATCGGTTGCCGCCTTGTGGGTGAAGACGGGAAAATCCGGCAGACCCGCCACCTGTGCGCGCTTGATCTCCGTATCCCAATAGGCGCCTTTCACCAGCCGCACCATGATGCGACGGTCGAGCGTGTCGGCCAGCGCATAGAGCCAGTCGATCACCGGGGCCGCGCGTTTGCCATAGGCCTGCACCACCACCCCGAACCCGTCCCACCCGGCAAGGCTTTCGTGGCGCAGCACCGCCTCAATCACATCGAGCGACAGGTCCAGCCTGTCGGCCTCCTCCGCGTCCACGTTCAGGCCCATCCGCGCGGCCTTGGCCTGTTGGCACAGCTGCAAGAGGCGCGGCGCAAGCTCGGCCATCACGCGGTCGCGCTGCGATTCCTCGTAGCGGGGGAACAGGGCGGACAGCTTCACGGAAATGCCGGGGTTCTTCCGGATGTCCTCGTGTTTCGCGTGGCCCGAAAGGTGCGCGATGGAATCGGCATAGGCATCAAAAAACGCCTCCGCTTCTTCCGCCGTGACCGCCGCTTCGCCCAACATGTCATAGGAGAACGTGTAGCCCTGCGCGGCACGGTCCGCACCGCGGCGGACGGCCTGCTGGATCGTTTCACCCAGGACGAACTGGTTGCCCATCTCCTTCATGGCGCGGCGGGTGGCGGTGCGGATCACCGGCTCCCCCAACCGTTTCACGGCACCTTTCAGCGTCCCGGCAATGCCCGCACCATCCTCATCCGACAGGACCCGGCCCGTCAGCATCAGCGCCAAAGTGGAGGCATTGACGAGCGACGATTTGGAGCGGCCCCGATGGGCAGACCATTCGGCGGGGACGATTTTGTCCTCGATCAACGCGTCCACCGTTTCGTCATCTGGCACGCGCAGCAATGCCTCCGCCAGTCGCATCAGCGCCAACCCTTCGGAGGTCGACAGCCCGTATTCCGCCAAGAACACCTCCATCAATCCGCCGCGATCTTCTGCCCGTATCTCCGCCACCATGCGCGCCGCGCGGGTGGAGGCCGCTTTGCGCATTTCCGTGGGAATAGGGTGGCCGTCGATCAACCGGGAAAGCGCGCGCTCTTCCGGCTCCAGGTAAGCGGCGTGGATGGCTTGGCGGTGATCGGTCAGGCGGGACATGGCGAAAGCTCCGTCAGAATCGCGGCGATGCCTCAGACTAGCATTTTGCCGAAAGGCTGTTTGCCTGCAATCAGGCCGCTGGATAACATCATTTCCTGAAATGCCCACGGAGATTGGCCCAGGATGCCTTTGAATGCGCGTATCGACAGCCCACTTGACGCCGCCGATCTTCGGATCCTCAGCGTGCTTGCCCAAGACGGGCGTATCCCGGTGACGGAATTGGCGAACCGGGTCGGATTGTCCAAAACGCCCTGCCAGACCCGCATGAAGCGCCTTCAGGAACAGGGCTATATCCTTGGCTTCCGCGCGATCCTCAACCCCGCGCGCCTGGGCCTCGCCCATGTCGCCTTCGTGGAGGTCAAGCTCAGCGACACGCGCGAAGCCGCGCTGCGCGCCTTCAACGAGGCCGCCCGCGATGTGGCGGAGATCGAGCAGATCCACATGATCGCGGGGGCCTTCGACTACCTTCTTAAAGTGCGGTCCACCGATATCGGCGATTACCGGAAGATCCTGGGCGAGGTCATATCCCGCCTGCCCCATGTCGCGGCGACGTCCACCCACGTCTCAATGGAGGCGGTGAAGGACGAAATCGGGCGCGGGTAATCACAGGACTTGCGTTCAGGGATGGGACGGGCAAGCTGTCGTGCGGGACCGGGATGAGGGGGGATCATGGTCAAGGCGACATTCGATGCGAACCCGACACGCACAGCTTATGATGTGGTGGTTGTCGGCGGCGCGATCATGGGGTCGTCCACCGCGTGGTGGCTGACGGAAAACCCGGATTTCGATGGCACGGTGCTGGTGGTGGAGCGGGACCAATCCTATGAGAATTGCTCCACCGCGCACACGAATTCCTGCATGCGGCAGCAGTTTTCGACCGAATTGAACGTCCGTATCAGCCAGTTCGCCGCCGATTTTGTCACCAATATCCGGGAGCGCATGGGTGGGGACGACCGAATCCCCGACTTGCCGATCCGATCCTTCGGCTACCTCTACCTCGCCGATACCGAAGACTTCGCGAATGTCCTGCGCCAGAACATCAAAGTACAACACGCCGCCGGGGCCGCGACGGAGCTTCTGTCGCATGACGAGATCCTGTCGCGTTACCCGTTCTACAATGTGGACGACATCGTCCTAGGCTCCATCAACACAGTGAATGAGGGCTATTGGGACGGGGCCGCCGTCTTCGATTGGTGGAAAAGACAGGCGCGCGAACGCGGCGTGGAATACATCGCCAATGAAGTGGTGGCCATGACGCGCGGCGCGTCCGGCATCGAAAGCATCACTTTGGGAAGCGGAGAGGTCGTGGCCTGCGGACAGGTCGTCAATGCGTCGGGCCCCCGCGCCGCCGTGACGGCCCGGATGGCGGGGATCGACGTGCCGGTTGAGCCGCGCAAACGCTATACCTGGGTCTTCAAGGCGGAAACGCCGCTGGACCGTGACCTGCCGCTGACCATCGACCCGTCCGGTGTGCATTGTCGCGAAAACGGCGGCGGCACCTACCAGGCGGGCGGCCATGCAGACATCGACCCGGCGGTGGAGTTCGACGATTTCCGCATGGATCACAGCCTTTGGGAAACCCATGTCTGGCCAATCATCGCTACCCGCATTCCCGCCTTCGAGGCGGTGAAGGTGCAGGCGGAATGGGCCGGGCATTACGCGGTCAACACGCTTGACCACAACGCCATCCTCGGCCCGCATCCGGATGTGCCGAATTTCATCTTCCTCAATGGGTTTTCGGGCCACGGCCTGCAGCAGAGCCCTGCCATGGGCCGCGCAACCGCCGAATGGCTGACCTATGGTGAATACCGCACGCTTGATATGCGGCCGTTCGCCTATGAACGGATCGTCGCAAACGATCCCATTCTTGAAACCGCCGTGATCTGAAAGGCCCTTCGCCATGCTCAAGAAAATCGTTCTGACCGGGGCCGCGGGCCGTTGCGGCACCATCTTGCGGCCCGCCTTGGCCGCGATGTGTGAGGAGCTTGTGAGTTCCGACATCACCGACGACATCGGGGAGCTGGCGGCAAACGAGACCTACGTGAAGGCGGACCTTGCCGATCACGCGTCAATCGCCGCGTTGATGGACGGGGTGGAGATGGTCTGCCATTTCGGCGCGATCGTGGATGAAGGACCATTCGAGGAATTGCTCGGCCCCAATTTCATCGGGTCCTACAATGTCTGGGAAAGCGCGCAGAAGGCAGGCGCGCGGCGGATCATCTATGCCTCCTCCATCCACGCGGTCGGCATGCATCCCCGAAATTCTTGTATAGGAATTGACGCGGAGCACCGTCCCGACACGTTCTACGGCCTGGCCAAGTGCTTCACGGAGGATCTGGGCCGCATGTATTGGGAGAAGCGCGGGATCGAGAGCGTGCATCTGCGCATCCTGTCCTGCGCGCCGGTGAAGAACGCCCGCGCCCTTGGCACATGGCTGAGCGACGGGGACCTTGTGCATCTGGTCGAACGCGCCATCGACACGCCCACGACCGGGTTCAGCGTGATCTACGGAGTTTCCGCCAATGACCGCGCACCGGTGGACAATTCCAAGGCGGCCTATCTCGGCTATCGCCCGCGCGACAACGCAGAGCAGTTCGCGGAGGAGGTGCTGGCCAATGAGGGACCGAGCGACCCGACCGATCTGGCGCAGATGGTCCACGGTGGCCCGTTCGGAACGGTCCCGTTGGGTCAGGGCGGTGCAGCGGCGGCGGCCAAAGGCGACGATTAAAGGCGTGCCTCACATCGCGGCTGCGAAAAGTGCACGCATGTTTGCTTCGGTCAGGTCCACAGGGTTACCGCCACAGGACGGATCGCGGAGGGCCGCCGCCACAAGATCGTCGATCCGGTCCGCCGTCACCCCCATCTCTGCCAGCCCCTTCGGGATGCCGAAACGGGCGTTGAAATCGTCCACGAAGGCCCGGAACCCGGCAAACCCGCCCTCGATCCCAAGATAGCCCGCGGCGCTGTCAAACCGCGCGGCAATCTTGGGTGCGTTCAGGTCCAGCACGGCGGGCATGCAAACCGCGTTCGTCGTGCCGTGATGGGTGTTGAAGATGGCGCCCACGGGATGGCTCATGGCGTGGATCGCACCAAGGCCCTTCTGGAAGGCCGTGGCCCCCATCATCGCGGCGCTCATCATATGCGCGCGCGCCTCCAGATCCGCGCCGTCGTCATAGGCGCGGGGCAGGTTCTCGATCACCAGACGAATCCCTTCCAGCGCAATGCCTTGGGACATCGGATGATAATGGGGGCTGGAAAACGCCTCCACACAATGGGCGAAGGCATCCAGCCCGGTGCCCGCCGTGATCGCCTTGGGCATTCCGACGGTCAGTTCCGGGTCGCAGATCACAACGGACGGCAGGACCTTGGGGTGGAAGATGATCTTTTTCACATGGGTCGCGCTGTCGGTCAGGACGGAGGCGCGGCCAACTTCCGATCCGGTGCCCGCGGTGGTCGGCACCGCCACGATAGGCGCGATCCTTTCGGCATCGGCCCGCGTCCACCAATCGCCGATATCCTCAAAATCCCAGACCGGGCGCGATTGCCCCGCCATGAAGGCGACCATCTTGCCCAGGTCGAGGCCCGACCCCCCGCCAAACGCCACCACGCCGTCATGGTCGCCCATCCGGTAGGCCTCTATCCCGGCATTCAGGTTTTCCTCGGTCGGGTTGGCATCGACTTCCGCGAAAATCGCCCGGCCAAGGCGCGCTTCGGCAAGGCAATCCAGGGCAAGTGTGGTGATCGGCAAAGCGGCAAGGCCCCGGTCCGTCACCAGAAGCGGCCGGGTGATCCCTGCCTGTTCGCAGGCATCGGCCAATTCAGCAATGCGCCCGGCCCCGAACCGGATCGACGTGGGGTAGGAGAAGTTTGCCGTAAGGTTCATGGTCCCGACGCTCCGTCTTCGATGGCCTGACCCGCCATGAACAGGAACGGACCGTGGATCACATGAAATTCCCGCTGGTTATAGGGCCGGTCAAAGGGCGCGCGGTAATGGCCGTCTGGCAATTTCACGATCTCCGCCTGATGCGTGGCCCAGAGCGTGTCGACATCATCGCAATCAAGGTAGATGACGATCTGCCTGGCCGGGTCATGCATATCCGCATCGGGCGGCGCATTTATGAACCGCACAGCCCCCTGCCCGCTTTCGCAATAGGCATAGCCGTCGCTTCGGTAGGTCGTCTCGAACCCAAGGCAGTCGCGCATGAAGGCACAGGCCGCATTGATATCCCGGACCGGCAACAGGGCTGTCGCATCTCGGATCATGCCTTCTCGAACCCGCGCTTGATCTCGTAGTCGGTGACCGCCCGGTCAAATTCCTCGATCTCCCATTCCGCGGCCCGCGTGTAATGGTCGATGACGTCGTCCCCCATCGCATCGCGCAACATCGTGGAGCCGTTCATCGCGTCCCGCGCGTCCCTCAGCGTGCGAGGGATATGGCCCCCCTCCTTTGCCGCTGCATCCTTGCCGTAGGCGTCGCCGTCGAACGGATCGGGCAGGCTCAATTCCTCCTCGATCCCGGCAAGGCCAGCGGCCAGCACGGCAGGCAGCCCCAGATAGGGGTTCATGTCCGAGCCGGGGATACGGCATTCCACGCGGATACCCGCCGTCCCCTCCCCCACCAACCGGAATGCGGCGGTGCGGTTGTCGATGGCCCAGACGATCTGCGTCGGCGCGAAGGTCCCCTTCGCGAATCGCTTGTAGCTGTTGATGTAGGGCGCGAGGAAACAGGTGATGTCGGAGGCGTACTTCAACAGGCCCGCCATGTAGTGATCCATCATCCGCGACTTACCCATCGGACGGTCGGGATCGGCGAATGCATTCTCGCCATCCCTGAAAAGCGATTGGTGAATATGGGCCGCGGAGCCGACGCTGTCTTGGCTGAGCTTGGGCAGGAAGGTCGCCGCATAGCCGTTGAGATGCGCGATCTCCTTGACGCCGTGCTTGGCAAGCGTGTGGTGATCGGCGCAGGCCAGCGCGTCCGCGTACCTTATGTTCAGCTCTTCCTGCCCGGCCTCCGCCTCCCCCTTGGAGCCTTCGACCGGTATGCCCATCGCGCGCAAATGGTTGCGGATCGGGCGCATCACCGGTTCTTCCTTGGTGGTCTGGAAGATGCTGTAATCCTCGTTGTAGTGGCTGATCGGGCGCATATCGCGAAAGTTTGCATCGGCGATCTGATCATGGGTGCCGTGGAACAGGAAGAACTCCAGCTCCGTCGCCATCACGGGAGACAGCCCCATCGCCTTGGCGCGGTTCACCTGCTGCTTGAGCATCTCGCGCGGCGAATGAGGCACCGGCGCGTGGGTGAGGTGGTCGAGGACATCGCAGAGCACCATCGCGGTTCCATCGAGCCACGGCACGGGGCGCAAGGTGGAGAGATCCGGGCGCAGCGTGAAATCGCCGTATCCCCGCGCCCACGAGGCCGAAGCGTATCCCTCCGGCGTCGCCATTTCGAGGTCTGTCGCCAGCAGGTAATTGCAACAATGCGTCTCCCCCTCCGCGATGTCGAGAAACGCTTCGGCCTGGAACCGCTTGCCCGCCAGCCGTCCCTGCATGTCCACGATACAGACCAGGACCGTGTCGATCGCACCGGACGCGATCTGCTGCTTCAAGGCGTCGAAATCGTAGTCGAATTGCATGTCGGATAGGCCTCATCGAAGTCCACACGGAACCACGGCCCCGCCTGCGGCCATCTTCATCCCAATCGGGGCGGGATGTCCAACAATCTGCCGCGCGCCGGACAGCAATATCAGCTTCCGTTCGGGCGTGTTGCGGCGCTAGGGCGCGCGCAGGCCCAGGATCGCGCGCGCCTGTTGCCAGGTGGCGACGGGGCGCTCATTGCGGGCGCAGATCTCTGCCGTGCGGGCGACCAGGGCCGCGTTGGACGGCGCAAGCGTGGTCTTGTCGAGCCGCACGTTATCCTCCAGCCCCGTCCGCGCATGGCCGCCCGCCGCAATCGCCCATTCGTTCAGCACGATCTGGCTCGCCCCGATCCCCGCCGCACACCACGGCGCGTCGGCCCCGAAGAGGCGCGCGTGGGTCTTCACGTAGAAATCGAAGACATCCCGGTCGGCGGGCATCGCGTTCTTCACCCCCATCACGAACTGCACGTAGGGCGTTCCGGCCAGCTTGCCCTGGTCGGCCATCCCCTTGGCGTGCAGGATATGGCTCAGGTCGAAGGCCTCCACCTCCGGCTTCACGCCGTGCTCCAGCATCTCCGCGGCCAGCCAATCCACCAGGTCGGGCGGGTTCTCGTAGACGCGGGTCGGGAAATTGTTGGAGCCCACCGACAGCGACGCCATGTCGGGTTCGAGCGGCAGCATCCCGCCGCGTTCCCGGCCCGCACCGGACCGCCCGCCGGTCGACAGCTGGATGATCATGCCGGGGCAGTGTTTTTCCACGCCCTCCTTCAGGGCCGCGAATTTCTCGGGATCGGAACTGGGCGTCTCGTCGGGGTTGCGCACATGGGCATGCACGATGCTCGCGCCCGCCTCGAAGGCCTCCTGGGTGCTCTCGATCTGCTCGGACACGCTGATCGGCACCGCCGGATTGTCCGCCTTGCGCGGCAGCGAGCCGGTGATCGCCACGCAGATGATGCAGGGGGCGGTCATGGCCGGGCCAGGACAAAATCGTGCTCGACCAGATAGAACGGACCGTCGAAACCGGCTTCCGCAATCGCCGCGGGATCCTCGATCAGGTCGAACTTGGCCATCAGGCTGGCTTTCACCCCGAAGACGCTGTCGGAATGGATGTAGGGATCGTCCGGATCGAAAATGTGCGTTGTCAGGCTTTCGAACCCATCCGCTTCGAGGATGTAATGGAAATGCGCCGGGCGGTACGGGTGTCGCCCCAACTTGCCCAGAAGCTGACCCACCGGACCGTCATCGGGGATCGGGTAGAATTTCGGCTTCACCGCGCGGAAGCTATAGACCCCGTCCGCGCCGGTCCGGAACACGCCGCGGAGGTTGAAATCGGGCTGAATGCCCTTCTGTTGCACATCGTAAAAGCCTTCGTCATTTGCCTGCCAGACGTCGATCTTGGTGCCGTCGATGGGATTGCCGTCAATGTCGAGGATGCGGCCGCGCACCAGCATCGGCTCCCCCTTGCCATCTAGACAGATGTTGGTGCCCATCGGCAATTCCGGCGCATCGGCCACGTGGAATGGTCCCAACACCGTCGATTCAGACGCGCCGGAGGGTTTGCGGTTGTTGATCGCGTCGACCAGCATCGACACGCCCATCACATCCGAGAGCAAGATGAATTCCTGCCGCCAGTCGTCGCACATATGCCCGGTTCGGGTCAGGAACATGACGGTCTCGAACCATTCCTCCTGGGTGGGCTCGATCTCCTTGATGGCGGCGTGGATGTGGCGCACCAGGATGTTGACGCTGTCGCGCAGGCGCGCGTCCTTGGCGTCCGCGTTACGTGCGGCGACCACGTCGGCGCTGTTTTCCTCGGTGAAATATCCGTCGTTCTGTATCGTCATCGCGCTCACTCCGCCGCCATGGCGGCGCCATCGCCGCGCCCGAGGATAAATGTCAGGACCCGGCGCAGGTCAGCGGTCGGATCCTCAGTCAGGTCTTCGGCCCGCCACGCCACGTGGTGGTCGGGCCGCACGAGGATGCAGCCTGTATCGTTGATCTCGCTCGCGCGCGCCCAATCGCCGGTGTGATCCACGTGGTCCCGGCGCGGCCCGATGACATGGACGTTGATGGGAAGTCCGAATTCGGCGCCAACACTTCGCGCTGCGTCGGCCCACGCCTCCCCACCCGGCCCGGTCAGAAGGGAGAACGCCCCGTGCCCGCACAGATCGAGGGTGGAGACTTTGTCGCCCGTATGGTGATCGAAGACCCAGACATGGGGCAGTCGCGCGCCCGGCCAGGTGGTGGGCTGGTAATGCAATTCGGCATCCAGCTCGAAAGCCGGTTCCATCTGCCCATCGGTAACGATCGCGTCAGAGCGGTAACGCTGGTTCATCTCGACCCCGTGCGCGTCGAACTCGTATTTCTTGAAGGCGATCGCTTCCCGGATCGCCTCTCGCTGCGCGGCGGATTCCGGGGTGGGATCGCAGCGCGCGTCCATGTTGGCCTGGATGACCTCATGATCCGAACCGCCTGTCATGCCGAGCGCATTGAAGATCGGGCCGAACTCGCCGATGGATTGGTTTGCCCGCGTCACGATCTGCTTGGCGACCGGTGCGCGTTCGTCCGAATAGCTTTCCAGCAGCGCCGGGCTGGCTTGCCCCTTGAGGACCGCGGCCAATTTCCACGCAAGGTTGAAGCCATCCTGGATCGACGTGTTCGACCCCAGACCGTTCGACGGCGGATGCCTGTGGGCCGCGTCGCCCATGATGAAAACGCGGTCCCTCTGCATGTGTGTTGCGTACATGTTGTTGACCGTCCAGGTATTCGCCGTCAGCAGCTCGATCTCCAGCTCCGGGTCGCCGACAAGCTGCCGCGCCACCTGTGTCGCGAGCGCCTCATCCACGACCGGCGGTTCCTCGTTGATGTCATAGCCCCAGACGATCAACCACTCGTTCCAGGGCCGGACCATCCGTACCAATCCCATGCCGATCCCGCCTACGTCGGAGCCCGGCTGCATCACCCAGTAAAGCACGCTTGGCCGGTGGGCGACGTATTTGGAAAGGTCTGCGCGAAAGACGATATTCATCGACCCGCCGACACCCATCTGTCCCTCGAAGGGCAGGTTCTCATGGTCTGCCACAAGCGAATTGCCACCATCCGCCCCGACCAGGTATTTCGACCGGATCTCGAATTCGCGACCCGACAGGCGGTCGCGGCACGTCGTTGTCACGCCATCTGTATCCTGCACGTGGCTCAGATACTCGGTGCTCATCCGGGCCTGCGTGCCGCGCTTGCACGCCGTGCCGAACAAGATCGGCTCCATGAAGGTTTGTGGCAGATCGTTCATCATCGTCGGGCTGCTGAGCAGATGCTCGGCCTTGCTGAGCGGATGGTTGCCCCAGCTTTTCATCCGCCCGATCTCTTCCCCCGCCAGGCTTTCGCAAAACACGTTTTCGCCCATCAGGTCCTGGTGGGCGGCGTGCATGTAGGCCTCGTCCTCCACCTCGCGGCCCAGATCGCGCAGCACTTCCATCGTGCGCTGGTTGGTGATGTGGGCGCGCGGTGTGTTGGCCAGCCACCGGTAGCGGTTGATGGCCATGTTCTCGATCCCGTAGGAGGACAGCAGCGCCGCAGTGACCGAGCCCGCGGGGCCGGTGCCGATAATCAACACGTCAGTTTCGATTTCAGCCATGATTAATCCTCCTTCAGGGATCCGCCGCTCAAACGACGACGGACGGGAAACAGTTGAATGCCGGTCTTGTCAGTGATGAGACCCCAGATCCCGCGGGGTGCCACAAGCATGACGACGATGCCGATGATGCCGAGCGTAAACAGATACCAGGAGCCGTAATCGGCCAGCAGGGATTGCAGCAGGAAGAAGACGATCACGCCGATGATCGGCCCCTCGATCGTGCCGATCCCGCCGATGATGACGATGAAGAGCACGTAGGCGGTCCAGTCGGTGACGCTGAAGGCCGCATCGGGGCTGATCCGCGCCTTCTGGACGTAGATCAAGGCGCCCGCCAAACCGGTGCCGAAGGCGGAGGTCAAGAAGACCACCCATTTCATCCGTCCCGCGTCCACGCCCACGGATCGCGCCGCCTCCGGATTGTCGCGCACGGCCGAGAGCGCGAGGCCCCGCTTGGACCGCAGAAGTGCGTAAATCGCGGCAATGGTCGCGGCGGCCAGCGCAAGGGCAAGCCAGTAGGTCAGGATATCCCGCGCGGCGGAATTGCGAACGTCGAACAATGCAGCGACCCATTCCGTCGCCCACATCTCCCGCGTGGCCGAGCGCGGAAGCGACGTACCTGTCCCGCCTCCCAAGGCCTGCACCTGCGCCATGATGAGGCGCATAACTTCTGCGATGACCCAGGTGCCGATGGCGAAGTATGGACCTTGCAGACGGAAGGCGAAGAATGCCGTTGGCACCGCCACGACGAGCGCGGCCCCGCCCCCCAGGAGGATCGCCGGGATCGGATCGACACCGGCCAGGATCACGCCGCCGAACATGGCATAGGCGCCCATCCCCACAAAGGCCTGCTGACCGATGGAAACAAGGCCACCGTAGCCCGCCAGAAGGTTCCAGAACTGTGCCAGAACCAGCATCGTGAGAATGAAGAACAGGTCCTGGATCAGGCCGCGCCCGGCGAAAAACGGCAAGAACACGAGCAGCGTGACCAACGCCACCGCTGCGACCGCCGTGATCTGCGACGCGCGGGTGTGGGTGGATACGATGTAAGCGGGTTGGGATGTATCGGTCATCAGTCAACGGCCCTCGGAAACAGGCCCCTCGGGCGGACCAGAAGAACAAGCAAGAAGGCGACGTGCCCTGCAAGGATCTGCCATTCGGGATTGATCGCCGCGCCGACCGTCTGGGCGAGGCCGATGATGATCCCGCCGGCCAACGTCCCCCACAGGCTGCCAAGCCCGCCGATAATCACGGCCTGGAACGCGTAGATCAGACGCGCCGGCCCGACGGAGGGGTCGAAATTCGATCGCATCCCGAGGTAAAGCGCCGCCAGTGTCACGACCAGCATCGAGATGCCCGTGGCCTTTGCGAAGATGTTTCCAGGCTTGATCCCCATCAGGCTCGCCGTCGTCGGATCGTCCGAGGTCGCGCGGAAGGCGCGGCCAAGCTCCGTGCGATAGAACAGCTGGTTCAGGCCCACGATGACCGCAACCGCCGAGCCAAAGGTCAGAAACGGCAGGACGCCCACGTTGATTACGCCCAGATCAAGGGACGCCGTCGAAATCGCGCCGGTCGGAAGCCGCTGGCTGTCGGCAGTGAAGCCTTCCAGCAGCGCGTTCTGAAGCGCGATGGACAGGCCGAACGTCACCAGAAGCGGCGGCAGGATGTCGGTGCCGAGGGTCCGGTTCAGCAGGTGCTTCTGCAATCCCCATCCGATCAGATACATCACCGGGGCGGCAATGGCGGCGGCCACGAACGGCGACAGGCCCAAAAGCGTGACCAGAAGCAGAATGAGGTAGGCCGCCATCACGATGAGATCGCCATGGGCAAGGTTCACCAGCCGCATGATTCCGAAGACGAGGCTCAAGCCCGCCGCGAAAAGGGCATAGAGCCCACCCAACAGCACGCCCTGCACGAATGTATCAATCCAGATCATGCGCCCACTCCGAAATAGGCCGCGTGAATGTCCGCGCGGCTGAGGCCCTCGGGCGTGCCATCCAGCGTCACGCGGCCCTCCATCATGCAATAGACCCGGTCGGCGACTTTCATCGCCTGCCCGATATCCTGCTCGACCACGACAAGGCTGGCGCCGCTTTCCTGGATTTTCGGGACCGCCGCGTAGATGTCCTTGATGACAACGGGGGCGAGGCCGAGGCTGATCTCGTCACAAAGCAGCACCTTGGGGTTCGACATCAGCGCGCGGCCGATCGCCACCATCTGCTGCTGCCCGCCCGAGAGGGCCGTGCCGGGATTGTGCCGCCGTTCGGCCAGGATCGGGAAGAGGTCATAGATTGCGTCGAGCGACCAATGGCCCGGCACCTTGCGGCCATAGGTGCCGATCAAGAGGTTCTCTTCCACGCTCAACGACGGGAACAGCCGTCGCCCCTCCGGCACCATGGCGAGGCCGAGGGGAAGAATTTCGTCGGCACTCATCCCGCCGATCTGCTGGCCGTCCAGTGTGATCATCTCGGGCGCATTCCTCAATACGCCCGAAAGCGAACGCATGAGCGTTGTCTTGCCCGCGCCATTCGCGCCGATGATCGCGACCGTCTCTTCCTCGCTCAGGGTGATATCCACACCGAACAGCGCCTGAAAATCCCCGTAATGGGCGGTCAATCCATGGGTCGAAAGCAGGCTCATACCTCGATCCCCAGATAAATCTCGCGCACGTCCTGCCGCGCCATGATCTCGTCCGGGGCACCGATACCGATGACCTTGCCGAAATCGAGCACAAGCAATCGTTCGACCACGCGGGTCAGCGCATGGAGCACGTGCTCGATCCAGATGATCGTCACGCCGCGTGCGTGAACCGACTTGATCGTGTCGATGAGCGCGATGCACTCCCCTTCCGTCAGTCCGCCCGCGATCTCATCGAGCAAGAGCAACTTGGGGTCGGTGGCCAGCGCACGGGCCATCTCCAACCGTTTGCGTTGCAGAAGCGACAGGCCCGCCGCCGGATTGTTGGCGACCGGCAAAAGCTCCGTCTGTTCAAGGATTTCTGCGCAGGCCTGCTGCACTTCTGCCTGGCCCATGTTCCGGCCATGCATCGCCGCGACCAGAAGGTTCTCGAACACCGTCAAATTGTCGAAAGGCTGTGGGATCTGGAACGACCGACCGACACCGGCGAAACAACGCTGCATCGCCGCGACCCGCGTCACGTCTTGCCCCTCGAAATGCACCGACCCGCTGTCGGGTGAGAGATTGCCGGTGATCAGGTTGAAAAGCGTCGATTTGCCCGCGCCATTGGGCCCGATGATACCAAGCGCCTGGCCCTGCGGGACATCGAAGCTGACATCGTCGGTCACCTTCAATTGCCCGAAGCTTTTCGACACGTTCCTGAGTTCGAGGATGGACATGAATTGCTCCTGCCGGGGCGTTGGGGACGCAGGCGCCCCCAACCGCGCTCAGGCCGTGATCTCTTCCATCGTGCCGCCGGTCGGAATGTCCGGTTGGTCGGAATTGTCCACGATCACAAGGTCATATCCGCCGCCGTCGCGCAGCCGCCACTGGCCACCGACCAAGGGCGTTTTCGCCACGTTCGCGGCGGCGAAAGGCGGCAGGCCGGCGCCGTCGAAGGCGATCCGCCCCACAAGGCTGTCGAGTTGCGTCGCCGCAATCGCCTCGGCCACCGCGTCGGGGTCCCCGCTGTCATCCACGCGGCCCATGACGTTGGCCGCCATCTCGAAGAGCGCATGGACAAAGCCGATGGGCTGCGTCCATTGCCGCCCCGTCGCCGCGGTGAACCCGGCGGCAACCTCTTCGGCGCTCTCGCCCGTCACCGAGGAGCTGAACGGGTGCGAGGGCGACCACCAGACCTCGGAGGAGAGGTTGTGGCCGGTATCACCCAACGCTTCCACCGCCTGCGGGAACAGGATCGCCTTACCAATGGAAGCCGCCTTGGGCGTGAAGCCCTGCTGCTTGGCCTGGGTCCAGAATGTCGTGAAATCGGGCGGGATCGGCACGCCGGTCACGATCTCCACATTGTTCTGGCGGAATGCGTTGATCTGGGCGCTGAAATCATCGGTCAGGTTCTGGTAGCGGCCCGGATCGGTCAGACCGAAGCCCTGCGCCTCCAACACCGGCGGGAAGCCGACGTTTGGATCGCCCCACGCATTGCCATCCCCGTCATTGGGGAACAGGCCACCGACCTGCTTGTTGGTGTCCAGCTGGTTCCACATCGACGTGAAGACGGAGATCACATCCTCCAACCCCCAGAAGAAATGGTAGCTGTAGTAGAACCGCTCCCAACTTCCCGGATCGCCCGGATTGCCCTGTTGGCCGATGAAATAGGGCTGCCAGGGCGCGACGGTGGAAATGCACGGGATCTCTTCCGCCTCGCAGGTCGTGGCGACCGGGTTGGTGGTTTCCGGTGTGGAGGCGACGAGCATCAGGTCGATCTCGTCGTCGATGATCAATTCGCTGGCGACATCGGCGGCGCGGTTGGGGTTGGACTGGCTGTCCTTGACGATCACTTCGAAGTTCGCCCCGACCTCGGAATTGGCGAAGGCGTCGAGGATGAAGCTGTCGGCTTCCGAAAACGCGGCCAGCGGTCCCGATTGCGGGCTGACATAGCCCAATCGGATACGCGCGCCCTGCGCGATGGCCGGAGCGGCCAGCCCGCTTGCGGCCATCGTAAGGCCTGCGGCAGAGGTGGTTTTCAGCAATGTACGACGTGTGATCATGGTTCGTCCTCCCAAACGAATGGTGATGTCTCAGGCCTGCGGGGGTCGTCCGGCCCAGGCGCGGTGCAAGAGGGCTCTGATCCCCTCCGCGGTGATCTTGCGGGGGTTCCAATAGGGGTTTTGCGTGGCCAGATCGGCCATGCGATCCAGATCGCCCTCCGTCACGCCGAGGTCCTTGAGCGCCATGGGCGCGCCCAAAGACGCCGCAAAGTCCCACATTGCCCGGGCCGGATCGTCTTGGCCGAACACGTCCCTCAGCGGGGCCAGTTCCTCGGCTGCCGCCGGCGCGTTGTAGGCCAGGGCATGGGGTAAGATGATGGTGTGTGTTTCCGCGTGGGGCAGGTTCAATGCGCCACCCAGCGTGTGGCAAAGCTTGTGGTGCAGCGCCATGCCGACCTGACCAAGCACGGTGCCACAGGCCCATGCGCCTTCTTGCGTGGCCTGCCGCGCGGACAGATCCGTCGGGTCGGCCAGAACCTCGGGCAGCGCGCGGCGGAATGCGGCCAACCCGTCCAGCGACAACTGGGTCGCGGCCTCGTTCCGGTCCTTGGCGTAGAGCGCCTCAACCGCATGCGCCATGGCATTGAAGGCGCTGGTTACGGTCATCTCGACAGGTAGGGTCGCCACCAGCTCCGCGTCATAGAGCACGACCTGCGGGCGCAGTTTGGGATCGCTGATCGTTGTTTTCACGCCATTTTCGGTCTGGCCGAGGATTGGGGTGCATTCACTTCCGGCATAGGTTGTCGGCAAAGCGATCTGTCGTGCGCCCGTACGCAGGGAAATGGCCTTGCCCAGCCCGATCGTGGAACCGCCGCCGACCGACAGCACCGAATCCGCGCCCGCATCTTGCAGGTGGGACAGCGCCTCCGCCGTGACATCGGTAGGCGTGTGCATCGCGGCCTTGGAGAATATTCCAGCAGCCATCGGTCCCAATATCTCAGCAAGCTCAAGCCCGAGGTCCGATTGATGCGGGGTCGTCAGGACAAGGACCCGGCCGCATCCCGCCGCATCGGCGTGGTCGCGGGCCTTCCGACGTATTCCCGCGCCGAACGCCACGGTCTGATCGGAGGCAAGATGGTCAATGTCCAACACGCTGCTGTATCCCTTCCGGTTGAAGCGACTATGCCCGCCCGAAACCGCAACTTGATCGAATCTGGAACGCACTTCATAACTTGATGTTATGAAACTCGATCCACATCACCTCGAAATGCTGTTCGCCATCGTCGATAGGGGTGGATTGGGCGAAGGGGCGGAGATGCTGGGGAAGTCCCAGCCAAGCGTCAGTCGATCCCTCGCGCTCTTGGAGAAACGCATCGGGATCGCGCTCTTCGAAAAAGATCGTCGCCCGTTGCGACCGACCGAACTGGGCCTCGCGCTGGCGGCTGAGGGGCGCAAGATCCATGAAGCCGGTCGCAGCAGCGCGGCCCTTCTCGCGCAATATCGCGATGGCAAGACCGGGGCGGTGCGGGTCGGCGGCACACCGTTTTTCATGGACGGCGTCATCTCAGGCATGTTGGCGGGGTTCCAGTTTGCGCGGCCCGACGTGCGGATCGACCAGATCTATGGCTACCTGAACGACCTGCTGCCGCGCCTTGAGGATGGCAGCCTTGACCTTGCGATCCTGCCGATGCGGGCCTCGATCATCCCCGAGGGGTTCGACTTCGACCAGATCCTGCCGGGGCGCAATGTGATCGCTTGTCGGACGGGCCACCCCCTCGCGCGGCGCGGCTCCGTCAAATTGTCCGATATCGGCCAATATCCCTGGATTGCGCCACCGGCGGACAGCCCGCTGTACCAAGACCTTCGCACCGTGTTGAAGGAGATCGGCATCCGGGATTTCAAGGTCAGCTTCACGGGCGGATCGCTTAGCGCCACGGTCAACATCCTCACCGGATCGGACGCCCTGACGGTATTGCCATTCTCCGTGGTTTTCATGATGCGCGCCCAACGCTCCGTCGGTGCTTTGTCGATCCGCATCGGTGATCCGGACCGCCATCTGGGAATCCTGACCCGGAACGACGCCGATCTGAAGCCCGCGGCGCAGCGGGTGCGGAACCATATCCGGCAGGAATTCGATGCGCTTTCCAGCAGCATCATCCGGGTCAGTCAGGATATGGTGTGGCGGCCTTAGTCACACCCTTGGGCGGCAAGCGCAACGAAGGTGCGGTTCGGCCCGCGCTCATGGCAAATCCGGCGCCTTAATCTGGAGAACCATCCGGCCCCTGCGCCCGTGCGCTCAATCCAAGCTCGTGCAGAAGGCTGTCGGTATCCGCGCCAAGGTCGCGCGGTGGGTGGGCTGGGGCGAAGCCGTGCCCGGCGATCTGGAACGGCAAGGTCGGAACCGATGCACCGCTAGGCAGCGGATGAAACAGCCCCCGCGCCGCCGCATGGGGGGAGGCGACTGCGTCGTCCAGCCCGCGCAATTCGGCCGCCGCGACGCCCGCTTTGCGCAACCGATGCTCCCACGTGCTGGCATCCTCCACGCTTAGCGCGTCCAGCAGCTCCGCCTCCAGCGCCTCGGCATGGTTTGCGCGGGCCGCACGGTCGGTGAAGCGCGGATCGGACAGCCAGACCGCCCGGTCCACGGTCCGCGCCAGCGCCTCGAACTGCGCTTCCTCGTTCACCCCCAAGGACAGCAGGCCAGAGCGACAGGGAAATGTCCCCGACGACGGGCTGCGGGAGTTGGCGGCGTTGCCCCGAGGCTGCGGTACGTGGCCCGTGGCGGACATGTCTGTCACGGCCGAGGCCATCAGCACCATCGCGGTGTCGAACATGGAGACGTCCAGAAATGCGCCACGCCCCGTCCGCTCCCGCTGAAGCAGGGCAGAGACGACGCCGAACCCGGCGGCGAGTGCGGTGCCGTAATCCATCACCGGCGCGCCCGTGCGCAACGGCCCGCTTTCGGCGGTCCCGGTCATGGTCATCAGGCCGCAGGCTGCCTGAATATTCACGTCATAGGCAGGGGCATTCTCCATCTCGCCGCCACGGCCATAACCCGTCATCGCACAGTGGATAAGGCGCGGAAACCGGTCGGTCAGGTTGGTCAGGCCGAGGGTGCGAAGGGTCTGCGGAAGATGGTTTTCGACAAGCACATCTGCCGTGGCCAAAAGCCGGTCCATCGCGTCGCGCCCGAACGGCGTTTCAAGGTCCAGCACCACCGACCTTTTTCCTGCGGCCTGTGTCGACCAGGCGGTCGATCGCCCCTCCGCCGCTGCCGCCTTGTCGGTGCCGCCACGCCAGCGCATCGCGTCGCCGCGCGGGCTTTCGACCTTGATGACCTCCGCGCCCAGAAGCCCCAGCATGTAGCCGCAGGCAGGCCCGGCAAGGACATGGGTGAAATCGACGACCCGGATGCCGGAGAGTGGCAGGGGCGGATCGCGATCCTCGCTCATTGCGCGTTCGCCCGCCGCTGGCGGCGCTGGCCGATCATGCGGGCCAGCAGGACAAGGACGCCCACGGCCAGGAAGCCGCCCGCCACAGGCTCCTTCAGGAAAATAAGCGCACCATCGTCGCTCAGCAGGAGCGCCTGGCGAAAACTCTCCTCCATCGGGCGCGCAAGGACGAAGGCGATCACGAATGCGGCCGGTGCGAAATCGGTGCGCCGCATCGCGTAGCCGATCACACCGAAGAGAAGCGCGATAGCCACGTCGAGGATCGACGCGCGGGCGGAGAAGCTGGCCGCCACGGCCGTCAGGAAAATGAACGGATAGAGGTAGCTTGGCGGAATCCGCGCAATGGTCTTGCCAATCAGCGGCCCACCCCAGAAGCCCATCACGCCATAGGCGGCGATGCCCACGAGACCGGCGGCGAACAACGCGAAGACCAGCTCGCGGGACGAGAAGAAATCGCCGCTATCGGTGATGATCATGTTGCTTTCGCTGAACAGGAGCGGGCCGACCTGGATGCCGTGGATCAAGAACACGCCGATCAGCACTGCCGCCACAGTGGAGCCCGGCACACCCAGCGTCAAAAGCGGGATCATCGACGGTCCCGACACGGCGTTATTCGCGCTTTCCGGGGCCGCGATGCCCTCGATCACGCCGGTCCCCCATTGCTCGGAATTCGCGGCGCGGCGCTTTTCCTCGCCATAGGCCACGAAACAGGCCACGGATGAGCCCAGCCCCGGCATCATGCCGATGAACGATCCCATGATCGACGAGCGGAACATTAGCGGCACCAGCCGCCGCACCTCAGCAAGTGTCAGGCGGTCGCCGCGATGGTCATCGGCGAGCCCTGCGTCGATCACAGTCTCCTTTCCGCGCTTTTCGGCCTGGATTATGATCTCCGAAATCACGAATACCCCGATCAGAAGGGGAACGAGGCTCATCCCGTCGCGCAGGTCCTGGGTTCCGAAGGTCAGGCGCGGGGTATTGGTAATGACGTCCGTGCCGATCAGGGCAACAAGCGCGCCAAGGATTGTGGACAGGATGCCCTTGGTAATGGATTTCCCCACCACCGATCCAATCACGACAAAGGCCATCAGGTAGATCGCAAAATATTCGGTCGGGCCGAATGTGCGGGTATATTGGGCGATCCAGACGGCGCCGAAGATCAGGATGATCTCGCCCGTGTAATCCCCGAAGACACTGGCGACAGTTGCCGTGCGCAGGGCGCGGTTCGGCTGGCCGCGCTTGGCCATCGGGTGCCCGTCCATCATCGTCGCCGCACTGGCCGCCGTGCCGGGCGTGTTGAACAGGATCGCCGCGATAGAACCGCCATAACGCCCCGATTTCCCGATCACGTAGAGAAACGCCAGCGCGGGCAGCGGCCCGAGGTAGAAGGATAGCGGCAGCAGCATCGCGATGGCCGCACTCGCCGTCAGGCCCGGAAGCGCGCCGAAAATGATGCCGACGAATGCCGCGAGCAGGGTGAAGAAGATCGCCTGCGGATCGGAAAAGAGCATTCCGAAGCCGCCGATCAGGTCATTGAACGCGTCTATCATTCAGGACCCCGGCGTGATCAGGCGCGACAGCCAGCGCAGGTCCACAAGCTCCCCCCGCGGATCGAGCAGGCCCATCAGACCCATAAATACGAATTGGTAGACGATACCGGCCAGGATCGGCAGGAGCAGCAGGATGATCGGCCGCCGCACCCCGAAAACCCATAGCATCAGGCCGGTCCCGACGATCATCGCCACCATGTATCCTGCCGCCCAGAAGATCGCGGTACAGATCGCACCGACGGCGATCACCGACAGCACCCGGCGCACATCGCTGTTGCGGAAACCGAAGCTCTCGGCCTCCTCCTCCGGCGCGCCACCAGCGACAGCGCCGATGGCGATTATCGCCCCAAGCGCGATCATCAGGACGGCCAAGAAGACCGGCACGGATCGCGGCCCCACCGCCTCATAGGAGGCCGGGTCGATGCGCCATGCCTCCACCGCGAAGACCGCACCAATGGCGATGACGGTAGCGGCGACACCAAGGTCGATGCGACTGCGATAGGTCATGGGGTACGGGCCGATCGGACATAGGCGTCCCGGGGCCGCGAACGGCACCCGGGACTGGGGAGAGAGCTTATTCCTGCGCCGCCGCGATCTCGGCGATCACGGGCTCGAACGTCTCCATCAGG
The DNA here is from genome assembly GCF_020177575.1 of Hasllibacter sp. MH4015. Taxonomy (NCBI): domain Bacteria; kingdom Pseudomonadati; phylum Pseudomonadota; class Alphaproteobacteria; order Rhodobacterales; family Roseobacteraceae; genus Hasllibacter; species Hasllibacter sp. MH4015. Next base: position 2,586,235 of record NZ_JAHTBK010000001.1, read on the forward strand.
CGGTTGAGGTTCTCGGCCCCATCCTCCGGCGTCAGGTGCATCGCGGCCAGGCCGGAGCGACCCATGAAACGGCCGAAGCCTTCCAGTTCGACGACCGCTGCGACGGCGGCGGAGACATCCTCCATCACCTCATCGGGCAGGCCGACCGGGCCGTAAAGGCACATCGGCCCCGTCACGTTCAGGGCGTCCAGACCCTGTTCCGCGAAGGTCGGCACGTCGGGGTTGGCCGGGTCGCGCTCCAGTGACGGCACGCCAAGCACACGAATGTCATCCTCGAAGCCTGACACAAGCTGGTTGCCATTGAAGCTGGCCGTTACATCGTCGGCCACTAACGCATTCCGTGCGTTCGATCCGCCACGGAAGGGCACGACCTGGTGGTCGATGCCGTTGGCATTCATGAACAGGTGGCCCACAACCGCATGCATCGTCGCCGCGCCCGAGGTGGACCAGCGCACGGTCTCACCGCTGTCGCGCACCATCTCCACCCATTCCGCAGCCGTCTGTGCGGGATGTTCGGCAGGGATTTGCAGGCCGGTGACAAGCTGCGTCACACAGCCCAGGTTCACCAGGCTCTCGCGCGGGTCGAACTCCGCCTCTGGCGTCGAAAGCGAACTGCCCGACAGCGTGCCATTGTTGATGATGTAGAGCGTATAGCCGTCCGCGTCCGCCTCGGCGACGGTCTGGGCGGCTTGCAGGCCCGAACCGCCGGGCTGGTTCACGATCACCATCGGCATGCCGTTCATGCTTGGTGCCTCTGCCGCGAAGGAGCCGAAGCCCCGCGCGGATGTGTCGGTGCCGCCGCCCGCCGAGAAGCCGACGATAAGCCGAACCGGACGTTCGGGATAGTCGGCGAAGGCCGCCGTTGCGGTCAGCGCGATAGCCGTGGAAAGCAGAAAAGTCTTCATGATGGTCCTCCCTTGCAGGCCGCGTCTTGCTTGCGCAGTGCCTGATCCGAAAAGGGTTGCATGGTGTGAATGCATTTACAATTGCTAAGGTTCTGGGTTTACTTGCGCAAAATGCAAGAGAAGGAACGCCGTTGCGCACCGACACCCTCAAGGCCTTTCAAACGGTGGTCGAGCTGGGGTCCCTCAGTTCCGCAGCCCGCGCCCTCAACCTGTCGGAGCCCGCCCTGTCGCGCCGCATCCAGGCCCTGGAGGCCGAGCTGGATCTGGTCTTGTTTGACCGGTCGCGCCGGCAATTGCGCCCGACGGAGGCCGGTCAGGCCTTCTTGCAGGAGGTTCAACCGATCCTGTCGGGATTGAACCGGATCTCCGATTTCGCCAACGACATCCGCACCGGCGCGCGGCGGCGGTTGCGGCTGGTGTCGATGCCGCGCCTGGGCGCCGCAATCACCGCGCCCGTTGTGGCGCGTTTCAAGGCCTCCCATCCCGATGTCGCGCTCAGCGTCGATATCCAGCCGCGCCGCTTCTTGGAGACTTGGATCACCGGCCAACGCTTCGACATCGGGTTGTCGAGCCTGCCGGCGCGCCATCGTGACATCGACACGCGCCTGCTGTTCGAGCTTCCTGCCGTGGCGGTGCTTCCCGTGGGCCACCGCCTGGCCGATGCGCCGTCGCTGAGCGTGGAGGACCTCTTGGCGGAGGACAATTTCCTGACGCTCGGCAGCGGCACGCTTTTGCGGCAGCAGACCGAGACGATCTTCGGCCATGCCAATGCGATGCTGCGCCCGAGGCTGGAGGTCAGCCAGGCGCATCTGGCCTGTCACCTCGTGGCGCTTGGCGCAGGCGTGACGATTTGCGACCCGCTGGTCCCAACTGGGTTTCCGGAGCAACTGGCCACCGTGCCGATCGTGCCGCACTACCCGATGGCATTCGGAATGCACTTTTTGCGCGGCCATACGCTCAGCGACGAGGCGCTGACCCTTGAAGGGATCGTGCGCGCGCGCGCCGACGAATTCATCGAAGAATTGGGTATCACCCCATGATCGCGATGCGGAAGAAGTTGAGCCCCCCGAAAACGGTCAGCACGTCGATGGCCACCTTATGCCAGCCCTCACCCATACCGCGCAGCACCTTCTGGCCGACCCAGTTGCCCGGGATCGTGGCCAGCCCGCACAACACGCCAAGCGCGAACCATCCGTCCCCCAGCATGTCTGTTCCCCCGTAAACACTCGTGCGAGTGATGTTCATCGTCAGCGCGATGGCCGCCAGCGTTCCGACGAATTCCCGCCGGTTCAGGCCGTGGCCCGTCAGGAACGGGATCAGCAGCATCCCCGCCCCGATCGACGCGCCCGAAGCCACACCATAAACCGCACCCGCCCCCATCAGCGCGCGCGGTCCGGCCTCGATCTGCCGCCGCGCGGCCCAATGGCGCACGGGTACAGAGGCAAGGATCGTCGTGCCAAGGATGATCGCGATGGCCGTGGCGTTCAGGTTCGAATAGATCAGCGCCGCAAGGATCACGCCGGGGATCGTCGTTATCATCACCAGCCTGTAGGCCCCCCAATGCAGCGCGTCGCGGTTGAAGAACACCCGCGCCACGCCGCTGATCGTCAGGGCCACGGCCAGCACCGGCACAGTCGCGACGACACCGATCAACGGCGCCAGCACGATGGCCATCAGGAACCCGCCGCCGATCCCGGTGCCGCCGTGAATGATCGAGGTGACGAAGGCGGCCAGCAGCACCGCCGACAGGATCAGCGGATCCATCGCAAGGATCGCGGTCAGGTCCATCCCTTGCCCTCCGCCCGCAGGGTCCGCACTATCGGCGCATGTCTGATCTGCATGTCGAAACCCGCGATGGCGCACCACATTTGACGTTCGCCCATGCGCTTGGCACCGGGGCATGGGTCTGGCAGCCGCTGCTCGGGCATCTGCCGCCTGACTGGGGTATCACGACCTACGATCTGCGGGGCCACGGACAATCCGGGGGCGCAGGCGACCGGATGGCGGATCACGCGGCGGACCTCACCATGCTGGCCCCGAATGGCGCTTGGCTCGTGGGCTTGTCGATCGGCGGGCAGATCGCGATGCAGGCCGCGCTCGATGCGCCGGGGCGGTATGCAGGCCTGATCCTGTGCGACACCGCGCCTGTCATCGGATCGGCGGAGTATTACGCGGCCCGGGCCGCACGCATTCGGAGTGAGGGGATGGCCCCTTTCGCCGCCGATCAGGTGAAACGCTGGTTCGCGCCCGCCTTCGCTGCCGCCCATCCCGAAGTCGTGGCCCACGCACAGGCCAGGCTCGCCGCGCAGCCGGTCGACGGCTACCTCGCCGCCTGCGCCGCCATAGGCGAGACCGACCTGTCGGACGACCTGAGCGCGTTGGACTTGCCGGTGCTGTGCCTTGGCGGGTCCGAGGATGTCTCCACCACGCCCGACACGATGTGCGCGCTGGCCCGGTCCCTGCCACGGGCGGAGGTTCGGATCATCGACGGTGCGGGGCATCTGCCCCTGTTGGAGGCCCCGCAGGCAATGGCCGACGCCATTGTGGAGTTCATCACCAAGGATCACGCCACCTCATAGATCAGCCGCAGACGTGCCCGATGGGCGGCGCGGATATGGGCGCGCGCGGCCTCTTCGGCGCGGTTCGCGTCGCGCGCGGCGATCGCGGCGAGGATCGCGCGGTGTTCGTCCCGCGCCGCGTCGATGCGGCCCTGCATGCTAAGCGTGGTGGGCCCAAGCAGCGTCAGTGCGCTGGAAATCCCGTCCATGGCAGACAACAGAAACCGGTTATGGGCGGCCTGCCCGATGGCCCCGTGGAAGATCGCGTTACGGCGACTGGCCTCCGCCGCGTCCAGATCGGCGCTTTCCGGTGGCTGTGTCGCCAAAACCTCCTCCAGCGCGTCGATCTCCGCCGAGTTCGCATGTTGGGCGGCAAGGCGGGCTGCCGTCCCCTCCAGCACTTCACGGATCGTATAAAGCTCGGTGATCGAGGATTGGTCGAGGCTGCGCACGACCGCGCCCTTGTGGGCGGCATGTTCGACGATCCCGTCCTGTTCCAGCCTCCGGATCGCCTCTCGCACCGGGGTGCGCGACAGGCCCAGATCATCGGCCAATTCCACCTCGCGCAGGCGGTCGCCCGGCCGGATCTCTCCGTTCAGGATGCGGGCGCGGATCTGTTCATAGGCGGAGGCCGGGGCCGGGGATTTTGTCATGGGCTCAGAATTGATACCTCCGCAGGCCCCCGTCCACCGCAATCATCGTGCCCGTGATATAGGCGGCCAACGGCGAGGACAGGAACACGGCCAGGTTGGCCAGCTCCTCCGGCTCCCCGTAGCGGCCGACGGGAATTTCGGTGCGCGACTGCTCAGCGCGGTATTCGGGCGAATAATTGCGGCGGATCTGGTCCGACATGATCCGACCGGGCGCGATGCAATTGACGGTCACTCCGTCATTCCCGACCTCGCGGCTCAGCCCTTTGGCCCAGGAATGGATACCCGCCTTGGCGCAGAACGCGCCGTTCACGCCCTCGGGCTCGGACTTACCGGTGATGTTGATAATCCGACCCCACCCTGCATTCTGCATTCCCTCCAGAAAAGCATGGGCGATCTGGCGGGGCCGCGTGAAATTCAGCGTCAACGCCTCGTCCCATTGCTCCTCCGTCGCGTCCTTGCCGAAAGGGCGAGAGCCGCCGGCATTGTTCACAAGGATGTCGACCTGCCCGAGCGCGTCTATCGCGGCGGCTTGGATCTTGGTGGCGACCGCATCGTCGTAAAGGTCGGCGACCATCGTATGGGCCTCGCCGCCCGCGTCCAAGATCTCGGCCTTGCCGCTTGCGAGTGTTTCCTCGTTGCGCCCCGTCAGCAGCACACGGCACCCTTCCTCGGCCAGGATACGCCCGATGGCGCGCCCGATCCCCGCATTGCCGCCGGTCACAACCGCCGCTTTGCCCCGCAGTTCCAGATCCATGGCCACCTCCCTGTTGCATTGGATTGCATACATCTGTATCCAATATCGAAAGTCGTGACAAGGAGACACCTCTTGAACCTGTCCGAGGCAACTGTCCGCAGCCTGCAAGCCGTTGGAACAAAGACGATCTTTGGCTATCCTGGCGATCCCTCCGTGGGCTTCCTGGAAGCCTGTCGCACTGAAGGGACGGAGTTCATACTGGCCCGGCGCGAAGGCACGGCGGGTCTGATGGCGGAGGCTTGGGGGATGCTTACGGGGCGGCCCGGCTGCGTGTTGTCAACGCTTGGCCCCGGCTCCACGAACCTCGCGAACGCCGTCGCTAACGCGTACCTGGATCGAGTGCCGATGGTGGCGATTTCCGGACAGATCGACACGGGTCGCGTGGCGACATTCACCCACCAGGTCGTCGACCAACGCGCCCTCTTCACGCCGATCTCCAAATGGGCCGCGGACCTGACGCCCAACGCCGCCGACCCCGTCCTGCGCCGCGCGCTGCGCCTGGCGATGGCCCCGCGCCCCGGCCCGGTTCACCTGTCTATGCACGCCGATCATGTCACGGCGGAGGTTGCGGGCGACGTGGTGCCCCCGCCATTGACACCCTTCCATCACACCTCCGTCACCCATTCCGGCACCGCGCCAGAGGCGATGATCGCCCGCGCGAAGCGTCCCATGATCCTCTTCGGGATTTCCGCGATGCAGGAGGCCGCGGGCGATGAAATTGTCGCGCTGGCTGAACGGATCGGCGCGGCAATCGTCGCCGCCCCCATGGCCAAAGGGACTGTGGCCGAAGATCATTCACTCTTTGCCGGCACGCTCGACATGGCCTGCCAGGCGCTGATGTGGGATCTGATGCAATCGGCGGATCTCGTGATCTGCGCCGGGTTCGATCCGGTCGAGTTGATCAAGCCGTGGTCGGTCAAGGCTCCGGTCCTCCACATCGACCAGGTGCCGAACACCGATCAGGTCTATGCCGCCGAGGCTGAGGTCGTGGGGCCCATCGCGCCCGCGCTGGCGTGGCTTACCGATGCGGCTTCCGCAGCGGCGGGCTGGCCTTTGGCCGAGATCGCCAGCCATCGCGATCACCTCGCTGCCGCGTTCGACGATGGGCGCGTCAGCGGCACGCTCAACCCCTCCGACGTGATCCGCGTGGCGCGGGATGTCCTTCCCGCCGACACCATCGCCAGCGTCGATGTCGGCTCTCACAAGCTGCTTGTCGGACAGGGCTGGCGCCCCTCTGCGCCCCGCAGGTTCCTGATGACGAACGGCCTCAGCTCCATGGGGTTCAGCCTGCCCGCCGGGATCACCGCCAAGCACCTGCACCGCGACGCGCCGGTCGTGGCCTTCACCGGCGATGGCGGATTGGCCATGGTCCAGGGGGAGCTTCGGCTGGCCGCAAGCCTGAAACTGGGCCTCAAGGTGCTTGTCTTCGTCGACAATTCGCTCAACCGGATCGAGTTGAAGCAGATGGCCAAACAGGTCCCCTCCACCGGCACGATCATCGAGGAGACGGCGATCGAGCCGCTGGCAGCCTCCATGGGCTGCAACGGCATCATGGCCGAAACCGAATCTCAATTGGCTGAGGCGTTGGCCGTGGACCCCGGTGACACCCCGCTCGTCATCGGCGCGCGCATCGACCCCGCGCAATACGCGGCGCAGTTCTGATGCGGGTCGCAAACCTCATCGACGGCGCATGGCGCGCGGACGGGTCGGAAATCGCGGTGTTCGACAAGTACCATTTGTCCGAGGCCTACCGCCTGCCCAGCGCGACCCCGCGCGACGTAGATGATGCATTGGCCGCGGCCACCAGCTACGCCGCGGCCCCGCCCCCGGAACGGGCGGCCTGTCTGCGCCGCGCCGCCGATCTGATAGAGGACCGGCGCGATGCGATCCGCGCCGCCATGGTTGTGGAGGCCGGCTTCCCCCTCAAGGACGCCGATGGGGAAATCAATCGCGCACTGGCAACCCTGCGCCTGTCGGCGGAGGAGGCGACGCGGATTGCGGGCGATGTCGTACCCTTCGACGGGGCCATCGCGGGGCGCATGGGCTTCACCATCCGCGTACCCGTTGGCGTGGTCGTGGCCATCACGCCGTTCAACGCCCCGCTGAATACCCCCTGCCACAAGCTCGGCCCCGCGCTTGCCGCCGGGAACGCCGTCATCCTGAAGCCGTCCGAGAAAACGCCCGGCCCAGCCGCCCATCTGGTCTCGGCACTTCTGGACGCGGGCTTCCCGCCCGGGGCGGTGCAGATGCTCCATGGCGGGGCAGAGGTCGCGCGCGCGCTTCTCGCCGACCCAAGACCCGCCTTCTACGCCTTCACCGGCTCCACCAAGGTCGGTGCCGCGATCCATGCCGCTGCAGGGCTCAGACGTACGCAGATGGAACTTGGCTCCATCGCGTCCACGATCATCGACGCCGACGCCGATCTGGAGGTCGCGGCGAAAAAATGTGCCGGTGCCAGTTTCCGCAAGGCCGGCCAGGTTTGCACCTCGATCCAAACCCTCTACGTCGCGCGCTCCGTCCACGACGCCTTCCTCGGTCACTACGTGACAGCCGCCCGACAGCTCGTCGCCGGGGACCCGACGGACCCCGCCACCGATATCGGTCCGATGATCTCCGAAGACGCGGCGGAGCGGGTTGAGACAATGTTCGACGGCGCGCATATCCTGCTTGGCGGCACGCGAGAGCGCAGCCTCATGCAGCCCACGATCATCACCGAGCCGACCGACGCTTTCCTGACGGAGGAGGCTTTCGGCCCAGTCGCCGCCGTGATCCCCATCGACACCCTGTCCGATGCCATCAACCGCGTGAACGCCACGCCCTACGGCCTTGCAACGGGCCTCTTTACACAAGACATCACCGCCGCCCTGAACGCCGCGCGGCGGCTCCACGTCGGTGGCGTGCACATCAACGAAACCTCCTCCTCCCGCGTTGACCTGATGCCGTATGGCGGCGTGAAGGCCAGCGGCTTCGGCCAGGAAGGCCCGCGCTACGCAATCCGCGAGATGACGGAAGAGCGGCTCATCACCGTGTCGGGTCTTGCATGAGCTATGACGTCCTGATCGCAGGCGGTGGCAATGCCGCACTCTGCGCCGCGATCTGCGCTGCGCGGGGAGGTGCGCGGGTCCTGGTGGCCGAGGCCGCGCCCATGGCCATGCGCGGCGGCAACACGCGCCACACCCGCAACTGCCGCATCGCCCATGACGAGGGCAACGGCATCCTGACCGGCCCCTATCCGGTGGACGAATACCTCGACGATCTGATGCGCGTGACCAAGGGCAACACGGACGCGGAGCTTGCGGAACTGACCCTGCAACGCTCCACCGAGGTTTGGGATTTCCTCGAAGCGCAGGGCGTCCGGTTCCAGCCGTCGCTGGGTGGCACGCTAAGCCTGGGGCGCACCAACGCCTTCTTCCTCGGTGGTGGGCGCTCAATGCTCAACGCGCTCTACCGCATGGCGGAGGACCTCGGCGTCGAGTGCCGGTACGAGACCCGTGTGGCCGACATCGAAATCGAGGATGGCTTTTTCCTAGGCGCAACGCTGGAGGCGGGCTGGGAAACCGACACGCCCCGGCGCGAAACGGTCACGGCACGCACCTTCGTCGCTGCAGCCGGGGGATTCGAATCGAACATCGACTGGCTGAAGGAAGGCTGGGGCGAGGCGGCGGAAAACTTCCTGATCCGCGGCACGCCCTACAACACCGGCGGCGTCCTGCGGCTGATGCTCGATGCCGGGGCCGACAAAGTCGGTGACGTGGACCAATTCCATTCCGTCGCCATCGACGGGCGCGCCCCGAAATTCGACGGCGGTATCGTCACGCGCCTTGATTGCGTGCCCTTCGGTATCGTGGTGAACCAGAACGGCGAACGCTTCTATGACGAGGGCGAGGATTTCTGGCCCAAGCGATACGCCATCTGGGGCCGCCTCGTTGCCGCGCAGCCTGACCAGGTGGGCCATGTCATCATCGACGCGAAATCAGCCGACCTGTTCATGCCGTCCGCCTTCCCCCCGGAGATGGACGACACGTTGGAGGGGCTGGCCGGCAAGATCGGCATCGACGCCAACACCTTCATCAAGACCGTCGAGCGATTCAATGCCGCCTGCCTGCCGGGAGAGTTCGACCATACGACCCACGACACGTGCCGCACCGAGGGGCTGGAGCCACCGAAGACCCATTGGGCGCGACCGATCGCCGACCCACCGTTCCGCGCCTACACGCTGCGCCCCGGTATCACGTTCACCTATATGGGCCTACGGGTGAACCGTGATGCGCGCGTGCTGTTCGACGGCGCGCCCTCCCCGAACATCTTCGCCACGGGCGAGATCATGGCGGGCAACATCCTGGGCCAGGGCTACTTGGGCGGGCTCGGCATGACGATCGGCACGGTTTTCGGGCGCATCGCGGGGACAGAGGCCGCGCGCAGCCTGACCAATGACAGGAGCAGCCCATGAGCCGCGTCGATCTCCCCTCCCTCGCCACCGCCGCCCAGGACGAGGTCGCGCGCCAGATGACGATCTGCAACGCTTGTCGCTATTGCGAGGGGCTCTGCGCCGTTTTTCCGGCCATGGAGCTTCGGCGTGTCTTCGAAGGGTCGGACGCCGACTACCTCGCCAATCTCTGCCACAATTGTGGGGCGTGCTATTACGATTGCCAATACGCCCCGCCGCACGAATTCGCCATCAACGTGCCCCAGGCAATGGCGGACCTGCGCGAGGAGAGCTACGCACGGTTTGCTTGGCCCGGCGCTCTCGCACCCTTGTTCGCGCGCAACGGCATGTGGATCGCGGGCCTGTCCGTGCTGTCTGTCGCGGGCTTCATCCTAGGCTTCGCGCTCTGGTCCGATCCGGGCGCGCTGACGGCGTCGGGTGATTTCTACGCCGTGATGCCACACAACGCGATGGTGGCGCTTTTCGCCCCGATCTTCCTGTTCTCGCTCCTGGCGATGGCACTTGGGCTGCGCAACTTCTGGCGCGCCGCCGACGGGGGCAATCGCGTGCCGGTGACGCTTCCCGCGCTCTGGCAAGCGGCGCGTGACGCGGGTCGGATGCGCTATCTCGATGGCGGCGGGATGGGCTGCATGAGCCAATCGTCGCGCCCGGACAAGCACCGCCGCCTCTTCCACCAACTCACCATGTACGGCTTCCTGCTTTGCTTCGCCTCCACCTCCAGCGGGACAATCATGCATTACCTGCTGGATTGGCCCGCGCCCTACGGCTTCTGGACACCACCGAAACTTCTGGGTGTTCCGGGCGGGCTGGGGCTGGTTATCGGAGCGGCGGGTCTGATCTGGTATGATCTCCGCCGCGATCCCGCGACGCGTCCCCGTGACCGCACCGGCATGGGACCCGCCTTCACCTGGACGCTGCTGGGGCTCGGCGCCACTGGCCTTGCCCTTTACGGCCTGCGTCAGACACCCGCCATGGGCCTGTTGCTGGCCCTGCACCTGGGCTGCGTCTTCGCCTTCTTCGTGACCATGCCCTACGGCAAGTTCGTCCATGGCCTCTACCGTTTCGCGGCGCTGACCCGCCACGCCCACGAGCAGACTGCCGGGCATCAAACCATCGCCGCCGCCCCCGTGGAAGGATGGAGCCGTCCATGAAAGTCGCCTTCATAGGATTTTCGGAGGCCGGTCCCGCCTTCGCCGACGTGATGATCCGCAACGGTGCCGAGGTCAGGGCCTTCGACCTCCGCTCACTCGATCCCGAAACGGCCGTCGACCAGCGGGCGCGCACTGCGCGGGTCGGCGCGAAGCATTCCGGCAGCATGGCCGCGGCCTTCGATAGCGCGGAGCTGATCTTTTCCACCGTCACCGCCAGTGCCGCATTTGCCGTGGCGCGCGACGCCGCGCAGCACCTGACGCAGACGCAGATCTTCTGCGACCTCAACTCCGTCGCACCCGCGACCAAGCTCGCCATACGCGATGCGATCACTCCCAGCGGGGCGCGATTCGTGGAAGCCGTCGCCATGGGCCGCACCGCCGAAGGACGTTTGCCGCCGCTCCTGCTTGCCGGCCCCCACGCCGCAACGCTTGCGCCGATTTTGCTGCAACTCGGGATAGACGCAGCGGTCGCGGGCGAGGAATGGGGCGCCGCCGCGACGGTCAAGCTCCTGCGATCCGTTGTCGTCAAAGGGGTCGAGGCGGTCTTGTCGGAGGCAATTGAGGGGGCCGAGACCATCGGCGCAACGCCCGCCCTGTTCCACACGCTCTCCGACTGGGCACCGGGCATCGACTGGCCCACCTTCTCCGCCTACCACCTGAACCGCGTGGCCAAACACGGCACCCGCCGCGGCGCGGAACTACGTGAATGCGCGGCGCTCCTGAAAAGCCTCGGCGTCGATGCCCCCACGACAAGCGGAGCGGCCGAACGTCAATCCAACATGGCAGGCCGCAAAGTGGTCCTTGCGAAGAATATCTGAAAGCACCCCGAGGCAAGACTCGTAGGTCATCTTTGCAAAACCAGACGAATTAGTGGCCACCGAATGGGGCGCTTGCGTCGGGTTAGGCTGCCTTTCCAACGGCAGCCGCAAGATTTCCAATCGGCCCGCCTGAGGCCGAGAAACCAGCGGTCCTCAGCCAAGCTATAGGGGCCACAATCGGGGCATATTTCTCGGTTGGGTGGTGGGTGGCGGAGACGAAGTCCGAAAGTTGCTCTATATCAGTGACTTAAGTCGTTGTATTCGTTGGAGGCTCGATCTCCGCGTGTTGCGGGTTGTGCAGCATAGTGTGCAGCAGAATTAGGCAGTTTTCGCTGCTCTCAGTCTCCGGTTGGGACTAATAATGCTGAGTGTCGATCGCATTTAAGACTGATGGCTTTCGCGGTCTTTTCGGTCAACAACTGAAGTGTCGGGTCGCAGATAAGGGTGCTTCAAAGCGACGTTCTCGGCCCGTAGCGGACTTTGACAATTCTTTGTTCGCGGCATCGCAACGACTACAGAGCCGACGTTGGCAAATAGCTTGATGCCCGATGCAAACTCTTCGTTAACCTTGTCGTGCAATAAGAAGTCATGCTTCAAGTTTGGAAAATCGTTGTGCCTTCCGAGTGTGGGCAATTGTCTTCCGCCCTAGGATGGGCAGTGGCCAGTACAGCCGAAGAAGCGAAACAGCTATCAGGGACGCCGAAAGCTATCGTGAGTGCCGATCCGGAGCGCCTTTGGATCGCAAATGAGCGGGTTGTTTGGCAAACATCTACTGTTGAAGCCTAATCTAACTCGGCCGAAAGCCGCCATCCGCCGGTAAGCAAGGGTGCTGCCGTCGCAGCACCAGTTGCGGACATTCGCCGCAAATGCGCAATCTCGACGGTACCAAAGCTCATTGTAGCTCGGAATCTGGTTCCCGGCCGCGTCAAGAATTTCAACACCGGCAGCGATATGCGAAAGGCGTCTTTCAGCGAATGGTGCATTCGCAGCAAGACATCTTGCCTACCCGCGCTTCTCTCATGCTAGAATTTTCGCAAGTCTTCTGAAGCCATCCATTCACCGTGGAAAAAAACACCATGCACACTGGCCTGACCCATTCCATTCGCCGTGCCACAGCGATCTGCCTACTGCTCGGCGCACCCGTAGGGGCAATGGCCGCCACGTGCGGCAATGACGCCTCCGGTTTCGCCAGATGGCAGCAGGAATTCGCAGCGGAAGCTGCCGCCGCCGGTATCGGTCCAGCCGGGTTGCAGGCTCTAGCCGCTACCACCTACGCCACACGCACGATCTCGGCAGACCGCAACCAGCGCTCTTTCAGTTATTCACTCGAAGAATTCATGCGAGTTCGCGGTGCCGATACGATTGTGCGACAAGGCCGACAGCGGATCGCCGCAAATCCTGCGTTCTACGACTCTCTCGAGCGTGCCTACGGCGTACCCGCTGCAGTGATCGTCGCAATTCACGGAATGGAAACCGGATTTGGCAATTTCATGGGCGATGCAAACGTCCTCTCGGCCATCGCAACTCTTGCCTATGACTGCCGCCGCTCTGCCTTTTTCAGCGAACATGCGCTGGCCGCGCTTACGCTCGTAGATCGTGGCACAATCAGCCCCAATGCAATCGGCGCGATGCATGGTGAACTGGGACATACGCAATTCTTGCCGGGCAACGTTCTGCGCTACGGCGTAGATGGCAATGGCGACAGGCGCATAGACCTGAATAATCTCACCGATGCCCTGGCCTCGACCGCGAATTTCTTACGCCAGAATGGCTGGCGGCCTGGCCAAGGGTATCAGGAAGGCCAGCGCAATTTTAGGGCAATCCAAGCCTGGAATGCGGCGCCGGTTTATCAGCGGGCAATCGCGATCATGGCGAGCCAGATAGAAGGCTGACCTTGGTTGCGGATTAGACAAAAGCGGGTCGGCGAAGCGAAGTCGGAGAAAGCTTGGAATTGCGAAATACTTTGAGCGAGCGGCCCATAGCCGCCATTTGAAGTTTAGTACAATGCCGCGCCACAGCATCCCAAAAGCAGACGCCCAATCCGCTATGCGCTGGGGAAAAACGTTGCTGATTTGGACACGCCAGTGACACTCGCTTCGTTCAATCTTACGGAGCACCAAAGACATGCGAAAATCTGCACACGCCCCTTCGTTGTCCTCTCAGGAGAACGTGAGAAAGCTACAGCCAAGAAACAGCCCCTATTGGAACATCCTGGAGTTCTGCCGTCACATTGGCCTGCAGAAGCAAGCTTCTGACAGATTGTATTGGATGGCCCGAGTTCGTCGGTTGGACGGCGGCTATTCCCAGACAAGGCTTGGGCCGCACATGATGATGGAGGATGATGGGCTGACCTACAAACAGGCATTGCAGCGCGCAAAGATTTGGTTCGCCGAACCAAATGTTATTGCCACTGCTTCGGAGCCTTACTCTGCAGGGGTCAATAGCAAGCTGAACTACACCAAATCGGAGAACCGTTTCACAGTAGGCGACGCGATGCATGCCTTTGTGGAATGGAAACGTATCGCGGCAGCAAGGACATACTTCGAGACGTCCCTGTCGCTAATCAACCATCACATCATTCCTCGTCTCGGTCATTTGCCCGTCGAGGACCTCAGCCAATCTATTTTCACCCAGTTCTGCATAGACGTCCTTGAGACCGCGCCTAAGAGGGGTCGAGCCAACCAAGGGAGCCGCGTGCGCCTCGAGCATCTCGATCATGAACGACTTCGCAAAAGGAAAAAGACCCTCAACACTGTCATCGGACTTCTCCGAACTGCAATCGAGATGTCATGGGAAAACGGCGATGTCAAAAGTGAGCTGTACTGGCGGCGCCTGCGGCGGGTGCCACACGCTGATACCCCGCGGCAGTTCTTTTTGACCCGCGCCCAAGCAAAACGACTTATCGCCTCCTGCCGTCCCGATTTGGCGCTCTTAGTACAGGGTGCACTCTACACGGGCTGCCGAGTGTCCGAATTGGCGGGCCTGAGAGCTCGACATGTCGGCGGACACGTTTTTGGAATCTACCTCGAACCAATGAAGAGTTATCGCGGACGATACGTAGTACTGCCAGCCGAGGGCATGACATTTTTCTTGGATCAAATTGAAAACTTAGGTGACGAAGACCTCGTCTTCCGGATGTCCTCGGGTCGGTCATGGTCTGGATGCCATAAGCACTTGTTTAGGGAAGCCGTTAGGCGGGCTGGTTTGCCGGAAGGCTTCGTTTTTCACGGCCTTCGACACACCTACGCTAGCCAACTGGTTCAAGCCGGGACGCCACTTGCAATGATTGCCAAGCAGCTAGGTCACACCAACACTGATACTGTTAGCCGGACTTATGGTCATCTGTGCTGCGATGGACTGGAATCCGAAATCTCACGCCGATTTGCACCTCTTAAGGTGGCCGTGGATGATCCGAGACTAAAGCGCTTGCGGGATGCACTACAAAGCAAAGCAGAGCCCCAATGGTCTTGGCCAAGAAGGAATAGGAGCAAGGCCTCTGGTGAATTGGTAAGTCTGCTCCGAGAACGCGAGGACGAACTAAGGTAAAGTACGGCCAAAGCAGTGGTTCGTTCGCGGTAGGCGAGCTGCAGGTCAAGGGGCTGCCGTTTTGGTTTCAACGGATTGATACCGCTTAGATAAACAGAATTGGGCTAGCAAAAATGCCGCCAGCAATGCCTCCCCAAAAAACCTGCGAAACTGGCGGAGAGAGCGGTTTGGATATCCGTGAAAGCCTTCTCTATAACGGCCACTTCACCCATACGGCGACACCAGGACTACTGCCTCAGTTTGATCCAATTGCAGAATTGCCGAACGGATTACGTCTACGTGTCAGAAATAATAGGTTCTACGCCTTTGCCGACTGACTACACCAAGAAAGTTGTGGTATCACCACACTCTAGCCAATCCAAGAAATGATGGCATCTGGCGTGATTATCGATCTGCACTCAATCCGCGTCATCGGATGGGATGTGCTGCGGTCCAATTATGTCTTGTCTCTTACAAAGCAGTACAAGCGCTGTCTCAGCTCAACGTATGGAATGCCAGTGTCCTCGCTCAGTCCTCGAATTGTTCCGTCATAAATATCCAGTGCAGCGAACGTCCCGTGAATTTCGGAGTAGTCCAGCGCCATCTCCGCAATCAGATGAAATACCCTGTCAACGACAACCATCCCCTTCCTTCCCTCCACTCTTTGCCAGATCACATTGGTGGAGTTTGGTTAACAATTTCCTAACCAGCTCCGGCAACGTTGCAGCCTCCCTATCTGGGCTTTGTCCTATGCTCGGAGAGACGTAAAGGTCGGCGAGCTTCGGCGACGTCTAAAAGGTATTGTTCTCGGTGTTGGTTGAACTCGACGTGTCACCGTTGCCGCATGCTTGACCTGCAACTCCGCCGCTCTGACACATTGCAAGAGCGTTGTCACAATTGGACAGGTGCAAGGGTGTTCTCGAATAGTGCTACGGAACCACAGACCGCGATACTGCCCGAAACGCACGCATATTGTATCGACTGCGCTTTAGGTCAGTGTTTGTCTCACCTGGGCGACTATCACATCGACGTTCGTCGCCGTTTGCGCTGCGCAAATGACCAACTCTCACTGTAGTGAGCGTGCTCTTTGAACGGACACGGATCGAATAAGCTCCTCAAGTACTAATCCGAATTGACCAACAGTCTACGCTACAGCCAACAGGACGGCGATCGTTGGGCTCCAGCCGTCTTTATCAATTTCAATTGCGCGAAATGGCCTGCCTAGTCTGAGCTTCATTACGATGACGTTGATCACGCCTTGACGGCAACACTAAGGCCAAAAATGCAGGGACGGGTTCTACACCTGAACGGCCACGATTGGGTTGGGTCACCAGTTCAAAAGGTCGCATCGCAGATGCATACGCGCTGCAAACATCCGGCGCGTTCGTGCCCGTCCGGCGCTACTACAGGATGGCCATCATTTGCGGGTCGCAAAAGTCGCTTCTCTTCATAGTCTGTATGAATTTATTTGAAGAACAGGCTCTCCGCAAATCGAGGTCTTCTTTGGAGCAGCAAAACAACTCATTCATACTGAGTGTACGTCAAATATCCGTGTGGTGGCAAAGAGACGTTGACCTAAGGTAAGGATATCAATGGTGCCAATACTGGCTCCACCTACCACATATCGGCGACTTTCCGCCAACGGCACCCCGAATTAACCTGATGTTAACTATTCTTAGATCAACCTTAAATTGTAGTAAACACGGGTGCTCTTATGGATATCGACACAAAATTCCTCGCACGCTTGAAGCACGCAGAACTGGTTGCCCGGGAGTACGGGTTCGACCACACCGCTGAAGTTTTGCGCAAGCTCGCCAACGCGGAGGCTTCAAGCGCAGACCGAGCAGACAAGACGCAGCTGAGTGTACAAGAGCGTGAATCATTGCCACAGCAGTAACAGCACGACTTTACGGTTTATTCACGGGTGCATGAAAAATACTGGAATCAAATGCACCGGAGGCCGATGTGAATTTTCATGAAATTCTTTTTAGAATTGTCGCCGATTTGGCACGAGATGAAGCGGCCCCGAGAAGCAGTGCGTTTACAATAGGCTATGACGAGCTCATTTCAGCTGCACAGGAGGATACCAAGCTCACACTTGACGAAGTATTGCTCGGCATCCACAGGGCCGATACGAAAAGCCGCCTAGAAGGCTCCTACTATCGGATTGCACCAAAGCAATCCGATAGTGTGAAACCAAGTGCCAAAAAATCCCATTTGTGATTAGGGTATTTGGAACGGGAGCGGCCAGCGTATTTTTCTCGGCTTGTTTTTGTTTCCAAAGATTTTCTAGGGCTTTGCAAAATTGGAGCTACATCACATTTCTATTTTGTGCTCAACTGCGCTTCAGGCACTCTCTTTTCTTCCGGTTCTGTCGCTTCGGATCCTTCAGCCGCCCACTTGTATTCTGACTCGGTTGCCCGTGACCTACCCCCTGAAACGTCTTGGATTCGACGTTAGCTTGTTCTCCAACAAAGGAAACAGACGATGAAGAGAAACTGTTTCAGCGAAGCGCAGATCATTGGGATTCCGATGTAGCACACACCGCGCATGAGCTCGCCTGACCTGTACTGCAAGCATGGGATCGGTGATGCGGTGTTCAACCACTGACGGCGAGGGTACTTCGACGTGCGGTCGCCTACCCCAAGCGGCTGATGGCGTTTGACGGCCAGAATGCGAAACTCAAGAAATTACCGGCCGTGCAAATGATTTACGTGGCAACGCTGGAAGAGATACATGAAAAATCTTCTGAAGCCCAGCTCATCGAGCAAGGCTGTGAAATGGGCCACGAAGAGCAAAGGTTTCACTCAGCGGCAGGCTTGCGCGTTTGTCGGAGTCGATCTGCACATACACCGGCGTGCATCGAAGCGCCAGACTGACAGGGAGCTGCGGGACGTGTGAAGAAACGCGCGTCTATACGGCGGCGGCTCGTCTATTAAAGGCGTCACATCCCGCTCGAGCGCGACGGCAAAAGGGTGAACGGGCATAAGGTCTACCGGATCTACCGCGAAGAAGGGTCAATCGCCCATAAACGTTACGAACACAAGCGGGCGATCGGAACCAACAGACGGACTGTCACGCCTCGAGAACCGAAACAGCGCTGGTCGCTCGACCTCGTATCGGACGCCACGTCGGATGGACGTCAGTTTTGCATTCTCTACGTGGTCGACGACTTCACTCGCGAACGTCAGGCGGCGGCCCTGGACACTTAGGTCTCCAGTGTCCGGGTCGCCCACTAACTGGACCGGCTCCCCGGAAATAGTCTGGTAACCCCAATTGATAGTCGGCGATATCGGAGACGAGCTTACTCCAAACGCGATGCTTAGAGGAGAGGAGAAGCGCCGGGCGTAAATGCGCTACATTCCGCCAAGCAAGCCACTGCAGAACGGCTTCTTCGGAAGCTTCACCGCCCGCCTCCGCATCGAGTGACTCAACTAGCACTTGTCGCACCCACGCGCGATGCCCGCCATCTGATTGCGGTATGGCACTGCGACTACAATCAACTGCGCCCCCACGCTACTTTCGACCGGCTCACACGCTGGAAGTATCATCAACGGATGAGAGAGTACCAAACTCTGATCAGAGCCAATTTGTATACGTGGAGCCCACAGGAAGCCGGTTATAGCCTCCGAGCTTAGGCTGAAAATCTTAATAGGACCATTGGCCGTAACCGATGAGGCAGCATTGCCACGCGGTCACCGTGTAAGTCATCCAGCATCCCTCCAAAGTTTCGTAGTAAAACGAATCTAAACAGTAAGTGGAAAACTGTCGAAACATGACCAAGATCTGACCCAAAGAAGATCCGCTCACCACGAATTTCCGCCATGTGGACCATGCATCTTGGCAGCGACCGAACACTGATGGTGGCTCCAAATGGATTACGTAACAATAACAGATGTCAATGAAACCAACCAATACATGGAGGCGGGCTACTTCAATACGAACCTCTTGCCGTACGCGAACACCGGTGAGACTCCATTCGGAGGCAATGGTGGAAACGAACTAGGGATCGTTACGAATGAATCCAACTCCGCAGTTCAGTTATTTGATATCGAATATGTCAGGTTTCCCGCAGGACAAGAAAAGGCGGCCTTCTCCGAGTCGGGAATACTTGAAGACGGCGAGATTCCACAATTCCTCGCAAACTTCCTGGACTATGCCTTGGAAAATGGAATAGGTGTAAACATCGTAATTCCAGTCGAAGGATTAGAAGCTTATGGGGGACAGAATCAAGAAGAGATTCTCACCCAACTTCCAGTTCTCGTTGAGAAAATTTCTGAAAAATATGCCGACGTCGTGAAGGGATTTGAACTTGGGAACGAATATTGGTTTGGACGAACGCCAGGCGATGAAAGCCGAGAAGTTGAATATGGAATGGCCGCTGCAAAGGCGGCACTAGCAATCAATTCCGGTATGCAAAACGGATTTGACGCGTCAATCATTATCCAAGCGAGCGGAAATCTCGCGGCTTCCTATGGCAACAATTTGACCGAAGCAAATCAAGCCATACGGGATGCATTTTCCTCCGTGGCAGATCCAGCTGACCTGATTGATGGGGTGGTACGCAACTTTTACTGGCGCGATGGTGATACGGGTGCTTTCGATAACGATTCTGGAATCTTCAAAGAAGATCGTGGAATCTATGAGAACCTGCACGACGAGTCAGGTACGGGATGGAACGACTGGGCAGGTACCGATCTCACCACCTACGTTGGTGAGTACAACTTAACA
Source organism: Hasllibacter sp. MH4015 (assembly GCF_020177575.1). Lineage (NCBI taxonomy): Bacteria > Pseudomonadati > Pseudomonadota > Alphaproteobacteria > Rhodobacterales > Roseobacteraceae > Hasllibacter > Hasllibacter sp. MH4015. Next base: position 2,605,777 of record NZ_JAHTBK010000001.1, read on the forward strand.
AATCGGATGTCCTTTGCGGAAAACGAGCTAGACCTTGGTGTCCATGGAGCTTCCATGCTGCTTGAACACTACACGAACATGATTGAAGCCAACGTCGATTACGCTTTTGCTTGGCCAATTCTGCACAACACGAGAAATGCGTTTCTTCATCGACATGAAGAAATTGAAGTATCCACTATCGGAGAATTGGAGATAGTTTCCAACACCACTCGCGCTGCAATGTTTGACTTGCTTAGGCAAACTGTGGTGGGGCACGAGCTCTTGGATATCGATTGGGATAGCAACTCTGGGCTTGAACTTACCGCCTTTAAAGGACATGGGAGAGAACCCGTCTCCGATCAAAATACAGCCTATGATATCACAATCTTCTTTAGCTCCCGATCCGAAACCTCGGTTCTTCACGCAATTGATCTTTCTTCTCTGGTAAATTCCTTTACTGGGTTTTCTGGCATAAGTATCTTTTATGGAAATGAAGATGATCACCAACGCGATGCGCTGCTTACTGAGATTGAATTGGACTTTCTTGGTGACATCACCGCATTCGAGCTGCTTCTTCAACCGTATGAAGTTGTTCAAATTACCTTTTCGCTCGGGTACGAGGTATCGCCCGAGGGAACAATGCGATTTACAGAGAGCGACGACCATTATGAGTCGAATTCAACTTCTGGCAGTTATGATCTCGGCGAAGGAGACGATACTATCATTGGTGGAATTGGCTCAGACACAATAATCGGTGGGACGGGAGATGATCTCATATTTTCTGGAAACGGCGATGACGTCATTAACGGTGACGGAAGTTCAGATACCATTTTTGGTGAAGCGGGTAATGATCATATCCGTGGCGGTTGGGGCCGCGACTCGATTAATGGTGGTGAAGGAAACGACAGCATTTTTGCCGGCTCAATGAACGATACAGTAGATGCGGGAGCCGGCAATGATTGGATTACTGGTGATGCTGGTAAAGACCAATTGTATGGCGGTTCGGGACATGACCTAATTGACGGGGGTGACGACGCGGATCGCATGTATGGGGGAGCTGGGGTGGATACTCTCTATGGGGGCTCGGACTCTGATCTCTTGCACGGCGAGGCTGGTGATGATCTTGTCTGGGGCGGCGAAGGTGACGACGCTTTGCTTGGTGGAAACGGGAATGACCGATTGTTTGGGGAAATCGGCGAAGATACCATAATTGGTGGGCGCGGTGACGATTTGGTTCGCGCCGGATCTAATAGTGACGTGGTCAAGGCAGGATCCGGTTCGGACACCATTTTTGGTGGCGGTGGATTTGACTTCCTAGATGGTGGTGAAGGAAACGACTGGATATCTGGGGGCTTCAATGCTGATCGCTTCATATTTGGAGAGAACCATGGAGACGATACCATAAGCGACTTTGAATATCAAAATCCTGCAGAAAAGATTGTGATCTTTTCAGGGGATGTACCCCTCGATTTCTCAATGCTTCTTGATGGCGCTGTCGATTTAGAAAGTGGGGTCGTCCTAGATACAGGTATCGGTGGTTCGATCCATTTATTGGGAGTTTTTGCGGCGGACTTGGACCCTTCGGACTTCGCCTTTTTCTAGGTCGGGCGAGCTTCTGGCAACAACATCGTTTGTATTCGATCGAGCTGACAGGTGATCCGTTAACTACGACGTAAACCCACTAGGTACCTGAACATAGGGACGTGATATGAACCTAGTACGTGGAGGTTTTCGATGATTGCATTCCTTGCTTTACTGACCATGGGACTTGGCTTGGTAGCTATGCTGCCGGATGGGGAAGATGAGATGATGTCGGCCACTGAAGAAGAAGGCGCCGACGCGGATTTGGGAAGTGACCTTCTTCCCTACGATGCTGATGGACAAGATCTTCTGGATAGTATTGACCCACCTTTGACAACTGACAGTTCTGTCAATGATCTCGAGACTGGAGAACTGCCAATCACCGGTGACGCTCAACTTGAAGATATCTTGGATGGGTCCGAGGCGATGGATCCGGTAGTTGACCCAGGTGGATCGGTTGGGGACGCGACTTATGAGGTGGAACTCGACGTAAATGAATTCGACATCGTCGATTTGACGGGAGATGACAGCGATCTGCTAAGCGGTGGGGCGGGCGGAGATCTTCTTGTGGGAACCTCAGGCAGCGAAGAAATTTCTGGCAACTCTGGTAATGACTTCATACATGGCGGAGGCGGCACTGACACTCTTTTGGGCGGCGACGGGGATGATACATTGATTTCACTTCACCACCCTCATTTTTCCGACGCCAGTGAGCCAGCTCGGCTAGTCGGCGGTTCTGGTGACGATGTCCTCGTTGCTGAGGATGGGGATATTCTGGTGGGAGGTGAAGGCAATGATCTTTTTAATGTCTTTTCAGATGAGATCACCGAGAGCGATGTAGCTGAGATCGAAGACTTCGAGATTGGAAAAGACCGCATACTTTTGGAAATTCGAGATAACCTGCTCGGGGGAACGCTAGACTATACGCTTAGTGTCGACGAAACCGGCGTCACAGTATCGGTTGATGGTACGCCGGTCGCTCTGTTGAAAGGAGTTTCGACCACGGAAGGTCTCGATATTGAGGTTAGAAGCGTAGGGCACTAGATGCGCTGCAAATTGTTCTACCTTGTGGCTATCCGCGCAGGCCTCCTGAGTATTGTCGCGATACAGTCGCTGTGATCCTTGTATGGTAAGTCGTGAACCAGTGCTCCAGGATAGGACTAGTTCCTTTTTGTTGGAGCTTTTCAGTTCACAAATTTGCGGGCAAGTTAACGTTGTGTTTACAGTATTTGTGCCATCAAGTTTTAGGCAGTCACTAAACAAATCAACTTACTGAAAAACCTGAAAATTCTCAGCTAGCCCGCCGATCAGGCGTGGCTAGCTCAATTTTCAAAGATTTACTGGAAATTTCTTGCGCGCATCTGCCCCCTTGCCATCTCGAAAGCTCAATTTCGGGTACTCGGCGCAGTACTTGAAAACAGCGGATTGGAACAAAAGAGGGAAACTTAGCACGGCTTCAGATCGAAGCGTGTCCGCGAACCATTTGAATTGGAGTTCCGCAGGCATCAAGCTCATTGCGCAACAAGACAAGCTCAGATCCGCACTGTCGAAAGAAGGATCACGAGATGTTCAAAATAGCTGGTTCTCTCGGTATCATAGCAGGTTACCGAGGTTGCATCTCACGACAACAGTTGCGACCAGGTATCGTCAACGTTCTTCACTGCATAGTTCTGCTCCACGCCGGCCAACATCCCATTAACGAGTAAGCGTTGAACTTCCTCACCCGAACACACACTATCGGCACTCATTGCCTCGACTATTTCATCGAAGTGTTCGGCCAACGCGAAACGACTGCAAAGTTCTGCCTTAACCAAGAGCTCTGCCATGAGGCTGATCGTCTTTCTAGGAATATTCAAGTTGCCCTCCAACCACTTCCAACGCGCAACTTGGACAAAGGTGGTTAACAAATGGCTAACGAGGAGTTGCAAACTAGCGCTGTGATTGTGAATGGTCGAAATCCTGCACGGATCTAAGTTTCTTGAGTCTGTGCCTGAAGTATGTGAACCCCGTTGGCCTAAGTCTGTTTCGCGAATACCAGATCGTCGGTCTCATCCCAATGCCGCGCAAGTGTGCTTGCGGTAACCGGAAGCGTACGTCGCTGCTCAAGGCTGAAGATATCTGCAGCTAGCACCGCTACAACTCGGTAAACATCCAATGGCTTTGGGAACCCTTCGGCACCATCTCGACCGAGACTAACCTCTAAGTTTGAAGCTACGGCCGCGAGAGTGAAGCAAATACAGAGTGCTGGCATTTCTGGAAATCTTTCTGCCAACCCACGCGTGACTGGACCGATGGCTTCACGACGCACGAGCAACTGCTCGGCCGCAAATGACTCCATGAGCGCCAAATTCCGCGCCGTGCCTCTCAACAACTGAACCTACCTAAATACCTAAACTGTTGGAAGTTAACACATGTAGGCGAATGTGAGCCAGCGTTCCTTCTGCTGCATATTGTATTGCGGGGCGCTGAATTTTCATCAGCAAGCGATCGTCGATGAACCAAATCTCACTTGGCGCAGCGTATTGCAATTTTTGTCAGCTTCCGAGGCAGGGCTCCTGATCTTCAAACTAGAAATCAAAAGTCGGCCATGCGCCATAGAAAGACCCCCGGCGGGTTCGGGCCGTCGCATCCGACAACCTCGCAAGACGCCAGCCCAGCGCCCAAGCTTCGGCGTCTCCGCATTAAACCAGGTCGCCAAGGATTCTTGCATCAGGATTTTCTGATAGTGGTCGCGTAGCATTTCAGCATAGCGGCCACGCGCTGACTACTATACCTATTCGGTTCGTTTCCAAGTGCAAAGACGGGCGGTTTTCGACAACTGCATGTTTGCGCTTCAACCCGACAAGTTTGACTGAATCCAACCAAATTTTCGTCAACGATGATCGGGGAATGGAATCCCGGGGTGCTATTTTGTCTATCGCAGACAGCTATGGCGGCAATCCGATACCGGCTTGAATATTTCACTTCTATGAGGTCACAGATCACATACGAGACCAGATAAGCTAGAGCCGGACCCTCAACGATTCACTAACTCTTGAGATCGCAACGTAGAAACCGAGCAAATCATGGGAACGGCCTACCCATTGGGAGCTACCGGAGCGCGCACAAAGGTTGTATTGGCCGGAACGAATTTCGGAAATGTCGACCTAGGTAACTGTAGCCGAAGAAAACATCGTCGTCGCGACCGGCCACCTTGATGAGACCGACGATGGTCATTTCCTAGGTGTACCAGCGTTCGGTGCCGAAGTGAGTGTACCCGATGCCACCGTTTTGACATCCCGCCCCCGGCCGGTCGTCGAGATGCGCTATTTCAGCGATCTGAAGGCAGTCATGACATCAAATGGCGCGTCAGCGTCAACAGAATAGCTTTCTTAGTCTCGCTTCGGTGCCAACTGTAAAGCCGGCGAGCAGAGCCGTAGCGTAGGAAGCGGCCTTCGGAGCGTATGCATAATGTTGATACTTGAAGCGACCTACTTCGTTGAAGACGGCCCATAGCGGACGTTGACTGCTATTGCTCATGATGCGATGCAGGGATCGCAATAGCGGACGGTCGCAGCATTTGCGCAATCTTGGGGCGGTAGATAAGGTTGGATCACTAGCTTTCCCTCGGGCCTGACAAAGAGGAAACGCGCCCCGTAGAACGCGCTTCAATGTGGTGCTACTTCGAGCTTGTTAACGGCTCGACCGCGAATTCTGAACATTGAGAATGTTGCACGGACCAGTCACACTTTCAAGTTGCAAGGGCCTCCCACGTCTCAGAGACTTCCCAATACTGAATGTGGAGGAACAAGATGCGCCTGGGTCTGGACATCGGCACCAATTCCATCGGCTGGTGGCTGTACGAAACCGACGGTGCCGAGGCGAATGCCCGGATCATAGGGGTGATAGATGGAGGTGTGCGCATCTTCTCGGATGGGCGCGACCCGAAATCTGGGGCCTCGCTGGCCGTCGATCGCCGGGCTGCCCGCGCCATGCGCCGCCGCCGTGACCGGTATTTGCGCCGTCGCGCGACTCTGATGAAGGTTCTTGCCAATGCCGGTCTGATGCCTGCCGACCCGCAAGAGGCGAAGGCGTTGACCGGGCTCGATCCTTACGCCCTTCGGGCAACCGGCTTGGATCAGGCCCTACCGCTGACCCATTTGGGCCGAGCATTGTTTCATCTGAACCAACGGCGGGGCTTCAAATCGAACCGAAAGACGGATCGGGGCGATAACGAAAGCGGCAAGATCAAGGACGCGACCAAGCGGCTTGACTGGGCGATGAATGAGGCAAAGGCCCGAACCTATGGTGAGTTCCTGAACAAGCGCCGCCAGCAGGCGGGCGACCCGCGTCATGTGCCAACGGTGCGCACCCGGCTCTCTGTCGCCAATCGGGACGGGCCGGACGGCAAAGAGGAGGCTGGTTATGACTTCTACCCGGATCGCAAACACCTGGAGGACGAGTTCCATGAGCTGTGGGCGGCCCAAGCCCCGCATCACGTTGAGCTGACAGACGAGCTACGCGATCTGGTTTTCGAAAAGATCTTCTACCAGCGCCCGCTGAGGGAGCCAGAAATAGGGCTTTGCCTGTTCTCCGGGTATGACGATGTCCCGCCCGACGAGCGCCGCCTGCCAAAGGCCCACCCCCTGACCCAACGCCGCACGCTTTCCGAGACCGCGAACCAATTGCGCGTCACAGCGGATGGGCGAGAATCCCGGCCTCTGACGCTGGAGGAGCGCAACCAGATCGTTTATGCACTGGACAACAGAGGGCCCACAAAAAAGCCTCCAATGTCGGCATCGAAAGGACCGGCGCTGACACTCAAACATCTGGCTGACAAAGTCCTACATCTCCCGGACGGTCAGCGCTTCACCTTGGAAACCAGCGTGCGCGATGCCATCGCCTGCGATCCGGTTCGGGCCAGCCTCTCGCATCCGGATCGCTTCGGCCCGCGCTGGTCCACGCTGGACAGCGATGCGCAATGGGAGGTGATCTCTCGCATTCGCAAGGTGCAGAGCGAGGCGGAACACGCCGCGCTGGTGGAGTGGCTGATGCAAGCCCATGCGCTTGACCGCGACCATGCCGCGGCCACTGCGAATGCCCCGCTGCCGGAGGGATACGGGCGCTTGGGGCTGACCGCGACCATCCGCATTCTGGAGAAACTGGAAGCGAACGTCGTCACCTATGCCGAAGCCGTTGCCGCCTGCGGCTGGCATCATTCGGACCAGCGGACGGGCGAGTGCCTTGATCGCTTGCCCTATTACGGCGAAGTGCTGGACCGCCATGTTATCCCGGGCACCTATGACGAAAAGGATGACGAGATCACCCGCTATGGCCGCATCACCAACCCGACAGTGCATATCGGGCTGAACCAGCTGCGGCGGGTGGTGAACAGGATCATCGAGACCTATGGAAAGCCCAACCAGATCGTGGTCGAATTGGCGCGGGAGCTGAAGCAATCCGAGCAGCAGAAGCGGGACGCGATGAAACGCATCCGCGACACGACGGAGGCGGCGAAAAAACGGAGTGAGACCCTCGAAGACCTTGGGATCAAGGATAACGGGCGCAACCGGATGCTTCTGCGGCTATATGAGGACCTCGGCCCCGCCATCGGGCCGCGCTGCTGCCCCTATACCGGCAAGCCGATCAGGGTGGGAATGGTCTTCGACGGCTCGTGCGATGTTGACCATATCCTGCCCTATTCGCGCACGCTGGATGACAGTTTCGCCAACCGGACACTCTGCCTCACGGAAGCCAACCGCGAAAAGCGCAACCAGACCCCGTGGGAGGCTTGGGGCGACACCCCGAAATGGGATGCGATTGAGGCCAACCTGAAAAACCTGCCCGACAACAAACGTTGGCGTTTCGCCCCGGATGCGATGGAACGTTTCGAGGGCGAAAACGATTTCCTCAATCGGGCCTTGGTGGACACTCAGTATCTCGCCCGAATTTCTCGTGCCTATCTGGACACGCTCTTCACCAAGGGTGGCCATGTCTGGGTTGTTCCCGGGCGGCTGACCGAGATGCTGCGGCGCCACTGGGGGCTGAACTCGCTGCTGAGCGACAAGGATCGCGGTGCCGTGAAGGCCAAGAACCGCACCGATCACCGCCATCACGCCATCGACGCCGCCGTGGTGGCTGCCACCGACCGGAGCCTGCTGAACCGGATCAGCAAAGCCGCTGGGCAGGGTGAAGAGGCGGGCCAGTCCGCCGAGCTCATCGCCCGCGACACGCCCGCGCCCTGGGAGGGTTTTCGCAGCGACCTCGAAGTGCAACTCGGAAAGATCATCGTCAGCCACCGCGCCGATCACGGCCGCATTGACCGGGAGGGTCGCAAGCAGGGCCGCGACAGCACAGCTGGGCAGTTGCACAACGACACCGCCTACGGGCTGTCGCGATTGGACGGCGAAGAAGAAAAGGTGGTTAGCCGTTACCCGCTGCTGTCACTAAAACCTGGCGATATCGCGCTGACGCCAAAGGGCAAGAACATCCGCGATCCGCAATTGCAAAGGGTGCTGGAAATCGCGACCCGCGGCAAGGACGGCAAGGAATTTGAAGCCGCTTTGCGGGCGTTTGCCCTAACGCCCGGACCCTATCAGGGCCTCCGCCGTGTTCGGCTGATCGAGACCTTGCAGGAAAGTGCCCGTGTCGAAATTGGCGCCCGCCCGCAGGGAGGTCCTCTCAAGGCCTATAAAGGGGATAGTAATCATTGCTATGAGCTTTGGCGTCTGCCGGATGGCAAGGTAAGACCGCAGGTCGTCACAACGTATGAGGCTCATACCGGCATCGAAAAACGTCGTCACCCGGCAGCCAAGAGGCTACTGCGTGTCTTCAAGCGCGACATGGTGGCGTTGGAGCGAGAGGGCGAGACGGTGATCTGTTGCGTGCAGAAGTTCAACCAAGCGGGGATATTGTTTTTGGCACCTCATTTGGAAAGCAATGCGGATGCCCGGGATCGTGACCCAAATGACGATTTTGCTCTTTTTCGGATGAGTCCAGGACCGATGCACAAGGCGGGCATCCGCTGTGTTTCTGTCGATGAAATCGGCCGCCTTAGGGACGGCGGCCCACCAGCCCTCTGACCCGGATTCGCTCGAATCGCTAAAATATGTCAGTCTTCCAAGGGTTTGGAGAGTGACGTATGGACCAGATCGTGGATATCACCACGGACGGGCGGCATCTGTCGCGCGAGCGAGGGTTCCTGAAAGTAAGTGACGGTGCCGAGGAGATCGGCCGCATTCCGCTGGATCAAATCGCCGGTGTGATTGTCCACGCCCATGGCACCACGTGGTCGACCTCGCTGCTGACCGAACTGGCGGATCGCGGCGCCCCCGTTGTCCTTTGTGGGTCGAACCATGCGCCCCGCTCCGTCCTTCTGCCGCTTGAGGGGCATCATGCTCAGGGGGCCCGGCTTCGCGCCCAGTGGCAGGCCAAAGCCCCGCTCATGAAACAAGCGTGGAAGCAGATCGTTATCTGCAAGATCGCAATGCAGGCCGCCGCACTGGAGGCCGTGGGTGAGGCCCATGCGCCCGTCGCCATACTCAAGCGCAAGGTCACCAGTGGCGACGCGACCGGCGTCGAGGCTCAGGCGGCCCGCCATTACTGGCCCCGGATGATGGGCGAGGATTTCCGGCGGGACCGCACGGCGCCCGATCTCAACGCGCTCTTGAACTACGGCTATACCGTACTGCGGGCCGCCACCGCACGTGCCGTCGTTGCCGCCGGACTGCACCCTACCATCGGATTGCACCATTCCAACCGGGGCAATGCCTTTGCCCTAGCCGACGACTTGATGGAACCCTTCCGCCCGCTTGTCGATTGCTGCGTGCGTTCTCTCTCTGCGCGCAACGGGCCACAAGTGGATACCGAGGCAAAGCAGACGCTAGCCCAGCTCATCGCGCTCGACCTACCGTTGGGCGATGGCCTCACGCCCGTGTCGGTTGCACTCGGCAAGCTCGCCATTTCATTGGGTCAGAGCTTCGAGGCCGGGACGCTGAACCTGGCGCTGCCAGCCCCTCCTGATGCACTTACTCTTGCGGGGCTGGGGTCATGACCGCCGCCCCTGTCTTTATGTCTGGATACTGGATTATGTGGATACTCGTGATGTTCGACCTGCCCACCGACACCAAGCCGCAACGTAAGGCGGCAACGAAGTTTCGGAATTTCCTGCTGGACGAAGGGTTCGAGCGTAGCCAGTTCTCGGTGTATGCCCGGTTCGTAAACGGCAAGGAAGCCTTCAAGACCCGCGTGAACCGGATCGAGCGGCATCTGCCTGAAAAGGGCGACATCCAGATCCTCAACTTCACCGACCGGCAATATCGTGATATCGTGCATTTCTCGGATCAGGGCCGAAGAACGGCTCGTAAAAATCCGGAGCAATTGGCGCTGTTTTGATGATTTTTTCTCAGATTGCCTCACCCGACCTCTCCCAAAAACCTCATTTTTTCAGGGGCTTGGAAGAGGATCGAGTTTAGCTGTTCAGAATTCGAGGTCCAGCCGCAACACATCCGTCATGTGGGGGTGCTGGAAGGTCAGTTTAGCTGTTCAGAATTCGAGGTCCAGCCGCAACGTGTCGGTATCGATGCCACTCGCAATGCGAAGTTTAGCTGTTCAGAATTCGAGGTCCAGCCGCAACACTGCGGCCAACGCAGGCGAAAGCGCGAAGAGTTTAGCTGTTCAGAATTCGAGGTCCAGCCGCAACTGTTATGGCCTAAAAGCATCAGCTGTCTCAAGTTTAGCTGTTCAGAATTCGAGGTCCAGCCGCAACGAGAGAGCGCGCGAGGAGGAGAAACGGAAAGTTTAGCTGTTCAGAATTCGAGGTCCAGCCGCAACTGTCGTCGGCAACGGCGCTCACGCGGTTCAAGTTTAGCTGTTCAGAATTCGAGGTCCAGCCGCAACAACCGTCGGTGCTGGCCGTGACATGATCTGAGTTTAGCTGTTCAGAATTCGAGGTCCAGCTGCAACCAGGAGGAACACCCGTTTTACGTTCGGCCTAGTTTAGCTGTTCAGAATTCGAGGTCCAGCCGCAACGTTCAACAGCCTCGACGCCTGGCGGGCGCAAGTTTAGCTGTTCAGAATTCGAGGTCCAGCCGCAACGAAGCGGATGCCGGGGCGTCCGGAGTACCGAGTTTAGCTGTTCAGAATTCGAGGTCCAGCCGCAACCGGCGAGTTGATTGAACACTTCCTGAGAAAAGTTTAGCTGTTCAGAATTCGAGGTCCAGCCGCAACTACGGAGCTTGTTAAGGCGACGAACCATGCAGTTTAGCTGTTCAGAATTCGAGGTCCAGCCGCAACCCAGGCGGGCGCGCAGCAGTCGTTCCTTGAGTTTAGCTGTTCAGAATTCGAGGTCCAGCCGCAACGATGCTGAGTGTGTCTCCCTCGCACTTCAGAGTTTAGCTGTTCAGAATTCGAGGTCCAGCCGCAACTATCGTAGGCACGCGGGCGCGGGTTGCCGAGTTTAGCTGTTCAGAATTCGAGGTCCAGCCGCAACGCAGGTTGCGAGCATCTCAAAGAGGTGCCCAGTTTAGCTGTTCAGAATTCGAGGTCCAGCCGCATGCCTTTGAACGGCTGCTTTCACTCAAAGACACATTAGCACTCGCATACGCAGCGAACTTCCGCTTTCCGCCCTCATCGTCCCTTAACGCCCCAGCCCCCGCTGCCTTCCGAACGTCCAGTCGATACCGCCCCCGGGCATCCCGACACCGGACACCTGCCGCCCGATGCGCCGTCCCAGTGCATCGTTCCATGGCACCAGGCTGAAGCCCAAGCCGTCATCGACCATGGCGAAGCGCCCGCTGGCCAGTTGCATTCGCCCCGTCAATTGACCATCGAACTGGCTGCCGGGCTCTACAGGTTGCCAGCGAAGGCCCAGCTTCTTCGCCGTCGCGCTCCCGACGCGCTCCACCTCACGCCCCTCCAGGCGCCGGATCAGATCCTTCGGCATGCGGATTCGACCATTGCCAACATCGATGGCATCGCCGCGCTTTACCAGCACCCGTTTGCGGCGGTCCATCGCCTGGCCGGCCTGCGCGCCGAAGCCCGCCATCCGCAGCGCGCCTTGCCGCTGTCCCGCCAGTTCCCGGTCGAGCCAGGTTGCCCCATCATGGGTCACCTGCCGCTCCAGACTGATCGGTGACAGCACGGTCATGCGCGGGCCGGGACCGTGGCGTTTGCGGTCGTAAGCGAGCCCCTGTTTGGGCAGGTCTTTCGGCACCGACCAGTGGTCCTCGTCCCATCGCTCGACGATGCCTGCGCGGCGTAGAGCTTCGAGTCGTCGCACATGGGATGCCACATAGCGATCCGGATCGGGGCTGATCTCTCGTGCCCGTGCGATCTCGATATGCCGCGACGGGCTGTAGGTTCCGTCGCTCGCCCTCGTCGCCAGGATGTTGTGGTCCGCCACGCGGGGCTCCGTCGGCGGCGGTGTCGCCGACACGATCATGCCGCGCCTGATGCCGTCGCAATGGTCGGCCTGCAGCTCGATCTGGTGCACCTGACCTTCGGTTCCGTCGATCACCAGTTGCATCCGGTCGCCTGCTTCATTGACCGAAAGCTCCTTGCTCAGAACCCGACCGACGACCCTTTGCCGCAGATTTTCCCTATGCAGGGAGAGCGGCAGCTCCCCTCGTTGCACCTCCAGATAGTTCGCCTCCAGCGCGCGATACATCGATTTGAGGATATCGCCCCGTTCCCCCATCGCCCGCAAAGCGGGTTCCGCATTCTCGCGCAAGTGCCAGACGCCCGCATCGATCTTCAGCGCCAGCCCGAGCTTCTCGAGATACTGCGCCCGCCCGATCAAGAGCGCACGATTGCGCTTCATCGTCTCGAGCGTGTCCTTGTCCGGTCTAAGATCGGCGAACGCGCTGTTAGTCCGCTGCTCGGCCATCAGCATCCGGTCAAGGCGAGTGAAGCGCTCCGAATGCACCTCGCGGCGCAACTGATCGGTGACTTGAAGGTCGGTCTGGCGGCCCAGTTCCAGCGTCACAACTTCGCTCGCCCGCTCGCGGATGCCGTGCGCGATGTAGTCGCCCGCGATGTTCAGGATCTTCCCGTCATCGGTGATGCCCCGGACAAGGATGTGGGTGTGCGGATGCCCGGTATTAAAATGATCGACGGCGATCCAATCGAGCGTCGTCTGCAGATCGGCCTCCATCCGCGCCATCAGATCGCGGGTCATCTGGCGCAGGTCGTGAATCTCCGCTCCGTCCTCCGCGGAGACGATGAAGCGGAACTGGTGGCGATCCTCGCGGCCCCGGTCAAGAAACGCACCGCCGTCAGCGACGTCACCGTCTCTTGCGTAAACCTGACCCTTCTCGCCGTCCAACGTGACGCCATCCCGCAGCAGATACCGAAGATGCGCATCGACGGCCTTGGCGCTCACGAAAGACCGCCCACGCGCTGCCCCGCGCTGCGGGTTCAGCTTCACGATCCGCGCCTTCACCGTCACCCGACGGGCGCGGGTGCGGGTCCCGTCAGCGCTCCGGCTCCATTGGTTCCGACCTTTCAACCGCGCCGCCACCTTCGCACCGCGACCGCGCGCATTATACCGTCCGGAAGCTTTTCCACTCCCGGCCAGCTTGTTCGGATCACCGCCCGCTCGGCGGATCGCCCGGTGCACATCCGCAAGGAAGCCCCGCGCCGGGCGCACCACGCGCTCTGAGCTCTGGGTGCGGTCCCGGACCTTGCCAGGGCGGACGCGGATGTCGGTGTCATTGCGGGTCATGGGACGATCATCAGGGCCACAAAGGGACCGTTCAAGAGCCGTCTGCGGGTCTTCGTGACCCGGCGTACAACGAGAAGCTGTAGCGTAGATTGGCGTAAACGTGCCGCGCGTTGGCACGGTTCAAGCCATTGAAATTAAGAAAAAATGCGAAAGTGTTGGCGGCAAGGAACAGAGTGCCGTGCCAAATTGACCCCCAAAAAACAATGTGCAGACAACAGCTTAGGGCCAGAGGCCCGGCCAGCGAGGAACTCGCTTTATCTTGCCATCCCCTTTCGTTGCTCCTGACGGCTCTCGCATACCGCCCATCAAGGCAATTTCATCATGCCGCCAATGCGTCGACGCAGCCATCCGGACCGACCCGATTCGAGGGGCATCAAATCAACTTGAATCGCGACTGCCGGCAATCAAGCACAAGACGATACGTCGATGTGGACGACAATCTCACTGTCCGATTTGCACGCTGCGGCAAGCCGTATTGCGAGCGTCGGTTTGATGCTCTGCACAAGTCCAACGCTCTGGCCCATGCTCCTCGGCATGACAGTGTCTCGCCATTCGCAGCAGCAGACCCGCCCATCCCAGACGGTCGACGCGGCGCGGATCGAGGCGGCATTGATGAAGATTGCCGCTCTGGTCGCAGATGACCCGGGCTTCACGCCGATCTTCGAGCGGCTGGAAGCAGAATTGGACGTGGCCGTAAAGAAGGAGAGGCGGCTGTCGGAGGCGCAGCGCCGGGCGCGGGCGCTCCTCACTCAAAAGGCGATGCGTCCGACCAACTCGGCGACCTGTTCCAAGGAAGCCCCTTTGCCGTATCGTTCGCGGTCAAGCCGGTGACCGAAGAGGTCGCGGCGGATACGGTCGTCGATCCCGGCGGCAAGCATGCGGTCCTCGAAGGCGTGGCGCAGGGAATACATCGAATGGCGAGGGGTCTCGAGCAGGCCGTTCGCGCGGAGAAACTTGTTCACGACCGCGCTGAGTGTTGCTCGGTTGCGGTAACGTGGAAAGCCCTCGGGATACTGCTCGAAGGCATTGAGCGAGACACCGGTCAGCGGAATGACACGACGCGCGTAGTGGCTCTTCAATTGCCGTCCTTCGGGTTCAATGGAGATGTGCGGCACGTCGCAATCGAGCCGGATTGTCTCGGCCGTCAACGCCGCGCCCTCGGAGGGCCGGTAGCCGGTGTTGATCATTCCCATCAGCAAAGCGCGCGCTTGGCCATTCAAACCGTCCAGCGCGCCTGGCGCGAGCAGGCGCGTCTTAATCCAGTCTTCACTGAACGGCGGGCGCGTCAGCTTCTCGCCCTCCTTGAACGACAACTCGCCGAACGGCAGCGACAGGCCAAGGCGCCTCATCGTGTTCACGGTCTTCAGCACGTCGCCGAGATGGATCAGATCCTTGTTCGCCGAGTTCGCAGTGACCTCGCCCGCCTCGATCCGGTCGAGCCAGTGCTGGCGGAAGTCCAGCATGTCGTCGCGGGTGATGTTGGCGATTTCCTTGTCGCCGACGACCACGACGAAGTTCTTCACCGCCTTCTTGCGGGGCGCTTCCCAGCGGCGCAGCTGGTCTTCGCTCTTGCCGAAGGTTTTTTCGCGCGCCAACGTCCAGTAGAGTTCCAGCGCTTTGGTGACCGTTATGCGGGGCGCCGGGACCGTGCCGAGCAGGGCGGCGGCCTCGATGCCATCAGGCTGGGTTGCGGGCGCTGGGATTGCCTCGACGCGCTCGACGACGTCCTCCACGGGCAACTTCGCCACCGCACCGGCATCCAGATACCGAAAGCCCCGCGCCCGGGCGAGATCACGAGCAGCTTCGTAGCGGGCCTCCGCGTCGTAACTGTCGCCAGCCAACCGTGCTTCCCACGCCTCAATCATCTGGCTCCACGCGCGATCCGCCTTGCTGCGGGCGACGGTCTCAGAGTCGGTGTGCAAGCTGATCCAGACAGTTTCGCGTGGCTCAACATCACGATACCGGCGCGGAACGCGGCGGCGGAGGTGGTAAAGACGGCCTCTCTTTGCAATGCCCATGACGGAGAAATCCCGCGTTTGTGCAGCAAATTGTGTAGCAAAATGTGCAGAAATTCAAGCGGACCGGGAGCCGCTACCAGCGCGATAACGCCGAATTTTACACTACTATCAGCCGGTTGCGAGATGGTGATCTTGAGAAAAATGGCGGAGACGAAGGGATTCGAACCCTCGAGACGGTTTCCCGCCTACTCCCTTAGCAGGGGAGCGCCTTCGACCACTCGGCCACGTCTCCGCCGACTCGTTTAGGGAAGGCGGGCGGGGCGGGCAAGTGGAAACCTTCGCGGGCGCTTTGAGCGCGGGGTGTTGTACCCCTGCGCGGCATTCCGATCCCTCAGCGACGCGATTGCCGGAACAGTGCGATGGAATAGAGCACCAAGGCGCCCCAAATCATCGGGAAGGCGATCATGCGCGCGGGGCCGAAAGGTTCCTCGAAAAGGAAGACAGCGACCAGGAAGATCAGGGTCGGCGCGATATATTGCAGGATGCCGATGGTGCTCAACCGCAGAAGCTTCGCGCCGTTGACGTAGAGGATCAGGGGTATCGCCGTGACCAGGCCGCATCCGATCAGAAGCCAGGTGTCCAACGCCGCGCCACGCAAGAATGCGCCCTGCCCGGTCGCTCCAAGCCACGCCACGTAGACCAGGGCGGGAAGGCACAGGATCGCGACCTCGAGAAAGAAGCCCTGGTTCGGGCCGATGGGCAGACGGCGCTTGCAAAACGCGTAGCCGCCCCAACTGAGCATCAGGGCCAGCGCCACCCAGGGCAGCCGCCCCTCTTCCACCGTCAGAACCAGCACGGCAAGCGCGGCCAGCGCCACGGCGCCCCATTGCAACGGGCTGAGCCGTTCGCCCAACAACACTGCGCCCAGGAAGATTGAGAAGAGCGGGTTGATGTAATACCCCAGCGCCCCGTCCAGTGCCCGATCATTCGCGATCGCCCAGATATAGACCCCCCAATTGATCGAGATGAACGCCGCCGTCACCGCCGCCATGCCCAGCATCGCGGAGGAGCGGATGGCCGTTTTCAGGTCGTCGGTCCGTCCCGTGATCCAGATCAGCAGCCCGATGATTGGCAAGGACCACAGCACACGGTGGGCCACGACCTCCATGGCCGGGACATGGGACAGGGCCTTGAGGTAGATCGGCAAGCCACCCCAGAGGACGTAGGCGCTGACGGCATAGGCAAACCCGGCCGGCGTGTCATCATTGGTCGTGGGATGCGCCATGGGCCGGCCTTCGTATTGCGGTTGGGCGGCGGATGCGCCCGACGGCGCACCTCACCTTATCCGGGCGGCCTTGGCAATTCAGGGAATGTGATGGCGCAGATCACGGAACCTGAACGCGCGCGCCGCCGATCGGTCACAGAAATTTCCAGAAATTTCTGCATGTATTCCAAAGTGTTGGAAAGAACACACGGCGCGCACCCGAAAAACCGCGACGGAAATGCGGCCTGCGCCCGTGTGACCTTACATCGACAGCAAGTTGATTATTTCAAACCAAAGACTTTTCAGAACCCAAAGGAAAATTAGCCATGAAACTGAACATCAAAGCCCTTGTCCTGATCGCCGTCGCCGCGTCTGCCGCGCTACCGGCCTCGGCCAACACCTTCCTTGGTGCCCGCGTCGCGGCCGATACCAGCGATATCGACGTCATCAGCGTCCCCGGACCCGCGCTGTTCCGCGAGGTGCGGTTTTGCGTGGTGAACCGCGCCGTGCATTTCGGTGACGTCGACGTGCGTTTCGCCCTCGGCGGCAGCCAGGACCTCAACGTCCGTCGCATCGTGACGCCTGGCAATTGCACGGGCTGGTTCAACCTGCGCGGCCCGGTCCGCAACATCGATGCGATCCGCTTCCGCTACCAGACCATCGTGAATGCCGGTCCCCAAGCGCTCGTGACGGCCCACGGGCGGTAAGGGCGAAGCGCAAGCGCGCCCAAAGACCCGTTGCCGCAGCTTCCCCGGGGGCTGCGGTTATGCGCGTCCCGACGGGACTCAGGTCGCCGTATCATCGTCTTTCTTGGACAAAGTATCGCGCAGCAGCGTCAACGCGCCTTTGAGTGCGTCCATCCCGAGCAACGTGGTCACGATCAGGCTCCACGGGATCAGAAGGATCAGCACCCCCCACAATTCCACAACAAGGCCAAGAACCCGCTCTCCCACGGCGCCGTAATCTATCGGCAGCGGCGGGGTGTTTGGGGATGCGCCCTCGGCCAGCGGCAATTGATCCGCCGAGACACGTTCGCCGCCCGTCAAGGAATAGATGGGGTTGTCGAACACGATGGTGTCAAAGACCAGAAGCGAAAAGAACAAGGCCAGGGGAATGACGCCCAGTAGGATGGACAGGATCGCGGAATTCTTCACCCGGTAGACGATCAGGCCGAGGCTAAGAAAGAACAGCGTCAGAAGGACGGCTTCGAAATTGACTGCGATCCAGCCCAGGCTTTCGAAGGGCGCCAGGGAAACGACCACCATCAAGAACAACGCAACCACGGTAAAGCTCAGCGCGGTCCAGAACGTGTCGGCGACGATCCGGGTTTCCGTCTTTCGAGTATAAGAGACGACGTAAATCGGCTCCCCCCTGTGGTCGAGCGCCATGTGATGACCCGTTCGGTCGAAGGTCGTCGGCGTTCCGTCCCTGGCAATGACAAGCTTCGGCTCCGTCAGGAACGCCTCATCCACTGCAGTCCAAGTGTAGAGTTCCGCGCCCGACGGCTTCTCGACGCCGCGAATATTCACCAGCCGCTCCGACAATCCGCTCCCTTTCGCTCAGTGGGTCACGGCAGCGTAGCAGAGGTTCTGGAGTTTTCGAAACACGCTTATCCCGAATGCAGGATATGCAGGACGTCCCCGTCCTTCACCACGTATCCCTTGCCCTCGGCGCGCATTTTGCCGGCCTCCTTGGCCGCGTTCTCCCCGCCCAGGGCGACAAAATCGTCATAGGCAATCGTCTCGGCCCGGATGAAGCCCTTCTCGAAATCGCCGTGGATCACGCCCGCGGCCTGGGGGGCGAGCGTGCCCTCCTTGATGGTCCAGGCGCGTGCCTCCTTGGGGCCGACCGTGAAATAGGTCTGCAGGTTCAGCAGCGCGTAACCCGCGCGGATCAACCGATCCAAACCGGCCTCCTCCAGCCCGAGCTCCTGCAGGAACATCTCCGCATCCTCGGCGCTTAGCTGCGCGATCTCTTCCTCGATCTTGGCGGAGATCACCACGTGGGCGTTGCCCTGCTCCGCGGCCATCTCGGCCACACGGGCGGATTGCGCGTTCCCGGTCCCAGCATTCTCCTCTTCCACGTTGCAAACATAGAGGATCGGTTTCGCCGTCAGCAGCTGGAGCATCGACCACGCCTTGGCGTCCTCTGCGGCCACGTCCACCGTGCGGGCGGGCCGCCCCTCATCCAGCGCGGCCTTCGCGGCCTCCATCAGGCGTTGCGCCTGCACCGCCTCCTTGTCGCCGCCGCGCACCTTGCGGACGATGTTCTGCAAGCGCTTCTCGATGCTTTCCAGATCGGCCAGCATCAGCTCCGTCTCAATGGTTTCCGCATCCGCAATGGGGTCCACGCGGCCATCCACATGGGTCACGTCGCCATCCTCGAAACAGCGCAGGACATGGGCGATCGCGTCCGTCTCCCGGATGTTGGCGAGGAACTGGTTGCCCAGGCCTTCGCCCTTCGATGCGCCCTTCACCAAGCCCGCGATGTCCACGAATGTCATGCGCGTGGGTACAATGGACTTCGACGCCGCGATCGCCGCCAATTTGTCGAGCCGCGCATCGGGGACGGCCACGTCCCCCACATTGGGTTCGATCGTGCAGAACGGGAAATTCGCCGCCTGTGCCGCCGCCGTTTTGGTCAGCGCGTTGAACAGCGTGGATTTGCCCACATTCGGCAGGCCGACGATGCCCATCTTGAAACCCATGATGCAGGTCCTTTTCCTGAAACCAGCCGCCTTCTACGGCCCATGACAGGTCGGGGCAAGGTGGCGCGCGCCGTGCCGCCGCCCCTAGACCCGAGGCGCGAAACCCCCTACACGGCAACTCCACCAAGATTGTCCCGAAGGACCGGACCCATGGATCACCCGTCGCGGGGCTGAGGCCCCCTATCAACCCGAGGAACGCGCCCGTTCCCCCAGCGACCTTTTGGCCGGGCCCGTCCCGGTGGTGATCCCATGACTGCGCCCCATACCACGCCCATCAACACGCCCCCCGTCGCCGATTCCACCCGCGCCGAGATCTGGCCCCTCATCAAGCTGGCCGTGCCGCTGATGGCGGGCCTTGCGGCGGCGCTTCTGATCGGTGTCGTGGATACGGCCATGATCTCTCCGCTCGGGACCGTGCCGCTTGCCGCGGCTGGGATCACGACGGCGGTTCTCATCATCATGATCTCCGCGCTTTGGGGTTTGATTACCGTGATCTCAGTCCAGATCAGCCAGGGCGAAGGCGCGGGCGATCCGAAGCGCGTGGCCCGCGCGCTCCGCTCCGGTCTGCTGTTGTGCGCACTTGGCGGCGGGGGCGGCGGGCTCTTGATGCTGGCGATCTACCCGCTACTCGGCCCGCTTGGCCAACCGGCGGAGGTTCTGGCGATCCTTCTGCCCTACTGGGTGTCCATGGCTGTCTGGATCCTGCCCTTCACGCTCTTCTTCGGCCTGAAATCCCTGTTCGACGCGGTGGAATGGCCCTGGGTCGCGGTGGGCCTGTCCTATATCGGCGTCGTGGTGAACGTGCCCGCGAACTACACGTTCATCCATATCCTCGACCTCGGACTGCTCGGGGCCGGGCTGGCCAGCATCCTGTCGCAATGCTGTTCCCTTGCTGCGGCGGTCGTTGTGCTGCTGCGCGCGCCCGGCATGGCCCCCTATCGCCAGAAGGTCGCGGTGGCTTGGGCCGATGTGTGGGACCAACTGAAGCAGGGTCTGCCGCTTTGCCTGGGTTATGCCGGCGAAGGCGGGGCCTACGCGGTGATCGGCTTGATGATGGGTTGGCTGGGTGCGGAGGCACTGGCCGCCCACCAGATCGTCAACGCACTCGCAGGTGTGGCCTACATGATCCCGCTGGGGATGGCCGGGGCGGCCTCGATCCGGGTGGGGCAGGCCGTGGGCGGCACGCGGCTGACCCGGCTCAGGCCGATCCTCAAGGCGTCCTTCGTGCTGGTGACGCTGTGGCAGATCGTGGCGGCGGCGGTTTTCGTGTTCGGCGGACGTTGGCTGGCGCAGGCCATGTCCTCCGACCCGGCGGTGGTGGAGCTTGCGACGCTGCTGTTCCTTATGGTGGCCCTGTTGCAGGTGGCCGATGGCATCCAAGGTACGGCACTGGGCGCGTTGCGGGGCATGTCCGACAACACCTGGCCCTCGCTCATCACGCTGGCGGCCTATTGGCCTCTGGCATTGCCAGCGAGCTACCTTCTGGGCTTCGTGCTTGGCTTCGGTGCGGTGGGCGTATGGATGGGATACATGCTGGGGCTGGCCGTGGCGGCCATCGTTCTGCCGCTTCGGTTCTGGCGGCTGACGGCCCCAAAGCCGTCCGCCTAGTCGCGTTGCGCCGCCTGACGCCGCTCGAAAATGATGAACCATGCCAGAAGCACGAACATCGGATGGGTCAACCCGCCCGAGAAGAACAGGGCGAGAATCCAGACCGGCGCGATCAGGATCCCGAGGATCAGACGACCCGCAAGGAAGATCGACAGCGGCGGCAGCAATATGGCGAGCAAATAGTTCATGGAAGACAAATGGGGATGCCCCCCGAAAGGTTCCATAGGGAATGGGAAGGATGTGCCGGATTTCCCCGCCCCATTGATTTCCGCGCCGCCTTGCCGCAAACGAGGCCGGACCACCTCAACGGAGCCCCCCATGACCCGCATCGACGATACATTCGCCCGCCTCAAGGCCGAGGGGAAGAAAGCCTTCGTCTCCTACATCATGGCGGGCGATCCGGATTATGGCACGGCGCTTGAGGTGATGAAGGGCCTGCCCGAGGCGGGCGTCGACATCATCGAGCTTGGCTTGCCATTCACCGACCCCATGGCTGACGGCGCGACGATTCAATTGGCCGGCCAGCGGGCGCTGGAAGGCGGCATGACGCTGGAAAAGACGCTCCAGATGGCGCGCGATTTCCGCGCGGGCGACGACACGACCCCGATCGTCTTGATGGGTTACTACAACCCGATCTATTCGCGCGGGGTCGCTGCGTTCCTTGAGGATGCCAAAGCGGCGGGCATCGACGGCCTGATCGTCGTGGACCTGCCGCCGGAGGAGGATAACGAGCTTTGCATTCCCGCCCAGGATGCGGGCCTCAACTTCATCCGCCTCGCCACGCCCACAACCGACGATGCCCGCCTGCCGGCCGTCCTGACCAACACGTCGGGCTTCGTTTATTACGTCTCCATCACCGGGATCACCGGGGCGGCTGCGGCCGAGGCCACGGATGTCGGACCCGAGGTCGCCCGCATCAAGGCACAGACGGACCTGCCCGTGATTGTCGGCTTCGGCATCCGCACGCCCGGCGCCGCGCGCGCCATCGCATCTGTCGCCGATGGATGCGTCGTGGGGTCCGCCATCGTGTCGGAAATTGCAGATGGCAAACCGGTGGACGAGGTTCTGGATTTTGTGCGGTCCCTCGCCGACGGCGCGCATCGGGCGTAATCTCGGTAGCGTCCGGGCGGCCGCACCGCCCTACCCCCGCCGCTCGTCCAGCACCTTGCGCAGCCGCTCCAGATTCGGCAGCAGCGCCTGCGCCTCCGCCGGGCTGAACGCATCGGGCAGCCACGCCATTTCTCCGGCCAGCGCGCCGATCGCCTCCTCCCGGAACGCGCGCCCCGCATCCGTCAGCCAGACCTGCTTCGACCGCTTGTCATCGGGGTTGGGCCGCATCTCGATCCAGTCGCGCTTCTCCAGCAGCATCAGTGTATGGCTCATCGTCGTTTTGGGCACCTGGAAGGCGCGCGACAGGTCGAGCGGCGTCCTGCCGTCACCCAGCCGCACCATGTGGTTGAGAACCGAGAAGTGAGAGACCAGCACGCCATCGGGCAGCCGCGCCTCGAACAAGGCACGGCTGAGTTGCTCTATGATCCCGATCTCGTTGAACAGCTGGAAATACAGCCTCGGGTCGTTGCTATCGGACAATCTTCTCCTCCAACGGCCAGCGGGGGCTGACCGGCACGTCAGGCCCGTATCCGACCCGCGCCCACATTTGCACGGTCCCGCCCTCCGGCGCCAGATCGGCGTGAACCTCTGCGTACATCGCCGCCATCTCTTGATATTCCTGAAGCGCTTGGCTGAGCGGTTGCAGATCCAACCCCTCGGCGGTCGCGGCAAGGTTGATCCGCACCCAATCCTGCCCCGCCCGGATCTGTGTTGCGCGTGAATTATCCGGTGTGACGTACCACAGATGTGCCATGGCGCTGTTCATGTTCTCGGCAAACGCGGCATCGGCAGAGCTGTAGACGATGCCGTCGGGGTTCATCGAGGCCTCCCGCGTGAACAGACGCGTCATGCGCATGGATTCGAACATCGGCCCGGTGAAGTCGATGCCGTCGGGATTGGCGTTCACCTCCCGATGGCCGATGCGGAACAGGTCCACGGATTCGCGCAACGTGCGCTCTGTTGCGAATTCGATGCGAAGGGCCTCCAGCGATTGCGCCCGCATCCGGGCGACCCGGTCGGTGTCGCTGGTGAACCCCATCGCATGGTGGCGCGGCGCCTGGGCGATCCGTTGCAGCGCGTCACTCGGCACCGGGCGGGTCAGGTCATAGGGCTCCTTGTTGGAGCGACGATGTGGCACCTGCGCAAACAGCGGATCGCGCCCGTCTTGCGTGGGCGCGAAGCGGCAGACGGCCACCGGTCGCGCATCCAACGCATCCGGATCGCTTCCCTCCGGGAACAGCTCGAACGTCACCGCCAGACCGTCTTCCAGTGCCGCCATCCGCATGACCTCAAGAAAGCAGCCAAGGCCCACTGTGATCTGCCGGTTGAATGGATCGGTCTCCGGCAACAGCCGCGCGGTATCGACGTAGAGGATCGCGGTGTCGGATTGGGACAGGTCCACTTGCCACGGCTGCCTGTTGTGGGGGTTGGGCGACAGGATCGCCCAGCTCAGCGCGCGCATCCGCGGATCATCGTAGCCCCCGGCGGCCTCCCAGGGCCGAAGCGCGTCGTTCGGCAAGCGTGTGACGTCGTACCCCGCCGCCGCCGTCGCGGCCAGGATCGTGCCGCCGCCAATCAATGTGAGTGTCTTTCTGCGTGTCAGGTTCATCTCGATACATCCTTTTCCAGTCGCGTCGATAATTAATGCGATGTCGTACTAAATGGGAGATAGTACGACATCGCATTATATGCAAGGCTTTTCGCAATGGACGCTCCCATCCGAAAGTGGTAAAGAAAGTTTACCAATAGAAGGAAGGTGGACATGCCGGTCATCACCGAAATTGCGGACCTCAAGCGGATCTACAAACGGCGTGTGCCGAAGATGTTCTACGATTACGCCGAAACCGGCAGCTGGACGGAGCAGACGTTTCGGGAGAACACCAGCGACTTCAGCAAGATACGCCTGCGCCAACGGATCGCGCGGGACATGACGGGCCGCTCCACCGCGTCGAAGATGATCGGGCAAGACGTCGCCATGCCCGTGGCCCTCGCCCCCGTGGGGCTGACCGGCATGCAGGCCGCGGATGGAGAGATAAAGGCCGCCCGCGCCGCCGAGCGGTTCGGCGTGCCGTTCACGCTGTCCACCATGTCCATCTGCTCGATCGAGGATGTGGCCGAACACACGCAGAAGCCGTTCTGGTTTCAGGTCTACACGCTCAACGACGACGACTTCATGAAGCGCCTTTTCGCCCGCGCCAAGGATGCCAAATGCTCCGCGTTGGTCATCACCGTGGACCTGCAAATGCTGGGGCAGCGCCACAAGGACCTCAAGAACGGCCTCTCCGCCCCGCCCAAACTGACGCCCAAGAGCATCGCCAACATGATGACCAAGGTGCCCTGGGGGTTGGAGATGCTGGGGACCAAGCGGCGCTTCTTCGGCAATATCGTGGGCCATATCGACGGGATCGACGATCCCGCCTCCCTCAGTTCCTGGACCGGACAGGCCTTCGACCAGAGCCTCGATTGGGCGCGCATCAAGGAATTGCGCAGCTGGTGGGACGGCCCGGTGATCCTGAAGGGCATTCTGGATGAAGACGACGCGAAAGAGGCGGTGAATGTCGGTGCCGATGCGATCGTCGTCTCAAACCACGGCGGGCGTCAGCTGGACGGCGCACTCAGCTCCATCCGCATGTTGCCGCGCATCATGGATGCCGTGGGCGACAAGATCGAAGTACACCTCGACAGCGGCATCCGGTCGGGGCAGGACGTGTTGAAGGCGCTGGCGCTGGGGGCCAAGGGCACGATGATCGGACGGGCCTTTGTCTATGGCCTGGGCGCGCGGGGCCAACAGGGTGTGACCGAGGCGCTGGAGGTGATCCGAAAGGAACTCGACACCTCCATGGGCCTATGCGGCGAACGCAATGTCGCCGACCTGGGCCGTCACAACCTGCTGATCCCCAAAGGGTTTCACGACGCCTTCGAGTAACGCGCGCCGTTTAGGTTCAGGTAGATCGCCAGAAGCGGGGCCAGCACGGCGACCGCCGCGACACTGGCAAAGGCAAAACGCAATCCGAACGCGCCCGATACGAAGCCCATCAGCGACGGCGCCAGCACGAAGCCCATGAACCCGATCACAGCGGCGCGGGCCACGGCGGCCGTCCGATGCTCCGGGCGCACCATACGCCCCACGATGGCCAGGCCCACGGGGCCCACCGCCGCGATCCCAAGCCCCATCGCACCGAACCCGGCATAGGCCATGGCCGGGGACGTCGCCACGGCTGCCACAAGCGTTCCGCAGATCGCCATGCCGCTGCCGATCACGATGATGGCCGTCTCAGAAAACCGCTCCGTCAATGCCTGGCCGGAAAACCGCCCGATCGCCATGGTCAGGCCCAGAACCGCCGGCCCCAACGCCCCCTCCGCCGCGCGCCCGCCCAAGGTGCGCTCGATATGCAGGGCCGACCACGCCTCCACCGTCGCCTCCACGAAGAAGGCGATCAAGACGATGGCACCGCACAGGATCACAGTGGCCCAGGGAAAGCGGTTGGCGCGGCGCGCCGCGTCGTCCACCGGCTCCACTTCCATCCGCAGGGTCAGGGACAGGCCGACAATCGTCAGCGCGATCACGGCGAAGATCTGCAACGGCTCCCACCCGGCTTCCCGCGCGAGGCCCGTCATCACCGCGCTGATCGCATAGGCGACGGAGAACATGGCGTGGTTGGCGTTCATCAACGACCGCCCGTTGCGCGCCTCCAATTCCGATACCCGCGCATTCATCACGACGTCCAGCATGCCGGAGCAATAGCCCGCCAGCACCATCGCAAGGAAGAACGCGAACAGGCCGCTGGCTAGGGCCGGTCCAAGCGCGGCCGCGGCGAAGATCAGGCCCGCAATCGGCATCGCATTCGGCCCGAAGCGCCGGTCGAAGATCGGGGCCAGCCACATCGTCGTCACCAGGCCCGCAGATGTTCCCAGCAGGATCAGGCCGAACAGCGCGTCGTCGGCCCCGATCCCCGCCTTCAGGACCGGCACCTGCGCCGCAAAACTGCCCCAGAACAGGCCGACGATCATGAAGGCGAGCACCGGGCGGCGGCTGAGCGAAAGGGCGGAAAGGATGGACATGGCTGCAAGCGGTGTCACGGCCCGCAAGCACACGCAAGAGGGGGGTTTTCAATCGCGCGCCCCTGTCCTATACGCGCGGCTTCTGTCGCCCATGCATAGGGGCGCAGGGATATGTCACGGGACCGACACCCTTGGAGGCGGTCCAAACCTAGGAGAATAGCAATGGCTGGTGAGATTCCTGATCTTATCGCTGAGGCACGGACGGGGACAGGCAAGGGGGCCGCTCGTCAAGCACGCCGTGAAGGCAAGGTGCCCGGTATCGTCTACGGTGGTGGGGCCGACCCGCTGCCGATCCAGATCCCCTTCAATGTCCTGCTCAAGAACCTCAAGAACGGGCGCTTTCTGTCGACGCTCTTCAACATGAAGGTCGACGGCCAGGACGATGTCCGCGTGATCTGCCGCAACGTGCAGCGCGACGTGGTCAAGGACCTGCCGACCCATGTGGATTTCATGCGCCTGCGCCGCACGTCCAAGGTCAGCCTGTTCATCCCCGTCGAAGTGATCGGGGAAGAGAACTGCCCCGGCCTCAAGAAGGGCGGCACGCTGACCATGGTGCGTCCGGAAGTGGAGCTTCGCGTGACCGCGGGCGACATCCCCGAGCAGATCACCATCGACATCGAAGGGCTGGAGATCGGCGATACGATCACCATCTCGTCTGTCTCCCTGCCGGACGGCGCGAAAGCCACGATCGACCGTGACTTCGTGATCGCCAACATCTCGCCGCCGAAAGGTCTGGGTGGCGGATCCGACGATGAGGATGACGGCGAAGAGGTTGCAGCCGACGAAGTGCCCGCGATCGAAGTCGATGAAGGCGGCGACGAGGAGTAAGCTCCCACTCTGCCCCGAACACACGACACATCGCGCCGCCCGGACATCCACCGGGCGGCGTTTTTCTTTGCGCCCGTCCCAAAGCGGTGAAATCCTGAACCCGGACGGGAAAGGGACCGGAATGCGAATGACACGGCGCTCCAGCATCGGTGTGATGGCCGCGGGTTTTGCCATGGGCGGCACGGCAATGGCGCAGGGTCGCCCATGGCACATGCCCGCCGAGGAAGAACGCCACGACGCCACCGTCATGCAATGGCCGGTCAGCCGCGAGGTTCACCCGGATGCGGGCTTTCTCCGGGACCTGCAGATCGCCATCGCCGACATCGCCAACACGATTTCCGAGTTCGAGCCGGTGATCGTGCTGATGCCGGCCGATGCCCGCACGCTGCTGGCCCAGGACGTCACGATCTGGGACATCCCCACCGAAGACCTTTGGGCGCGGGATTCCGGCCCCGTCTTCCTTCTTGACGGCAGCGGCGGGCGCGCGGTGACGGGATTCAACTTCAACGGCTGGGGCGGCAAGCAGGGCCATGTCCACGACGGCCAGATCGCCCGCCGCGTGGCGGCGCGGATGGGGCTCTCCTACATCGACAGTCCCGTTGTTGGAGAGGCGGGCGGACTGGAGCAGGACGGCGCGGGCCTCGTCATGGCACACGAAAGCTCCTGGATAAACGACAACCGCAACCCCGGTATGACCCGGGAGGAGGTGGAGACGGGCATCCTCTCCACCATCGGCGCGGACCGGATGATCTGGGCGCCCGGCCTCGCCGGGTATGACATCACCGACTACCATATCGACGCGCTGGCGCGGTTCACCGCCCCGGGTCGCGTCCTGATTCAGCTGCCCGAAACCGCCGACCCGGCTGACCCCTTCAGCGTCGCCGCCTACCAGACCCGCGACGTCCTGCGAGACGCGGGCCTGCGCCTGACCGAACTGGCCGAGCCTTGGAATACCCGCATCACAACCGACGATCTCGTCGCGTCCTATGTGAACTACTACGTGTGCAATGGCGGGGTGATCGCGGCGCAATTCGGGGACCGTCGTGCCGATCGCGCCGCCCGCCGAACGCTCGCGGCGCTCTATCCGGACCGCGAGGTGGTGATGCTGAACGTCGATCCCCTGGGTGAAGTGGGCGGCGGCATCCATTGCGCGACGCAACAGATGCCATCCGCCTGAACCCGCAACATCCGGGTCGCGCCCTACGGGTGACATCGCACAGAACAGGGTAACAAATCCATCAGATAGGTGCCGTCATGTCCTTTCGAATCCGCGGTCTCGACCCCGCCCCCTTCGCCCACCTCTTCGGCCTTTCCGACCCGGCATTGGCCGAACACGGGGCGGAGCGCCACATCGCCACCCAACCCAACGCCCTGCCCGACCGGATCACGATGTGCGATGCCGAACCGGGGGAGGCGATGATCTTGCTGAACCACACCTACCAACCGGCGAATTCACCCTATTTCGGGACCCACGCGATCTACGTGAAGGAGGGCGCGCAGGAGGTGTACGAGGCCGTCGATGAGATCCCGCCCGTGATGGCACACAGGCTTCTGTCGCTTCGCGGGTTCAACGACGCCGACAAGATCGAGGAAGGCCGCGTGGTGCCTGGCAGCGAGGCTACGGCCGCGATCAACAAGATGTTCGAGAACCCCGCCATCCGCTACATCCACGCCCATAATGCGGGTCATGGCTGTTACGCGGGCCTGGTGGAACGCGCCTGATCCGGCATGTGCTTGCGATGCTTCGGAACTGGAGGGACCGTAGGTCCTGCCTTAGGTTCCCTCGCTCCAGACCCGACGAAAGCCGAGGATCTTGCCGCGTGACGTGACCGGATCATAGGTCATGTCCATGGAACTCATCCTGTCGATGATCTTCTTGATCACATCCGCCCCGTATTGGCGGGGATGGATTTCCATCACGCAGAACCTGAGCGGGCATTTCCAGGGGCGATCGAAATATCCAGACTCCGCCCCCTCTACATCCATCAAGACGACATGGGGGCGGTGAGCGCGCAGAAGCTCGTGAAACCCGATCAGCGGCACCTCGACCTGCCGCCCGCCCTTGGCCCCCAGCCGCGAACCGGTGAAGCCGCCTGCGATGTGGAAACTGGCCGTGGCCCCCTCCTCCGCGTGGCCCACGACCGCGCCGTGCATCACGCTGACATCGCCCACGTTGTTGCGCGCGTGGTTGGCCTCGATCACCGGCAGAAGGTCCGGGTTCGCCTCCACCGACAACACATTCTCGGGCTCCGTCTTCTTGGCGGCAAGCGTGCCGACGTAGCCAAGCCCCGCGCCCAGTTCCAGCACCCGGAAGCCGGGCCGCACACAGCGATCCACCGCGCGCGCCTCGTCCCCCTCATAGGTGCCATCGGCCAGCTTCTCGACAATCGCCTCCGTCGCAAGGCCAGCGGGCAGGCCGAGGTCGACGCCGTTCAGGCGGTAGAGGGTGGCATTGTCGGGGCCCATGTCGGTCATCTGCTGATTCATCGCTCGCGTCGTTAAGGGGCAATCTTGGCGAATTGTGGGCGCTAGGACCCGAGATCGGGCAGGCCCAGATCGTAGGCCCCGGTTGAGATCAGCGTCTTGCCCGCGCTCATCGCCTCCGCATAGGCGGCGGGCGCATCAGTGGCCTCCTCCAACGGGACGACCTTAGCCACATGGGTTTCCGCAAAGCCCCCTTGCAGGCTTTTCGTGACCTCGCGTGTCAGCAACAACATCTGCGGCACCGATTTGCGCGCCAGCCATTTGCTCAGCCAGAAGCCCCGGACGTCCAGTTCCTTGAAGATCATCGTGCCGGGATGCAGCGCGATCGCCTTGTCCGCCAGACCGCCATAGACAAGTATGCGCCCGTCGGCCCGCAAAGCCTGGGCCAGGGCATAGGTCATCTGCCCCCCCACCGCGTCGAAGGCCATCTTGCACCGTAATTCCTTGCACAGGTCGGCCAGCTGCGCCTCGAAATCCGCATCCGTCTCGTTCAGGACATAGCGCGCGCCGTCGGCCTTCAGATCCTCGACCTGCGCGTCACGGCGCACGATGTTGATGATCTTCACGCCCTTTTGCCTGGCGCGCCTGCGGATCATCGCGCCCAACGCCCCGCCCGCCGCGGTGGAGATCGCGGACCATTGCCCGGCGCGGCGCACCTCGCTGACCAGCGCCATCGCCGTTAGTGGATTGACGAAACTGCTGGCGCCCACCCCCAGCGGCATGTCGGCGGGCAAGGGCAGCACCTGGTTTGCGGGGATCGCTGCATATTCGGCCCACACGCCCTGTTTTCCCGCGGCAACCGCGACGTTCTTTCCCTTCATCATCGTCGCGATCAGGCCGCCACCCGACGCCACGACATGACCCGAGCCTTCCAGGCCGGGGATCAGCGGATAAGGCCAGGCCAGCCCGTATTCGCCTCGCAACATCGCCAGGTCCGACGGGTTGATGGGCGACGCCGCCATGCGCACCACGACCTCACCGGGCTTGGGCCTCGGGCACGGGACGTCCTTCACGGCCAGGCGCTGCCCCGCCTCCTCCAGGACCAGTGCGCGCATCGTGTCGGGAAGGTCTTTCATCGTCGGGCCCCTGATCCAGCTCTCGCCCGCCAACCTGCCACGCGCGCCCGTGCCTTGGCAAACCGCGAATGGCCCCATATCAAACGGGCACGTCGTCTTGAGGATACGCGCCATGCAACTTTGGGTCGGACTGGGCAATCCCGGGTCCAAATACGCCAGGAACCGCCACAATATCGGCTGGATGGCGCTGGACCGCATGGCGGCGGATCACGGCTTCGCCCCGTGGCGCTCGAAATTCCAGGGACAGTTGAGCGAGGGCAAGTTCGGGAGCGAAAAGGTCATGCTCCTCAAGCCCGAGACATTCATGAACCTGTCCGGTCAATCGGTGGGGGAGGCGATGCGCTTCTTCAAGCTGGAGCCGCCCGACATCACCGTTTTCCATGACGAGATCGACCTTGCGCCCGCCAAGGTCCGCGTGAAGGCGGGCGGCGGCCATGCAGGGCATAACGGTCTGCGCTCCATCCACCAGCATATCGGCCCGCATTACGATCGGGTGCGCCTCGGTGTCGGCCATCCCGGGCACAAGGATCGCGTGCCGGGTTACGTGCTCAGCGATTTCGTCAAGGCCGATCAGGATTGGCTCGACGATGTGATACGCGGGATCAGTGACGGCGCACCGGACTTGGCGACGGGCGACAGCGGCAGGTTTCTCAACGCGGTCGCGCTGCGCACCGCCCCGCCGCGCTCTTCCACCTCCACACCCAAACCCGCCCCCGCATCCAAATCCGCCCCGGAACCGGACCCCGCCCCGGGCGCGGAGCCCGATACGCGCAATCCCCTGCAAAGGCTGGTGGACAAGTTTCGGTAACGACGCGCGTGCCCGATCGGTCTTTCCGCGCCCTGACCTTTCCGCTAGCGTCGCCCTTGAACGACCTGAGCTTCTGAAGCGAGGGACCAGACCATGGGCTTCACGAAAGCCGCATCGCTCAACGTGTTCGGCGACCCACTTGAGGTATGTTCAAACGACCCCCTGACCGGATTCTTCCGCGACGGATCCTGCGAAACCTGCGCCGAGGATCGCGGATCGCACACGGTCTGCGCCATCGTCACGGCGGAATTCCTCGCCTTTTCCAAATATGTCGGGAACGACCTGTCGACGCCCCGCCCCGAATACGGGTTCACGGGTCTCAAACCCGGCGACAGTTGGTGCCTTTGCGCCAGCCGGTGGATGCAGGCCGCCGAGGAAGGGGCCGCGCCCCCGGTCAAACTGACCGCGACCCACCGCCGGGCGCTGGAGATCATTCCGCTGGAGACCCTCCAGACCCATGCGGTGGAGCCGGACAGCTAGGGCCGGCCTCAGGCTTCCGTCATATCCCAGCCCAGCGCGCGGGCTACGGTGAAGATATCCTTGTCGCCGCGACCGCACATGTTCATGATGACCAAGTGATCCTTGGGAAGGTCCGGCGCAATCTTGGCCACATGGGCCAGCGCGTGGGACGGCTCAAGCGCCGGGATGATGCCCTCGGTCTCGCAGCTGAGCTGGAACGCCTCCAACGCCTCCTTGTCGGTGATGGAGACATATTGCGCCCGCCCGATCTCGTGCAGCCACGAATGCTCGGGCCCGATACCGGGATAGTCGAGGCCGGCAGAGATCGAATGGCCTTCGAGTATCTGCCCGTCATCATCTTGTAGAAGATAGGTCCGGTTGCCGTGCAGGACGCCGGGCCGCCCGCCGGTCAGGCTCGCGCAATGTTCCATCTTCTCATTCACGCCGTGGCCGCCCGCCTCGACCCCGATGATCTGCACATCCTTGTCGTCGAGGAACGGGAAGAACAGGCCCATCGCGTTCGACCCGCCGCCAATCGCGGCGATGATCGTGTCCGGCAAACGACCCTCCGCCGCCATCATCTGGTCCTTGGCTTCCTTGCCGATGATCGCCTGAAAATCGCGGACCATCGCCGGATAAGGATGCGGACCCGCAACCGTGCCGATGCAATAGAACGTGTCGCGTACATTCGTGACCCAATCGCGCAGCGCGTCGTTCATCGCGTCTTTCAATGTGCCGCGCCCGGAGGTGACGGGAATAACCTCGGCCCCCAGAAGTTTCATGCGGAACACGTTCGGGGCCTGCCGCTCTACATCTGTGGCCCCCATGTAGACCACGCATTTCAACCCGAACTTGGCGCAGACCGTCGCGGTCGCCACGCCGTGCTGGCCCGCACCGGTTTCCGCGATGATCCGCGTCTTGCCCATGCGCCGGGCCAGGATGATCTGCCCCAACACGTTGTTGATCTTGTGCGCGCCGGTATGGTTCAGTTCATCGCGCTTGAGGTAGATTTTTGCCCCGCCCAGACGCTCGGTCAGACGCTCGGCGAAATAAAGCGGGGAGGGACGGCCCACGTAATGCGTCCAGAGGTCGTGCATCTCGGCCCAGAACGCATCGTCGGTCTTGGCGAACTCGTATTGCTTCTCCAGCTCAAGGATCAACGGCATCAGCGTCTCGGACACGAAACGCCCGCCGAAATCGCCGAACCGGCCCTTGTCGTCGGGGCCGGTCATGAAGCTGTTCAATAGATCGTCGGGCATGGTCTCAACTCCTCTTTCACCGGCGCACCGCGGAAATGCAGCAGGGGCGGGTCAACCGATGCCGTAATAGGCAAGCACGCGGTTATACCAATGGCTTTCGACACGCACGTCCAATTCATGCAAGTCCGGCCCCTCATCGACCGAATTGGCGGGGCAACCAAGGGTCACGAAACCGCCCTCCCAGTCGATCGTATCGACCATTCCGGCAGGCACGACCCGCTGATGTTCGATTCCCGATGGACCGGCATGGAGGATCAGCATCGCCAACTTGCGCGCCTCGGTATCGAGAATGAAATCCATCACCGTGCCGGCCTTGACACCGTCGGCGCCGCGCACCTCCACCTCGTCGATGGTCTTGAGACTGTGAAGCGGGCCTGAGCCCTCCGCGGCGGCCACGTCCGCGGGGTCGGGGGCGCTGTCCGGGTCGCACAGAAGCGGCACCGGGCCGCTGCCGGCACCCTTGATGTCTCCCTCCGTCACCCGCGACGGCCACTCCCCCTCGTCCAGGTCGGGCGCCCCAAATGCGTCGGCGCGGATGGCACAACCGCTTCGGTCGAACCACCGTCCCAGACGGGTCAGCACATGGGTCACCGCAAGCGAGCCGTCGACCAGCACATCGGTCACGGCATGTTTGCCGCCCTCCGAATCCAGAACGGTCAGCGAGGTAAGGTCGGCAAGGCGGATGAGCATCGGCTGGCTCCTCGTGTTGAATTCGACGGCTCGATACCACGGGCGCGGTCGCATCCGCAATGCAACCCTATGCGCCCGCCCGCCTAGTCCAACGCCCGGGCAAAGGCCCGCATCAGCGCCGGATCCTTCACGCCCGGCGCGCTTTCCACGCCGGAACTCACATCCACCTGTTTCGCGCCGGTCAACCGCACGGCCTCGGCCACATTGTCCGGCGTCAGGCCACCGGCCAGCATCCACGGCACCGTCCAGTATTTACGGCCCGCCAGAAGCCGCCAGTCAAACGCCAGCCCGTTGCCGCCCGGCAAATCTGCGCCCTCGACCGGTTTGGCGTCGATGAGCAACTGGTCGGCCACGTCGCTGTAGGCGTCGATCGCCGCCAGGTCCGCCGCGTCCCGCACGCCGATGGCCTTCATCACCGGCAGGCCGTAGCGCGCCTTGATCTCCGCGACGCGCCCGGGCGTTTCGGAGCCGTGAAGTTGCAGC
This sequence comes from Hasllibacter sp. MH4015, assembly GCF_020177575.1. Classification (NCBI taxonomy): domain Bacteria; kingdom Pseudomonadati; phylum Pseudomonadota; class Alphaproteobacteria; order Rhodobacterales; family Roseobacteraceae; genus Hasllibacter; species Hasllibacter sp. MH4015. Next base: position 2,639,834 of record NZ_JAHTBK010000001.1, read on the forward strand.
ATATCCAGCGGCACCTCCGCCACGATCCGGTCCAGCGTGGCGTCGTCGGGGTTCACCACAAGCGCCACCTTCGCGATGCCGGGTGCGACATCCATGGCCAGGGTACTTGCGGTCTCCACCGACACGGTGCGCGGCGATTTCCCGAAGAAAACAAAGCCGATATAGCGCGCGCCCGCGGCCGTGGCGGCGGCAACATCTTCGGGGCGGCTCAGGCCGCAGAACTTGATGGCGATGTCGGACAAAGGCTCAGCGCGCGGCGTCTGCGTCGTCCAGGATCGCAAGGATTTCGTCCTTGTGGTCGCGCGACCGGCCCTTGATCGTGGCGACCTCCTGGCTCAACCGCTGCGCCTCGCGGCGCTGGGTCCGCGCCTCCGCCCGGTGGCGATACTCGCGCAGCCATTCCCACACGAACCCGACCACGATCCCGATCAACAGCGCCGCCACCACGACCAGCACCAGCGGCAACGTATACGTGTTGCGCATCCCCATCGCCGTGGCCATCGCATCGGGCAGAAGATTCAGCGTCACCGGCTCATTATTGGCGAAAAACAGCAAAACCAGCGCCAGGGCGACCAGCACGAGAAACAGGATTTTGACGAGACGTAGGATTTTCATCGAGCTCCCCCGGGGGGCCTTGGCCACCACTCCGGGGCGACCGGGCCTTTAGCTATCGTGACCGTTCAGCCTGTCGCGTAGCAGCTTCCCGGCCTTGAAGAAAGGGACATGCTTCTCTTCGACATTCACACTGTCGCCGGTGCGCGGGTTACGGCCAATGCGCGCGTCCCGCTTCTTGACGGAAAACGCACCGAAGCCACGCAACTCGACGCGGTTGCCGGAGGCGAGTGCGTCTATGATCTCTTCGAAGATCGCGTTCACGATCCGCTCAACATCGCGCTGATACAGATGCGGATTCTCGTCAGAGAGCTTTTGGATCAGCTCGGAGCGTATCATAGATCATCCCCCAGGATCGGTATTGGCGTGGCAGTGCCGATAGCCAGACACTATAGGCAGATCACGGTGCGGTGAACATACAAAAGCCGTCATTTTCCGGCTCCAGACACCGCCAAACGCCTGTTTCCAAGCGCGATTTCGGACATGTGCAGCATTGTGCACCGGCGCCGGCCCGTGAATCGCGGTGCCGCCGATACCGATTCGCGCGGCCTTGGCGGGCCCAGAAGGACTCGAACCCTCAACCTGCCGATTAGAAGTCGGCTGCTCTATCCAGTTGAGCTATGGGCCCGCTTGGCCGCAGGTCTTAGCGGCTCGCGCCGGGGCCGTCCACGGGCGAAACCGGCGATATAGGAGTGGTATAGGGTCGGTATATTCCCGGTATAGACACCCGCCCTAGAGCGCGCGCGTCATGAACACGCTTTCGGGGTCCTCGACATACCCGCCGAAGGGCGCGCAATAGTCGAACCCGGCGCGCTCATAGAGCCGACGCGCGGGGGCCGATGCGTCCCGGCTGCCGGTCTCCAGCCAGATGGCGACCATCCCTTCGGCGCGCGCCGCCTCCATCAACACATCCAACATCGCCGCGCCCGCGCCGTGCCCCCGAGCGGACGGGGCGACATGCATTGATTTCACCTCGGCCTGCCCATCCGCCCAGGGCACGTATCCACCCATCGCGACGACATCCCCCGACAGCCACCCGGCGAACAGCCGGACGCCTTTCGCGGCCATCTCGGGGCCTGTCAGGTGATGGTTGCTTTCGGCGGGGTAATGCGCGTCGCCATGGGCGGCATGGCGCGCGATCAGGTCGGCGAGGCCGGGATCATCGGGCGCCACGGGCCCGATGCGCAGGCCCCCGCTCAATGGGTCCAGGCGCCCCGGCGGTTGGTTGCGAAGTTCTCTCCGTAACCGCCCGGGCGAATATTCGGCTTGCGCGTCTTGGGCTTCATCACCACCGCGTCGATCCTGTGATCCTTGGCGTAATCCTTCGCTGCCTCGACGCTGTCGAACCGCAGGCGCACCTGGCTGTTCATGTCCGACGACGAGGTCCAGCCCATCAGCGGGTCGATCGAGCGCGCCTCGGTCGCCTGGAATTCCAGCACCCATTCCTTAGTCTTCGCCGTGCCCGAGGACATGGCGGTCTTGGCGGGTTTGTAGATACGTGCGCGCATGGGGCGGACCTCTTGGCTGATCGTCGGGGGCGTTATGGAAAGGAACGCCGCGCTTGGCAACGGGAATGGTGTCGCAAGTGTCTAACAGCGGAATGCCCTGATCGGCATGAGCGTGAATTCGGCCTGGCGCGATGTATTGAGGGTGTTTCCATCGGTCGAGCCCGTCACCCTCTCTATCTTGTTTTCATCGCATCGCCAAAAAACACGACCGGAGAATTCCTGCTCTAGCACGACGCCCCCTTCATCAAGCAAACGCACATCAAGAAACGTTGTCTCCCGTGAACGGGTCTGTTTCGATTTCACTCCGTATTGCAGAAGGAACTCGAATTCACGTTTGCCGTCGATAAGATACTCCGCCAATTCCAGAACCATATTGTCCACGATGACCGGTTCGGTATCGAAAATTCCGTCGCTGCGGTAACGCATACCCCAAACGAAGGTACAATCCAGGTTCCCTTCTATGCACATGCGCACGAAATCATCATTTTCTTGCAGCGGTTCGGATTGTGTCACACGCAGGCTTTGCTGTTCCGAAGTTCGAATGAGCTTGTCATCAGATGACATGAAAATGCTCCATGATTGAGAAAACGGGGCTTATCACGAAGGCAACCCTATCACAGCGCCTTACCTCACCTAGTAGCAAGTTCAATATGCAATGGCCTGCCGGCTAGAATGCTGCGCTTGGCAACGGGAATGGTGTCGCGGGGCGGCACGGCCTTGCGGGACGGAGCGGCCCATGAGCCGGCTTCTGCGAAGGGTGCCTTTCAGACATCGCATGGCCTGTGTATCAAGGCATCATGCGGACACTCATTGCGCTTCTACGTGCGGTCAATGTCGGGGGAACCGGCAAGCTCCCAATGGCCGATCTGCGCGCGATGGCAGAGGCAGCGGGCTTCACCGATGTGCGCACTTACATCCAGTCGGGTAATCTCGTGTTTTCCTCATCCGAAGAGATGTCGGTGGTAAGAGCGGCACTTGAACAGCGGCTGGCGGCTTATGCGGGCAAGCCGGTCGGCATCCTCTTGCGAACCGCCGATGAGTTGCAGGACGTTCTTGAAGCCAATCCGTTTCCGCAGGCCGAACCGAGCAAGGTTGGCGTCCTCTTCCTCGATGCACCGCCGCCATCGGACACGATCGAGACGGTTTCGGGCAAAGACTGCGAAGAACTCGCGCTTGGGCAACGGGAAGTCTTCATCCACTATCCATCCGGGATGGGCCGCACCAAATTGAGATTACCGGCGCTTTCGGGAATGTCAGAGGGAACGACGCGCAATATCAACACCGTCGCAAAACTGGTGAAGCTGGCGGCGGAATAGCGTATATTGCTCCTCGATTCCGTCATCTATGCACGCCGCAGCGTCGGGCACCTCGGCGTCAAACCTGCCCCTCGCCACGGCTATTCCGCCGCTCCAATCTCCACCCGGACCCGCATCAGATCCCGGTCCAGATGGCCGGACCCGAAGTTCAGCCGCGTGAAGTACAGATACGCCTCCGCCCCGCTTGTATCGAAATTCTGTCCGGGCGCGGTGTGGTCGATTAGTGTCGGGTAAAGGTACGTCGTCTCCGGCCCCGTGGCCCGCCACGGAAGGTGGACTTCCAGAAGCGGCACGCGGGGCGCCCAATTCACCAGATCCTCGGACAGCGCATAGTAGAAGCCGAACGGGTTCGGATCGCGCGCGGGATCGGAGGAGGTGCCGACGAGGATGAAGCGCTCCAACTCCGTATTCCAGGTGATGCCTTCGTACATCTGCGCGATGTCCGGCAGGGCGATGGGCGTGCAGGTCGTGGCCCGGAGCGCGCGGAGGTCATCGCGGTAGGGGTCGGCGAAATGGCCATTGAACCCGAACCCGTCCCAGTAGCGCCAGGCGTCAGGGTCGCCCAGCGTCTCGGTCCGCATCAGGCAGACATGCTGTTCACCGAACGGGTGGGTCTGCACCTTGATGAAGGCGAAATAGGCCCCGTCGTGTTCGATGATGTTGGACGGGCTGAACGCGCCGAAGATCCCTTCATCCGGGCGATAGGTTTCGGGGATGGAGGCGACGAGGTGATCGGGCGCGGGGATCGGGCGGTGGAAGGACGCACCTGCATCGTCGGACCGGGCGTAGGTGATCGTGTTGTACCAACAGCTGAAATAATCCGCGCTGGTGCAATCGGTGTAGCGGTTGCCCTGATGCTCGTTGTGCAGAAGCGCGTGGACCGTTTCCCCTTCGATCCAGGTCGCGGCGATCCATTCGATGTTGGAGAACATGTCCGGCGCGCTGTTCTGGGCCGAGGACATGAGGACATCGCAGGACAGCGTGAGGCTGTCGAAATCCGGCCCGGTCATACGCCGCGCGCTGTCGTGGCTGAGGATCAGGCTCACCTGCCCGTCCCCGTCCCGGAAGGCGCGCACGGGCAGGTCGGGGATCTGGTAATCCTCGCAGCGGTCCGTTGTCCAATCGAAGACGGTCTCGAGGGCACCGGCGATCTGGACGGGGCCGTCCTGGGCATAGACACGCGGCGGGTCGGCATCGGCGAAGGACGGGGACGCAAGGAATGCGAGCGGGACGAATAGAGTCCGCGGGTGCAATGCTGGGAGGTTTGAGGTCGGGAGGAATGGGCGCAAATCAATCATGCGCGTGTGTCTACCACAGAACCACTTCGCGGCAGGCATTCGAATTGCCCGGGAAGAGTTGGTTGCCAGCCCTGGCCGAGGGAGCGAGGGGTGGGTGGGTAACGGCCGAGGGCCGGCAACCGCTTCTGCTGCTTGCCCCTTATGCCTACGCCATGGGAGGTCGGCAGGCAAAGGAATAGTCGCGCGAAATCCCCTTATTTTGTTAACCTTTTCGCCCATATTATCCTAGGAAGTGTTAACGCGCCCGACCGGGACGGAGGACCCCTCCTGACACCGTCCTGTCACCAGCATCGCCCCCTGCCCCTTGCGCCCGCCCGCGCGCGACCCATTCTATGTCACGACCGATGGAGCCGATGATGCACAACAACTCGCCCGAACAGATGCCCGATACCGGCCGTGCCGTGGACGCGATCCGGGCGCAGCTGAAGATGGAGGGCGGCAAACGCTTCGTCATGAATTCCGAGTTCGAACCGGCGGGCGACCAACCCACGGCGATCCGGGAGCTCAGCCAGGGTGTGCTGGACGGTGAGCAGAACCAAGTGCTTCTGGGTGCGACGGGCACCGGCAAGACCTTCACCATGGCCAAGGTGATCGAGGAGACCCAGCGCCCCGCCATCATCCTTGCGCCGAACAAGACGCTGGCCGCGCAATTATACGGGGAATTCAAGGGCTTCTTCCCGGAAAACGCGGTCGAGTATTTCGTGAGCTACTACGATTACTACCAGCCCGAGGCCTATGTCGCGCGGTCGGACACGTATATCGAGAAGGAATCTCAGATAAACGAACAGATCGACCGGATGCGCCATTCGGCCACCCGCGCGCTTCTGGAACGCGACGACGTGATTATCGTGGCCTCGGTGAGCTGCATCTACGGCATCGGCTCGGTGGAGACCTACGGGGCGATGACCCAGGACCTTTATGCCGGGCGCGAGTATGACCAGCGCAAGGTGATCGCCGACCTGGTGGCCCAGCAATACCGCCGCAATGATGCTGCGTTTCAGCGTGGCACGTTCCGGGTACGCGGCGACAGCCTGGAAATCTGGCCCGCCCACCTGGAGGACCGCGCGTGGAAGCTGTCCTTCTTCGGAGAGGAGTTGGAGGGAATTACCGAATTCGACCCGCTGACCGGAGAGAAGACCGACAATTTCGAGAAAATCCGCATCTACGCGAACTCCCACTACGTCACGCCGCGCCCCACGATGCAGCAGGCGATGAAGGGGATCAAAGCGGAGCTACAGATGCGGCTCGACCAGATGATCGGGGAGGGCAAGCTGCTGGAGGCGCAGCGGTTGGAGCAGCGCACCAACTTCGATCTGGAGATGCTGGAGGCCACGGGTGTCTGCAACGGGATCGAGAACTACTCTCGCTACCTGACCGGCCGCGCGCCCGGTGAACCGCCCCCCACCCTTTTCGAATACATCCCCGACAATGCCATCGTCTTCGCGGACGAATCCCACGTCTCCGTCCCGCAGATCGGCGGCATGTATCGCGGCGACTACCGGCGCAAGTTCACGCTGGCCGAACACGGTTTCCGCCTGCCGTCGTGCATGGATAACCGCCCGCTCAAGTTCGAGGAATGGGACGCGATGCGCCCGCAATCCGTCTTCGTCTCGGCCACGCCCCAGGCGTGGGAACTGGAGCAGGCGGGCGGCGTCTTCACCGAACAGGTGATCCGCCCCACCGGCCTGATCGACCCGCAGATCGAGATCCGCCCCGTGGAGATGCAGGTCGATGACCTCCTCGACGAAGTGCGCAAGGTCGCCGCCGACGGCTTCCGCACGCTCGTGACCACGCTCACCAAGCGCATGGCCGAGGACCTGACGGAATACATGCACGAACAGGGCATTCGCGTGCGCTACATGCATTCCGACATCGACACGCTGGAACGGATCGAGATCCTGCGCGACCTGCGGCTTGGCGCCTTCGATGTGCTGATCGGCATCAACCTGTTGCGAGAGGGCCTCGATATTCCCGAATGCGGGCTGGTCGCTATCCTGGACGCCGACAAGGAAGGGTTTTTGCGCTCCGAGACCTCGCTCGTTCAGACCATCGGCCGCGCCGCGCGTAACGCCGAGGGGCGCGTCATCATGTATGCCGACAAGATCACCGGCTCCATGGAACGCGCCATGCGGGAAACCGACCGCAGGCGCGCCAAGCAACTGGCGTACAACGAGGAACACGGGATCACGCCCGCAACGATCAAGAAGAACGTCGATGACATCCTGCTCGGCACCTACCAGGGCGACGTGGACATGAGCCGCGTCACCGCGAAGGTCGACAAACCGCTGGTGGGCGCAAATTTGCAGGCGCATCTCGACGGGCTGCGCGACCAGATGCGCAAGGCCGCGGAGAACCTGGAATTCGAGGAGGCCGCAAGGCTGCGGGACGAGGTCAAGCGGCTCGAAGCGGTGGAACTGGCGATAGCCGACGACCCGCTGGCGCGGCAATCGGCGGTGGAGGCCGCAGTGGAAGGCGCGCAGAAGGCGAGCGGGCGCAGCACCGGAGGCCGCGGCGGCATGCGCGGCGGCAAGGCGCGGCGGGGGCGGTAGGTGCGAAAGAGGGCCATCGCCTGCCCGTGGGATGGCGATCCAACGGCCCTGTGAGGCACTTTACGGTTGCCAAGTCCGTGCGACATCTATCCGTCTCGCTGACCCAATCAAATCGCCCGCTGCCCGACAGGCTCGTTTGCAACGCAAAAGATGCCGAGAGGGAGCCCGCCGGGACGGGCAGACGATGGCCCGGGCCGCTGCGCGGCTGTTAACCGGGCGGGGAAAAGAAGGCGATAAGATTCTAGCACAACAAATGAATGAGCGTGGAAAGATAGACTAATGACTTTGAATGACTTTCCCACCGAGCTGGAAATTGATGAATATGCCTTCGGATTTTACGGGTACGGTGATCTTGAAGCCCCGCTATGGTTTGTCGGAATGGAGGAAGGAGGCGGAAACTCTGCGGCGGACGTCACTCAGCGCGTCCAAACTTGGCAAGACCGGGGTCGCAGAACCGTCGATGATGTAGCTGAGTTTCACGATGCGATAATCGATAAGGGCTTCGCTTCGATCACCAATCAACCGACTTGGACGATGCTGAGCCGCATTCAACTTGGATTCGACCAAGGCGCTGAAGGCGCAAGAGATCCAAAGAAACACTGGCAAACCATTCTTGGAAGACAAAGTTCAAAGACGTGTGTTCTGGAACTGAACCCTTTGCCTTCTCCAAGCACGTCAAAGTGGAAATACCCCGAATTCACCGATTACTTATTCTTGGCAAACCGCGAGGTCTACAACCTCCGATACCGAGCCAAGCGCATCCAAACACTAAAGAATCTGATCGAGGAGCGCTCTCCCAAAGCCGTAGTGTTTTTTGGAAGAATGTATCAACCGTTCTGGGAGGTCATCGCCGGTGGCCTTTTCGGCTCGGGTGAAACGCCAAGAATTCTTGAGAACGGTGCAACGACCTTTGTTTCTATGGATCATCCCAATGCAAGAGTGCCGGGGCGCACGAAAGACGCATTGGCAAGGCTCGGAGCGCAATTGGCTACGGTCTAGTATTTTAGGGTGGGTGGAAGCCACCTTCCAGACATCGGCATGTCCCCATTGGACGGCATGGTCCGTGGCCTTCATCGCCTTGCAGAGATCGTTGAATTCATCGCGGGTCATAGCGCCCAGCTTCGCGCCTTCCCGTGCGAAAGCCAAGGCGGGCGGGTGGAATATGGCGATTGCACCGCTATCTGATGCGCCATGAAAATTGCTCTCGCCGCCGCTCTCGTTGCAATCGCGTCGCCCGTTCTCGCGTGGGAGGCGGGAACCGATGGCACGCTGTGTACGCTCACCCATGCGGAGCCGGGCGTCGACGTGCGCCTGACATTCGATCCGACGATCCCGCTCTACACGATCAGTGTCGCCGGCGATGGGCCCTGGCCCGTCGCGCCCGCCTTCGCGATGCAGTTTGTCGGGCCGCGGCCCAATACGATCACGACCGATCGCCACGTGCTCGGCCCCGACCGCGCGCGCCTGACGGTGGCCGATCGCGGCTTCGGCAACGTGCTGGACGGGCTCGCCTTCAACCGGAGCGCGCTTGCCCGATCGGGCGACCGCATCGTGGAGATGTCCCTCGACACCGCCGCAGAGGCGGTGGAGGCCTTCCGGAATTGCGGCGCGACCCCTAGCGTTTGAACCATTTCGGTAACGAAGTGTTAACGGGAATCGCGACACCCTTGCGCCATGCCCAACGATATGTCCCACGCCCCCGACCTGACCGCCCCCGGCCCAGCCTTGGCCGACCGTGCGGATCGCTTTGCCGCGCGGGCGGCGACGCTGGTGGACGATCCCCGCCTCACCACGCGCCAAGCCGCCGAGGCGATGGGTCACCTCGCCCGGCTCCAGGCCGATATTGCAGCCGCGCGGCGGGAGGAGAGCCGGGCGCTCAAGACGCAACTGACACGGCTGGAGGCGCGGTTTCGGCCCCATGAACGGAAGCTGGAGACCGCCCGCGCGGCCCTTTCGGATGCGATCCTGCGCGCGGTGCCGGACGGCGAGGTCGACTACCGGGTCGTACCCCATGGGGAGGTCGCGGCCGATGCCGGGGCTGATCCGGTAACGCCCGTCTCCGCCTGCCGCGCCCTCCTGGACCTGGAGGCTTTGCGCCCGTTCCTCTCGGACGAGGCCCTGCGCGACGCGATCCAGGCCCATGGGAGCGCGCGGGGGGCGCAGGCCGTGGCGGGTGTTACCTATGCACGGCTCCCCAAAGACGCCGTGGCGGAGTGCCCGGTCCTGTGAACGGCTGAAGGGCGAGGTCGAATCAACGCGGCACATCCGTCGCATTTGCGCCCGGAGACGGCACCGAAACACCGCCGGACTCCCTTGATTTGGTTAAAATCCGGCCGAAACGTCCGCACCGATGGCCGGATTTCAGCCGAAAGCCCCGCGATATTCATGTCTGCGGTTGATCCGTCACAGGCGGCCAGATATGAAGACTTGAATTCAATTTTGGAGATGCGCCATGAAAAAGGCACTTTTGACGACTGCGATCATCGCAAGCCTCGGCACCGCAGCCGCGGCGCAGGGCATCCAGCCCGTTGCCACGACGACGCCCGGAACCGACGTGACCGTCGGCACGCAGGCCTCCGCCGTGATCAACCCGCTCTACATCGTGGCCGGTGTCGTGGTTGCCGGTGTGATCATCGCGGGTGCGTCGGCAGACGGCACCAACTGATCCAGTCCCATCGAGGGACAGCAAAACGCCCCGCCGGTTGATCCGGCGGGGCGTTTTTCGTTTGCGTGCGGGCTATGGCACCGCCGGACCATCATTCCACGGCGGAGGCACCGAGGCTGATGATCGACGGCGTGATCTGGTCGATGACACGGTTCCAGCGCGTTATCGGTTGCTCCGCCACGAAGATGACGTCGCCGGGGCGCAGTTCCATCCGGGCCGCCAGAACGAGGTTCGCCGCGTTCGACCCGTCCAGACGGTAGGCCGTGACCGCGCGCAGATAGGCGGAGCTGTCTTCGGCGCGCAGCAGGTAGATCTGGGACGGATTGCCGGTCCCCTCGCTCCAACCGCCCGCATCGAAGAGCGCATCGGCCAGAACCGCGCGATTCTCGAAGGGAAGTTCGAAGCGGCCGGGCTCCCGCACCTCTCCGGCGATGTAGACGAATTCTCCACCCTCCGCGCCGAATTCCACCCGGTCGCGGAAATTCTGGCGGCTTTCCTCAAGCGCGCCGCGGCGGATCGAGACCTCCACCTGCAATTGCTGGATCGCGTCGGCCCGCGCCGAGCGGGTGTAATCGGCCCGCGCGATCACCTCTTCGAAATAGGCCTGGGCCTGTTCGAAATCATAGGCGGTATCGACGAACAGGCTGTCGCCGTCCACGAGGCGGATGCGTTGCAGGCCCCGGTCGGAATAAAGCTCGGACGTGGGGATCTGGTAGAGATTGCCGTCCCGGAAGATGCGGATCACGGCGAAATCGTCGGCATCGAGCGCAAGGCCGCCCGCATTGGCCAGAACCTCGTCGAGGTAGAGCGGGGTCATCCCCACGGGCACGACGCCGGGATTGCGCACCGCCCCCCCGACGGAGACGCGCTGCGAATTGAATTCCGCCACTTCCAGGCTGAAGGACGGATCGAGCCGCGCCTCGATCAACGCCTCGAAAATGGCATCCTCGGCCTCGGCCAGGGTCATGTCAGCCACCATGATCCGGCCCACGTCGGGGATCGCGACATCGCCGTCATCTTGCACCGTGTAGCCCTGGCGCTGGTTCTGCGCGGCGACGAGGCCGGCCAGCTCCTCCACCGAATCGCCGCGGGGCGTGGCCAGAAGCAACACATCCCCGACACCGATGCGGTAGGGGCCGGGGCGCACTTCGGGCGGGACCCGGGTTTCGATTGCGCCCGGGCGGATCTGTGCGTCGAAGACCGGATCGGGCAGACGAGCGGCCCCCCGCGGCTGGCTTCCCGCACCCGCGATCCGCGAAAATGCGGCGGGAAGGTTCTGCGGATCATAGGCGCTGCGGTTGGCATGGGCGACGGCGGCGGGCGTCATTTCGACCACCTGGACGCCGTCTTCGCCCGCAAGGCTGGACACGTCGGACGACACATAGGCGCTGCCGCAGGCGGCAAGGGCAAAGAGGGACGCGGCCACGAGAGCGGCGCGGAACTTGAACATCATAACATGCCTCCGTCAGCGCGCGTTCAGACTCGCACGCCTGCTTTTTCGTGTCGGAACTTAGCGGAATACGGAAGGCATCGCTGAGCTCGGGCGCTGTTTCGGCGGAAAAATTCTGGGCAGATGCATTCCCGCCACGCTCGGGTTAGGCAGGGACGGGTAACATCGGAGAGACGAATCATGACGCCGTGGCAACCGCCGGCGCCTTCGGAGCGTGTGTATATCGTGGGCGACATCCATGGCTGTGTGGGGCAGCTGGGCCGCTTGCTGGACGCCATTGACGGGGACATTTCAAAGGCGGGCGGCGCGCCGGGGCGCGTGGTGTTCGTGGGCGATTACATCGACCGGGGCAAGGACAGCGCGGATGTGCTGATCTTCGCGGGCCAGATCCTGCGCGATTATCCCGACGTGCTGGTCGGATTGATGGGCAATCACGAGCGGATGCTGCTCGATTTCCTCGACGATCCGGCGGGACCGGCGAAGCGTTGGCTGCGCTATGGCGGGTTGCAGACGATGGCGAGTTTCGGGGTCGGCGCGGGCTTGAGCGCCGACACGAAATCCATGGGCGCGCTGCTGGATGCCGCGGGCGATCTACGTGACGCGATGGGCCCCGAACTGGTGACGTGGCTGGAGCACCTGCCGAAATCGTGGAACTCCGGCACGCTTTGGGTGGTCCATGCAGGCGCCGATCCCGATGCGCCGATGGACAGGCAGGCGGACAAGGCACTGATGTGGGGGCACGATGCGTTCCTGAAACAGGAGCGCACGGACGGTCAGTGGGTCGCCTTCGGCCACCAACCGTTCGAGGAGCCCTTCGCGGAGGCGGGCAGGATCGCCGTAGATACTGGCGCAGTATATGGCGGCACGTTGACGGCAGCGCGCGTCGATCCCGATGGCATGGTATCGTTCCTGAGCGTCTGAGCCGACGTGCGGCGCGTCGCCCTGTGGCGGGCCGGACGACCGGGCCAGTCCCCGCGACCGGTGCAGATAGTCACGATCGTCCGCCAGAACACGAAGCCTTCCTGACGGAAGCCCGCGCGGCTCAAATACCGCAGATCGGCGCGCACCTTGTCGCGCGTCGCCTCCACCCCTTCTGCATAGCCCAGTTCGATCTGGGCCAGGCCGCTGAGCCCCGGACGCACGGCCAGCCGTTTGCGGTAATCCGGGATCACACGCATGAACAATTCGGCATGGGAGAGGCAATCGGGGCGCGGGCCGATGAGGCTCATTTCGCCGCGCAGGATGTTGAGGATCTGCGGCACTTCATCGAGGCCCGAGCGGCGCAGGACCTTGCCGAACGCCGTGATCCGCCGGGTTTCCAGCGGATCGGACGGGCCGCGCACGACATCAGAGGCCAGCATGGTGCGGAACTTGTAGGCCACGAAGGGGACACCGTGCCGGCCCATGCGGATCTGGCGATAGATCAGCGGGCCGGGATTGAGGCGCGGGTTGGCGAGCAGAAGGATCACCGCAAGAAGCGCCATGATCGGCAGAAGGACAAATGCGCCCACATAGTCGAACCCGGCCTTCGCGGCCCAGAACATCCGCGATCCACCGACATGGGGCGCAGGCGTCGCCGCACGTCCGGCGCGGCCAGCGTGGGCAGCGATGCGCGGGGAACGGATATCCTGTGCAGCGGGCATTTCGGGTCCTGGTCACTTCGGCCCGGAAGGGCGCGATGGGCAAATCATTCGATCCCGTAACTACCGCGCGTGCCTTGAAGATTCGGTTAAACCGCCGCGCGCCCTCGCCCAATTCCATCTCGCGGTGCTATGCAGGGCCGATGGGCCATGCCACTCGCATCGCCCGCCGGACGGGAAGGGACGCCATGGCGCGCGCCGCACCTTTGCACATCGCCATCCTTGGCTCCGTCGGGGTGCCGGCGCGCTATGGCGGGTTCGAGACCCTGGCGGAGAACCTCGTGCGGTATCACGCGGCGACGGACCGGCCCGAACGGCTGAGCGTCTATTGCTCCGGCCCCGCCTATCCCGACCGGCCCGAACGGTTCGCCAATGCCGATCTGATTTATTCCCGGTTTCGCGCCAATGGTGCCGCAAGCGTGGCCTACGATGCGACGACCTTGCGCGACGCAGTGGCACGCGGCGTGGATGTGGCGCTGCTGCTGGGGGTATCGGGGGCGGTATCGCTGCCGCTGCTGCGACGGGGCGCGATGCGGCTCATCACCCATGTGGACGGGCTGGAATGGCGGCGGGGCAAATGGTCCGCCCCCGTGCGCGCCTTCCTGAGATATTCCGAGACCCTGGCCGTGCGGCATTCCGATGCGATTATCGCCGACAATCCGGCCATCGCCACGCATCTGGGCCAGGCCCACGGCATCACGCCCGAGATCATCGCCTATGGCGGCGACCACGCCGTTGAGCCGCCCGATCCACCCTCCGCCCCGCGCGGAGACCTGCCCGGGACCTACGCCCTCGCCCTGTGTCGGATCGAGCCGGAGAACAATGTGGCCATGATCCTTGAAGCGTTTGCCGAAAGTCCGATGCCGCTGGTCTTCGTGGGGAATTGGGACGACAGCCGGTACGGTCGCGGGTTGCGAGCGACATACGGCGGCCGGGACGGGCTGCACCTGCTTGACCCGATCCACGCGCCGGGGCCCCGATACGCCCTTCGGGCCGGGGCGGCGGCCTATATCCACGGCCATTCGGCGGGCGGCACGAACCCCGCGCTCGTTGAAATGATGCATTTCGGGCTGCCGATCTTCGCCTTCGACTGCACCTTCAACCGGCAGACCACCGATGGCCGCGCGCTGTTCTTCCACGATGCGGGCGCGTTGCGAAAGCTTCTGGCCGCCCCCCTGCCGCTTGATGTGGGACCGGCGCTTCGGGCCAGGGCGCAGGACGCGCTGACATGGGACCGGATCGGGGACGCCTATTTCGATCTGTTCACGAGAATGGCCGGAGCCTGACGCCCGCGATCAGAAGTCGAAGATGTCGTCGAGGAACGAGCCGCGCTTCTTCTTCCGGCGGCCGCTGCCATGGTCGTCATTGTAGCCACGCGCGGGCGGTTCCGGGGTCGCGGGCGCGGCGGGGACGGAGCGTTCGATGATCTTGTCCAGTTCCCCACGATCGAGCCAGACGCCCCGGCAGGTCGGGCAATAGTCGATCTCGACCCCTTGCCTGTCGCTCATCACGAGGGTGGTGTTGTCAACCGGGCATTGCATGGCTCTCTCCTTGAGAAAAATCGGCGCCGTCGGGTTGATATCTAGGTACGCTGACCGCGCAGGCAATGACGGGCGGGTCATTCGCCGCCCAGGGCGGCCTCGATTTCCTGCGCGATTTGCGTCGCCCACTGGCCGATGATCGGGATGAATTCGATCTGGCTGAGAATCCAGACGAGGATCGACAACAGGAAGGTTGCGCCCACCACGGTGCCGAGACCCACGGCCATACCAGCGGCGAAGCGGAACATCATCACCCGCGGGACGGATTGGTAGATCTGGACCAGACGGTGCCGCCGCAGGAACGTCATCTCCTCCCGCAGGGCCTTGACCTCCGCGGCGAGGATGGCGGTGTCGGATTGCGGGAGCGCGCCCGGATCGGCCTTGTCGCCCTTCGCGGCATTCTCAGTCTCGGACACGTCTTGCCCCCCTTTGCCGTGGCGGGCCACGCACTCGGCCCCGTGCCGCAAACTATCACGCCACCCGCGCTTTCCCAGCGTCGGATGGCGTGTCGTGTGTTTTCGTGTGACCGAAGGGCCGGAACTGGCCCTCGGATCAAAGGCGCAAGCCGGATCAGTTCGTGGTGACGATCGGATCGGGATCGGGGGCGGGATCGGTTTCATCATCGAGGGCCGCCGTGGGGAAACCACTGTCGATTTCGTAGTTTTCCATGATCGCGCTCGTCTCCGTCCCCGTGTCGCGCACGGCCCCGGACACCAGAACCGCCGACAGAAGCCCCAGCGACACGGCACCGGCGGTCAGAACGACCCAATCGACGGTGATGGCGCCGCTTTCGTCGGCCAGGAAGGTGAAGGCTTTGTTGAGCATTTTTGACTCCGTTACTCGATATTCCCAATGTGATTAACCATGAAGAAACACCTCAAATGCGGCACGATCCGGGCCGGTTGAGGGAATTCGTTAGGGTTCTCAGGGACCTAAGCGAGGCATTAACGCAGATAGGCGCGCATTGCCTGGTAGATGACGGCGGTTGCGGCATTGGACAGGTTGAGCGACCGGATATGGGGCGACCGCATGGGCAGGCGGAATGTGCGCGCGGCACGGCCCTGCAAGACCTCCTCCGGCAGGCCCTTCGTCTCCTTCCCGAAGACGAGATATGCGTCGGGCGGATATTGCGGGTCATAGACGGTGCCGCCGGTGCCGCCATTCTCGAACAGGAACAGCGCATCCTCGGGCGGCGCGCGGTCGGCCATGAACGCCGCCCAGGTGTCGTATTCCGTCAGGCGCACGTGTTTCCAGTAATCAAGGCCCGCCCGGCGCACGGATTTTTCCGACAGATCGAAGCCGAGGGGGTGGATCAGGATCAGCTCCAGATCAAGCGCGACGCAGGTGCGCCCGATCGAGCCGGTATTGCCGGGGATTTCCGGATGGACCAGCACCACTTTCATCCCGGCGCCCGGTTCGGGGCTGTCAGGCATGGGGTCGGTCGCGTCCGCCCACAAGTCCGGTCCAGCGGCGGGGGCCCGCGGCCACCTGCCGTTGCTGACGGGCCAACATGGAATGCACCGCTTCGCGCCACGGCCCTTCCAGACGGCGCGACGCGAAGTCCCGCGCCCAGTCCAGAATGATCTCGTGATCCCGCGGGCGAACCTGCAAAGCCCCTTCCACCAACGTCGAGACCGATCCGGCCGGGGTATACCAGCGATCCTGAAGGTCGCGCAGGCGCCCGGGGAGGATCTTGCCAAGGCCACGGATCATGCCGTTATCGGCGAAGCGGTGGATCAGCTGCCCCATCTCGTCGCGATCGTAGGAGATCAGGGGCGGAAAGGTATCGAGGAAGAGCGGCCCCGTTTCGTCCATGCCGAAGCGTTCGATCCGGGAATGGAAGCCGATGCGTTCGGGCCGTTGCGCCACGCGCCGCCAGAATTCCGCCACGTCCCGACCGATCTGGTCCAAAAGGCCGATCGCCGTCTCGGGCGTGGCGCGCTTGAGGAGGTGCGGCAGCATCATCTCCTCCGGGATGGCGCGTTGCACGATCACCGGGCGCAGGGTGCCGGCCTCATCCAGAAGTCGCAATTGGGTGTCGGGCACGCGCACACCGGCGAGCCGCAGGCAATCGGTATAGGCCTCGTGCCGCCGGGCCAGAAGCTCCTGCACCTCCGGATCGCGACCGCCGCGGTACAGCGTCAGGACACGGTCGGCCAGCGGCCCGGTCAGGGGCCGCATCGGCACGCCGAAATATCGCGGTTTGTCCTGGATCGTCCCGGCATCGGCCAGGGCGGCGCGTATGGCACCCGTCAACTCTGACACTCGTTACAATCCCCCTCTGCCGGACGCGCATGGGACATCCATGTCGCGGCGCATTCCGTGAGCATCCCGGGGGGTGGATCCGTGCGGCAGCGGCACGGACAATTGCGCGATTCCCCCCAGAACAGCGCGTGACGTCCGGGCGACCATGCCCGTGTGGCCTTGGGACGGGCAAGCGACGTTAGGGTTTTGTTAACCAACAGGGGGGCTAATCGCAGCCATGCGTTGCCCATGCGTCACAATATGGGGGGTCATTGCCCTGCTTGCCGCGGCCGCCGGCCCGGTGGCCGCCGGCCCATGGGCGCGCGGGGCGGGGGAGGGATTCGTTTCGCTCCAGCTTTCGGCGGAGGAGGCGCAGGCCGACCTGATGGCCGGCCTGTGGGAGCCCGAAACCTATCTCAGCTTCTACGGAGAATACGGCCTGGGCCGTCGGATGACCCTTGGTGCGGATATCGGCGGCGGAGACATCAGCCGTCAGGCCACCGCCTTCCTGCGCTACACCCTGAGCGCGCCCGAGGCGGCGTGGCAGATCGCCGTGCATGGCGGCCTGGGGGCACGGCAGACCGGCGATGCGGATCCCCATGGATTGATCCGCGTCGGTGCGTCGATCGGGCGTGGGTTCGGGGAGGGCGGCGGCGGGGCGTGGTACATGCCGCTTGCCCATGACGGCGGATGGGGCGTGCTGGAAGCCGTGGCGCTTTACGACATCACGGACGAGGCGATGATCTATCAGTTGGAGGGGACGATCGGCTTGCACCTTGCGCCGCGGCTGTCGGCCACCTTCTCCGTCAAGGCGGAGGATTGGCCGGGGGCCGATCCGCTGGTCACGCTTGCGCCGTCGCTGATCTATTCGGTGAGTGATGCCACGTCCCTGCGCCTTGGCGCGCGGGGTGCCGTCGCGGGCAGCGAGAATGTGGGGCTTTCCCTGTCGCTTTGGCACGAATTCTGAGGGCTGATCCGGCGCGCGAGGCCTGCTAGCGTGCAATCATGGAGAACCGGCCTGAAGGTCCGATCCGGCCCACGGATGACGAAGCGCGCGCGCTGGCGCGGTCGCTGATTACGGAGGCACGTTTTGCGGCCCTTGGCGTCCTGGACCCGGAAACGGGGCATCCAAGCGTCACCCGGATCGCCATTGTCCCCGGGGCCGACCACGCGCCGCTGACCCTGATCTCCACCCTGTCGAGCCATAGTACCGCGCTGGATGCCAATCCCGCCTGCTCTGTCCTGATCGGGGAGCCGGGGGACAAGGGCGATCCGCTGACCCATCCGCGCCTGACCTTGCAGGCCATCGCAGAGGGTGCGGACAAGGCCGCGCTGCGCGCGCATTACCTGTCGCTCTATCCCAAGGCCCGGCTCTACTACGATTTCGGCGACTTCCGGCTGATGCGCTTCGCCCCGCAATCGGCTTTGCTGAACGGCGGCTTCGGCAAGGCATTCCGGCTGAGCACGGCGGACATTGTTGCCTGAGAGACTCACCTCCGCGCGCAGCGTTCAGAATGATTAACAGCGCGCGCGTTCCGTGCCATTGTGCCCCCATGAACGACGCGCCCCTTGATCCGGCCCTTATCGGCATCTGGCTGCTGCCCGGGCAGCCGCAGACCTACGAGATCACCGAGGACGGCAAGTACCATTTCGCGGAACCCGAGGAGCCGGTAAACTTCTCCGAGGACGGGGCGACGATGATCTGGGGCGGGCGCGTCTATCACCGCTCCGGCACCGGCGGCGAGACGCCGGTCGGCACGTGGCGCGAGCACGATACCGGCGATGGCTGGGACTTCACCGAGGATCACGGCCTGACGATCCTGACCGCCGATCCCGGACAGGACCGGGCATTCGTGGGCATCTGGGCGCTGCGCGATGACGGGCAGAGCCTGTGGGTGCGAGAAACCCATGCCAATCTGGAAACCGACGGCGCGCATCTGACCTATCACATGAGCACCGGTGAAGTGTTTCGCTATGGCTATTCGGTGTCGAACGGCATCCTGACCCTCATGGATCCGGAGACCTGGGCGGAGTTGACGCGCTATGTCAGCGCGACGCGGCTGCAACAGAGCTTCGCCACCGGTTGACCCCCCCTACCAATGCATCGTGCCTGCCGCGCCCTTCACCCGGCCGGTGAGGTTCGGCGTCACCCATCCGCCATAGAAATCGCCGGGCTGCGGCTGCACCTTCACATTGCCCACGAAGGCCGCGTCGAGCGCGGTGGCGTAGAACGCGATGTGATCGCGCAGCGGGGCGAAGCGCGCGGTTGGTGCCGGATAGGACCAGGCCGCATTGGGGGAACGACGGCCATTGACGACCAGATCGAAATAGACCGCCCTACCCTTCCATTCGCAAAACGTCTCCCGCCCCGTGGGAACGAGTGCGGACATCACGATGTCGGCGGGCGGGATGTAGTAGGTGGGCGCGTGGTGCGTCTCCAGCACGCGCAGGCTGGCCTCGCAATCGGCGACGGGCAGGTCGTTGAAGATTGCGCGCAGGCGTTGACCCACCGGTTCAAGCGCCGGAGGGCGGGGATAATCCTGCACGTTTTCGACGGCGAGCATGGTGAATGTCCTGATCTGGCCCTGTGCTGACCCTCAGGTAGCGCGGCACGGCCGGACGGGAAACGCGAAATTCCCCCCCGGGGTCCTGCGCCGATGGAACCCGGGGGGACGCCCCGCCCCGCAGATACGGGGCGGATTCAATGGCCAAGCTCAGTTGTCACAGCGCGCCGTCACATAGGCCGCACCGCGCACCGGTTGCGACCATCCGACATGAAGGGATGTTCCGTTGGCACCCTGGAAACCCTGCGTCCAGGGCGCGGTGTAAATCGCCACGTTCGAGGTGGAGCGCACCGGGCCATCCGGCATCACCGACAGCGCGTATTTCACCGGGGCGCCGAACGGTGTGACGTCCGACATATCCACCACCCAGGTCTGCGTCGCGGTGTTCTGCACGGCGCGGATATAGGCCGGGTTTTCCGCCCGCCGGACGATGCCGTGATAGGTGTTGCTGTCGAATTGCAGATCGGCGGTGCGGTTCAGATCCAGATTGGCGATCGAATTGTCCACGCCCTCCACCTGCTCCAACTGCGCGCCGTTGGTCTTCTTGAACAGGTTGCCGGTGATCGAGAGGCCATTGATGAAGTGGTCCGTGCCGAACGGCTTGATGGAGATGAAGCGCATCCACGGCGCAGTGTTGGTGGCGAAGAAGATGTTGCCCTGGATCGTCAGACCGTGGAACGACAGGCCGCCGGTGAAATCGGGCGTCGGGTCCTTTTCGTTCGTCCATTCGATGTAGCAATTGTCCACGTAATTGTTGGAGAACGTCATCTTGGCGTTGGCGTCCGCGATCACCAGGCCGGGAGACCGCACCCCCTCGACCACGCTGTCGCCCTGGAAGAAGTGGTTGCCGGTGATGATGTTGCCGGAGCCGGAAATCACGCCGAAATGCAGGAACTTGTTGGCCCGGTTGTCACGGATCTTGCAATCGGACGAGTTGATGTTGAAGCAGATCGACTTGCGTTGCGGGACGTTCGTGGCCTGTTCGTTGGACAGGAACTGACAGCGGTCGATCTGCATCCCCTGACAGCCTTCGTCGGCGGACGTGATGGCACGGTCCTTGGGTCCGGTGAAGAAGCAGTCCTGGATTTGGAAGACGAGCCCATCCAGCGACAGGTTGATCGCGGAGCACTGACCGCCGCACAGGAATTCGATATCCGACACGACGAAGCGTTGCAGGTTCTGCCAGCCGATGAAGTCCAGCATGTATTTGAACCGGGTGAAGGTATAGGTCTGGCTGGCCGGGGGCGCGACCAGAGGCGAGGACAGAAAGACCTTGCTTTGCGCGGCATTGACGGCACGCACATAGACTTCGCGGCCCACGCCCTGCGGCCCGGTGACGAGGGAGCCCACGGGGATGGACGCCGCGTTGGAGACCCCGGAAATCTCGAACGGGGCGGAGGCCGACCATTGACCGGCCCGTGTGTTCACATCGTCGTTCCAGGCAGAGCCGGAGGCCGCCACGAATTGCCCGTTCCGCAGCACACGGCGGTTGGCATAGGTGTTGCGATTGCCGACGATGGCCTGGATGTCCAAGGGCTCCGTCAGGGTCAGGCGGCGGCCGCACAGGTCGAACGCCTCGAACTCGGATTGGTTGAAGAGCTGCTGGATGCCCTTCTTCAGGCCTT
Organism: Hasllibacter sp. MH4015; assembly: GCF_020177575.1. Classification (NCBI taxonomy): domain Bacteria; kingdom Pseudomonadati; phylum Pseudomonadota; class Alphaproteobacteria; order Rhodobacterales; family Roseobacteraceae; genus Hasllibacter; species Hasllibacter sp. MH4015. The sequence goes on from NZ_JAHTBK010000001.1 coordinate 2,660,846, forward strand.
CGACCTCATCCCCGAACGCCTCCGCATAGCCGTCGAGATCAAAACTCTCGTTCAGCGACAGGCGCGCGGCCGCGGGCATGACGAGCTTGCCCTCGAACCGGACCGGATTGGTGAAGGTCAGGTTGGAGCCGATATAGAAATCGCCTTCGGGCACCAGAACCTCCCGCCCGTCGGCGGCGATATCGGCGGCGGCAAAGGCCGCGCGGTCATCGGTGGTGCCATCGCCCACGGCACCGTAATCGCGCACATCGACCCAATCCATGAGCTTGCGATGGAAGATGGAGGTGACGTCTTCGACCGTGATCGACTCGATCCGCACTTGCCCGCCATTGGGGCCCGTCAGATCAAGGCCCACATGGGCGTAGGTCGGATCGGCGCCCCAGGCGAGGTCCACGCCGCCGCGCTGACCGGTGCCGAGGATCGCCGTGACCGTCACGATGGACCCGTAGGCCGCGACGCTGGTCGACCCGGCACTTTCCGTCAGGCCCGACACGTAAACGTTGCTCCCCTGCCCCGGCCACGCGGCGATGCGAACGCTCGGCAGATTGCCCGACAGGACCTTTATCCGCGCAGAGACACGCAGATACGTTCCGGGGATGATCGGGGTTTCGCCCATGTAGCGCAGGCGCGTCGTCGCCTCGGTCTTCAGGATCTCAAGGCAATCGCCGAAATCCGAATCCGCCGCGACAAGCGCCGCATTCGGCGCGGTCGCCCAAGTGTCACTGCCCGGTCGCCCATCCTGGCGGGACCAGACGGCCAAGCCGTCGGAGAATTGAGGCGGCATCAAGATAAGGCCGTCCGTGATCACCTGGTTCATGTCATACCCCTTTGCGCAGCACGGGGGTCCGCCAAGGAGCGGGGCCACCATGCATGGACCGCGAACAAGGGAACCGAGGCGCCCTAAACGGTCACCTCGGTTGTTTTGCAATGTCTGAAAAAGGTCCGGGCAGGGCCGACTGGGACGGCCAATTCCGGGATGCAATGACAGAATTACGCGAAAGAGATTAAGGATCGGTTAATCGCGGGCCGCGAATTTGACGGGTATCTGCCAAGGATGCGCTGTCAGAGCGACGGCTTGACCTGCAACAGGCGCATCACGTCTGCCATTTCAGGCCCACGTTCCATGCCGGTGACAGCCTTGCGCAGGGGCATGAAGAGGGCCTTGCCCTTGCGGCCCGTCGCCTCTTTCACTGCGTTGGTCCACGTGCCCCACGTCTCACCATCATAGGGCGCGTCGGGCAGCATGGCGAAGGCTTGCGCGACGAACTCCCGGTCTTCCGCGTCCACCAGCGGCGTGGCGCCGTCGCGGAACAGCGACCACCAACCGGCCATCTCGCTTCGCTTGCTGATATTGGCGCGGGCCACGTTCCAGAAGGTCTCGGCCAGGTCGTCGGGCACACCGATGGCGTTGATCTCGTCCCTGACCTCGGCGAACGGGGTTTCGTGCAGCACGCGGGCCGTCAGGGGCCAGAGATCCTGCACATCGAACTTGGTGGGCGCGGAGCCGAAATGGTTCAGGTCGAACCCCTCCGCCAGCTCGTCGATGGAGCCGGCAAGCTCCACCGGCTGCGACGATCCGATCCGCGCCATGTGGGACAAAAGCGCCATCGGCTCCATCCCCTGCTCCCGCAGATCGCGGAGCGCCAGGGTGCCCAGGCGTTTGGACAAAGCCTCCCCCTGGGGGCCGGTCAGAAGGGAGTGGTGCGCGAAGGCGGGATGGTCATGGCCAAGTGCCGCCATGATCTGGATTTGCGTGGCGGTGTTGGTCACGTGGTCGGAGCCGCGCACGACATGCGTGACGCCCATATCCGTGTCGTCGACGACCGACGCGATCGTGTAAAGCACTTGCCCGTCGGCACGTATCAGAACCGGGTCGGAGACGGAGGCCGCGTCGATGCTCAGATCGCCCAGGATGCCGTCGGTCCATTCGATGCGTTCGTGGTCGAGCTTGAACCGCCAAACGCCCTGCCCTCGCTCCGCCCGCAGTTTGTCCTTGTCCTCGTCCGACAGCTTCAGCGCGGCGCGGTCATAGACCGGCGGCTGGCCCATGTTGAGCTGTTTCTTACGCTTGAGGTCGAGCTCGGTCGGCGTTTCCCACGCCTCGTAAAACCGTCCCTTCGCGCGCAATTCGTCCGCCGCGGCGGCGTAGCGGTCAAAGCGGTAAGACTGACGCTCGATCCGGTCCCAAGTCAGGCCAAGCCATTCCAGATCTTCCTGGATCGCGTCGGCGAAAGCCTGGGTGGAGCGTTCGGGGTCCGTGTCGTCGAGGCGCAGGATAAACTGCCCGCCCGCCTTCTTCGCGATCAGGAAGTTGAACAGCGCGGTGCGCAGGTTTCCGACATGCAGATGACCGGTGGGCGACGGCGCGAAACGGGTGACGACGGACATGGGAATTGCCTTTCGGGACATGCGGCCCTTCCTCTTTCATGTCGTCCGCATTTTGTCCATATCGAGGCAATGGATGCCACGGATCAGACCGCCCCGGACCTCGCCATGATCGAGGATATCGCCCACCAGACCCGCGCGGCCCTGCCCGCGCCGTGGATCGGAGCGGCGCAGCAGGTGGCGATCCGGGTGGAGGAGATGGCCGACCCGGCGCTTTTGTCGGACCTCGGCATGGAAGATCCGTTCGAGTTGACGGGATTGTATGACGGCGTCCCGCTGACCCAGAAATCGGTGATGGACCAGCCGGAGGAGCCGGACCAGATCTGGCTGTTCCGCCGCGCCATCCTCGATGAATGGATCGACCGCGGCAACGTTACGCTGGCGGAGCTTGTATCCCATGTCTACGTCCACGAACTGGCGCACCATTTCGGCTGGTCGGACGACGATATCGCCAGCGTCGACCGGTGGTGGGAGTAACGCGTGGGCGGGGGGCGCGGTGAGACGCGTCCCGTCCGGTCCGGCAACCTCCTGTTAAGGTTGCGCGCCTAGTCTGGGGCGCAAGCGCAAGAAGATCAGAGATTTCACGATGAGCATTATGGACATGCGACGCGACGGCCTCGCCCTGTCACGGTTGACGTCCTGGGTCGACGGACTCGACCTGCCTACCTTCATGGTGATCCTCAAGGAAGACGGGACGCTGGAATTCGCCCATGCCAACGGCGCGCTTGGGCGGATGTCCGGTATTCCACCGGAAATGTTCAATGGCCGAAACGTCAGCGACCTTTTCCCGACGCGAACGGCGGCCCGGCTGGAGAAGAATTACCGACAGAGTTTCGAGACCGGGGAGCCCGTTTCCTACGAGGAGTGCCTTTTGATCGAGGAGCGGGAGACATGGTGGCAAACCACCCTGTCGCGCCCCGACGGGTTCGACGGGCGCGTCGTGCTTGGTGTGGCGGTGCCCATTACCGAGCGCAAGGAACGCGAATTCGCCTCCGCCAAGGCGCTGGCCGACCTCAATGCCCGTTTCGACGAATTGCGCCTGTTTTCGACAATGGCCGCCCACGATGCCCGCAGCCCGCTGGCCACCGTATCGAGCCTGATCGATCTCGTCCTGGACGGGTTCGAGGATATGGGGGACGGCAAGGCGGAATTGCTGCGCCTGTGTTCCAGCACGGTGGACGAGGCGCTGACCCAGATCAGTGCCACCCTCGACCGTGGGCAGAGCCTCAATTCCGGTGTCGAGTTGAACAGCCGCGTCGATCTTGGTCGCCTGTGCGGGGACATCGCCGCGATGCTTGACCCGGAGATGAGCCTTTCAATCACGACGCCGGACCTGGTGGTTATCTGCGACGAAGTGGTCGTGCAGATGGCGGTGCGCAACCTGATGTCGAACGCGGCGCGGTTTTGCAGGTCGCGCATTGCCGTGGAAGCGCGGATCGACCCTGACCGTCGCCAGATGATCCTGGACGTGACGGACGATGGTCCCGGCATGCCCCGAGGCAGCACCTTGCGCGATCTAACCAAGTCCGCGGAGACACGCGACGGCACCCACGGCGTCGGCCTTGCCTCCATCGCGACCCTGCTGCGCAGTCGCGGCGGCGCGTTGGATATCGTGCATAGCGGCGGCGATCAGGTGCTTGGTGGCGCGCGGTTCCGCGTGACGTTGCCGGCGGAGAAGTACACGGGCGCGACGGCGGGCGTCGGGGTTGATGTGAATCCGATCGCGTCGATTGTAAATGAATGACCCGCGCGGCTGCGCAAGGGCGTCGGGCCATTAGGCGAAGGACAGGCGTCGAGCGTAGAGTGCGCTCGATCCCGTCACGTTGGATGGGACCGCGCGCCGAAGGCCGTACGCAGTTCCACGCAGGCGAAGAGCGTGCGCGTCTATTCCGGCTGTACCGGCCATTTCGCATCGAGGTTGCGCAGACCGGCGCGGATCAGTTCTTCCAGCACGGCCGTGTCGATATCCGCCAACTTGTTCACGTAGAGGCAGGATTTGCCCATCTTGTGCTTGCCGAGCCGCGCGAGTATGTCGCCAAAATCCGCGTATCCGGGCATAATGTAGATAGACAAATTCGCCTTGCGCGGGCTGAAACCGGTGGCGAGGTAGGATCCTTCGCGCCCGCTTTCGTAGACGTAGTGATACCGCCCGTAGCCCACCATCGTGGGGCCCCACATCCGGGGGGTGAAGCCCGTAACCTCACGGAAAAGCGCATCGAGCGCGAGGCCATCGGCGCGCCGCGTCGGATGCTCGACACTTTCGAGAAACGCGATCACGTCGGCCTCGGTCGCGCGGGTTTTGTTGTCGGCCTTGGTCATGGCGCGGTCCTTCAGTCAGTCTGCGGATCGTGTAAAGGCTAACACATCCAGCGGGTCAGAAAAATGAGGGCGGATTTCGGGCGGTCGAGCAGCGCGTGCGGGCGTACCGATTTCGGTGGCATCCGCCGCGTGCACAGCGTCAAGCGCGCCGCTTGACCCGGACGAACGCGATCCGTCAGGGAGGGTGCGAAGGGCCGCGATTTGGCTCAACCCCGTGTCGTCTTGGACCTGCTCGGGGGGTCGCCTCACAGGACATCAAGCGCGGCTTGCCGTTGGCCGTCCGGCCGGTTGCAGCGCACGGCAGAACAGTCAAATAGACGCGACCGACGACGAATGTGCGTCTGTGGAACCGGTGGTGGGGTATAACGGCCCGAAAGCGCGTCGGTCAGACGCGGTCGCCGGCGGAAAGCCTGTCCAGGAACTCCTCCGCGCTTTGCAACGTATCCGCGCGTTTCTCGTCGGACATGCGCATCCAGGTGCGATACATCTGCGCCATACGGGGGTTCTTGCCGAAGCGGTCCTTGTGGCGGTCGAGGAAGGCCCAGTAGAGGTAGTTGAAGGGGCAGGCCCCCTCCCCTGTCTTGACCTTCACGTCGTAGGCGCAGTCCTTGCAGTAGTCGGACATCTTGTTGATGTAATTCCCGCCCGAAACGTATGGCTTGGAGCCGACGATGCCGCCATCGGCAAACTGGCTCATCCCGATGACGTTGGGCGCTTCGACCCATTCATAGGCATCAGCGTAGACGGCGAGGTACCATTCGTGGACCTCGTAGGGGTCGACACCCGCAAGAAGGGCAAAGTTGCCGGTGACCATGAGGCGCTGGATGTGGTGGGCGTAGGCCTCATCCCGGGTCTGGGTGATGGCCTCGTTGAGGCAGGTCATGCGGGTGTCCGCGTCCCAGTAGAAGCCGGGCAATTTGCGTTGGTGGTTGAGAATGTTGCGGCGCGTGTAGTCGGGCCCTTCACGGAAATAGATCCCGCGCATGTATTCCCGCCAGCCGATGATCTGGCGGATGAAGCCTTCGACGGCGTTGAGTGGGGCGTGGCCGGTCTTGTAGGCGTCTTCGGCGGCGTCGCAGATTTCACGCCAGCCGAGGAGGCCTGCGTTGAGGTACATGGAAATGACCGAGTGGTAGAGGAAGCGTTCGCCCACCATCATCGCGTCCTGAAAATCGCCGAACTTCGGCAGGGCGCACTTGATGAAATGGCTGAGCGCACGGCGGGCCTGCCCGGTGTCAGTGGCGAACCAGAAGCCATCAAGCGTGCCGAAATTATTGTCGAATCGGGATTTGACCAGCGCCAGCACCTCTTCGACCGTTTCGTCCGGGGTGAATTGCATGGGCGCCGCGTCGACCGATCCCGGCGGCGGTTTGCGGTTCTCGTGATCGTAATTCCACTTGCCGCCTTCGGGTGTCTCGCCATCCATGAGCAGGCCGGTTTTGCGGCGCATCTCACGGTAGAACCATTCCATCCGCAGCTCTTTGCGATCCGCCGCCCAATCCTCGAATTCCGCGTGGGAACAGAGGAACCGATCGTCGGGGAAGATGTGGACCGGGATCGGCATCTCTTCGAGGGCTTCGATCAGGCGGAACTCGCCGGGTTCGGTGGCCAGTACCTCCTCGGCCTTGGCCTCGTCGCAGGCGCGCAGGATTTCGCCGGGGATCGAGCGTGAATTCTCGGAATCGTCGAGCTTGCTATAGCGGACCTGCCAGCCGTCGCTTTCGAGTTTAACGGCGAATTTGCGCATGGCGGCGAAGAGGAAGGCGATCTTCTTGGGGTGATGGGGGACGTAGGACGCCTCATCCGCGACCTCGGCCATCAGAAGGATATCGCGGGCCTTGTCGGCTTCGCGCAGCGCGCGGATATCGGGTGAGAGTTGATCGCCGAGGATCAGGATGATGCGGGGCTTCACCAAGGCACCTCGGCCCCGGAATAGTCGTAGAAGCCGCCGGTCTGGTCGGGGCGCAGGCGTTCCATCACGTCGCAGAGCATCTTTGCGGTTTCATCGGCGGGCACGGTCTTGTGAGTGGCGGCGTAGTCTTCCGTGAAGGGGGTCGCGACGGTGCCGGGATGAAGCGCGACGGCGATGGCGTCCTTGTGGGTGCGCTTCAGTTCGATCGCCGCGCCGTGCACAAGCATGTTCGCTGCCGCCTTGGACGCGCGGTAGCTGTGCCAGCCGCCGATCCTGTTGTCCCCGATGGAGCCCACACGGGCCGTCAAGACGGCGCTGACCGACCGGCCCTGTTTCGGCAAGAGGCGCGGCAGGTGACGCAGGATGTTGGCGGTGCCGATGGTGTTCACCGCAAAGACCTCTGCCATGGCGCGCGGCTCGATCGCGGAGAGTTGTTTTTCGGGGGCATGACCTTGGGCGGCGAGGATGCCGGTGGCTACGAAAATCGTCTGGAACGGGCCTTCGAGGTCGCCGAGGATATCATCGACGGTTTCCGCATCGGTGATGTCCAACCCGTCCGCGCTGCGCGACAGGCCGGTGACGTTGCCGCCGCGCGCGCGCATCTCGCCCGCCACGGCCTGCCCGATCCCGCCGGACGCACCTATCACAAGAGCATCAATCATGGAGGGGCGAGGTAAGGCCGTGCGCACTTGCGTCAAGCGCCGGGCACGTTAGGAGGAGCGCGAAGGAGTGAGAACTATGGGCGAATTGATCCTTGTCCGGCACGGGCAGGCAAATTCCGGGGCGACCACGGAGGAGGCGTACGATCGGCTGTCAGCGTTGGGGCATCGCCAGGCCGGATGGTTGGGCGATTGGTTTGCCGCGCAGGAAGCGCCCTTCGATCAGGTCTATCGCGGCACGATGCGGCGGCATCGCGAGACGGCAGAGGGGATCGGGGTTGAGGCGCAGGCGGACGCGAGGCTGAACGAGTTGGATTATTTTGCGCTGGCCCGCGACATGGAGATCACCCACGGCATGCCGATCCCCGCGACCCAGCAGGATTTCGCGGATCATATCCCCCAGACGCTGAAGGCGTGGCACGCGCAGGAGATTGCGGGCGCGGAGCCCTTCGCGGCGTTCGAGGCACGGATCGCAACGGTTCTGGCGGAGGCCGCGACGCCGGGCCGGCGGGTTTTGTGTGTGACGAGCGGCGGCGTGATCGCCATGTCGCTGCGAATTGCGTTGGGGTTGGACATGGACCGGTTGGCGCAGGTTTTGCTGCCGATCTTCAACTCGTCCGTGCACCGGTTTCGGGTGGTCGAGGGCGGTACGTTCCTGACCAGCTTCAACGCCGTGCCGCATCTGGAGGGGCCGGAGCGTGTTGAGGCGCGGACCTGGGTTTGAGGCGCGCGTCGTCGGGCCGCGGTGCGGCGATCTAACGTGGATTTCGGCCACTTTATGCCCGCCAAGTCGCCCTTCGCCTCATTGAAACATCAAGACCAGCCAATTCGCCGTGCCGGGGGGGCGGCCCGACGATGCGCGGCGGCTTCGCCTTGGTCCCGCGCAGGGTGGCAACGCCGGGTAGGGGCTTTTCATTTACGTTTTCCGAGGTATGGTGCCTCCTATGTTGACCAAGCAGCCTCATATCCTTTTGCCCGCGGATCGTCCGCGTGCCGCCCTGCTTGGCCTTCTTCTCCTTAGCCGCCTCTGAGCGTGCCATTCGGCGCGACCGCTCAGGGGAGGACAGCGCCGGAGAGACACCCAAAACGCCTAAGGATATGAACGATGACCTCTGAAAACCGAGTCCTGATTTTTGACACCACCCTGCGCGACGGTGAGCAATCGCCCGGCGCCACGATGTCCCACGATGAGAAGCTGGAGATTGCCGGGCTGCTCGATGAGATGGGCGTGGATATCATCGAGGCGGGCTTTCCGATTGCCAGCGAGGGCGATTTCGCCGCCGTCTCGGAGATTGCGAAGAACGCCAAGAATTCCACGATCTGCGGGCTGGCCCGCGCGAACTTCAAGGATATCGACCGCGCGTGGGAGGCGGTGAAGCACGCGAAATCGCCCCGCATCCACACGTTCATCGGGACGTCTCCGCAGCACCGGGCCATTCCGAACCTGACGATGGACGAGATGGCGGATCGCATCCACGAGACGGTGACGCATGCCCGCAACCTCTGTGACAACGTGCAGTGGAGCCCGATGGATGCGACGCGGACGGAGTGGGATTACCTGGCGCGCACGGTTGAGATTGCGATCAAGGCCGGTGCCACGACGATCAACATTCCCGACACCTGCGGATATACGGCTCCGGTTGAAAGTGCGGATTTGATCCGGCGTTTGATCGCCGAAGTGCCCGGCGCGGATGAGATCATCTTCGCCACCCATTGCCATAACGATCTGGGTATGGCGACGGCGAACTCTTTGGCCGCTGTGGCCGGTGGTGCGCGGCAAATCGAATGCACGATCAACGGCTTGGGGGAACGCGCGGGCAACACGGCGTTGGAAGAGGTCGTGATGGCCATGAAAGTCCGCCACGACATCATGCCGTACACGACCGGCATCGACTCCACCAAGATCATGCATCTCAGCCGCCGGGTCGCGACCGTGTCGGGCTTCAACGTGCAGCCCAACAAGGCGATTGTCGGCAAGAACGCCTTCGCCCACGAAAGCGGTATCCACCAGGATGGGATGCTGAAATCAGCCGATACGTTCGAGATCATGCGGCCCGAGGATGTGGGCCTGGCCGAGACCAATATCGTCATGGGCAAACATTCGGGGCGCGCCGCGCTGCGGAGCAAGCTGAAGGATCTGGGCTATGACATGGCCGACAATCAACTCAACGATCTGTTCGTGCGGTTCAAGGCGCTGGCGGATCGGAAGAAAGAGGTCTTCGACGATGACCTGATCGCGCTGGTGACGGATGCGGGGTCCGATGGCGAGGGGCATCTGGAGGTCAAGTTCCTGCGCGTGATCTGCGGGACGGAAGCGCCGCAATCGGCGGATTTGACCTTGCGTGTCGGGGATACGGATCAGCAGGCGACCGCGCAGGGCGACGGGCCGGTGGATGCGGCGTTCAACGCGGTGAAGCAGCTGTTCCCGAACGAGGCTTCGTTGCAGCTCTACCAGGTGAGCGCCGTGACGGAAGGAATGGACGCGCAGGCGACCGTGACTGTGCGCATCGAGGAAGACGGACGGATCGCCACGGGCCAGTCAGCGGATACCGACACTGTGGTGGCAAGCGTGAAGGCTTACGTGAACGCGCTCAACCGCCTGATCGTCCGGCGGGAGAAGACCGGCGGAGACGTCAAGGAAGTCAGCTATAAGGATGTGGGATGATGCGGATTTGGATGTCTCGATGCGCGGGACTGGCCCTTGGGTTTCTCACTCTTTTCGGGGTCAATCACACCGCGCACGCGCAAAGCGCGTGTCCGAATGCCGCGGACCTGCGCGGCGGGATCGCTCTGATCCGGGATGAGCCGTTCTATTCCAACGTGATGACGACGGTGAACGGTGGCCTTGCCGAAGCGCGCGTCATGCAACGTGGTGCGACTCCGGAGGTTGTATCCACCACCTATTCCCATGCCCTGACAGTCACACGTCGGGTGGGAGCGAATGGCGTACTCGAGCTGGTCTACGACGACGACACGGCAATGCTCGACCGCTTGGCGCAGATCGGGTCCTGGACCACGGGCGTGACGCTTCTGTCCGGTGGCGTGCAGCAAGGCACCGGTACATTTACCGCCCGGTATGTGGACACCGTGTCCCTGCCACTCGGCGATTGCACCTACGAGACCTGGCACGTCCGCACCGCGCTGGCTCTCGAAGGGCGAGATACGATCTTGCAGGATCGCTACTTCGCCCCGGTGCTCCGGCTTTCGCTTGCCACTGTGTCACTCGATGCCGGTGGGAACCCGGTCAGCGGCGTGGTCTACGATCGGATCGAGGCGCGCTAGGGGCGTTGAACCGGCCGGATGCGGCAGCCCGCCGCCGATCCGCGCAGCCTCCGCCCCTTGCAGGCTAAGGGGGTAGACGTCTATATGCCGAGTCTCAGGTGGGCGTCCTCGTGAAGGGGAGGCCCCTTTTTGAATTGACGAACGGACCGCGTGCCCATGGCCGGATTTCTTGGCAACCTCTTCTCCTCCGATATGGCGATCGACCTCGGGACGGCGAACACGCTGGTCTACGTGCGCGGGCGGGGTGTGATTTTGAACGAGCCCTCGGTCGTGGCTTATCAGGTCAAGGACGGCGTGAAGAAAGCCCTCGCATTCGGCGAAGACGCGAAGCTGATGCTGGGGCGGACGCCGGGCAGCATCCAGGCGATCCGGCCAATGCGCGACGGGGTGATTGCCGACTTCGATGTGGCCGAAGAGATGATCAAGCACTTTATCCGCAAGGTCCACAAGCGCACGACATTCAGCAAGCCGAAGATCATCGTCTGTGTGCCCCACGGCGCGACCCCGGTGGAAAAGCGCGCCATTCGCCAATCCGTGTTGGGTGCGGGCGCACGCAAGGCGGGCCTGATTGCGGAGCCGATTGCCGCTGCCATTGGCGCGGGGATGCCGATTACTGACCCGACGGGATCGATGGTTGTGGACATCGGCGGTGGTACGACCGAGGTGGCGGTTTTGTCGCTGGCCGACATCGTCTACGCGCGGTCCGTGCGTGTGGGTGGTGACCGGATGGATGAGGCGATCATCTCCTACCTGCGCCGCCAGCATAACCTGTTGATCGGTGAAGCCACAGCAGAGCGGATCAAGACCTCCATCGGGACCGCGCGGATGCCGGATGACGGACGCGGCGCGTCGATGCGTATTCGCGGGCGCGACCTTTTGAACGGCGTGCCGAAGGAGACCGAGATCAGCCAGGCGCAGGTGGCCGAAGCCTTGGCCGAACCCGTGCAGCAGATTTGCGAGGCCGTCATGGGGGCGCTGGAAGCCACCCCGCCCGATCTGGCCGCCGACATCGTGGACCGGGGCGTGATGCTGACCGGGGGCGGCGCGCTGCTGGGGGAATTGGACCTCGCCCTGCGCGAGCAGACCGGTCTTGCCATTTCCGTGGCCGACGAAAGCCTCAACTGCGTGGCGCTCGGCACCGGCAAGGCGTTGGAGTATGAGAATCTCCTGCGTCATGCGATAGATTACGACAGCTAATCCGTCCGACGACCCGAAAGGCGATCCATGGCCCGGGACAGCTACGACGATTCCTATTCCAGACCCGTCCGGCGCTTGCTGTTGGCGGTGCTGGTGCTGTTCCTCGTCTCGCTGGTGCTGGTCTGGCGCATCGACAATCCCAGGGTGGAACGCATGCGCGCGGCGATTGTGGATCGCTATGTGCCCAACATGGAATGGATGCTGGCACCTGTCACCGGGATCGCGCGGATGGCCGAGGATTTCCAAAGCTACACACGCCTTTTCGAGCAAAATCAGGAGCTTCGCCGCGAGTTGCAGCAGATGCGAGCCTGGCGGGAGGCCGCCCTGCAGCTGGAGCAGGAGAATGCGCGTCTGCTGGACCTGAACCGCGTGCAACTGGACCCGGAATTGACCTTCGTGACGGGGATCGTGCTGGCCGATAGCGGATCGCCCTTCCGCCGCTCCGTGCTTCTGAACGTGGGCGGGCGCGATGGCATCCTCGACGGATGGGCCACGATGGACGGGCTTGGCGTGGTCGGCCGCATCTCGGGCGTGGGAGAGCGGACAAGCCGTGTCCTGCTTCTGACCGACGCGGCGAGCCGTATCCCAGTGACGATCCAGCCATCAGGGCAACAGGCGCTGCTGATGGGCGACAACACCGCCAACCCGATCCTCGATTTCGTGGAAGACCCCGAAGACATCGCGGCGGGCGACCGGATCGTGACCTCCGGTGACGGTGGCTTGTTCCCGCCGGGCTTGCTGGTGGGACAGGTCGTCTTCACCTCCGACGGACGCCTGCGCGCGCGTTTGTCGGCGGATTTGCAACGGCTGAACTTCATGCGCGTGATGCGCAGCCACCCGGGCACGACGCTCAACGACCCCGCGGGCCTGATCGGTCCGCCTTGGCCGCCGACGGGCATGATGCTGGACGAGGAAGGCGTGCTGGTCCCCGATCCGTCCGCGCGCGCGGCGGCACCGATCGAACCGGAGCAGTGACATGAGCGCGCTGACCGCCCGCCATGTCTGGACCTACCGGTTCCTCTATTTCGTGCTCGGTCTGGTGCTGATCACGCTGAAGCTCTTGCCGCTGAACCTGGCGGCAGGTGGCATCCCGGGACCCGACCTGTTGGTTCTTGTGACCTTCGCCTGGCTGGTGCGCCAACCCAATGTTGTACCGCTGGGGCTTGTCCTGATCCTGTTTCTGTTGGCCGATTTCCTGTTCCAACGTCCGCCGGGGCTTTGGACCCTCCTGGTCATCCTGGCCTGCGAAAGCCTGAGGCGGAGGCGCCTGACGATGACGGAGTTCCCATTTCTGGTGGAATGGGGCGCGGCGGCGATGGCGATCATCGGCATGGTTCTGCTCAACCGCCTCGTCCTTTGGGTGCTGCTGGTGGACCTCGATCCGCTGGGGCTTACATTGGCGCACGGCCTTGTGACCATCGTGTTCTATCCGGTGGTCGTCGGCATCTCGAAATACATCTTCGGATTGCGTAAACTCGGCCCGGCTGAGCTGGAATCCTTCTGAAAGCACGACCCCGCACATGAAGAAGACCCAAAGAGAGATCGAGGACAGCGCGCGCCAGATCGGACGCCGCGCCCTTGTCGTGGGCGGCATCTTCGTGGGCACCGGCGCGATCCTTGCCGGGCGCATGCGGTATCTTCAAGTGGAGCGCGCGGATGATTTCCGGCTACTGGCCGAGGAAAACCGCATCAACCTGCGCCTGTTGCCGCCCGAGCGGGGGCTGATCTTCGACCGTGGTGGAGTATTGCTGGCCGGGAACGAGCAGAACTATCGCATCACGCTGGTGCGGGAGGATGCAGGCGATGTCGATGTCGTCCTTGATGAGGTCGCGCGGCTTGTGAACCTTGATCTGCGCGCGTTGGAGCGCGCACGAGAAGAAATTCGCCGCCGCCCGTCCTTCGTGCCCGTCACTATCGCCGACCGACTGAGCTGGGAAGAGATGTCGGCAATCGCGGTCAACGCGCCCGCCCTGCCCGGGGTCAATCCGGAAGTGGGGCTCAGCCGTGCCTACCCCTTGGGGGCCGATTTCGCCCATGTGGTGGGTTATGTGGGCCCTGTGTCGGATTGGTATCTGGAACAGACGGGCGACACGGACCCGGTTCTGCAAATCCCGGATTTTCAGGTCGGGCGTTATAACGTCGAGGACAAGGCGGAAGGTCTTCTGCGCGGGCGCGCCGGGACCAGCCGGGTGGAGGTCAACGCCTCGGGCCGGGTGATGCGGGAACTGGACCGCGACGCGCCGATACCCGGCCGCGACGTGCAGCTGACGGTCGATGCGGGGCTTCAGAATTACGTCGAGGCGCGGATGTCCGGCGAAAGCGCCGGTGCGGTGGTGATGGATTGCACGACGGGCGAGGTGCTGGCCGTGGCCTCCGCCCCCACATTCGATCCGAACCTCTTCGTGCGCGGCATCAGCCAGACCCAATGGGCGGGCCTGAACGAAGATCCGTATCGCCCCTTGGCCAACAAGGCGACCCAGGGCCTTTATCCGCCGGGATCGACCTACAAGATGGTCGTGGCCCTGGCCGCGCTTGAGGGTGGGTTCATCACCGCCGATGAAACCGTGCCCTGCCCCGGGCATATGGAAATCGGCAACCGGCGCTTTCATTGCTGGCGACGCGGCGGGCACGGGCGGATGAACCTGCTGGAGAGCATCAGCCAATCCTGCGACGTCTACTATTACGAGCTGGCCCAGAGGGTCGGGATCGAGAATATCAGCGCCATGGCCATCCGCCTTGGCTGTGGTGTCCGCCATGATCTGCCGCTAAGCGGAATCGCTGAAGGTCTGGCGCCCACGATGGAGTGGAAGCGGCGGCGGTTCGAACAGGATTGGGTCGTGGGCGATACGCTCAATGCGTCCATCGGACAGGGTTTCGTGCTGTCCTCTCCGCTGCATCTAGCGGTGATGACGGCGCGGATCGCAAGCGGCCGGGCGTTGGAGCCATCCCTGATCCGGTCCGTCAACGGCGTCCCGCAGGTGCCGACGCAACACCCCGACCTCGGCATCGACCCCGCCCATCTGGCGTTGATCCACCGGGGCATGTGGCAGGTCAACAATGACCGACGCGGGACGGCCTATCGCAGCCGGGTGATGAATGACGCCTATGCCATCGCGGGCAAGACCGGCACCAGCCAGGTCCGCAACATCACTGCCGCCGAACGGGCCGCGGGCGTGATCCGGAACGAGGATCTGCCTTGGGAACGCCGCGACCACGCGCTTTTCGTAGGCTTCGCCCCCTTCGACAATCCGCGCTACGCCGTGTCGGTAATCGTGGAACATGGCGGGGGCGGGTCCGTCGCTGCAGCCCCGATTGGCCGCGACATCCTGCTGCGGGCGCAAGTCGGTGACATTCCGCCATCCGACCTCTACCCCGTCAGCCAGCGGCGGGAGATCGACGACATGCATGACCGCCTGCCGATCTTTCCGGAGCCGCCCCAACCCTCTGGCCGCGAATTGTCCCGCGCACGGGGTCGCCGATGAGTTTTCTGGAATACAACGTCAAGTCGACCCCGACGGGATGGCGCAAAATCCTGCACCTGAACTGGGCGCTGGCGCTTTTACTGGTCAGCGTGGCCAGCGTCGGGTTCCTGATGCTCTATTCCGTGGCCGGGGGGTCATTCTCCCCGTGGGCAGAGACACAGATGCAGCGGTTCGCCCTTGGCTTCGTGGCAATGATGATCGTGGCGATGGTGCCGATCTGGTTCTGGCGCAACATGTCGGTCCTGGCCTATATCGTGGCGATTGTCCTGCTGCTATACGTGGAATTCTTCGGTTCCACATTCGGCGGCGCGCAGCGGTGGATCGACCTGGGGTTCATGCGGCTGCAACCGTCCGAGGTCGCCAAGATCACGGTCGTGATGATGCTGGCCGCCTATTACGATTGGCTTGACCTGGGCAAGGTGTCCCACCCGCTTTACGTGGCCATTCCGCTTGTAATCATCGGGATTCCGGTCGGGCTTACATTCATCCAACCGGACCTCGGCACGTCGCTCCTGATCCTGATGGGGGGCGGTGCGGTGATCTTCATGGCCGGCGTCCATTGGCTTTACTTCGCCACGGTTATCGCACTCGGCCTCGGGGCGATCACGGCCGTCTTGGCAAGCCGGGACACCCCGTGGGCGTTGCTCGCCGATTACCAATATGCGCGGATCGACACCTTTCTCGACCCGACGAGGGATCCCTTGGGCGCGGGGTATCACATAACCCAAAGCCAGATCGCCCTCGGCTCGGGCGGATGGACGGGGCGCGGGTTCATGCAAGGCACGCAAATCCGCGGCGACTTCCTTCCCGAAAGCCACACGGATTTCATCTTCCCCACCCTGGCGGAGGAATTCGGCTTTGTCGGGGCAGCGTCGTTGTTGCTGCTCTATGTGCTCATCCTGATCTTCTGCATCGCCACGGCGCTGATGGTGCGGGACCGCTTCGCCTCGCTCATGGTGATGGGGGTTGCGGTGACGTTTTTCCTCTATTTCGCCGTGAACATGGCCATGGTCATGGGATTGGCCCCGGTTGTGGGTGTACCGCTGCCCCTGGTCAGCTATGGCGGGTCGGCGATGCTTGTGCTGATGGTGGGCTTCGGGCTGGTGCAATCGGCCCATGTCCACCGCGCGCGCTAATCCCAAGGAAACCCCGATGCCGAAAATTCTGTTCGCAGCCCTGCCGGAGCGATGGGCCACCTACGAGCCGCATCTGCGCCAAGCACTCGCCGATGCTGGTGTGACCGATGCCGATCTGGTGCTGGCGGCTGATCCGGCGGAGGTCGATTACATCGTCTATGCGCCCAATTCCGACGTGCAGGATTTCACCCCTTACACAAGGCTCAAGGCGGTCCTGAACCTGTGGGCGGGGGTGGAGGATGTTGCGCCGAACACCACCCTGGCCGTGCCGTTGGCCCGCATGGTCGACGAGGGGCTGACCGAAGGCATGGTCGAATGGTGCGTGGGCCATGTGCTGCGCCACCATCTCGGGATGGACGCGCATATCCACGGGCAGGACGGGGTCTGGCGCAATGGCGATGTACCGCCGCTGGCGCGGGATCGGGCTGTCGGTATCCTCGGCCTCGGCGCATTGGGGCAAGACGTTGCCAAGGCACTTGCGGCGCTGCGCTTCGATGTCGGCGGATGGGCGCGGTCGGAGAAGTCGATTGCGGGGGTGCGGACGTTTCACGGACCAGACGGGTTGGACAAGATCCTGTCGCGATCCGAAATTCTGGTCCTGCTTCTGCCCGACACGCCCGCGACGCGAAATGTTCTTAACGCCGATAGGATGGCGCGACTGCCCAGGGGGGCCGTGATCATCAACCCCGGGCGCGGGCCATTGATCGACGATGAGGCACTGATCGTCGCGCTGAATTCCGGGCAGATCGCCCATGCGACGCTTGATGTGTTCCGCGAAGAACCCCTGCCTGAGACCCACCCGTTCTGGGCCCATCCCGGCGTAACCGTCACGCCCCATATCGCGTCCGAGACACGCCCGGACACGGCCTCCCAAGTCATTGCGGAGAATATCAGGCGGGGCGAGGCCGGAGAGCCGTTCTTGCACCTCGTCGACCGGACGCTGGGGTATTAACGCAGGCGTGGCGGCCTGTCGGGGTCGCTGCCCGGCGCGGACCGCTCCGGCGGCGCCACCAGTTCCGGCAGATCAAAGCGCAATCCGACCTTGGCAAGACGTGCGCAGATCGGGTCGGCGGATTTGAAGAAACCGACATCGAGGCTGGCCGCTTCCAGCCCCGAGAAACTCAACGCCTCCCCCACCAATTGCGCCAATCCGCCCTCCGCCCCCGGAAGGTGATCGACGAAGGCCAGAAGGTGTCCGCGCCGCCCCGCATCGGTCTTGGTTGCCACGAGATACGCAAGCCGCGCCCGCCCCTCCGCCGCCGCAAGCCGCGCGTCCAGCGTCGTGAGCAGCGTGTCGGGCAATCCGTTGGGGGCAAGGATTTCGTCCGGGCGATCCTCCACCGTTTCGGGCCTGTGGGAGAGGGTTCCGGCCAGCCACGCCACCGCCTCAACCTCCAGCACCGTTTCGGCCGACGTCCCCAGGTTCACTGCCATGCCAAGCCCGGCCTCCGTCAGCATACCCGCCAAGGCCCGCCCCGACAGGGCCACGAAGGGCGCGACGTCGCCCGCGAAGGCGGACAAACGCTCCTCCCGATCAAAGGCAAGCACAAGGTCGGCGCCGTCGACCGCGAAGACCTTCGGTTTCACGCTGTCGGCGCCCGCTTCGTCCTCCAACAGCAGAAACATCTCCGTTGCGGCGAGGCGGTCGAACCAGGCCAGCCGAGCTTGCGTGTCGTCTGGGGCCGCCTCCATCGCGGCATGGGCCTGGTCGAGCGGGGTCGGATCCGATGTCATGTTGCCAGCACCTCTGCCACGCGGGCGCGGAGGGCGGGCAAAAGCTCCTCGTTGAACCACGGATTGCGTTTGAGCCACCCGGTATTGCGCCATGACGGGTGAGGCAAGGGAAAGACGTGGGGCGCATAGCTCCGCCAATTGGCGACGCGGTCCGTCACGGTCATCTTGTCGCTGAATTCCCAAGCCTGCGCGTGGCCGCCAACCAGCAGCGTCAGCGGCACGTCGCCCAGATGCGCAAGAAGCGGGGCGCGCCACGTTTCGGCGCAAATCTTGGGGGGCGGCAAGTCTGACCCCTTGGCATCGTATCCGGGGAAGCAGAACGCCATGGGTACGATCGCAACGCGCGAGAGGTCGTAGAACGTCGCCTCATCCACGCCCATCCACGCGCGCAGTCGGTCGCCGGACGGATCAGTGAACGGTTGGCCGGACTGGTGCACCCGCATCCCCGGCGCCTGTCCCGAAACAATGACGCGCGCGCCGGATCGGAACCACACCACGGGGCGAGGGTCGTGGGCGGTATTTGTCGCGGCGAACCTGTCGGCACAGATCCGGCACGCGGCGATTTCCTTGGCCAAGGTTTCAACAAACGACATGTGTGCGAGGGTAGAGGCGCGAACGGCGGAGAAAAGGGGCTTGTCCACATTTCGTCATTTCTATAATAATAGAATCATGAAACAGATTGCCCTTCCCCCTCCGGAATTGACACTCGCCGCCACGGCCTTTGCCGCGCTTGGGTCCGAGCAACGCCTTGCCATCGTTCGCCGTCTCGTGCGCGCGGGCCCCGATGGTTTGGCCATGGGCGATCTGGGGGAGGATGTGGGCGTGACCGGGTCGGTGTTGACCCATCATCTCAAGCAGCTCGTCTCTGCCGGCTTGGTGGCACAGACCCGTGATGGGCGACGTATCCTATCCCGCATCGACCACCCGGCAATCGAGGCATTGTCCGCATTCCTGATCGCTGAATGTTGTGCCGATGCGGGCGGCCACGGGGAACCGGGCGAAAGGGGCCATGATGTCTGACCAGACCCTACCCCCCCGCCTGCTGCCCGATCTGTGGCAACGCGTCGACAAGGTGGCGCTGACCGGCATCCTGATCCTGTTGGTCCTCGCCATATTTGACCGGCCTGCCGTCGTCCCGACAATTCAGGAAACGGCTGAACACTTCTGGGGCACACTTCCCTTCATCGTCTTCGCTGTTCTGGCCATCGGATACCTCAAGGCCACAGGATCCGAGCGTCTGCTCGACGGCGCGTTCAAGGGGAGGGAGACGCGGATGATCCTTATGGGAGCGCTGGTGGGCGGCCTGTCGCCCTTCTGCTCGTGCGAGGTGATCCCGTTCGTGGCAGCCCTTCTGGCCGCCGGTGCGCCCTTGTCGGCGGTGATGGCATTTTGGCTCGCCTCTCCCCTGATGGACCCGGCCATGTTCGCGATCACGGCAGGCGGGCTGGGATTCGATTTCGCGGTTGCGAAGACCATCGCTGCCGTGGGCCTTGGCGTGATGGGCGGGCTGACCGTGAAGATGTTCGCCCAAAGCCCTGTCTTCGCCGATCCGCTTCGCGCGCAACCCGCTGTGGGCGGTTGTTGCAGTGCGAAGAAGCAGACGTTGAACTGGCGGTTCTGGCAAGACGGAGAGCGGCGCACGATTTTCGGGCGCACGACGTGGGACAATTTCGTCTTCCTCGGCAAATGGCTGCTGCTTGCCTACCTGCTGCAATCACTGCTGATCGGCTATGTCCCGGCGGAGCTGATCGCGCAGGTCATCGGAGGTGACGGCGTGGGTCCGATCCTTCTGGGCGCTTTGGTGGGGGCGCCCGCCTACCTCAACGGCTATGCCGCCGTGCCGTTGGTCGCGGGTCTTCTGGAACAGGGGATGAGCGCGGGTGCCGCGATGTCCTTCGTGATCGCAGGTGGCGTCAGCTGCATCCCCGCCGCTGTGGCCGTCTGGGCGCTCGTCAAGCCGCGCGTGTTCATCGCTTATCTCGGCCTTGCCATCGTCGGCGCGATGATCGCGGGCGTGGTCTGGGGCATGATCGCGGCCTGAGTCTCGTACCCGATCGCCGGCCCCGCGCCGCAATTGTCGCGAGCCGGAAGACTATCCGCCCTTGCGTCGCGGGCGATCACATCACCCGACAGCACGCATTTGTGCGAATTTCCCCTGTAATAAAAGCGGGAAACTGGCCATAATGATGCCCTAAAGGGACGTTATGTTTCCAAAATGGTGACGCGCCGCATGTAAGAGAGCGCGCATCGGCGGGCTTATTTGGGCGGCTATGGTATGTTGGCATTTGAAGGGGTTTCCAAATCCTTCTGGACGGGCGAGCGCCGCAAGGTGATTCTCGACCGTGCGTCGTTTCGTGTCGACATCGGCTATTCCATGGGCATCCTGGCCCCGAACGGCACCGGCAAGACGACCCTTATCAAGATGATGTGCGGATTGGAAAAGCCCGATGAAGGCACGATCACGCGCAATGCCCGGATCTCCTTCCCCCTCGGTTTCATGGGCGGTGTCATCAGCAAGCTGTCGGCGATGGAGAATTGCCGCTACATCGCTCAGCTCTACGGCCTCGACCCCGATTATGTGGAGGCGTTCTGCCGCTGGGTCTGCGGGATCGAGGAATATTTCGACATGCCGATCGGCACCTATTCGTCGGGCATGCGCGGGCGGTTCAACTTCTCGCTCCTGCTGGCGCTGGAATTCGACATCTACCTGATCGACGAAGGCATGCCGGCCTCCACCGACGCGGAGTTCAACCGGCGAGCGGGCAACATCCTGGCAGAGCGGTTGAAGAATGCGACCGTGATTATCGTGTCGCACCAAGCGGCCACGTTGGAAAAATTCGCCCGCCACGCAGCGGTTCTGCGCGACGGGAAGCTCTATCAATTCGACACGCTCGAAGAGGCGAAGCAGTTATATGACTACGAGACCCAAGGCTAGGAAGTTCCGCATCCGCCGCAGCGATGCCGTGGCACCCGCCGGGGAAACCCGCCGGGCCGAAGCCGCGTCCGAGCAAGAGATTGACGTGAATGTAACGCCGCCGCCACCGCGCGCGCCCCGGGCCCCGCAGGCCACGGGAGACGATGACAATGCCCTGCCCAACGTGACGGAAGACGGGTTCGGCGCGGGCCCGTTCCCCGGATCCGCCGCCCATGCACAACAGACGGGCGCAGCCGTCGGTGACGGAGCGAGCATCGAGGAAGAATTGGCCGCGATCCGCGCCGAAGGATTGACCGGGCGGCAATTGCGCATGGCCCGTCGCGTCGCCCAGAAACAGGGGTTGCAGCCCTCTTCCGATTTCGACGCGGTGCGCCTGTTGCGCAAGCGCGGGATCGACCCGTTCGGGCAATCCAGCATGTTGGAGCTCGTGGTCAACGACCCCAATGCCGCCGCGGCCGGGACGACCGGAGCTACGGGCGCGGGTGCTGCGGCTGGCGGCGCACAATTGCCTGTCCGCGCCGCGACCGCCCAGGTGCCCGCCCCTGCCATTCCGCCGGGCGCCGTTCACACCGCCGAAAGCCGCGCGGCGGAGATCATCAACGTGCAGCGCGACATCGCACGCCGCCGCCGCCGCAAGCTGATCCAGCTGGCCACGCGGTTGGCCTGTTTCGTCCTGCTGCCCACGATGATCGTCAGCTATTACTACTACGCCGTCGCCACGCCGCTTTACGCGACCCACACGGAATTCGTGATCCAGAAGGCCGAAAGCTCCCCCGGTGGCGCCGGTGGCCTTGGTGGGCTTCTGGGCGGCACGAGCTTCGCCACGGTGCAGGAATCCGTGACCGTTCAAAGCTATCTCGAAAGCAGGGAGGCGATGCTACGGCTGGATGAGGAGCTTGATTTCAGAGGGCATTTCTCCTCCGACGCGATGGATCCGCTGAACCGCCTGGCGCCGGATGCGTCCGTCGAGCAGATGTACGACGCCTATCTGCGCAGCCTGACCATCGGTTATGACCCGACCGAGGGCCTTATCCGGATGGAAGTTCTGGCCGCGGACCCGGCAAGCAGCCAAGCGTTTTCCGAGGCGCTGATCGGCTATGCCGAAGAGCGTGTCGACCAAATGTCGTCCCGTCTGCGCGAAGACCAGATGGCAGGCGCCCGAGAGGCGTTCGAGGAGGCGGAGGTGCGATCCCAGGCTGCGCAGTTGCGCGTGCTGGAATTGCAGGAACAACGTGGCGTTTTGTCGGCAGAGGCCGAGGTGAGCCAGGTCTTCAACCAGATCGGCACGTTCGAGGCCCGCTTGGCCGATGAACGTCTGCGCCTGTTGGAAATCAATGCCTCTCCCCGCCCCAACCCCACACGGGTGGAGGTGGCCGAGGCGCAGATCGAACGGCTGGAAGCCGTCATTGCCGACCTGCGCGCCTCGCTCACGGAAGAAGACCAGGGGCAGGCGTCTCTGGCGCGCATCCAGTCTGAATTGGTGATCGCACAGGCCGATCTCGAAACCCGGCAACTCATGCTGACCGAGGCGATGCAGGCAATGGAATCCGCTCGCACCGATGCCAACCGGCAATCGCTCTATATCTCCATGGGGGTGTTCCCGATCGCGCCCGATGAGGCGGCCTATCCCAAGGCGTTTGAGAATACACTGCTTGCGCTCGTCGTCTTTTCTGGCATCTACCTGTTGATATCAATGACCGCCTCGATCCTGCGTGAACAGGTTAGCTCCTGAGACGTGGGGCCCGGGGCACGGACCCGGGAGAGAGAGCGGATGAAAACGGTTGAGGTTGGCGAGCTTGGCATAAGCAATGCCGCCCGCCTGACGGTGATCGCGGGGCCGTGTCAGCTGGAAAGCCTCGACCACGCGCGCATGATTGCCGGGGCAATGGTGCAGGCCTGCGCGGATACCGGCGCGCAATTCATCTTCAAGGGCAGCTATGACAAGGCGAACCGCACCTCCCTCGGGGGACAGCGCGGCCTGGGGATGGAGGCGGGCCTGTCGATCCTGTCTCAGATCCGGGACGAGTTCGGTTGCCCGGTCCTGACCGACGTCCATGCGCCCGACCAATGCGCCCCGGTGGCTGAGGCGGTCGACATCCTCCAAATCCCCGCATTCCTCTGCCGTCAGACCGACCTGCTGCTGGCGGCTGGCGAAACCGGGGCGGCGATCAACGTCAAGAAGGGGCAGTTTCTCGCTCCATGGGACATGGCCAACGTGGTGGGAAAGATCGAGAGCACCGGAAACACCCGGATGCTGCTGACCGAGCGGGGGGCGTCGTTCGGCTACAACGCGCTGGTGGCCGACATGCGATCCCTGCCCGAAATGGCGAAGACCGGATACCCCGTGGTGATGGACGCGACCCATGCGGTCGCACAGCCCGGCGGCCTTGGCGGATCATCGGGAGGACAGCGGGAATTCGCGCCGGTCCTGGCGCGCGCCGCCGTCGCCGTCGGCGTGGCAGGCGTGTTCCTGGAGACCCACCAGGACCCCGACAACGCACCGTCAGACGGGCCGAACATGATTAGAATGGATGAGATGCCGGACCTGATCCGCACCCTGATGGCACTTGATGCTATCGCGAAGGCCGCTCCGGTTGGTGTGTAGGGGGAACGCGATGATCCGATTAATCCTGACCGTGTGCGTCTTGCTCACGCTTGGCGGGGCGGCACTCGCCCAGACCGAAGGCACCCAGCCCGACGGCGCAATCTCCGTCGAAAGTGACCGAGCGCAGGATTTCGCGACGCGGGATCGGATCATGGCGATCCTCGGCCAACTGGATGGTTATGACGATGTGCGCGCGACCGTGTCCAACGGCATCGTGACGCTGCGCGGCACCGTCGTGGATGCCAGCCGCATCGAGGCACTCAACGAGCTTGTCGCGCGGGTCGACGGCGTGGTCGCGATCGAGAACACGGTCAGCGAAAGCACAGATGTGGTGGAGCGTCTGAACCCCGCAATCGAGCGAATGCGGGACCGGGCGGAACAATTCGTGGCGTTCTCTCCGCTGATCCTAGTCGCCTTGTCCGCTGGTGCGCTGATGATGGTCTTCGGGTTCTGGCTAGCCCGCCGCAGCTGGCCGTGGGACCGGATCGCGCCCAATGCCTTCATCGCCGATATCTATCGGCAAATCGTGCGCCTTGCCTTTGTCGTACTCGGCATCGTGCTTGCGCTTGACCTGCTGAACGCCACCGCCCTTCTGGGCACGATCCTTGGCGCTGCCGGTATCGTCGGGTTGGCCATCGGCTTCGCCGTGCGCGACACGGTTGAAAATTTCATCTCGTCGATCATGTTGTCGATCCGGCAGCCGTTCCGCCCAAAGGATCTGGTGGAGATCGAGGGCGATACCGGCCACGTGATCCGCCTCACGAGCCGCGCCACGATCCTGCTGAGCCTTGACGGGAACCACATTCGCATTCCGAATTCGACGGTCTTCAAATCCCGGATCATCAACTACACCCGCAATGACGAACGGCGATTCACGTTCACGCTCGGGGTAGAGCCTGAGGCCGACATTTCCTCAGCGCAACAAATCATCCTCTCAGCGCTCAACGAGCTGCCCTTCGTCCTTGCGGCCCCCGGCCCCGCCGTCTGGGTGGAGGGGCTTGGCGCGTCGACCATCGACATCACCGCCGCGGGCTGGATCAAGCAGCATGAGACCGGCATCGGCATGGCCAAGGGGGAGGCCATTCGCGTCGTCAAGGCGCGCCTTGAAGAGGCGGGGATTTCCCTGCCCGAGCCGACCTACCGCCTTCTGGGTGTCGGCACGTCCGACAGCGCACCCAGCGCCCCCAAACGCACGCCCGCGCCAGTCACGCCCCTTGAAGCGAAGGACGTAGGCACGGATGAGGCGGCCGCGCTGGAGACCATGATCGAGGCCGAGCGCGAAGCCCTGCCGGACGACGACCTTCTGCGCCGCGAAGCCCCGCAGGAATAGAGGAAAACCGGTGCCATAAATGCGCAGACGGGGCTTGATCCCGTCGCAATGGCGTCGTATCTCCGCTGGCACGGTTGGGGTGTAGCCAAGCGGTAAGGCATCGGTTTTTGGTACCGTGTATCGTAGGTTCGAATCCTACCACCCCAGCCAATCTTACCCATTCGAAACGGCGCGGCGGTTGGCTGACTTGCGGGCCCCGGTCTCAGGCCTCGTCGGTGGATGAGATCAGCAGGGACAATTCACTGGACGCGCTTTGCAACGCTCCAAGGAACACCATGGCGCGTTCAACGTCGAAGCGTTGGGTCGGTGCGTGGAAGGACAGGGTTGCCATGAGGCGACCGTTGGGATCGAGGATCGGGACCGCAAGGGCGATCATGTCTTCCATGAACTCCGCGCGATCCACGGCAAAGCCCTGGCGCTTGATGTCCCGCAATTCCGCCATCAGGGCATCGCGGTCGGTGATCGTGTTCTCGGTTTCTGCCTTCAGCTCCATCGCATTGAGGAACCTGAGCTGGTGGGTCCCCACGAGGGAGCTGAGGTACATCTTGCCCGACGCGGTGCAGTGGAACGGCACCCGCGTGCCTTGGGGCAATTGAATCCGCAGCGGCCATTCCGTCTCCACCCGTTCGAGGTAGAGCATCGCGTCACGATCCGGCAGCGCGATATTGCACGTCTCCCCCACTTCGCGGCTCAACCGCTGAAGGATTGCCTGACGTGCGGTCCGGATGCGTAGCGACGACATGGTCGACGCGGCCAGCACCCGCATCCGGGGACCGGGCGAATACGTCCGCCCGTCCAGATCCTTTTGCAGGAACCCCTCCTCCTCCAGCGTGGCGAAAAGCCGGTGGATCGTCGGCTTGGGAAGTTCCAGGCTGGCATTGACCTCGGTCGGTGTGACGGGGACGCCTGCCTTGGCGACCTCCTCCAGCACAAGCAGCAAGCGCAGGTTCGTGGGTATCGTCTCTTTCGGACTATCCCCGTCCATGTCCCTTACTCCATCAACCGATTTCCGGTAGCAGCATCGTCGAGAGCGACGGCACCAGCGCCACAATGATCCAGATCGTGATCAATGCGATCAGGTACGGCCACGTATAGCGCAGCAAACGGAAGTATGGCACCCCAGTTACCCCGGACGCGACATAGAGGTTGAGGCCGTAAGGCGGCGTGATGAAACCGATGGACGCGCCCACCAGGAAGATGACGGCGAATTGCACCGGCTCCACCCCGATATCGTGGGCGATGGGGGCCAGGATCGGCGCAAGGATGATCGTCACCGGCAGGGATTCCAGCACCATCCCGGAGATGAAGACGATGATCATCGCGGTGAACAACACCGCGTAATACCCGCCCATCGACGTCACAAATTCCGTCAGGAAAGCCTGCGCGCCAAGCACCGAGAGGATCTGCTGCATCACCACCGAAACGGCGATCAGCGGCGCAAGGATGCCGGTGATCTGGGCCGAGCGCATGGTGATCGACGGAAGCTCCAACGGGCCGAACCCGTTCACCACCAACATCCCGCCGAAGCTCCGCTCGTCCACCGGACGGTCTTCGCGGGTGGCAAATTCGGGATTGCGGATGGAGATGATCTTGGTAATTGCCAGGCACAGAAAGCCCACGATCACGCAGAACCCGACGGTCACGCCCGCCGCCTCGGTGGGGGAGAACTTGCCGGTGTAGATACCCCAGAGCACAAGGCCGATCGCGAAAAAGCCAAGCCACGCGCCAAGTCCGGTCTTCATCATGCGGATGATGTTGAGGTCGATGATATAGCCCCACTTGTTGCGGAAGCAGACGAGGAAGCACGCGGTCATCATGGCGAGGACCATCAAGGTGCCGGGTATGATCCCCGCAACGAACAGGTCGGAGATCGGAAGGTTCATCAAGAAGCCGTAGACGATGAAGATGATCGACGGCGGGATAATGATGCCCACCGTGCCGCCCGCCGCGGCCGTCGCGGCCGAGAAGCGTTCGTCGTAGCCACCCTTCACCATTTCCGGGTGAAGCATGGAGCCGATCGTGGCCGTCGTGGCGGAGTTCGAGCCGGAGATCGCGGCGAACAGGCCGCAGGCCCCGAGGGCTGCCATGGCAAGGCCGCCCCGAATCCACCCAAGACAGGCATAGGCGTAGTCGGTCAATCGCCTCGCGATGCCGGATCGGTTGATCAGGTCGCCGGTCAGGATGAAGAGCGGCATGGCCAAAAGCGCGAAGCCATCGGTGAACACCCGCGACAGGGCCGCGGCCATGTTGTCGAGCGGCAGACCAAGAACGAAGGACATGCCGATGACCCAGTAGCCGATCACCAGGAAGACGGGCACGCCCATCATGAACAGGAATGTCACCCCAAGCGACAGGAGCGTGATGAGGGTTCCGTCGGTCATGTGTCACCTCCGATCACGGCCTGGCTGATGATCTCCTCACCCGAGCGGTAGTTCCGCAAATCCTCGAACCAATTCTCCAGAACCCGCGCGACGAGGAAGATGAAGGAGATCGGGACAGCGAGAATGAACCACCATTGCATCAGGTCGTTTGTACCCGGCACGATCTGGAAGTTGTTGGCAGCATTGGCCACGACGCGGCTGCCGGTGACGATGACCACCCACGAAAAGCCGATCCAGAGCAGCGCATCAACCGTCAGCATCACGATCTGGCCAATGCGCGGCAGGTTCGTGCGAAACTCGCTGAAGGCCAAATGGGTGCGCAGCTTGACGTTGTAGCTGCACCCGACCCACGTCATGACCAGGAACAGGAACGGCGGCAGGGTCGTCGTCCAGGGCCAAGGCCGTAGCCAATTGGGCGTATTGGAGAAATCCATACCCAGCATCCCCGGCACGAACCGCTGGATCACCCCGAAAAAGATGATGCCCCCAATCGTCAGATAGGAAATCACCATCACGTAGCCTTCAAGGTGCCGCTCCACGAAAGGCGACAGCCGATAGAGGCCCATGATGAGGAACCCGCCGACCATCAGGATCGCCAATCCCACGACCCACGCCGCCTCATGCTCCAACGCTTCGCTGATCAGCCAGCTGTCGTTTGCGGCGAAGGCTGCAAGTATCTCTCCGATACCGCTGAATAAGTCTCCCATCGGCCCCTCCCGGCGGCTGAAAACGCATCATGTTCGGGGGTCTTTGGCGCCCCGTCTGGAACGATTTGTGGAAGGCCCGGCGTCTTCGGGCTTTTCAGAAAGCGCCCCGTTCCCGCTGCAATCGTCCGCCGTTTGAGGGGACGTGCCTTAGGGGAAAGCGGCGGCCCCACATCTGCCATGGGGCCGCCGTCAATCAGGTCAGGTTCGATCCGGCAACCCGGATCAGCCGCGCCACCAGCGGCGGGGCTCCACATTCTCGGCCAGCGTATCCTCGGGGATCTGACGCGCGATGTCGTAGATCTCCTGGTAGGTGTCGGCGCCGCCGGCCCATCCGTTGAGACGCTCGCGCCACTGGGCCCAGGGCTCGGGGTTGTACTCGGGCGAGCACATCTCGCGGGCGATCTGGATCTGATCCTCGCCAAGGCGCGCCACCCGCACGTCGTTCTCGGCAAAGATCGTGCCGGGCATCGGCGGGTCGGTGAAGCCGACGGTGTTGACCAGCGCCGCTTCGTTCGCGGCCTGCACATGCACCTGCGTGAGGTAGGACGATTCCATGATCGCGTCCTGAAGATGCCCTTCAAGGCTGTCGAACAATTCGGCGTTCATGCCGGTATGCTCGGTGCCGCAGAAGAATTTCAGGTCGACCGACTGGCTGACCACCGGGCTCATGTTGGCGTAGGCCACGGCGGAGGCCCAGGTCTCTGCACCATCCACGAGGCCCTGGCGCAGACCATCGAGCGTCTCTTCCCATGCGATGGGCGTCGGGTTGAGGTTCATCAGGTTCATAGCGATCCGGCCAAGCTGCGTGCCGGTCACGCGGTTGCGCGTTCCAAACAGCTCTTCCAGCGTTGTGACCGTCGGACGATCCGCGAAGGATGCCCCCATCTGAAGGCCCCGCAATTCCGCGTGGCTGAACAGGAATTTCACGCCATGGCGGCTTTCCAACGGCTCGCGCAGAAGGCGCATGGATTCGGGGCTGTAGAGGAAGTGATATTGGTCCGCGCGACTGCGGAACATGTAGGCATAGTCCAGAACGTTCAGATACGGCGCGGAACCGGCGGAGTTCTGGGTCGAGGCAGAGTAAAAATCCACCACGCCAAGCTGCGCCCGCTCAAGGCAATTCAACTGCCCGCAAATCTGGTTGTCGCCGATGAATTCCATGCGGATTTCGCCATCGGTCCGTTCCTCGAGGTCACGGGCGAATTCCAGCACACCGGCGCGCTCGATCAGGAGGTTACGCTGGTTGAAGCCCGCAGCACCCATCTTGAGTTCATAGCGGGCCGGGGTGCTGAGGCGACGGTCGTAGGTCGATTCAACCGCGCGTGCCAGCGTCGGCAATGTCACCGCACCTGTCAGCGTCGCCGCGCCCATCATCACCGAAGACAGGCCATAGGTGCCGGTCAATTTCATCAGGTCCCGACGCGAGATCTGATTGAGGACTTTTGAAGCCTTCATTTTTCATTACCTCCCAATAATGCGCAAAATTGATACTTGTGGTCTCAATCTTGCTCAACTTATGGTCGCATGCGCAAGGAAAAACTTCGGCGTGCCGGAAATCAGTGCAGAGGGTCCGAATTATGTCGGAAGTTTCAGCGGATTACGTAATCATCGGGGCCGGATCGGCGGGTTGCGTCCTTGCCAACCGCCTCTCCGCCGACCCTCGCAATTCCGTGATCCTCCTCGAAGCGGGCGGTCGGGATTGGAACCCATGGATCCACATCCCGGTCGGATATTTCAAGACGATCCACAACCCCACCGTGGACTGGTGCTACAAGACCGAGCCCGACCCCGGGTTGAACGGACGATCCATCGAATGGCCGCGGGGGAAAGTCCTCGGCGGCTCATCCTCGCTCAACGGGCTACTTTACGTGCGCGGGCAGCCCCAGGACTACGACCGATGGCGCCAGATGGGCAATGCGGGTTGGGGCTGGGACGACGTGCTACCCCTTTTCAAACGGGCCGAGAGAAACGAGCGTGGGGCCGACGAATTCCATGGCGACCAGGGACCGCTTTCGGTGTCAAACATGCGCATTCAGCGCCCCATCACGGATGCATGGGTCGCGGCGGCGCAATCGGCGGGATACAAGTTCAATCCCGACTACAACGGGGCCGAGCAGGAGGGGGTGGGCTATTTCCAACTGACCTCCCGCAACGGGCGGCGCTGTTCTGCGGCGGTGGCGTATCTTAAGCCGATCAAGGATCGCGATAACCTTCGGATCATCACGCATGCTCAGGTTGAACGGATTTTGCTGGACGGCACCCGGGCCGTCGGCGTGACCTACACAGATCGCGGCGGTGCGCAGCAGGTCGTGAAAGCCGGGCGGGAAATCATCCTGTCGGGCGGCGCGATCAATTCCCCGCAGCTTCTGATGCTGTCCGGGATAGGAGAGGCGCAGCAGCTGGCGGAGCATGGGATCGAGGTGATCCGCGATTGTCCCGGTGTGGGCAAGAACATGCAGGATCATCTTCAGGCGCGCCTTGTCTACAAATGCAACGAGCCGACGCTCAACGATGAAGTGTCGAGCCTGCTTGGCCAGGCGCGCATCAGTCTGAAATACCTGATGTTCCGGTCCGGTCCGATGACCATGGCGGCAAGCCTTGCCACCGGGTTCATGCGCACGCGCGACGATCTGGAAACGCCGGACATACAGTTCCACGTGCAGCCCCTGTCTGCGGAAAATCCGGGCAAGGGGGCGGACAGGTTTTCCGCATTCACCATGTCGGTCTGTCAGCTTCGCCCGGAAAGCCGCGGGGAAATCCGGCTCAACTCCGCCCGGCCCCTCGACTATCCGAAGATCATACCGAATTACCTGTCGACCGACACGGATTGCAGAACGATCGTGGCCGGTGTGAACATCGCCCGAACGATCGCGCGCCATGCGCCCCTGACCTCCAAGATCTCTGAGGAATACCGTCCGAATCCCAGCCTCGACATGGCGGATTACGATGCGACGCTGGACTGGGCGCGCAACAACACCGCCTCGATCTATCACCCTACGGGGACATGCAAAATGGGCAGCGGTCCGGACAGTGTGGTGGATGCGCGATTGCGGGTGCACGGCATTCATGGGTTGCGGGTGGCGGATTGCTCCATCATGCCGGAAATCGTGTCCGGCAATACGAATGCGCCCGCGATCATGATCGGCGAGAAGGCATCCGACATGATACTGGAGGACGCGCGCGGGGCGGCGTGATCCACATGTGCCACCGGCCTTCAGCTATGGCGCAACGGTACTTCGCGGGCATTGTCGAGCGCCGGGATCTGGGCGCGCGCGCTGGCAACGCGGGTCAGGTCGAGTTCGACCACGCGCAACTTGGGTGCGCCCGCTTCCAGATCTGCCAGCACAGTGCCCCACGGGTCGACGGCCAGCGAATGCCCGTAAGTCGTGCGCCCGTCATCGTGGTGCCCAGATTGAGCGGGCGAAATCACGAAGGACCCGGTTTCGATCGCGCGGGCGCGCATCAGGACGTGCCAATGGGCCTCTCCGGTCGGGACGGTGAACGCGGCGGGAATGAACAGCACCCGCGCACCGTGACTGGCCAAGGCATTGTACAATTTCGGGAACCGCAGATCGTAGCAAATGGAAAGGCCAAGCCCGCCCCAGGGCGTCTCGGCCACGACGGCGGCGTCACCCGGCGCAAAGGCCTTGGATTCAGTGAATACCACCTTGCCTTCGATATTCACGTCGAACAGGTGGATCTTGTCATATTCCGTGACGATATCGCCTCCGCCGTCGATCAAAGTGGAGCGGTTGAAGAAGCGCCCATCGGGCGCGCGAACCGGCGTAGACCCGGTGTGAATCCAGATGCCGTGCCGCGCGGCCAGCTCCCTGCATCCGTTGATGAACGGATCGTCGGCGGCCGCGACGACCAATGCGTCCGCGGCCTTGCGGTCGGCATTCATCATGCTTGCGACTTCTGGCAGGGCCAGCATCTCTGCACCCTGCCCTTTCGCATCGGAGACAAGCGGCGTTACCATCGCAAGGTTCTCCGCCTGCGTCCGGGCGGAGCAGAGTTGCCCGATGGCGATGCGCAGGGTGTCGCGCTTATCCATGGTCGCTCAACGTGCGGGCCACGGCATCCTTCCACCCGGCATAACGTGCCGCCCGCGTGTCCTCGTCCATCTGCGGCTCGAAGGTCTTCTCCAACGCCCATGTCGCGGCGAACCCGTCCTGATCGGGATAAATCCCCGCCCGATGCCCGGCAATCCACGCGGCACCCAGCGCCGTCGTCTCAAGCACATGGGGACGATCGACCGGCGCGCCGAGGATGTCGCTGAGAAATTGCATCGTCCAATCGGACGCGGTCATTCCGCCATCTACCCGGACATTGCCGGTCTCAGCCGCGGAATAATCGGCGAGCATCGCCTCCAACAGATCGCGGGTCTGGAAACCGACCGATTCAAGCGCCGCCCGCGCAATCTCCGCCGGGCCGGAATTTCGCGTCAGCCCGAAGATCGCACCCCGTGCGTCCGGGTCCCAATGCGGTGCGCCAAGGCCCGTGAAGGCCGGGACGAGGTAGAGCGATTGGGACGGATCGGCGGCCTCGGCCAAGGGGGCGCTTTGCGGTGCGTCGTCGATGATCTTGAGCCCGTCGCGCAGCCACTGAACCACGGCACCCGCGATGAAAATGGAGCCTTCAAGCGCATAGGTCGGTTTGCCGTCGAATTGATAGGCGATGGTCCCCAGCATCCGGTTTTGCGACGTGACCAATGTGTCGCCCGTGTTCAAAAGCGCAAAGCAGCCCGTGCCGTAGGTGGATTTCAACATACCCGGCTGGAAACAGGCCTGGCCCACGGTCGCGGCCTGCTGATCGCCCGCAACGCCGAGGATCGGGATCGCGTCGCCGAACAAGGTCGTCTCACCGAAATCCGCGCCGCTGTCGAGGACGTCGGGAAGGATCGCTTCGGGGATGTTTAGCATCGACAGGATATCGTCGTCCCAGCGCCCGTCCCTGATGTTGTAGAGCAGCGTGCGCGCGGCGTTCGTGGCGTCGGTGACGTGCCGCGCACCCTTTGTCAGCCGCCAGATCAGGAAGCTGTCGATGGTCCCGAACGCCAGTATCCCGGCCTCGGCCCGCGCGCGGACGCCGTCCACATTGTCAAGCAGCCAGGCCAGCTTGGTGCCACTGAAGTAGGGGTCAAGCAGCAGGCCGGTCTTTTCCTGCACCATCGCCTCGTGCCCGTCCGCCTTCAGGCGCGCGCAAAGCTCCGCCGTGCGGCGATCCTGCCAGACGATCGCGTTGTGAACCGGCTCCCCACTCTCCCGATCCCAAAGAACGACGGTTTCGCGTTGGTTGGTGATGCCGATCCCCGCCACCGCGCCGCCCTTGTCCAGTGCGCCCTTGCAGGTTTCCACGACCGTATCCCAGATCTCATCCGGGTCATGCTCCACCCATCCCGACGCCGGGTAATACTGCGTGAATTCCTTCTGCGCGCTCGCCTTGGGCCGCAGATCGCCATCAAAGACGATGGCTCGGCTTGATGTCGTGCCCTGGTCGATGGCGAGGATCTGGGTCATGGTGCGGCGTCCTTATCCGAAGCGGTTGGGGCCGGGCGTCCCCTTGGTGCAGAGGAAGACGATCAGCACAATCGCGTAGACCAGCACGCCGATGCCGAAGAGGCCGAAAAGGGCGATAATACCTTCGGGTTCACCGACGCCCGGATCGACCGCGATCAACGCGCCCAAAATCACCCCGAATACGACCATGGCAAGGTAGAATGCACCGATCCACCACCCCGATCGGTTCGTGTCATGCAGACGCCGGATGGCCACCGCGAGCCCGGGCAGAAACAGGATCAGGTTCGCGACGGAGTTGAGGGGCGACAACTCGACCATATTCGGGAAGACAGCCAGGTCGATGACGCTTGTCACGATGCCCACGAGCACAGTGAAAAGGACGAAGAACCAGTATTCAGATCGACTTGCCCGGCCCTGGAACGTGACGAATTTGGAAAAGCAGACAGAGATCGCCTCCCCGAAGGAGCGCGAGGGGGCGCCGACATAAAGCCCGTCCGAGCCAAGATCCCCTCCGGCGTCCGATGGCGCCGTGCGCGCGGTCATCGGCGTGGTGGCACCGGCGGGCTGTCCCTGTGCCGGCATGGGCGGCGGTGCCGTCGTCCCACCGCCGGCAGAGGCGAATTCAGACGATGCGTCGACCCAGCCGTCCAGCCCTTCGCGCCAGACAAGCGTTGTCGCCGTGATCGTGCCGTTTTCGATCAGGCGCTCCATCTCGGCTGCGTCCACGGGGCCGAACCTGTCCTGCCCGTCGGAATAATACCATTTTGTCATGCTCGGCCCTTCGTCTTGTCGTGTCTGGCCTTGATCGCCGGTTTTGCGGAGGATGGTCAAGCCACCCTTACGCCGCCCTGCCCGCCTGCGTGTCGGCCATGAACCGGTCCAACGCTGCAATCTGGTCCGCGTCGAGTTTGAGTCCGAGCTTGGATCGCCGCCAAACCACGTCCGCCGCCCGCCGGGCGTATTCTCGGTGCATGAGCCAGCGCACCTCAGCCTCCGTCAGGGTCGCGCCGAAATCCCGGCCCAGATCGTCGATTGATTTGGCAAGGCCCAGAAGGTCGCTGGCCTGCGTGCCATAGGCGCGGATCAATCGCCTGGCCCACCGATCGGACAGAAAGGGATAGGCAGATTTCAGTTCGCGGATAAGGGCATCCACCCCATCGACGGGAAAATCGCCACCGGGCAACGCCACCCCAGCCGTCCACTTACCGTTCGCTTCGGGGAAATAGCGCGCCAGCTTGTCCCACGCATCTTCGGCCAGCACCCGATACGTGGTGATCTTCCCGCCGAAGACGTTGAGCATCGGCGCGCCCTTGTCGTCGAGGGACAAGACGTAGTCGCGGGTCGCTGCCGTCGCGGATTTCGCCCCATCGTCATAGAGCGGTCGCACCCCTGAATAGGTCCAGACCACATCGTCCACGCTCAAGCTTTCCTTGAAGTATTCGTTGGCGAAAGCCAGCAGGTAATCCCGCTCTTCCGGGGTACATTCCGCCGCGCGCGGGTCGTCCAGGTGCTCGGCATCCGTGGTGCCGATCAGGGTATAATCCGTCTCGTATGGGATGGCGAAGATGATGCGACCGTCGGTGCCTTGGAAGAAATAGCATTTGTCGTGGTCGTAAAGGCGGCGCGTCACGATATGGGAGCCGCGCACGAGCCGCACGCCTTCACTGGAATTCTGCCGCGCCACGTTGCGCACGACATCAGCGACCCATGGGCCGCCGGCATTGACCAGCGCGCGGGCGTAGATCGTCTGCGGCCCCCGTTCTCCGTCGGTTTCGATCCGCCAAAGTTCTCCGTCCCGCTCCGCGCTCTTTACTTCCGTCCGCACCATGATACGCGCGCCGCGATCTTCCGCGTCGCGGGCGTTCAGGACAACGAGCCGCGAATCCTCAACCCAGCAATCGGAATATTCATACGCCTTGTTGAATTTATCGAGGAGCGGTGCGCCCTCCGCCGTGCCGTCCAGCGACACCGATTTGGTGCCGGGCAGGATCCTTCGCCCACCCAGATTGTCGTAAAGGAACAGCCCCAGCCGGATCAGCCAATTCGGCCGGCGTCCCTTCATCCACGGCATCACGGCGCCAAGGATGCGGGAGGTCGGCGTCGTATTGTCGAAGCGCATGTCCTTGCTGAGCGGAAGGACGAACCGCATCGGCCACGAGATATGGGGCATCGCGCGCAGAAGTGTTTCGCGTTCCTCCAGCGCGTGGCGGACCAGTTTGAATTCGAAATATTCCAGGTACCGCAATCCGCCGTGGAACAGCTTTGTGGACGCACTCGACGTCGCGCCTGCCAGATCACCCATTTCCGCCAGGCACACGCGCATGCCGCGACCCTGCGCATCACGTGCGATGCCGCAGCCGTTGATGCCGCCGCCAATCACAAACAGGTCGTAAGGCGCGTCCATTTCGATCCCTTTCCGGTGTCGGATCGGTCTTTTCACTCCATGTTCGCTTTGTCAATTTTCATGTTCGTTTTTTTTCGTTATACGCAGCACCATGCCCCTGAGCCCACGCCAATCCGATATTCTTGCCCTTGCCCGTGACATGGGTCGCGTGACAGTGGATGGCCTTGCCGCATCCTTTGGCGTGACGGTCCAGACAATCCGCCGCGACCTGACGGAATTGTGCGATGCCGGAGTTCTGGACCGGACCCATGGCGGCGCGGCCCTGCCGTCTGGCATCACCAATATCGGGTATGAGGATCGCCGCCGCCTGAATGCCGACGCAAAGGAGGCGATCGCGAGAGCCGCCGCCGCCCTGATCCCGGCCGGCGCGTCCCTGTTCCTCAACATCGGCACAACGACAGAGGCCGTCGCGCGCGCCCTGCGCGATACGCCGAACCTGATGGTCGTGACCAACAACATGAACGTGGCCCAGATCATGGGGGGGCATCCAAGTGCGGAAGTGATCGTCACGGGCGGTCGCCTGCGCCGCGCCGATGGCGGATTGGTGGGCGACATGGCGGTCCAGACGATCCGGCAATTCAAGGTCGACATCGCGGTGATCGGGGCCTCCGCCCTTGATCCGGAAGGCGATGTGCTCGACTTCGATCCGGACGAGGTGCGGGTCAGCCGCGCGATCTTGGGTCAGGCGCGGAGCTCCATCCTCGTGGCGGATCAGGGAAAGCTGGCGCGCGTGGCACCGGTGCGGATCGGGAACCTGTCCGACCTCGATCAATGGGTGACAGATCGCGCACCGCCCGCTGCACTGGCTCAGATATGCAGGGCGGCGAAGACATCAATCATTCTGCCGTGATCCGCGCGATCAGGTCTTCGACCCGGGGGCCAAGCGCCTCCACGATCAGGATCACACCGTTTGCGTTGGGATGGATGCCATCGGGCTGCATCAGGTCGGCAAGCGATCCGGGATCGCTGACCGGATCGCCCAAAAGACCCTCGAAAAAGCTCTCCACGTAAAGCACGTCATGTTGCTCAGCCAATTGCGGGAACATCTCGTTGAAGGCCTGCTGGTAGTCCGGCCCGTAATTGCCCGGCACCTCCATGCCAACCAACAGAACCTCCACACCATCCGCCGCCTCAAGGATACCGGACAGATTCGCGCGGGAGGATTCGGGCGGCAACCCGCGCAGGAAATCGTTGCCACCCAGCGCCACGATCATCCCATCCACATCGTCCGTCAGCGTCCATGCGACCCGCGCCAGACCGCCCGCCGTCGTATCGCCCGAGACGCCTGCATTGATGACCCGAACGTCGTAGCCCCGCTCCTGCAACCAATTCTGCAGCTGTGGCACGAACCCGTCTTCCGCCACCAATCCGTAGCCTTGAGTGAGACTGTCGCCAAGCGCCGCTATCGTGACCTCCTGCGCGTTAACCATGGCGGGCAGGCAAATCAGGACGGCCACCTTGCCCGCTTCCCGGACGGCCCCATATGCCAAGGACCAAGGTGAACGAAGGCGTTTAGACATGGATCAGGTCCTTTCCCTGACGGAGGCCAAGCTGTCGCTTGATGGAAATGCGGGCCGTGTCGACATCCTGCACGGGATCACGCTGGACGTGCAACGCGGTGAGACGCTGGCGCTGACAGGGCCGTCGGGGTCCGGCAAGTCGTCTCTCCTCATGTTGATGGGCGGGTTGGAACGCGCCACGGGCGGTCGTGTTACGGCACTTGACCATGATTTGTCCGCGATGACCGAGGATCAGTTGGCCCGGTTTCGCAGGGATCATATGGGGGTGGTGTTTCAATCCTTCCACCTGATCCCCACCATGACAGCGTTGGAGAATGTCGCGACGCCGCTGGAATTGGCGGGTACGTCGGACGCATTCGACCGCGCAGCGGCGGAGTTGGATTCCGTGGGCCTTGGTCATCGCATGGGCCATTACCCGTCCCAGATGTCCGGCGGTGAACAACAGCGCGTGGCGCTTGCCCGCGCCGCTGCGCCACGCCCCGACATCCTTCTGGCCGATGAACCAACCGGCAACCTCGACGGAACGACCGGCGCACAGATCATGGATTTGTTGATGGACTTGCGCGAAAGCCACGGGGCGACCCTGATCCTCGTGACCCATTCGCCCAGTTTGGCCGCGCGATGTGACCGGGAGGTGCGATTGCGCGACGGGTTGCTGGACACCGGATTGAGGGACGCGGCCGAATGAACGTGGCCCTGCGCATCGCGCGACGCGAATTACGCGGCGGCCTGCGCGGATTTCGCGTGTTCCTCGCCTGCCTTGCCCTCGGGGTCGCCGCCATCGCCGCGGTCGGCTCGGTTCGCGTCTCCATCGAAGAGGGTCTGGCCCGCGAGGGGGCGGTCATCCTCGGCGGCGATGCGGAGATGTCGTTCACCTATCGCTTCGCGTCAGACGAGGAGCGGGCCTTCATGGAGCGCATCGCGCAGGTCGTGTCCGAAACCGTCGATTTCCGCTCCATGGTCGTGGTCGACCGGGACGAGGTGGAACGTGGCCTGACCCAGGTCCGCGGTGTGGATGCGGCGTGGCCGATCTACGGTCAAGCCGGTCTTGACCCGCCGATGAGCATGGCCGAGGCGCTGGAATTGCGGGACCTGCCCGGCGCGGTGATGGCGCCATTGCTCGCCGACCGTCTGGCGCTTTCCGTTGGCGACACCTTCCGCCTCGGCACGCAGGAATTCGAGTTGCGCGCGATCCTCACCGAGGAACCCGACGGTGCCTCGTCCGGCTTCGGGCTGGGACCGCGCACCATTGTATCGCTGGAGGGATTGGATGGATCAGGCCTTCTGGAACCCGGCACCTTGTTCGAAAGCCAGTACCGCCTTGGGTTTGTGGACGGCGCAAACCTCGACGCTTTGCAGGCAGAGGCGCTGGCCTTTGAGGATACGGGCGCACGGTGGCGCGATGCCCGCAACGGCGCGCCGGGCGTGGCGGAATTCGTAGACCGGATCGGAGCGTTCCTTGTTTTGGTCGGCCTTGCCGGTCTGGCCGTGGGCGGCGTCGGGATTTCGTCTGCCGTGCGCGCCTATCTCGACGGGAAAATCGCCACGATCGCCACGCTGAAAACCCTGGGCGCGGAGGCGCGGGTGATCTTCACCGCCTATTTTGCGCAGGTGGGGGCCCTGACCCTCGTGGGTATCGCCCTTGGCCTGATCCTCGGCGCTGTTGCCCCGATCCTGTTCGGACCATTGATCGAGGCTCAGCTGCCCGTACCTGTGGCCATCGGCGTCTATCCCGCGCCCTTGGCCGAAGCCGCCCTTTACGGCGTGTTGACCGCATTGATCTTCACGCTCTGGCCCCTTGCTCAGACGGAACATGTCCGCGCCGCGACCTTGTTCCGGGACGCGGCGGGCGGGGTGGAGGGCTGGCCCTCCGCCGGATACATCCTTGTGACGTTTGGCGCCTTTCTGACCCTTCTGGGCGCGGCGACTTGGTTTTCAGGTACGCCGCGACTGGCCTTGGGAACGGCAGGCGGGCTGCTTCTGGCGCTTCTTCTCCTTGCGGGTGCGGCCTGGGCGATCCGTGCGGTGTCGCGCGGCCTGTCGCGCGGGCGATGGGTGCGGGGCCGGACGATCTGGCGCACCGCGCTGGGGTCCGTCGGCGGATCGGGCAAGGAGGCCGCGTCGGTCGTCCTGTCCCTCGGGCTTGGCCTGACCGTGCTGGCCGCGGTCGGTCAAATCGACACCAACCTGCGCTCCGCCATCCAGCGGGATCTGCCGGAGGTCGCGCCATCGTTCTTTTTCGTGGATATTCAGCCCGACCAACTCGCCCCGTTCCTTGCGCGGGTGGAGGGGGACGATCAGGTCAGCCGCGTGGAAACTGCCCCGATGCTGCGCGGGATCATCACGCGGATCAACGGTCAACGGGCGCAGGACGTCGCGGGCGACCACTGGGTGCTGCAAGGCGACCGGGGCGTGACCTACACGTCCACCGCCCCGCCGGAGGAAGAGATCGTCCTTGGGTCCTGGTGGCCCGACGATTACGCCGGTCCGCCCCTTGTCGCCTTCGCGGCGGAAGAGGCGTTGGAAATCGGGATTTTCGTCGGCGACACCATCACGATCAATATCCTCGGCCGCGACATAGAGGCGGAGATCGCGGCGCTCCGGGATGTGTCGTTCGAGAATGCAGGGATCGGCTTCATCGTGACCATGAACGAGGCTGCCCTTGCCGGCGCGCCGCATACCCATATCGCCACCGTGTACGCGGAGGCGGAGGCAGAGGCGCAGATCTTGCGTGACGTGGCAGGCGACGCTCCGAACATAACCGCAATCCGGGTCCGCGATGCGCTTGATCGCGTGGCGGAGGCATTGCGCGGGATCGCATCGGCCACCTCCTACGCTGCCCTGGCAACGCTTCTGACGGGTTTCATCGTCCTGATTGGGGCCGCCGCCGCGGGAGAGCGGAGCCGCGTGTTCGAGGCCGCGGTGCTGAAGACCCTTGGGGCGACACGCGGCACCATCCTGGCCAGTTTTGCCCTGCGCTCCGGCCTTCTGGGCGCGGCGGCGGGGATCGTTGCGATTGCGATGGGCGCGCTTGGCGGATGGGCGGTGATGACTTTCGTGATGGAAACAACGTACCGCTTTGAACCGCTCTCGGCCCTCGCGATTGTCCTGGGCGGGGCATTGGCCACCCTGCTGGCCGGCCTCGCCTTCGCCTGGCGTCCGCTGGCGGCGCGACCTGCGCGGGTTCTGCGCGCCCGGGAATAGGGTTTGCCCCCTTGCAAAACAGGCCTCAAACGCGCACCTCTTACACCATGTTGAGGTCAATGCGGTCCCTGCTGGGGCGTAAATCCGAGGGCCCGTCGCCTGCATCTCCGCAGGTGCCGCAGGACGTGCCGCAACCGGCGCAACCGACGTACGTGGTTGGGGATATCCACGGGCGCGCCGATCTTCTGGAACTGATGTTGGAGCTGATCGACGCCCATATCGGCGGCACGGCCGCGGAAAACCCCAAGCTTGTTTTCGTGGGCGATTACATCGACCTCGGCCCGGATTCCGCCGTGGTTTTGGCGCGGATGCAGGAGCTTCAGGAAGGCTTTCCCGACAACGTCATCTGCCTGATGGGCAATCACGAACGCATGATGCTTGATTTTCTGGACGATCCGGCGACCCGGGGCCCCCGCTGGCTGCGCGCCGGGGCGGCGGAAACATTGCAGAGTTTCGGGGTCGCCACGGCAGATCTGGAAGATGGTGCGGAGTTCGACGCTTTCCCGGCGGCCGCCAATTCCCTGCGTCGCCGAATGCCCAAGGGATGCCTGAAATGGCTGGAGAATCTGCCGCTTATCTGGTCATCGGGGAACGTGTGGGTCACCCATGCCGGGGCCGATCCGGGGCGCGATATGGAGGATCAGACCGCCCGGGTGATGCTGTGGGGGCATCCGGAATTCGACTCCGCACCACGGGGCGATGGCACTTGGGTAGTCCACGGCCACACGGAACTCGATGCGCCGCTTGCCGCCGATGGGCGGATCTCGACCGATACCGGCGCGTGGCGGACGGGGCGGCTGACAGCGTGCGCTATCCGCACAGACGGACGTCACGACTTCCTCCAGACCTGACGCAAGCGTGGGGCGCGCCGCTCAGCGGCTCAACTTCTCCTGCGCGCCCTCTTCGATCTTTGTCTTCCACAATGGCACACCGGACCGGAACGCCGCGCGCCCGATCATGTGCGCCGCCACGGGCGCGGTTATCAGCAAGAACACGACGGTCGCCACCGCCCGCGTGATCGTCGCCGTATCACCAAAGAAGATGGCGGCAGCGATCAGGATCAGGCCGGCGCCAAGTGTGCCCGCCTTGGTCGAGGCGTGCATGCGGATCAGCACGTCGGGCAAGCGCAAGACACCAAGGCCCGCCACGAAGCAGAAGAACCC
Organism: Hasllibacter sp. MH4015; assembly: GCF_020177575.1. Classification (NCBI taxonomy): domain Bacteria; kingdom Pseudomonadati; phylum Pseudomonadota; class Alphaproteobacteria; order Rhodobacterales; family Roseobacteraceae; genus Hasllibacter; species Hasllibacter sp. MH4015. Next base: position 2,702,720 of record NZ_JAHTBK010000001.1, read on the forward strand.
ACCCAGAACGACAAGCGCGGCCATGACATATTCAAGGATCATGGCGCGTTCTCCGGTGGGGTGTCCGATTTCTGGGCAACGCTTCCGGCGCGCGTCGAGCTGCGCCTTTGCTGGCGGTCGACAAAGCGTGCCAGCGCCACGGTCGCCAGAAACCCGATCAGCGCCAGAACGATCGCCACGTCAACGAACGCTGTGTCGCCTGACAAGATAGCGTAAAGGCCGCAGAAGCTGACGATCAGGACCGTCATCATGTCAAGCGCCACGATACGGTCCGGCAGGCTCGGGCCTTTGACCAGGCGGATGAACCCGGCCACAACTCCCAGAACCACAAGGATGAAGGAGATGTCGACGGCGAGGGACAGGATCGGGCTCATTCAAAGGCCTCCCTTACACGCGCTTCGACGCCTTCCTTGATCTGGCGGCGGATCTCCCCGGGATCATCGGCGAACATGGCGTGGATATAGAGGGTATTGCAATCCTCCGTCACGTCCAGCGACAGCGTTCCGGGCGTAAGCGAGATGTAGTTGGTCAGGACCAGCACCGCCATCTCCCCCTCCACATCAAGGGGCACGGACACGATGCCGGGGCGCGATTTCTGCTGCGGGGTCAGCACGTCCCACACCACTTGCAGGGAGGACACGATCAATTCCCAGATGAACCGGATGATGAGGGTGATCCAGCTGAAGGTCCGCGTGAAATAGCTGTCGCAACCGGGAAAAAGCGGGCGCGTCACGAACAACGCGGCAGAGCCGAGGCCGAAGCCGACAAGAAGGTTGAGAAGCGTGATCTCCCCTGTCAGGGCCGCCCAGATCACGGCGAGTGCGATGTTGAGGCCGAAGATATTCATGGCTGCACCTCCGCAAGATCACCACCATCCGGCCCAAGCACCGCCGCGACGTAGCTTTCGGGGTTCAGAAGCTGCTCGGCGGACCGTTCGGCGAATTGCACGAATGGTTCCGGATAGAAGCCGATCACGCATGTCAGGATCGCCAAAGACGCAATGGGGGTCAGAAGGGCGGCGCGGTCGCGCGCCGGAAGGGACGACAGGCGCGGCTGCACCCCGGACGGATGCGGCTTCCAGAAGGCGTTGCCCCAGATTTTCGTCATGGAATAGATCGTGAGCAACCCGACCACCAGTGCCACGCCCGCAATGATGTAGTTGCCATTATCGAGCGCCGCCTTGACCAGCACGTATTTCGCCCAGAAGCCGGAAAGTGGCGGGAAACCGGCAAGGCTGAAGGCGGGGATCAGGAACAGGAGCGCCAGAAAGGGTGCGGTCTTATAGAGGCCGCCGATCTGGCTCAACTCCGTCGAGCCCGCGATGCGCCGGGCCACACCGGCGACAAGGAACAGGTTCGCTTTCACGATGATATGGTGGACGAGGTAGAAGACCGCGCCGACGATCGCCAACGGCGTGAACAGCGCAAGGCCAAGGATCATGTATCCGATCTGGCTGACAATATGGAACGACAGGATGCGCCGGAAATCGTTCATCGCCGCAGCACCCAGAACGCCCGTCACCATTGTGAACCCGGCGACCCACAGCAGGATCGTGTGGGTGTAGGCCACGTCCGTGGTGAAGACGAGCGTGAACATGCGGATCAGCGAATAGACACCGACTTTCGTCAGCAGACCAGCGAAGATGGCCGAGACGGAAATCGCGGGCACATGATAACTTGCCGGGAGCCAGAAGAAGAGCGGGAAGACCGCCGCCTTCACCCCGAAAGCGATCATGAACATCACTGCCACAGCCACCAGCAGGCCGGGATTTTCAACTTCCTGCACCGCGGAATGCAGGTCCGCCATGTTGAGCGTGCCGGTCATCCCGTAAAGCAGGCCGATGCCCGTCAGAAACATGATCGTGGAGACGAGGTTCAGGGTCACGTACTTGATCCCGCCGTCCAACTGCTGCCGGTTGCCGCCCATGACCAGAAGCCCGAAGGACGAGATCAGCATGACCTCGAACCAGACGTAAAGGTTGAAGAGGTCGCCGGTCAGGAACGCGCCACAGACGCCCGCAAGCAGCACCTGATAGAGCGCGTGGTAGCCCAGCTGTTCCTTGCGCTCCTCCACATCCGAAAGGGCGTAGATCGCCACGGCAAGACCGGTAATGCCGGTGATGACGACCATAACGGCGCTCAGCAAATCAGCGACGAGGGTGATCCCGAACGGTGCGGCCCATTGGCCCATTTGCGCAGCCACGACCCCCTCGCGCAGGACTTCCACCATCAAGACGGCAGACGCGACGAGGAGCGCCGCGGAGCCGAGGACGGACAGCCAACGCCCCTCCGGCCCATGCCGGAAGAGGAATGCCAGGACCGCCGTGGCAAACGGGATGATGATCGGCGCGGCGAGGATCCAACTCATGGTTTGGCCCCCGTCCCCTGCGCCGGGGCAGCGATGTAGGTCTTGGAGGTGGCGGCGGGCTCCGCATCATCCACCGGTTCGGCCAACCGCATCTCATCGGAATTCAGCGTGCCGAGGTTCTGGTATGTGCGGTAAACCAGCGTGAGCGCGAACGCGAACAGGCCGAAACCGATCACGATCGCCGTCAGCACAAGTGCTTGCGGCAAGCCGTTGGCCACACCTTCGGCGGCCACATAGGCATCGCCTTCGATCAGGGGCGGGTTCTGCGGCGTGAGCCGACCGGAGACGAAAATCGTCAGGTTGGCCGCGTTGGAAATCAGCACCAGCCCGAAAATGAACCGCAACACGTTGCGGGCCAGCATCAGGTGGACGGCGGTGGCGACCAGGACGCCGACCATGATGGCAACGAACAATTCCATCAGACCTCCTCCTCCAGTGCCAGAACGAGGGTCAGGATCGACCCGAACACGACCAGGTAAACGCCGATGTCGAAAAACAGGACGGAGGAGATGGGGATATAATCCCCGGAGGCGAAATCGCCGATGAACCACCATTGGCCGGTGAAGAAGGCATCGTTGAAGAAGACGGCATAAACGCCTGAGGCCAGCGCAATGCCTAGCCCGACCATGGCGATATTCTGCGGCTCCGCCCTCAGCGCATCTCGCGTGGCCTGCGCGCCCTGGGCAATGGCGTAAAGGATGAAGCCCGTGGACCCGATCAGCCCGCCGATGAACCCGCCACCGGGAAGATTATGGCCCCTTAGAAGCATGTAGACGGAAAACAACAGCAGCAGCGCGGTCAGAAGCCGGGTCGCGGCCTTGAGGATGATCGAATTCACCATTAGGCGCCCCCCTCCGTACGGTTCGGCGCCGGTTTCGGTTCGCCGGCCTCGTCCCGGATCGCGCCGTACCGCGTGCCGCGCAGGAGGGCATAGGCCGCAAGGGCCGCGACCACGACGACCGCAATCTCTCCGAACGTGTCGAGTGCGCGGAAATCAACGAGGATGACGTTCACGATGTTGCGCCCGAACGCTTCGGTATAGGCGGCCTCATTGAAGAATTGCGTCAACCGCAGGTCAAGGTCCGATTGCAGAACCGCCACGAGGACTAGCGTCGTCACCGTGCCCACCGCAATCGCAAGGATCGCGTGGAGGGGTCGTGCATGCTCCCCGTTCCGCATGCCAAGATGCGGGAGTTTCAGCATGGCCACGGCGACCAGTACGACCACCAAAGTCTCCACCAGCAATTGCGTGATGGCCACGTCGGGGGCGGAGAACATGATGAAGATCAACGCCACGCCGATCCCGACCACGCCGAGAGCCGCGACAGCCGTCATCCGGCTGGAGGTCAGGGCGGTCAGGAATGCCCCGGCGATGATGAAAACCAGAACGGCCCAATGCTTGAACAGCAACCCGTCAAGTTCGGCGGCAAGGTCGATCCGGAAATTCAGCACATCCTGCAGGTAGAGCGTCACGCCCATGCCGACCGCGAAGGTCGCGAATGTGATGAAGATGTAGCGTTGCAGTACACCCGATTGCAGGTGCCGCGTCTGCCAGCCTGCCAGTGCCTTCAAGCCGTCCAGCGTGCGGTCCCAGCCCGGGTCGAACTTGATCGGGTTGGCCGCGAAGATCCGGCTCAGGACGTTCCGCAGCCGCGCATGGCCAAGATAGACGAAGAAGCCGACCGCAAAGGTGATGAGCGACAGGATGAATGCCTCGTTCACCTCTCTGAAGAGGTAAAGGTCGACATCCACGGTGGCGCCATAGACGGCCTCCGTCGCCGGGGCGACCAGCCAATATTCGGGAATGTCGGCGTAGATGCCGAAGAACAGCGACAGCGCACCCAGAAGGAAGGGGCCGATCCACATGACCAGCGGGCCTTCGTGGACGTCCTTGAACCTATCCGGCAAGCGGCCAAGGAACGGGCGAGCCACGGCGATACCGGCGGCGACGAACATCAGCACGGATGCGGCAAAGATCGTCCCCGTGATCCAGAGCGACGCGGTCTCCATCTCCAGCCCTGCCTTGTAGAGGAACTCCTTACCGATGAAGCCCACGAAGGGCGGAATGCCTGCCATGGAAATTGCGGCCAGCGCCCCGGCCAGGAAAGTCACCGGCATCTTCCGGGCCAGGCCGCGCAGGTCCGCAACCTCCCGCGTTCCGGTCTCATGGTCAACAATCCCGATCATCAGGAACAGCGCTGCCTTGTAAAGCGAGTGCACCACGAGGAACAGCATCGCGGCCTGGATCGCATCGCTGCTGCCCGCCCCGATGAACAGGGTCAGCGCACCTAGCGCCATCAAGGTGGTGTAGGCCAGCACCTGTTTGATGTCGGTCTGGCGCACGGCAAGTATGCTGGCGAAGACGGTGGTGAAGCCGCCCGCAATGACCAGCGCCCAGAACCACGCATCGGTGCCGCCAAGCGACGGGTTTATCCGCGCCATCAGGTAGACGCCGCCTTTCACCATCGTCGCCGAATGCAGGTAGGCGCTGACCGGCGTGGGTGCGGCCATGGCATTGGGCAACCAGAAATGGAACGGGAATTGGGCGGATTTCGTGAAGGCGCCTGCAAGGAACAGGATTAGGATTGGCGTGTAGTATTCGTGATTCCGGATCGCGTCGCCTTGGGCGGTGATCTCCGACAGGGAAAACGTCCCCGCGGCCGATCCCAGAAGGATCATGCCCGCCAGAAGCGCCAGACCACCCGTACCGGTCAGGAGCAGCGCCTGCAGGGCGGAGCGGCGCGATTTTGCGCTGTCCGACGTGAACCCGATCAACAGGTAGGAGGAGATCGTCGTGACCTCCCAGAACACAAAGAGCGCGATCAGGTTGTCGGCCAGGACAAGGCCCAGCATCCCGACCATGAAAACCATCAGATACAAGACGAAACGCGGATATTCCGGGTGCTTGCCCAGGTAGCTGGTGGAATAGAGCGTCACCAGCGTACCGATCCCGGTGATGAGCAACGCGAAGGTCAGCGACAATCCGTCGATGAGCATTTCGAGCCGGATATCGAGGGAGGGAACCCAGCCGATCCCGATCAGCGGTGTCTGACCTGCGGCAACGGCGGGAAGAAACTGGGCGAACCAGACGAACAGAATGGCCGGGATCGCGACTGAAATCCAGCCCGCTGGCCCACCTGCCACCCGTGGCACTTCTTCGCCGCCCTGTGCCACGTCTTGTCGTCCCTCGGATCATTGCGCCGTATCGCTGCTGCGCGTCGTGTCTTTACTGGCCGGTCTTCACGTTATTTGGCGCGACGGACGGGAACGTCCAGCACAAAGCGTGACTTGTAACCTGCTGTGATCGTGAAACGCGAGATAGGCTGAGCCTATTGATAGGTCAATCCTACGGGCGAAGGTTTTTTGATAGTTAATGACTATCACTCTAGCGCACCGGACAGGGAAGCGGAGACCCGAGTTACCCCGGATGATGCGCTGCAGCTGACGGCAGGAGCCACAGCACATCATCCAAGGGCGGCGTTCGCGACGTGTATGAGCACTGGGAAGGGACAACTTTCCAGCCCCGCGAACCCCCAATCGGATGCCACCGCGTGCAGGCGCATCCAATCCGATCTCTCGGTGCAATTGATTTAGCCTGATGACGGCATAGTTTGGAGTCACGGACATCTAAAGTTTCCATTGGAAAAAACTATTGGCCATGCAAACAAGCTCCCTCCCCTTCACGTTGCGGCAGTTGCGGTATCTCGTGGCGTTGGAAGACACCCGGCACTTCCGGGAAGCGGCAGAGGCCTGCGGTATCTCGCAACCGTCCCTGTCGGTTCAGATCAAATCGCTGGAGGAATCCCTTGGCCTCACGCTCGTGGAACGGGGGCGCGGGCCGGTGCGCCTGACGCAGGCGGGGCGCGAGATTTGCCGCCGCGCCCGTGACATGCTCGATGCGGGTCAAGGCATCCTGGACCTCACCGCGACCTTGCAGACCGGGCTGGGGGGCACGTTGCGCATGGGCACATCCACGACGCTCGGCCCCTACCTGATGCCCCATGTCGTCGGGGACCTGCACAAATCCCACCCCGAATTGCGCCTTTATATCCGTGAGGCTGCGCCGCGCGATCTGCTGCGGGAGTTGAACGACGGGGTCCACGACCTGATCCTGACGCAATTGCCCGTGGCGGGCGCGACCCTGTCGGTGGCGCGCCTGTTCCGCGAACCCCTTGGCCTCGCGATGCCCGTCGACCACGCGTTGAGTGCCGTTGACAACGTCGATGGCCCCGACCTTACCGGCCAGACGATCCTGTCGCTGTCGCCGAATTACGCGCTCCATGACCAGATCAGCGCAATCTGCATGGAAACCGGCGCCCACGTGTCCCGCGAGTATGAGGGGACGTCGCTGGATGCCCTGCGGCAGATGGTTGCGCTCGACATGGGGCTTACCTTCCTGCCCGCGCTCTATGTCCGCTCCGAGATCGAAGGGCGGGCGAATGACGTCGTGGTTCGGCCGTTCCGGGGGCGGCGCTTTTCCCGGTCCATCGGGCTCGTCTGGCGCGCAAGCTCGGGCGCGACCTCCGCGTTCGAGGGGCTCGCCTCCGCCATTCGGGACACGGCGCGCAGGTTCCCCGAACTGGTACTGGAGGGGTAAGGCACACGGGCGCAGGATCGCCGGGATCGCCGGTGGGCGGGGACGGCCATTGACCTCGGCAAACCTCCAGTAAACACTGCGGGCATGAGCCATCTTTACGATCTCGCCGATTTGGAAATGTTGGCCCACGATTGCCTGACCCGCACCGGCGTTGCACAGGACGCAGCCCGCGCTGTCGCACGGGACGTGTCCCTGGCGGAGGCATATGCCCTCCCCGATGGCGGTTTCGTGTCTCTGTTGAGGGATATTCGCCTGATCCGGTACGGGCGGCTCCTGCCCTCGGCTGATGTGGAGATCAGCCGCCCTGCCCCCACCATTCTGCGCGTTGCAGCGGGTCACGGATTTGCCGCCGCCGCCCTCGGGGACGCCCTACCGGAGCTTTGCGAACGCACATTGCGGGAGGGGATGGGGATGATCCACCTGACCCAGGCCAGTGATCCCGGGCCGATGGCGGGCACCATGATGGCGCTGGCGGAGAACGGACTGGCCGCGATCGGTGTCTGCGCCCAGGGCAAGACCTATGCGGTAGGGCCCAACGGAATGCGCGTGACACCGCTTGATCAAGGCACGGGCGGAATGCTCGACGCGCTTCTGTCGCTGGCCCCACCAAGCGAGGATTCCCCGCTGGACGGGCCGGTCGCGCATACGGCGTGGCTTGCGGCAATCGATCCTGCCGTCACGTCGATCCATGACCTGATGGACCGCCTGCCCCTGGGCGACGTCACCCGCCCGGCGGGCGGCATCCCCGTTGCGCCGGAGTTGCTGGCGCAAATCGTGAACGCCTGAGCCATGCCGACACCGCTTCTCAAAGGACTGACGCTTCGCGGGTTGGAGGTCTTCGAGACGCTGGCGCGGACCGGATCCGTTGCGGCGACGGCGGCCGAGCTTGGCATGAGCGCGCCCGCTGTCAGCCAGCAGATGAAGAACCTGTCCACGGCTCTGGGCGTGGAACTGGTCGACGCCTCCCGCCGCCCGATGAAAGTGACGCCGGCGGGGCGGCTTTTCCTGGCGCAGGCGCAGACCGCGCTGAGGGCCTTGCGGGCGGGGCAGAGAGACCTCAAGGCGCTCGACCTGACGGAGCTAACCTCCCTCTCACTTGGGGTGATTGAGGATTTCGAGAACGAGGTGACACCGCTTCTGGCGACGCGGCTGGCCGAAGCGATGGTTCAGTGCGAATTCGTGCTGCAAACCGGGCCGAGCCACCTCTTGCAGCGCCGGATCGCCGATCGCGCACTGGACATGGTGATCTGCGCCGAGGGGGCGCAGCCGCCGGGGGGCGCGGTCACACTGCCGCTGGTGGAGGACCCTTACGTGCTTGCTGTGCCCAAGGGCGAGACTGTGACCGGCGGGTTGAGCGGATTGGACCATCTTCCGCTTCTCAGGCGCGATCTGGATCAAGTCATGGGACGTCAGATCGAAGAGTACCTCGAACGCGAAGGCGTTCTTCCGGCCAAACGGTTCGAGATGGATTCCAACCAGTCGATCAGCGCGCTGGTGGCCGCCGGAAAGGGCTGGACGATCACGACGCCCTTGTCGCTGCTGCGCGGTGGACGCTTTGCCGGGAATATCGACGCCCATCCCTTGCCTGGCGCGCCCATGGCGCGGCGGATCGTGCTCTATGCCACGGCGGATTGGTCGGGCGGCATTCCGGGACAGATCGCGGAACTGGCGCGCGAGTTGATCGGCCAACATTTCTGGGAGCCGGGGCAGGAACAAATGCCGTGGCTGGGGAAGAGCTTTCGCGTGCTGGGGTGAATGGTTGCAGGGTTGCAACCACGGGTTAAGAACCTGAAAATCATACCTTTTCAGATATTTGGTAAGTTTTTGTTAACCACGACAGGGCCGTGACGCTGCTCTTGCGCCGGGCCATATTGCCGGACGATCGCCATCACGCGAAGCGGCGGCAGATGGTCTATCCAACCACTTCACGGCGGGAAAACGTGCGCTCGATAGGGGCAGAGAGCCTGCATTACGCGGCCCCACACCGGGGGACGCAATAGCGAACGACCGGCGGCCTGTGGCCTAGTCTCGAGCCTAGCCCGGCGTGAAACAAGGCCGATCCGGCGACTCAGCCCTTCACAGCGCCCGCCGTCAGTCCGCTCACGATCTGGCGCTGGAAGACCATCACCAGCAAGAAGAGCGGCGCGATGATCGAGACTGCTGCGGCCACCGCCACGACCTGATCGGTCGTCGTCGTCTCGCGGTTGAAGAAGCCCGCGATGGCCGGAACCATGGTCTGGTTCGTGCTATCCAGCAGAAGCGCCGTGATCAGGTAATCGTTGTAAGCCAGAAGGAACGAGAACAGGCCCGTGGTGATGACGCCCGGCCACATGACCGGCATGATGACCCAGCGGAACGCCTGGAAATGGGTGCAGCCATCGACGCGCGCGGCCTCATCCAGTTCATTCGGGATGTTCTGGAAGAAGGATCGCAGCATCCAGATCGTGAAGGGCTGGTTAATCGACACGAGCACCGCGATCACGGCCAACGGCTGACCATAGAGCGTGGGCGCGTTTTCACCCAGCCACGGCCGAAGGATCTCGGCGGAATTGACGAAGACGGGAAGGTAGCCCGCCAAGAGCACCGAATGCGGCAGCGCGCGGAAGATCAACGCGACGATCAGGATCCAGAACGCGATGTTGGACCCGGACCGGGCCAGGCCATAGCCCGCCAATGTCCCGATGGTGAGGGAGATCGTGACCGTACCGCCCGTCACGATCAGGGAGTTGATGAAATTGTTGTAGAACCCGCGTTCGACCCAGATCGTCTGATAATGTTCGGTCGTCAGCCCGACGATGGGCGTGCCGAGCGGCCCGAGGATCGGGTTCAGGAAACCGAGGATCGTGGGGAGGATCAGGAAAAACACGAAGATGAAGGCCACGCCATAGGCCATGGCGCCGATAATCCATCCGGCCCAGACCTGGCCCTTCGGACTCCAATCCGCGACCTTTCCGGGCAGCCATGAGAAGGCCAGTTTGATCGCGAAAAACAGCACCACGATCCCGACGATCAGGTCGAGCGCCGAAAGGCCATTGCCCCGATCCCGCGTGACAGGCCCGAGGATCACGTCGAACGGGTTGGACGCGAACGCATCCACCGGCGACTTGAAGCTCATCAAGGTGATCCAGACGATCGGGAAGGCCGCCAGGAGACACCAGAACGCCAGGAAGGCGGCGGAGCCCAATTTCAAGCCGAAGGGCTGGCGCATGGCGCGGGGGGTATCGCTCATTTCAAGCCCTCCGTGGAGGCGTGCACGCGTGCACAAGTGGCCAAGATATTGAAAACCAACATGTTAGTGCGAGCTCCCTTTGTGGTCGCGCCAGGTGCGGCGCAGGAGCGGGATCAGCAGGATCACGATCCCCACCATGGTCAGCATCGAGGAGGCGGAGGCCCGGCTGAACGCCCGGTTGCCCGCATCGTCCGGTTCGAGAAAGTCGAATGTCAGGTACTGGAGCGAGGTGACATGCGCCTCGGCCCGGAAGCCCACGATCTCGTCGAAGACACGGTAGGCGTCCATCAGGTGGATGAGCGCGATGAACACGATCAGCGGCATCAGGTGCGGGATAACCACGTATTTCAGGCGATCCCAGCGCGACGCCCCGTCGATGATCGCCGATTCCAGCGTATCCTGGTTCACCGTTTGCAGGCCCGCGTAGAAGATCACGAAGGCGAAGGGCGCGACGTGCCAGACACGGTAGAACAGCATGAGCAATTCGATCGTCCAGGCCTGGGCGAACATGGCGATGTCGCGGTCGAGCCAAGCCTCGATCCCGCGGGTCAGGATGCCGTCGCCGACAAATAGCCAGTAGATCGACAGCGACCCGATGACGGGCGTGATGATGAACGGCAGGAGCGAGATGAAGATGATCGGGCCGCGGATGGATTTCGCGGCGTTGTTGACAGTCAGCGCGATGGTGAGCCCGACACCGATCACCAGCGGCAGGGTAACGAAGGTGAACATGAGCGTGAAGCGGAGCGCGGCCCAGAAGTCGATCTGCATGAGCGCGCCGTAATCGAGGTTGCGGATCGCCTCCCACGCGCGCTGGGGTTCAAGCACCCGCTCGTAGCTGAGCCAGCCGACCCACTCGGTCGTCGTGATCATCTCGCCGGTTTCTTCGTCGAGCAGCGGGATGGTGCGTAATTCGGTGGTGCAGGTCTGGGTCAGGAACCCGGCGGAGCAGGTTTCGACCTCCACCTGTTCGGTCACGGGCTGCGTCACCTGGAACGAGCCGGTGAGCACCGCGTAGAGCGGCAGCGCGATGAACAGAAGCATCAGGAACAGCGACGGTCCGACGAACCAAATGAATGTCCGGAATTTCATGGGCCCGTGCCCTCCCCCGCTGAGCGCGCCGCGCGTGTGTCGGCGGCTTTTGTCGGTGTGGTCGGGGCCTGGTGGTGGCCCCGACCGGGTGTTGCGTGAGTGATCGCGTGTCGGAGGGTTACTCCAGCAGGCCCGCTTCCTGTGCGGCGACCGTATAGGCGGCCTCCACGGCGGCGAGTGCCTCTTCCGCCGACACTTCGCCGGTGAAGAAGGCAGGCAACTCGTTGCCCAGCGCCGTATGCATCAGGCCCATCTGCGTGGTGGACGGGTATGCGGGCGGTGCAGGGGTGGCGGTGGCCGACGCGATGGCGCCGGTGGCCATATCGTTGGGCTCATAGCCTTCGATCAGCCAGATGGCCGCATCGGGTGCCGCGGCCACGGTTTCGCTGTCGAGACCTTCCATCGCCAGCCGGAAGGCGTTGTCGGCCTCCTCGTCAGTGATGTTGGCCGCGACGACGATGCCGTCCCACCACAGCGTGGTGGCCGGTGCGCCGCCTTCCATGGCGAGCGGTGCAGCGGCGGAAGCGACGAGGCCCACGACCTGGCTTTCCGCCTCGTCATTCATCGCGCCGCCACGGGACGCCCAGAGGTTCGCCATCGCGATGGAGCCCTGCTGGAACTGCTGCTGCACATAGGTGGAATCGGACACGAGGAATTCGGGGTCCATGTATTCCGTCATGCGCATCATCATGTCGAGCGCGGCAAGGCCCGCTTCGCCGTTGACGGCAGGCGTGTTGTCATCGTTGACGAATGTGCCACCGAAGCCGCTGAACATGTTCACGAAATCCTGCGCAAGGTTCCAGCCGGATTTCATGGTGGCACCCAGCGGGTAATCGACGACGCCCGCTTCCTGGATTGTCGCGGCCGCGGCCAGAACCTCTTCCCAGGTGGTGGGCACGTCGATGCCGAGATCGTTGAGGATATCCTCGCGGTACATCAGGTGCTGGACGTTGACCATCATGGCCACGGCCATGGTCTGACCGTCGATCTGGATCAACTGGTTCGGCGTGAGGCTGTCGCCGTGGGCGGCGATCAGGTCGTCGAGGGGACGGATCGTGCCCTGGTTGAGAAGCGGCGTGATGGTGCCGTTGGATACCCCACCCAGCGCGTAGAGCGAGGGATCGGCGGCGAAGCCTTCGGGCTGCTTGGTGCGGAATTCCTGGTCCAGCTCGGGCGAGAAGTTGCCGCAGGCGGACATGCCGTCGGCCACGGCAACCCACGCTTCGAACGCGGCGGAAAGCATCGTGACTTCGGTGGTGTTTTCCCAATCGCAGGTCGCGTGACCGTCGGCATAGGCGGCGGTGGCCGCGACGCTGACCGCACCCGCGAGGGCAAGGCGTTTGACGAACATTGTTGGTATCTCCCTGTGTGTCGTTTGGCCCTTGGGTTCGCGCCCTTCGGACCGGGTCTTTTTTGGTGCTGTTCGGGGTCGACGTGGACCCGTGTGGGGCACAGTCTGCCGAATTTGCATAGGATTGCAATATTAGGCTAGTGCCGTCCGCTGCCTTCTGGCAAGCCTTTGTCTGAGCCAATTCCGAGAGACCTTCCATGACCGACACGCGCCGCATCGTCCAAGACGCCCTCGACTCACTCTATAAAGTTGACGCAGACGGGCTAAGCGCATTGGCTGAAACGACATTTGCGGCGGATGCGACGCTTTCGATTTCCGATCCGATCGGCGATCTGACCGGGCCCGACGCGATCCTTGCGGGCCTTGTGCAGCCGCTTCGTGACGCCCTGAGCCCGGCCCGCAGGCGCGACCTCATGGTGATCGGCGCAGAGAATCGGCGCGATTACGGTGGCACATGGGTCGCCACGATCAGCCACATGACCGGCCTGTTCGCCGCGCCGCTATGGGGCATCGCGCCCACGGGCAAGCTGGTGCATCTGAGGATGGGAGAATTCTGGCGGGTCGAGGACGGCAAGATCGCCGAGGGGCGGATCATCGTGGACCTTCTGGACCTGCTGCACCAGGCCGGGCGCTGGCCCCTGGCCGAGGCCCATTACGGGGCACCGATTGCCTTCCCCGCCCCCGCGACCCAGGACGGTCTTTGCCCCGTGAACCGGGAGGACGGCTCTGCCAGCCTCGACGTGGTGGAGGCGATGCTGTCGGCGTTACATGTCTATGACCCGGAAAGCTTCGGCTCGGACGGGCAAGTGGGCGCCGGCGGCACATGGGCGCCGGATTTCGCGTGGTACGGGCCGGGTGGCATCGGGTCCACCGTATCATGGTCGGGCTTCGTCGATCACCATCGCGGACAGTTCCTTCGCGCCTTCCCGGACCGGAAGGGCGGCAACCATTATTGCCGGATCGGCGACGGGGCCTATGCCGCCGTGTCCGGTTGGCCCTCCATGACCATGACGCATCACGACACCTTTCTGGGGGTTCCGGCGACGGGGAAGGCCCTGACCTTGCGGGTGATGGATTTCTACCGCTGCGCCGGCGGGTTGATCGCGGAGAACTGGGTTTTGCTGGATTACGTCCATCTGCTGCGACAGATGGGTGTCGACGTGATTGCCGAGGCCGCGGCGCTGAACGCGGAGCAATGATCAAGACGGGGAGCGGTTCGGTAGGGCCGGATTTTGGTCGACGAATCGATCAGTTTCGCCCGTCCGGGTAGTAAACTTTTTTACAATCAACCGTCACGTGTGTAAAACCACCTTACATGATTTGGCGTGACCCTCGCGTTCGGTCCCCGGTCGCCTTGAACTCGTGGCATGGTTAACGGGCACATCAAGTCGTGGGGCCCGGCCCCGGACGTGCAGGCCGGAGGGGCGGCATCGCGAGAGGGGAGGCCTCGCGCACCGCCAAGAGGACCCCCGGACATCCGCGATGAAGGTTGGAGGGAGGCCAACCGGATCAACCCAATTCCCAGAGCAGCATTCGGGCCAAGGTCGCAGCAAAACGCGCCACGCCCCATCCACGGCGAGATCGGATCAGGCGCTTCACGCGTGTCTGGGACGGCCCGATCCCGAAAGCCAAGCTGCAACCGGTCGTCCGACATACGATATTAGGAGAGAGACACGTGCCCAACGACATGACCCCTGCCCTGCTGCCCAACGCGCATATCGACGCTGCCAAATACGAAGAGATGTACGCCGCCTCCATCAACGATCCCGAGGCGTTCTGGGGGGAGCACGGCAAGCGCATCGACTGGATCAAGCCCTACACGAAGGTCAAGGACACCTCCTTCGCCCATGACGACGTGCATGTGCGGTGGTTCGAGGACGGCACGCTGAACGTCAGCGCTAATTGCATCGACCGCCACCTGGAGACACGCGGCGACCAGACCGCGATCCTGTTCGAGCCCGATGAGCCGAGCGACGAGGCGCAGCACATCACCTACAAGCAACTCCACGAGGAAGTCTGCAAATTCGCCAATGTCCTGAAGGGCCTGGGCGTGGAGCGTGGCGACCGCGTCGTGCTCTACATGCCGATGATCCCCGAGGCGGCCTATGCGATGCTGGCCTGCACGCGGATCGGCGCGGTGCATTCCATCGTGTTCGCGGGCTTCTCCCCCGACGCGCTGGCGGCCCGGATCAACGGGTGCGACGCGAAGCTGGTCGTCACCACCGATGGCGCGCCGCGCGGCGGCCGGGTGACGGAGCTGAAGGATAACGTCAACAAGGCGCTTCTGCACAACCAGATCAAGACGCAATGCCTGGTGGTGAAGCGCACGGGCGGTCAGGTCGCCTGGGTCGAGAACCGCGATCACTGGTATCACGAGCTGGCCGAAGGTGTGTCCACCGAGTGCGCGCCCGAGGAGATGAATGCCGAAGACCCGCTGTTCATCCTTTATACGTCCGGGTCCACCGGTATGCCCAAGGGCGTGGTGCATTCGACGGGCGGCTACCTCGTCTATGCGTCGATGACCCATGAATACACGTTCGATTACCATGACGGGGACGTCTTCTGGTGTACCGCGGATGTGGGCTGGGTCACGGGCCACAGCTATATCGTCTATGGCCCGCTGGCCAATGGCGGCACGACGCTGATGTTCGAGGGCGTGCCGACCTATCCCGATGCCGGGCGGTTCTGGCAGGTTTGCGAAAAGCACAAGGTCAACCAGTTCTACACCGCGCCCACCGCCATTCGCGCGCTGATGGGCAAGGGGACGAGCTTCGTCGAGAAATACGACCTGTCATCCCTGAAGTTGCTGGGCACCGTGGGGGAGAACATCAACCCCGAGGCGTGGAACTGGTACAACGAGAATGTCGGCAAGGGCCGCTGCCCCATCGTCGACACGTGGTGGCAGACGGAGACGGGCGGTCACATGATGACGCCCCTGCCCGGCGCCCATGAATTGAAGCCCGGCTCGGCGCAGAAGCCGTTCTTCGGCGTCAAGCCGCTGGTGCTGGACCCGACAAGCGCCGAGGTGATCGAGGGCAATGACGTCGAGGGCGTGCTGGTCATCGCCGACAGCTGGCCCGGCCAGATGCGCACCGTATGGGGCGATCACGAGCGGTTCGTGAAGACCTATTTCAGCGATTACAAAGGCTACTACTTCTCCGGCGACGGCTGCCGCCGCGACGCTGACGGGGAATACTGGATCACGGGCCGCGTGGATGACGTCATCAACGTGTCGGGCCACCGCATGGGCACGCCCGAAATCGAGTCCGCGCTTGTCGCCCATGAGACGGTCAGCGAAGCCGCCGTGGTGGGCTATCCCCACCCCGTGAAGGGCCAGGGCATCTATTGCTACGTCACCTTGATGAGCGACGAGACGCCATCGGACGAGTTGAAGGCCACGCTACAGGCCTGGGTTCGGCAGGAGATCGGACCGATCGCGAAGCCGGACGTCATTCAATGGGCGCCGGGCCTGCCCAAGACACGCTCGGGCAAGATCATGCGCCGCATCCTGCGCAAGATCGCCGAGAACGATTACGGATCATTGGGGGATACCTCCACGCTCGCCGACCCGTCGGTGGTGGATGATCTGATTGCGAACCGCGCCGACGTCTGAGGCGGCGCGCACGAAGTCCTGCCGTCCGAACACCGACTGGGCGGCAGGGGTAAACCGAGGGGACCGGAGGGGCCCCAGAGGCAAAAACCTTGAAGGGAGAACATCGAATGTCGGAAAACAACAATGCGTATTGGTCTGCGAACATGCGCCTGATCACCATCTGCTTGGTGATCTGGGCGCTTGCGTCGTACGGCTTCGCTATCCTGCTCCGGCCGCTGATCAGCGGTATCGAAGTGGGCGGCACCGATCTGGGCTTCTGGTTTGCCCAGCAGGGTTCCATTCTCGTGTTCTTGTTCCTGATCTTCTTCTACGCCTGGCGTATGAACAAGATCGACAAAGAACATGGCGTGGACGAATAGGGAGCGCCGAGGGACATGGATCAAACAACACTCAATTTTATCGTCGTGGGGCTGTCTTTCGCGCTCTACTTCGGTATCGCGATCTGGGCCCGCGCTGGGTCCACATCTGAATTCTACGCGGCCGGCCGGGGTGTGAACCCGGTGGTCAACGGGATGGCCACCGCTGCTGACTGGATGTCGGCCGCGTCGTTCATCTCGATGGCGGGCCTCATCGCGTTCACCGGCTACAACAACTCGCTCTTCTTGATGGGTTGGACGGGCGGCTACGTGCTGATGGCGATGCTGCTGGCACCCTACCTGCGCAAGTTTGGCAAGTTCACCGTGCCGGAATTCGTGGGCGATCGCTATTACTCCAACACGGCGCGCGTTGTGGCCGTGGTCTGCCTCATCATCATCTCGACCACCTACGTGATCGGCCAGATGACGGGTGCGGGCGTTGCGTTCTCGCGCTTCCTGGAAGTGAACTCCACCATGGGTCTGATCATCGCGTCCTGCGTTGTGGCGGTCTATGCGGTTCTGGGCGGCATGAAGGGCATCACCTACACCCAGGTGGCGCAGTATTGCGTTCTGATCGTGGCCTACACGATCCCGGCCATCTTCATCTCGCTGCAACTGACCGGCAACCCGATCCCGGGCCTGGGCCTGTTCAGCACGATGAACGAAGGTCTGCCGGGTGGCGTTGAGGCGGGCACACCGCTTCTGGTGACGCTGGACGGTCTGCTGACCGATCTGGGCTTCAACGAGTACACCGCAACCACGAACCCGTGGCTGATGGCGCTTTACACCCTGTCGCTGATGATCGGTACCGCGGGCCTGCCCCACGTGATCATCCGCTTCTTCACGGTGCCCAAAGTGTCTGACGCCCGCTGGTCCGCCGGTTGGGCGCTGGTGTTCATCGCGCTTCTGTACCTGACGGCACCTGCCGTGGGCGCAATGGCCCGCCTGAACATCATCACCACCATGTGGCCGGAAGGCACGCAGGCCGAAGCGGTTGCCGTGGACGATCTGCCCGACTGGTTCCGTACGTGGGAGGTCACTGGCCTTCTGGGTGTCGAGGATCTGAACGGCGACGGTCGTATCCAGTACACCGCCGGTGAGGACAACGAACTGACGACCTTCAACCGTGACATCCTGGTTCTTGCGAACCCGGAAATCGCCAACCTGCCGCCCTGGGTGATCGCATTGATCGCAGCGGGTGGTATCGCGGCGGCCCTGTCCACGGCGGCGGGTCTGTTGCTGGCGATCTCGTCGGCGATCAGTCACGACCTCATCAAATCGGTGATCAACCCGAGCATCTCGGAAAAGGGCGAGCTTACGGCGGCCCGGATCTCGATGATCGTGGCGATTGTCGGCGCAACGCTATTGGCGCTGAACCCGCCGGGCTTTGCGGCGCAGACGGTGGCACTGGCCTTTGGCCTCGCGGCAGCCTCGCTGTTCCCGACGCTGATGATGGGGATCTTCTCCAAGCGGATGAACGCGGCCGGTGCAATTGCCGGTATGCTGGCAGGCATCATCTCGACCTGCCTGTACCTGTTCACCTACCTGGGCTGGTTCTTCATCCCCGGCACGGCCATGCTTGACAGCTCCCAGTATATCCTGGGTATCCCGCCGACCCATTTCGGGCCGATCGGTGCGCTGTTCAACTTCGGTGTGGCGTTCCTGGTGTCCCGTGCAACCGCGGCCCCGCCGCAGCACATCGTGGACCTCGTCGAATCCGTCCGTATCCCCCGGGGTGCAGGCGCGGCAACCGACCACTAAGCGATCTTGGCAGGCCCTGCGACCTTGCGGGGCCTGTCGGATACAGGGCGCATCCCGACACGTTCGGGGTGCGCCTTTTCATAAAGTGACCGACATCCGATCATGCCCCACACACCCATAGATCAGCTTCTGGCCCGCACGCATCCTTACGATGCCCTGTCCGACGAGGACCGCGTGGCGCTGGCGAAAGTGGCGGGCGTGCAGGAGGTCGAGGCCGGTCACCTGATCTATCGCCTCGGCGCACCGGTGACGGCCCTGTGCCTGATCGAGCGGGGTCAGGTGAATATCACCGACGAACACGCAGAGGTCCTGTCGATCCTGGGGCCCGGAAATTCCTTCGGAGAACGCGGTTTGATGCGCGACGGGATCGCCCCCGTGAACGCGATCACGACCGAGGCGAGCCGGATCATCACGATCCCCGCGGATGTCTTCCACTCGCTGATCAAGAACAACCCGACCGCGCGACGGTTCTTCGACCGCACGCGGCCCGCGGCGACCAAGCAGCAGGACATCACCACCATGGCGGTGGCCGACCTGATGACGCCCGCGCCGCTGACCTGCCGCCCCGACACGCCGTTGATCGAAGCTGCGGGCCAGATGCGGGACCGCCACGTGTCGTGTATCATCGCGACCGAGGCCGAGGACGGCCCGGTGCGCGGCATCCTGACAACCGGCGACATCACCGCACGCGCCGTGGCGGAGGGGTTGGACAACCACGTTCCTGTTGGCGACATCATGACGCCCGATCCCCTGACGCTGCCGCCCAGCGCCCTCGTGGCCGATGTCCTGCACACGATGGTGGAGCGCGGCATCACCCATATGCCGGTGGTGGAGGCCGGGCGGCTGGCCGGTATCCTGACCCAGACCGACCTGACACGGTTCCAGGCCACGTCGTCCGCTGCCCTGATCCGCGACATCGTAACCGCCCCCGATGCGGACGCCATCGCCAAGGTCACGGCAAAGATCCCCGAATTGCTGGTCCAATTGGTCGGAGCCCAGAACCCACACCAGGTCGTCACCCGCCTGATTACGGATATTGGCGATGCGGCCACGCGACGGCTTCTGACGCTGGCCGAGGCGGAGCTTGGCCCGCCGCCCTGCCCCTATCTGTGGCTTGCCTGCGGCAGTCAGGGTCGGCAGGAGCAGACCGGCGTCAGCGATCAGGACAATTGCCTCATCCTCTCAGACGAGATGGCGGAGGGCGACGACGCCTATTTCGAGGCGCTGGCACGGTTTGTCAGCGACGGGCTGGACAAGGCCGGTTATTTCTTCTGCCCCGGCGACATGATGGCGACGAACCAGAAATGGCGCCAACCCCTGCGCGTCTGGCGCGACTATTTCCAAGGCTGGATCGACCGCCCCGACCCCGAGGCGCAGATGCTTGCCTCCGTCATGTTCGATTTGCGGGCGATCGGCGGGGCCGCTGACCTGTTCGACGGCCTGCAGGCGCGGGTGCTGGAGGCGGCGGCAGGCAATTCGATCTTCGTGGCGCATATGGTGGCCAATTCGCTCAAGCATCAACCGCCGTTGGGGTTGTTCCGGGGCTTTGCCATGGCACGGTCGGGGGAACACAAGAACACCATCGACATGAAACATGCAGGCGTCGTGCCCATCGTCGATCTGGGGCGCATCTACGCGCTGACCGGCAAGCTGACGATTGCCAATACCCGCGCGCGGATCGAGGCGGGGATGGAGGCGGGCGTCGTGTCGGGCTCCGGCGGGAGGGACCTGCTGGACGCGTACGATTTGATCGCGGAGATGCGGCTGGAGGACCAGGCCGCCCAGATCAAGCGTGGGGAGAAGCCGGACAATTTCATGGCCCCCGCCAGCCTGTCCGATTTCGAGCGGAGCCACCTGCGCGACGCCTTCGTCGTTGTGAAAACCATGCAATCGGCCGCCCAATCGGGCCGCGGATACCTGAGCTGAGGAAGACGAGATGTTCTGGACCTTAATCGCCGCGATCTTCGGGGGCCTGGCCGGGGCCGGGATCGGGATGGGGCTGCGCAAGCTGTCGCGGGGGCGGCTGAATGCCGGGATCGTGCCGGTCTGCGCGGGCATCATGATGGTCATCACCACGGTCTCCACGGAATACAGCTGGTACAACAGCTCGCTGGCGCAACTGCCCGCCGACACGGTCGTCGTGACGGAGCGGGAGCAGCAGGCCTGGTACCAGCCCTGGACGTTCGTACGGCCCTGGGTGCGGGGCTTCATCGCCTTTTCGCCATCCGAAACCGTGGAAGTGGCGGAAGACAGCGGCGTTTACGCCGCGCAGATGCAGGTGCGCGAACGCTGGCAGCCCGCGATGGTGCGCCCGGTTCTGGTCGATTGCCCCAGGGAGCTGCGCTTCGACGTCACCCCCGAGACAGAGTTTAACGAGGCCGGTCAACCGATCGGCGCGACCGCCGTGGGCGAAGGCGAGGACGATCCGATCATCACATCGGTCTGTACCGCGTCGCCGCCCGGCTGACACCCTGCCCCGGCGCTGCGCGACCGCCGGGACGGGCAAGATGGGGCAAGGAGGAGGCCCCGATCCATGTTCCAGCATCTATCCCTGCGTCTGCGCATATTCCTGTTCTTCGCCTTCCTAGCCGTCGCCACGTCCGGCCTTGCCATCGCGGGGCTGATCCTGGGCTACGTGCGGTTGGGAGAGGATCACGCCCTGTCGGCCTTTGTCATCGCCGGTCTGATAGGTGTCTTCGCCATTTTCGGGCTGACCGCCTGGGTCTGGACGATGTTCGACGAGAACGTCGCCAAACCCGTGGAACGGCTGGCCGCCGAGATGCGCGCGCGGGTCCATGCGGGGGTGGACCGGGACCTTGATGAGCGTGCGGCGCAGCATCTGGGGGATCTGGGGCCCGCGGCGGCAGCGGTGACGCAGAACCTAAACGAGACGCGCAATGCGATGGCCATGGCCGTGGCGCGCGAGACCGCCCGCATGACGACGGAAAAGGCGCGGCTGGAGGCCTTGTTGAGTGAGATGCCGGATGGCGTGCTGTTCTGCACACCCGACCACAAACTCGCCCTCTATAACGGACAGGCGCGCGACGTGCTTGGCGCGTCCGACGCCCTCGGCCTTGGCCGTCCGCTGTCGGCGCTCCTGCGCATGGCCCCGGTAGAGATGGCCTATGACCGCCTGGCGGAGGAGGCTGAGGATGTCGGGACGGATATCCTGGTCACAACGCGTGCAGGCGCGCGGCTGCTTGAGGCGCGGATGCGGCTTTTGCGGCTGGAAGGGCAGGAAACGACGCGACCGGGCTATGTGCTGGCGCTGCGCGATGTCTCGGGCGATCTGCCGGTCCTGGCGGAACGCGCGCATCTGCTGGAGGAGGCGATTGCCAATCTGAAAGAGGCGGGGCGTGAGGACCTGGCCCGCGACATCAGTGAGCGCAAGGCCGCGACCGACACGAAATGGTGGCCGATGGAGGCATTGCGGGCCAGTGACCTGGGTGCGGCCCTGTCGGCGCGATTGACACGGAAGGGCGTGGCGCTGGACTGCGATCTGGGAACGCAACGTTTGCGCTGTGACGGCTTTGCGATCACCCGCTTGCTGGAGCGCCTTGCGCTGGATTGGACCAACGCCGGGGCCGCCGATCTTTGCCTTACCTTCGCCCGTGAGACGCCGGATGCCGCCGTGCTGAGCCTGGAGGCCACGGGCGATGCGCCGGATGGGTGGGAGGTCTGGCTGACCACACCCCTTTCGCCCGGCCTGTCGGGCTTCGCCGGACGCGATGTCCTGATCTGCCACGGCGCGACCCTGACAATGGAACCGGCGGGCGACGGGCGCGCGGCCTTCCGCTTTGGTCTGCCGATGGCCGAGCCGGGCGTGCGCGGACCCATGCGAGAGGTCCTGTACGATTTCGACCTGCTCCACACCCCGCTTTCCGCGAGCCTTGCCGAAGCGCCGCTTTCCGCGCTCAGCTACGTGGTTTTCGACACCGAGACCACCGGGCTGAACCCGGCGGTGGACGAGGTTTGCCAGATCGCCGCCGTGCGCATCGTCAACGGCAAGATGCGCGCGGAGGAGCGGTTCGACATGTTGGTCAATCCAGGCCGTCCGATCCCTGCCGCCTCCACCGCTGTGCATCACATCACCGACGACATGGTGGCCGATGCGGTGCCCGTGGGCGAGGCGCTGGCCCGGTTCCACACCTTTGCCGAAGGGGCCGTCCTCGTGGCGCATAACGCGCCGTTCGACATGGCTTTCCTGCGGCGGCGCGAGGCGGAGATCGGGGCGCGGTTCGATCAGCCGATCCTCGACACGGTCCTGTGTTCCGCGATTCTGTTCGGGCAATCGGCGGACCACACGCTCGATGCGCTGTGCGACCGGCTGGGTGTCACCATCCCCGAGGCCGAACGCCACACGGCATTGGGGGACGCGATCGGCACGGCGGATGCCATGGCGCGCATGATCCCGATGCTCAAGGCGGTCGAGATCGGGTCCCTGTCCACCCTGATCCGCACATTCGATCAGCACAAACGCCTGATCGAGCACCTCAATTAGGGCGTTTCGAGGCAAGCCTAGTACATTGGCTTGTCTCGAAACGCGCGCAACGTCCAAACGTGGCGGACGCTCCGAATTGATCTTCTGACGCAGGTTCAAACCGAAACGCTTTAGGCCTGCGACATCGCGAAGGATTGCGAGACATGCTGCACTGCGGCATAGTCGTGCCAACGTTACCTCGGAGCCCGATATCATGGCGCGTACCCCCCTCTACAAGGCCGCAGAAACCCAGATGATCGCCCGGATCAAGGAAGGCGATTGGGAGGTCGGTCGCCGTCTGCCCAACGAATTCCAACTGGCCGATGAATTCGGGGTCAGCCAGGGCACGATGCGGCGCGCGCTGATCAGCCTTGAGGATATGGGATACCTCAACCGAAAGCCCGGACGCGGCACGCTTGTGGCAACCAATATGCCCACGAAGCCGAGCGCGCCCGCGCCGGTGCCACGCCTCTTGACGGAAGACGGCACGCCCCTGGTGCTTGATCCCTTCCGGGCACGCACCGACACACGCGGCGCGACCCCCGGGGAGGCGGATCTGTTCGGGTCCAACCGTCTTGCCACGATGGAACGGACGCTGAAGTGCAATGGCACGCGGGCCGCGGTGGACGAGGTTGTGGTGCCCGAGGCCTTGATCCCGGCCTTGGACGAGGATGCCCCCGCAGACCTCGCGTCGCTCTTGCAGGCCCATGGCCAGGAGGCCGCGCGGATCACCGCCACCGCCCGCGCAGAGATGACGGACATGGCGCTCTCCGTTGCGCTTTCGACCGACCGGCACACGCCGCTTCTGTGCGTCACCAGCGTGGCGCTGGACGGCAGCGGTGCAGCAATCGCCAGACAGGTGTTGCGCATAGCCATGCGCGGCGTCACCCTCGCCCACGAATAGCGCCGGCACGCCGCCCTTTTTTGATGTTGACGCACGACCCGCGCTGTCATACCCACAGCGCGCTTAGATGGCGGAGTAGCTCAGTTGGTTAGAGCAGCGGAATCATAATCCGCGTGTCGGGGGTTCAAGTCCCTCCTCCGCTACCATTTCCCGACCGAACGTATCCGGTTCCAACGCAGTGCCATAAGGCGCGCCCGACCGACGCGCATCGCT
Source organism: Hasllibacter sp. MH4015 (assembly GCF_020177575.1). Lineage (NCBI taxonomy): Bacteria > Pseudomonadati > Pseudomonadota > Alphaproteobacteria > Rhodobacterales > Roseobacteraceae > Hasllibacter > Hasllibacter sp. MH4015. Next base: position 2,726,683 of record NZ_JAHTBK010000001.1, read on the forward strand.
GCAAGATGCTCTGGGTCGGGGGGTCAAGTCCCTCCTCCGCTACCATTTCCCGAACCGCACGTATCCTGTTTCAACGCGGTGCCCGTCGGCAGCCGCGATCGAACAGTCGAGGCTGGGAATCAGGCCGGTCAGGCCGCGGTCCTGTCCTGAAATTGTGTTGCTGATAGGATCGGCACAGGTCCGCGCCGCCCCTGCGGCTTAAATCAATTCGATTGGACCGGTTCGCGCGCGGTCGCGTTGCGTCGATGCTCCGACCACGTGGCACGGTCGGGTGGGGCCGTGCATCCAACATGGACCGACATCAATCGCCCGTGAGAGCTTGGGTCCAATTCGCGAAGGCGGTCGCGATCAGGATCTTGTCCGAGCCGATCACGAATGTGCGTACGCCCCGCTCGCGCCATCCAGCCACCAGATCCGCACATTCCGACGGGTCGGGCGAAAAGACGGGCATGATGACCGGCAGATCCGCATCAAGCGCGGTGGCCACCATCCCCTCCACCGCCAACCGCACATCGGCATGGCGCCAATCGCCGTTCAGGCCCATGGAGACGGACAGATCGAACGGACCGACCATCACGGCGCGCAGGCCTTGGGTCGCGCAGATGTCCTTGATGTTGCGATGCCCTTCGGCTGTTTCGACCAAGGCGATGATGCCGACACGCGCCTCCTCTTCGGCCACGTAGTCCGTCCAGTTGCGGATGAAGTGCCCGCCCGAACGGCAACAGGGGCAGGCCCCGCGCAGACCCTGTGGGCCGAAGCGTGTTGCCGCGACCGCCTGAGCGGCGTCGGCCCCCGAGGAGAGGTTCGGGACGACGACATGTCGGATGCCCGCATCCAGCGCCTTCATGATGAGCACCGGATCATTGCGCGGCACCCGGACGGCGCAAGCGATGTCATTGGCGTCCGCGGCACGGGCGAGGTTCTCGGCAGTCTCCATCCCGAAGACGCCGTGTTCGCAGTCGATGATCGTGAAGCCGAACCCGTTCAAGCCGATCAGGTCCACCATTTCGGGTGCCGCGATCTGCGACCACGTGCCAAGCGTCACCGCGTCTGATGCGAGAAGCGTTCTGAGGTCGCGAGTCATGCGTCTGACAGGCCGAGGATGGCCTTGCATTTGATCTCGACCAATATGCCAGGCATCGAGAAACCCTTGACCGAAAAGCCTGTCCAAGTCGGGTATCGGTTGGTGAAGTACCGGTCCTTGACGGCCATGAAGGTCTTCAGCTCGTCCATCGAGCCCGCGAACCAGCTTTCGAGCTCGACCACATCATCAAAGCTGGCCCCGGCCGCGGCCAGAACCTTGCCCGCATTCTCGAAGGCCTGGGTGAACTGCGCCTCCGCTCCTTCGACCACGTTGAGGTTTTCGTCCCGGCCCACCTGACCGGAGCAATAAAGCGTGTCGCCCACCAGAATGCCGGGGGCGTAGTGATAGGTGTCGTAGATGTTCTCCATCCCCTCGGGGATGATGACCTTGCGGCTGGGCATTGGGCTTACCTCCTGTAGCAGACGGATTTCACGGCCTCGGCGATGCGGCGCGCATCGGGCATGTATTGGCGTTCCAGCCTGTCGTTGTAGGGCACAGGCATCTCGGGCGCGCCGATGCGGGCGACGGGCGCGTCGAGCCAGTCAAAGGCGGCCTCATTGATGGCGGAGGCGATTTCACCGCCGAACCCGCCGAAAAGCGGCGCCTCGTGCACGACAACGGCGCGGTTCGTCTTGCGGACACTGTCGGCGATTGTGTCGATGTCGAACGGCTTGATCGTGCGGGGGTCGATGACCTCCACGCTGATCCCTTCATCGGCGAGTTTCTCGGCGGCCTGAACGGCACGCTCCACCATCGCCAAGGTGGCAACGATTGTGCAATCCGTCCCTTGCCGCACAACGCGCGCGCGGCCCGGTTCGATCGCGTAGGTCTCGTCAGGAACAGGTTGCGGTTGTCCCAGGTATAGAAGCTTGTGTTCCAGAAAAACGACCGGCCCGTTGTGACGGATGGCGGCGGCCATGAGGCCCTTGGCGTCATAGGCGGAGGCGGGCGCGTAGATCTCCAGCCCCGGTACGTTGGCAAAAAACATCTCAAGCGATTGGCAATGCTGTGCGGCCAGTCGGATGCCCGCGCCCTGGGGACCGCGGAACACGATGGGAACCTTGGCCTTGCCACCCAGCATGAAGCGCGCCTTGGCGGCCTGGTTGACGATGGCATCCATCATGAGGGTCACGAAATCCCAAAGCTGAGCCTCCACCACCACGCGCTTGCCACGCATCGCCGCACCGACGCCGCAGGTTGCAATCGCACCCTCAGAGATCGGCGTGTCGCGCACGCGATCTGGTCCGAAGTCGTCGAACAGGCCGCGCGTCAGGCCGAAAATGCCACCGGTTTTGCCAATGTCTTCGCCCAAAAGGACCACATCCTCGTCGCGGGCCATTTCCTGGGCAAACGCCTCGGTGATGGCTTGCGCATATGTGATTTCGCGGTTGCCCGGGGCGGGCGGTGCCGCTTTCAGCTTGGGGCGCGGCGCGCTGACAAGGGCCATGGCGCCACCCATGTCGGGTTCGGATTGGGATTTGGCCCAGTCGATCGCGGCTTCGATCTCGGTCTCAGCGGCTTCGTTCAGCGCGGTGTAGCGTGCGTCGTCGAGTTCGGAGCGTGCCGCCATGTCCGCGCCGAGACGGATGATCGGATCGCGGGATTTCCACGCCTCCTCCTCCGCCTCACTCCGATAGGCGGGCAGGTTGGCGCGCATGGAATGGTCATCCCAGCGATAGGTCAACGCCTCGATCAGGGTCGGCCCATCGCCCGCGCGGGCGCGCAGGGCGGCGCGGGTCACGGCAGCATGGACAGTCGCCAGATCATTGCCATCGATCCGGTCGTTCGGGACGCCGTAGGCGTCGGCCCGGCCCGCGATCGTGGCACCCGCCGTGACCGCCTCCGTCGCTGTTGTCAGACCGTATTGGTTGTTTTCGCAAAAGAAGATCAGCGGCAGGTTCCAGATCGCGGCAAGGTTCATGGCCTCGTGGAAGATGCCCTCATTCGCCGCGCCATCGCCGAAGAAGGTGATCCCGATGGCACCGCTGCCATCAAGCTGCTCAGCCAGGGCCGCCCCGGTCCCAAGGCCCATGCCCGCGCCGATGATGCCGTTTGCGCCCAGAATACCCTCGTCGAAATCCGCGATATGCATCGACCCGCCCAGGCCCGCGCAATAGCCTGCTTCGCGCCCCATCAATTCGGCAAACATCCGGCCCAGATCGGCCCCTTTTGCGATTGTGTGGCCGTGGCCGCGATGGTGGGTCAGGACGAAGTCCTGCGGCTCCAGCACGGCGCAGGCCCCCGCCGCGATGGCCTCCTGCCCGACGCTGGAATGGGCGGTGCCTTTGATCACGCCCTGCAGGAACAGCTCCTTCGCGCGGGTCTCAAACCGGCGAATGCGAAGCATCATTTTCAGGCCAGCCAAACGCTCTTCCGGCCCCAGCGTATTGCCGCTTGGGTCAGTGCGAAGCGTGTCGAGGATGGAGGGATCAGCCATGCATCACCCGTAAAACAGCCGTGGCAACCAGAGCGACAGATCGGGCCACAGGATCACGATGGCCAGCGCGATGATCTGCAACCCGATGAACGGCCACTGGGCGGAGAAGATGTCTTGCAGCGTCACGCCCTCGGGGGCCGCACCTTTGAGGTAGAAACAGGCCGGGCCGAAGGGCGGTGTGAGGTAGGCGATCTGCATCGACAGGTTGAAGACGATGCCGAACCAGATCGGGTCATAACCCAGTTCCGTCAGAACCGGCAGGAAGATCGGCATGGTCAGGAAGAGGATGCCTATCCAGTCGATGAAGAACCCCAGCAGGATGAAAACACCAACCATCACTGCCAGGATCACGGACGGATTGTCGGACACGCCCGCCAGCATGGTCGAGGCGAAGTCGATCCCGCCCATCAGGTTGTAGACCCCGATCAGGGCGTTGGTGCCGAAGACCAGCCAGAACACCATGCCGCAGGTGCGCAGCGCCTGGACCATCACCTCGCGGATCATCGCGTAGCTGAGCGTGCCGCGCGCCCATGCGGCGACGGCGGCCCCGAAGGCCCCAAGGGCCGCGCTTTCGGTGATGGAGGCGAGGCCCGCATAGATCGACACCAAAACCCCTCCCGCAACGGCCACGGGCAGGGCCACACCCTTGAAAAGGCGCAGCTTTTCGGAAAGCGGCATATCCCGCTCCTCCGGGCCGAGAGCCGGGCCCATGGCGGGGTTCAATCCGCAGCGCAGCAAAACGTAGGTTGCGTAGAAGCTCGCCAGCATCAGGCCGGGGATCAAGGTTGCGAGGAAGAGGTGAGAGATATTCACCTCTGCCGTCAGACCGTAGAAGATCAGGATGATCGAGGGCGGGATCATGGTGCCGAGCGATCCGCCTGCCGTGATGATGCCGATGGCCAGCTTCTTGTCATAGCCAAGCCGCAGCATCTGGGGCAGCGCGATCAGGCCCAGGAGGACGATTTCGCCACCTATGATGCCGGTTGTGGCCCCAAGGATGACGGCCACGAAGATCGTCACCACGCCGATGCCGCCGCGCAAGCTGCCGGCCCAGACATGGAACGCGCGGTAGAGGTCCTTGGCGACGCCCGACTTCTCCATAAAACTCGCCATGATGACGAACATCGGCACGGCGATCAGCGCGAAGCTGTCGATGAAATCGACCGTTCGGCTCGCCACGATGAACAGCGAATTCGGACCGAAGAACGTGACGGCCAGAATGACGGCGATGGACCCGGACACGAAGGCGAGTGGCACGCCCATCATCAACAGCGTCGCCATGGCTGCGATGATCAGAAGGGTGATCGTGCCGATATCCATCGCTCAACGCGCCTTTTGCGGCAGCGCGCGGCGCAGCAGGACCAGAAGGAACAGGACCGCGCCAAGAAACAGCATGACTTTGAGGTAGGAGGGAAGCGGAGAGTTGAAGGTCGATCCCGTACGCTCCGGCATCCACGAGCCGTCGAGCGCGAACCGCCAGATCGCGCGCTCGGCCATACGCCAGGAGGCATAGGCGAGGCCGGACAGGTAAATCGCGCCCGCCGCGATGCTCAACCAATGCGAAACGCGCTCCAGCCGCGGGTTCTTCTCCACCAGGAAATTGATCCGCATATGCGTGCCCTCGGCCATGCAGAAGGCACCCCCGAAAATGAACGCGAAACCCGCCAGCAGGACGGAGATTTCGTGGGCCCACGCCGTCGGCGCGCCAAAGCCGTAGCGGGCGACGACCTCGTAGACCATCACGAGGATGATGGCGCCGAAGCACCAGGCCGCCGTCCGCCCCAACCACAGGGCGAATGTGTCGAGAAATCGCATAGGCGTTGCCCTTTCGTCGGGGCCGCCCGAAGGCGACCCCGACACGCTCAGTTCAAGCCCAGTTCGGTCAGGAAGGCGCGGTGGCTGTCGACGATGGCCTGCGCATTCGGGCTGCGCCCGCCCCATTCCGTCCAGACCTCATCGGTCAGGGCGCGGAAGGTTGCGGCCTCCGCCTCGCCGAATTCGATGAAGGTCACGCCCAGTTCCGTCTGCGCCTGTTCGGCGGCGGCCGCATCGGCCTCGGGCAATTCCGTGGCAAGCCGTTCGGACATCGCGTTGCAGGCGTCTTCAAAGGCTTGCTGGTTCTCCGGCGACAGGGCGTTCCATGTGTCCATCGACACGCTCATTTCCGTGACGGCCATTGAGTGGCGGGCGAGGATCGAATAGTCGGCCTGATTGTGCATGCCGAGCGCCACGTTGAGGGCCACATTGGCAAGGTCGGTGGCGTCCAGCACACCGGTTTCCATCGCCGTCACGCTTTCGCCCACACCCATCGTCACAAGCGACGCACCCGCCCGGCTGAGCAGGTCGGAGGCGAGGCCGCCGGGCGCTCGCATGGACAGGCCTTCGAAATCGGCGACCGTGTTGATCGGCACGGTGGAGGGGATCTGCTCCGGCGGCCAATAGACGGGGCAGATGAACATCATGTCATATTGCGCATAAAGCGCGCGGGCGAGGTCGAGGCCGCCGCCTTCGGTGAACCAGCGATTGCGCGTCTCGCTGTCGGGATAGGCGGCAATCGTGTCGCCCAGAACGCCCATGGCGGGGTCGCTGCCCGCGAAGTACGTGGGCGCGGTGTACTGGCCTTCGAGGATGCCGTTCTGGATCGCCTCGATGGTTTCCGCGGCACCCACGACCGCGCCACCGGGCAGGACGGTAATCTGCACTTCGCCCCCCGTCGCCTCGGCCAGTTCGGCGGCCATATCCTCGAACGCGACGGTTGTTGCGGCGGTCGCGCCAAGGAAGGTCTGCATTCGGATCTCTTCGGCATAACCGGTGGTCGCGGCGACGGCGCCAATCGCGCCGCCAAGCAGCAAGGTCTTGATCTTCATCTCGTATTCCTCCCTGAGATGTCGGATGATGCTCGCGGTCTCAGGCCGCGATGCGGGGGGTCTTTATGTTGAGGATGCGGCGCGTCTCGGCGACCGTCGCGGGCTCGCGCCCAAGGCTGCGGGCCTGATCGGCGACCTTGGCGATGACCTCGGCGTTGGTCATGTGTCGCGCGCCATCCATGTAGGCATAATCACCGAGGCCGATGGAGATGTGTCCACCCTGCCGGATGATCTTTTCGGTCAGCTCGAACAGGTCGCCCTTGTAGTTCACGACCGTCCAGACGGTTTCAAATTCGGGCGGCAGGAAAGCCGTGTGTGCATCAAGCCCGGCTTCGGTGCCGGGATGACCGGCGAAGATGATTTCATCGGTCATGCAAAAGCAGACATAGGCCGGCGCGTCGAGCACACCCATTTTGAGGAATTGCTCGATCTGCCGCGTGAAGCTGACGTTCCAGCTGACCAGGTAGGGCGTCAGATTGTAGTGGCGGATGCGTTCGGCGAAATACATCAACGTGCCGGTGGAGTTCTTGTAGATCAATTCGGTGGTGTCGTATTTCCCCTCCGTGGGGTTCCACCAATCGACATTCACGCTGCCGGTGTCCATCGGTGCGAAATCGGGAGCGGTGTCGGCGGATTTCATCATCTCTTCGATGGCGGCAAAGCGGCCCTTTGCATCGGCGTCATTGGCCACGTAGCCAAGCGTCGGGTGGATCAGGATATCCGATTGCGCGCGGATGCCCGCGTTTGTCTCAAGATAGAAATTCGGATCGTGGGACGGCGTGCCATCGGCGTTGCGACCGTGGAAATGCACGATGGATGCGCCCGCGTCATAACACGCCTTGGCGTCGGCGATGATCTCCGCTGGCAGGAAGGGCACATGCGGGTTGCCCTGCCGTGTCGCAAGCTCATTCACCCGTGCCTCGATGATGATCTTCTCCATCCCCGCGCCCTCCCAAACGCAGCCCACCTTCGGGCGAGTCGGGTCGACGATGGGCGAACACGCGCACAAAATCCAGACTTAAGTTATATAACTGTTGCGAAACCCGGCATTCTGTATATCGTAAGTTATATGTCCGAACGATTATCTCAACGAAACACCGTCCACGACGTCGGCGACTTACTTGGAGGCGCCTTTGCCGGGCACACCATGCAGCGCCTCAGAACGCCGGAGGGGAAGTACCGATACAGCTATGTCAGTGCCGGGCTGAAGGCGTCCTTCGGGTTGGACCCGGCGGAGCTTATGGAACTGGACGAGGTGGATCACCGCTGGATTCATCCAGACGATCGGCAGGGTTTCATCGACGCGCTGGAACACTCCGCCGCGACCCTCACGCGCCTGGATGAGGAAGTCCGCGTCGCCAAGGCGGGTGGCGGCTATCGCTGGGTGCGATCGGTCGGCAATCCGCGCCGTCTTGATGACGGCACGATCATCTGGGACGGCGTCGCGCTGGATGTGACGGATCGGCACGAGGCGCACGAGGCGCTGGAGCGCTCGTTGCAACAGGCCCGCCAAAACGAGACGTCGGAGGGGCGGTTCTCCTATATCGCGGCGCAAGACGTGCTGGACGGCCTGTCGCGACTGCGCGCCGCGGTCGACACGCTCAACCCGCAACAGGCAGACGCGCGCCACGTAAAGGCCGTCTTCTCCGAATTCGAGCGCGCCATCCTCGCCGCAAGGGACCTCGTGGAACAGCCCGCCAACGACACGGGTCCGGCGCCGCAATCCTCCGCGTCCGTCCACGATGCGCTGACCGATCGGCAAAGAGAGATCCTGTCCGCCGTCGCGCGCGGCGCGACCAACAGGGACATCGCGCAGGAGATGCAGATATCGGAGGGCACCGTGAAATTGCACATCTCAGCGATCCTGAAACGGTTGGGTGTGCAGAACCGGACGGAGGCTGCGCTCGCCTGGCGGGTTGCGTGAATGGCCGGCAGGGCCTTGATCTTCGGTCCTCGCGACGCCTCAAGATACAGGCGTCAACCGCCGCATCGACAGACCTAGCCGCGCGGTATTCCCCTGCCCCGACCCAGGCGTTTCAACGCGGCGATGCGGAAGGGCGCGTTGGCCGCGCCGTAGCCTGTGTAGCCGTCCGACCGTTGCACGATTTCGAAGAAAAGACCGCTCAGGAACGGGCGCGAGTAGAGCTGGAAGAATTCCGCCCCCCCGTCGCGTTCATAGAGGATGTTGGCCCGCGCCATGGCCTCCAGCATCGCGGGCGCCAGATCGAAGCGGGAGGCGAGGTCGGCGTAATAATTCTCAGGCATCGGGAGGGCCCGGAAGCCCGTGCCGTCCAGCGCGCGTGCGGTCGCGAATATGTCATCGGTCGCAAATGCAACGTGCTGAACGGATGCGCCAAAGCTTTCGGCCAGGAACCCGCCCGCGAGGGTCCGGTGGGTGTCGGCCCCGTTCAGGGTGATCCGGACGCCGCCATTCGGTGAGGACAAGGCCTGGGACCGGACCAATCCGTCCGGATCGATCACGTCGATCATCGGCTCTTTGCCCAGTCCGAACAGCGTGGTGTAGAACAGCGACCACGACAGCATCTCTTCGTAGCCCATGGTCTGGGCCACGTGGTCCACGGCGATCAGCCCCGCATCCGGGCCGCTTGACGCGACCGGGTCGAATTCTACGTCCCAGACCTGCAACGTGCCGCCATCCACGAAATGCAGGACCGACCCGCCAAGCCCACGGATTGCGGGCAGGTCCATCTCTCCGGTTTGGCGGGGCTGTAGGAAGGGGCTGGCGCCAAGCGCCAAGGCACGGCCCATGGCATCCGTCGCCGACGGCACACGCAGGCCGAGATCACAGACATTCGTGCCGCGCGCGATATAGGACGTGTCGGCATGGCCGCGCGTCTCCGCGTTCAGGAGGATGCGGATGCTGCCCTGTTGCCAGAGTGCCAAATCCTTGGTCTTGTGCTGCGCCGTGTGCCGGAACCCCATCGTTTCAAGCAGGCGCGAAAGGGCCTCCGCCTCCGCGCCGCGCGTGGCGAACTCGACGAATTCCACAGCGGTCGGGGGTGTCGGCGCGGGCATCGGAGGCAGGGCGACCGTGATATTCGGCTCCGTCCTGCGAACGTCATCCATCAAGTTGAGGAGCGCGCGTTTGCCTGCCTGCGCGATCTGTTGGGCCGGTCCACCACGGAATTGGTCATTGAAGATTTCGAGGCTTGCGGGGCCCTCGTATCCGGTCGCCATGACCGCACGCATGAAGGCAGGCACGTCCAGGTCACCCTCACCGGGCATGTTGCGGAAGTGGCGGGACCAGTAGAGAAGGTCCATGTCGATTTTCGGGGCATCGGCCAGTTGCACGAAAAAGATGCGGTCGCCGGGGATGCGGCGGATCGTGTCGGGGTCAATGCCGCGCCCGAGGGTGTGAAAACTGTCGAGGATCAGGCCGACATTCGGGTGATCGGCGCGACGAACGATCTCCCACGCGTCGCGGTGATCGTCGACGTGACGGCCCCAGGCCAGGGCCTCAAAGCCGATGCGAAGGCCGCGCGGCCCGGCCCGCTCCCCCAATTCAGCGAAATCGTCGGCGGCCCGGTCGATGCCGCCGAGCGCGTCTGGATGGACGGAGGAACAGACGAGCACGAGCTCGCAGCCCAATTCTTGCATAAGATCGAACTTGCGTTCGGCCCGGTCGAACGCTTTGCGGCGCAAGTCGCCTGGCAGCCCCTCGAAATCACGGAAAGGCTGGAACAGCATTAGCTCCAGCCCCGCCTCGCGGATGCGCTGCCCCACCGCACGGGGTGGCCGCGTGTCTGCGATGAAATCCTGCTCGAAAATCTCGATCCCGTCGAAACCCGCGCCCGCGATGGCATCGATCTTCTCGTCCAGCGTGCCGGAGATGGAGACGGTGGCGATGCCGAGCTTCATGGCCGTTCAGAACGTCGCGCGCAGGGCGGCGATACTGTCGGCCAGAAGGACAAGGTCCACGCCCACCGCGGTCATCGTCGCGCCGAGCGCAATGTAGCGTTTCGCGTCCTCGGGGTTCAGGGCCATGATGCCGATGGGCACGTTCAGGCGCTTGAGCGTGTCGAAGGCCCCTTCGATGACGGACACCACGTCGGGATGATTGACCTGCCCGCGCAGTCCCATGGAAGCGCTGAGGTCGGCGGGGCCGATGAACACACCGTCCACGCCGTCGGTCGTGGCGATGGCCTCCAGATGTTCCAGCGCCGCGATCGTTTCGACCTGAACGATCAGGCACAGCTCCTCCTCCGCGCGATTGTAGTAGTCCCTGACCTGCCCGTACCGAGTGGCGCGCGTCATCCCCGCCATGCCGCGCATGCCTTGGGGACCGTAGCGCATGGCGCGAACGGCGGTTTCGGCCTCTGCCGCCGATTGCACATATGGCACCAGCAGGGTTTGCGCCCCCATGTCGAGCAGCCGCTTGAACAGCGTCGGATCGTTGGTCGCAGGCCGCACGATGGCCGAGGTCTCCGGCACCTGCCCGATGGCTTGCAGCGCCGTCAGAACCTCGATCGTCTCGATTGCGGAATGCTCGCAATCGACCAAAACCCAGTCGAACCCCGCCCCGCCCAGAAGCTCCGGCACCGTATTGCCGCCAATGGTGTTCCACAGGCCGATCTGGCTGCGCCCCTCTTTCAAGGCGGCTTTGAAGCGGTTCTTTGGCAGGTCCATGGGGAAGCCTCCGTTAAGATTGTCAGCCGCCGTAGCCGAAACGACCCGGCAGCCAGAGGACAAGGTCAGGCAGGAAGACGAGCAGCAAGAGCGCGCAGACCAGGACGGCGAGGAAGGCCCAGACCTCGGAAATGATCTCCCGCAGCGGGATGCCGGTGACAGCGTTGATGACGAAGAGCAGGATACCGTAGGGCGGGGTTATGAGGCCGATCATGGAATTGACCACGACCAGCACGCCGAAATGCACAAGGTCGATGCCCAATTCGCGGCACGCGGGGATGAACAGCGGCACGATGACGAGGATGATCGTGGTGGCATCCAGCACGCAGCCGAGCAACAGGACCAGCAGCATCACCAGTAGCAGGAACAGCGTGGGCGACATCTCGATGCCCACAAGCGCGTCGGCGACCATGCCGGGGATATTCTCGGACACGACGATGAAGTTCAGGATCAGCGCGCCGCCGATGACCACGCCCACGGCCGCCGAGGCGCGGGCGCTTTCGACGAAAATCTCGTAAAGGCCCCGCAGGCTGAGCGCGCGATAGAACAGGCCCGCGAGCAACAGCGCGTAAAGCGCGGCGATGGCCGCGGCCTCCGTCGGGGTCGTGACCCCGCCATAGATGCCGTAGAGCAGGATTACGGGCATCAGCAGCGCCGGGAAGGCGTTCGCGGTCTTCTTCGGCAAGTCGCGCAGCGGCACGGGTTCTTCCAAGGCGAAGCCACGTTTGTGGGCAATGTAGCTGTTCATCGCCATCAGGACCACGCCCATGATGAGACCCGGAATGATGCCCGCCAGAAACAGCGCCCCGATGGAGGATTGGGAGACGAGCGCGTAAAGCACCATCGGGATCGACGGCGGGATGATCGGGCCGATGGTGGCCGAGGCCGCGGTGATCGCAGCGGCATATCCGCGTCCGTAGCGGCCATCCTTGGTCATCATCTGGATGATGATCTTGCCGATGCCCGCCGCGTCCGCCACCGCGGAACCCGACATGCCGGAAAAGATCAGGGAGGCCACGACATTGACGTGCCCGAGGCCCCCACGGAACCGGCCCACGGCGGCCACGCAGAAGCCCAGTAATCGGTCCGATATCGTGCCTGCGTTCATGATGTTGGCGGCCACGATGAAAAGCGGCACGGCCAGCAAGACAAAGCTGCGGTAGAGGCCCTGGATGATCTTCTCCCCCGCCAGTGCGAGGTCCATCCCGCCAAGGCCCAGATAGACCAAAGCGGCAAGTATGATCGAATAGCCAATGGGCGTGCCGATGCCTGCCAAAAAAAACAAGGTGGCGATACAGGCCAGAACCTCGAAACTCATGTCGCATCCTCGCCATGGCGGATGGCCGGTGGCTCGGGCTCAAGGTCGATCAGGTGATGATCGTCGGGCGGTCCGTTGCGGAGCGTGTCGATGAACCGCCAGCCGTAGCGAAGGACCAGCGCGCCGAGGAACACCATGTAGATGATGAAGATCCATTTCAGGCGGATACGATCGCCGGTAAACGGGTTCTCGACCGTCGACGTCCGGCGCATGCGCATGAAATCGACGTAGTCCCAAGTGGGCAGGAACGACAGCGCCATGCCCACGACGATGGCCGCCGACGCGATCAGGGCCATGATGCGGCGCGGCCCGCGCGGTGCGGCGAGGTAGAAGATGTCGAAGGTCACGTGATCCTTCTCGCGCACGTTGAACGCGCAGCCGAAGAACACGATCCAGACCCACAGGATCAGGCAAAGCTCAAGCGTCCATCCCAAAGGCTCGATATTGTCGAGCCAGACGTAACGGCCACTCAGACCAAGATTGTCCACGATCTGCGGCGTGTAGCGAGAGCCGACCTGTAGCAGGAAGGTAAAGAACATCGCCGCGAGCATGGCCGCGGCGATGGAATTGGTAAGGGTATCGAGGCCCGCTTTCAGTCTTGTGAACATGGGCGAGCCCCTTCCCTGGCTCAGTTGCCGAGCGCGTTGATCTGCTCCAGCACGCCTTCGGGCCAGGTCTCCGCGAATTCGCTTTCGAGATAGGCGGCTTGAACGGCCTCGCGGAACGCCGCGAGGTCGGGCTCATAAAGCGTCAGACCATTCTCTTCCAGGAAGGACCCCAGCTCCGCCTCCAGCTCCAGCTGGCGGGTGCGGCCAAGCTCCGCCGCATCATCAGCAGCCTGCTGGACGATGGCCTGCTGCTCCTCGCTCATGCCTTGCCAGACCTCTTCCGAGATGGCGATGTAGTTGAGGTCCACAAGGTGCGAGGTCAGCGCGATCTGGCACGTCACTTCGTAGAAGCGGGCGTCCACGACGGTCGGCAGCGGGTTGTCCTGCCCGTCCACAGCCCCGGTCGAGAGGGCCGTGTAGACCTCCGAGAAGGCCATCGGGGTGGGTGAGGCACCAAGGGCCGATCCCAGGAATTGCCACGCATCAGTGCCGGGCATCCGCAGGTTCACGCCGTCCAGGTCGGCAGGCGTTTCCACTGTCAATTCATCGGGGCACTGGCGCAGGTTCACGTGCCGGCGGCCCAGATACATGACCGACAAAAGCCGCACGCCAAGCTCATCAATCGCCTGCTGCTTGAAGGGGTCCATCAACGGATCGTTGAACACGGCAACCTGATGGGCCGCGTCCTGATGGACGTAACCTGCCGTGAAGATGGAGAATTCCGGGAAGAACTGGGCCAGCTCCTGCGCCGATGCGATGGTCATTTCCAGGTTGCCCCGGCTGATCGCCTCAAGCTCGGTGCCCTGGGCGAACAATGTCGCGTTATAGGCGGGCTCGTAGCTGGCGAAGTCGGACACGGCGGGCCCGAAGACCTCGGCCATCGCGACGGAGCGTTGATCCGTCTCGGACCCCGACATGGACAGGCGCAACTGGATGGCGTGGCCGTCGGCAAAGGCCCCCGTGGTGGTCGCCACGAGCGATAGTGCCGTGGCCGTGGTCAGCGCCATGCGGCGGGTGAATTTCGTGATCATTATTGGTCCTCCCATAGTGATAGATCACCTTCTTTTTCTCGGCATGATGCCGAAATCGTTTCGCATCACAAGATTCTTGCGAAAACCTCCGATAATTCATTCTGCGGCGTTAGCACTCTCCTCCATCGCGCCCAGATGTATTGGCTGGCCCGTTGCGGCGGAGGTCTGGATCGCCTCGATCACGCGCAGGGTGCGCAGCCCCTCCTCCGCGGGGACAAGCGGCGACGCCCCGTCGGCGATCACATCGCGGAAATGGCTGATCTGATTGACCAGCGGGTCGGACATGCCCCTTTCGATGGGATGTGCCGCGATTGGCGTCCACCAATCTCTCTGACCGTTTTTGTGCGTCCATACCCGCAGGTCCGGCAGCGACAGGCCGCCTTCGGACCCGCCGATCATGTAGCAGCTTTCGTCGGTCTGCGGGTAGATCGGGTATTCGCGCGACGTCATTTCCCACGACCATGGCGCGACGATGCTGTCGGACACCGTGATGGTCGCGATGGCACCCGTCGCAAGTGTCAGGACGGCGGCCGCCACATCCTCGTTCGCATATCCCCGCGCTGACGGGGCCGCCTGCGCGGAAACGGAAGCGACGTCGCCGCAGAGATAGCGGATCAGGTCGATATCATGGACGAGGTTGACCGAAACCGGCCCTGCCCCCGTTTCCTTGCGCCAGGGCGCGACATCGAAATAGGCGTCGGGCTTGTAGAACCAGCACAGCGCATTCACGGCCCGGACATCGCCGATCCGTCCGCGAGAAATCACGTCATGGGCCGCCTGGATGATCGGATTATGCCGCCGGTGGTGCCCCACGAGCACCGGCACGCTTCGTTGGGCGGAGGCGGAGACGATCGCGCGCGCGGCCTCGACATGGGTTGCGAGGGGCTTTTCGACCAGTACCGGGCAGCCGCGCGCAATGGCATCGAGCGTGTTGTCAACGTGGAGCGGTGTGGGCGTGGCGACGATCAAGCCGTCGATTGGTCCAGCGGCGAAGAGCGCATCCAGCGACATGTGGCAGGCAAGGCCCTGCGTGGCGGCAGTGGCACGTCCAGCCTCCGACGGCTCCACGACCGCGCTCACCGTCACACCGGGCACGGCCTTGGCAGCTTCGGCATGACGCTGGCCCACAAGACCGAAGCCGCATATCGCCAGTGAAACCGGTTTGTCCACGTTTGTTGCCCCTCCCCCCGGGGGGCTCGCCGCTCCCTCGGTCCTACGGCGCACGCTAGACCGGATTTTGGATATTTACAATAATCTCATATATTTTTCTTTTTACCGGTTTTTATGCGGCGATCTTGTCGTATCACCGGGTTGGTATATGACTGACCAAACGGAAAATATCGGGCTTTCGTGATGGCGCATTCCACATCCACCGTCGGCAGCAGCACCTACCACCGGATCAAACGCGACATCTTGGTGGGGCAGCTTGAACCGGGATCGAAGCTCAAACTCGACGCCTTGAAACAACGCTACGCCGCCAGCCTGTCGACGCTGCGGGAAACCCTGAACCGGCTGGCCAGCGAGGGATTCGTGGACGCGCCCGAACAGCGGGGGTTCTTCGTCAAACCCGTCTCCACCGAGGATCTTCACGAGATCGCGCAATTGCGCATCCTTCTGGAATGCCACGCCCTGCGCCTGTCCATCGCAAATGGCGACACGGAGTGGGAAGGCAGGCTGGTGGCCGCGCACCACAAGCTGCACGTCATGGAGCTACGGCTGCTAGACGGCGACGAGTCCCAGAAGGAGAAGTGGAAAAGGTACGATTGGGAGTTCCACCAAGCCCTGATCTCCGCATGCAACTCCGCGAACCTTCTGGCGTTGCATGTGACGCTGTTCGACAAGTACCTGCGCTACCAGATGTTGGTCCTGACCCATCGCGGGCAGGAAGCCGCGCAGGAGCATCGCACGATGTTCGAAGCCGCACTCGCGCGGGATGCGGACCGCGCCGTGGCCGCGTTGGAGACCCATGTCACCAAGGGGCTGGAACATACGGTCGACGCAATGACCTGACGCGGATGCGGGGTTGGGCGGTGGTCTCAGATGACGCGCGGTCCGCCACCCCCGTCCAAATCTCAGGCACCGTACCCGTCGCGCAGGACGTTCTTTTGCACCTTGCCCATCGTGTTGCGCGGCAATCCGGTCAGGAACCGGATCGTGCGCGGGATCTTGTAGCGGGCAAGGTGGTCGTCCAGCGCCGCAACGATCGTGGCCTCGTCCGTCGCGCCGGGCTCCGTCAGGACCACGGCGGCGGCGACAGCCTCCCCCAGATCGGGATGCGCAACGCCGTAGACCGCGCTTTCCTGGACGCCCGGCAAGGCGTCGATCTGCACCTCCACCTCCTTGGGGTAGATGTTGAACCCGCCGGAGATCACCAGATCCTTCTGCCGCCCCACGATCGACAGGTATCCGCGCGCGTCGATCTCGCCCAGATCGCCGGTGATGAACCATCCATCCTCGGTGAAACTCTCGTCCGTCTTCTCGGGATTGCGCCAGTAGCCCGGTGTCACGTTTGGCCCCTTCACCTCGATCCCGCCGATGCCGTGTTCGTCGGGCGACGCGATCCGCAGCGACACGTCCGGCAACGGCAGCCCCACTGTCCCGGCGATGCGCGGACCATCATAGGGGTTGGAGGTGATCATGTTGGTCTCCGTCATGCCGTAGCGTTCCAGGATCGCGTGGCCGGTCTGGCGCTCGAACGCGGCATGGCTTTCGGACAGGAGCGGGGCAGAGCCGGAGATGAAAAGCCGCATATGGGCAAGGGCGGCACGGGTGAAGCGCGGGTCGGACAGCATGCGGGTGTAGAAGGTCGGCACACCCATCATCGCAGTGCAGCGCGGCATGTGTTCGGCCAATGCGTCAAGGCCGAAGGCGGGCAGGAACAGCATCCTTGCGCCCGCGCCCAACACAACGTTGGTGGCCACAAACAGGCCGTGGGTATGGAAGATCGGCAGCGCATGCAGCAGCGTGTCGTCCGTCGTGAACCGCCAAAGCCCGGTCAAGGCATGGGCGTTGGAGATCAAGTTGCCATGGGTCAGCATCGCCCCTTTCGACCGCCCGGTCGTCCCCGACGTGTAAAGAATCGCGGCCAGATCATCGGAGGCGCGGGGCACCGGCGCGGCTTCAGGGCCCTCGGCAGTCAAAGTAGCCGGGCTGACCACGGCAACGCCGCGCACGGTGGCCGCGTCCCGCGCGTGTTGGGTCGATGCATCAAGGATCAGGAGCGACGGGTCCGCGTCTTGCAGGAAATAGTCGATTTCCGCACCGGTGTAGCCTGTGTTGAGCGGCACGAAAATCGCGCCCGCCCCCACGGTGGCCAGATAGAGGATCAGGCCCTCGGGCGATTTTTCGATTTGGCATAGCACGCGGTCCCCGGGGGCGACGCCCGCGTTCTGAAGATGCGCGATGGCCTGCAGTACCTTGCACCGCAGATCGCCGTAGCTCAGCGGCGACGTGCCGGGTGCCTCAAGGAAGGGGTCCGCGTCGGCCTGCGATTGCAGGAGCGCGTCGAACAGGGCGTTTTCTGTCATTTCCAAGTCCTTGGATTGCGGGATTCGGTCGCGTCGGGATCGTAGTGAATTTGCAGCGCGTTACCATCTCTGTGCCGGTCCGATCACCGGTGAAACCTGAGGGGCGCGTTGCCGGCACTCCCGCCTTACGGCCGCGCGCGCTGCGCGGTCTAGTCCTGCGACCGGCTTGCGGGAAAGTGGTTCCGCGACGACACTGGGGTCGCAGCGGATCGGCAACCTGTCCGCATGGGGGACGGCATGAAGGACAAGACGATCCGGCTAAACGTGAATGGCGCGACGAGGGAGGCCACGCCGCGCGACGGCCTGAGCCTGCTGCTTTACCTGCGGGGGGAGCTTGGCCTGACCGGCGCCAAGCAGGGATGCGGTAGCGGCGATTGCGGCGCCTGCACCGTGCTGGTCGACGGCACCGCCACCAAATCCTGCATCACGACGCTGGCTGCGGTCGAGGGGGCCGATATCCAGACGATCGAAGCACTATCCGCCACACCGCGCGGTGCGGTGCTCACGCGCGCGCTGATCGCGGAAGGGGCGGCGCAATGCGGCTATTGCCTGCCCGGGATCGTTGCGGCCGCCCTTGGCAGCGATGCGCCGGACGCGACGACCCTTGATCGGAATATCTGCCGGTGCGGCACCCATCACCGTATCCTCGCCGCGTTGCGCCACGGAGCCTCCGATGACTGAGCCGACGTCCCCGCACCGACTTTGTTTTGACCGCGACACGCGGCTCATCGGGCTCAGGGTCGGCAAGGTCGAACTGGGGCAGCATATCCACGACGCCTTCCGCCTCCTCGTGTCGGGCGTCTTCGGCGTTGGCGTGGACCGGGTGGTTGTCATGGACATCTCCACCGCGACCTGCCCCGATGACGGGATGACCGTCGGCAGCCAATCGGTGCAAGTGACCGGCGCGGAGGTTGAAGCCGCCGCCCACACCGCGTGGGACGCCTTGCGCAATACCGCCGGCCGCCGGTTGAATGTCGACACCGCCTC
Organism: Hasllibacter sp. MH4015; assembly: GCF_020177575.1. NCBI lineage: Bacteria > Pseudomonadati > Pseudomonadota > Alphaproteobacteria > Rhodobacterales > Roseobacteraceae > Hasllibacter > Hasllibacter sp. MH4015. Next base: position 2,745,189 of record NZ_JAHTBK010000001.1, read on the forward strand.
TCTCCACTTCGACCCGGATGACATGATGTTCCGCTCCGGCGCGGCCGAGTGCGATCTCTTTGCGTTGGTGGAGCCTGCCGACCTTGCCGACATCCGGCCCGCGCCGCCCGCCGATCCGATCCTCGGCCAACGGATGTTTATTCAGGACATGACCCTGCCCGACCTGCTGCACGGGCGCGCCTTGCGCGGGCGGGAGGCAGCGGCAGCCAAGGCGTTGCTGGCGGAAGGGGAGCATCTGATCGAGGACGGCGGCTTCGCGGCCATCGTGGCGGCAGACGAGGCCCGCCTTGCCGCACTCTGGGCCAAATTGCCCGAGCCGCCCGTGCCGGGCCCGTCCCGGTTTGACGGTCCCGTGCGCGACTGGATCGGCGACGCCCGGACGCTCGACGATGGTGCGCCACGCGACACAGGCGAATTCGCCCATTCACTGTCCGCGTCCCGACCGTTCATCCTGCACGGCTCCATCGCGCCGTCCTGCGCGCTTGCGCAATGGTCGGAGAACACGCTGACGGTCTGGACCCATTCCCAAGGCATCTTTCCGCTGCGGGTCCAGATCGCACGCGGCCTCGGCCTCGATCCTGCGCAGGTGGAGCTTCGCCATGTCCCGTCCGCGGGAAGCTACGGTCATAACGGCGCGGACGATGCGGCGATGGACGCGGCAATGATCGCGATGCAGGTGGGCGGGCGACCGGTGCGTGTCGCCTGGCCGCGGGCGGATGATATGCGGGCCGCGCCGGTGGGCGCACCGATGCTCATCCGGGCCGCGGCCGATCTCGATGAGTCGGGCCGCATCACCCGGTGGCACCAGCATGTGCAAAGCGGACCCCATGGCCAGCGGCCCGGCAGCGGCGGGCACGTGAACCTTCTGGCTGTGCTGGAGCGGGAGCCTGACGTGCGCCCCGGCGATATTCCGGAACTGCCCGTTTCCTTGGGCGGCGGGGCCGCGCGCAACGCCATTCCGCTCTATTCGATACCGGACATCACAACCCATACCCAGATCGTTCAGGACCTGCCGGTGCGCACGTCCTCTCTCCGGGGTCTGGGGGCGCAGATCAACACGATCGCGATCGAGGCGCTGATGGATCAGATCGCCGCCGCGCGTGGGGAGAGCCCCTTCGCCATCCGCAGGCGCCACCTGGACGATCCCCGTGCGATCGCGGTGCTTGAAGCGTTGGAGGCCCGCTGCCCCCGCTCCGCCACCGCCGAGGAAGGGATCGGGATTGCCATTGGCCGGTACAAGAACAAGGCCGCCTATGCGGGCGTCGCGATGCGGATCGCGCTCTTGGATGTCCCGCATCCGCTTGAGGTCATTGCCGTCGTCGATGCGGGGCGGATCGTCAGCCCAGATGGCACGCGCAATCAGGTCGAGGGCGGGATCATGCAAGCACTCAGCTGGACCTTGTGCGAAGCGGCCTACCTGCGCGACGGGCGGATCGACGCGCAGTCGTGGTCGGACTATCCCGTGCTTGACTGGGGCTGGGTCCCCTCCCTCGACATCCACCTGATGGAGCATCCGGACGCGCCGCCCCTTGGCGTCGGTGAATGCATGGTCGGCCCCGCCTCCGCCGCTGCGGTGAACGCGGTGACGGCCTGCGTGGGGCAGCCGATCACCGACCTTCCGTTGACCCGGGAGGCGCTGATTGCCGCGCTGGCCTGAACGCGGATGCGCCTATGCCGGGGCGGTCGCAGGCCCACCCAATGGATCGCTCACGCCCCACCCGGCGCGGCGCGGATGGCGGCGCTGCCATAGGTTTTGCGCAAGAACAGATCGGCATAATTCAGGGTGGCAAAGCTGTGTTCGCGCATCATCGCCTCGGCCCGTGGACCGTCGCCTTGCTTGATCGCATCGAACAGGATGACGTGCTGGGAATGCCCGACCGTCAGGCGCATCCGTTCGCGGCGCGAATTTCCGCGGTCGAACACAAGCGATCCCAGCTTGGCCAGCGGCAGCATCGCGATCCGCTCGAACGTGTGGGCGATCAGGTCGTTGCCGCACTTTTGCATGATCGTCTCGTGGAAAACGACATTGGCGGCGTGGTAGCCGTCCAGCAATTCCTTCACCGGCGTCTCGGATTCCAGAATCGCCTCCGTCGTTGCGATGGATGAAAGCAGCGTCGCCTCCACCTCTTCATCCATGCCGGTCTCTGCCATGGTCTTGGCCGCCAGCGCCTCCAGCGTTGCCCGCACGGCGATGGCGTTGGAGACATCGGCCTTGGAAATCGAGCGCACGGTATAGCCCCGTCCCTCGCGCTTTTCGATCAATCCCTCCGCCTCCAACCCGGCCAGCGCTGTGCGCGCGGGCGTGCGGGAGACGTCGAATTCGGCGGCAAGCGCCACCTCGTTGATCCGCGAGCCGGGCTCTCGTCCGCCCGAAACGATCTGACGGCGTACGACGGATTGAACATGCTGAGCGTTGGAATGCATGTCCCGAAAATGGATACAAAATCTGGGCCTGTCGAGCGATTTGCGCGCGCCAATGAAGAAAATTGTTCACTTTGGATACATAAAATGCATGCTGACGGGGGAGAGAGCACATGTGGCCACGCCCGCGCGCTTGCATGGTCACGCTATGCGGTGCTGCTGGGGCGGAGGTGGGGACGCATCAACGATAGGCGCCCGTGCCAAGGCCCGTGACGAATTGCTGACGATGAACCTGGGGAGGATATTAACGATGAAATTCAATACGATGATCTTGGGGGCCGCGCTGACACTGAGCCCGGTGGCCAGCCAGGCGGAGGAGTTGAGCCTTGCCTACTGGATGGGTCCCGGCCACCCGATGAATGCCGCCGTCTTCACACCGTTTGCCGAGAATCTGGCCGAGGTTTCGGGCGGGGAAATGACCGTGGAATTGTTCGGCGGCGGCGCCCTGAACGGATCACCGCCCGCGCAATACGGCATCATGCTGGACGGTGTGGCCGACATCGCCTTCGTCATTCCCGGCTATACCGGCGACGTGTTCCCGGTGACCGGCGTCATCACCTATCCCGGCATTTGCGAGAACGCCGCCGAATGCACCACGTCGCTGTGGCGCGCGCGCGATCAGATCGCAGCGGAATACGATGCGGTCCTTCTGGGATTGTGGGGCAACAACCCGCCCATCCTCATCACCCGCGACCGCCCGGTCCGGACGCTTGAGGATCTGGCGGGCATGATCGTACGCGTTACCTCCACGCAAGACGTGGCCTTCGCCGAGGCGCTAGGCGCGTCCGGCGTAACGCAGCCGGTGAACGTCATCAACCAGAACCTGACCAACGGCGTCGTGGATGCCATCGCCATCGGGCCATCGGCCATCGGATCGTTCAACCTGCACGAGCCCGGCAATTACATCACGACCTACTTCCCCGGCTCCGGCTCGGCCTTCGCGCTCCTGATGAACCAGGACGTGTTCGACGACCTGACGGAAGAACAGCAGGGCTGGGTGCTTGAGGCCGCCGACGAAAGCCTGTCCCAGGCCGGTGGCGCCTTCTACGACCGGGCCGCCGCGCGCGGCCTGGAGATCGCGCGGGAGGCGGGGGTGGAGATCATCGACCTCACCCCCGAAGAACGCGCGCGCTGGGACGAGGCCATGGCCCCGCTGATCGAAGAGCTCCGGGCGCAGGAAATGGGCGGCACCACGGCGGGCGCAATCATGGACATCATGATCGGCGAATGACCGTGCCGGATGCGTCGGACCATATTCCCGGCCCGCTGCGTGCGGCGGACCGGGCGCTGCGATGGGTGTCGGGGGGGCTGGCGGCCATCGGCGCGCTCAGCATCGTGGGCCTGATGGGGCTTACCCTCGTCGCGGTGATCTGGCGCTATTGGTTCCGCGCGCCGATCTCCGGAACCGGCGACATCTCCCAGATGACGCTCATCATCGTGGCCGGTGCCGCCGTGGCCTACGGCGCGCGCCATCAGGCCCACGTCAGCGTCGACCTGATCGCCCCCCTTGGGCGGCGGGTGACGCGGATCACCGACATTGTCATGCGCGTCCTGACCCTGTTCATCATCGGGCTGTCGGTCTACGCCCTCATGGACAAGGCCTGCGGGTTGGAACGGGCCTGCATCACCTCGACGCTCTCCATCGAACACCGGCCCTTCTACTGGTACCTCGCCGTTGCCATGGCGATCTACGCGGCCCAGGTCGCCGTACATCTGTTGATCGGGATCGCCACGCTTGGCGGGGATGACCCGAACGAGGTCAGTTCCTGATGGATCCGGCCACCATCGGCTTCATCGGCTTCGGCGTTCTCTTCGTGCTGCTGTTCATCCGGATGCCCGTGGGGGCCGCGATGATGCTGGTGGGCACGGGCGGCATCTGGTTCATCCGTGAACGCGCCGCAATCCCCAAACTCGCCGGTGAGATCTTCAACGAGGCGTCGAATTACCCGCTCACGATCATTCCACTGTTCGTGCTCATGGGCAATCTGGCCGGCGTCTCGGGGATGAGCCGGGACCTCTACACCGCCGCCCATGCATGGCTGGGGCACCTCAAGGGCGGGCTGGCCTCGGCCACGATCGTGGGCTGCGCGGGGTTCTCTGCCCTGTCAGGCTCCTCGCTCGCTGCGGCGCTGACGATGGGCCGCGTGGCCCTGCCGGAGATGCAGCGGTACAAATACGACAACGGACTTGCCACAGGGGCCATCGCCGCGGGCGGCACGCTCGGCATACTCATTCCGCCGTCGGCCGGCTTCGTGGTCTACGCGATCCTGACCGAGGAAAGCATCGGGCGGCTGTTCATGGCGGGCGTCCTTCCGGGCCTGATGCTGACGACGCTCTTCATATTCGCGATCTGGCTGTCGGTCCTGCGCAAGCCCGAACGCGCGCCCGCCGCGGCGGAGCGTATGGCGCTGGGGCAGCGGTTCGCGGCCCTCTTCCGGTCGTTCTGGATCATCGGGATCATCGTGGCGACCATCGGCGGCATCTATACCGGCGTCTTCTCGGCGGTGGAGGCGGCGGGCGTGGGCGCGTTCCTGGCCCTTCTGGTCACGCTGATCCGGGGCGCGATGACCTGGGCCAACATGGTCGACGTCTTCACCAGCACCCTGAAATCCACCGGCACCGTTTTCCTGATCCTGTTCGGGGCCTTCGTGTTCAAATCCTTCGTGGGGTTCACCGGCATCACCATCACCCTGTCGGAATGGGTAGCGTTGCAGGGCTTCACCGGGTTCCAGATCGTCTGCGCCTTCCTAGTCCTCTTCATCATCCTGGGCATGTTCATGGAAGGCTTCGCGATCCTTGTCCTCACCGTGCCGCTGATCCAGCCCATCATCCAGCCGCTGGGGATCGACATGATCTGGTTCGGCGTCTTGATGGTGATCGTTCTGGAGATGGGGCTGATCTCACCGCCCGTCGGTGTGAACGTCTTCGTCGTGAAAGGGATCGCGCGCGACGTGCCGCTCAACACCATTTTCCGGGGCATCTGGCCATTCTGGTTCGCCATGCTGGCCGCCGTCCTGTTGATCCTCGCCTTCCCGCAAATCGCGCTGACCCTGCCGAACACTATGTTCGGCTAGCGGGCCCGCCATTCAAAAGGACCGAACCCATGACACACGCAGAAGACATCATCGGACAAGCGGACACGGCGCCGTTCTTCAAGGTCGCCAACGCGGGTGAGATCGGCCTGGACCTGCCCGCGATCCGCCACGGGGACGCGGTGCGGTGCTGGGTCAACGCACTGGCCGGTTTCCAGAAGGAGGCGCTGGTCGGCTCCACCCGGTCGGGCAATGTGTGGCGCTTGGTCTCGGACGAAGGCGGATATCTCAACGGCCACGATGCCGCGCCTTGCCCGCTGTCATTCCTCAGCACCGGCATGGTGGCGAGTTATATGAACGAGATCCTGGCCCTGGCGGAGCAGCGCGGAGTCACGCTGCGCAAGCTGCGGCTGATCCAGAACAATTACTACACCATGAAAGGCTCCATGCGGAAACGCACGATGACCGGCGGCGCGCTTCCGGTTGAGCTTGAGGTGCAATGCGAAAGCGACCTGGATGACGCGGCCCTGCAGGACCTTGTGGCAGGCGCCGTCCATGCCTCCCCGCTCAACGGGTTGATGCGGGGCAAGCTGCCGTCGCTCTTCACGCTGACCCGGAATGGGGAGCAGATTGAAACGGGGGAGGCCGTGGCGCTGGACGCGCCGGTCGTGGGCGACCCGTCGGGCGATGCGCCGGTGGCGGAGGCGAGTGATCTGACGCTCATCGCGCGCGAAGGGATGTCGCCCAAGAAGGACGTCGCCAAGGGCACGGCAGGCTCCGCCACATCGCTGACGGACGAGCAGGACCGCACGCTGAACCCCGGCGTCATCTGCACCCTGCGCGAGGATGGGATCAAGGAAATCGAGCAGCATCTTTATTCCCCTCACGGCTCCGTCTTCCGGTTCCTGAGCGAGGAGGCGGAGCCTGCGGGCGGACGGGGGCGTGCGCCCGACGCGGTCAGCTATATCTCCGCGGGCATCGCGTTTTGTTTCATGACGCAGTTCGGGCGGATGGCGTCGATGGAGAAGCTGGACCTGTCCCATTACTCCATCGTGCAGGACACCCATTTCTCGCTTGGCGGAGCGTCGGGCGGCACGGGGAAACCGGGCAGCGCGGACCCGGTGGAAACCCACGTTCACCTGCGCACCACTGAGAGCGATGACGTGGCCCGCGACATGCTGGACGTGTCCGAGCGGACCTGCTTCCTGCACGCCTTCTGCCGGACGGACCTGAAGACGAAGCTGAAGATCACCCGGATTTGAGGCGTGATGCTCAAGGTTGAGCAATAGGGTTAAGCCACTGAAAAAATTGGCTTCCCAGATTTTCGTTAACTGAATTTTAGGTATCTCAACGTGGCGGAGAGGTCAATTCCGGCTCAGGTTCCGGTTGCGCGAGACAGGATCGTGCGCGCTTCGCCCGTGTCGCCCGCCCAGGCGACATAGCCGTCAGGGCGGACAAGGATGGCGCGGGCCTCGTAATCGCGCCGTTCGCCGTCGAAGGTGTCCGTGACGACCGCGAGGGGAACTCCCCGCGTTTGGGCGGCGGCGGCAAGATCCTCGGCCAATCCCGCGCCGAAATCGAACAGGGTGAAGCCCGGTCCAAGCGCCTGATACGTCGAGCGCCCGTCCAACAGCGCGCGCGGCGCAAGGTGATGGCCCGCGCGTGCCGCGAACCTGTGATCCCCCTTGGCGCTGGGGCGGCCTTCCCCGCCGATGATGGGCGAGCCTTCGTAATTCGGGGCGAAGGCAAAGACCTCGGACGCGCCTTCGTTCCGGGCGGCCCAGACCTGCGCAAAATCGGGATCGCTTGGCGCGTGACGTGCCAGGAACGCGCGGTCTTCCTCGATGAAGCGGCGGATGAAATCGCGGTCGGTGGAGGCGAAGACGGGACGACGTTCGGCGTCGTAGCTGTCGAGCAGATCCGGCCCCGCCCATCCTTGCACCGTCGCCGCCAGTTTCCAACCGAGGTTTCGCGCATCCTCGAACCCGGTGTTGATCCCGTAGCCGCCATAGGGCGGGTGCGAATGGCAGGCATCCCCGGCGATCAGCACGCGGCCCGCCCGGTAGGTATCGGCCAGTGCAAACCGCAAGTCCCAGAAGCCCACATATGTCACATCCAGATCGAAGGGCCGTCCGACGGCGGCGTGAAGCAGCGCGGCGAAATCGGTGTTTTCGCGCGTCGTGTCGGGGGGCACGGGGGCATGGAAAAACCATTCCGTCCGGCCATCGACGCGACCGAGGAAGCGCCAATACCCGTCCAATTCCGGGGCCATGGCGTTATAGAAGGCGCGCGCCGCGTAATGTTCGCCGAGGATGTCGTGCAAAACGGGGGAGGTGAAGACCAGAAGCACCATCTTTCGGTCGTGATCCGACAGGGTCTGGGTGATTTCCGCCGCCGTCCGGACGCCGGATTTGCTCCCGTCGCACCCGACCACGTAGCGGGCGCGGATCGTGTCCGTTGCGGCCCCTTTGTGGGCCTTGATCCCGACCGTCACGCCATCGGCGTCCTGCGTCAGCCCGTCGAAGGCCCAGCCGTACATCGTGTCGATGCCGTCCAGCTCTGCCGCGCGGGCGCGCAACACCGCCTCCGTCCGGTATTGCGGCATCCGGTCGACCGCCTGGCCGTAGAAGGGCTGAACGCTTTCGCGCGGCATGAAATCATAGGCGTAATCGCTCAGGATCGTGCCGTAGGTCACAAGCCCGCCATTGGCCACGCCCCGGGGCGTCAGGCGGGCGGCGCGCATCTGCGGCTCACACCCCCAGGCGTCGATATGTTCAAGGCTGCGTTGGGTCATGTTCTGACCCTTCGGCACCTTTTGCGGTTCAAGATACCGCTCCACCAGGGCCACGCACATTCCGCGTTGCGCCAGGTCGATGGCGAGCCCCGTGCCGACCGGCCCGCCCCCTATCACGGCGACATCGTGGGTGGGTTTCATCGGGTGCCTCCCCCGGGACCGGGCGGAGTATGGCAACGCGGTTCGGCATGTTTGCGGCGCAAGGGGAGGGAGTGGGGTTGCACGTCGATCCTTCCTAGCGACCTGGGGCAAGATGGGCGGCGGCATCGGCGAGGACTTGAAGGCCGACGACCAGATCATCCTCCGCCGTGTCTTCTTCGAATGCGTGGGATATTCCGTTGATCGAGGGGACGAACAACATCCCGACCGGCATAAGTGCCGCAACGTTGGAGGCATCGTGAAGCGCGCCGGAGGGCATGGAGCGCCATTGATCCGGCGCGACCGCTTCAGCGGCACGGGTCAAGGCCGCCTGCATGGTCTGATCCATCGGCACGGGCTTGAGATCCTGGCGCAGACGCTCCACCGCGATCGTGCAGCCCGTCTCCTCCTGCACCTGCGCGATCACGTCGTGGATCACCTGTTCCATGCGGGCAAGCCGGTCGTCGTCCGCGTCACGCCATTGCAAGGTGAAGGTGGCGCGCCCCGGCACGATGGACGATGCGTTGGGCTCCAGCCGCAGATGTCCGACGGTCCAGACCGAGTTCGGCGTGACGACATTGGCCATCCGGTCCTCCACCCTCGTCGCGATCCGGGTGACGGCGGTGAAGGCATCCCGGCGCAGCGCCATCGGCGTTGTTCCGGCGTGGTTTTGCTGGCCCTGCACGATGATCTGGACCTGCCGCAATCCGACGATCCCGGTCACGACCCCGATCCGGTCCGTCGATGCGTCAAGCGCGGGGCCCTGTTCGATATGCATCTCGAGAAAGCCGTTGAAGCGCGCGGGGTCGACGAAATCGCCCTGGCGCCCGGCAAGGCATTCGCGCGCCTCGGCAAATCCGGTGCCGTCGGTCGCGCGCAAGATGTCGGCCTGGGCCAAGCTCAGCTTGCCGGCCCAAACGGAACTGCCGGTCAGCGCGCCGAAGCGCCCCTCCTCATCCTGGAAACTGACCACCGAGATGGCGTTTCCGCCCGCCTCCCCATGGGCGCGCGCGATTTCGAGTGCCGCGATCACCCCCAGCGCGCCGTCGAGCCATCCCCCCTCGGGCTGCGTGTCGGAATGCGACCCGATCAGGAGAGAGCGGCCCGGCGCCAGACCAAAGAGATTGCCGACCGGATCGAAGCACGGCGTCAGGCCGGCATCGGCGAATTGTCCCGCAAGCCAGTCGCGCGCGGCCATGTCGGCGTCGGTGAAGGCACGGCGACGCACGCCGTTGCCATCCTTGCCGAACCCCCGAAGCGTGTGGAGATCGCGCAGAAACCGGGTCGGGTCGACGGAAAAGGGCGTCATGCGGGCATGGTAGCGATGCGCCGGGGGTAGTCCAGCCTAGCGGGTGAAGGTGGGCTGCCGTGCACGGGATCGAGTGCCCCCCTACCCCGCCAATTCAAACCGGCGGATGAGGTGGAAGGTGCCGTCGGCGCGCTCTCCCATCAGGGCGAGGTGATCGACGGTGAACCGCGCGGGCAGGTCCGGGGCGAAGTGGCGCGCGAGGGCATCGTGGACGTCATCGGCGCGGTCGGTCGGGCCGGTCAGGGTCATGTGGAACCGAAACGCCTCCATCACATGGGGATAGCCCCATTGCTCCAGCATCGCGTCTTGCAACGCGGTCAGGCCCCGCGCGCGGCGGCGGGCAAGCTCCGCCGCGGAGGGGGGCGCGCGGAACCGATCAAACGCGCGCACGGTATCGGCGGCAAGGTCGTGCAGCGCACGGGTCGGCGCGGCGGGGGTAAGCGCCACGAACCGCCCGAGGCGGCGCACCTTGAGACCGGGAAGGACAACCGGCGCACGCCCCGCGCAGAAGGTGGACAACGCCGTCGCAAGCTGCGCCGCATCGGTGCCGGGGGCCAGCGCGAAGGGCGCCTTGATCGTGCCGTGGAAGCCGTAGCGCCGGGGCACCTTGGTCAGACGTTCGGCGGGCACCGGCAGATCCTCCACCACCGGAGGGTCGAGGGCCGTGCCCGCCACGCAATCCCACCCCAGCCAGCGGGAGGCCACGTCGAACAGCGCGCCGTCGGGCACCACGAAGATCGCGTATCGGGTGTAGCTGTCCATCGGAGCGTTCCTTCCCGGCGGGAAACCATGCGGGACTGCCCCGCCCTGATGCAGGAGCGCGGAGGATTTGCCAATGGCCGAACGCATGTGTGGTGCAGGCAATGACAGGGGCGACGCGACGGCGCGGTGCGAAATCGCGGTGACGGTCCCGGGCTTGGCGCTTGACGCCACCATGGCGGACGCCTTGAAGTCTTTGTAATTGTGGCCGCTTTCCCCATAGGATGGCCGAATGAGCGCGACACCTGCCTATTGCTGGACACTTCCATCCCCCAAGGGCCGGTCCCGATGGTAAGAAGCCTTCTGCCCCTGACCGCCCTTCTGATGGGCTCCGCCTTCTTGCTGTTCGCGGGCGGGGTGAATGGCCTGATCCTGCCGATCCGCGGCGAGGCGGAGGGTTTTACCGCCGCATCCCTTGGTCTTTTGGGGACGGGATGGGCCATCGGATACGTGGCGGGTTGCCTGCGGACCCCGGCGCTGGTGGCGCGGGTCGGCCATATCCGGGCGTTCGGCGCGATGTGCGCCATCGCGTCAATCGCGGTGCTTCTGTCGCTTCTGCTCATCACGCCCTGGATCTGGATTCCGGTGCGCGCCCTGTCGGGGTTCTGTTTCGCAGGGGCGGCCATGATCGTGGAAAGCTGGCTGAACGAGCGGGCCGATGCATCGTCGCGCGGGCGGATCTTCGGCATCTACACGATGGTGAACCTTGCGGCGTCCACCGCCGGGCAGATGATTCTGACCATGGGCGACGCGAGCGGCTATTTCTTCTTCGTGCTGGCCGCGATGGTCTATTGCCTCGCCCTTCTGCCCACGGCGGTCAGCGCCACACAGACGCCGCGCCCGCTGACCAAGGTGTCGCTGAACCTGCCCGGGCTCTGGCGCAATTCGCCCATCGCCCTCGTGGCGGTGCTGATGGTGGGTATCTCCAACGCGTCCTTCGGCACGCTGGCCGCCGTCTACGCCGCCCGTATCGGGCTGACCCATGGCAGTATCGCGCTGTTCGCCAGCATCCCGATTCTCGCCGGTGCGCTGTTGCAAATCCCGGTCGGCATGGCGTCGGACCGGTATGACCGCCGGATCGTGCTGGTCTGTATCGGCATCTTCGCCCTGATCGCCGACGCGCTGTTCCTGTTCGCGGGCGCGACCCAGCCAATCATCGTCATGGCGCTTGCGGCGTTGTTCGGGGCCACGGTCTTTTCCATGTACCCGGTGATCGTGGCCCACGCCAACGACCATGCGGAGCCCGGATCGTTCATCCAGGTCAGCGGTGGATTGCTGCTGGTCTATGGCATCGGGTCCATCGCGGGGCCGACCATGGCAGGCTTCGCGATGACGGCCTATGACCCATCGAGCCTCTTTGCCGTCACCGGCGCGGCCCATATCCTTTTGATCGTGTTCGCGCTGGCCCGGATCCGGTTCGCACCAGCCGTGGCGAATGACGACAAGATCGCGTTCCAGGCCGCGCCGCTTGCGCGCGCCAGCACGCCCGAAACCGCGGCGCTTGCCGCCGATCAGGCGGAGCTTGACGCCGATCAGCCACGGCGCGACGACGCGGTGCAGGGCTCGGACAAGACCTGAGGATCAGCAAAGCCCGTCGCGGTCGGCCAGTCGCCCTATTCCACGCGCCGCCAGGTCTGCCCCCCGCAGACGAGGCCCCCCAGAACGCAGCCGGAAACGCGCAATTCGTCGGGTCCACGAAACCGCATCCGGGACAGGTAGACGCGGCCGTTTTCCACGTCCAGCAGCTCACCTCCCGCGAATTCCCCGCCGGTCCATTGCATCCCGGTGACAAGAACGGTGCCGAAATACTGCGATTGCACATTCGCACCGCCGCCACCGATCAAGGTGCCGCAAAAGGCCGGGCCGCACGGGGCGAAGCGGACATAGCCCCACGATCCCCCGCGCGCGCCCGTTTGCCAGACCCCGTTCAGGTCATGGGGCGGTGCCTGCGACTGGCCAAGGGCGGCGGCTGGCGCAAAAAGAAGCGACAGGAAGATCGCAAGGCATCTCATGGCGCGTCTCCGGCCTTTGCGGTGGGCACGCGGATCACGACGCAGGTTTCATCGTCCGCGCAATCCGGCGCCGAAACCTCCACGCCCGCGCGGGCGGCCTGTTCCCGGACGATGGCTAGGCCAAGGCCGGTGCCGTCCGACCCGTCGCCCTTGGACCACGGATCGAAATCCAGAACGCCCGCGCCGGGATTGCGGATGCGGAAGGTGTAGCCATCCGCCGCCGCCGCCCCGCTGACGGAAAGCGTTCCGGGCGCGCCATGGGCGATGGCGTTGGAGACGACGTTGCACAGCACCCGCATCAGGGCCAGCGGTTGCGTGTGCAGGCCCGCCGGGGCCACGTCGAGGTCGAGCACGAGGTTCCGCTTCGCGGCGTCGTCTTCGAACATGCGCTGCAAGGTCTGCCCGATCTGTTCGGCCCGCACGTTGTGGTCGGCCTCGGTATCCAGCCGCTCCCGCTCGGCCAGGGCTATGGGATCGGCGGCCTCGTCCGTGGCCTCGCTCATGTAGCTGGAGGCCAGTTCATCGAGGTAATCGAGCGAATCCCGCAGATGATCGCGGGTGTCGGCGGGCATGTCGCGGGCGAGCACCGAAAAGGACGTGCGCAGGGAGGATAGCGGTTGCCGGATGTCGTGGGAGGCGGTTGCAAGGCGCAAGGTGCGCGCGCGGGCCAGGTCGACGGCGGCCTTGTGGTTGTCTTGCGCTTCCAGAAGCTCCTGACTGATGCGGGCCTGTTCGATGGCGCGGTCCAGCGCCTCCTGCACCGCGATTTCCCGGTCCGATTGCAGCACGAAGATGTTACGGATGAACAGCGCGCCGAAGCCGATGGTGATGGCCGCGATCAGGAACCGGTTGATTGCAACCGTCAGATCCTGGCCGTCGAACGCGCCGGCCACCACGACGGTGCCACCGATCAGAACCCCGGTCAGGAGCACCCAGATCAGGTTGCGGATGATACGGTCATATCCGCCACGCAGCTTTGTGAAGGTCGATACCGGGAAGAAATGCGCAATTGCCACGGTGCAGCCGGTGACGCTGAACAACAGGTGGGCGAATTCGAGCGATCCCGTCCGCCCGATGGCCCAGATGCCCCAGATCCCGATGGCGGCGACGGCGAATGGCCGTTTCAGCCAGCCCCAGCGGTGGTCGGCGGGAAGGGTGTTGGACGCCACGAGGTAATTGATCGACAGCATCGCGTAGCCACAGGCGATCAGGCTGTGGGGCCCGATGTCGATCCCGGACCAGACGATCCCGGTGATGTTCTGCTCGAACAGGCCGACATAGATCAGCCCCAGAAGCACCAGAAGCGTGTAGAGCGCCCAGGTCCCATGCCGCAGCGACAGGGCGATCGCCATGAGGACCGCGAGGACCGAAAAGGTGCACAGGTAGAACGCCGCCGCCGCCACCGCGCCCGCCGCCACGTCCCCCAGCGGTTGGGCGGGCACATCGAACGTCACCGCCCCGCTGAAGGAGGCCGATAGCCCAAGGGCCAAGCCCGCCCGGGTCACGATGGGGATTAACGGCTTTGTCATGGGCGGTGCATCGGATAGGTTTTCCCGAAAGCTTGGTCGATGTCAGGCCGTCGGAGCTGAGGATGACAAGACGCTACACCGGAATGCTTGCCGACGATCACAAGATTGTCCGGATGGGCCTGAGAACGGCGCTGACCCATGACGACGCGATGCATGACACGCCGGTCGATATCGTGGCGGAGGCCGAAGACGGGTTGCAGACCATCCAGGCGGTCAAGACCCATCGCCCCGATCTGCTGATCCTCGACGTGTCGATGCCCATCGCCTCGGGCGCGGAGATCGTGGCGGATGTCCAGCGTTGGAGCCCGGACACGAAGGTCGTCGTCTACAGCGCCGTCACCTCCCCCGGTCTTCTGGCGCATCTGATCGAGGCGGGGGTGCATGGGCTTTTCGCGAAAGGGTCGGATGCGGGCGGAATGCTGGCCGCCTTGCCGCTGATCCTGCGCGGCGGGCGACAGGTGGAGCCCGCGATCCTCGACCTGGTGCGCGGCGCGCCGGAACCGGCCAGCCTGACGGCGCGGGAGCGGCAGACGCTCAACATGGTTCTGGCGGGCAAGACCAATGCGGAGGTCGCGCGCCTGATGGGGATCAGCCCCAAGACCGCGGAAAAGCACCGCGCCAGCATGATGGCCAAGCTGGAAGTCCGCACCCTGGCGGAGTTGATGGCCAAGGCGCTGCAGGATGGCCTGATCGAGCAGCATGGTCTGATGTAGCGGCATCGCGCATCTCCGGGATTTGATGCATGGAAGCTAGGATAGCCGGGGGCAGCCCCATATGGGGAGTCCCCCCCATATTTCCGACGGGCGGCGACGGGTAGGTCTGGCTCAGCGGTCGCACGATGTGGCCCCGACCGAACCCGACGCTTTAACCCAAAGGAATACTTCAATGACCCCTTCCCTGACCAAGACAATTCGCCTTGCCACCGCGGCCGCCATCGTTGCCGCTTCCGGCCTTGCCGCCACCGTAGCCACGGCGCAGACCTTCGAGCCCGGCTTCATCCAGTCCCTGAGCGTGACCTCCACCCGTGGCGAAAGCCAGATGGACCAGTTTTTCAATGACGCCACCAGCGGGAACCCGGCGATCACGCGGGTCTGCGTGGTGAACTTCGGCTCCGTCCAGCGCGCCTTCACCCACACGGTTGCGGGCATAAACCCGCTGATCGCGCAACCCGGCAGCCAGAGCTGCGCCAACTTCGATTCCAGTAGCCGCGTGGCCTTCGGGATGGTCGACGGGTTGGAGCCGGCACAGGCCAACCGCGCGATGGTCATGAACCTTGACGCATTCGCGGGCGGTACGGTCAGCTTCGTCTGGCAGTGATCCCGCCACGCGCCCGCCCTTCGGCTTTGGCCGTGCGGGCCAACAATTCACGCAAGGTTTCGCCCGGCCAAGTGCCGGGCGTTCCCGTTTGAAACCGCCCCATGCCCGTCACTGGTCGCCAGGCACAGGCGAGCCCGATCAGAGGTCCAGCTCGATCACGCCCCCGGCTTCCGCCGCGCGGGACTGGCACAGGATGATCGCATCTTCCCGCTGCGCCTTCGACAGGACGAAATCGCGGTGCTCCACGTCGCCGGATACGATCCCGCATTTGCACACGCCGCAAATCCCGTCGGAACATTTCAGGTCGATCGGGAAACCATTCTCGATCAGCACGTCCGCCGCCGTCTTGTCGGCGGGGACCGCGAATTCGACCCCGGATTTCGCAAGCCGGATGGTAAACTCGAAATTCTCGTAATCCGGCTGCTCGGGGACAGAGAAATACTCCAGGTGCCGGGCTTGTTCGGGAAAGCCGCTGGCCTCCGCCTGCTCCATCACCGCGCCCATGTACCGGTCCGCACCGCAGGTATAGACGTGCCAGCCCGGCTGATACCGCGACAGGACGGCGCCGAGGTCGACGCGCGTATCCTCATCGGTGACATGCAGCTGCACCCTGTCGGCCCAGGGAAACGTCGCGATGTCGTCCAGAAACCCCATCGCGGCGCGTGTCCGTCCGGAATAATGCAGATCGAAGCTGCGCCCTTGGGCGTGCAATTCATGGGCCATCGCCAGCATCGGGGTCACGCCGATACCGCCGCCCATCAGCAGCGAATGCGTCGCACCGGGGTCGAGGGGGAAGTGATTGATGGGTTTGGAGACGAAGATCCGCCGCCCCTCGCTGAAGATCCGATGCAGCAGCTTGGACCCGCCGCGCCCCGCATCCTCCCGCAGGACGGCGATCTGGTAGGTGTGGCGGTCGGCCGGATTGCCGGACATCGAGTATTGCCGCAGGAATTCCGGGGCCACGACAATGTCGAGATGTGCGCCCGCGTTCCATTCCGGCAAGGCGCTGCCATCGGGGGCCTGGAATTCGTATTTCACCACGCCGTCCGCCATCTCCTCCACCTTGGAGATGACCATTTGCAGGACCGGGCTGTCGCCGTCATTGGTGTAACGGTGCAAATACGGCTCCAGCGTCCCATCCTCGGCGCGGCGCTGGTATTCCTCGGCGGTTATCATCGCCTGGTAGGCCTCGATCCCCGCTTCCCGGTCCATGGGGAACGGATAGGGATAGGGGTGCGGCGCAAGGTTGGCGGGATAGACGGCGAGCGTCTGATCCTCGTATTTCAGAACCAGATCGGTCTGGAGCGAGCGGGTGTTGACCGGCTTGTCCGTCGGGCGATACGCGCCGTCCTCCTCAAGCTCCAGATCCCACCACCACTTCTTCACCGGGTTCAGGGCGCCGTTTTCCACGTAATCATCCAGCTTGGCGAGGATCGGAGCGGCACCAGGCATGTTCATCGCCGCCCATCGGAACGGCTTTTCCTTGAACAGCCCCTCAAGGTTCCAGGGGCAGGTTTTCATGCAGCGCCCACACATCGCACCGCCCGGCGTGGTGACGCGATACGTGGTGCATTTCTGGCTGTCGCTTTTCCAGATCTCGTAGCCGTTGAACATCAGCTTCGGTCCGGCGGTGATCGCGCCCGACGGGCATTCGCGCGCGCATTTGTTGCAGCTTTCGCAAAAGGTCTGGAGACCGAAATCAATCGGCTTGTCGTGTTCCATCGGCAGATCGGTCGTGACGACGCCGGATTTCAGGCGCGGGCCAAGGAACGGGTTGAGGATGACCTCGCCGATCCTGCTGACCTCGCCCAGGCCCGACAGCAGCAGGAGCGGAGGTTGCAGAACCTCCCCATCCATCACGGAATGCGCCTTGGCCTTGTAGCCGAGGTTGCGGATCTGCCGGGCGATGACACCGCCCAGCAGCGAGAAACGCAGATAGGCGCGCATGGATTGGGCGACCGCGATCCAGTCATCGCCCGATGACCCCTCCATCGTCTCGTAGCCCTGGTCGATGATCATGCTGATGGCCTGGTCGTGGGGCGGCTCCAACACCTCGCCCCGCGCGTCGTGGCTGTACCACGCCCAATCCGGGCAGCGCGAAATGCCCACGGCATCCACCCCGATGAAATAGCTCGTCGCCTTGATGAGCGCCGCCGCCTCTGCCGGGTCGAGCCGCACCTTGTCGGGGGCCGAAGCGCCGTCTTGCAACAGCACGAACGCCCCCAGCGCGCGGCGTTGCGCGGCGGACGGGGCGGCCTTGCGCACGTAAAGGCCACCCTTGGCCCCGTCTTGCAGGTTCTTGCCCAGGTCGCCGAAGGTGGATCGCGCGAACATGTCGGTGCGCTTGGGCACCCGGGCGACATTCGGCTCGTCGATATAGGTGGTGGGCGTGTCTACGCGGGTCAGCGTCTCGAACGGATGCGCGCCGTCGACGAAGCGACGGTCGCGGTAGGGCACGGCATTGGTGGCATTCTTGGCGAACCCGCGCCCCATTTTCCACGCCAGCCCGAAGGCGGATTTCGGTTGCTGGTCCAGCGGCACAAGGGGCAGGTCGACGGCAATCTCGAACGTGGTCGTCACCGCCGACAGGCCGAACCGCGTGCCGATATAGGGATGGGTCAGCACCCCGTCCTCCACCGTGGCAAGGCCCGCGGCCACCGCCAGCTTGTTGAGGTCCACGTCCGAGCTGGAGACAGTATGCCCGCGCGCGTCGAAGCCGAGGATGCGCAGGTAGTTCGACAAGACCGCCGCCGTTTCCGCCGCAAGCAGTCCGGCGCGGTGGGCCTGCGCGTCCTGGATCCAGTCGGCCCCGACCTCCCCCGGTTCGGGATCGCGGGGGTTCTCATACAAGAAGACCATCGCGTGGGTGTGGCCGTCGATCCCCGAGGGCGGGGCCATCATCGATTCCCGCAAATCGGCCATCACCATGTCGATACCGGCGGCGAGCGTCTTGGTCTGGCGGGTCTTCAGATCCTCCGCCAGTCGATCCACGTCAGGGTTCTTGAACGGCGTCTCCAGCATCGCCTCATCCGGCAGGCGGCAGGCCCCCGCCAGCGCGGCATCCGCGAAATAGGCAAACGCCTTGAGGTGGTTGGCCCGTTCTACGGGGTCTGGTGGGCATTCAGCCACGGATCCGTTGATCAGCCCGTCCCGGATCGCGTCGAGCATCGCCTGGTGTTCGCGCATCGCGTTGACGATGGAATGCGGAGCGTCTGGCCGGTCGAACGACACCTGGCCATGGGCGGGCACCTTCGACAGGTCCGACAAGTCCGCCCGGCGCGCCAGCAATTCCGATGGATATCGGCCCATATGGACGGGGCGATCCTTGTCGGAGAAAAAGCGTAGTGTCATCCGGGCCGCTCCCCATGGGCTGTGGCGTCGATGTCGGGTGCGGACCGGCCCGGTTCCCGCACCGAGTCCGCCCCTGCCCGCGTCGGCGCGCTTGTGAAATGGTTACTCAATGCAACTACCTTTCACAACCTTCGGCCCCGTGCCCGCCCCAGGCCGCGCCGCTGTCGCATCACGGGCGTTGTAGTTTTCGGCCCGGTGGGTGTAATGGCCCGCAGCCGCATAATTCACCGCCGCGTTGCGCGCAGGTCCGATGAGAAGGGGAGATCGAGACATGTTTGAATCCGTCGAAAGCCGAGGCGTCGATCAGATCCTCGCCCTGATGCAGGCCTTCCGGGCCGATCCGCGCCCCGGGAAGGTCGACCTTGTGGTCGGTGTCTACAAGGATGCGCAGGGCCGCGTGCCGGTGATGCGCGCCGTCAAGGCGGCGGAGCGTCTGTTGATCGAAGCCGAAGACACCAAGACCTATGTCGGGATGGCGGGGGATGCGGATTACCGCGCCCATGCCGCGCGCCTGCTGCTGGGGAACGATGCCCCGCAGATCGCGGAGGGTCGCGTGACCAGCCTTCAGACCGTCGGCGGATCGGGCGCGTTGCGCGTCGGCTGCGACCTTCTGAAATCGCTGAACGCGGACATGAAGCTCTGGGTCAGCACGCCGACCTGGGCCAACCATGTGCCGGTTGCAACCGATGCGGGCCTGCGCACGGATGCCTACCCCTATTTCCGCCCCTCCGACCGGGGTCTCGATTTCGACGGCATGATGGCGCATCTGGACGCGCAATCCGCGGAAGGTGACGCGATCTTGCTGCACGCCTGCTGCCACAACCCTACCGGCGTCGACCTGTCGTTCGACCAATGGAAGACGGTCACGGATTTCTTGGTCGCGCGCGGCCTGCTTCCCTTTGTGGACTGCGCTTATCAGGGGCTTGGCAAGGGGATGGAGGAAGATGTGGCGGGCCTGCGCCACATGGCGGCCCACGTGCCGGAGATGCTGATCGCCAGCTCTTTTTCCAAGAACTTCGCCGTCTACCGCGAACGCACCGGGGCGCTGACCATCATGGCCCGCGCGGCGGAGGATATCGGCGCGATCCAGGGCGCGGCGGAAACGGTGATCCGCTCCAACTATTCCATGCCGCCCAGCCACGGCGCGCGGATTGTGGCCGCCGTCCTGGACGATCCGGCCCTGACCGCCGATTGGTCGGAGGAACTGGACGAGATGCGCAAGCGCATCGCTTCGGTTCGCCAGACCCTGCGGACGATGTTGGAGGAGCGTCAGGTCACGAAAGACCTGTCCTTCGTGACGGATCAGACCGGCATGTTCTCCTATACCGGGTTCGGGCCGGAGGCCGTCGCGACCCTGCGCGACGATCACGGCATCTACATCGCCGGGGACGGGCGGATCAACGTGGCCGGCCTGTCCGAGGACAACCTCGACGCGGTCGCCGACGGGTTCGCGGCCGTGATGCGCTAGGCGGCGGCACGGCCCGAGGCACGGCGCGGGCGCGGCCTATTCCGCCGCGATCCGAAGCTCTTCCGGGTGCTTGGGCGCATAGCCATCCCGCGTCTGCGGCGTCTTGATGCCGAGCACCGATCCGGCAACCTGGGTGCGCAGGATCTGAGCGGTGCCGCCGCCGATCGTGAACATCCGCACATCGCGGTACATCCGCTCCAATGGTTCCCGGTCGCCGTACCCCCGCGCGCCGAACATCTGCAGCGCATCATTGACGACCTTGATCCCCATCTCCGACGCGAACAGCTTGGCGCGCGCCGCCATGGTCATGTCGGGGAACCGCCCGCCGGACCGCGCCGCATCGTGCAGCAACAGACGGGCGGCGTGGATCTGCACATCCATATCGGCCAGCATCCATTGCAGGCCCTGGAATTCTGCAAGCGGGCGACCGAATTGCTCCCGTTCCAGCAGGTAGCGTCTGGCATGGTCGAAAGCCCCGGCGGCAACGCCCAGGGCAATGGTGCCTGCGCCCACGCGCTGCGAGTTGTAGGCGTTCATCAGGTCCGCGAAGCCGCGTTTCAGCCCGGAAGGCGGGGTCAGCAACCACCGCTCGTGGACTTCCAGATCGTCGAAGCGCAACTCCGCCTCGGGCATACCGCACAGGCCCATCGTGTGTTCGCGCCCGTCGATGTGGAATCCGTCGGGCAGGTTCTCGGGATCGGCATGGACGATGAAGCCGCCGATGCCTTCTTCGTGCCCCGCCTCATCCAGGACCCGCGCGAAGATGAGGTGAAGTTTGGAAACCCCGCCGCCCGTGATCCAGTGCTTGCGTCCGTTCAGGATATAGGTGTCGCCGTGCTTGCGCGCGGTCGTGCGCATATCCGTCGCGGCACTTCCGGCGTCGGGTTCGGTGATGCAGATCGCGGGCTTGTCCCCGGCCAGAACGATGGGTGCGCAATAGGCTTTCTGGGCGTCGGTGCCATAGGCCATCACCGCGCTGATGCCGCCCATATTCGCCTCCACCACCACGCGCGCGGTCAGGGTGCACGCCTTCGCGATCTCCTCCACCACCATGGCGACGTCGAGGAAGCTGGCCCCCTGCCCGCCCAGCGCCTTGGGGATGGACATGCCCATGATGCCCGCCTCGCTCAGCTCCTTCACGTTGGCCCAGCAATAGCTGCGCGTGCGATCCCAGTGTGCTGCACGCTCGGCAAAACCGGGGGCAAGATCGCGGGCGGTGGAGACAAGGGGGTGGGACATGGGGCGGATCCTTCTTGGCAGGGACGCTCACAGACGTGTGATGACAAGACATTACGCATCCTGTAATTCATTTCCATCGAATAAGATTTGATCTTAAGTTCAGGAATACAGGATTTATGCAAACCCGCGCCCTCAGGACACTGGTGAAACTCTCGCGCGTTCCGTCCTTCGTGCAGGCGGCCGATCAGCTTGGCATGACCCTTTCGGCCCTTTCGATGCAGATGAAGGCGCTGGAGGCCGAGCTTGGCGTTGCCCTGTTCGACCGCACGACGCGCCCGCCCAGGATGACTCCCGTGGCCCACGCCATCGTGGAGGAGGCGATCCCCCTCCTCCGGCGGGAGGATCGGCTGGTGGAGATGTGCCGCCCGACCGATGATCTCGTGGGGCGCTTCAAACTTGGCTTCATCACCACCGCGGCGGTCCGCCTGCTGCCGGGGTTCTTGCAACAAGCGCAGGCCCAGGCCCCGCTTGCGCGGTTCGAGGTTGAAACCGGCCTTTCCGCGACCCTGCAAAGCAAGGTCCTCAACGGACAGATCGACGGGGCAGTCGTCACTGATGCAGACGGCCTTCCGGCGCAATTGTCCGCCCGTCTGCTGCGCGAGGAGCCGTTCGTCTTCGCCGCCCACAGGGCATTGATGGAGGGCGGGTTGGACGGCCTTCTGTCCCGTCAGACTTTCTTTCACTTCATGCCGGAGACGGGGATCGGCAAACTGATCGCCCGGGCCATGTCCGACTACGCCCGCCCGGCAGAGGCACGCACGATCGTCCTCGACAATCTGGAGGCGATCATGGAATGCGTGGCGGCGGGGCTTGGTTTCACCCTCATGCCCGTACCCGACGTGACGCGCTATCTGACCGACGACATCCAGACATTGCCGGCCCCGGACATGCTGCAACGCCGCCTGATCCTTGCCGTGCTGAAGGACAGCCCGCTGGCCCGGCGCGAGGCGGCGCTGGCCGCGCTCTTCGCGGAATAGGCTGCGGGCGGCCCTCGACAATTCCACCCGACGCGGCAAATGTGGGGCCGCTTGGACAGGCGGGTGGGCGTATGTGATGACGAAAACGGATGATCTCGGCGCGTGGTGGCGCACGTCCATCATCGACATGGAGCCCGGGCGCATCGCGATCCGCGGCACCCCGATCGAGGAGCTGATCGGGACCGTCAGTTTTCCGCAGATGATCTGGCTGATGACCCGCGGCGACCTGCCCGAATCCGCGCAGGCGCAGCTTCTGGAGGCCGCGCTGGTCGCCGGTGTGGACCATGGCCCGCAAGCCCCGTCCATCGCCGCGGCACGGATGGCGGCGACCTGCGGGCTCGGCCTCAACAACGTTATGGCGACCGGCGTGAACATGTTGGGCGATGTCCACGGCGGCGCGGGAGAGCAATGTGCGGAGCTGCTGTTCGACATCTCCGCGCGCGTGGACTGCGGGGCCGATCCGGAAAAGGCGGTCGCGGACGTCCTGTCCGCGTGGCGGGACACGCATGGCAAGATCATTCCCGGCTTCGGCCACCGTTTCCACAAACCCGTCGATCCGCGCGCCCCGCGCCTGATGGCCCTTGTGCGGGACGCGGCGCAGGCGGGAACCGTCAGCGGGCGCTTCGCCGAGATCGGGGAGGCCGTGCAGACCCGCATCGGCGCGGATCGCGGGGCGCCCATTGCGATGAATATCGACGGGGCCACGGCGGTCATCTTCTGCGAATTGGGCTTCCCGCCGCCGCTGGCGCGCGGGCTGTTTTGCCTGTCGCGGTCGGTCGGCATCCTTTCCCATGGCTGGGAACAGATGCAGCAGGGCGGGCGCAACAAGGGGCCGATGCCACCCGGCTATCTTCCACACTACGACGCGCCGGACGAAGATGCGTGACGGACGGCCTTGACCTTCCCGTGACTGGAAGGTTTATGTCTCTGCTTCCAGGAGGGAGAGACGCATGTCCAACCGCCCATTCACCGCGACGATCCCCGTCTCCGGCATGACCTGCGCGGGATGCGTGGGGCGTGTCGAACAGGCGTTGCGAACGGTCGAGGGCGTGTCCAACGTGTCGGTCAACCTCGCCACCGAAGCGGCCACGATCACCGCGCGGGATGCCGCATCACTCACCCGCGCAACGGACACGCTGAGCGACCGCGGCTATCCCGCCCGCGTGACGGAGGCGCGCCTCGCCGTCAGCGACCTGTCCTGCGCGTCCTGCGTCGGGCGGGTGGAGAGCTATCTGAAAGACATCCCCGGCGTGGTGGCGGCGGAGGTGAACCTTGCCACGGAAACCGCGCGCGTCCGCTACCTCGCCGACACCACCACGCCGCAGGCCATGGCCCGCGCGGTGACGGAGGCCGGGTATCCGACCGTCGCGCAGGGCTCGGAACCGACACCCGACCGCGAGGCCGAGAAGATGCAGGACATGGCGGACGCGTGGCGGCGGTTCACCATCGCCTGCTTGCTGACGCTTCCGGTGTTCGTGCTGGAAATGGGCGGCCATCTGTTCCCGCCGCTTCACATGTTCATCGGTCAGACCATCGGCCACCAGGCAAGCTGGATCATCCAGTGGGGCCTGACCACGGCGGTCCTGCTGTGGCCGGGTCGTGGCTTCTTCACCAAGGGCTTTCCCGCCCTCCTGCGCGGCGCGCCGGACATGAACAGCCTTGTCGCCGTCGGGGCCTCCGCGGCTTACCTGTTCTCCGTCGTGGCGATCTTGGCGCCCGCCCTCCTGCCACAGGCCACCCGCGCGGTTTATTTCGAGGCCGCCGCGGTGATCGTCACCCTGATCCTGCTTGGCCGGTTCCTGGAGGCGCGCGCCAAGGGCCGGACCGGCGCGGCGATCCGCAGCCTGATGGAGCTGCGCACCGACACAGCGCGCGTGGTGCGCGAAGGCGGGGCCGTCGACCTGCCGCTGGAAGATGTTGTGGAGGAAGACTTGATCCTCGTGCGGCCGGGCGAACGGATCGCCACCGATGGCATCGTCACCGAAGGCGAAAGCTACGTCGATGAAAGCATGATGACGGGGGAGCCGTTGCCGGTGGCCAAGGCCCACGGCGATCCCGTCACCGGCGGTACCGTCAACGCGGCCGGCAGCCTGACCTTCCGGGCGACGCGCGTCGGCGCGGACACGGTGCTGGCGCAGATCATCCGCATCGTACAAGACGCACAGGGCGCGAAATTGCCGGTGCAGGCGTTGGTCGACCGCGTGACGCTGTGGTTCGTGCCTGCGGTGATGCTATTGGCTGCGCTGACCGTCACGATCTGGCTGATCTTCGGCCCCGATCCCGTGCTCAGCTACGCGCTGGTGGCGGGCGTCTCCGTCCTCATCATCGCGTGTCCCTGTGCCATGGGGCTGGCCACGCCGACCTCCATCATGGTCGGCACAGGCCGCGCGGCGGAGATGGGGGTGCTGTTTCGCAAGGGCGATGCATTGCAACAGATGGCACAGGTCCAACTGGTCGCCTTCGACAAGACCGGTACATTGACCGAGGGTCGCCCGGAACTGACCGACCTGATCCTTGCCGAGGGCTGGACGCGGGCGGAGGCGCTCAGCCTCGCCGCAGCGGTGGAGGGCAAGTCGGAACATCCCGTCGCCCGCGCCATCGTCACTGCCGCCGAGGGCGAGGGGATCGCTGCGCAGGACTCCACGGAATTCAGCGCCCGCCCCGGCTTCGGCGTGGCCGCAATGGTGGGTGAGCGGCACGTCGTGATCGGTAGCGCCCGGTTGCTTGAGACTGAGGGGATCGTCCCGGAGCCAATGGCGGTAGACCACGCGCGGCTTTCGGAACAGGGCAAGACCGCGCTTTACATGGCGGTGGATGCGCAGGTCGTCGCGACCCTTGCCGTCGCGGACCGGGTGAAGGACAGCAGCAGGGCGGCGATTGCCGCGCTTACCGCGCGCGGCATCGCGGTTGCCATGATAACCGGCGATCAGGAGGCGACCGCATGCGCCGTGGCCGATGACCTCGGCATCTCGATCATCCATGCGGGCGTCCTTCCCGGCGAAAAACGCGATGTGGTTGCAGGGCTGCAACGAGAATTCGGCGCGGTCGCCTATGTGGGGGACGGCATAAACGACGCCCCCGCGCTCGCCCGAGCGGATGTAGGGATCGCCATCGGCACCGGCACGGATGTCGCCATCGAAAGCGCCGATGTGGTCCTGATGTCGGGCAATGTGCAGGGCGTTGTGGCGGCGGCGGAAATCTCTGCCCGGACGATGGGGAATATCCGGCAGAACCTGGTCTGGGCCTTTGCCTACAACACTGCGCTGATCCCGGTCGCGGCGGGGGTGCTGTTCCCGCTCTTCGGCATCCTCTTGTCCCCGATCTTTGCGGCGGCGGCGATGGCCTTGTCCTCCGTCTCCGTCATCACCAACGCGCTCCGCCTGCGCAACGTGCAAGCACCCACCGAACGAGAGGTTCCATGAATATCGGCGACGTGGCCAAGGCCAGCGGCCTGCCCCCCAAGACCATCCGCTATTACGAGGATATCGACCTGATCCGCCCCCTGCGCGGACCCAACGGATACCGGCAATTCCGCGAGACGGACCTGCACAAACTTGCCTTCCTGGGCCGCGCCCGCGCGCTTGGCTTTTCCATCGAGGATTGCCGCGCGCTTCTGGCACTCTACGAGGATGCGGGGCGCAGCAGTGCGGAGGTGAAGGCCATCGCGCGCCACCATCTGGCTGAGATCGATACGAAGATCGCGGCCCTGTCGGAGATGCGGGATACGCTTGCTACGCTCGTCGCCTCCTGCGCAGGCGACGCACGCCCCGATTGTCCGATCCTTGAGAGCCTGGCCGATTCGGAAATCAGTCGATCCTGATCTCGATCAGGCGCGGCGCGCGGGCCTTGTGGGCGCGGTCGAGCGCGGCGGCAAAGCCCTCCAGCCCGTCAATCGCCTCCGCCTCCATGCCATAGGCCTGCGCCACCGCGACGAAATCCGGCGCGCTCGGGCGGACACCTTCGGGCGCGATGCCGTTGTCTTCCATGTAGCGCTCGATCTCTTGATAGCCGTTGTTGTTCCACACCACGAAGATCACCGGCGCGAGTTCGTCCATCGCCGTGCCAAGCTCCGCCAGAACGAACTGCAATCCGCCATCCCCGGTGATGCAGACGACCGGCGTGTCCGGCGCGCCCAAACACGCCCCGATGGCCGCAGGCGCGCCGTAGCCCAACGCGCCATAGCCGGTGGAGGCGTTGAACCAGCCCCGAGGCTGGTCGATATCCGCATACAGGTTTCCCGCATAGACCGCTTGCGTGCTGTCGCCCACGATCCGTGCGCCGGGGATGATTTCGCGAATGGTGTCGATCATGGCGATGGAGGTCTTGTAGCTTGCGCTGAGCGAGCCGTGGGCCTCTGCCCGCAATCTGGCGGCCCATGCCGCGCCGTCGTTGGACGCCGCCTTGCCGTCCAACCCAACCAGTATGCGCGCCACGGCCTGACCCGCATCGCCAAGAACCGGGATATCCGGCACCCGCCCGCGCGTCATCTGCATCGGGTCGCAATCGACCCGGATCAGGCACGCGATCTTCGGCAAATTGCCCGCGTCGTAGACATCGTAATCGGTGCGCCCGAATTGGGTGCCGACAGCAAGGATCACGTCCGCCTGCGCCATCGCGTCTTGCACCGCCGGGAAGGACGGGCTGGCCGGCACGCGCAGGTCGTGGCCGCCAAGGATGCCGCGCCCGTTCGTCGTCGTGATGACCGGCGCGTCCAGCCGCTCGGCCAAACGCACAAGATCGTCCGCCGCACCCACCGCACCGCCGCCTGCGAGGATCAAGGGCCGCTCGGCTTTGCCAAGCGCCGCCACGGCAGCGGCGATGTGTTCCGCATCCACGGCGCGCCGCGCGGGGTCTGCCGCACGCGGGGGTGGCACCTCGATCCGCTGCGCCATCACGTCGGTCGGGATCTCGATATGAACCGGCCCCGGACGGCCCTGCGTCATGGCGGTAAACGCGCGTTCCACCACCCGGTCTAGGTCTTCGGCACGGCTGAGCGTGTGACTCCAGATCGCGACGCTGCCCATGGTGGCGGACTGGTCCGGCAACTCGTGCAGGAACCCGTCCTCATGACCGTGGGTGGCGACCGGGTTCACGCCCGATATTACCAGCATCGGCACGGAATCCGCCCGCGCCTGCGCCATCGCGGTGATCGCGTTGGTCACGCCGGGCCCTGTGATGAGCAGGCAGATACCGGGTTTGCCTGTCGCCCGTGCATAGCCATCGGCCATGAAACCCGCGCCCTGCTCATGACGCGGCGTGACATGCCGGATGGAAGACGCCTTGAGGCCGCGATAAAGCTCCACGATATGCACGCCGGGAATGCCGAACACCATCTCCACCCCGCGGCGTTCCAGCAGCGTGACCAGTACTTCCCCAACCGTCCCCTGCGCCATCGTCCCTAGCCCTTTCGCAAACGCGCCGCGCGCGCCGCTGACGGGGTGATCCCGAAGGCCGCCTTGAACGCGCGTGTCATAGCGGTGGCATCGCCATAGCCGGAGCGCAAGGAAATCTCCGCAATGCTGTCGCGCGTTTGCTCTACCCTGCGGCGGGCCTCAGACAGGCGGATGGCGCGGTAGGCCGCGGCGGGCGTCTGGGTGCCGTGGCTCCGGAACGCCCGCTCCAGCGCCCGTTGAGACAGGCCCAGACATGACGCCACCGCCCCGATCGTCAGCGGTTCCTCGATATGACGCCGCATGATCGCGGCCGCGGCCCGGATCGTCTGGCAATCCGGCATCAGGCGGGCGGGATCAAGGGCCGGGTCACGCTCCCCGTGCATGAAGAGCGCCGCAACCTCCAGGGAAAGCGCCGCGCCGTGCCGCCCCTCGATCAGGTCCAGCATCAGGTCGAACGTAGTGGTCGCGCCGCCGCACGACGCCCGGTCCCGGTCCACCACGAACCGCGCCTCCGTCACGTCCACCTCGGGGAAGGTTTCCGCCAGATCGGCCAGGATGTCCCAATGGGACGTCGCGCGGTAGCCGTCCAGCAGACCCGCATGGGCCATCAGCCACGATCCGGTATCAAGGCCCACCAAAGTCCCGAAATGTTTGGCCGCCGCGCGCAAGGCCCGCCCGGTGGCCGCATTCGCCAAGGCCTCGTGCCCGTAGCTTGGCATGACGAAAAGGTAATCCCCCCGCGCCTCCGCCCCCAACGCGTCTGGCTGAACCGGGACACCGCTGGACGAGGCAAGGGGCGCCCCCGACATGCCGAAAAACCTCCAGTCGTAGAGCGTGCGGCGCGACAACGTGTTGGCGGCCCGCAACGGCTCCACCGCATTTGCAAGGCAGAGGTTGGAGAAGCCGTCGAACAACAGCAGGGCGAAGCGTTCGGGCTCTGTCGATCTTCGCATGATTTTTATCTAATTCTGCAAGGTTGTCGCCGAACCCTACGCCTAGGCTTTCGCCTGTCACAAGGGGGACGTCGATGGATTTTGGCCTTAGCGAAGAGCAGGAGATGATCGTCTCCACCGTGCGCAGTTTCGTGGAGAACGAGATCTATCCCCATGAAGCGGAGGTGGAGCGGACGGGCCACGTCCCCCCCGAACTGGCGCAGGCGATCAAGCAAAGGGTCATCGACCTTGGTTTTTACGCCTGCAATTTCCCACAGGATGTCGGCGGCGCGGGCCTGTCGCATCTGGATTTCACCTTGGTGGAACGGGAACTGGGCCGTGGTTCCATGGCGCTGACCCATTTCTTCGGACGCCCGCAGAACATCCTGATGGCGTGCGAGGGCGAACAACGGGACCGCTACTTGCTGCCCGCCGTGCGAGGGGAGCGGATGGACGCGCTGGCCATGACCGAACCCGATGCGGGCTCCGACGTGCGGGGCATGAAATGTACGGCCGTGCGCGACGGCGGTGATTGGGTCGTGAACGGATCGAAACACTTCATTTCCGGCGCGGAACATGCGGATTTCTTCATCGTCTTCGTGGCCACAGGCGTCGATGATACGCCGCGCGGTCCGAAGAAGCGGATCACCTGTTTCCTCGTGGATCGTGGACATCCCGGGTTCACCGTGCGCAACGGCTACAACTCGGTCAGCCATCGGGGGTATAAGAATTGCATCCTCGATTTCGACAATTGCCGCCTGCCCAACGCGCAAGTGCTGGGGGCGGTCGATGGTGGCTTCGCGGTGATGAACGAATGGCTCTATGCCACCCGCCTGACCGTGGCCGCGTTCAGTGTCGGGCGTGCGCGGCGGTGTTTCGACTATGCCCTGAACTATGCCGCCGAGCGCAGGCAGTTCGGCCAGCCCATCGCGAAGTTCCAGGGCGTCGGTTTCCAGGTCGCCGACATGATAACGGAGATCGACGCCGCCGATTACCTGACCCTCGCGGGCGCCTGGCGTCTGGACCAGGGGTTGCCCGCGAACCGCGAGATCGCATCGGCCAAGCTCTACGCGACCGAGATGCTGGCGCGGGTCACGGACACCAGTTTGCAGATTTTCGGCGGTATGGGCCTGATGGACGATTTCCCGATCGAGCGGTTCTGGCGCGATGCACGGGTGGAGCGGATCTGGGACGGAACCTCCGAAATCCAGCGCCACATCATCTCGCGCGACCTGTTTCGCCCGCTGGGGGCCTGACATGGATTTGGGTTGCCTTCTGCGTCCCCGCTCCATCGCCGTGATCGGCGGCGGGGTGTGGTGCGAAAACGTGATCCGGGAATCCCGCAAGATCGGCTTTGATGGCGATCTTTGGGCAGTCCATCCGACCCGCGCTGATGTCGGCGGTGTGCCGGCCTTCGCGTCGGTGGACGACCTGCCCCGCGCGCCCGACGCGGCCTATGTCGCCGTCAACCGACACGCGACGATTGAGGTGGTCCGCGCGTTGTCCCGGATCGGGGCCGGAGGCGCGATCTGTTTCGCGTCCGGCTTTCGGGAGGCGGCGGCAGAGCTGGAGGATGGCGACGATCTTCAGGCGAAGCTGTTGGAGGCGGCGGGCGACATGCCGATCCTCGGGCCGAATTGCTATGGCCTCATCAACGCGCTTGATCGCGTCACGCTCTGGCCCGATCACCATGGGCTGATGCCGGTCGAACGTGGCGTCGCGATCATCACGCAATCGTCGAACATCGCGCTCAACCTGACGATGCAAATGCGCGGTCTGCCCATCGCGGCGCTCGTGACCATCGGCAACCAGGCGCAAATTGATATACCATTGATATGCTCCGAATTGCTGAAAGACCCGCGCATCACGGCGCTGGGTCTGCACATCGAAGGCGTCGGTGATCTGGCCCGGTTCGAGGGTTTGGCAGGCGCGGCGCACCGGGCGGGCAAGCCCATCGTGGCCCTTAAGGTGGGCGCATCGGATCAGGCGCAGGCCGCCGCGATCAGCCATACTGCCTCGCTTTCCGGGAGTGCGGCGGGCGCGCGGGCGTTGTTCGACCGGTTGGGCATCGGGCAGGTCTTTGATTTGCCTACATTTCTTGAGGTCCTCAAGCTGTTGCACGTGATCGGGCCGCTGCCGTCGAACCGGGTCGCCTCACTCTCCTGCTCGGGTGGGGAGGCGAGCCTGATGGCGGATGTGGCGCTTGGGCGCGACGTGGTCTTTCCGCCCCTGTCGGAGCGTCAGGTGACGGGCCTGCGCGCCGCACTTGGCCAACGGGTCGCGCTTGCCAACCCCTTGGATTACCACACTTATATCTGGGCGGACCGCGCGGCGATGGCGGCGTGTTTCTCCGCAATGATGTCGGGGGATCTGGCGCTTGGCCTTGTTGTTCTGGATTTCCCGCGTCCCGACAGATGCCCGGCCCCGGAATGGGAGCTTGTCATCGACGCGGTCGAGGACGCGATTGCGCAAACCGGACGCCCCATCGCGATCCTGTCCAGCCTGCCGGAAACCCTGCCGGAAGCGACCGCGCAACGGCTTCTTGCGCGAGGGATATTGCCGCTTTGCGGGTTTGGGGAAGCGTTGGATTCCATCGCCATCGCCGCCCGGATCGCAGCCTATCGACCACATTCGGCACCCCTTCAAACACCCTGCGCCGATGGCGATACCTATATCCTGACGGAGGCCGAGGCAAAGGTGGCACTGGACGCATGCGGCCTGGATACCCCGCAGGGCCAACACATTGAAATCGCTGATATTCCCGCCGATCTCCTCAACGAAATCAACGGCCCCTTCGCGGTGAAAGCCCTCGGCCATGCCCATAAAACGGAGGCCGGGGCAGTGGCGCTGGATGTGCCGCGCACCGCCCTGCGGGAGGCGGCGGTGAAGATGGGCGGCACCGCATTCCTGATCGAGGAGATGGTGCCGGACCCGGTAGCGGAACTCCTGGTCGGTGTCCTGCGTGATCCGGCCCACGGCCTTGTGCTGACGCTTAGCGCGGGCGGGATTTTGACCGAACTGCTTGCCGACACGCAGCACCTTTTGCTGCCCACGACCGGCCCCGAAATCGAGGCGGCCCTGTCGCGCCTGCGCATCGCACCGCTTCTTGGCGGATTTCGGGGCAAACCGGCCGCCGATCTCCGCGCGATTGTCAGCGCCGTTCTGGCCGTGCAGGACTACGTCATGACCCACGCTGAAGACATCTTCGAGGTCGAGATCAATCCCCTGATCTGCACCCCCACCCGCGCCGTCGCCGCCGACGCCCTGATCCGATTGAGATGCCGTGATGAATGACAGTCCCGTAAAGACAAACCGCAACGGCCATGTGCTGGAGGTCACGCTGGACCGCCCGAAGGCCAACGCCATCGACCTGGCCACCAGCCGGATCATGGGGGACGTGTTCACGCAATTCCGCGACGATCCGGACTTGCGCGTGGCGATCTTGACCGGTGCGGGGGAGAAGTTCTTCTGCCCCGGCTGGGACCTGAAGGCCGCCGCCGACGGTGATGCGGTGGATGGCGATTACGGTGTGGGCGGGTTCGGCGGCTTGCAGGAATTGCGGGGTCTCAACAAGCCCGTGATCGCGGCGGTGAACGGTATCTGCTGCGGCGGTGGGCTCGAATTGGCGCTGAGCGCGGATATCATTCTGGCGGCGGACCACGCGAGTTTTGCCCTGCCCGAGATCCGGTCCGGCACGGTGGCCGATGCGGCGTCCATCAAGCTGCCCAAGCGCATCCCGTATCATATCGCGATGGAGATGCTGTTCACCGGGCGGTGGCTCGACGCCGAAGAGGCCGCGCGGTGGGGGCTGATCAACCAGATCCATCCGGCGGACCAGTTGATGGACAAGGCGCGGGACATGGCCGACTTGATCGCTTCCGGCCCGCCGCTTGTGAATGCCGCGATCAAGGAGATCGTGCGCGAGGCCGAGAACATGAAGTTCCACGACGCGCTCAACAAGATCACGAAAAGCCAGTTCGAGACGGTCGAAAAGCTCTACCGCTCAGACGACCAAAAGGAAGGCGCACGGGCCTTTGCCGAGAAGCGCGATCCGATCTGGAAAGGGAAATAGATGCCGCTTGCCATGAACAAAGAGGTGTTCATCACCTGTGCCGTGACCGGATCGGGCAGCACCCAGGATCGAAGCCCCCATGTCCCACGGTCGCCGCAGCAGATCGCCGACAGCGCCATTGCGGCGGCGCAGGCGGGTGCTGCGATTGTCCATTGCCATGTGCGCGATCCTGAGACGGGCACGCCGTCCCGCGACCTTGCGCTCTACCGGGAGGTGACGGAGCTGATCCGCGCCTCCGACACCGATGTCGTGCTGAACCTGACCGCCGGAATGGGCGGCGATATCGTCTTCGGCCCGACCGATGCGCCTTTGCCCGTGCGTGAGGGCACGGACATGATCGGCGCGGAGGAGCGGGTGGCCCATATCGCCGAATGCCGTCCCGAAATCTGCACGCTGGATTGCGGCACGATGAACTTCGCGGAAGCCGATTACGTCATGACCAACACGCCCGGTATGTTGCGCGCCATGGGGCAGATGATGACCGACATGGGCGTGAAACCCGAGATCGAGGCGTTCGATACCGGTCATTTGTGGTTTGCCAAGGAGTTGGTGAGGGAAGGCGTGCTGGAGGCGCCCGCGCTGGTTCAGCTGTGCATGGGCGTGCCGTGGGGCGCGCCCGATGATCTGAACACCTTCATGGCGATGGCGAACAACGTGCCGGACGATTGGACGTTTTCCGCCTTCGCCCTGGGCCGCAACCAGATGGCCTATGCCGCCGCCGCCGTGCTGGCCGGGGGCAATGTGCGGGTGGGATTGGAGGACAATCTTTGGCTGGAGAAAGGCGTGCTTGCGACGAACGCGCAGCTTGTGGAACGGGCGGTCGGCGTTGTTGAGGGGATGGGCGCGACGATCATCGGCCCGGATGCTGTCCGCAAAAAACTGGGCCTGACCAAGAGGATGCCGGTATGAGATGGCTTTTCCTCGCCCCGCTCGCCCTTGCCGCGTGTGGCGCCGTCCTTGGACCGTCCTACCGCGATGACAGCGTGACTATCGCGTCCTCTGCCAATTTCGACGCCAACCGCTATGTCGGTCGCTGGTACGAGATCGCGCGCTACCCCAACCCGTTCCAATCCGACTGCCCCGGGGCGATCGCGGAATACGGGCCTGCTGACACGCCCGGCGTTCTGACCGTGCGCAACATCTGCCTCGACGCCGATGGTCGACCGACAGAGACGATCACCGGGACGGCGACCGATGAAGGGCTCGGGCGATTGTCGGTTCGGTTGCAGGGCGTTCCGGTCGCGGCCCCCTATTGGGTGCTTTGGGTTGATGAAGGCTACCGCACGGCGGTGGTTGGCGCGCCGAACGGGCGGGTCGGATGGATCCTGAACCGCGACCCCGACATTCCGCCGGACAGGCTCGCCGCGGC
The DNA here is from genome assembly GCF_020177575.1 of Hasllibacter sp. MH4015. Lineage (NCBI taxonomy): Bacteria > Pseudomonadati > Pseudomonadota > Alphaproteobacteria > Rhodobacterales > Roseobacteraceae > Hasllibacter > Hasllibacter sp. MH4015. The sequence goes on from NZ_JAHTBK010000001.1 coordinate 2,779,301, forward strand.
GCGCGAAGTGCTGGACTTCAACGGCTACGATCTGGACCAGTTGCAGCGGAGCGTCACGCCATGAAGGCGGCCATTATCGGCGGCGGCGTGATCGGCGGCGGATGGGCCGCGCGGTTCTTGCTCAATGGTTGGAACGTCGCCGTCTTCGATCCGGACCCCGAGGCGGAACGGAAGATCGGAGAGGTCCTGTCCAACGCCCGCCGCGCCCTGCCCGCGCTTTATGATCGGGCCATGCCGCCCGAGGGCACGTTGCGCTTCAGCGATAGCCTCGCCGATGCGGTCGCAGGGGCGGATTGGGTGCAGGAAAGCGTGCCTGAGCGGCTTGATATCAAGCACAGGGTGCTGGCGGATTTGAATGCTCATGCGCCCGCGGACGCGATCATTGCCTCGTCAACCAGCGGCTTCAAACCATCGGAGCTGACCGCGGAAGGCGCGCGCGTGATCGTGGCGCATCCCTTCAACCCGGTCTACCTTCTGCCGCTCGTCGAATTGGTGGGCGATGCGGCGACCTGCGGCGCGGCGCAGGCCATGTTGCGGGAGGTCGGGTTCTATCCGCTTCACATCCGAAAGGAGATCGATGCACATATCGCCGATCGTTTCCTTGAAGCCGTCTGGCGTGAGGCGCTGTGGCTCGTGAAGGACGGGATCGCCACGACCGAAGAAATCGACGAGGCGATCCGTATGGGCTTCGGCCTGAGATGGGCGCAAATGGGCCTGTTCGAGACCTACCGCGTGGCCGGGGGTGAGGCGGGGATGAAGCATTTCATGGCGCAGTTCGGACCGTGCCTGTCCTTTCCCTGGACCAAGCTGATGGATGTTCCCGAGTTCACGGACACGCTTGTGGACCTGATCGCGGGTCAATCGGACGCGCAATCGGGCCATATGACGATCCGCGAGCTGGAGCGATTGCGCGACGACAACCTTGTGGGGATCATGCGGGCCCTGAAGCACACGGGCTCCGGCGCCGGTGGGGTCGTGACCGCGCACGAGGCAAAGCTGGCGCGACCGGGGATGCCGGTGACGCTGGAGCGGCAGATCCCGCCGGGCTGGACCGACTATAACGGCCACATGAACGAGACCCATTATCTGGAGGCCGGGTCGAAGGCGACGGACCGGTTCATGGAAATGGTGGGAGCGGACGCGGCATACATCGCGGCGGGGCAAAGTTATTTCACGGTGGAGAACCACGTCCGCTATCTGGCGGAGGCCCATGCGGCCGATCACTTGAGGGCCGACACGCGGCTGCTGAATGGGGACGGCAAGAAGCTGCACCTGTTCCATACGCTGATGCGGGGGGACGGTGAGGTCGTGGCGACAGTGGAGAGCTTCTTGCTCCATGTCGATCTTGGAACGCGTCGATCCTGCCCACCGTCCGACGCGGTCGCGCGCGCCCTGGCAGAGGTGGCGGAGGCCCAGACGCGACTGCCTGTACCGGAGGGCGCGGGGCGGGTCGGATTATAGGGCTCGCGGCGTCGAGTGGCCCCCTGTGCAAGTTGCACAAGTCATCTATTGCTTTGATTTTGATCACTTTTCGGAATACTGTTAAGCTTTTGCAACTGAAAGAGACGGCCGCTCGCGTTGATAGACAGGGAGCGCCGCACCCACCTTGCCATTCCTGCGCGATCAATCTGGCGCGTTGGAGAAAAGCGCGATCTTGTTGCCTTGGGGGTCGCGCAGATAAGCCACGTAGAAATCCGCATTGTAATCCGCGCGGGTGCCCGGTTGCCCTTCATCCGATCCTCCCGCCGCGCATGCAGCGTGGTGCAGCCTGCGCACGTCCGCGCGGGTCGGCACGTCGAGGGCGATCATGGTGCCGTTGCCACAGGACGCAACCGCACCGTTGAAGGGCCGCTTGATGTAGAGGTCCGGGACCCCGTGAGGCGCGTCGGGATCGTGGGGCGGAAGGAAGCTCAGATCGCCCTGGTACCGCTCCATCCTGTAGCCGAGCGGCAGGAGCAGGGCGGTGTAGAAGCGTTCCGCCGCGTGCAGGTCATCGGCGCCGAGGGTGACATAGGCGATCATTGCAAGTGCGGCCTTCCTTTGGGGTGCAGGTTTGCCTTGATGCACCGGATCGGGCGGCGTTGCAAAGGGCGCGTCCATCACGTCGCGGCGCAAGGCCAATCACGAAAGACGATTGGACCAAGGGTGTGCTTCCCTTGCACCTTTGCGGCGCGGGATGCATCACTTCGGCAAAGGAGACGCCCATGACGATCCGCGTGGCGATTAACGGGTTCGGACGTATCGGCCGGTCAGTTCTGCGCGCCTGGGCCCTGGGCGGCGGGCGGCTTGGACCCCATTGGCCAGAGATCGAGATCGTGGCGGTGAATGACATCGCGGATGCGGCGACCTGTGCCTATCTCTTTGAATTCGACAGCGTGTTCGGGCCTTACCCCGGCGATGTCTCGGTAAAGGATGGCGATCTGCTGGTCGATGGACGGCGTATTCGCCTGACGATGGAGCGGGATGCGGGTGCGCTGCCGTTGGCGGATGTGGACGTGTTGATGGAATGCACGGGTCGGGGCAGCCGGGAGATCGCGGAAGCGGCCCTGACCGCAGGCGCGGGGCGCGTCCTTGTGTCCGGCCCCGCCGTAGATCCCGACCTGACCCTCGTTCTCGGGGCGAACGAGGCGGCGCTGACTGCAGAGCACCGGATCGTTTCCAACGCGTCATGCACGACCAACGCGCTCGCGCCGCTGGTGCGGTTCATCGACGAGACCTGGGGCCTTGATTCCGCATTGATGACGACCGTGCATTGCTACACCGGATCGCAGCCGAGCGTGGACATGCCGATGCGCGATCCGGCGCGCAGCCGGGCGGCGGCGTTGAGCATGGTGCCGACGACAACCTCCGCCGAGCAATTGGTCGATGTGGTGCTGCCGCATCTTGCCGGACGCGTCACTGGGTCGGCGGTTCGGGTTCCATCGGCCTCCGTCTCTTGCGTGGATCTGGCGGTGATGACCCGCGCCATGCCCAGTGCCGAGGAGGCGCGCGCGCTCTTGCAAGGAACCGCCGGGCCGATCATTGGGTTTACCGACAAGCCGCTGGTCAGTGCCGACCTGCGGGCGCGCCCGGAATCGCTTATCGTGGCAGGGCCCGAAATCAAGCGGTCGAAGGGCGGAATGCTCCGCGTGTTCGGCTGGTATGACAATGAATGGGGATTTTCCTGCCGGATGCTCGACGTGGCCCGGATCATGGGACCCGGAACCTAGGGAGAGGCGGCATGGCCGATTGGCAGACTTGGATGAAAGAGGCGGCGTATGTCGGGGGCGAATGGATCGGTGCCAATAGCGGCGAGACGATCGACGTCACCAACCCCGCCACCGGCGAAATCATCGGCACCGTGCCAAGCTGCGGCACGGACGAGACGATGCGCGCCGTGGACGCGGCGCAGGAGGCCTTCGCGGGATTTGCCGGGATGTCGCTGATGGACCGGGTGGACCTGCTGTGGAAGCTGCACGATGCGCTGATGGACAACAAAGACGCGCTTGGCGAATTGCTGACGATCGAGATGGGCAAACCGCTGGCCGAGGCCAAGGGCGAGATCGCGATCGGTGCGCAATATGTCCGCTGGTTTGCGGAAGAAGCGCGCCGCGCCAAGGGGGAGATCGTGCCCGCGGGCGTGAACGGACGGCGTATCCTCGTGACGAAGCATCCGATCGGGGTGGTCGGGATGATAACGCCGTGGAATTTCCCGTCGTCGATGCTGGCGCGCAAGATTGCGCCGGCCCTCGCCATGGGCTGCCCCGTGGTGGCCAAGCCCGCAACCGCGACGCCCTATTCCGGGTTGGCCTGGGCCGCCATGGCGGAGGAGGTCGGCTATCCCACCGGCAGCGTCAATGTTCTGACCGGATCGGCGCGCAAAATCGCGGGCGCGATGATGGACCGGTTCGAGGTCCGCAAGATTACCTTCACCGGGTCCACCGAAGTGGGTAAGGAGCTGATCCGGCAATCGGCGGACAGCGTGAAGAAGGTGTCCATGGAACTGGGGGGCAACGCGCCGTTCATCGTATTCGACGATGCCGATCTGGACGCGGCGGTCGAGGGGGCGATGGTCTCCAAGTACCGCAATTCCGGGCAGACCTGCGTCTGCGCCAACCGTATCTACGTGCAGTCGGGCATCCACGACGCCTTCGTCGAGAAGCTGGTACAGAAGACGCGGGACATGAAGGTGGGCGATGGCCGGGAGGACGGGGTCGTGCAAGGCCCGTTGATCGACAAGGATGCCGTGGAGAAGGTGGAGGAGCTGCTGGAAGACGCCACGTCCAAGGGCGGATCGGTGGCCTGCGGCGGCGGGCGGCACGATCTGGGCGGGACGTTCTTTGAGCCGACCGTCATCACCGGCGCCACGCAGGACATGGCGTTCGCGCAGGAAGAGATTTTCGGACCCCTTGCCCCGGTCTTCAAGTTCGAGACGGAGGAGGAGGCGATCGACATGGCCAACGATACCGTCTTCGGCCTGGCGAGTTACGCCTATACCAAGGATCTGGGCCGCGCCTTCCGCCTGAACGAGCGGTTGCAATACGGCATGATCGGCATCAATTCCGGCCTCATCACGACCGTTGAGGCCCCCTTCGGCGGCGTGAAGGAAAGCGGTCTTGGCAAGGAGGGCGGCAGCCAGGGCCTCGAAGATTACATGGAGACGAAATACGTCTGCATTGACGGGATTTGAGATACGGCTTGCGCGACGCGGCTGTGTATCGAACTGGGCGTGCCCCTGAAGGGGCGCGCCTTTTCTTTTGCGCGTTCAGCTTCATTTCGGGTGCGATGGCGGGCTGCGCCCGCTGGCTCTTGAAAAAGGGAAAGAGGGGTCAGGTCGGGAGCCAGATCAGGCCCGCCGGGGGGATGATGTGACCGTCGAATTCCACCGGGTCGGGACCGTGGTTGAATAGGAACCGGGTCTGTCCGGTGTCGCGGATGCGGATATCCGGCGGCAGGTCCTGCGGCGATAGCCCCGCCGCAATGGCCGCGCGTGTGAGGATGCGGCTAAGGGCAACCTCGTCCGGCCAGCCCGCCAGATAAGACAGATGACCCTTGCGCACGAGGACCGGCGCACCATGGGCGTCGGCCTCCACCACATCTTCCGACGTCTCGATCTGTTCACGCCAGAGGGTCAGATGGCCGCCCTTCTCCAGCAAGACCGGCATGTCGGGGCGCATCGTCTCCACCCGCGCAACCGTGAGATCGAACCCCGTCAGCGCCGGGGGAAGCGGCACGGGGATGCCCAGATCGGCGGTCTTTGCATTGGTCCGTGGCCCGAGGATCACCTGGGCATCGGTCGCCGCGATGGCCGCCTTCAGCTCATCGCGCAACGTGATGACGCCCGGCGCGAGGACAAGGGCGTATCCGTCGAGCGATGCCGTGTCCGGCGGCAGGATATCGACAGAGAGGCCGAGCTTCCGCAAACCACGGTAGACTTCGAAGACCAGCCGGAAGTAATCGCATCCCTGCCCTTGCGGTTGCACCGCCCAGGCCCAGGCGGAGGCATAGTCGAAGACCAGCGCGACCGGGGCCTGCCCGTGTTCGACATCGGGCATTTCGCGTAGCTCCTGCGCCACCTGGGCGGCTTCCGCGAACCCCTCCGCCGCCACGCTGTCGGGGCGCAGGAGGCCCGCGTGGTATTGCTCTTGCGCCATTGGGGCCTGTCGCCAGCGGAAATAGGCGACGCATTCGGCGCCGTGGGCGAAGGCCTCCCACGTCCAGAAGCGGACCATGCCGGGGAGCGGCGCGGGATTGTGCGGCGCCCAGTTCACGGGGCCGGGCTGTTGTTCCATGACCCACCAGCGCCCGTCCCGCCCAATCGCACGATAGAGGTCGTGGTGGAACGCCTGAAAATCCGGATCGCCCTGTCGCGCGTAGCGGCGCTTGTGATCCGCATCGTCTTCCAGCCGATCCTCCAGAAAGCCCAGGGGATAGCTGTCCCAGGTTGCGATTTCCATCTGGCGACCGGTGGCGAAATGGTCGAATTCGACAATCCGGCCCATGTAATTGTGACTGATCGGCGCGTCGGATCGCGCGCGGATGGCGTCGACCTGGGCCCGGTTGAACCGCGCCACCTGATCCGATGAGAAGCGGCGGAAATCGAGCGCGTGGGAGGGATTGGGCTCCGTCACCGTCAGGTTCGGCAGGTCGATCTGGTCGAAGCTGTCGTATTCCATCGACCAGAAGACGTTGCCCCAAGCCCGGTTCAACGCATCCGGCGATTGATACTTCTGCGCCAGCCAATCGCGAAAGGCGCGGCGGGCCGCGTCGGAATAGCTGTAGATCGTGTCATGGCAGCCATATTCGTTGTCGGTCTGCCACGCATCGACCTTGCGCCCGAATTGTTCGGCCAAAAGGCGCGTGATGCGGATGGTCTCGTCGCGATATCCGTCGTGGGAAAAGCAATAGTGGCGGCGGGAGCCAAAGCGCCGTTCGCGCCCCTGCGCATCGACGGCGAGCATGTCGGGGTATTTGTCGAGCATCCAGCGCGGCGGGGTTGCCGTGGGCGTTCCCAGCACGACCTTGAGACCTGCGCCCTTCAGGATGTCGATGGCGCGGTCCAGCCAATCGAAGTGCAGATCGTCGGGGCGCGGTTCCAGCCGGCTCCACGCGAATTCACCGATGCGAATCCAGGTCAGGCCCAGATCCGCCATGCGGCGCGCATCCTCGGACCAGATCTCTTCCGCCCAGTGCTCGGGGTAGTAACAGGTCCCGAGGGTGCGCTTGAGGCTCATAGGATCACCCGGTGTTCCGCTTGACCCTTTGCGGACACGGAGACGCGCAGGGTTTGGCCCGACAGCGGGGCCGGATCGGCCGGCGCATCCGGCGCACCTTTTTGCGCCGTCGTGACATACAGACCGTCCGGTCCGAATGCGGGACATGTGGGTTGCGGAACCGGCAGAATGATTTCTTCTAAAAGATTTCCCTCCGGGCTGTAGCAGGCAACGCGCGACGCGCCCCATTCAGCGCACCAGAACCGGCCGTCGGCATCAACGACGGCGCCGTCCGGGTTCACCTCTCGTTCCCGGTGATCGAGGAAAATCCGCGGCTCCCCCTCGGGCCATCCGTCGGGGTCGAGGTCGTAGGTCAAGACCAGATGTTCGGCGGTATCCGCGAAATAGGCGCGGCGTCCGTCGGGTGCAAAACAGGTCGCGTTGGGAATCGTGACGGCGCCCCGTATCCGGCGCAATTGTCCGCGATAGAAACGGTAGAGCGCGCCCGCCCCCTTTTCCGCGTTATGGCCCATCGTACCGATCCAGAAGCCGCCTTGCGGGTCAGCGCGGCCATCGTTGGAGCGTGTGGCGATGTTGTCCGGCTCCAGGTCCGCGACCCGTTCCTGCCCACCCGACGCCAGATCGAACAGGGTCAGGTCCGTTTCCGTGGCCACCAGCAGATGCGTGTCATCCACCCACCCCGCGGCGGAAACGGCGCGGTCGAAATCCCATTGGCCCTGGGCGCCGTCGGCATCCCGCGTCAGAAGGCGCTGGCCATGAATATCGAACCAGAACAATTGTCCGAGGCCGGGATGCCAAAGCGGCCCTTCCCCCAGAAGGCACGCCCGGTCGTCGTAGACCTCCACGCTCATACCATCGGACCCTTCTTGGCGGTGTCGTAGGCGTCCACGATCTTTGCGGCCCGCGTTGCGATGTCGTCCGGGGCGGTGCCGGGCTTGTAGAGGGCCGAGCCGATGCCGAAGCCGTCCGCGCTGGCCGCGATCCAGTCCGTGAAGTTCTCGGGCCCCGCCCCGCCCACGGCATAAACCTGTGTTCCAAGGGGCAGAACCGCCCGGAGCGCCTTGAGGCCGCCGGGACCGGCCATGTTGCCGGGAAAGAGCTTCAGGCCGGTCGCGCCCGCTTGCAGGGCTGCGAACGCTTCCGTCGGGGTGAAGATGCCGGGCCAGGATTGCATCCCGGCGGCCACGCTGGCGCGGATCACATCGGCATCTGTGTTGGGGGACACGATCAGCTTTCCGCCGGCTTCCGCGATTGCGCGGACATCAGCCACGTTCAAAACCGTGCCCGCGCCGATCAATGCGCGCCCGCCGCACGCCGCGGCCATCGCGGCGATGCTGTCCAGCGGATCGGGGGAGTTGAAGGGCACCTCGATCCTGTCGATACCTGCCGCGATCAGGGCCTCGGCCACCGGCACGGCCTCGGGCGGGGTGATACCGCGCAGGATGGCGATCAGGGGGCGGGACATGTCAGGCATTCTCCGTGAGCGTTGCATAGACCCGGGCCAGGCCCGCGCGGGTCAGGGGGGCTGCATCGTGGACATCCGGCGTGACGCCCTGCGTTTTCAGCGCGTCGGCGTAGAGGCGGGTCAGCGTCGGGGTGCCCGCAATCGCAACGGCCTGCCCCAGCCAATAGGGCCGCGCGGCAGCCAGTTCCGATCCGATGAGATAGCCGGACAGCTTTGCCCGCGCCGTGGTGCCGTCCTGTCCGTCGAGAACATTCTGGGCGCGCAGCCCGAACAGCCATTGGGACACCTTCTCGGGCTGGGAAATCGTGTCGGACACCGCCTGCACAAAGGCATCATCGTTCTGGCCCGACGCGGATACCGAGTGGCGCAGGACGGATTCCTCGGCGAGCAATTGAAACAATTCACCGGTCATCGCGGTCTGGAAACTCACCACCTCCTCGGCTGAGATACGGACCCATTTGGAATGGGTGCCGGGCAGCACCAGAACGCCGTCGAATTTCGGGTTCTGCGCCAGAAAGCCCGCGATCTGCGTCTCTTCCCCGCGCATGACGTCCGCGGGCTTTGCCTGTGACAAGCCCGGCACGACGCTGACATGAAGGCGGGGATCGGCGGATGGCGCGACGATGGGCGACAGGTCGGTGGGCCGTGCGGGCACGGCGACATAGGGTGCCTCCACCCAGCCCTGACGCGCGCCGACCATGCCGCAGGCCACAACGCGCATGCGGCCCGCGCCCAACCACGGCTCGACCAGGCGCAAGAGGGCGGGCTCAAACCCGTCGCGCGGCAGCTTGCCCATGCCATCCGCGCTGCTGACCTCTGCCTTCGCCTCGGCCCCGACCATGGCCCAGGCACGCAGATGCGTGGTCCCCCAATCGACGGCGATCCAATCGGCGTATGATTGATTGCCGCTCATCCCGTTGTCACCACGCCGCCGTCGATCACCATGGTCTGACCCGTCATCGCCTTGGAGGCGCGAGAGGCGAGGAAGAGCGTCCCGCCGACGATATCCTCGGGCTTTAGATGTTCTTTCAGGCACATGCGTTTCATGTGGGCGGCAAGATCCTCGGGTGAGGCCCACATCTCCAGTTGCTTTTCCGTCAGCACCCAGCCGGGCGCCAGCGCATTGACGCGGATGCGGTCGGGGCCGAATTCACGGGCGAGGCTGCGCGTCAGGGCGGTGATCGCGCCATTGGCAGCGGTGTACGCGGGGTAGCCCGCATTGCCCATCATGTAGCTGATCGACGACATGTTGATGATGGAGCCACCACCCGCGGCGCGCATCCCCCCGATCACCGCCTGGCAGCCGAAGAAATAGGCCTTCAGGTTGATGGCCTGGGACCAGTCCCAGAACGCCTCATCCACCTCTAGGGTATTGTGCCGTTTGTCGTTTGCGGCGTTGTTGACCATGATTGTGACCGGGCCGTGGGCGTCGGATGCCTCAGCGATGGCGGTGCGCAGGCGATCGGTGTCGGTGATGTCACACAGAAGGCTGAGCGGGCGATTGCCGGTCGCGGCCTCCATCTCATCGGCGAAGGCGCTGGCGTCGGATCGCTGCACGAAGGCCACTTTGGCACCTTGCCGCAAGAACCCTTCCGTCAGGCTGGCGCCGATGCCTGACCCGCCGCCGGTGATGAACACGGATGCGCCGCTCAAATCAGGATAGATCGCGCTGTCGCTCATAATCTCTGGCCCTCCAGGACCCACATCGTATCGGGAAAGTTCCATGGCAAGGTCAGGCCATGATGCATCAGCCACGCGCCGGAGACCTCCACGGGTCCTTGCTTGAGCGCGGGCATGCCGCGACTTAGCGCTGGGGCGTTGTGCCGGTTCATCAAGGTGATCCGGTAGGTGGCAGCTTCGTCCAGGGCGGTAAGGCGCAGGGGGCGCGGGGCGATCTGGTCGGACGTGGCGGACTTGCCCGCGAAGACGACGAATTTGTCGCCGTTGCGCGTGATTTGCTGTTCCGCGATGACCGCCGGATCAGCGGAATCGAGCCGCAGAAGATCGGCCTGCAACATCCAGGTGCGGTTGTGTTTCCACCAGCTTGTGACTTCGCGCAGCACCGCCGCCTCGCGGTCATCCAGCTCGCGCGGGTCCATCTCGAACCCCATGTGGCGTTGGGCGGCAACCCAGGCGCGGAAGGAAATGTCGAAGACACGGCCCGACGTGTGGCACCGCCGCGGCCCGACATGGGAGCCGGTGACGGCGATGGGCAGGAACAGGGCCGCGTCGTGTTGGATGCGCAGGCGTTCGAGGGCGTCATTGCTGTCACTCAACCAAACCCGCTGGGTCCGTTTCATGATGCCGAAGTCGATGCGCCCGCCGCCCGAGGCACAGCTTTCGATCTCCACCTTCGGGAAATCGGCGCGCAGGCGGTCGATCAGCGCGTAGGACCCGCGCGTCTGATCGGCGTCGGGCATGGGCAGTACGCGATTGTGGTCCCATTTGACGTAGTCGATGGGATGGGCAGACAGGATCGCGGCCATCCGGTCGTAGATGAAATCGCGCACCTCCGGCAGGGCCATGTTGAGCGCCTTTTGCTGGCGGCCCAGGGTCTGATCCTCGCCCCCCAAGGCCCAATCGGGATGGGCGCGGTGGATGTCGCTGTCGGGATTTATCATCTCCGGCTCGAACCAGATGCCGAAGGTCATGTCGAGCGCGTGGACATGGTCGATCAGGGGTCCCAGGCCATCGGGGTATTTCCGGGCGTCGACCTCCCAATCCGACAGGGAGCGGGTGTCGTCGTCGCGCTGGCCGAACCAGCCGTCATCGAGCACGAAGCGTTCCGCGCCCAGATCGGCGGCGCGGGTCGCGATGTCTTTGAGAACGTCGAGCTTGTGGTCGAAATAGACCGCTTCCCAGCAATTGTAGTGGACCGGGCGCGGGCGGTTCTTGTCGGGCCAGGTCACGATGCGGTCGCGGAGATGGCGCTGAAAGCTGACCGCGCAACCGTTCAGGCCGGTGCGGGAATAGGTGACGTAGAGCGTCGCGCTCTCGAAGGTGCGGGCGGCTTGAACTTCCATCCTTGCGGCATGGCCGAATTGGATCTGGCGGCGGCCATCGGGCAATTCCTCCGCGATCATCTTGTGACCGCCGGACCAGCCGTAATGGAAGCCGTAGGCCTCCCCTTGGGTGTTGGTGCACCCTTCGCAGGGGATCAGGAGGCCAGGGAAATGTTCGTGACCCGTGCGGCCCGTGCGGTTTTCGCGGTAGCGCATCCCGGCGGACCAGGCGGTGCGATTGGTCTGGAACTCCCCCGTCCAGCGGCCCGCGAAGTCGATCATCTCGGTGGATTGTTGCGGCGCGGGCAGGACGGGCGCGGCCAGCCAGTGGAGGTGTACCGCGCGGTCCGCATCCAACCGGGTCTTGGCAGTGATGATCCGGGTGGAGGGATCGGTGGCAAACAGGAAGGTCAGGGTCAGGCCGTTCGCGTCATCCGCATAGCGCAGAACCAGCGTCCCATCCGCCGCCTCCTCCCCCGCATAACAGAACTTCGGCAACAGCGGCGTGCCGTCCCCGTCCCGCAGGATCAGGCCCGGTTGGCCGGGGAAAGTGCGCACGGCTTCCGGGCACAGCGACAGGTCCGGGTTTTCGTCCAGCATACCGCCCGTGACGTCCAGCTCGTGCGCGGCGTGGAGCGTCTGAAGATGCTCGTCCACCGGAAGCGGTGCACCCCAATAGACGACTTGCGGCAAGCGGTCGCCCGTGGCCGCCAGCACCATGGTCTGCCGCCCATCATCGTCGAGCCGCCATGTCCGCACGGACGGCACGGCGAGGGCCACCTTGCCCTCTCCGGACATGTCTTCAGCTTCGGTGCCGTCGAGGACCACATCCATGGCCGATATCCTTACTTCACGGCGCCGAGCGTCAGGCCCGCGATAAAGTGCTTTTGCATCAGGAAGAACATCGCGACCGGCGGGATGGCCGCCACGATGCTGCCCGCGCTCATCAGGTGATACATCGCGCGGTATTGGCCGTTGAAGGCGGTGATACCGGCGGTGACGGGCTGCGATTCAGGGCTTTGCGTCAGCACGACGGCCCAGAAGAAATCGTTCCAGATGAAGGTGAAGATCAGCACGCACAGGGCCGCGATGGCGGGCTTCATCAGCGGCAGGACGACGAACCAGAAGATGCGCCATTCGCTGACGCCTTCAACGCGCGCGGCCTCGATCAAGGCGCGGGGCAACGCGCGGATGAAGTTGCGCATGAAGAGTGTGCAGAACCCGGTCTGGAAGGCGATGTGGAAGAGGATCAGACCAAGGCGCGTGTCGTAAAGGCCCATCTGGTCCGTCAGGTCGCGCACCGGCACCATGAGGATCTGGAACGGTACGAAATTGCCCGCCACGAACATGAAGAAGATCAGAAGGTTGCCCTTGAAGCGGTAGACCCCCAGCGCGAAGCCGGTCATGCAGCTGAGCGCGACAGCGCCGAACATCGTGGGAATGGTGATGACGACCGAGTTCCACAAATATTGTGGCATCGCGGATTCAGCGAAGACCGTCCAGTAATTCGTGATTCCCTGGAAACCCGTTGCAGGCCAGCCCCAATAATTGCCTTGGGTGAAATCCTCACCCGGTTTGATGGAGAACCAGATCACCGCCAGAAGCGGGATCAGCCACACCAGAAGCGCGATCGGCAGAACCACTTGATAAGTCGCCTGAACGCCACGGGAATAATGCTGGATCGGACGTGGAAACATCGCTTAGGCCCCCTTCTCGTCCCGCCACATCTTCCACAGGAAGCCGGCGATATAGACCATCATGATGAGGAACAGGATCACGGCGATCGCGGAGCCATAGCCCATGCGGAACCCGAATTCGCTGAGCGCCACGTCGTACATGTAGAAGGCGAGCACGGAGGTGTTGTAGAAGCCCGGGCCCCCATTGGTCATGATCGTGATGAGGTCGAAGGACCGAAGCGCCCCGATAACGGTGACGACAATCGCGATGAAGGTGGCGGGCCAGAGCTGCGGCAGGACCACGTACCACAACATTTTCGGCCCCTTGGCGCCGTCAAGGCGCGCAGCCTCGATCTGTTCGGGGTCCACGGCATTCAGGCCGGTCAGGTACAGGATCATGCAATAGGCCGTCTGCGGCCACAGACCGGCGGCGATGATCCCGTATGTGGCGTATTCGTTGGAGCCGAGGATATTGATGCTCTCGAACCCGAAGAAGATCAGCACCTGGTTCAGAAGCCCGTCATTGGGCAGGTAGAACCATGAGAAGACGAGGCCGACGACGACCTGGCTGAGAACAAAGGGGAAGAAGAAGAGCGACTTGTAGAGCCGCATCCCGAACACTTTCTGGTTCAGGAACAGCGAGATGAAGAGGCCGCCGGGGATCGCGAGGAAGTAGAGCAGCAGCCAGATGACGTTGTTCTGGAGTGAGGTCCAGAAGAACGGATCGTTCCAGAGCTGCTGGTAATTCTCCCAACCGACATATTCGCCGGTCCAGACATTCGCGCCCGTGGGTTCACACCCCTCTGTCCGGGCGGCGCGGTTCCCGAGCTCGGTACAGGCGAGATCGGTCAGCTCCGTGCCTTCAACGGCGCGGTATTCCGGCGAGTAGAGCCCGTTCCATTCGTAGAACGAGATGTAGAAGCTCTGCACGATGGGGATGATCACGTAGAGAGCGAAGAACAAAAAGGCGGGCAGCAGGAAAAGCCAAGGGGCGATGGCCTGTTGGCTGATCTTGCGTCGCGGCGTCGGATCGCTGTGCTGGATCGGGGTGTCTGTCGTGACAGATGCCATGGGTCCGGTCCTCTCGGATCTATCGAAATTCTTGCCCGCCCATAGCCTGGCGAGAGGGGGCGGTCCGGCCCACGCAAAGGCGCGGGCCGGACCAGACTTGGATCAGAGGCGCGGCCTCAGTAAATGCGCTGACGCGCACCTTCGAGGATTTGCAGAACCTGGTCCAGGGTCGACGGATCAACCATGAACTGCTGGAAGCCCTGCATGGCGACCTGCGCCATTTCCGCCGGTGCGTCGCGGTCGAAGAACTGCGCGATGCCGCCACCTGCGTTGTTCGACAGCATGTCGAAGCCCGCATTCAGGAACTCGTCGTCGTCAACCGAGGAGTTGGCGTTGACGGGCAGCTGACCCAGATTGTCACCGTTGTTGATGAGCGTCTGGTTCTCGGCCGAGGTCACGAACAGAAGGAAGGCTTCCGCCGCTTCCACGTTCTCGGCATTGGCCGCGATGTGGAACGTGTCGGTCGGCGCGTCTTCACCCGGCTCGATCGAGGCGTCGATCTGCGGGAACTGGTAGAACCCCAGCTGATCGTCGGAAAGCCCGGCCTCGCGCAGCGGTGCCACGGCGAAGTTGCCCATCAGGTAGGCCGCGGCCTCACCGTTGACCATGAAGGGCAACGCTTCCTGCCAGGAATAGGTCTGGTGGTCGTCGATGAAGGCGCCCATTTCGATCAGGGTGGCCCAGTTTTCGAACGTCGCGCGGACGCGATCATCGGTCCACTCGACCTCACCAGCCGTCAGGTCCATGTGGAAATCATAGCCGTTGGTGCGCATATTGAGGTAATCGAACCAACCGCCCGCGGTCCAAAGGAACTTGGTGCCGATGGTGTAGCAGGCGCGACCGCTGTCGATGATCGCCTGGCAGTTCGAAAGCTCTTCTTCCCAAGTGGTCGGCGCTTCAAGCCCGAGCTCCGCAAAGATGTCCTCGCGATAGTAAACGCCCCACTGGTAGTAGGTATAGGGCACGCCCCAGATACCGTCATCCATGGTCATGGAGCCCTGGGTGGAGGCCAGCGTTTCGGTCAGCCCGCCCTCTTCCCACAACTCGGAGATGTCCATGAACAGGCCCGCTTCCACGTAGGGGGCCATGCGGTTGCCCGCGTACCAGTTCACGACATCGGCCGTGCCGGATTGCAGAACGTTGCGGATCTGGGTTTTCCACGCTTCGCGGTCGGTGATGACCAACTCGATCTCGAGATCGGGATGCTCTGCACCGAACCGCTCGACCATACCTTCCATGACCGCGCGCGGTGCCGGGTTCGACATGTCCGAGAAGATGCGCAGCTCGCCCGAAAGCGCGTGGCCATCGGCAAGTGCCGCGCCCGAAAGCATGGTGGCTGCTGCCAGCGCCGCGGCGCCGGTTTTGAAAATGGATCGCATGGTGTCCTCCCTAGTGATCCGTCTGGAATTGGTTTCATTATGTGAAACCTGGTTTCTTATATTGAAATCCTACGACGAATGGGCCTAGTCTTGTCAACAGCAAAGCGCGGGCGGATCGCCACAGATCGCGCGGGCGGCGATGTTCGGGGAGGACATGGCCGAGGGAGACGGGGAGAGGATCAGCGTGACACACGGCACGGGCGAGACAGGGGACGGAACGGTCGGCAAGGCGCTTGCCGTTCTGGATGCCGTCGCCTCCTTCGGGCGCCCCGTCCGGTTCAGTGAACTGCTTCTGTCCAGTCCCTACCCCAAGGCCACGCTTTACCGCCTGCTCCAGGTCCTGACCAAGCAAAGCATGCTGACCTACGATATCGAGCGGCAGACCTACGCACCTGGTCTGCGGCTGGTGCGCCTGGCCCATTCGGCGTGGCAAAGCGCGTCGCTTGCCCCGGTGGCGCGCCCCTATCTCGACGCCCTGTCGGCAGAGG
Organism: Hasllibacter sp. MH4015; assembly: GCF_020177575.1. Lineage (NCBI taxonomy): Bacteria > Pseudomonadati > Pseudomonadota > Alphaproteobacteria > Rhodobacterales > Roseobacteraceae > Hasllibacter > Hasllibacter sp. MH4015. The sequence continues at coordinate 2,795,095 of NZ_JAHTBK010000001.1, forward strand.
TGGGAGAGACGGTTCACCTTGCCCAACTTGATGGCGGTCAGGTCCTTTACGTCGACAAGATCAACGCGCGCACCCCGCTTCAGATGTACAGTCAGGCGGGCAAGGTCGGGCCGGTCTATTGCACCGGTGTCGGCAAGGCGATGATCGCTTTTCTGTCCGATGCGGAGGTCGAACCGATCTTGCAGCAGCAAAGCTACCACGCCTTCACGCCCGCGACATTGGCCAGCCCGGATTCGCTGCGCGCGGAGCTTGTGGAAATTAGGGCGCGCGGACACGCCTATGACCGTGAAGAGCATGAGCCGGGCATCATCTGCATCGCCGTGCCGATCCTCACGCGGTCCGGCCGGGTGCTTGGGGCCGTCTCCGTCACGTCTTCGACGTCGCGCACCAGCCTTGCCGGGCTCAACGCCCATTTGCCGCGGATCAATGCCGCCGTCGCCTCAATTGCCGGGGAAGCGCAGGATTGGCGCTTTCCCGATGCCGCAGAATAAACCGGAAAGGGAACCAACATGTCAGGGCTGCAACTCAGCGATGTGATCAAACGCTACGGGCAGACGCAGGTGATCCATGGCATCGACCTGACCATCGAGGACGGGGAGTTCTGTGTGTTCGTCGGGCCGTCGGGCTGCGGCAAGTCCACGCTGTTGCGCATGGTGGCGGGGCTGGAGGAAACCACCGAAGGCACCATCGAAATCGGCGCGCGCGACGTGACCCATGCGGACCCGGCAGAGCGCGGGGTCGCCATGGTGTTCCAGACCTACGCGCTTTACCCCCACATGACGGTCGAACAGAATATGGGCTTCGGCTTGAAAATGAACGGGCATCCGGCGGTCGAGATCAAGGAAAAGGTAGCCGAGGCGTCGCGCATCCTCAAGCTGGACGATTACCTTGCGCGCAAGCCCGTGGCCCTGTCGGGCGGCCAGCGTCAGCGGGTGGCCATCGGGCGTGCCATCGTGCGGGGGCCGGAGGTGTTTCTATTCGATGAGCCGCTGTCGAACCTGGACGCGGAATTGCGGGTGGAGATGCGGGTGGAAATCGCGCGTCTGCACAAGGAGATCGGGGCCACGATGATCTACGTGACCCACGACCAGGTCGAAGCCATGACGTTGGCCGACAAGATCGTCGTCCTGCGCGCCGGCTACATCGAGCAGGTGGGCGCCCCCCTTCATCTCTACAACGATCCGGACAACAAGTTCGTGGCGGGCTTCATCGGCAGCCCGGCGATGAATTTCTTCGACGGCGTCCATGCCGGTGGCACCGTAACGGTGCCCGGGCTGGGTGGGGCGACGATGCCCGCCCCCACGAGCCTTGTCGAAGATGGCCCGGTCACGGTCGGCTTGCGTCCGAACAAGGTCGCCTTGACCGACGGCGACACCCACAAGGTGGATCTGTCCGAGCAATTGGGCGGCGTCAGCTACCACTATGTGAACGCGCCGGACGGGTCACGGATCGTGGTGGAGGCCCATGACCAGATGGCGCCCGGTTTCGGTGCCCCGACCGGTATCATGTTCGATCAGGCCGATGTCTATTTCTTCGATGCGAAGACGGAAGCGCGGTTGCGCTGACGGGGCGGGGTCGCCGCACGCTTCGTGGTGCGATCAGGCCGCGCGGGCAGTGTGCGCTGCGATCATCGCGCCAAGGTCGTATCCCCGTGAGGCAGCGATCGGGCCACAGCGCCGGGCCACCCGTGCCGCCGCCGTCGGGGACAGTACACGGCGCCATTGATCGACATCGGCGCGCCCGTCCCCGACACTCCACAGGTGATCGGGATGGGGGATGTCGGCAAATGCTGCGATCCTTGTCATCGCCGCCGGGACGTCCGCCAAGATATCCTCGTAGCGCAGTTCCAGCATCCGCGACGGTGGCGCGAGAGGGGCCATTGCATCCCAGATTTCGACCGCTTCGGACCAGCAATTGATGGCACCTTGCAGATCGGGGATCTTCACCTGTCGGCCCAGTTGAAGGCTGGACACGACATTGAGCGGATTGCGCACAAGGTGCAGGACGCGCGCGCGCGGAAACTGGCCGAGGATGAGGGGCAGGCCGTAGATATTCTGGGGCGTCTTGTCGAACCAGCGAAAGGGAGCGTCAATGCGGTTGGCTTGCGCGAAGGCCCCGACATAGCGCCGTTGCAATTCCGCCTTGTTGGCGCAGCGCCGCAGGAGGAGGTCGAAAGTCGCCTCATCCACGCCGTCGATCTCCCGGTGCCGGCGGAGGAGCGCGTTGCGTCGATGCGGGCGCAGGCCGCCGGGGGACCGGAACGGATCAGACCAGCGCATGAAATGCGTCTCTTCGGGGCAGATGAAGCCCGGAATGCGGCGCAGAAGGTCCCGCACCCAAGTCGTGCCCGACCGCATGGAGCCGACGATGAAAAGCGGCCTCGCATCGGCCATCGGCGGAAGGGCTTGCGTCACGCCGCGACCTCCGCCGTCGGCGGGTGCGATCGGGCGCGCAGCAGAGCGTTGAACATCCGCTCCGGCGCGGTCCCGAACGGGTGAAGCGGCACGGTATGCCCCAAGGCCGCTTCTTCAAGCGCCTCCCCCTGCGCGCCAAGCGCGAAACCCGTCACGGGAAGGCCCGTCGCCAGTGCCTCATGGGTGACGAAGGAGAATGTTTCGGGCCAGATCGATGGCATGATCCATTGGGTGATGCGGTAATGCCGGGTCCAGTGGGTAATGTCCCCGGGCGCGTATTCGCCGTGGATCGTCACGTTGCGCGGCATGGCAAAGTGGCTGTCGACATGGCCGATCACCACGAACGCGACGTCGGGATGGGCCTCGGCCATCCGTTGCAGGACATGCGCGCCCTTCTGCCGGTTGAGATGACCCAGAATGCCGATGCATTGCTGCGGAAGGTGGGACGGGCAAACAGGCGCGGGGCGGGTCGCGATCCGGTGGGGCCGCAAGCGCAGCCGCGCATCGGGATAGGCCGCCTGCATGATCCTCAGGGAGCTGGGGGAAAAGGCGACAACCTCGTGGGATGCCTCGACCAATGCGCCCCATGCGGCGCACCATTGCGGCAGGGCCACAACCCCTCCGTCCGGGCGGCGCGTGGTATGGGCCGGGTCGGATTCGTCCAGTGCGGGAACACCCTTGTAGAGGTCGTTCGCACCGAGCAGCGTATAGGATGGAGAGATGGGGAAGTAGTCATGCACCCGCATCGCGACCAGATCACCGCGCCCGCCACGGCGGAGCGACAGAAGCGCGTCCGGCAGCGAGACAGGGTCGCGATCACCGACCCCGCAGGAATAAATCAGCTCCACCCGATCGACCGGGGCCAGCAAATCCCGGATCAGCGTCAGATCGTCGGTTTCCGCGCAATGGCGCTGCCCGTCGAGGTGCAGCTCGATCCGCCAGCGGCGCGCACCGCCCACGCGCAGAACCACGGCAGCCGGCGCTTGCGCGATCTCGGCCTGGAGCGCGTGTTCGGCCCCACCGCCGAGGGAATGGGCAAGGAAAACCGGCAAAGGCCGCGCCCATTGGCCCGCGAGCGCGATACCGAGAGCGAGGCGCGGGGTGGACAGGGGATCACCCGCGATCCAGCGCTGCACGTCGGCGTCATAATCTGGATAGCGGCGGGAGATTTGCGCGCCCGCGCGACGCAATTGCAGCACCTTGTCGGCCGCACCGAAGCTCTGCCCGCCCACATGCTCCACGAATAGTCGCGGCTGGCAAAGGTGCCGACCGCCCAGGGCGCGCACCTTCTGACACCAATCGACCTCCTCCCCATAGCCGCGCCCGAATGCTCTATCGAACGTCGGCACGCGGGCCAGCCATGCGGCGGACATTGCCATGCAAAATCCGATGCCTGTCGGCAGATCGGGCAAGGCGATCGGGGAGAGGCCACGGGCCACGCGATCCAGCACATCGCCTTCGCCGTTTCGCAGGGCGCAGCCGCGCCCGATTGCGGGGACCGAACAGATCTCCGCCGCGTTGGACATCGGCGTCACCGAAGCCACACCCGGGTCCGACAGCGGACCGGTGAGCCGGGAAAGCCAGTTTTCGGGCACCATAGCATCGGTATTGAGCAAAACGACGGGCCCGTCCCCGGGCCGCGCTTTGGCCGCGGCAAGGCCGTCATTGACGCTTCCCACGAACCCTTCGTTTTCCGCGTGTTCGATCAGCGTGACGCGATCCCCCTGCCCGTCGACCCAGGTTCGGAGCCATGGTCGGACGGCCGGGTCGGTGGATCCATCCTCGACCGCGATCAGGTGCCACGGCAAATCGGAGTGGCGCTCGACCCTGTCGAGGCACGCCTTCACCAGGTCCAGCGCGTTGAAGACGGGCACGATGATGGTCACGATCGCGGGCCGAGCGGGGGGCGACGCGGGTCTGAGCCATCCCGCATCAAGCGGGTGGCCCGTTTGTGGCAGGTCGAGGCGCAAGGCCCGCTTGATCGTCAGACGGTGCTGCGCAGGATCGCCAAGCCCAGTGGCATAACCCGCCAGGGCGGGGCAAGCGCGGAGGACGTCGCGCAGGAATGCGCGCTGGAGACGGCGGTTTGCGGCACGCGGTAGGGGGTCCTCGGGATGGGGAATGGTGACGGCGCGCGCGTCACCCGCGCAGAGCAACCGAAGCGCGCGGGCCGTGTATGGAACCCCAACCTCGAATCCCACATTCACGGCACCGCCGTGCCGCCTTGCGACGTCGGGGCGCGGGATGTCGGGAGTGAAGGCCGCCTCTCCATCGGGCCATGACAGGCGCAATTCGGTGCGATCCGCCCACCCCACGAGTTTCAGCTGGTCCCCGTCGCGAAACACCTGCTCCACCTGCCCCCAGCGGCGCCCCAGCGGTCCGAGGGCAACGCTGCGTCGCCGATCCGAATGGACGGCAGTGTAGCGCAGGTAAAGGGCGTGGAGGCGGCGGAGCATCTGGATGGACTACCCTTTCCGGACCGAGGCGAGGTAGCGGCCATACCCGGTTTTGCCGAACAGCTTTGCCCGCTCGGTCAGGGCATCGCCGTCGATCCATCCGGCCGCGAACGCGATTTCATCGGGGGAGCCGACCTGAAGCCCCTGTCGCTGGGTCAGCGTGCGGACGAAATTCCCGGCATCCAGAAGGCTTTCATGGGTGCCGGTATCGAGCCAGGCATAGCCGCGCCCCATCCGCTCCACCGTCAGGGCGCCGTCGGAGAGGTAGCTTTCCAGAAGGCTCGTGATCTCCAACTCGCCCCGCTGGGAGGGCGTAACCTCCGCCGCGCGGTCGGGGGCCGTGCCGTCGAGGAAATAGAGACCCGTCACCGCGTAGGGCGACGGTGCGACATCCGGCTTTTCAACGATAGCTTTCACGCTGCCATCGGCGGCAAAATCGACGACGCCGTAGCGCTCCGGGTCCGTGACCCGGTAGCCGAACACGGTCCCGCCACGCGCACGTTCGTTGGCCGATGCCAAGACCTCGGGCAGACCGTGGCCGAAGAATATGTTGTCGCCCAGAACCATGGCCGATGGCGCGCCGTCGAGAAACGTCTTGGCCAAAAGATACGCCTGCGCCAGACCATCCGGGCTAGGTTGCTCGATATACGTAAGGTCGAGGCCCCACTGGCCGCCATCGCCCAAGGTACGCTGAAACTGATCCTGGTCGCCGGGGGTGGTGATGATCGCAATCTCGCGAATGCCCGACAGCATCAGGACCGACAGGGGATAGTAGATCATCGGCTTGTCGTAGATCGGTAGAAGCTGCTTGGACACGCCCACCGTCACCGGGTAGAGCCGCGTGCCTGAACCTCCTGCCAGGATGATACCTTTGCGCGCCATTCTGTGCGCCTCCGTCCAAGAAATGTCCCACCGGGCGTAGCGCGTCGGGCGGGACTTGCCAATCGTGACAGACCGATAGGCGGACCATGGACTGACGAAGGTTAAGACCGATTAAACGCGATCAGCGCGATTGAAGATCTTTCACGACAGCGTGCAGCCCCTCGCGCCACGCGGGGCGGTGAAGGCCGAAAGCGGCCTGCGTCGATGCGCAGTCCAGCCGCGAATTCAGGGGGCGTTTTGCCGGGGTCGGATAGTCTTCGGACGGTATGCCTTCGACCGTGCAAGTGATGCCAGCCACGTCGAAAATCGTGCGCGCGAAATCGGCCCAGGATACGTCCGGCGCGCCGGAAAAATGGTAAGTACCGCTCAATCCGGGGTCGCGCGACAAGCCATTGGCGATCTCCACACAGGCCGCCGCAATGGCGCGTGCCGGTGTCGGTCCGCCGATCTGATCGGCAACGATGGTCAGGCAGTCCCGATCGCGCCCCAGCCGCAGCATCGTCTTCACGAAGTTGGAGCCGTGGGCCGAAAAGACCCACGACGTGCGAAGGATGGCATGGGGTCCACCCGCGGCGCGCACCGCAACCTCTCCGGCCAGCTTGGTGCGCCCGTAGGCCCCGAGGGGAGCCGTCACATCACCCGGTTGCCGTGGCTGATTGCCGGAGCCGTCGAAGACGTAATCGGTGGATATTTGGACGAAGGGAATATTCTTCGCCGCGCAAAGCTGCGCAATGGCGCCGGGGGCTTCGGCGTTGATCTTGTGGGCCTGCGCCTCCTCCTCCTCCGCCGTGTCGACGGCTGTGTAGGCGGCGGCGTTGATGACGGCGGTGGCATCGCTGGCCGCGATCAGGGCCGCGCAACGCAAGGGATCGTTCAGGTCCGCCTCGGCCCGGCCGATGCATCGCACGCCAACTTCCGCCAGTTCCCGTGCCACCTGCCCCGATTGGCCAAGGGCGAGAAGCGTCATGCGCCGGTTCCCAGGCGCTGTCCCACGCCATCGCGATCCTGCAAGGCGCGCCACCACTGTGGATTGTCGAGGAACCAGTCCACGGTTTTGGCCAGACCCTCCTCTACCGTGACGGACGGCGACCAGCCCAATTCTGCCTGGATGCGCGAGGCGTCGATGGCGTAGCGCATATCGTGGCCCGGACGGTCGGGGACGAAGGTTATGAGGTCGGCGTGGGGCGCGGCGTCGGGACGGCGTTCGTCCAACAAGCCACATAGCAAGCGGACCAGCTCGATATTCTGCAACTCGTTATGCCCACCAATGTTGTAGCTCCGCCCGACCTGTCCCTTTGCCAGCACACAGAGGAGCGCATCGGCGTGGTCCTCCACGAACAACCAATCGCGGACGTTTTCGCCAGTGCCGTAGACGGGGATCGGCTCTCCGCCTAAAGCCTTGAGGATCACCACGGGGATCAGCTTCTCCGGAAAGTGGAACGGTCCGTAGTTGTTGGAGCAATTCGTCAGTAGCGTCGGCAGGCCGTAGGTTTCGTGCCATGCCCGGACCAGATGGTCGGATGCGGCCTTTGACGCGGAATAGGGCGAGTTGGGCGCGTAGGGCGTATCTTCGGTAAACAGACCCTCCGGACCCAACGTGCCGAACACTTCATCGGTGGAGACGTGGTGGAACCGAAAATCGTCTGGACGACCAAGCGCGTCCCAATGGCTGCGGGCAGCCTCGAGCAAATTGTAGGTGCCGGTCACGTTGGTTTCGATAAACGCGCCCGGCCCGTCGATGGAGCGATCCACGTGGCTTTCGGCGGCCAAATGAAGGATGGCGTCCGGTGCGTGGCGCGACAGGATCGCATCGAGCGTGGCGCGGTCGCGAATATCGCCCCGTTCGAACGTGTAGAGATTCGATTGCGCGACGGAGGCCACGTTGTCCAGGCATGCGGCATAGGTCAGCGCATCTAGGTTGATGACCTCATGTCCCCGCGCAACCGCCAGGCGCACGACAGCCGATCCGATGAACCCCGCCCCGCCCGTGACCAGGATCTTCATTGCGTGCCCCCGTAGACGAACGGCGTTTCAAGGTTCCTCAGCCGCCCCGCGACCCGATCCTTGCTCGACAGGATCGGATCACCGTCCAGCCCCCAGTCGATCCCGATATCTGGATCATTCCAGATCACCGCGCCTTCCGTATCGGGCGCATACGTATCGGAGCATTTGTAGATAATCTCGGTCCCCGGCTCTCGTGTGACGAAGCCATGGGCAAAGCCTTCGGGCACGAGCAATTGCTTTGCGTTCTCGAAGGTCAGTTCGATGCCGAAATACGCGCCGAAGGTGGGCGAGCCTTTGCGGATATCCACGGCGACATCGAAGATCCGCCCCCGTCCGCACCGGACCAGCTTGGCTTGCGCCCTGGGGGGGGCCTGGAAATGCAAGCCACGGATGGTGCCCACCTCTGCCGACAGGGAATGGTTGTCCTGCACGAAGCGCGTCGTGATGCCACCTGCTGCAAACGTGTCTTGATTATAGGTTTCGGCGAAGAAGCCCCGTTCGTCCCCGAAGCGCTTCGGCGTCAGGACCAGAAGGCCGTCGAGGCCGGTTTCTTCAATCTGCATCTGCGGGCCTGCTCTGCCACTTTGCCTTGGCCGGAGCATGCCATGGGGACGCACTCAATGCCAGTCGAAGAAGCCTGGCCCCGCCCGGTCGCGCAGCTCGCGCGCCATCTCGGCACCAAGCGCCGCGCCATCCTCGATCGGGGCCGTGCGGTCGTCGGTCAGCACTTCGGATCCATCGGGGCGCAGGATCTCTCCGCGCAGGCGAAGCGTTGCGCCGTCCAACTCGGCCAGACCCGCAATCGGTGTCTGGCAGGACCCGTCGAGCCCTTTGAGAAACGCACGCTCCGCAGCAAGCCGTTGGCCGGTTGGTCCATCGTGGATCGCCTCCAACATCGCGGCTGCCCTGTTATCATCCATCCGTCGTTCGATCCCGATGGCACCTTGGGCGACGGCGGGCAGCATGTCTTCCACGTCGATGGCGGATTTCACGACATCCACCATGCCCAGACGGCGCAGACCGGCCATGGCAAGGAACGTGGCATCGGCCACCCCGTCCCCCAGTTTCTTCATCCGGGTCTGCACGTTGCCACGAAACTCCACGACGTTGAGGTCCGGACGCCGCGCTGCCAATTGCGCGCGGCGGCGCAGGGACGACGATCCGACCACGGCACCCTCCGGCAATGCGTGCAGGCTGTCATGCCCAAGCGCCACGAAGGCATCCCGCACGTCTTCGCGCGGCAAATAGCAATCGAGGACCAGGCCCGCGGGCTGTTCCACGGGCATGTCCTTCATGGAATGCACCGCGATGTCTATCGAAGATGACAACATGTCCTCCTCGATTTCCTTGGTGAAGAGCCCCTTGCCGCCCAGTTCCTTGAGCGCCACATCCGCGTCGATCAGGCTGCGGTCATCGCCGGTTGTTTTGATGATGACGATTTCGAAAGCCTCTTCAGGCAGTTCGAATGCCGCCATCAGCCGGGCGCGGGTTTCATGGGCCTGTGCCAGCGCCAAAGGAGAGCCGCGTGTTCCAATCCGAAGGGGCTGTGCGGGGGTCGGCAAGTCAGTCGTCATTCTCTCTCCATAGCGGTGTCAACTTGGGTTGACAACGGGCGCTTGCCTGACACTTTTAAGCAGAGTGATCCGGCCCACAATACGACCCTGAGGATAAGTCCCATGCCCGACAAGAAAAAACTGCTGCGCAGCCTCGGCGGGGAAGCGATGGACGTGCCACCGGTTTGGCTGATGCGTCAGGCGGGGCGTTATCTGCCGGAATATCGGGCTACCCGCGCGCAGGCCGGGGATTTCCTGTCGCTGTGCTACAATCCCGAATTGGCCGCCGAGGTCACGTTGCAACCGATCCGGCGCTACGGGTTCGACGCGGCGATCTTGTTCGCCGATATCCTGCTGATCCCACAGGCTCTTGGTGCCGACCTTTGGTTCGTGACCGGCGAAGGGCCGCGCCTGTCCACGATCACCGACGCGTCCGGCATGGCGAGGATAAAGAGCAAAGACGACATCCACGAACACCTCGCCCCGGTCTACGAGACGGTGCGCATCCTATCGCAGGAGCTTCCCCAAGAAACGGCGCTGATCGGCTTTGCGGGCGCGCCCTGGACGGTGGCAACCTACATGATCGCCGGACGCGGGACGCCGGATCAGGCCCCCGCCCACAAGCTACGCGAGGAAGATTCCGGGACGTTCGACGCGCTGATGGACCTGATTACAGAGGCCACTATCGAGTATCTCGACATGCAGGTGCGGGCGGGTGCGGAGGTCGTGAAACTTTTCGATTCCTGGGCCGGCTCCCTCAAGGGCGACGCATTCGACAAATACGCCACTGCACCGGCCAAGAAGATCATTGCCGAGTTGAAATCGCGCCACCCCGATCTTCCCATCATCGCATTCCCGCGCGAAGCGGGTGACAAGTATGTCGGGTTCGCAAACGAAGTCGGCGCGGATTGCCTGGCCATCGATACGTCCGTCGATGCAACATGGGCCGCCGAGAAACTTCAGGTGGATGGCTGCGTACAGGGCAACTTGGACCCCAAGCTGATGGTCACCGGCGGTGAGGCCCTGCAATCGGAGGCGCGCCGGATCGTCGATGCGCTCAAGGGGGGGCCGCATATCTTCAACCTGGGCCACGGGATCACGCCCGATGCCGATCCCGAAAACGTCCATCGCCTGCTGGAAGCCATCCGCGGATAGGCCCGGGCGTTAGTTCCTGTCCAACGGAACGATGGCGTAGTCCGACCCAGGACCGCGCCGCATCCGCCGCAGCCCGATCCGCACCTGCGCCGCGATACGTCGCATGCTTTGGGCAAAGGTCTTGGCCGCCTTCGGGCGCGGCTCCGCGTCAATCGCGCTGGTGGTGGCAAGCGGCGGAGGGATTCCTTCCGCGGCACAACGATCCAGCTGACACGCCAGGGCAGGAACAGCTTGCCACGCCCGCAGATCATAGGCCGCGCACAGGATCGCATCGGCCAGGCCCGGCGCGTAAGCCACCCGGTCCAGCAGGCGTTGCGCGCCAGTCGGCCACAGGACATAGGCGGCCGCTCCGCTCTTGTCCTGCCACAACCGCTGCATGGGTGCGGCGGAATGCGGATCACGCCCAATCAGCTTGCTCCGCCCACGGGTCTCCAGCGTGACAAGATCCACATCGCGAACGGTGTCGAGCCGCTCAAGAAACCGTGGAGCACCGGGCATCAGAACCGCGTCGTCTTCTAAGATCAGGCGCGGCGCGTCCCCTTCCAAAACGGCGCGCCACGCCGCGCGGTGGCTTGCGAACGCGGCCATTTCTGTGGTTCGCAAAGGCCTTTCCCAGCGGCTCCAGTAGGGAAAGTCCCTCGGCGGTTCCAGATGCGCCGGGGTCACGGCCTCCAAACGCTCGTATGGGATGGACAGGGCGTCCAACTGCGACGCCATGAATGCCATACGCTCCGGCTCCAAGGCGAGGTTGATGACAAGCGCCTGCATCGTCAACGCACCCCGCGCAACCGATGCCATCGCAATGCGATATGATACGCCGCCTGTACTCGCAGGTTGCGCCAGATGCGCGATATCCCACCCCCGCGTGCATTTCGGCGGAACTGACTGATCGTGCCTGTGACCGTTTGCTGGTCGCCCATTTGCAAGGGGATGGGGCGGGTCAGGGCGAAGCGCAATCCGTTTTCCCAGAAATACTTGTGGTCGTCGTCAACCGGCCGAAAGAACGGGACCGACCGATCCAAAAGGCGCGTCGCCGCTGCACGGGTCAACGCGTAGCCAAGGCAGCAGGTCGGGACACGGTAAGGGACAGCCAACTGAATCCCGGGGGCCAATTCCCGCTCCGCGATGACCGACGCCTCGGGATGGTAAGAAAAGAGCTTTGCAACATCCCAATCGCTGCCCCCGTCGTCACAGAGCGCCGCCATGACCCGGCGCAGGTCGGGGCTGGCGTCCAGATCATCCTCGAACACGAAACCACCGGGCGCGGCGGCGGTGGCAATGCGACGCCACGCCTCTATGTGACTGAGATAGCATCCAATTTCCGCAGGCACGAGGTCGCGACGCGCGTGGCGGCGATTGGCATCCGCATCATAGGCCGCGCGCATCTCCGCGACGCTCAGGGCGTTCCCATTGACCGCCTCTATCCGTTCAAACTCGATACCCTGCGCCTCGAATTGGCCGCGCACGTTGTCCATCCGCACTGTATTCGCGGCCAGGTTAATGACGAAAGACGGCCAGATCGGCGGGATCGTGTCTTGCTCGCGGCTCATGGTCGAATGCTCTAGCGAATGCGGTGGGATGAGGAAAGCGGCCTAGCCTTCCGACAGCAGCCGCCGATAGATCGCCATTATGGCCTCCGCCTCCGCTTCTATCCGGAAATTCCGCTCCACATGGCGTCGCGCGGATGCTCCCATCGCTGACAGTTTGGTCGTATCCGACAGCATCTCAAGGATCGCATCGGACATGCCCGGTATGTCCTGCGGTGAAATCAGCTTGCCCGTTTCCGCCGTCAGCAATTCCGGAAATGCGCCGACGGTTGTGGCCACGACCGGAACCCCGCAGGCCATCGCCTCAAGCGGGGTCAATCCGAACCCTTCCCAGCGCTGCGGCGCCACGAAAAGATCGAGAACGCGATACCAATCCGCCATTTCGTGAACCGGCACCTCCGGCAGGAAATGGATGCGGTCGCCAACGCCAGACGCGGCAGCCTTAGCGCGGAGATCGGCCTCGTAAGTCGTATGGCTTTCCGTCGCGCGACCCATGATCAGCGCATGGCCGTGTGTCACCTGCTTCAGGACCGGGATCATGGCATCAAGGAAATCACCCGTCCCCTTTTGCGCGCGGATACGCCCGTAGCATCCGACCAAGAGACCGTCTTGCAGTCCCAGCCGGTTCCGAAGGGCAGCTCGGTCGTCGGGCGGCGAAAACTGCGTCGTGTCGATGCCGTGCAGGATCACATCGGCCGGATGATCGAGGTAACCGGCCGTCTTACGAGACGTGGCGATAAGGTGGTCCATCCGGTCGATCAACCACTTGGTGTAGCCCGTGTGTTTACGCTGAGAGGCGGAGGTGAAGACCAGTTTCAGACGCTTGCCGAGCAGGTATTTCAGGGCGAGGCCCGCCAACATCTCCGTATTTCGCCTGGCGTGCCAGACCCGTGGGCCGGAGGGTCCGTTCCGCGACATGGTGATAAGCGCGGAAGGTGGGATCGTCGGGACGTGCAGCGGCATGTCCGGGGCCACGGCGGCCAGTGCCATCGCCTTCGCCTGCAAGGGAACCAGGCGCACGATCGTGGCGGTCACGCCGCTCAACCGCCGTTTAAAATTGGGAACCAGAACGTCAAGCTCGGCGGGATTGGGGCGGTGCTCCATGGGCCGCTTCCTGCCTCAGATGCGGGGTCAGGTCCACTTCGCAATCGGCGGCAGGGACATCAGCACGGCGTTTGCATCATGCCCGGTTTCAAGTCCGAACTTGGTGCCACGGTCGTAGACGAGGTTGTATTCGGCGTAGAGGCCGCGGTGGATCAGCTGCGCCTCGCGGTCTTCTTCCGTGAACGCTTCGTGCCGCCGTTTCTCCACGCAGCCCAGAAATGCCGGAAGGAACGCGCGGCCCACATCCTGGGTGAAGGCGAAATCCGCCTCCCAATCGCCGGTATTGAGGTCATCGTAGAAGATGCCGCCCACGCCACGGGCCCGGTTTCGGTGGGGGACGTAGAAATACTCATCCGCCCAGGCCTTGAACCTTTCGTAATAGTCCGGATCGTGGCGGTCGCAATGGTCCTTGAGGACATGGTGAAAATGCGCCGTATCCTCTTCGTACTCGATGGCGGGGTTCAGGTCCGACCCACCACCGAACCACCACGCTCCGGGGGTCCAGAACATGCGGGTGTTCATGTGAACTGCCGGGACGCGAGGATTTTGCATATGCGCAACCAGGCTGATGCCCGAGGCCCAGAAGCGCGGATCATCCGCCATACCGGCAACACCGCGCGCCGCCATCGCCTTCTGCGCCCTTTCCCCCAACGTTCCGAACACGGCGGAGACATTGACGCCGACCTTTTCGAAAACGCGCCCGTCGCGCATGACGCTCATCAGGCCGCCGCCTGCATCCGACCCGTCGTCGGACGCGCGCTTGGTTTCCGTGACCTCGAACCGACCCGCTGGCGCATCGCCGCCTTGGGAGTCCTCGACCGCCTCGAAGGCTTCGACGATCTCGTCCCTCAGGCTACGGAACCACGCGGCGGCACGGGTCTTGCGATCATCAATCAGGTCTTTCATCGGTCTCGCGGTCCTTTTGCAACACTCGCACAGGTTGTAGCAGGCACGCGGCGGCACCGCCATGGCGCGACGCGCGTGTCGCAGCCCACATTTTGACGGTGGTGTTGCATCGAAGACCACATCTTCCAAATCCTTGCATGCAGTGGGAAAAATCGCGCGAAGCGATGGATTTTGAAACCGCTTTGGCCTAGGATCACACGCAATAGCCGCAACAGACGGCACCTGAGGCAGATAGAGCAACTCATGTTCGTACGGTTTTTTTACGTCGTCCTTCTGGGCGTCGCTTTGACGTTTGGCGCAATTTCGCCCGGTCAGGCCGCGCCCTATGCGGCGATGGTCATGGATGCGCGCAATGGCGAAGTTTTGCATTCGCGCAATGCCGACACCCGCCTGCATCCGGCATCGCTGACCAAGATGATGACCCTCTATATCGCGTTCGAAGCGATCCGGTTGGGTGAGATTACGCTCGATACCGAAGTTACAATCTCCGCCAATGCCGCAGCGGAGCCGCCGTCGGAGCTTGGCCTGCGCGCGGGGTCCACGATCCGCTTCCGCTATCTCATCCGCGCCGCCGCAATCCGCTCTGCCAACGATGCCGCCACCGCGATCGGAGAGGTCTTGTCCGGGTCCGAGGCCGCGTTCGCGCGCCGCATGAACCGTACCGCGCGCGCCCTTGGCATGACACGCACCACGTTTCGCAATGCCCATGGGCTGACCCAAGCCGAACATTTGTCGACGGCGCGGGACATGACGATGCTGGGGCGGCGGCTGATCTACGATTACCCGCAATATTACAACCTCTTCTCCCGCATCACCGCCGATGCCGGTATCGCGCAGGTTCGCAACACCAACCGGCGGGTGCTGACCAATTATCGCGGCGCGGACGGTATCAAGACCGGCTACACCCGCGCTGCGGGCTTCAACCTCGTCGCATCCGCCCAGAGGGGGGAGGAACGGATCATTGCAACCGTTTTCGGGGGTCGAAGTTCGGCGTGGCGAAATGAACGGGTTATGGAGCTTCTCGACATGGGCTTCGAACGCGCGCCATCCTCGGTCGCACTTCGCATACCGCCGCTTCCGACCTATTCGGGCGAAGATCTGGAACCCGCAGGCACCGGGGGCGCACCGCCCGGCCAAAGGGCCGTCACCACGTCGATGCGCCCGATCATGCGTCCCGGAAACGGGCCCGACGGGGAGTTGCTGGCAGCGATTTCCGAAGCCGTGGGCGAAGCGCTGACGAATATCCAGGACCCCGAAGTGGAGGCCGCGATACAGGCCGCCGCCGGTGCGCTGGATACGGCCCCCGCTACACCCGCGCCAAGGCCGGAACCGCAGGCCGCCCTTGAGCCGGAACCGGCGCCGCTGGTCCCGCCCCGCCCGGCCCCGGAGCCGGAGGTGGTGACGCGCGCATCGTCCACGGGTTCGCGTCTTTTCGGCGTCTCTCTCGGGCCGCAGGTGTCGCACCATGCCGCCGAGCGCTTGTTGTTGCGCACGGCGTTGGCCGAGCTTGGCACATTCGACACGGCCCTGCGTCGGGTGGTTTCGACGGGTCGTGGCTTCGATGCGCGGTTCGCCGGAATGACCGAAGACCAGGCCACGCGCGCCTGCGCACGGTTGAGCGCACGCAACGTCACGTGTGAACCGTTCGGGCCGTAACGGTTGGGGCGCTATTGCTTGGGCGTATCGTCGTAATCGTCGCGCAGAATCCTGTGGGCGTCCCCTTCGGGGTCGTCGAACTGGCCCTTGCGCAACATCCACCAGAACGCGACGAGCCCGGCCCCTCCGAGGATCAGGCTGACGGGGATGAGGATGCCAAGTACGTCCATTACTTGAGCCTCAGCGCATTGAGCGAAACGGTCAAGGAAGATGCGGACATGGCCAGCGCGGCGATCAGCGGCGAACACAAGCCCGCCACCGCCAAGGGAACGGCGAGAATGTTGTAGACCGACGCAACGCCGAAATTCTCCTTGATGCGCCGGCGCGCGGATCTGGACGTTGTCATCGCGTCGAGGATCGGCAGCAAGCTGCGCCCGGTCAGCACCATGTCAGACGCGGCGCGGGCCGCCTCCAACGCGGTTGCCGGAGAGATGGAGACATGGGCCGCCGCAAGGGCCGCCGTGTCGTTCATGCCGTCGCCCACCATCAGCACCTTATGGCCCGCCTGCCCCATTTTGGTGACGGCCTCTGCCTTCTGGGCGGGCCGCGCCTCTGCCACGAAGTCCTGGATCCCGATCCGCGCCGCGAAGTCAGAGACGGCAGGGGCGACATCACCGGACAGGAGGATCACGCGCTTGCCGTCTGAAAGGAGCGCGCGAACGAGGTCTTCCGCGCCGTCGCGCAGGGTATCGGCGAAGGGAAGCGCATAGGTTTCTGCCCCGATCCTCAGATAGCTGGCCGTGGTTGCAAGTGCCTCTGCCCCGACCCAGCTGGCACGGCCAAGTTTGACGGGCTGGCCCTGCCATTCCCCCTCGATCCCGTAACCGGGCCGTTCCGCAACATTGCGAAGCCGCGCAGGGGTCACGCCCCTGTCTGTCAGGCCATGCGCCAGCGCCTTGGAGAGCGGATGCTCGGACGCGTCTGCGAGGGCCAGGGCCACGCTGGAAGTGGTCTCGTCCAAGGCATCAAGGTTCAAGGCCTGCGGTGCGCCATCGGTCAGGGTTCCGGTCTTGTCGAACACCACCGTGTCGACATCGGCCAACCGTTCCAACGCCGTTCCGTCCTTGATCAGCATACCTCTGCGAAACAGGCGCGCGGAGGCAGCGGTGGTGACGGCGGGTACGGCAAGGCCAAGGGCACAGGGGCAAGTGATAATGAGGACCGCCGCCGCGATATTAAGGGCCACGCGCAGATCCCACGTGTAAGCGAACCAGCCCATGGCCGCGAGAAGCGCCACGATATGCACACCGGGCGCGTAAAGTTTGGCCGCCGCATCGGCCAGGGATGTGTAATTGTTTCGACCCGCCTCCGCCACTGCGATCAGATCGGCGATGCGCGCCAATTCGGTGTCGCGACCGGCGGCTTGAACCTGCACCGTGATCGGGCCGGTCAGGTTCGCCTCCCCCGCATGTACGGCATCACCTTCGGCGGCGACGGCTGGCAAGGTTTCCCCGGTCATCACCGATCGGTCAAGCTCCGTCCGGCCCTCCGTCACAACACCGTCGACCGGGATGCGCCCACCGGGCAAAACGCGGATCAGGTCCCCCGGGCGCAGGTCCGCCGCAGCCACCGTCCGGGTGCCAGACCCGTCGATGCGCAAGGCGCGCGGAACATCCAGCGCGGCCAGCTCCTGCGCGGCGGAACGTGCATTCGCGCGCGTCCTGTGGTCCAGATAACGCCCGGCCAGAAGGAAGGTGCACAACGCAATCGCCGCATCGAAATAGGCATGTTCGCCCGACAACATCGTCTCGTACAACGAGGTTCCAACGGCCAGAACGATCGCCAGGGTGATCGGCACATCCATGTTGAGCCGCCCACCCTTCAATGCGGCGAAGGCCGAAACGTAGAACGGCTGCCCGGTGAAGATCACGGCAGGGATCGCGATGGCGGCGCTGATCCAGTGCATCATGTCACGGGTCACGCCCTCCGCCCCGGACCAGACCGCCACTGACAGAAGCATCACGTTCATCATGGCGAACACCGCCACGGCGAGACGCATCAAAAGCGCGCGACCCCTCGCATCGACCTGCGTGGCTGCAAGGACCCCGGCATCAAGCTCATGGGCCTCGTAACCCGCATCGGTCAGGTGTTTGCACAGCAGCTCGGGCGCTGTGTCCAGATCCGCGTCCACTGCCACGCGGCGAAGCGTCAGGTTCACATGGGCATCGCGCACACCCGGCACGGCGCGCAGCACACGCTCCACCCCCGAAATGCAACCGGCACAATGAATTCCCGGCAAGGCCAGCATCACGCGCGCGTCGCTGGGGGCGATCCCGGCGATCTGCTGAGCCAGCGGCGCGGCATCACAGGCCGGGCAGGCCGATGGCCGTGCGGGATCGGCGTAAGCGGTCATTGCCCCGCCAGCGTGAAGGTGATGTTGTGGCGATAATCCGTGCCATCGCGCGCCGTCCCGGTCAGGCGCAAACGCCACCGGCCCACGTCCAGGTCAGCCGGGGCAGTCAGAACACCATTCGGCCCCCGGGTCAGGTCCAGCAGCTGGTCATCGGCGCGCGTCGTGGGCCGTGTCAGCAGCGCCTCAAGCTCCGCCGGGTAGACGGGCCGTCCGCCTTCATCCACGAGGGTCAGGACCACGTTTCCATCTTCGACCGTCACCGACGCGATCCAACCCAGCGCCTCCTGCGCCGAACGGCGATCATCGAAGGTCTGGCTGTCGGCATAGCTGGAGGTGACTTCCAATCCCGGAAACGTAGAAACGGCCTGAAACGCCATGAACAGGTTGACCCCGATGATGACGGAGAAGCAGCCACCGAATACGGCCAGCACGTGCCAACCGGTCAGTTTGCGGGTCTCGGCGATGCTCTGGTCGGTCATTGCGGCTCTCCCTGTCCGAAGAATGTCGTATCCTGATGGGCGCGAAGGTTGTCGCCCAATTCCTCCACCCAGAAGCGGAAATCTGTGCGCTCTGCCGCCGCGGCTTCACTGCCCGGGCGCGCGATGACGTAGACCCGTTGGAGCAGAGTTTCATCGGCGGGGACATCCACGGTCAGATTCGGGGTCCCCTCCAATGCCACCTGCAACACGTTGTCGGAGACGAGCGATACGTGGAAGGTGGCGTCCTCGCTCCCCATGTTGCGGATGCGCACGTCATACGTGTTGCGGATGGACCCATCGCTCAGCGTGACGAATTGCGGATTGCGCACTGGCGCGACGGTGATGTCGATTTCTGTCCGCATGAACAATGCCACGACCAGTCCGATGCCGATCAGCGACCATAGGGCGGTATAGATCAGCGTCCGGGGCCGAAGGATGTGGCGCCAGACCGGCACCTTGCTTTTGCCCGCGCGTTCATTCGCCTCATCGGTCAGGGCAACATAGTCGATCAGGCCCCGTTCCGCGCCGATCTTCTCCATGATGTCGTCACAGGCGTCGATGCAGAGCGCGCAGGTGATGCATTCCATCTGCTGACCGTCGCGGATGTCGATGCCGACGGGGCAGACATTCACGCACGCATTGCAGTCGATGCAATCGCCAAGCGCCTGGGCCTCCGGCTCGGCCTTGGTGGTCGATCCCGGCTCCTGCCCCGTGATGGTCGGTCCGGCAAGGCGCGACGAGGCAATGGCCGCCTCGGCGATGGCACGGCGGCGCTTGCCTTTGCCGCGCGGCTCCCCCCGCCAGTCGCGGTATGCGACGGTGATCGTGTGCTCATCCATCATGGCGGCCTGGATGCGGGGCCAGGGGCACATGTAGATGCAGACCTGTTCACGTAGGAACCCACCAAAGATGAAGGTGGTGGCGGTCAGGATCGCGATGGTGACGTAGGCCACGAACGGTGCCTGGCCCGTCACGATCTCTCGCAGCAGGGTCGGTGCGTCGGCGAAGTAGAATACCCAGGCCCCGCCCGTCGCCACCGCGATCAGCAGCCAGACGATCCACTTGGTGACGCGCAGGCGCCACTTGTGGAAATCCCACTTCTGCTTCCACAGGCGCAGGCGGGCGTTGCGATCCCCCTCGATCCAGCGCTCGACGGTGAAGAAAAGATCGGTCCAGACCGTCTGCGGGCAGGCATAGCCGCACCAGACACGCCCCAGCGCGGAGGTGAACAGGAACAAGCCAAGGCCCGCCATGATCAAAAGGCCCGCAACGAAATAGAATTCGTGGGGCCAGATCTCGATCCAGAAGAAGAAGAACCGGCGGTTCGCCATGTCCACAAGCACGGCCTGATCCGGCAAGGCCGATCCGCGGTCCCACCTGATCCACGGGGTGATGTAGTAGATCCCCAGCGTGACGATCAGGATCGCCCATTTCAGGTTCCGGAACCGGCCCGAAACCCGCTTTGGGAACACCGGTTCCTGCGCGGCATAGAGCTTTGGCGCGGCATCGTGAGAGGCCATGGATGTCTTTACCTTGAGATCTGGTTTCTGTTCGCCCCTCGACCCTAGATCGGGCGCGCCATCGTCACCTTGACGTGGATCAATATGCGCCCGGCGGCTCGCTTTACGCCCGCTGATCGGATCGAAGCGCCAGCCCCACGATAAAAGCGCGAACAGGACATGGGGCTGGCGCCGAACCGGCGACGGTCGTTGTGCCGCCGGTGTTCTTTTTCATCCCAAGCGGCGTCTATTCGCCGCCGCCCAGGCTGTGGACGTAGATCGCCGTGGCGCGCACTTCGGCCTCGCTCAGGCGGCCCGACCACGCCGGCATGACGCCGAACCGGGAATGACGCACGGTTTCCTCGATCGCCTCCGGGCTGCCGCCGTAAAGCCAGATGGCATCGGTCAGGTTCGGCGCGCCAAGCACGCGGTCGCCCATGGCGTTTTCGCCGTGACAGGCAGAGCAATTGTCGAGGTAGACAGTTTCGCCCTCCGCTGCCAAGGCCGCGTCCCCGTCCTGACCCGAGATGGTGAGGACATAGTTGACGACCTGCGCGATTTCTTCGTCGCTCAAGATCCCCTCGAACGCGGTCATCTCGGACCAGCGGGCGTCGGGGTCGTCCTCGTTGCGGATACCGTGAGCGATGGTGGCGTTGATCTCCTCCACCGTGCCGCCCCAGAGCCAATCGTCATCCAGAAGGTTCGGATAGCCCGAGGCCTGAACGCCTGCTGCGCCGCGCCCATGGCATTGGGAACACCAGGTGGCAAAACTCGATGCACCGGACTGGATGGCGTAGTTGTAAAGCTCCGGCATCTCGTCGCGGGTCACTTCGGCCAGTTCGACATCCGTCAACTCGGTCCGCAGATCGGCGTTGAGGGCCTCGAACCGGTCGATATCCTCGGCCACTTCCGCCCGGGTGGAATAGCCCAGCACACCCGGTGTCGCGCCCGAAATCATCGGCCAGGCCGGGTACATGACGGTATAGGCCACGCCCCAGATGATGGTGAGGTAGAAGCACCACAGCCACCAGCGCGGCAGGGGGTTGTTGAATTCCTTGATCCCGTCCCAGCTGTGACCGGTGGTTTCGGGATCCCCCTCTTGCAGGTCGGAACGGTTGGTCTGGTCAGTCATTGGCGGGCCTCCTCGGCCTGGGCCTCTATCGGTTTGTCGTCGTGGCGGAACGGGATGTCGGCGCTGTCGGAATGCACCCGACGCGATCCGGGGCGGAATGCGAAGAGCACGAACCCGAGGAAGCTGAGCACAAGGAATACCGTGCCGATGCTGCCGGAGAGTTCGCGAAGAAATGTGTAGTCTTGCATCTTTGCGCCCTCCTCAGCGGCTTTCTTCCGGCGTGAAGGTCGAGAAATCGACCAACGTGCCCAGCATTTGCAGATAGGCGATCAGCGCATCCATTTCGGTGACGTCAGGATTGCCGTCGAAATCACGCTGTTGCGCGCCGGGATAGCGGTCGGTCACGCCGGGGTCGCCAAAATCGGTGGCCTGCTCGATGAAATCGAAACGGGCGTTTTCCAGCATGTCCTCGGTATATGGCACGCCGACGAAGGCATGGGTCGCCATCAGGTCGCCGACATATTCCCCTTGCAGCGTCACATTGGCGAGGAACGCGTAGGACGGCATAATCGATTCCGGCACAACCGATTGAGGGTCGATCAGGTGATCGAGGTGCCATTCGTCCGAATAGCGCCCGCCAACCCGCGCCAGATCCGGCCCGGTGCGTTTGGAGCCCCATTGGAACGGGTGGTCGTACTGGCTTTCAGCCGCAAGGCTGTAATGGCCGTACCGCTCCACCTCGTCGCGCATCGGGCGGATCATCTGGGAGTGGCAGACATAACAGCCCTCCCGGATGTAGATTTCCCGCCCGGCAAGCTCCAACGGGGAATAGGGGCGCATGCCTTCTACATTCTCGATGGTGTTCTCCAGGTAGAAGAGCGGGGCGATTTCCACGATACCGCCCACCGTGACGACCACGAAGCTGAGCGCCAGGAGGAGCGTTGCGTTCGTCTCGATCTTCTTGTGCTTGTCTATGAAGGCCGAGTGATGCGGCAACTCGTTGGGAATCTCCTCGGGAAAATCCGACAGGGTCGAGACCTTGGGATCGTCTTCGGGCGGTGTGACTTTGTCATTCGTTGTCATTTTTCCAGCCCCTTTCTTATTCAGCGGGGACTGCGGAATTGGTGTCGGCCACGGCCTCACCCTTCCGAACAGTCATCCACAGGTTCCAGGCCATGATCAGCGCACCCGACAGGAACAACACCCCGCCCAGGCCCCGGACCACATACATCGGAAGTTTGGCTTCCACGGTGTCGGCGAAGGAGTTCACGAGGAAACCCTGCGCGTCGACCTCACGCCACATCAGACCTTCCATGATCCCCGTGACCCACATCGACGCCGCGTAGAGGACGATGCCAACGGTCGCGAGCCAGAAGTGCCAGCTGACGGCGCGCACGGAATAGAGCGCCTTGCGGTTCCACAGTTTCGGGAACAGGTAGTAGAGCATTCCGAAGGTGATCATCCCGTTCCATCCCAGCGCACCGGAATGCACGTGTCCGATGGTCCAGTCGGTGTAGTGCGACAGCGAGTTGACCGCGCGGATCGACATCATCGGGCCTTCGAAGGTCGACATGCCGTAGAAGGCAAGCGACGTGACCATCATCCGCAGGATCGGGTCGGTGCGCAGCTTGTCCCAGGCCCCTTGCAGGGTCATCAGGCCGTTGATCATGCCACCCCAAGAGGGCATCCAGAGTACGACCGAGAACACCATGCCGAGGGTCGAGGCCCAATCCGGCAGCGCGGTGTAGTGGAGGTGGTGGGGACCGGCCCAGATATACAGGAAGATCAGCGCCCAGAAGTGGATGATCGACAGCTTGTACGAGTAGACCGGGCGTTCGGCCTGCTTCGGCACGAAGTAGTACATCATGCCCAGGAAGCCCGCCGTCAGGAAGAAGCCCACGGCGTTATGGCCGTACCACCATTGCGTCATGGCGTTCTGCACGCCGGAGAAGACCTGCACCGAGCGCGAGCCCCAGATGGAGACCGGGATCGACATGTTGTTGACCAGGTGCAGCATCGCGACGGTCACGATGAAGCTGAGCAAGAACCAGTTGGCCACGTAGATGTGCGGCTCCTTACGGGTCAGGATCGTGCCCATGTAGACGACAAGGAAGGCGACCCAGACGATGGTCAGCCAAAGGTCAACGTACCATTCGGGTTCAGCATATTCCTGACCCTGGCTCGACCCCAGAAGGTATCCGGTTGCCGCCAAGACGATGAACAATTGGTAGCCCCAGAAGACGAACCAGCTGAGATTGCCGCCCCATGCGCGGACGGCGCTGGTGCGTTGCACGATGTAAAGGGACGCCGCGATAAGCGCGTTGCCCCCAAAGGCGAAGATCACGGCGGAGGTGTGAAGCGGACGCAGACGTCCGAAGTTCAGATAGGGCTGCGCCCATTCGAAATTCAGCGCCGGAAACGCCAGTTGGAAGGCGATGAACACGCCCACAAGAAACCCGGTGCATCCCCAGAAGACCGTGGCGATGGCCGCGGCCCGCACGGGGCCGTCCATGTATTCGCCGGTCGGTGTGGCCACTTTCGGCTCACCAGTCTGGCGCACTTGCCACAGAAACAGGCCGCCCGCGACCAGCATGATAATGATGGCATGAACCTTGTATGCCGGGTCCAGGCCGTAATTGGCAGCGATCGCACCAAAGATTGCGATCAGGCCAAGGATCGGCAGCTTCACGTAATCAAGCATCGATCGTCCCTTCGTCGTGCCCCGGTTTGACCTGGATGCGAATCCAAAAGCCGCCCGGAGCGATTCCATCTGCGACAGTGATCGTTGATCGGTCGTGGGCGGGCCTTGATCTGTGTCAAACGTCAGGGCTTGGGGACGCGCCACCGCACAAAAAACGCCCCGGCGAGGCGGGGCGGTCCTTTAAGGTACGTTGTGGGTCGGGTCAGACGAGCATGCCGCCATCGGCATCATCGCCGGTCTCGTCGAGCAGGACGTGGAAATCGGGGATGACGATGCGCCGCTTGCCTTCCAGCACGATAACCCCGTCCCGTTTCAGGCCGGAAATCTGGCGGCTTACGGTTTCCAGCGTCAGTCCGAGATAATCGGCCATCGCCTCCCGTGTCAGCGGCAGATCGAAGGACACATTCGTGCCCGGCACATCCTTGTCGGCCCCTGCCTCCCGCCGGGCAATGATCGACACAAAACTCGCGATCTTCTCCCGCGCGGTCTTGCGACCCAGAAGGAGCATCCACTCGCGCGCGGCGTCCAGCTCGTCCAACGTCATCTCAAGCAGGCGCTGGCTGACATGGGGCGTTGTGATCATCATGTCCTGGAACGGTTTGCGCCGGAAACAGCACAAAGTCACATCTGTGGTGGCCGTCACGTCATAGGCGACAGTCTCTCGGTTGGGGCGCCCGATAAAGTCTGAGGCCAGCAAGAGGCCGGTCATCTGCCGCCGCCCGTCTTCCATGGTTTGCGAAAGCGTTGCCACGCCGCTCACCACCGAGGCGACGAAGTCGATGCTGTCGCCGGCCCATACGATCGTCTCGCCTGGGCTAAATTTCTTGTAATACTTGATCGCCTCCAGCTGCTCCAACTCATCGGCGTCGCAGCGCGCGCACACGGCGCGGTGTCGGATCGGGCATTGCGCGCAATCCAACGGCATCAAGTCTATCGGTCGTTGTTCCATGCCGTGGCTCCTGTCCGCTCGAACCACCGGCGTTCTCGTTGATCCATATCAATGTCGAAGGCCCGGTCTGACCCTAAACCTAGACCCATGGACCAGTATTCTCAACTCCGCCGGTTCGGACTCTTTGACGCGAATGTCCCGCGCTACACGTCCTATCCCCCGGCCTCCAAGTTCAACGATGCCGTGACACCGGACATTCATCGCCAATGGCTTGGTGCGATCCGGCCCGGTGCCCAGGTCTCGATTTACCTGCACATTCCGTTTTGCCGCCGCCTGTGCTGGTTCTGCGCCTGTCGCACGCAAGGCACGCGGTCGCTTTCGCCCGTATCCGCCTATGTCGACACCTTGATCCAGGAGATTGCGACAATTCGCGCGGCCTTGCCCGACGGGGTACAGGCGGCCCGTATCCATTGGGGCGGCGGTACGCCCACGCTTCTTCCGCCTGACGACATCGTGCGCCTGTCCGACGCCGTGTTGACCGCCTTTCCGACGACATCCGCATCCGAGATATCTGTTGAGATCGACCCCAATGAAATCGACGCCCCGCGTCTGGATGCATTGGCGCGGATGGGGATGACCCGTGCCTCGATCGGGGTGCAAGACTTCGACCCTGAGATCCAGACAATTATCGGTCGGGAGCAGAGTTACGACGTGACCCTCGCGGCGGTCGAGGGCATTCGGGCGCGGGGCATCCATTCGCTCAACACCGATCTGCTCTACGGTCTGCCCAAGCAGACGCGGGCCCGGATCGCGTCGTCCATCCAGATGCTGCTGTCGCTCAATCCCGACCGCATCGCGCTTTATGGCTACGCCCACGTTCCGTGGATGGCCAAGCGTCAGGCGCTGATCCCCACCGACGACCTGCCGGGGCCTGAGACACGGCTGCGGCTGTTCGAGACCGCGCAGGAAACCCTGGCCTGGGACGGATATCGCCAGATCGGCATAGATCACTTCGCGCGCTCCTCCGACAGCCTGACGCAAGCGGCGGAGCAAGGGCGGTTGCGGCGCAACTTCCAGGGCTATACGGACGATATCTGTGACGTGCTCATCGGCCTCGGGGCGTCGGCCATCTCGAAATTTCCGCAAGGATTCGTACAGAACCAGGCTGCGACGGCGAAGTATCAAAAAGCCGTTCGCGCCGACGCGCTTCCCACCGGGCGCGGCCATGTCTTCGGCGGCGACGATGTGCTGCGCGCCCGCATGATCGAGATGCTGATGTGCGACTTCCACATCTCCGTGGACGGGTTGGTTGCGGAGAGGCTTGGGTCCGCCAAGCGCATCCGCGGCATTCTGCGCCGTGCGGCGGACGCTTTTCCGGGTCAGGTTCACTACAGCGCCGACGGATTGCACGTGCCCGACCGCGCCCATCCCCTTGCGCGGCTGATCGCGCGGCAACTTGACGCCTACGAGATCGAGCCGTCGGGCCATTCCTCCGCGATCTAGGCCACGCCTGCCTTGGTGTCAGCGAAGGCCGCGCGCATCAATTCGCGAGTGTATTGGGTCTGCGGATTTTCGAACAAGGCCTCTGTCTCACCGGATTCGACGACATCCCCCTGCTTCATCACGATCACCTTATGGCTGAGCGCGCGCACGACCTTGAGGTCGTGGGAAATGAACAGGTAGGCAAGGTTGTTGTCCCGCTGCAGGCGGCGCAGAAGCTCCACGATCTGCACCTGAACCGTCATGTCGAGCGCGCTTGTCGGCTCATCCAGCACCACCAGTTTCGGACGCAGGATCATCGCGCGTGCAATGGCGATCCTTTGCCGTTGTCCGCCGGAAAATTCGTGCGGATAGCGGTGCATCATGTCGGGGTCGAGCCCCACTTCCGTCAGGATCTCCGCCGTCCGCTCGATCCGCTCGGACCGTTCCACCCCTTGTACCTGCAACCCTTCCGACACGATCTGTTCGATCGTCATGCGCGGGCTGAGGGAGCCGAACGGGTCCTGGAATACGATCTGCATATCGCGCCGCACATCGCGCAAATCGGCATTGTGTACCTCCGTCAGGTCCCGGCCCAGAAACACGATCGGTCCATCGGATCGGATCAGGCGCAGAATCGCGAGCGCCAACGTGGTCTTGCCCGATCCGCTTTCGCCCACGACCCCAAGCGTTTCCCTTTGGCGGATAGAGATGCTGGCCGCGTTGACGGCCTTCACATGGCCCACGGTCTTGCGCAGAAGGCCGCGTTGGATCGGGAACCAGATGCGCAGATCCTCGGTCTTGAGGATTTCTTCGGCATCTGCGGGCACCGGATGAGGGCGACCCGACGGCTCCGCGCCCAGAAGCTTGCGGGTATAGGGGTGCTTTGGATTGTCGAAAATCTCGGCGGTGCGCCCCTGCTCCACGATCTCGCCGCCTTGCATGACGCAGACCCTGTCCGCGATCCGGCGGACGATGGCAAGATCGTGGGTGATGAACAGAAGGCTCATACCCTCCGACCGCTTGAGCTCCGCCAGAAGCTCAAGAATTTGCGCCTGGATCGTCACGTCAAGCGCGGTTGTCGGTTCGTCGGCAATCAGCAACTCGGGGCCATTCGCCAATGCCATGGCGATCATGACCCGTTGCCGTTGCCCCCCGCTCAATTGGTGCGGGTAGGCGTCCAACCTTGTTTCGGGATCGCGGATACCGACCTTCGTCATCAACTCGATGATGCGGTCCTTCAACTCGGACGGCACCGCATCGTGCAAACCCATCGTGCGGAACAAAAGCTTCAGCAGCAAGAGCGGCACGCCGATGATTGCCGTCCAGATGGCGGCCTGTATCGCCGCCGCGACCGCAGCAGCGATTAGAAAGAACAGCCAACTGCCATGACCGATGGCCGCCTCGACCTGCGCGCGCCAAGGGCTGAGATCGCCCGGTTGAACAACTGCGAAAACGTAGAAGGCAATCAGCGCCAGAATGCCCCACATCACCAGGAGGCTGCGCAGCAGATTTGCCCGCGCAAGGCCCCCTGCGCTGCGGCGCAAGGAATTCGGGTAGCGATAGCCGCCGTGCAGAACAAGGCTTTCGGCCAATTGCCGTTCCAGCGTGTGCAACGGGTTCAGCGACGTCATCGGCTCCTGAAAGATGAAGCTGATGTCGTTGCCGCGAACCTCGCGCAGCTTGGCCTCGGACGCGCCGATCATCTCCTGCCCGTTGTAAGTGACCGAACCGCCGAGTGTCGCGGATGGGGGCAGAAGCTCCACCGCCGACAGGGCGGACACCGATTTGCCTGATCCGCTTTCGCCCACAAGGGCCACGGTCTCACCCTTGTCGACATGGAACGAGATGCCCTTGACCGCTCGCACGGATTGCCCGTCCTGGCTGAAATCGACGGTCAGGTCGCGGACGTCCAGAACCCGGCTCATGCGAAGGTTTTCCTTGGATCAAACGCATCCCGGATGCCTTCGAACACGAAGACAAGAAGCGACAGCATGATGGCGAAGGTGAAAAACGCGGTGAAGCCAAGCCACGGCGCGGTCAGGTTGTTCTTGGCCTGCAACGTCATCTCCCCCAGCGATGGCTCGGACGACGGCAACCCGAAGCCCAGGAAGTCGAGGGAGGCAAGGCCACCAATGGTTCCCGTCACGATAAACGGCAGGAAGGTCAGGGTCGCGACCATGGCGTTGGGCAGGACATGCCGGAACATGATGGTCATCGAGCCCACGCCAAGCGCGCGGGCGGCGCGGACATATTCGAAATTGCGCGCCCGCAGGAATTCCGCGCGGACCACGCCCACAAGACCGGTCCACCCGAAGGCCACCATCAAGAAGACCAGAAGCCAGAAGTCCATCGCGAAAATCGTAGCGACGATGATGATGACGTAAAGACTTGGCGTCGCGTTCCAGATCTCGATGATGCGCTGGAAGATCAGGTCGACCCAACCGCCGAAAAAGCCCTGTATTGCGCCCGCGAAAATGCCGATGGCACTTGCAAGCACGGTCACGATCAGCGCGAAACTGACCGACAGCTCGAACCCGTAGATTACGCGCGACAGCACATCGCGGGACGTGTCGTCGGTCCCCAGAAGGTTTGCGCCCCGGATCTCCTCGGGCAGAAGGCCAAAGCGGCGGTCCCAATCCTCCGGATCAGCGCTTCGAGGCAGATCGAAGACAGGCGCGCCATCGGGATCGTCAGCCGGAACAAACCACGTATTGATCACGTTGGGCGCGCCGGGCGCGGTGCCGGGCCGATCCACGATCGTGTCGTAGGCATAAGGGATCGGGGGCCAGATCAGCCACCCTTCTTCAACATCCGTCCCGGCATATTGGCCGGTGCTCTGCACCTGTTCGATGACATCTTCCGGATCATCCCAACAGGCGTCCAACCCGCCAGAGATGATAAGGCACTGCACCTCCACATCGCGGTAGACGGCCTCAGCCCGGAAATCGCCGCCGAACTGGGTCTCCGGATAGAAGTTGAGCATCGGCGTGTAATATTCGCCCTGAAACTGCACCAGCAGGGGCCTGTCATTTGCCAGAAGCGGTGCAAGCAGGCTTAGCCCGTAGAGCACCAGGAAGATCCAGAATGACCGGTACGCGCGGCGATTGGCCTTGAAGTTCCGCCAACGGCGTTGGTTGAGCGGGCTGAGCCAACCCGACTTGCGCCCGGTGCCGCGCAGCTTCGGGCCGCCGGGCTCCGGGTCCTGCTCCGGCAAGGGCGTGGGGATTGGCTGATCTATGGGATGGCTCATCCGCGCGTCATCCCTGCCGCGTCTCGAAGTCGATACGTGGATCAATCCAGACATACATCAGGTCCGAGATGATCCCGACCGCCAGCCCGATCAGGCCGAAGACGTAAAGCGTGCCGAAGATCACGGGATAATCGCGACTGACCGCCGCCTC
Source organism: Hasllibacter sp. MH4015 (assembly GCF_020177575.1). Taxonomy (NCBI): domain Bacteria; kingdom Pseudomonadati; phylum Pseudomonadota; class Alphaproteobacteria; order Rhodobacterales; family Roseobacteraceae; genus Hasllibacter; species Hasllibacter sp. MH4015. Next base: position 2,824,648 of record NZ_JAHTBK010000001.1, read on the forward strand.
GAACGACAAACGCCCCAACCCGTCGAGCGAGAAGATCGTTTCGATAATCAGCGACCCGCCGAAGAACACGCCCACGAAGACCGCCGGGAAGCCCGCGATCACGATCAGCATCGCGTTACGGAAGACATGGCCGTAAAGCACGCGCCGTTCCGGCAGACCCTTGGCCTTGGCCGTCATCACGTACTGCTTCTTGATCTCATCCAGGAAGCTGTTCTTGGTCAGCAAGGTCAGTGTCGCGAAGGCGGAGATGGTGGAGGCCAGAACCGGCAACGTGATGTGCCACAGGTAATCCCCGATCTGCCGGAGCATCGTCATATCCTCGAACCCGTCGGAGGTCAGGCCACGTAAGGGGAACCATTGCAAATATCGCCCGCCTGCAAACAAGACGAGCAGCAAGATGGCAAAGAGGAAGCCGGGGATCGCGTAGGCCACGATGATGATGCCTGATGTGATGCTGTCGAAAGCAGAGCCGTCGCGCACGGCCTTGCGGATGCCAAGCGGGATCGACACGAGATAGGCGATCACCGTCGACCACAGGCCAAGCGTGATCGACACCGGCAGCTTTTCGATCACCAGATCCACGACGGAGATGGAGCGGAAGTAACTCTCCCCGAAGTCGAATTGCAGATAGCCCTTCATCATCAGCCAGAACCGTTCCCAAACCGGGATGTCCTCGGCGAAGCAGGCGTCCTCATCCAGGTCCGGTTCGCCCGTGAACCCATCTTCACACACGATCCGGGCGAAGTTGAACTCCACTCGCAGGCTTTCGAGGAATTGCGGCGGCAGGCCGCGTGCGCCCTGATAGCCCGTGTCGAAGTCGGACTCGCCAATGGTCTCCGACCCGCCGCCCGAGATACCGGCGAACACGTCCCCTTCCCCTTCCAACTGTGCGATGACCTGATCGATCGGTCCGCCCGGCACGAATTGGGTCAGCAGGAAGTTGACCATCATGACCCCGATCAATGTCGGGATCACGAGCGCCAGTCGTCTGAGGATATATGCGCCCATCTTGGGTTAGAAGGCACCCTGTTCGCGCAAGGCGGCTTCGGCTTCCGGGTCGATCCACCAGAAGTCGAGGAAGCCGAGCGAGTAAGGCGGGAGTTCTTCGGGGTAGCGGTACATGTCATAATACGCGACCCAATGCCCGTCACTGAACCATTGCGGGATGCGGATCACGCGATCCCTCAGCACACGGTCGAAGGCTCGGACAGCGACATCCAACTCCTCGCGGGTTTCGGAATTCACCACGATCTCGATCAACGCATCAATGGCAGGATCGGCGAGACCCGGTTGGTTAAAGAGGCTTTCGTCGGCCCCGAGCGATCCGAAATACTGCCGCAATCCCGACCCGGGCTCATAGCCCATGGGGAAGTGCCCGGTCACGATATCGAAATCGGCATCCCGTTCACGCTGCTGGAGCTGCGCATTGTCCACGCGGTTCAGCGAAGCATTGACACCGATCGCGCGCAGGTTCTCGACGAAGGGGTTTATGATGCGATCAAAGAGCGGAGAGGAATTGAGGAATTCCACGTCGAGGGTGCGCCCCTCTTCGTTGCGCAGCATTCCGTCGTCGCCCGGAACCCATCCGGCTTCTTCCAGTAGCGCGGTGGCGCGACGCGACTGGCGTCGGTCAAGCGCGCGATCCGGGTTGGACGGCGGCACGACGAACGCCTCTTCGGTAAAGACGGTCTCGGGCAGTTGATCGCGAAGGGGTTCCAGAAGAGCGATTTCCTCGGCACTGGGCAAACCCTCGGCCTCCATCCACGTGTTCTCCCAAAAGCTGTTCGGCTGCCTGTAGAGGCCGTAAAACAGCGTTTGGTTGGTCCATTCGAAATTGAACATATGTGCGATCGCGCGACGCACGCGGACATCCTGGAACTGCGGACGACGCAGGTTGATCATGAACGATTGCCCCGATGCGATGGAGCCGTCGGGAAGCTCCTCCCGCACGATGGTCCCGTCTTCCAGGGCCGGGAAATCATAGTTGTTGGCCCAGGCCTGGGACGAGATTTCCTGCCGCCATGTGTAATTGCCTGCCGTGAACCCCTCGAACGCGGCAAGGCTGTCGCCGTAGAACTCGATACGGATCGAACTGAAGTTGTTCCGGCCCCGGTTGATCCACAGATCATCGCCCCAGTAATTCTCGTTGCGGGTGTAAATGACGCGCTGACCCGGCTCGACTTCCCCCAGGACGTAGGGGCCGGAACCGATCAGGGGCTCCAGGCGACTTTCCTCGAAATCAAGACCGCTCGCCTCGTGGCTGGCCTGGCTGATGACCGGAAGGCCGCCCGCGGATTGAATGCGGTCGCGCAACGGCGCATCGGGGTTGAACGTGTAACGGATCCGGCGATCGTCCAGAACCTCAGCGCTTTCAATGGTCAACGGAATGGAGGCGCGGAAGGACGGCAACCCTTCGTCACGCAGGATTTCGTAGGTGAACAACACGTCGTGCGCCGTCATCGGCGTACCATCGGAAAACGTAATCCCCTCGCGCAGCGTGAAGATCACGTAGGACCGATCTTCGGGATAGGCGAATTCCTCGCAAAGCAGGCAGTAAGCCGAACCGATTTCATCGGCGGTCCCGGTCAACATGTTTTCGAAAAAGATGGAGGATAGAACCGCAGGACGACCGATACGCGAGTAGGGATGCATGGAGTCGAAGGAGCCGGAGGACCAGGAGAACGACATCTCGCCGCCCTGGGGCGCGTCGGGGTTGACGTAGTCCAGATGCTCGGCATCCGGGCCATAGCGCAATTCCCCGAAGGTGGAGATCCCGTAGGTGCGGATCAGTCCGTCCTCGCCCACCTCCTGCGCCTTGGCAGAAAGCGCGGTCAGACCAAGGATCAACGCGGCCCCGATCACGGGAAGGCCGAAGCGCCACGCGGCATGGGCCTCCGGTCGATCCTCATGGGCTTTGACGGTCACTTGCGGCTGGTTACGGTCCTGCATCTGCACCTCCCCGGATCATTCGGCAAAATTGGACGCAATTCTTGATCGCGTTACCATTATTATGTGTCATTCGACGTTAGAGACCAGAGTGGGCGAGGTTCAAGTTGAGATTCCGTGATCTCGCCGTGAAATTCCGCCGATCCGGGATCTTCACGACCGCTGCCCGACAATCCCATCGTGAACGACAAAGGCCGCCCCGATCGGGCGGCCTTGCGAAAATCCGGCCCTGGGTGCCGTTTTATTGCTGCGTGGCAAGGTAAGCGATCAGGTTCGCGCGATCCGCGATATCGTCCATGCCGCCATAGCTCATTGCCGTACCGGGCGCCCAGGTGCGCGGATTTTCCAGAAAGCCGGACAGCCGCTCGGGCTCCCACACGCCATCGAGGCTGGCCAGCGCGTCGGAGAAGTCGAAGCCCTCCGCCGCGGCGATGTCACGTCCAACGACGCCCACAAGGTAGGGGCCGACGCCGTTCTGCCCCGCATTCAGCGCATGGCACGACGAACATTGACGCCACAGCCGTTCCCCGGCGATAGCATCGGCGGCTGCAAAGACCTCCTCGAACGGAACTTCCGGTTCGGCCTCCGCCTCGACCACATCGCTGGCATCGGGGATCACGACCCGGTAGCCGCTGACGTGATCTTCGCCGTGGGTATCCACGTTGTAGAGGCCCTCGGCGGCCCAGCCGCCCAGCAAAAGCACCAGAAGCGCGCCGCACAGGGCGCCAAAGGCTTTGGTGATTGTCATCGTGTCGAACATGTCGGCTCCATCGGATGTCGCTTTGCCGGGTATCTATGGTGTTCCTTTAGCCCATGGCAAGGTGTAGGGAGCGCGACGAAACGACCATTTTGCAATGGATTTGCCTATGACGGACCGTATCGCCTTCCAAGGAGAGCCCGGAGCCTATTCGCATCAGGCGTGCCACGATGCGCGTCCGGGGATGGAGGCCCTGCCCTGCGCGACCTTCGAGGACGTGATCGAGGCGGTCCGGTCGGGCGATGCGGCGCAGGCCATGTTGCCGGTGGAAAATTCCACCTATGGTCGCGTGGCCGACATCCACCGCCTGTTGCCTGAATCCGGTCTGAATATCGTGGACGAGGCGTTCGTTCGCGTGCATATCAACCTGCTTGGTGTGAAAGGGGCGGCACTGTCGGACGTGACGGAGGCCTATAGCCACCTTGTCCTGCTGCCCCAGTGCAGCACATTCCTGCGCGAGCACGGTATCACCGGCCGTGTCAGCCCCGACAATGCCCGCGCGGCGCGTGATGTGGCCGACTGGGGGGACACCGGCAAAGCGGCACTGGCCTCCGAACTGGCCGGAGAAATCTACGGCCTCGACGTGTTGGCGCGCAATATCGAGGATCACGACCGCAACACGACGCGGTTCCTTGTCATGGACCGCGCGCCGGACATGACGCGGCGCGCGGACCGGATGATGACCACCTTCGTCTTTCGGGTGCGCAACATCCCCGCCGCGCTTTACAAGGCGATGGGCGGGTTCGCGACCAATGGTGTGAACATGACCAAGCTGGAATCCTACATGGTCGACGGCGTATTCACCGCAACGCAATTCTACGCGGATATCGAGGGGCACCCGGACGACACCAACGTGCAGCTCGCCCTGGACGAGTTGTCGTATTTCACGTCGGAATTGAAAATCCTCGGCACGTATCCGGCGGATCACGCGCGGGATTGATGTCGCTTATCACGTTGAGAAGTCGACTTAAGTGCTTGCTTTCATTTAATTCTGGATGAAATCTTTACCATTTCTTAACAATTTCAGCGGCGTCGAACGGGCCGGCGGCGGATAAGGGGCGCTGCCCCCGTCGCCCGCAAGCGGGCGCCTCCCCCGGGATATTTCCGGCACATGGAAGACAGGGTCCCTGCGCATCAGGTGGCTCCCGTATTCAGGACAGGCGTGGGGCGAGGGCCGCGCGGCGCGCCTCCAACCAGCGGGTGGCGGGCGCGTAGGTGCTGAGGTCGATGGCGCGCGTATACGCATCGGCCGCCGATTGCGGATTGTACGCGGCCAGCAGATGCGCGCGGGTGGCCCAATAGGGTTGAAACGCCTTCACCGCGTCTGGTTCGATCAGGTCGAGAAGCGCCAGTGCTGCCGCGGGACCCGCATCTTCGCCCACGGCGGCGGCGCGGCCCACGGCTGCCCCGAGACTTGGATGGGCCTGCATCAGGCCCGCGTAAAGCTGGCTCAACGCGCGCCAGTTGGTCACCCCGGTGACATGGCGCTCGGCGTGGACCGCCTGAATGGCGGCTTCCAACTGGAATCGGCCCGGCGCGCCCAGGGCACTGGCACGTGTGAGGAACAGGGCGGCGCGGTCGATCAGCCCGGTGTTCCAGAGGTCTGGATCTTGCTCGGGCAAAGGGACGTAAAGCCCCGCGCGCAGGTTGGCCCCACGCCGCGCTTCGATAAAGGTGATGAGGGCGGCGAGGCCAAGGGTTTCGGCATTGTCCGGCATGAGATCCGCAAGAAGCGTGGCGAGGTAATGGGCCTCGTGGCTCAGGTCGCCGGTGCCTTCCTGCCAATCCACCGCGTAGGCGGCATAGACCGCGTTCAGGAGCGCATCGCGGCGGCTGGCAATGTCGGGGTCTCCGGGCAGCACGAAGGGAATGCGGGTGTCCTTAATCTTGCGTTTCACCCGCACCAATCGTTGCGCCATGGCGGAGGGTGCCACGTTGAAGACCCGCGCGATATCGGCGGCCTGTACGCCAAGCACCGTTTGGAGGATCAACGGAGTGCGCAGGCCCTCCTCAATGGCGGGGTGTGCACAGACGAACATCAGCTTGAGCCGGTGGTCGGGAAAGCTCAGGTGATCTGTGGTCGGCATTTCCGGCACCTCCTCGGTGAAGGTGATGCGCCGGTCGCGGCGCGCGCTGTCGGTGGCGCGGTTCCGCGCGGTGGTCAAAAGCCATGCCTCGGGACGATCCGGTATGCCGCGTGCGGGCCATGTTCGGAGCGCCTGCACGAAGGCGTCGGCCAGCGCGTCCTCCGCCGCGGCAATGTCGCCGCTGCGCGCCGCCAGCATCGCCACCAGTTTCCCATAAGATGCGCGCGCCGCATCCTCGGCGGCGCGCGCGGGCGCGGTCAAAGGCTGTCCATGGCGGAGGCGCGGATTTCCACCTTTCCCATCTGCGCAGCGGGGCATTGCTCCGCCCATTTCAGCGCAACGTCCAGATCGGGTACGTCGATCACGAAATAACCGCCGAGGGTTTCGCGGGTTTCAGCGACCGGGCCGTCCTGAACGCTCTTCTCGCCGTCCTTGAGGCTGAGCGTCGTGGCCGTATCGGCGGGGTGAAGCCAGTCGGTGTCCACGAAGATGCCAGCCTCCTGCAACGCACCGATATACTGGCCGTAGACAGCCTTCATTTGCACCCAGTCATCTTGCGTCATCTGGGCCGTGTCAGCGGGATCGGAATAAAGGAGAAACGTGTATCGCATGGGGTATGTCCTTGATGATTGGTCGGAATTAGGCCGTGACACGGGCGATGTTGGCAAGGCCCGTCTCGTAGGTGCCGCCCAGCATCCGATCGAGGAACAGGCCGAAGACCCGCGCGATCGGGTTCAGTCCGAGGTCGGATTCGACCGCCCAGGTCACGCGCGTCCGATCCCCTTCGGCTTCGGCCCGGATATGCTGGACGGGTTGGCCCATGGCGCCAAGGTCGATGGCATAGGTCACGACGTTGGGCGTCACGGCGGAGATGGTTTGCGTGCCGGTACCGTCGCGCCCGTCGAACCGGAACCCGGCCCCGACACCGCCTGCGGGGCCGAAGGGCTCGATCGTCAGCTCCGGATCGGTCGTGAGGTAGGGGTTGAACCGCTGAAACCCTTCGGATGTGGAGGCGAGCGCGATCACCGCATCGGGCGCGGCGTCGATCAGGGCAGACCGTTCCACCGTCACGTGGCGCGGGAGCAGAAAGGTGGCTGCGGTCGCGATGGCAAGGGTGGCGACGCCAGCGGCGAGGATCGTGGTGAGGGTCATGTCATTCTCCGTCTCAATAATGGCGAAGGCATCAGCGCCTTCACTGAGATGACGAACGGGGAGACGGGCAATCGACAGGATGTCGGGAGAAAAACAGCGCGTCGGTCGTAAGCATTTGTTTTCTATATAGAAGAATTTTGCGCGCAGGTCAGAGACGAAGACTATAGGCGTCGTATCCCGGCGTTGCATTGTCGACGGGCGCATTCGGCCCAGTCAGCCCGAGGGCCGCGATCCGGTCCTCGTGCTGCGCCGCGCCGGGTCCGGTTTCGAAGATCACCTCGACCCCGCCCAGCGGTGACAGCGACCATGTCGGCTCCACCTGCGGGTGCAGGGGTTGGTCGGCCTCGGCCATGTGGGTCGCGACGGCGTCACGGACGGCGAAGGGGGCCGACAGCACCTCCTCCGCCGCGCCGGCGGCATGCATGTGCCCGCCCCCTGCGGCGCGGTAGGAATTGGTAATCACGAGCGCCTCGTCCTCCGGCAATACGGGGCGATCATCGGCAAATCGCAGGTTGCGGATGCGTCCCGGCGTGTCGAAGATCACGTCCCCTTCCGCATTGGTGCGGGGTGGCTGTGTTACGTCGATTTCGTACCGAAGACCGGCGAGGCGGTCGAAATTGTATGGCGCGAAGTCATGGTCGATCAGGAATTGCCGTGCCGGTCCGTTCGGGTCGATCTGGCGATAGACCGACGCGCTGCGCTCCAGCCACTCGCGGATGCCGTTTGCGTCGATCCGCAGGACGCTGAGCATGTTGGGATAGATATAGAGGTCGGCCGCGTGGCGCAGCATCAGCGGCCCCGGCGGGATATCGGTGAAGTGGGACGGCCCGGCCCGGCCCCCCGCCTTGAACGGAGAAACGGCGGACAGGATGGGGCGCCCGGAAAGGGTTTCATCCGCGCGGATCAGCGGCGCGGCGGCGGCGAATTGGGCGGCGGCCACGACCTGCGTTGCGTGGCACGGGGCAAGGGTGCTGAAATACGTCTCAAGCGGCACAGCGGTCTGCCCCAGGGGACGAGAAACGAAGGCGCGCGTTGCCTTGTGGGCCCGGTCCATATCGGCCACCAGTTCCGGGAAGTCCGGGAAATAGCCGTGCGCGCCCACCTCAGCCGCACCGGAGCCAAGCGGGACGGCCGCGCAGGCCCGTGTCCGCACCTGCCAGCCGTCTGCGCCTGAATCCGTCAGTTCGAGGTCGATCAGCCCAAGATGGGAGCCGAAAGCGCCCGGTTGTACGATCGGTGTCCCATCGCCGGGGGCGGCGTCGTCGCCGGGGAAGGTCCGGTGCGTGTGGCCCGCGATGACGGCATCCACGCCGTCCAGCGATGCGATCGCGCGGGCCGCATTTTCCGCGCGGTGTTCGGCGACATGGCTGCCCAGCCCGGTATGGGCAAGGACGATGACGAGATCGGCGCCCTTGCCACGCAGGACGCTCACCTGCCCCTGGACGGTCTGCATCATGTCGTCGAATTTCAGCGCGCCATCGAGATGCGGCTTGTTCCATGCCGCGACCTGCGGCGGCAGGCAGCCCGTCACGCCAATCCGCAGCGTCCGCTTGCGGCCTGCCTTGTCCACCATGTCGCGTTCGAGCATGACGTGCCGCGGCACGAAATCGGACCCGTCCGCGTTTTCGCAATTCGCGGAGACGATCGGAAACCGCGCCTCTGCCAGCGTGTCGGTGAGGTACGGAATGCCGAAGTCGAAATCGTGGTTTCCCAATGTGGCCGCATCGAATCCGATCCCGTTCATCGCCGATACCATGGGATGCATGTCGCCCCGCGGCACGATCTCTGCCAGTGCGGCGTCGGCGAGCGGTGTGCCCTGAAACGTGTCGCCATTGTCGAACAGAAGGCAATTCGCGGCGGCGGCACGGTGCGAGGCAATCAGGCTCGACAAACGCGCCAGCCCCAGAACAGGACTGCCGCGATCCGTGAAATAATCGAACGGCAAAAGATGCGCATGCAGGTCCGTTGTGGCCAGAACCCGCAATTCCACTTTGGTGTCACCCGAAATCTGCCGCTCGGTTGCAATTTCCCTCGGGAGGGTCATGTTTGCCCCGATCTGTTTTTCGTTCACCGTTAGACTTCGCGCGCTCCGGGCGAAGGGCAAGGGCGACGTCGCGATCCGTTTTGCCCAACCGCCGCGGGCTTGTTGTAAAATTGGCATACCCAAGCGGGGCGGCCTTCAGGAAAGGACATTCATGTTGCACGCCGAGACAGTCACGTTCGGGACCTCTGGTCTCGACCGGGCCGCCGTCCTGCGCAGGGACGGGGAGCGTCTGAAGGCGGCCCTTGCCGCCGGGGCACCCGTTCTTCCGCTGTGGCAGGGCAAGCCGATGGTCGTCGGCACGCCGGACGCGGGCGACATTCAACTGGCGTTTCGGAAGATGGGGGATGCGGTCCTGTCGAAAACCGATGCGGAGCCGGTCTTGCTCGGCCTTGACGAAACCGGGGACCAGCCGGTCTTCGCGCTCGATGTGTCGGCGTGGGAGCCCAAGAACGTGGATCAAGCCGCGATCAACGCGTTTCGCGATCCATCCGTGCAGGTTCATCCGGCGGAACGGCTGGACGGTGCGGGCTTCCGGGAATTGCGCGGGCTGATGACCCACATGACCCGCAGGGAGGCGGAACTGGCCGCCACGGCGCGTGCCGTCCTCGGTTGGCACCGCACCCATCTTTTCTGCGCCAAGTGCGGCAAGCCATCCCAAGCGGCTGAGGCCGGGTGGCAGCGCGATTGCGGGTCGTGCGGGGCCAAGCATTTCCCGCGCACCGATCCCGTGGTCATCATGCTGATCACCCATGGCGATGCGGTGCTGGTTGGCCGTTCCCCCGGATGGCCCGAGGGTATGTATTCCCTGCTTGCCGGGTTCGTGGAGCCGGGTGAGACGATCGAAGCCGCCGTGCGCCGCGAAGTCTTCGAGGAATCGGGCATCCGCGTGGGTCATGTCGATTACCTCTCCAGCCAGCCCTGGCCGTTCCCCGCCTCGCTGATGTTCGGATGCCGGGGGGAAGCGCTCAGCACCGAGATCGAGGTCGACCCGGAAGAGATCGAGGATGCGAAATGGGTCACGCGGTCCCAGATGCTGGAGGTCTTTGCAGGCAATGATCCCACGATGTTACCGGCCCGAACCGGCGCCATCGCGCATTTCCTTCTGCAACACTGGCTGGCCGATACGCTGGATTGACCGGACCCAAGGCTTGACCAACGCGCCCCGCCCCTTGCACATCAGGGTCGGGGCAGAAAAGGAACGGGCACGCGATGAAATTCAAAGTCTCCGAAGATGTGGACGCACCGGCAAGTATCGTCTGGACACGGTTCACCGATTTCAGCGGGATCGAGGCTGAGGCCACGGGACGCGGTGCGGAACTGTCGCGCGTCGGCAATTGGTCGGAGCCCGCCATCGGACGGTCCTGGCGCGGGTCGGTGACGGTCCGGGGCCGTGTCCGCCCGCTTGCGTCGGAGATCACCGCGCTCGACGCGCCCGATCGCTGCGTGATTGCCACGACCATCGGCGGGATGGAGGCGCTTTACGAGCTGACCTTTCTGGAGCTTCGCCCCGACATGACCCGCGTTCAGGTGGTGCTTGACCTTTCGGCCAACACGCTGTCCGCCCGTCTGGCTCTGCAAACGATGAAACTTGCGCGTGGGCGCGTGATGCAGCGCCTGCAAGGATACCTGGCGCGGCAAGGCAATCTGGCCGAAGACGATTATCGCCGCTCACGGGCCTGAGATGGCGTTGGTGACGCGCACTATGCGCTCACTTGCGGCTTAATCCCGTGCCCGTCCAATCCTACATCATCTGTACCACGCCGCGCAGCGGCAGCACGTTGCTTTGCAAATTGCTTGCGGCAACGGAACAGGCCGGACAGCCGGACTCGCATTTCCACACACCGTCCTTGGATCGGTGGCTGGACGTGTATGGCCTGAACGAGACGACGTTTCGCGACGACCGCGAGCGACTGGTCGCGATCTTCCGGGCCGCCCATGCGCGCGGGACGGGTGAAGGTCGCATCTTCGGGCTCCGCATGCAGCGCAAGAGCTTTCCGTTCTTCATGGCGCAGGCCCGGCACCTGCAAGAGGGACATCTCAGCGATTTGGAGGTACTGGAAGCCGCATTCGGGGCGACCAAAATCATCCATCTCAGCCGCGCCGACAAGGTAGAACAGGCCGTCTCCCTCGTGATCGCGGAGCAATCGGGGCTTTGGCATCGGGCGGCAGATGGATCGGAGTTGGAGCGTCTGACCCCAGCGGCGGAGCCGATCTATGACCGGGACCGGATCAAGTGGGCGATGGCCGATCTGACGCGACAGGATGCGGAGTGGGAGGATTGGTTTTCCTCACAAGGGGTTGCGCCTTTGCGGCTGACTTATAGCGCGCTGGCACATGATCCGAATGCCGTTCTGGCAGAAGTATTAGCGGAGCTGGGGCTTGATCCGGCCCTGGCCGATGGCGTCCGCCCTCCGGTCGCGAAACTCGCCGACGCCCGGAATGCGGAGTGGTGCGCCCGATACAAAAGGAGCGGAGACACACCCTAGGGCTGTGGCGTACCCGCCCGCCTTGCGCCCCGCTGCAACCCCAGTTGCCGTTCGCGCCAAATGATCATGATCCCAGCCACGACGATCAGCGCAGCACCCCCCAGCATGGTCGCCGTGGGCACCTCACCAAACACCGAATAGCCCACGATGATCGCCAGCAGCATCGAGGTGTATTCGAACGGCGCGATCAGGGACGCATCGGCGAACCGGTAGGAGGACGTCAGAAGGATCTGCCCCACACCCCCGGCAAGCCCCGCCGCGATCAGCATCACGAATTGCCCGGTGCTCGGCCAGACCCAGCCCCAAGGCAACGTCAGGAGGCTGAGCCCCGTCGCCGTGATGGAGAACCAGAAGACGATGGCCGCCGTCCGCTCCGTCTGGACCAGTTTTCGGACGAAGACCTGCGCAAGCGCGGCGCAGACCGCCCCCATCAGGACTAGGATCGCGCCGAATGCCTGGGCCGTGTCAGCGGTTGCGGGGTCGATATTCAGGCGGGGCGACAGGACGATCAGGACACCGCCCATGCCAAGGCCGACCATGGACAGGCGGAAGATGCGCACGTCTTCCCCCAGGAACATCGCGGCGAAGACAACGACGAGGATCGGGGCGGCGTATCCGATGGCCGTGACCTCCGGCAGGGGTAGAAGGCCCAGACCGGCAAAACCGAGGCCCATGGCCGTCGTGCCGACCAGCCCGCGCCAGAAATGGCCCATCGGGTTTTTCGTCTCCAGCCCGTGGGCAAGGTCATGCTGGATCAGGAGCCAGGCCAAGATCACGGGGATCGCGAAGAGCGACCGGAAGAACACCGCCTGACCCGGCGGGATCGTGTCCGCGGTCGCCTTGATCAGCGATGCCATCGTCACGAATACGCAAACGGAAGCGATTTTCAGCGCGATGCCGCGCAGCGGGTTCTGGTCGGTGGCCATGGGTCCGGCCTACGCCGGTGGCGGCGGGGCGGCAAGGGCCGTCACCTTTGCGAGCCTGCGCCGGGTCCTGTCACAACCGATCCGCCGCGAAGGTATCGCATTGGTTGGGATCACCGGTCTGGTAGCCGATGGTGAACCAGCGCGCCCGCTGCTCGGACGTGCCGTGGGTGAAGGTGTGCGGACGCGCAACGCCGCCGCCGCGGGTTTGCAGGTAATCGTCCCCGATCCGCCGCGCCGCATTCAACGCCTCGTCCAGATCGCCGGGTTCCAGAATGTCGCCGAGGCGGCTGGCCCAGACGCCCGAGAAGCAGTCGGCCTGAAGCTCAAGCATCACGGAAATCCGGTTGGATTGGGTCTGTGAGGATGAGGCTCGGATGCGGTTGGCCTCTGCCAGAATACCCAGCTCGTTCTGGACATGGTGGGCGACTTCATGGGCGATGACATAGGCGGCGGCGAAATCCCCGCCCGCGCCAAGCTGCCGCGACATGTAGGCGAAGAACGCGGTGTCGAGATACGCGCGTTCGTCGGCGGGGCAGTAGAACGGGCCGGTTGCGGCCTGCGCACCGCCACAACCCGATTGCGTCGCTCCGGAAAACAGCACGAGGGTCGGCGGATCGTAGGGCGCACCGAAAGAAGCGGGATAAACCTCGGCCCAGACATCCTCCGTCGTGGCCAGAACGCGGGATGCGAATTCCCCCGCCTGTTGTTCCTCCGCGCTCAGCGGACCGGTTCCGCGTGTCTGGGTCTGTTGCTGAGGAACACCGCCGGGATTGTTCAGGAGCGGCGTCAGATCCACCCCAAGGAAATAGCCGATCACGACAACCGCCAGCAGGCCGAGGCCACCCGCCCCGGCGGCCCGCCCGGAGCCGCCGCCCCGCGCCCGGCCCCCGGACCGGCGGCGGTCGATCACGTTACGGCTGGAACGGCGGTTGCGCAGGCGCATGGGGTTCTCCTTCAAGCGTGTCGAGGCGTCAACGCCGCCCAGTGTAGCGCGGTTCCGGCGCAGACGTCTTGCGATTCGACGCGCGCCGCCTTATCTGGGCGGGGAGAGGTTGGCGCGGGCAAGCACTTCGCCAACCCGGTCAGATCCGGAAGGAAGCAGCCGTAACGATTCCTGCTTGGGTCGTTGTCCAGCCTCTCACCAACCCTTCTCTCCGCGACTTGGCAAAGGGTTTGGAGCAGCCCCAAGAGCCGCGCGCGCGCCGCGCCAGCGCCCGCAGATACCGGAGGTTCGATGCCGATTGCATGCCCCCTCCGGGCCCGCGCCTGAGATCAGGCCGCGCCCGTTGAATTGACCGCGCCGCGAATAGCGGCACTTTTGTCATGACCAATCGGGATTGTTCCATTGACCACCTATTCCCTCGCCGACCTTGGATGGTCGGCCCGCCACCTTTCGCTCCTCTCGCCGGAGGAGGTTGCCGATCCGCATCCTGCGCGCCTGACCACGATCGCGCGCGACCGGGCCTTCGCGCTGTCCGCATCCGGCCCGATCAGCCTGCTTACCCCATCGGGCCTGCGCACCGGCGATCTTGTCACCGGTGACTGGGTCCTGACCGACCCGGATCAAACCACCATCACCCGCCTGCTCGACCGTGACACGTTGCTGAGCCGTCGCGCCGCCGGTGAAGGGCGGGAGACCCAGTTGATCGCCGCGAATGTCGACACGCTCGGCATCGTCACCTCGTGCAATGCCGACTTCAACGAGGCGCGGCTCGAACGCTACCTCGCCCTTGCCGCCAGCGCCGGATGCCTGCCACTCATCATCCTGACCAAGGCCGATCAATGCGACGATCCCGGCGATTTCGTGCGCCGGGCGGAGAATCTGTCGCCCATGGTGACGGCCATCGCGCTCAACGCCAAGGCGCCGGACGTTGTGGATACCCTGCGCCCGTGGGCCGGGAACGGGCAGACGCTGGCCCTCGTCGGGTCGTCCGGTGTCGGAAAGACGACCTTGTCCAATGCCCTGACCGGCGCGGCTGAGGCGACGGCGGACATCCGGGAGGATGACGCCAAGGGGCGGCACACGACAACGTCCCGCGGCCTAGCGCGGACCATCCACGGTGGCTGGTTGATCGACACGCCCGGGATGCGGTCCCTGCCGCTGACCGATGCGGCTGACGGGATCGAGGCGGTTTTTGCGGATATCGAGGCGTTGACGCAGCAATGCCGGTTCAACGATTGCGCCCACGCGACCGAGCCGGGATGCGCCGTTCAAACCGCGGTTGCGTCGGGCGATCTGGATCCGGACCGCCTGAAACGGTTCCTCAAGCTGATGCGGGAAGACGCGATCAACAGCGAACAGGTTCACGAATCCCGCGCCCGTCAGAAGAATCTGCACAAGATGTACCGCAGCACCCAGAATGCAGGCCGGTCGCGGAAGGGCGGAACATGACGCGGACACACGGGGTTGGGAGGCGCTAAAGCTCCTCCCAACGGCTCAGCTTGGCTTCCGCACCGGCCCATCGGTAATAGGCCGCCATGGCCAATCCGAACAATACACCCGCCAGAAGCGAGGCAAGGATCGCGACCACGACCGGAAGGTCCTGCGTGCGCCAACTGAGCAGCCACATCACCAAACCCCATAGCAACCCGAAGGCCGGGCCAAGGATCAGGGCCGCACGCCAGAAGCTCATGTAATGGGGCGGACGCGGCCTGAGGCCCATGGCGCGGGCCAGCCGGAAGACAGGTGGCGCATAGTTCATCCGCCGGATGGAGGAGGCCTCAAGCTCCGCCAGGGCGCGCGTGACACGGGCCTCGTAATCGTCCGACATGGCCAACCTCCTTGCGGCGTCCGCTTGTTTCTGGCCCGGCACACGGCTCAAGACAAGCGGGAGGGCCGCGCCGCACCGCTTACACCGGCCCACCATCCACGACCTGTCCCGGCCGCGCCTTGGCCCAGTCGCGCAGGAAATCCGCAATCTCCGGATCGGCCACACGGTCGGGCGCTGATCTGGGCAGCGCAACGCCCTGGTCGAGCGCGAGGCGCAAGCATTCCAGATGGTCGCGATGCGCCCGTTCAGGATTGTTTTCCGCCCCGTGCAGAATCGTGGAAAACAGGTTGCCGCCATAGCCGTTGATATGCCCCAGATCCGGGGCGAGGCTGATGAAATAAGCCAGAACCTCCGGCAGACCCTCCCACCCCGCCAATTGCACGGGCGTCAGGCCCTCCACATCAGGGTGGTCATATTCCGCGCCCGCCGCGACGAGGCGCTTTATATGGTCGAGCTTTCCGGGCAGGTGCAGGATCTCGCGCACGATGTTGCGCGCGGCCTTCGGCATCTTGGCCGGGTCGATATACCGGCCGTCCACGGGTCGATCATCGGCGATATCGGCCAGAAGACGCTCCACCTCCGACAGGGGCGTGGCGTGACCCCGCGCTTCGAGCGTGGTGGCCAGCGCCGCGTTTCCGAAGATCCGGGCATAGGCGTAGGGTGATACGCCATCGTGGACGCGCGTGGGGTCGGCGCCGTTGTCCAGCAACAGGCGCACCATTTCGGGCGGGCTCATCCGTCGGGCGGCCTGATGCAGCGCGGGCATCACCCAAGGAGTTTCACCCCCGACCTCCGCCCCGTTGAAATCGTCCACCCGCGCGCCCGCATCCAACAACAGGCGCACCGCTTCGACATCGTGGAAATCCATCGCCCGCAACAGGGCATTGGTTCCGTTCGGGTTCGCATTATGCGCCAGCATCAGGCGCAGGCCGCCGTGGTGTCCAAGTTCCGTGGCGTGATACAGCGTCTCTCCGTCATCGGGATCGGCACCATTGTCCAGAAGCCATTCGCCCAGCGCCATGTTCCCGGCATGGCCAATCGCAAAGTAGAGGGTGGAAAGCTTGTGGCTCGGGTCGCTTTCGTAGGGAACGCCGTAATTCACGTCGGCCCCATGGCTTAGCAAGAGATTCGCGATGGCCAGCATCGCACCCTCCCGCTCGGGATAGAGCGGGAGGGCCTTGGACTGCGCCATGACAGTCAGGGGCGGGGCAACGGGTGCCGGCCGGGTGGCAAGGGCGGGATCGGAGGCGATCATCGCGGCCACATCGTCGTGCAGGAACAACAGGCAGCAAAGCGCGAGGTTGCCGCGCGGCAGGTCTGGGTCGGCCTGCAACATGCGCTGAACAACCTCCTGCTGGCCCTGCTTGAGCGCCACGCCCAGGCGCTGTTGCCGCTCCGCCCGGTCCATGCCTTGCATTTCCACGGACAATTTCAGGTGCGGCCAGGACGCGAAGGCGCGTTCGCGCGCGATGACATGGAGGAAATCGGCGTGTTTCAGATCCGCCCCCTCGGTCCGGGGGCGGACTGAATTCACGCGTGCGTGCGCATCACGATCTCCGCCGTGATACGCTTTTTTTAACGTCGCAGCCTCGCGACGCAATTGGTCGATCGAAGTCTTCATCGGATCCCTCATACGCTGCCCACCGATCCGCTAAGCGAGGGCCTGAGAGACACCGAACCGTGTCTGTCGTTTGCTCTGGAGGGTGCCGGTATCGGCTTTCCGCGGATCTGGATGCTGCCCTGACAGCCTGCTTATGGTAGGTCACACGGGCAATATTTTCAAGTGAAAGCACTAAATTCGGCGCGCGATCAACTGAGCAGGCTCAGGACGGAGGCGGCGAGGGCGTTGCCAAGAAACGCCACGATGCAGGCGGCGGAAAAATAGATCATCGCCAGGAACAGCGCCCATCGCAGGCCCGTCCGCCCCCGAAACGTCCCATCGCGCCACAGCAGGATCGCCGCCGCCATCGCGGGCAGATGCGCCATGGTGAACAGGACGACCAGCGTCTGGTCGAGGCCCGCCAGAGTCGCCCGCGGACCGCCCGACACGATAGCCGCAAGCCAGAAGAGTGCCGCGGCAATTCCCATCACGCCGGTGAATGCGATCAACGCCTGGCGGAGGGCGGGCCTCATCCCCCGCCCCCTTGGGGCATGCACGTTGGCCGACCGACCGATGCGGTGTCTGACATGACTCACCCTTTTTCTCCCGCGACGCGCCGCGCCCGTACCCCTCCATCGCCCGCCATCCGGCCCAACGCAATGGGCGGCGGTTTGATTGCCGTCGCGGGCGCAAGAAATCTTGCGGGGCTGGATCGAAGGGGCCGGGCGCGCTACGTCCCACCCATGGCAGATCGCAACGACATGGCGGAATCCCGCACCGATTGGGCAGAGGATCGCACGATCCTGGCCAATGAACGCACATTCGCGGGGTGGATGCGCACCGGCATGGCGTCCGTCGCCATCGCCATCGGCCTGAAAGCCGTCTTCGGCGCGTTCGAACCGACATGGGCCGCCAAAGCCCTGTCGAGCGTCTTCATCGCGATTGCGTGCTACATCTTCTACTCCGCCCGCCAACAGGCCTGCGCCACGCTGCGCCGGATGGATGAGCACGAGGCGGAGGCCAAGCCGACCCATTCCATGACCCTGATCGCGGTGCTTCTGGCGGCGGGCTCGATCCTGACGGGCGCCATCCTGTGGCTCCTCTAATCCAGTGGACGCCGTGATCCGGGCCGCATACCTTTGGCGCTGACCCGAGAGCACGGATTCCCATGAGCGCCGACGAAAAGCCCACCTACCAGGTCCTTGCCCGCAAGTATCGCCCCGCGACCTTCGCCGATCTGATCGGGCAGGAGGCGATGGTCCGCACGCTCAAGAACGCTTTCGACGCGGACCGGATCGCGCAGGCCTTCATGCTGACGGGCATCCGGGGCACCGGAAAGACGACGACCGCCCGGATCATCGCCAAGGGCCTGAACTGCATCGGCCCGGACGGGACAGGCGGGCCGACGACCGACCCCTGCGGCACCTGTCAGAATTGCGTGGCCATCGCCGAAGGCCGCCATGTCGACGTGATGGAGATGGACGCGGCCTCCAACACCGGGGTGCAGAACATCCGCGATGCGATCATCGAAACGGTCAGCTACCGGGCCGCACAGGCGCGCTTCAAGATCTTCATCATCGACGAAGTTCACATGCTGTCGACCTCGGCATTTAATGCCTTGCTCAAGACGCTCGAAGAACCGCCCGCCCACGTGAAGTTTCTTTTTGCGACCACGGAAATCCGCAAGGTTCCGGTGACGGTCCTGTCGCGCTGCCAGCGGTTCGATCTGCGCCGGATCGAACCTGAAGTTATGATCGCGCATTTGCAGCGCATCGCGGGGCTTGAGGACGCCCAGATCGCCGAGGATGCGCTGGCCCTGATCACCCGCGCCGCCGAGGGCTCCGTCCGCGATGCCATGAGCCTGCTGGACCAGGCCATTGCCCACGGGGCCGGAGAGACGACCGCCGATCAGGTCCGCGCGATGTTGGGCCTAGCAGACCGCGGACGCGTCATGGACCTGTTCGAGGCGATCATGGCGGGCGAGGCCGCGAAAGCCCTCGATGAATTAGGCGCGCAATATGCCGATGGCGCCGATCCGGTCGCCGTCCTGCGGGATCTGGCGGAGATCACCCACTGGCTGTCCGTGATCTCCATCACGCCGGATGCTGCCGACGATCCCACGATCGCACCCGATGAACGCACCCGCGGGCTGGCGCTGGCCGAAAAGCTGCCGATGCGGGTGCTGACGCGGATGTGGCAGATGCTACTCAAGGCGTTGGAAGAGGTCCGGATGGCCCCCAACGCGATGATGGCCGCTGAGATGGCCGTGATCCGCCTGACCCATGTGGCGGAGCTTCCGACGCCGGGCGATCTGGTCAAGAAGCTGGGGCAGATGCAGCCCCCCGCCGGCGGCGCGCCCGCCGGTGGTGGTCGCGGCGGCGGTGGCGGCGGGACGCCCGCGCCCGCACCCGGCCCGCAGGCCCGAACCACCGGCACCGCGCCCCTTGGCGGGGGTGGCCCGCAAGCCGCCCTTGCGCCGCAATCCGGCCCCGACCTGAGCCTCTATCCCACGTTTGAAAGCGTTGTGGCGCTGGTTGAACAGGCCCGCGACATAAAGCTGTTGATCGAGGTGAAGACGAGCCTGCGCCTCGTCTCCTACAGCCCCGGCCGGATCGAGGTACAGACGACCGACGCCGCACCCAGGGATCTGATCCCCCGCCTTGGGCGATTGTTGCAGACCGCGACGAGCGCACGCTGGGGCATAACCGTCGCCTCGGATGGCGGCGGGCCGACGATCGAGGAACAGGAGCAGGCGAAGCGCAGGACGCTGGAGGCGGAGATTACCGAGCACCCGTTGATGCAGGCCGTGCTCAGCCGTTTCCCCAAGGCCCGCATCTCCGAAATCCGATCCCACGCGGAGCTGGAGCAGGAAGCCGCCGTGCAGGCGCTCGAAGAGATCCCCGAAGAAGCCGACGACTGGGACCCGTTCGAGGATGAATGATCCGGCCCGGCGCTGCCCAGCCCGGATCGAGGACTGAAACCCGCGCACCCGCTCAGGGTTGCGGCCAGGCATCCGGCCCGATGGCGCCCAGAACCTCCACCTGCCCGTCCGCCACGCGCAGCACATAGGCCACGCCTTGCGGTTCGGGGTAGATGCCGGTCACGGCCTCGAACGGGTCGTCGTGGCCGACGATAACGCGGTTCGTTCCCTCGGCGATCGGGGCGGCGATCAACGGCTCCACCCGGGCGCGCATCGCCTCGAACTGGGCATCGGTGTATTCTTCCGCCGGCTCGAAATTCAGCGCGCTCGTCTCGGAAAAGGTGCCGAAGGCAAGGCCAGCCGTCTGCCAGGCCCGGCAGTATTCGCTGGACAGAACGTCGCCGACGGGAATGCCGTGCCCCTCGATCATCGCGCCGATATGGAGGGCCTGCTGCCATCCCGTCCGGCTGAGCACGCGCTGGGTGGCGCAGTTTTGCGGATCGGCGGTCACCTGGTCGGCATAGTCGGATTCCGTCTGGGCGTGGCGGATATAGACCACGTGTCCGCCGTCTTGCAGCGCTTCGATCAGGTCCGACGGGGCGGCGTCCTGTGCAAGCGCGGGCAATGCGGCGAGCAGCGGCAGAAGGGGTGAAAGGGTCAGGGCAATACGAAAGGTCATCGGGTCGGCCTCTTGCGTGAGTTTTCCGGGTGCCGACGAGGTGCCTTGGCCATCAGGTCTCATATCCGATTATTTTTGTCAAGAATTGTCCGCCTTGCCGCCACGCCTCCACCCCCGTATCTGTTGCGCAAACGTATTTCAGCGGGAGAGCACCACGATGATGAAGGGTTTGGGCGGCCTTGGCGACATGGCCAAGATGATGAAACAGGCGCAGGAATTGCAGGGCAAGATGGCCCAGCTGCAAGAAGACCTCGCCTCCATGACGGTGCAGGGCGAAAGCGGCGCGGGCCTGGTGAAGGCGACCGCGACGGCGAAGGGTGAGCTGACGGCGCTGGATATCGACCCGTCCATCTTCAACGAGGATGACAAGGAAGTGGTGGAGGACCTGATCCTTGCCGCGATCAAGGACGCGCAGAGCAAGGCCCAGGACAAGCATAACGAGGAAATGGGCCGCCTGACCGAGGAGATGGGCCTGCCCGCGGGCGTGAAGATGCCGTTCTGACCCTGGCCCGATCGACGTGTCCGATACGCCCAAAGACATTGAAGAGCTGATCGGGATCATGGCCCGCCTGCCGGGTCTCGGCCCCCGCTCCGCCAGGCGCGCGGTCCTGACGCTCATTAAGAAGCGCGGCGCGTTGATGCGACCCCTTGCGGACACGATGGCGCGTGTGGCCGAGACGGCGCGCGAATGCGTGAATTGCGGGAATATCGGAACCGGCGACCTGTGCCCGATCTGTCAGGACGTGCGCCGCGCCACCGGAGAGCTCTGTGTCGTCGAGGACGTCGCAGACCTCTGGGCGATGGAACGCGGCGGCGCCTTCAAGGGGCGCTACCATGTCCTGGGCGGCACTCTCTCGGCGCTTGACGATATCGGGCCGGAGGATCTGCGCATCCCCAGGCTGCGCGACCGTATCGCCGATGAGGGCATCACCGAAGTCATCCTCGCGTTGAACGCGACGGTCGACGGGCAGACCACGGCCCATTACATCGCCGACGAAATCGCCACGACGAACGTCACGCTTTCCTCCCTTGCCCAGGGCGTGCCGATCGGGGGGGAGCTGGATTACCTCGACGATGGAACAATCTCCGCCGCGCTCCGCGCGCGAAAATCCCTCTGACACCACACACCGCGCGCGCTCTTCCATGTGCCGAAAATATCCTCGGGGGAATCGTCCCCAAGGGGACGATGGGGGCAGACAGCCCCCGACCCCGGTCGCATTGCGCAAGACCGCATGATTGGGCGAGGTGCGGAGGGGGCAGCCCCGTGCGTCTCCTCCCCTGCCCTTCAGCGCATCGGAGAGAACAGGGCGTCGGGCGACGTGCAATCGCGGATCACGTCCGCCCCGCACGCTCTCGGCTCCAGGTCGCGGGTCAGGCAGATACGCACTTCCTGAATGCGGTTCGCCCGGCAGGTCACGGTCAGCATATCCGCCTCCAATTGCGGATTCACCTCCAGGAACGCGGCCTCGATCACCGCGGCGGCGACGCGCAGGTCCTCGTCCACGCGGCGCAGCAGCTCCGGCCTAGTGACGCTCTCATAGGCCAGCCGGGACAGCGCGAAATAATCCCGCGCCTCCAGGCCCGTGCACACGCCGTGCTTGCGCCATTGGTGCCACGCGAGGCCGCTGGTGCCCATGATGTCGGCCATCCCCCCGGTCATGCCGCGTGATGGAGCGCGCATGGTGGTGGGGCAATAGCTTGGCCAGCCGTCCTCGTATTGCGGCCAAAGCCCGTGAAGCGTGAAACCGAAACCCTGCCCGGCCTCGCATTGGGGGCTGTCGCGGTCATCGCCTTCCAGCGCGCACCATGTGGGCGTCCAGCTTAGGCTCATGACGTAATAGTCGAATTCACCCGCCGGTTCCCCGTCCGCCCGCACCATGCCCGACAGGCAGATCAATACCCCCGCCAATGCCTGTCCCAACCTTGTCATTTGCTCTTCCCTCCGGGCAATCCAGCGCCTATATAGCCGTGGATTTCCCTGAAATCGAGGATCGGCGGGCCAGCCCCGCAAGCCGCTTCCACCGGCCATTCTCCTCGTATCCGCA
The DNA here is from genome assembly GCF_020177575.1 of Hasllibacter sp. MH4015. Classification (NCBI taxonomy): domain Bacteria; kingdom Pseudomonadati; phylum Pseudomonadota; class Alphaproteobacteria; order Rhodobacterales; family Roseobacteraceae; genus Hasllibacter; species Hasllibacter sp. MH4015. Next base: position 2,847,061 of record NZ_JAHTBK010000001.1, read on the forward strand.
AGACCCTTGGAGGGACCTGAGATGAACAAACCGATCATGGCAAAAGCCACCGCTGTCTGGCTGGTCGACAACACCACGCTGTCGTTCAAGCAGATCGGCGATTTCTGCGGCCTGCACGAGTTGGAGGTGCAAGGCATCGCCGATGGCGACGTGGCAGCCGGCGTGAAGGGCTTCGACCCCATCGTCAACAATCAGCTGACCCAGGAAGAGATCGACGCGGCCACCGCCGATCCGACCCACAAGCTGAAACTGAAATTCAACTCCGCCGCCGTGGGCGAGGAAAAGCGCCGTGGCCCGCGCTACACGCCCTTGTCCAAGCGTCAGGATCGCCCGGCCTCCATCCTGTGGTTGGTTAAGTTCCATCCCGAATTGACCGATGGGCAGATCTCCAAGCTGGTGGGCACCACCAAGCCAACGATCCAGGCCATCCGGGAGCGGACCCACTGGAACATCCAGAACATCCAGCCCATCGACCCGGTCGCCCTCGGCCTGTGCAAGCAATCCGAGCTGGACGCGGCCGTGCAGAAGGCCAACGCCAAGAAGCTGGCCGAAGGCGGCGCGATGACGGACGATGAACGGCGCAAGCTTGTGTCGACCGAAACGTCCCTCGGCCTTGATACCGAACCCAGCGTGCCCGCCGCCATCGCGGGGCTTGAGACCTTCAGCCTCTCGACCGACGACGTGGAGATCGAGAAGCCCGAAGAAACGCCGGACGCCGACAGCTTCTTCAACCTGCCGGACAAGGACGACGATAAGGACGACGAGGATTGATCGCCGCCTGATCGCCCGGATACCCAACCCCGCATGGCAACCCGGTGCGGGGTTTTTCTTTGCCGGATCGCAGGTTAGCGTGGTCCCGAACCGGTGGAGAGGATGCGCCATGCCCCGTCTTGCCCTGCTTGGCCTGCTTTGGCTTATCGCCTCGCCCGCGCAGGCGCAGAACGATGCGTGGTGTCAGGAACTTTGGCTCAGTCGGAACACCGTGTTCGACCGTGCCGGGCAATGCTTTGCCTCCAATCTTGGGCGGGCCGTCTTCGACAATTCCGATTGTACCGGCCCGGTGGAAGCCCTGTCGCCGCTGGATGCGGAAATCGTTCGTCAGGTGATTGAGATGGAGGACGGCGCGGGCTGCAATGTGGATACCAGCGCCCACCGGGTGAACCCGGAGGTGCTGGAGTTCCGCGCCCGCCTGAGGGAGCTTTGGACGGTGCCCGTGCGTGCAGATTCAGAACACGGATGCGGCGGATATCGCGGCCCGGTGCGGGAACTGCATGCCGGTATCTCCACCAGCACGGGCGTGATTGGCTATCTGTGGCACGGCAATTGGTTCAGCTTCGTCCACCAGCCCCTGCCGCCGAATTGGGAATACATCACCGTCAGCGACGGCAATGGTGAGCGTGTGGCCCATGGCTGGGTCCAGAACCTCGTGATGAGTGACGACACGTGCGATTTCATGGCCGGGTAACCGGCGCGTCCGGTGCGGCTCGGCGAACCCGACCTAATGCGCCGCAGTGGTGACCGCGTCCAGAAGTGTGCGCCCGCCGTCGATGGTCAGCACCTCACCGGTGACGAACCCGGCCCCGTCGGAGGCGAGGAATTGCACCGCTGACGTCACCTCGCGGGCGGAGGCGATGCGCCCCATGGGCGTGCATTCCCGGATCTCCTGCCGCAGACCATCGGTTTCATTCAGGCTGTCCTTGAGGCTTGCCGACATGACGGAGCCGAAAGCCACACCGTTCACGCGGATGCGATGCGGGGCGAGTGCCACGGCAAGGCTGCGCGTGACCTGGTCGAGCGCGGCGGTGGCGATCGAATAGCCCATCAGGTCGGGGTGCGTCCGCCGCGCCGCGATGGACGAGATATTGACGATGGAGCCAACCGGCCCCTCTCCCTGCTCATCCTCTTCGGCCTGCGCGATCATGCGTTTCGCGACCGCCTGGCTTAGCCGAAGGGCCGCAAACGTGTTCTGTTCCAGCATCGCCTCGACGGAGGTGTCGGCCGGGTCCAGCGGATCGGTCGTCAGGATCTGGCGGCTTGCATTCACCAGGATATCGACCCGGTCATAGGCGTCGATCGTGGCGGAGATCAGGTTCTCGACCGTCAGGCGCTCGCGCAGATCGCCGCTGAAATAGCGGATCTGGCTATCGTCGCCCTCGGTCTCTCCGCATTCGTCCTTCAGGCGATCCTTGTCGCGGTCGGCGAACATCACGTTCGCGCCCCGGTCAATGAAATGGCGTGCAATCGCCAGACCCACGCCGTTCGCGGCGCCGGTCACAATCGCGGTCTTGCCCTGGATGGATAGGCCCATCGTTTCAATCCTTCGGAAATGGACGTGTCAGCGACCGGCCGTTTTCGGCTTGGTCGCCTCGTAGATCTTGTAGCCCTCAAGCTCACCCAACATGGCGCCCGTCCCAAACGTCGCCTTGAGCGTGTCTTCATAGGGCAGGTGACGGTTGGCCACCATGAAAAAGCGCCCGCGTGACGTCAGGTTGCGCGCCGCAGACTGGATGAAGGCGCGGCCCAGGGACGGATCAGCGCGGCGGCCCACGTGGAAGGGCGGGTTGCAGATGATCGCGTCATAGGGGGCTTCGGGCGTGTAGGTGGTGGCATCGGCCCAGTGGAACGCGGCCCGGGGGTCGGTGACGTTGACCCGCGCGGCCTCCAGCATGGCGTGGTCCGCCTCGATCAGGTCGAGCGTTTCGATCTCGGCGTGTTCGTCCAGCACTTCACCGGCCAGGTATCCCCATCCCGCGCCCCAATCCGCGACACGACCCTTGAGTTGCGGCAGCAGCGCCACAAGGATTTCGGAGCCCCGATCCGGCCCGTCCACGGAAAAACCGCCCGGAACGGTGACGTAGCCATCGGGGCCTTCCCGTGGCGTAGCGATCCACCCAAGGACATCCTCGGGGATCAGCTCAGGACGGCGCAGCCAGATCAGTTTGCCGTGGGATTTCGACATCACGCCGTCGACCTCGAACACGCGGCGGAGTTGCTTGAGGATCGCTTCGATCCCCTCCTCCTTCTGGCCGTCGACCATCACGAGCCCGCCGGGGACGACATGGCCCATCGCCTCGGCAATCGACGACAGCGTTCCGGCGCGGGATTTCGTGATCTGGACAAGCGCGGCGGGGAAATCGCCCTCCGCATCCACCGAAACGTCCAGCCCGCGCGCGGCAAGCCGGTCGTGGTCCGGCGCAAAGCCTTGGACGCACGTCACCTGTCCCAGCGCCGAAAAATCGCTATCGGCCCGCGCGCGCAGGACCAGCACCGGGGTGCCGGGCGGATCAATCTCTCCGCCCTCGATCGCGAGGGTCCATCTGTCGGGGGTCATGGATCAGGCAGAGGATTACTCCTCTTTCTCCATCGTGCATTGCAGCGGATGCTGGTTGCGGCGCGCGAAATCCATCACCTGCGCAACCTTCGTCTCCGCAATCTCGTGGGAGAAGACGCCAACCACGGCCAGGCCCTTCTTGTGGACCGTCAGCATGATCTCCACCGCCTGGGAATGCGTGATGCCAAAGAACCGCTCCAGCACGTGCACGACGAATTCCATCGGCGTGTAGTCATCGTTGAGAAGCAGCACCTTGTACATCGGTGGCTTCTGCGTCTTGGGCTTTGTCTTGGTCAGGATGGAGGTATCCGCATCGCCCCCATCGGGACCCATCGGATCATCCGCCATCATGTGCAAGCTCTGGATCATAGGCCATTGTCCCGGTTACAACGCGCGAACGCTTGGGACGCAGTATATAGGAGCGAAACCGATTCCGAAAAGAGGGGCCGATGGGTGAAAGGTTAAGCGTGGTCGGATTCGATGCCGATGACACGCTCTGGCAGAACGAAAGCTTCTTCCGCCTGACCGAGGATCGGTTCGCGGACCTCTTGCGCGATTTCGTGGATGGCGATCACCTGATGGAGCGGCTTCTGGCCGCCGAGCGCAAGAATATCGGCCATTACGGCTTCGGGATCAAAGGCTTCATGCTGTCGATGATCGAAACCGCGATCGAGGTGACGGAAAACCGTGTCCCCGCCCAGATCATCGGCCAAATTCTCGACATGGGGCAGGAGATGCTGCGCCACCCGATCGAGCTTCTGCCCCATGTGGAAGACACCCTTGCCACGCTCTCTGACACCCATCCCCTGATCCTGATTACCAAGGGCGATCTTCTGCATCAGGAACAGAAACTGGCGGCCAGCGGTCTGGGCGATCTGTTCCACGGGGTCGAGATCGTGTCGGAGAAACACCCCGAAACCTATCGCCGGGCCTTCACCGATCACGGGGCGGGACCAGACCGCGCCATGATGATCGGCAATTCAATGAAATCCGACATCGTCCCCGCGTTGGAGGCCGGCGCATGGGCCGTCTACGTCCCCCACGGTCTCACCTGGGCACTGGAGGCGGCGGAGGCGCCCGAAGGTCACCCGCGCTTCCGCGAGATGCCGGATCTGGGCGGCGTTCCCGATCACATTGCCCGGATCGAGGGATGAGCCCGCCGCCACGCCCCCCCGGCACGCCGCTCCGATGATTGTCCCCGCGCGCCCCGCCCCAATCGTCGCGGCCCTTGGGATCGTCCAGATCCTCACATGGGGCAGCAGCTTCTACCTCGTTGCCGTGCTTAGCTCTCCGATTGCCTTGGAGACCGGCTGGTCCTTGCGCGCAATCTCCGGCGGGGTGTCCCTTGCACTTCTGATCGCGGGCCTGTGTGCGCCCCGGGTCGGGCACCTGATCCGCAGCCACGGCGGAAGACCCGTCCTGCTCGGGGGCATCGGGCTTCTGATGATCGGGCAGATCCTGCTCGCCTCCGCCACCAATCTGCCGCTCTATTTCCTCGCATGGGTGGTGCTTGGCGCGGGCATGGCCGGGGCGCTCTACAACGCGGCCTTCTCCGCGCTTGGCGTGATCTACGGGGCAGGCGCGCGGGGCGCGATTACACGGCTGACGCTGTGGGGCGGGTTCGCCAGCACGATATGTTGGCCGCTCACGGCGTTTTTCGTGGAGCATCTGGGCTGGCGCGGCGCGGTCCTGTGTTACGTCGGGATCAACCTGTTCGTGACGGTGCCGCTTGTCTGGTTCGTCCTGCCGCGCCACACAATCGACGCAGCCCCCGACACGGCAACCGAATTGCCGCCCGTGATCTCCGCCTTTGATCCGCGCTTCGCTTGCATGGCGGTCGCCGGGATCAGCCTTTCGCTGGTGGGTGCAACCGTGTCCGTGCATCTGATAACGCTCCTGACCGCCACGGGGATCAGCGTGGCCGCGGCCGTGGGGCTTGGCGCGTTGATCGGACCCGCGCAGGTCGGCGCGCGTCTGTTGGAGCTTCTCGGACGGGAACGCCACCATCCCGTTGTCACCCTGATCGCGGCAGCGGCCTTCATTTGCGCGGGGTTCGCCATATTGCGGTTCAACCTGCCCGCGGCGGCGGGGTTGATTGCCTATGGCGCGGGCAACGGGCTCTTCTCCATCGCCCGGGGCACCGTACCCTTGGCCGTATTCGGTGTGCGCGACTACGCGCCGATCATGGGTCGGCTCGCGCGTCCGATCCTCCTGGCCTCCGCTGCCGGACCGTTTCTGGGCGCCTTCGTGATCGAGGCTTTGGGGCCGCAAACAACCCTCACCCTCCTTTTGATCCTGACGGCCCTGCCGCTTCTGTCCGCCCTGGTGCTCGCCGCGCTGATCCGGCGCGGATAACGCAAAGGTCAGCGGCGTCAGGATTGACGGGCCTATCCCACCACGCCAAAGCATCCCCCCATGATCGACGCCCGCCTCCTTCCGCTTCAGCGCGCCCTGATGGCACCGCCCGCGCGGTTTCTGGTGGCGCGCGGCGTCACCGCCGATCAGATCACTATCGCCGGTTGCGGCATCGGCCTGCTGGCCGCGCTCGCCGCCGCGATGCAGCTTTACTGGCTGGCGCTGATCGGTCTGGCGCTCAACCGTCTGGCCGATGGTCTGGACGGGCCGGTCGCGCGCCGGACGCAGGTCACGGATCGCGGTGCGTTTCTCGACATCGCGCTCGACTTCGTGTTCTACGCGGCGTTTCCCCTGGGCTTCATCTTTGCCGATCCCGCGGCCAACGGCCTTGCCGGGGCCAGCCTGATCGCCAGCTTCGTGCTGACTGGCACATCGTTCCTGGCCTTTTCGATCATCGCCGAACGTCGCGGGCTGACGACGGACGATTTTCCGAACAAGGGCATCTACTACCTTGGCGGCCTGGCCGAAGGGGCCGAGACGATTGCCGTCTTCGTTGCCTTTTGCCTGTTCCCGGCGGCGTTTGCGTGGATCGCATGGGGGTTCGCGGCGATCTGCGTGATCACCGGTTTCACCCGCTACATGGCGGCGTGGATCATGTTCGGCGACTGACCCGGTCAGGCGATCTTGAGGATGATCTTGCCGATATGCTGGCTTGATTCCATCCTCCTATGGGCCTCGGCCGCCTGATCCAGGGCGAAAGTCTGATCCATCACAGGCGCCACCCGCCCCGCATCTATCAACGGCCAGACATGGTTTCGCAGGACCTCGGCGATGGCGGCCTTCGCGCCGTCGGATTGCGGGCGCAACGTGGAGCCCGAGATCGTCAGCCGCCGCGTCATCACTTGGGCGAAGTTCATCTCGACCTTCGGGCCTTGCAGGAAGGCGATCTGCTGGAGCCGTCCGTCATCGGCCAAAGCCTTCACGTTGCGCGGCAGGTAATCGCCCCCCACCATGTCGAGGATCAGGTCCGCACCACCGACCCCGCGCATCACCTCCACGAAATCTTCGTCCTGGTAATTGATCGCGCGCTCCGCACCAAGGCGCAGGCAGGCCGCGCATTTCTCATCTGACCCGGCCGTGGTGAAGACCCGCGCGCCAAGCGTGCTGGCCAGTTGGATCGCCGTCGTGCCGATCCCGCTGGACCCGCCATGGACAAGGAAACGTTGCCCGGCGGCCAATCCCGACCGCATGAACACATTGGACCAGACCGTGAAGAAGGTCTCCGGCAGGACGCAGGCCTCCGCCATGGACAGGCCGTCCGGGACGCGAAGGGCGTGGTCCTGGTGGGTGACGGCATATTCCGCATATCCACCGCCCGGCAGCAACGCGCAGACGGTATCACCCGCCGACCAGCGCGTGACGCCGGGGCCGATCGCCTCCACCACGCCCGCCGCTTCCAGACCGGGCAGATCCGAGGCACCCTTGGGCGGCGCATAATTGCCCGCCCGTTGCAGCGCGTCGGGGCGGTTCACCCCGGCATGGTCGATGCGGATCAGGATCTGTTCCGCCCCCGGGGAGGGCACCGGACGCTCGCATAGGCGCAGAACCTCCGGCCCGCCGGGTTTCGTGATCTCGACCGCGCGCATCATTTCCGCCATATCCGTGCCTCCGTCCGAATGGGTCGCGCCACATCACGCGGAAAACGGGGGGATGACAAGCCGGTCAGGGGTCAGGTCCGGGGCGGCCAATGTCCGGGCAGGTCCTGCGCCCCGCCCCGTGCGGTGGGGGCCTTGATCCCGGCGGTAAGACGCTCGAAGCCCTCCGCGAGCGGTCTCAGGATCGCGTTTTCGCGCACCTTCGCCTTCACCCGCTCGATCCGCATCACGTCGTCGATCCGCCGATCCAGGAACGCCCAGGTGGCCGAGTGGTCGCCCGACTGGTCCCCGAGCCAATACAGGACGACGGAGGAATAGACCCCCGAAAGCGTCGCGCGTTTGGTGTACCAGTTCAGATCCTGCGACGTATCGCCAAGCCCGGTCCAGATCACGTCCGCCGTTTCCCAGACCAGCTTCGCCCCGTCCGCGGCATAGATCGGCAGCGCAAACAGCGTGGCGCCCCGGCGCACGGCTTCCTTGTCGTCCTCCACCATCTCCAGCCGCAGACGCACCGCGTGGGCCACCCTGTCGCGGAACCGCATCGCGCTCAGATCCGCCTCCGCCAAAAGGGCCGCAAGCCGCCGGTCGCCGCGCCTATGAAATGCGATTGCAAGGTCCACCGCCCCGCGCGGAAAATGCGCGCGCGCCTCTGCCGTCGTTGCCCCGACATCGGCGGCGGCGGCCTTGAAACTCGTTTCCGTCCAGCCGTCGAACGGCACATGCATCAGGCTTGCATCCAGGATCTCTTCCGCGCGCGCATCCATCTCAAATCTCCATTTCCCGTTGCTGGACAAGATAGGGGGCCTTTGCTATAGCGCCACTTCCTGCAGTTCCTTGCAATTCTAACCTAGAAAGGTGGTGACACCACATGCAGGTCAGTGTTCGCGACAACAATGTCGATCAGGCGCTCCGTGCTCTGAAAAAGAAACTTCAGCGTGAAGGCGTTTTTCGTGAGATGAAGCTCAAGCAGCATTACGAAAAACCGTCGGAGAAGCGCGCGCGTGAAAAGGCGGAAGCTATCCGCCGTGCCCGCAAGCTGGCGCGCAAAAAGGCGCAGCGCGAAGGGATGCTCTGAGCATCGCTTCCGTCCAGATCGCATCCGCGAGACGAGAGAATCAAGAAACCCCCGAAGGCCTAGCCTGCGGGGGTTTTGTTTTTGCGACGCTGCGCGGTATGGCCGTGACTTAAGACGCGCCCAGTCAGTTCGCCGCCGTCACCTGCTCGGCCAGAACCGCATCGCTGCCGTCCTCTTCCTCGCCGAGCGTGCCGACGAAGTACTCCTCCCTCACGCCGGGAATGGCTGCGAATTGCTCCATGGTGTTGAGCGGGAAGAAGGTCTGTTCGATCTGCGCGAAGGCGGGCGTGTTGCCAAGGATCTCCGTGATCGAGCGGGAGCAATAGGCCGGCGCAACCGCACCGTAGGCCTGCACCGCCTGGCTTAATTGCTGCGCTGTCTGGGCGGACACCTCGACGGTTTGCGTCCGCACCTCGAATATGCCGTTGGACTGGAACGCGATGTAGAGGTCCATGTAACCGGGCGACATGCCGAACAGGACGTCATTACGCTCCGGAATACCGGGATTGTGCCAGCTGCCCGCGGGGTCGAACAGCAGCCGCTGCGCCCCGTCGATCAGAAGCGCGGAATGCGCGCCGGAATTGTTGCGGGTGTTGATCGACGTGATCAGCGTGACGGTTGCAGGACCGGACGGCACATAGGTCGCGCGCGCCACGGCGTCATCGGGCGCCCAGACGGACTCCCCGGCACAGCCCGCAAGGGCCAGCGCCACAAGGCCCGCAGCCGCCAGTCGTACCGCACGGATCATGTGGCGAAGATCGCAAGGCCGATGAGGATCACGATGCAGACGATCGCCACATTCGTGGACATCCGCATGAAGCCGTCAAATGTCTTTTCCTGGGTCGAGACATCCATCTCGCCGTGCTTGTAATCGTCCTGGTCGGCCATGGTCGTATCCTCTGGTCCGGTTGCGCTTGTTGCGGGTGAAATACCGCAGAATTTCGCCAGTGTCAGCCCCGCGGGGGCGCGGCATCACATCGCGATGGAATAGGCGTAGGCCCCGTCCTCTCGCCGCCGCCGCGTCACATCCCCTAGCCTGTGCAGGTGGTTGAGGTGCGCGACCGCCTCGACCAGGGCCAGGCCATAGGTCCCCTCGTCGATCTTGCGCTTGAAGAGCGGCGCAAAGCACTCCGCCGCGCTGCACTCCCCCTTTGCGATATGCGTGCGCAACCGATCCAGCGCGCCGTGGTGATTCTCGATCAATTGCCGCATCCGCGACGGCAGGCCGGTGAAGGGCAGCTTGTGGCCGGGCAATACCAGCTGGCTGTCGCGCGCGTGCGGTTGCAGCGCCTCGCAGGCCGCCATCCAATCGCCCACCGGATCGGCACCGGGTTCGGTCGCGTAGACCCCTATATTGGGCGAAATCGTCGCCAGCAACTGATCGCCGCCGATCACCAGCGCGCCATCGCGGCTCCAGAAGGTTGCATGGTCGGGCGCGTGGCCGTGGCCGAAGCGGATGTCCCACACCCGACCGCCCATCTCGACCGTCTCCCCCTCGATCAGGCGGGTGAAGCCGAGCGGCATGGGATGCACGATATCCGCGAAGTTGAACGGCCGCTCCGACAGGCGTTTGTCGAGCACATCCTTGTCCATCCCGGCATCGACCCAGAATTGCACCTGTTCGGGCGTGGGCGTCGCCTGCTCGTCCAGCATCAGCATCCGCGCGAACAGCCAGGCGGTGCGCGTCATGCAAAGCTCCACCCCTCGCCCCTGGAACCACCCGGCAAGGCCCACATGGTCAGGATGGTGGTGGGTGACGATCAATCGCTTCACCGGCACACCCGCCAGGGGGCCCGCGATGATCTTTTCCCATAGCGCAATCGTGCGGCGTGAATTGAGGCCGGTATCAATCAGCGTCCAGCCATCGTCGTCGCGCAACGCGTAGGCGTTCACATGGTCCAATGCCATCGGCAGCGGGATACGGAACCACAAAACGCCCGGGGCGACCTCCACCGCTTCGCCTTCGGGGGCCGCTTCGGCGAACGGCGTGCGGATCGGGTTCGCACCATCAGGCATTTCTTGGATGTCCCTTCGCGTGCCGCTCGTTGCCGCGTTTGTAGTTACCGGTCAGGCGCGCCAGCTCTTGCTGAACGGCATCCCCATCGCCACTTTCAGCAAGGTCCAGAAAATCCGAAGCCTTGCCGCCCCGCAAGGTCGTGGCGCGCTTGCCGCGATGAAGGATCACGACGTCACCGTTCTTTCGGATCTCCCAGGAGAAGCCCAGATCCGCCACGCTCACGCCGCCAGTTCGTCGGGCGTCAGATCGTGCAGCCCCGCCGACCCGCACCGCGCCTGCGCCATCATGGCGTGGGCCTCGGGCAGCAGGCGGGTGATGTGATACTGCGCCATTGCCTTGCGCGCCTTGTCGCCGGTCGCCGCGGCTTTCGCGTGGTAATGCGCGCCCAGGACGCGCGCGAATGCCATCAGATAGGGAACGGCGCCGCCGAAGCGGTCTTCCATGTCAAGCGCCAGGATATCCTCGGTCGTTTTGCGCAGGGCCTTTGCCATGGGACGGATCACATCGGCGAATTCACCGCCGGCGGCTTCGACCTCATCAAGCAGCGCGAATGCCGCGTCCCCGCCATCCATCAGCTTGCGGCCCACAAGGTCCATCGCCTGGATACCGTTCGTGCCCTCGTAGATCGCCGCAACACGGACGTCGCGGGCATATTGCGCGGCGCCGGTTTCTTCGATGTATCCCATGCCGCCGTGGATCTGGATGCCGATATTGGCGACCTTGATCCCCGTCTCCGTGCCATAGGCCTTGGCGATGGGCGTCAGGAACGCGGCGCGCGCATCGGCGGCCCCATCGCCGGTCGTGGCAAGGTCAATCGCCACGGCAAGATCCAGCGCCATCGCGCGGGCGGCGAAGGTCTCCGCCTTCATTTCCATCAGCATCCGGCGCACATCGGCGTGGTCGATGATCGTGCCGGTCTCGCCCTTGGTGCGGCCCTGCTTGCGCTCCACCGCGTAGGCCAGCGCGTGTTGGTAGGCCGCGTCGGCCACGCTGACGCCCTGCACCGCCACACCGAGGCGCGCGTTGTTCATCATGGTGAACATGGCGGCCATGCCCTTGTTCTCCTGCCCGATCAGCCAGCCGGTCGCATTGTCGTACTGCATCACGCAGGTGGGAGAGCCGTGGAGGCCCAGCTTATGTTCAAGGCTCACCACCTTGAGGCTGTTGGCCACACCGGGATTGCCATCGGCATCGGGTATTTTCTTGGGCACGAGGAACAGGCTGATCCCCTTGGTGCCCGCCGGCGCGTCGGGCAGGCGCGCGAGAACCAGGTGCACGACATTCTCGGTAAAGTCGTTGTCGCCCCAGGAGATATAGATTTTCTGCCCGCTGACCGCGTAGGTCCCATCGCCGTTATCGACGGCCTTGGTCGTCAGCGCCCCCACATCCGATCCCGCCTGCGGTTCGGTCAGGTTCATCGTGCCGGACCATTCGCCGGAAGTCAGCTTGGGCAGGTACAGGTCCTTGATCGCGTCGGGCGCATGATGCTCCAGCGCTTCGATCTGGCCTTGCGTCATCAGCGGGCTCAGTTCCAGCGCCAGGCACGCGCCGCCGATCATCTCGTTCACCGCCGTCGTGATCGTGTGGGGCAGGCCCAGCCCGCCATACTCAGGATCGGCGGAAATCGCCATGAACCCGGCCTCCGCCAGCGCATGATAGCCGTCGCCATAACCCGGCGACGTACGCACGACCCCGTTTTCGAGCTTTGCGGGATGCAGATCGCCCGCCCGGTTCAGCGGCGCGATCACATCTTCGCAGATGCGCCCGGCCTCCGTCAGGATGGCGGTGACGACATCGCCCGTCGCCTCCGCGAACCGGTCGTGGGCGGTGACACGGTCAAACCCCACCACGTGATCGAGGCAGAAGGTGATGTCGGATACAGGGGCACGATAGGGCATGGCAGCCTCCCTCAACCAAAGGTCCGTTTGCGCGCAAGTGCGTTTCGCGCTAGGGCCAACGTCTGTTGCAGGTCGCACGTTAAGCGTCTGGCTTGCGGTTTGCGCAATCTCAACGTTACGTCACGGATGCCCGCTTCTCACCCCGAAATGTTACACGATGATGTCCACTCTGTCGCCCGCGCGGTGGCGCTGCTGTCGGCGGGCGGGTTGGTCGCCATGCCGACGGAAACCGTCTACGGGCTGGCCGCCGATGCGCGCAATCCCCGCGCCGTGGCCCGTGTGTTCGAGGCAAAGGGCCGACCCACCTTCAACCCGCTGATCGTCCACGTCCCGGATATGGAGGCGGTGGCCGAGATCGCGGAGGTGTCGCCCCTTGCCCGTCAATTGGCCGATGCGTTCTGGCCCGGCGCCCTGACGCTGGTTCTGCCGTCCCTCGGGACAGTTGCGGATCTGGTGACGGGCGGGCTTTCGACGATTGCCGTGCGCATCCCCGCCCATGATTTGTCCCAAAGGCTTCTGCGTGCGTTCGACGGCCCGCTTGCGGCCCCGTCCGCCAACCCGTCGGGGCAGATCAGCCCGACGCGCGCCGCCCATGTGGCAGCGGGCCTTGGCGGGCAGGTCAATGCGATCCTGGATGGCGGTCCCTGCGCGGTCGGGCTGGAATCGACGATCCTTGCCCCCAGCCCCGACGGCGTGCGCCTGCTGCGCGAAGGCGGCATCCCGCGCGAGCGGGTGGAGGCGCTTCTCGGCACGCCCCTGATCGCGGACCTCACCCCGGGCCGCGTCGAAGCTCCGGGCCAGATGGAGCGGCACTACGCCCCCGCCACCCGCCTCGTGATGGCGGACACCCCCCGTCCCAACGCGGTCGTGATCGGGTTCGGAGACCATATCGGCGATCTGAACCTGTCGGCGGCGGGCGACCTGGTGGAGGCGGCGGCCAACCTTTTCGCAACGCTACACGCTGCCGACGCCCTGGCGAAGGGGCAGGGCAAATCCCTGATCTGCGTCGCACCCATCCCCGATACGGGGCTTGGCCGTGCGATCAATGACAGGTTGCGGAGGGCTGCTGCGCCTCAGGCATGACCGGCCTCTGATGACAGCATCAGCGGATTGATCCCGAGGCTTTCCACCGCCGCGTTCCACTTCCGCTCCATCGGCAGATCGAAGACCAGCTCCGGCGTGGCATCGACAGTCAGCCAATCGTTGCGCTGGATTTCCGCATCCAGCTGGCCTTCGCCCCAGCCGGCATAACCAAGCGCAAGGATCGCGCGGTGTGGCCCTTTCGCGGCGGCGATATCTTCAAGGATTTCGAGCGTCCCGGTCATCGAAAACCGATGGTCGATCCGCATCCCTTCCTCGCCCCTTGCGCGGTAATCGGAGGAATGGAGGACAAAACCGCGCTGCATTTCCACGGGGCCGCCGAAACAGACCGGCACCCTCGGGATCGCACCGCGCCGTGAAATCTCCAACTGCTCCATCATCTCCGCGAAGGTGATGTCCTCCATCACCTTGTTGACGATCAACCCCATGGATTGCGACGGCGCATGGGCGCAGACGAACACGACTGCGCCCGCGAAACGGGGATCTTCCATCGCGGGCATCGCGATCAGAAGCTTGCCGGTCAGATCGACGGAAAGGTCGGGCATGGCCATGGCGCCAGCATGGGCCTGTTGCAGAATTCAATCAATCGCGTTTCTCCTGCGCGCTGTCTCGCAAACGTGACTTTTCATTTCGGGCGCAAATTTCTACCTCCATACGGATGACGTTTCTTGCCCGCACCCTTGGCACGTTGGCCCTTGGCCTTCTGACTGCCCTGCCCGCCTCGGCGCAGTTCTTTTCCGCCGACGAGGTGGTGGAGGTCAGCCTGATGCCCGGCTACCGGCTGGACGGCGACCGGCACATGGCGGCGATCCGTATCCGGCTGGCCCCGGGGTGGAAGACCTACTGGCGCGCGCCGGGTGAAGGGGGCGTGCCGACGATCCTGCGCCTGACCCAGGCCGAAGGCGTGTCGGGCATGGCCATCCACTGGCCCCGTCCGCAGGTCTTCTTCACCAACGGCCTGCGTTCCATCGGGTATGAGGGCGACGTGATCCTTCCCGTGGAATTCGCGATGTCCACCGATGGCACGGCGGAAGTGGCCGGGCATCTTGATTTGGGCGTATGTCAGGATGTCTGCATGCCGATCTCGGTCGACCTGGGCGGGCTTTTGCCCGCGCAGACGCTGCGCGACGGGGCCATTGCCGCCGCGCTGTCCGACCGTCCCCTCACGGCGGCGGAAGCCGGGGCAGGCCCCGTGACCTGCGCGGTGGAACCGATCAGTGACGGTCTGCGCGTCACCGTGCGCGCCCAGGTCCCCGATACCGGCAATGACGAGACGATGGTGGTCGAACACCGTGATCCGATGATCTGGGTGTCTGAAGCCGTGGGCCAGCGGCAGGGCGGCTGGTTGATTGCCGTGGCCGATGTGATCCCCGCAGACCATGGCCCGTTCGCGCTCAACCGGTCCGATCTGCGCATCACCGTGATCGGCTCCCGCCAAGCGGTGGAGCTGAACAGCTGCACCGGGTGATCTAGCCCGCCGACCGCGCCCGGCGTCCGCCACCCGTGGCCACCGCCACCGCGATGGCAACAAGCCACGCCAGCACACACAGCACCGCCGTCCCCACAAGGAACACACCCAAGGCCGCGGGCGCGCTGCTGCCCAACGCGGCGAATGGCCCCCACATCGCCCCGCCCGCGATCACCGCCCCAAGGGTCGCGGCAAAGATTGCGGCGCTGGCCAGGGTCAGCCCCAAAAGGCTCAGCGAGAAACCCGGGCGCAGGCCCATGCTGCCAAGGCCCCGGCGGAACCCGCGCATCTGCTGGCCGAAATCCTGCCCGATCGCCAGAAGCGCGGGCACGACCAGCAGAACGACCACCATGCCGAAGCCAAGTCCGTAGACCAGCGTGATCACCGTGGGCTTCAGGAACTGCGCATCCTGGGAGCTTTCGTAGAGAAGCGGCATCAGCCCCAGAACCGTCGTCAGTGTCGTCAGCAAGACGGGCCGCAAGCGGTCGCACGCCCCGTCCACGATGGCCGGGAAAAGGCCGCGCTGTTCCGAATACTCATCCACCGTCGTCACCAGAACGATGGAATCGTTGATGATGATCCCGGTCATGCCGATCAGGCCCACCACCGTGAACATGCTCAAGGGGACATCCCACGCGACATGGCCAAAGATCGTGCCCACCAGACCGAAGGGGATGATCGCCATCACCACCATCGGGCGCATCCAGCTTGCGAAAATCCACGCCAGCACAAGGTGTATGCCGACAAGGCATAACAGGAAGCCGGTCAGTGCTTCCGTCAGGAAGGCGCGCTCCTGTTCCGCCAATCCCGCAAGGCGCGTGGCGACGCCGAAATTCTCCTCGATCTGCGGAATGATGACGTCGCGCAATTCCTCCATCACCAATTCCGCGCGGGCCGGATCATCCTCGCTCAGATCGCCGGACAAGGTGATCAGCCGCACCCCATTTTCCCGCTGGATGGAGGAGAATCCCTGCCGGGACGTCACCGTCACGATATCGGCCAGCGGCACATATTGCCCGCTCTCGGCGCGCAGCAATGTCCGGTCGAGGAAATCGGCCGTCAGCTCGCCCTCGGGCAATTCCACGCGGATCGCCGCGGTGCGTGCGCCATCGGGATAGGTCGCCGCCTCGATCCCGCCCAGCCGGTCACGCAAGGTCCGCCCAAGCTCCGAGATACCGAACCCCAGCGCTTCGCCCTGCGGCGTCAGCTCCAAGCTCAACTCCTCCCGGTCATAGGCCATGCTGTCTTCAAGGCCGGTCACTTCGGGATAGACGACCAACGCGGCCTGCAAGGCCTCCGACGCGGCTTTCAGCGTTTCGGTATCGGCGCCGAAGATCTGTACGTCGATCGCGTCACCCCCCGGCCCGCCGCGCCAGCCGCGGAACGACAACGCCTCGGTCAGCGGCAATTGCCGCACCTCGTCTTGCAGGGCGGAGGCGAAGGCAAAGCTGGAATAGGGCCGCAAATCCGCGCTGATCAACTCAATATCGAGCGAGCCCAGAAGATCGGTGTCCTTGTTATCGGTTCCACTCAGGCCGCGTCCCGTCGTGCCGCCGACCTGCGCCAGCGCATAGGCCAGCGGGTTCACCCCGTGCTCCTCCTCGAATTGTGCGGCCACGGCCTCCGCCGCGCGTTGCAGCTCGGCCATCTGCACCAGCGTATCGGCACGCGTCGCCCCGTCGACCATGGCGAAATTGCCCGTGACTGACCCCGTCTCAGGCGCGTTGAAGAAGCGGAAGATCACATCGCCCCGGATGAATTGCGCCGTCTGCGTCGACAGGATCACGATCACCGCGGCAATCACCGGATATCTCGCCCAGACCACGAAGCGCATCAACGGGCGGAACAACCGCTCCTTCACCCAATCGAAGCCCTTGTTCACCACGCGGCTCGGCAGGTCGTACCAATGGGTCTTGGCGGAGTGGGCCAGCGCATGGGCCATGTGGTTGGGCAGGATCAGGAAGCACTCCACCAATGACGCGACCAGCACAACGATCACGGTGAACGGAATATCCGCAATCAGGTCCCCGAACCGCCCCCCGATGGCCACAAGACCCGTGAAGGCAAGGATCGTGGTGATCGTGGCGCTGAAAACGGGGGCCGCCATGCGCCGCGCGGCGTTTTCGGCGGCGATCACCGGGGGCTCGCCCAAGGTCCGCGCGCGGTAATCGGCATGTTCGCCAACCACAATCGCATCGTCCACCACGATCCCCAGCGTGATGATCAGCGCGAAGAGAGAGATCATGTTGATCGTGATCCCGGCCACGAACATCAGCGCAATCGCCGCCGTCATGGCCACCGGAATGCCCATCGCCACCCAGAACGCCGTGCGCGCATTAAGGAACAGGAACAGCAGCGCCACGACCAGCCCGAGGCCCAGAAGCGCATTGTCGAGAAGGATGTTGAGGCGGCCCGAAATCGCCTCCGCCCGCGTATTGATAAGGTCGATGGTGGTGCCTTCCGGCAGCGTAACCTCAAGGGCCTCCGTCACCCGCTCCACCGCCGCTTGCATGGCGATGGCGTCACCTTCTTCGGTGCGGTCGACGCGGATCGCGATGGCCGGGTCGTCGCCGACGAAATACGCACGCTCCCGGTCGATCCCATTCACCTCGATCCGGGCAATGTCGCCGACGGTCAGGGCCGATCCGTCGGCATTGATCCTCAGGGTCAGGGCGGAAATCGCCTCGGCCGAGCGGGCCTCCGACCCCGTCCTGATCCGTGCATTGGCCGCATCCACGTCGCCCGCGGGTGCCGTCACCGCCGCCGCCCCGATTACCGCTGCGATCTCGGACATGGAGATGTCGTAGCGGATCAGATTGGCGGAGGGGACTTCGACAATCGTCTCGGGCGCCGCCACACCCCGGATCGTCGTGTTCGTCACCCCCACGTCGAAGAGCCGCGCGACCAACTCGTCGGCGAACCGACCCAATTGTTCCGGGGCCACGGGGCCGGTGATCACCACATCCGTCACGCGGTCGAACCAATTGCCGCGCCGGACCTGTCCTTCCTCGGCGTCGTCCGGCAGGTCGGTGATCGTGTCTAGGGCGGCCTGCACATCGTCGGCGGCGCGGTCCATGTCCCAGCTCGGCTCGAATTCCAGCCCGATATAGGCGCGCCCTTCGTTCGACACGGCCTCAGAGGAGGTCACACCGGGCACCGCCAGAAGCGTCGGTTCCACGATGGCGACGATGCCGATATCGACATCCTCCGCACCCGCCCCGTCCCAGACGAAGCGCAATTCCACCGTGTCGGAGACGACGTCGGGGAAGAATTGCGCCCGCATCTGCGGGAACGCCGCCAGCCCCGCCACCACCATCATCACCAGAAGCAGGTTCGCCGCCGTGCGGTGGCGCGTGAAGTAGCTCAGGATACCGCTGGCGGGACCGGGCAGGCTGCGCATCTCAGCTGCCCATCCGCGCTTCGAGGCGGTTGACCATGCGCAGGGGGACTTCTTCCTCGTTCAGCTGCCGCAGCAGCCGCTCGCGAACATCGGACGGGATGAAATTGTTACCCTCCACGAACGCGATCAGCCGCGCGCGGCGGTCGGGATCAAGGGCGATCGTATCGGGTTCTTCGGGCGCGTCGGCGGCTTCGGGGCGGATCGGGTTGATGCGGATACCGTCCCCCAGAACCGGCGTCCGGGTCAGCACCACGTCGCGCCCGTTCAGGCCTGGCCCGCGGATCAGGACGTCATCGCCCTGTCGGCGCAGCAGCTCGACCTCTACCGCCTCCAGCACGTTGTCTTCCCCTAGGGCAAGCACTTGACCGTCCGATCCCAGGGCCGTCGCCGGAATGCGCGCCACGCCCGTCAGGGGCGCTTCCTCCACCTCCACGCGGACGAAATCGCCCACGCGCAGGCCCCGGAACGTGTCGATCCGCGCGAACAGCAGGCGGCCCGATTGCCCCTCCTCCACCGCGCCGCTTTCGCGGGTTAGGGTCGCCTCCGCCTGCACGTCAAGGCCGAAGACATCCAGAACCACCTGCACCGGCAGGCGCGGCAGCGTGCCGTCCTCGTCTAAAAGGCGGATGTATTGGGCGGTGGAGATGCGGAACGCCACTTCCAGCGCATCGGCGTCGATCAGGGCGGCAAGGCGCTCGTTGCGGTTCAGCAGGCGACCGGCGGCCACGTCCACATCGGTCAGCACCCCGTCGAATTCGGCGCGTAACTCCGTCTGGGCAAGCCGTCGCTCCGCCTCGGCCAGCGCGATGCGGCGACGTTCCAGTGCCGTGCCGGCACTGTCTACCCGCGCCTCGGCTTGGGCCAGCGCGCGGCGTTGCGCCAGGATTTGCTGGTTCGCCGTCGCCTCGGCCAGTTCCGCCGTCTCCACGGCAGCGGTCGATCCGACGCCGCGCTCCGCCAGGTCCTGCGCCCTGTCCAGTGCGCGGGCGCGCAACTCCGCCTGCATCCGGGCGGCGTCGACTTCTTCCTCGGCCAGTTCAAGTGCCCGGGTGGCCTCCGCCAATTCGTTCTCCGCATCCCGCAGATCGGCCGCCGCCGTGTCGCGTGCCGATTGCGCCTCCGCCGGGTCGATACGCAGCAAAAGCTCGCCCGCCTCCACCGCGCCGCCCTCCTCGAAGACCTCCGCCAATTCCACGACCGTCCCCTCCGCCGGGGCGCGCAATTCAAGCGTCCGGCGGGACCGGATTTCGCCAAATGCCGTCAGAACCGGCGTTTCCTGACCGAAGACCAAGGGCGCAACTTCGGCGGCGAACACACGCTCGCGCCCCTGCGCGGGGCGGCCTTCATCGGCCCACCGCGCCTGCAACGCGCCGTAGGTCGTGTATCCGGCAAGCGCAAGCAGCCCGACAGTCGCGGCTGTCAGGAACAATCCGATCAATGCGCGGCCTAAGAACCTCATGGAATGTTCCCGGGTAAAGAAGCGTTCAACGTTATGTAGCGGTGTGGCCCGAAACGTCCAAGTCGGGGGTTACACGAAGCCGTGGGTCATTTCCGTCGCTTGTGCTCATCGAGCCGGGGCAGGATTTCCACGAAATTGCAGGGCCGGTGCCGGTAGTCGAGCTGGTAGACCAGGATTTCGTCCCAGGCATCCCGGCACGCCCCCGACGATCCGGGCAGCGCGAAAAGGTACGTTCCGTTGGCAACGCCCCCCGTCGCACGCGATTGCACGGCGGAGGTGCCAATCTTGGCCATGGAGACGTGGGTGAAGACGGTGCTGAAGGCCTCGATCTCCTTCTCGTAGACGTCGCGATGCGCCTCCACCGTCACATCGCGGCCGGTCAGCCCCGTGCCGCCCGTGGTGAGGATCACGTCAATCTCCGGGTCGGCACACCACCCGCGCAATTGATCTACGATTGATATACGGTCATCGGGCAGAATGTGACGCGCGGCGAGTGTGTGGCCCGCCTCCGTCAGACGCTGCACCAACGTATCGCCGGACGTATCCTCCGCCAGGGTGCGCGTGTCGCTCACGGCCAGCACGGCAATGCGGATCGGGATGAAATCCCGGGTCTCGTCGATGCGGCTCATTCGCGGCCCTCCCGGCGATCGTTGACCGTGACCCGCTTCACCGCAAACGCCCCTTGATCGCAAGCAGATCGGCCCACGCCTCCCGCTTCGCCGCCGGGTTTCGCAGAAGGTAAGCAGGGTGGAACATCGGCATGGCGGGCTTGCCCAGCACATCCTCCCAGTTCCCCCGCATCCGCGTGATCCCGCGCCTGCCCAGAAGGCCCGCGCAGGCGTGATTGCCCATCAGCACGACCACATCCGGCTCTGCCAGCTCAATATGCCGCCGCGTGAACGGCCCCATCATCGCCAGCTCCTCCGGCTTGGGGTCGCGGTTCTGCGGCGGACGCCACGGCAGCATGTTGGTGATGTAGAGGCCCCCATCCCCGTCCACGTTCCGGTCAAGCCCGATCGCCGCGAACATCTTGTCGAGCAATTGGCCCGCGCGGCCCACGAACGGCTTGCCCTGCTGATCCTCGTCCCGGCCCGGCGCCTCCCCCACGACCATCACGCGGGCGCTGGGATGCCCGTCGCTGAACACGAAGTTCCGCGCCCCGCGCTTCAGGTCGCAATGCTCGAACCCCTCCATCGCGGCGCGCAACGTCTCCAGTGATCCGGCGCTTTCGGCCAGTTGGCGGGCGATCGTCACCTTGTCCACCTCTGGCGTGGCGGGTGTGACAGGGGCGGACACGGTGACAGGCGCGGGCGCCGGTTTTGTCACCGGCACCGGCGCAGGCAAATCGAAACGGTCGACCGGCAGGTCCAGGATCGCCTCGTCAGCGCCCAGTTCCACTTGCCAGTCGAGCGCCGCCAGGGCGTCCCAATATCCCAGTGAGTCTTCCATCATCGTCAAGCTAGGCGGGATTGCCCGGGGCCGAAAGGCCCCGCATATGCCAAAGGGCGCGGCGTGCGGATCACACTGGGCCGCCGGGTCCCTTCTAAAACCAGCTTTGCCTTGCCCGCGTGACGCCGCCCTGCCACGCAAGCAGAATGCAAACCGCCCGTGTCCTGACCGTTTCCGCCACCTATTCGCGCGACCCCGGCACCGTGTTCGCCGAAGCGATCGACTTTGACGCGATGGTTGATGCCACCAAGGGCCTTGCGACCTACAAAGGCCTGCCCGCTGGCAGCTTCGAGGAGGGCAAGACCTACGAGACCTATGTGACGGTCTGGGGTTGGATGCATAACCCGCATTACCGCATCCATGTGGAGCGGCTGGATCACGATGCGCGCCTGGTGCAAAGCCGCGAACAGGGGCGCGCGATCCGGCAATGGGACCACACGCTGACGGTGGAGGATCACCCGACCGGCAGCATCTGGACCGACCGGATCGTGATAGATAGCGGGCTTCTGACCGGCTACATGGTCCGCGTCGGGCGCTACCTCTACCAATATCGGCACCGCAATCGTGATGCCGTGGCGATCACGGCCAGCATCACGCGCCCCTGACCTTGCCGCGCGCCCGTCCCCGCCCCTATAACCGCCCAAATCGCGGGAGGGTTTGATGGCATTCGACAAAGCGCATCTTCTGGGGATCGAGGAGCTGTCCCCGGTTGAGATCACCGCCCTTCTGGACCGCGCCGATATCCATGCCGAGGCCGAGCGCGGAAGCCGCGACCATGGCAGCCCGCTCAAGGGCCTGACACTCATCAACATGTTCTTCGAGAATTCGACCCGCACCCAGGCGAGTTTCGAGATCGCGGGCAAACGCCTTGGCGCGGACGTGATGAACATGGCGATGCAGACGTCTTCGGTGAAGAAGGGGGAATCGCTGATCGACACGGCGCTGACGCTCAACGCCATGCACCCGGACCTTCTGGTGGTCCGCCACCCCCATTCCGGCGCGGTCAAGTTGTTGGCCGACAAGGTGAATTGCGCGGTCCTGAATGCCGGCGACGGGCGGCACGAACACCCCACGCAGGCGCTTCTGGACGCGCTCACGATCCGCCGCGCCAAGGGGCGGCTCCACCGGCTCAACATCGCGATCTGTGGCGACATCGCCCATTCCCGCGTCGCGCGGTCGAACATTCACCTTCTGGGCAAAATGGAAAACCGTATTCGCCTGATCGGCCCGCCGACACTGATGCCCTCGGGCGTTGCGGATTGGGGCGTGGAGGTGTTCGAGGATATGGAGGAGGGCCTGCAAGGCTGCGACGTGGTCATGATGCTGCGCCTGCAACGCGAACGCATGGACGGCGCGTTCATCCCGTCGGAACGGGAATACTACCACCGCTTCGGGCTCGATGCCGCGAAGCTTTCCGCCGCCAAGGACGACGCGATCATCATGCATCCCGGCCCGATGAACCGCGGGGTGGAGATCGACGGCGTGCTGGCCGACGACATCAACCGGTCCGTCATTCAGGAACAGGTGGAGATGGGCGTCGCGGTGCGCATGGCCGCGATGGAGCTTCTGGCGGAGAACCTGCGGGAAAGGCGTGCGGCGGCGTGAAGGAACCGTTTTGAAGTCTGAAAACTTGGTCCACAAAGCCATCGAAATGAAAGTTCACCTCAGCCCATGACCCAACTCCACATCTTCGCCCTCAACGAACCCACCACAATCTCCCACACGGACCTCACCCGCCAGAAGGGGGAGGTTCCGGACCTGCCGCCACTCGCCCAATGGCTCGGGCTGGACGCGCTCGACACTGATCGGATCGAGCTTTTCCCGGTCTCCGACCTCGGCGGCATGGCCCTTTCCGACTACATCCAACTGGCCTTCACGCCCGACCCCGCCATTCCGCTCGACACGCAATCGCGGCTCAATGCGCTGAGTGGGGCGGTGCTTCTGGTCCCCGACGCCGCCATGACCGGCACCCCGACGCCCTCGTCCCACGTCACCGAAATCGCGACCATCCCGCTGGCGCAGGCCGATCATACCGCGCGCTTGCCCAAGGCGGATGCAACACCGACGGAGACGTCACCGCCTCCCGCCGCGCAGGACCGCGAGCGCACGCCGCCGATCGCGCTCTACGCCTTCCTCGGGATGCTCGTCTTTGCCGTTCTCGTGTTGTTCATCGGGTGGTCCTGACCCACTGACCCCTTGATATTTCCGGGCGACCGAGACAGGGGTTGAGCCATGACGAACACGCTTCTGCACAATGCGCGCTTGATCGACCCCGAAGCCGGGACCGAGGCGCTTGGCTGGGTCCGGATCGAAGGCGGCCTGATCGCGGAAGTGGGGGACGGTCCCCGTGCGGGCGGCGTGGATTGCGGGGGGGCCTGCCTTGCACCGGGCATCGTCGATGTGGGCGTCAAGGTGGGGGAGCCGGGCGAGCGCCACAAGGAAAGCTTCCGGACCGCAGGGCTGGCGGCGGCGGCGGGCGGTGTGACGACGATCATTACTCGGCCCGATACGACCACCGCGATCGACACGCCGGAAGTCCTCGAATTCGCAATCCGCCGCGCGCGGGACGAGGCGCGGGTGAACGTGGCCCCCATGGCCGCCCTGACCCGCGACCGTGCGGGGCGCGAAATGGTGGAGATCGGGTTTCTGCGCGATGCGGGCGCGGTGGCGTTTTCTGACGGCGATAACGTGTTGTCGAACGCCAAGGTCCTGTCCCGCTGCATGACCTATGCCCGTTCGCTTGACGCCCTGATCGTGGGCCATCCACAGGACCCGGTGTTGAGCGACGGGGCCGCCGTAACGTCCGGCAAATTCGCCGCGCTGAAGGGCCTGCCCGCCGTGTCACCAATGGCCGAGCGGATGGGGCTGGAACGGGACCTTGCGCTGGTGGAGATGACGGGCGTGTCCTACCACGCCGACCAGCTATCCACCGCCGTCGCCCTGCCCGCGCTGAAGCGCGCCAAGGCCGCCGGGCTGGACGTGTCGGCGGGCGTGTCGATCCATCACCTGACGCTCAACGAATTCGACGTGAGCGATTACCGCACGTTCTTCAAGCTCAAGCCGCCGCTGCGCTCCGAAACCGACCGGCTGGAGATGATCGAGGCCGTGCGCGATGGCACGATCGACATCATCTGCTCCATGCACACGCCGCAGGACGAGGAAAGCAAACGCCTGCCGTTCGAGGCCGCGGCCAGCGGGGCCGTTGGGTTGGAGACGCTTCTTCCCGCGGCCTTGCGCCTCTACCACGCGGGCCAACTGAGCCTGCCGGAGTTGTTTCGCGCCATGTCCCTCAACCCCGCGCGGCGCTTCGGCCAGGGGTCGGGTCGCCTTGCCCAGGGTGCGCCTGCGGACCTCGTGCTGTTCGATCCCGATGCGCCCTTCATCCTGGACCGCGCGAAACTACAATCGAAGTCGAAGAACACACCGTTCGACGAGGCGCGGATGCAGGGCCGGGTTTTGGGCACCTGGGTCGGCGGCGCGCGCATATTCGGCGGTGCATCGTGATCCCGGTGATCGAAACCGCCGCGCCCCTTCTCGTGGCAACGGCGCTGTCGGCCTACGCGCTTGGGTCAGTGCCCTTTGGCCTTGTCATGGCGCGCCTGTTCGGCTTGGGCGACCTGCGGCAGGTGGGGTCCGGCAATATCGGGGCGACGAATGTCCTGCGCACCGGCAACAGGCTTGCGGCCTTCCTGACGCTTGTTCTGGATGCCGGGAAAGGTGCGATTGCCGTTCTGGTTGCGCGCTGGCTGCTGGCCGAAGATGCCGCGCAGATTGCCGGGGTCGCGGCGTTTCTGGGCCATTGCTACCCCATCTATCTGAGGTTCCGGGGCGGCAAGGGTGTGGCGACATTCCTCGGGACGCTTCTGGCATTGGCTTGGCCCGTGGGCATGGCGGCCTGCGCGATTTGGGCCGTGACGGCGGGCCTGTTCCGCATCTCGTCCCTCGCGGCGCTGGTGGCGGCGATCCTGAGCCCGGTTGCGGCCATCGTTCTCGGCCGCCCCGAGACCGCGATCTTCTGCATCGCGCTCGCGATCGTCATCCTCGCGCGCCACCGTACCAACATCGCACGGCTGATGCAGGGCGATGAGCCGCGGATCGGCAAGAAGAGCTGATAATCTCGGCAAAGAGCCAAAGTTCTGCCGCGTTCACCTGATGAAACTGGGGGCCGATTTGAACAAGGGTTCGCAATGCCCCCGGGTCAGGCGCTGACGCGCAACATCTCTTTCATGTTCACCAGTCGCGGGCGCACCGGGCGGGCGGAGTTCTGGTGGTTCGCGGCGGCCATTGCGCTGGGATTTGCATGCTGCGTTAGGATGCCGCTCTGGATGGAAGACTATGCCGATGCCTTTCCGCAGGATTACCTGATCCTGCGCGTCGTGGCCGCGGGCGTGTTGAGTATCGCTCTTCTGACCGCGTGTTGCCGCCGCCTCCATGACAGCGGGCATCGCACCGGATGGATCCTGCTGGTGCTGGTGCCGGTTATCGGCTGGCTGGCGCTTGTGGCGCTTTTGCTGATGCGGGGGACCCATGGGCCCAATCAGCACGGGGACGATCCCGCCCCCTGGCGAGGTGTGCCGCGCGGCGATCACCCGGCGCTGGAGGAGGCCGCCGATGCGGAGCGCAGGCGCGTCAGCGACGTGCAGCGGTATTACCGCGAAATGGTGCGAAAATAGGCATCCGGGCGCGCCGTTCGTGCCGTGTTGCGCAAGGGGATCACACCAACCGGAGGGTTTCCTTACCCGCGCGTTAATTTCGTTGATTTCGCAAGGACCTCACGCAATTGTGTCGCCGAACGGAGGCACCGGGCGCCCTTTCGCGCCGTTTGACGTGCCGCCGTCGAAGCAAAGAGAAGACCGGACCCTGAAAGGACATTATCCATGGATTTTATGACGGCTGTTAAGCATGTCTTTGCGAATTACGCCAACTTCTCCGGACGCGCGCGCCGCTCGGAATACTGGTGGTTCTACCTCTTCAACATCATCGTCAATGTCGTGGCGTCCGTCGTCGACGGGGCCATCGGAATGCCGATCGTGTCCATCGTCGCCTTCCTTGCCCTGATCGTACCCGGTATCGCCGTGGCCGTGCGCCGGATGCATGACGTGGGCCGGTCCGGCTGGTGGCTGCTGATCCTGTTCGTGCCGCTCGTCGGTATCATCCTCGTCATCTACTGGTTCGTCCAGCGTGGCACGGTTGGACCGAACGAATACGGCGCTGATCCCTACGACGCGGCCCCCGCCGTCTGAGCCATCGCCGACAGCACGACACCTTGAACGACCCGCCCCAAACGGCGGGTCGTTTTTCTTTGGGTCGAAAAACCCCAAAGATTGGCCCGCTCTTGCCCCACGAAGGGCACAATTCGGAACGACCGTGTCCCGGACGCTGATCATTCAGCACTGCTAGTCACGGGGTTTGACGTCATGGGTTTCGCACGGGCCGTTGGGCGGGGTTACGTCCACATGTTCAATGTCGGCGGTCGCGCGCGCCGCTCGGAATACTGGTGGTTCTTCGTCTGGCAATTGCTGGCCGGTGCCGCGATCGGTGCAGCCTTCGGATTCTACGCGGCAACCAATCCCGAACAGGTCCAGTCCTGGATCCGGCAGATCGAGCTCAGCGGTTCCGTCCCCGGGGAACTCTGGACCTATTGGGCCTATTACATGGCCGCCAATTTCATCTTGTTCTGGGTTCCGGGCATGACGGTTCTGGTCCGTCGCCTGCACGACACCGACCGGTCGGGCTTTTGGTACTTCATCTCGCTTGTGCCGTTCATCGGCTTCATCTGGCTGATTGTCCTGCTGTGCCTGCCGGGGACCCACGGCAACAACCGGTTCGGGCCCGACAGCGCACCGGATCGCAAAGTTCCGCCGCCCGCGCATCCCGCCTTCGCCGCTGAATTGCAGGGCGAGGAGCGTGACCGCGCGGAGATCGCCCGCCGGGCCGCCGCGCGCGATTACTACAAGCGCCGCGTGCTTCCGTCGATCCACGGCGCCGAGGGCACCTGAGACCGGCGATCCTTCAGTAGGAGTATTCCGCGTAAATCCGGCTCAGATCACCGGCCCATTCGCCGCTGTATTTCTCCAGCAATTCGTCGGCGGGGACCTGGCCCGTCTCCACTGAATCCCGCAAGGCGTTGAGGAAATGGGTCTCATCCGGGACCAATCCCCCGGCCCCGGGCATGGCGCGGGCCGCAAGCCCGGCCTCGGAAATCGCCAGAACCTCGCGCGCAAGGTCGATCATCTTGTACTTGCCGGCAACCGCATCCAGCCCCCGGACCGAGGCCTGCACTCGCATCTCGTCGCGCGTTTCGGCATCGAAGCCGCGGCACAGGTCCCACGCCGCGTCCAACGCCCCCTGATTGTAGGTCAACCCGACCCAGAAAGCGGGCAATGCGCAAAGCCGCCGCCACGGGCCGCCATCGGCGCCGCGCATCTCGATGAACTTCTTCACGCGCGCCTCGGGGAAGAGGGTCGTCAGGTGATCCGCCCAATCCGACAGCGTCGGCTTCTCGCCGGGCAGGGCGGGCAATACCCCCTTCAGGAAATCGCGAAACGATTGGCCAAGCGCGTTGTGGTACGTGCCATCGCGGTAGACGAAATACATCGGCACATCGAGGGCGTATTGCACCCAGGCCTCGAACCCGAAGCCGTCGTCGAACACGAACGGCACCGTGCCTGTGCGGTCCGGATCGAGGTCGCGCCATACCCGGCTGCGCCAGGATTTGTGGCCGTTGGGTGCGCCGTCGATGAACGGGGAATTGGCAAAAAGCGCCGTGGCCACGGGTTGCAACGCAATCGCCACGCGCATCTTCTGGACCATATCGGCCTCGGACGCGAAATCGAGGTTGACCTGAACCGTGCAGGTCCGCCGCATCATGGTTCGGCCCATCGTACCGACCTTCTGCATATAGGCATCCATGAGCTTGTAGCGGCCCTTGGGCATCAGCGGCATGTCTTCGTGTTTCCAGATCGGGGCGGCGCCCAGACCGATGAAATCGACACCGATGATGTCGGCCACCTCGCGCACTTGCCGCAGATGCTCGTTCACCTCGTCACAGGTCTGGTGGATCGTCTCCAGCGGTGCGCCGCTCAGCTCGAGCTGACCACCGGGTTCGAGGGAGACATTGGCGCCGTCCTTCTCCAGCCCGATGATGTTGCCGCCTTCCATGACGGGCGACCAATTGAACCGGTCGCGCAGGCCCTCCAGCACCGCCTTCACGGATCGCGCGCCCTCGTAGGGGATGGGTTGCAACGTATCGCGGCAGAAGCCGAATTTCTCGTGCTCGGTCCCGATGCGCCAATCGGCCTTCGGTTTGCAGCCATCGGCAAGGTATTGCGCCAGTTGATCGTGGTGTTCGATCGGGCCGCCGCCGGATTGGGGGATGGACATCTTGGCTTTCCTTCGCCGGTCGCGTTCGGCCTAAGGCGTGGCCTCTGGGCCTCAGGGTGTCAAGGCCAGCGGATGATCGCGGACCCAAAGCCGCTGCGACCCCTTTGTGCGGCTTTGCACAGCCTGGATCAGCCTGTCGATATTGACGCCCGGCAAGGCCGAGAATGCGTCGAAAAGCGCGTCCGCCCCTGCGGCATCGACCGGGATCACCAGAAGTTGCGACGGATCGGCCAGAACCCAGGTCGTCTGATCGTTGCCATCCCGGCGGACCGACAGCACCTTGAGGTCGTCCAGCGCCATCGACCCGCCCGTCACCGGCCCCATGTAGAGGATCCGCCCCTCATCCACCTTCACGACGCCTGGCCCATCGCTGCCAGTGAAGAAGCGCGCGCGGCGCAGGGCGGGGACGAGAATGATCGCCGCGATCGCGATCAGCACGTAACCGAAACCCGTCATCACCATGCCGCCGGGCCGCGTGGCGATCCACAGGCCGAGGGCGGCGACGATGCAGGCCGCGATCACCTCGCGCCAGCGGGACAGGGCGGCCATGGCCTCTGGTCGGAAAAACCCGCTCATGCGCGAATACCTTCATACGGGGCTTGGCGCGGTTCGAACGTCATATCGTTGAAATCGTGCAAGCGAACCTCGTCGCTGAGACCATTGCGCCCGAGCTTCATGCCGTAGAGCCCGCCCATCCTGGCCACCTGTATGCCGTCGTCCCACGGCTCCGCCCATTCCCAATCCGGCATCTCCACCGCCGCGTCGCCCCGCACCAGGGTGTAAACCGGATTGCTGAGCGAACCCTTGGTCCGGAAGCCATGTTCGAAGCGCAGGCGCAGGGACCAGTGGCCGCGCAAGGGTTTTTCAAGGGTGACATCATAGCGTTCGCCACCCGTGATCCGCCAGCCGCGCGCCTCCAGCATGGCGGGGAAGAACAGCCCCATGTGGAACCCGTCCGTCCCGCTGGGATAGGCATCTTCCGGAGCCGGGTGGAGGCCATCGGGCAAAGGTTTCGGCACTGCAAATCCGTTGCCGAACACCAATCCATCCCGCGTGAAGGCGCCGCCGCCGAACCACGTCTCGTCAAAGGGCCAATAGGCGATGGCACTCAGCCACGGCGCGCGGCTGATCGCGGTCCAGTACCTGCCGCCCTGCCCCGCAAAAACGATCATGTGCCGCCCGTCCGGTGACAGATCGCTTTTGTGGACGTAGATCGTTCCCTTCAACCACTGGCCCATCTCGATCGCGCCGCTGCGCCGGTCCCAGAGCATAGACGCCACCTGCCGTGTCGGGCCGCGCCGCAGGATCAGCGCCTTGTCACAGGCAATAGCCGGGATCACATGGAGCCGCGCGGGCGGAGCAGTGCCGCTCATCCCCAATCCCCCTGCGCCATCTGCCACAGGGTCAGGGCCGCGACCGCCGCGGTGTCGGCCCGCAGGATGCGGGGGCCAAGCGGGATCGGCACCACGAAGGGCAGACCACGCAACCGCGACCGCTCCGCGTCGGAAAATCCGCCCTCCGGCCCGATCAGGATGGCCGCCGGGGCGGGGGCATCGGCACGCAATGTGCTCCCCGCCTCAGAATGCGCCAGCGCCTCATCGGCGAAAACCAGCGCGCGCTCCGCATCCCACTCTTCCAGCACCTGCGCCAGGGGGCGCAGCGCGGCGACGTCGGGCACAAACGTGCCGCCGCATTGCTCCGCCGCTTCAATCGCATGGGCCTGCAAACGGTCCTGGCGGATGCGGTCGGAATTGGTGAAGTCGGTCTGCACGGGCAGGATGCGGGACGCCCCCATCTCGGCGGCCTTTTCCACGATGAAATCGGTACGCGCCTTCTTGATCGGCGCGAAGAGCAGCCAAAGGTCGGGCGGGTTCACTTGGGCTCCGCTTTGCGCACCGCATACCAGCACACCGCCGCGCTTGCCGGCCTGTGCCACCTCCGCCCGCCACTCGCCATCCTTGCCGTTGAACAGCGCCACCTCGGCCCCGACCCCCAGCCGCATCACATTGAACAGGTAATTCGCGTGGTCCCGCGACACGGGAACGCTTTGCCCCTTGCCCAAGGGGTGATCTACATAGAGGCGGATTTTCGGCCGACCGGACATGGAATGATAGGTATGAGCAACGCGCCACAGGAACAAGCCAATGCCGCGGGCGAAGTGGCCGATGCGGTGCGTGGTAATTGGGTGGATCGCTATGCGCCTGCCGCGACCCGCCCCTACCTGCGCCTCAGCCGGGCGGACCGTCCCATCGGCACTTGGCTTTTGCTTCTTCCCTGTTGGTGGGGTCTGTTTCTGGCCATTGCCGCGAACCCCGCCACCGCGACATGGTATGATGGATGGATCTTTGCGGGGTGTGCCATCGGCGCTTTCCTGATGCGCGGCGCGGGCTGCACCTGGAACGACATCACCGACCGCGAATTCGACGGCGCCGTGGCGCGCACCGCGTCCCGCCCGATCCCCTCGGGACAGGTCAGCGTGAAAGGGGCCGTGATCTGGATGGCGGTGCAGGCACTTCTGGCCTTTGGCATCTTGCTCACATTCAACGTGCCCGCGATCCTTCTGGGTATCGCCTCGCTGGTGCTGGTCTGTATCTACCCGTTTGCCAAGCGCGTGACCTGGTGGCCGCAGGTCTTCCTGGGGCTCGCCTTCAACTGGGGTGCACTCTTGGCGTGGACGGCCCATACCGGCAGCCTGTCGCTTGCGCCTGTCCTGCTCTATCTCGGCGGTATTGCGTGGACCCTGTTCTATGACACGATCTATGCCCACCAGGATCGGGAGGATGACGCGCTGATCGGCATCAAATCCACCGCCCGCCTGTTCGGGGACAAGACCCGCCTTTGGCTTCGTGGCTTCCTGATCCTGACCGTCCTGTTCATCGGCGCCGGTGTTCTTGTGGCGCTGGTGCCCGGCGGCAATGTCTTCGCGCTTCTCCTGGCCTTCGTGGGGGTGTGGGCGATGGGTTGGCACCTGTCGTGGCAGCTTCTGCGACTGGACATCAACGACGGCGCGCTCTGCTTGCGGCTTTTCCGGTCGAACCGGGATGCCGGGCTGATCCCCGTGCTGTTTTTCGCCGCCGCCACACTCGTTTGATTGAAAGCCCCCGCCGGACAGGGTAATCCGGTCGGACAAGGCCCCCAGAAGGCACCATCGAGCAGGCAAACCGGGTCACATCCCAATGTCGATATCTGAGCGTATCTCTGCCCTCGTCGGCCCCGCCTCTTTCGTTGTGGCGGGCGGTCTTTCAGTGGCCGTGGCGATCTTCGCCGCGATCACGATCGAGCGTCGGACAATCGAAGATGTCGAAACCGTGCTGGCCGCCGATGGCATAGACTGGGTTCTGGTGTCGGCCAACGGATTGCAGGTGTTTCTTGACGGGACGGCCCCGAACGAAGTGGCCCGGTTCCGCGCGCAGACGGGTGCGTCCGCCATCATCGACCCGGATCGCGTTATCAATCGCCTCGACGTGGCCGCCGCCGACACCGCCGCACCGCCGCGCTTTTCCCTCGATCTTCTGCGCAACGGTGACGGCATTCAGCTGATCGGCCTGATCCCCGGCCCGGGTGGGGACGAAGCCTTCGCCATCGCGGAAGCCATCGCCGACATCGCGGGGGAGGCAGAGGTCGTTAACATGATCGAAAGCGCAGAGCTTGCCGCGCCGGAGACGTGGGACGCCGCCCTTGCCTATGGTCTGCGCGCGCTGGAAACACTGCCGCGATCCAAGGTGACGGTCTTCGCGGACCGGGTGGAAGTTGAAGCGGTGGGAGAGACCCGCGAACAACGCGCCGAATTCATCGCCCAGTTGCAGCAAGACCAGCCCGAGGGCGTTGAAGTCGTGCTCGACATTTCCGCGCCCCGCCCGGTCATCACGCCCTTCACCCTGCGCTTCGTGCGCGACGCGGAGGGGGGGCGCTTCGAGACTTGTACCGCCGACACCGCACCGGCACGCGACCGCATCGTGGCCGCCGGTCTTGCGGCTGGGGCCACCGGGGTAATCCCCTGCACCATCGGCCTCGGCGTCCCATCACCCTCGTGGGGCGAAGCGGTGGAAACCGCCCTCGAAGCTCTTGCGCGATTGGGTCAGGGCACCGTCACGTTTTCCGACGCCGACGTGACCCTGATCGCGGCGCAGGGTACGGCACAGGTGGATTTCGATACCGTCGTGGGAGAATTGGACGCCGACCTGCCCGACGTCTTCTCCCTCCAGGCCATTCTACCGGAGCCGGAGACGCTGGCGAGCACCGGTCCCGCGCGCTTCACGGCCACCTTCGACGCCGAGGATGGCGCGCGTCTGCGGGGGCGGCTGCCGCCCGGCTCCATCGGGCAATCGGTCCAGACCTATGCCTCCGCGCTGTTCGGCGCGGACGCCACCGATATCGCCACGCGAGAAGTTGCGGACCTGCCCCAAGGGTGGTCGGTGCGGGTCATGGCGGGCCTGACCGCGCTTTCGGAACTCAATGACGGCCAACTGGTCGTGGAGCCCGATCTGCTGCGCCTGACCGGCAATACCGGCGATACGGAACTTGTGTCCCGCCTGACCCGCCTGCTGACGGAGGAGCTTGGCCCGGGGGAGAATTACGACCTCGACGTGCGCTACGTGGAAGCGCTCGACCCCGTCGCCTCCCAACCGACGCCCGAGCAATGCGAAAGCCGCATTCGCGCGATCCAGGAAGAAACGAAGATCACCTTCGATCCCGGCTCCACTGAAATCAACGACACGGCTGGTGAGGTGCTCGACGCCATCGCGGAGGTTTTGCCAGATTGCCTCCATGTGCGCATGGAAATCGGCGGCCATACCGATGCGCAGGGGGGCGAAGGCATGAACCTGAACCTCAGTCAGCGCCGGGCCGACGCGGTGCTCAACGGGCTTCTGGCGCGCGGCGTGCTCGTGACCAACCTGACCGCGCAGGGCTATGGCGAAAGCCAGCCCATCGCCTCCAACGATGACGAGGACGGCCGCGAACAGAACCGTCGCATCGAATTTCGCCTTCTGGCCAGTGCGGAG
This sequence comes from Hasllibacter sp. MH4015, assembly GCF_020177575.1. Taxonomy (NCBI): domain Bacteria; kingdom Pseudomonadati; phylum Pseudomonadota; class Alphaproteobacteria; order Rhodobacterales; family Roseobacteraceae; genus Hasllibacter; species Hasllibacter sp. MH4015. The sequence goes on from NZ_JAHTBK010000001.1 coordinate 2,880,655, forward strand.
GTCGCCGCAGCCGCCGGGGACATCGATGACCAGCCGCGCACGCGGGGCGGCATCCTTGCCCAGGGTGAGATCGCCGATTGGCCGTTCGAAATTCGCCCCCTCCCCCGCCCGATCAATCCCGACGGCGAATAGATGAAAGACGCTGACGCACCATGAACCGCCTGGAATTCATCATCGCAATCGCCATCATCCTGTTCGTGGCCTTCGCCCTGGGGTGGCTGGCCCATTGGCTCGTGACGCGCTTCAACCAGGTGTCGTCCGCCGATCTGGGGGAAATGGAAAATCTCGCCCGCGCGCTCCACGATGCCGAGGAAACGCGGGATCAGGCCATCGCTTACCTGCAACAGCGTGAGGGCGAGTTGACCAACCAGCTGAGCCAGACGGAGGCGGAATTGCGCGCGGCGATGGACGGCCTGCGCGAGGCCCGCACCGAAGCCGAGGAACTGCGCGTCTACATTGAGGAAACCAACAAGGGTAATTGACCGCGACGCTTTGGTGCGCGGGCATTGCACCTACCAGCGGCTCAGCGCGTCCTCATCCTCATCCTTGGCCGCGACCCATTCCGCACCCCGGGCGGTGACTTCACTTTTCCAGAACGGCGCGCGGGACTTCAGGTAATCCATCAGGAAATCTGCCCCCTTGAACGCATCGGCGCGGTGCGGGGCGGCGGTGGCGACCATCATGATGACCTCGCCCGGGTCAAGCCGTCCGTGGCGGTGGATGATCATCGCGTCGGTCAGCGAGAAACGCTCGACCGCCTGGAGCCGCATTTCGCCGAGCGCCTTTTCGGTCATGCCGGGATAGTGCTCGATCACCAGGGCTTGAAGGTCGCCTTCGGCCACGTCGCGGGTCAGACCGGTGAAACTGACGATGGCACCAGCACCTGCGACGCGCTCGGAAAAAGCGTTGAGGGCCGCGCCCGGATCGAAGCGGTCTTCCCGCACCTCCACGGACATGGGCTCACCCCCCCGTCATGGGCGGAAAGAACGCCACTTCGCGGGCCTCGCGCAGGGGGGTGTCAAGGTCGACCAATTCCTGATCCACCGCGGCCCGGATCGCCTTGAGGTCGGAAAAGGCATAGGCGTGGGCGTCGGACCGGGTCTTCAATTCCTCGATCAGCGCGGAGACGGTCGGGGCGTCGGTCTCGACCACCTCGTGTCCGGTGCCAATCCGTTCCCGCAACCATGCGAAATACCTCAACTCCATCACTCGGGCTCCGTCAGGTAGGGGCGCGCCTTGCGGAAATAGTCGATACCGGTGATCGCGGTCAGGGCCGCGGAGAGCCACAGCAGGGCGATGCCCAGAAGCTCGCTCCACTGATATCCGAACAAGATCCAGCGCAGGTTGAATTCATCCTCGACCTCCCCTGCCATGATGCCGTCGATCAGCGCCGCGTCCATCCCGATGGTCAACGCCCAAAGGTAGTGGGCGAAAAGGCCCCAGCAAAACAGCAGGCCGATGGCGAACATCTGCACCGTGGTTTTCCACTTGGCGAGCTTCGTGACCTTCAGCTTGCTGGCATTGGCCCCCAGGAATTCTCGCAGGCCCGAAACGAAAATCTCGCGCAAGAGGATCACGATGATGGGGATCAGGAAGACCGGGTTCAGGGACAGGCTGCCCGCGCTGATGGTAACGCCGTAAAGCGCCAGAACGACCGTCAACGCGATCACGACCATCGCCTTGTCGGCAATCGGATCAAGCATCGCGCCGAACTTGGTTTCCTGCTTCCATGCGCGGGCCAGAACGCCGTCAACGTAATCGGTGAAAGCCGCTGACATGAACAGCAAAAGCGCCACCCAATCGGCGAAGGGGCGAGGCAGCAGAATGAACACGAACGCCACCATCGGCGCCGCGACAAGGCGCACGAGGGTCAGGCTGTTTGGCAGGTTCAGGCGCATGGGCCCTTGTTAGCCGGGATGCGGGGCCGGGGCCAGAGGGGGTGGGTTTGCGGTGCAGGTTGCAAGGTTGCAACCGGGGGTTAAGATATTGAAACAGAACGAAATTGTGAATTTTGTTAAGGTTTTGCTAAGGGGTTGGCAGGCGCTGCATTAGATCTCGAGTCGGCCACCGCACATGCTGAGACAGCCGAACTTTGCCAGCCATGGCTTTTTCAGCTTGGGTTACGCTCAGCCCGCGCTTGCTTTCGAGATAGAGTGACCGCCTAAATCCGTATTATGTTAAAGGAACATATCTCTTTCTTTAGTGTCCGCCCATGCAGTCCCTAGGGCTTCCTAAACAGATGCCTAGCGTATCAGTTATGGCCGGTACAATCTCTTGAAATTGATCGCCTCCAATTATGCCTCCTCCCGCTCCGGCGATATCTGGAGGACTGGTATGGCACCGAAGTCCAGTCGGAACAGTAGTTCTACCGCTGTAATGAGGATCATTCTCTAACTCTTCCACTAGCGCAGTGATTTCTTCTTCGGTCATTGGCCGTCCCAACTGCTCTTGGTTTTCGCGAATTTGGTGGTACGTGTCATGCCCGATGACGCCAAGTACCATTCCGGCACCTTCAGCGGCCAAACTTGGCTCTGGGATCAATATACCTGCTAACGCCGCACCAACCCAGGGCGCTAGTGCTGCTCCCATTTCACAGGAAGATGCCTGAACCGGAAATGCGAGAAGGCCAATGGCGACTACCATCGCGCGCATAATACCTGTCTCCTTCGCCGTGCACCGGGATAATAGCTACGTCTCATTTTGCGATCAGGTTGGTTCCAAGACAATGTATCTTTTGTACCAATCCGTGGTTCGACTTGGTCGCCAAAACATTCGTTTTCACCGAAATTTGTTCTGAGACAGATGACTGCTCTACTCCGATGTGCCAGAACCGGTCGTTTTTGTCATCGATAGCCATTACACTGAAAGACACGCTGTCGGCATGGACAAAAACCCTGGGCATAACCTTGGAGGTTTTGGGACGGTTTTGCCCCTCACCCCCCCTCATGGAAGTGATCGTAGATCTTCTGGGCCAGCCCCTCGCTGACCCCCTCCACCGCTTTCAAATCCGCCAAATTCGCCCGCGTCACCGCCTTGGCCGAGCCGAAATGTGACAGCAGCGCCCGCTTGCGCGCTGCACCGACGCCGGGGACGTCATCGAGCGGCGTGGCGCTAACAGCCTTCGACCGCTTGTTGCGATGCGCGCCGATGGCGAACCGGTGCGCCTCGTCCCGCATCCGCTGGATGAAGTAGAGGACGGGATCGTTGCGCTTGAGGGCGAAGACGGTCTTCCCGGGGCGGTGGAATTCTTCCTTGCCCTGGTCACGGTCGATGCCCTTGGCAACGCCGATGAATGGCACATCCTCGACCCCGAGGTCGTCCATGATTTCCTTCACGGCGCTGACCTGCCCCGCGCCGCCGTCGATCAGCAGAAGGTCGGGCCAGGCCTCGGACTCGCGGTCCGGGTCTTCCTTGAGCAGTCGTTTGAAGCGTCGCTTCAGAACTTCCTTCATCATGCCGAAATCGTCACCAGGCGTCAGCTCCTCCCCCCGGATATTGAACTTGCGGTATTGGCTTTTGGTGAAGCCGTCCGGTCCTGCCACGATCATCGCACCGACGGCATGGGCCCCCTGGATGTGGGAGTTGTCGTAGACCTCGATCCGTTTCGGCGGCGCGTCCAGATCGAAAGCCTCCGCCAACCCCTTCAACAATTTGCCCTGTGCCTGGCTTTCGGCCATCTGCCGGCCAAGGCTTTCGCGGGCATTGCGGCGGGCGCCTTCGACAAGCTCCATCTTTTCGCCGCGCTGGGGCACGAGGATTTCGACACGAGTGCCGCGCTTGGTGCTGAGCGCATCGGCCATCAGGTCCATGTTCTCGACCGGGTGGGAAAGGATGATCTGACGCGGCACATCTTTGCTGTCGTAGAATTGGCCCAAGAAGGCCTCCAGTACTTCGGGCTCCTCGATGTCGGGGCCGACGCGCGGGTAGTAATCCTTGTTGCCCCAATTCTGGTTGGCACGGATGAAGAAGACCTGCACGCAGGCCTGGCCCCCTTCCATATGCAGCGCGATCACGTCGGCCTCGCGCACGCCACGCGGGTTGATGCCCTGGGCGGATTGTACATTGGTGAGCGCGCGAATGCGGTCGCGCAAGGCGGCGGCGCGCTCGAATTCCATCTCCTTCGACGCCTCCGCCATTTGCTCGGCCAAGTTGGCCTGCAAATCCGTGCTGTCGCCCTTGAGGAAGCGGACAGCATCGGCGACGGAGGCGGCGTAATCCGCCTCGCTTATATGACCGACGCAGGGGCCGGAGCATCGCTTGATCTGGTAGAGCAGGCAGGGCCGCGTGCGGGTCTCGAACGTCGCATCGGTGCAGTTGCGCAGAAGGAAGACCTTTTGCAGCTGGTTGAGCGTGCGGTTGACGGCACCGGCCGAGGCGAAGGGGCCGAAATACTCCCCCTTTTCCTTCTTAGCGCCGCGATGCTTCTTGATCTGGGGGAAGGCATGGGTGCGGCTGACGACGATGTTGGGGAAGCTCTTGTCGTCGCGCAGCAGCACGTTGAATTTCGGCTTGAGCTGCTTGATGAGGTTCTGTTCCAGCAGCAGCGCCTCCGTCTCCGTCCTTGTGGTCAGGAACATCATGGAGGCGGTATCACGGATCATCCGCGCGATGCGGGGCGAATGGCCGGAGGGCTTGGCGTAATTGGCGACGCGGCGCTTGAGGGCGCGGGCCTTGCCGACATAGAGCACCCGGCTTTGGGCATCGAGCATGCGGTAGACGCCGGGCGACATGTCGAGCGTCCGGACGTAGTCGGCAATTACCTCGTGGCCCGATTTGGCCCCTTTGTCGGTCTCAATTTTCGTCATCTGTCACAAATCTGTGATTCTTCGCTGCGCTGCAACGGCGCGCGGTGCAGATCAAGGCCCGACCTCTCCACCGCTTCTGTGGATAACCTTGCGGACAACTCTTGGGCATCCGGAATTTTCCTTTGTTTTCGGCAGACTTCTGCGATTTGCCTCTTTTTTAAGCAATTACATAAGTCGCTGTTTTCAAACGAAATATATAATGTCGCGGAGGGTGAAATGTTGCAGAACGCGCACATCTTTTCATTCGTGAAGGATTTGTGACGTCGGTGGACAAGCCCCTTCCGCGGCGTCACTCCACCCCGAGCACATCGGGCGTCTCCCACGCCAGGTGCTGACCGCCATCCACGCAGATCAGTTGCCCCGTGACGGCCCGCGCGGTCAGGAAGTAGCGCAGAGCATCACAGATCGCGGCTGGATCCGCGCCGCGTTCCAGAATGGTGGCATCGCGCTGCGCCTGGAAGTGTTCCGCCGATTGCCGGGCGCCTTGCATGGTGGGGCCGGGGCCGATCCCGTTCACGCGGCAGCGCGGGGCCAGCGCCTGAGCGGCGGTGCGGGTGAAGGCCCAAAGGCCCATCTTGGCGAGTGTGTAGGTCATGAATTCGGGCGTCAGCTTGCGCACGCGCTGGTCGATCATGTTGACCACAAGGCCGCGCGCCACAGGCTCCCCATCCTCGCCCGTATCGGGGTCGGGCAGTTGCGCGGCGAAGGCCTGGGTCAGGACGAAGGGCGCGCGCAGGTTGGACATCATGCTGCGGTCCCAGCTGTCCCGCGTGGCGCTTTGCAGATTGTCGTAGTCGAAGATGGAGGCGTTGTTGACGAGGACCTGCACGGGACCCAGGGCGTCGACAACCCGCGGCAGAAGGCTTTGGACCGCGTCCTCGTCCAGAAGATCGGCCTGAAGCGCCACGGCACGGACGCCGAGGGCACGGGCATCCGCCGCCGTCTCCTCCGCCGCGTCCGCGCTGCCGTTGTAGTGGATTGCCACATCGTGGCCGGCGCGGGCCAGTTCCAGTGCCATCGCGCGGCCCAGCCGCTTGGCGGCGCCCGTTACCAATGCCGTCATGCCCGTCCCCTTCTTACACCAGGAGCAGGACGATATAGCCCGCATAGAGCGCGGAAAAGGCCAGGCCGACCGGGCGGCCCATGGGCCAGCGGAAAAACACGAATGGCGCGATCACGATGGAGGCGGCGAGCATCACCCAAAGGTCGAAGCGCAGGATCTCCGCATCGACGGGGATGGGGCCCACGAAAACCGCGACGCCAATGATCGCCAGAAGGTTGAAGACGTTGGAGCCGATGACATTGCCGATGGCCACGTCCGCCTGTCTGCGCAGGGCCGCCATGACGGTGGTTGCCAGTTCCGGGAGCGACGTGCCGACCGCCACGAGGGTCAGGCCGATCACCGTGTCGCTGACGCCGTAGGCCGTTGCGATCTCCGTCGCGCTGTCGATCAGGAGGCTGGCCCCCAGCGGCAGGCCGAGCAGACCAAGCACGAGGTAAAGCCCGATCTTCCAGCTTTCCATGTTCGGATCGGCTTCCTCCAGCTCGTCACCGACATCGGCGCCGTTGGCGTCGTTGCGGTGGGCGCGGGCCTTGCGCACGGCGTCGCCCAAAACCAGCGCCAGACCGGTAAGCAGGATGATGCCGTGCCACCAGGTCAAGGGGCCGAGAAAGCACAGGACGATGAACAGGAACGTCGCGACGATCATGAACATGTATTCGCGCCGCGTGTCGCTGGTCGCCGCAAGCCCGGCCATGAGGGCGGGAACACCAAGGACAAGCAAGATATTGGCGGTGTTGGAGCCCACCACGTTGCCAAGCGCCAGGCCCGGCACGCCGTTCAGGATCGACTGGATGGAGATCAGCAACTCCGGCGCGGAGGTGCCGAAGGCCACAACGGTCAGCGACACGATCAGCGCGGGTATGCCGAGGCGCAAGGCAAGGTTCACCGCGCCCTTTACCAGCACGTCACCGGCCAGGAGCAGGATCACCAATCCCAGGATGGCAAAGCCGAATTCGTCAGCCATTCGGCCCGCCCCGGCAGATGCGGCATTCGCCGCCGCGCAAGTTCATCCGCCCGCAGGTCGGGCAGGTGCGCGGTTTGGGCAGGGGGGACTTGTCCTTGTTGCGACCGATCTTTCCCAGACCGAGCCAGCGCAATTTTCCGAACATGGCCAGAACCGCCATGAAGATCAGGAACAAGGTAACGATCTTGAGCATCACGTCAGGCCATAGCGTGCGTAAAGCGCCCGCTCCTCCAGCCCCTGATCGAGGTCGGTGAGGACCTGCGCCCCAAGACGCGGCAGAAGGCCCCGCTTGGGCCCATGCTTGGTAAAGCGCGCCTTGTCGCCGTAAAGCTCTTTCATCTTGGGTACGAGATGCGCGATCCCGTCGGCCAGACCCAAATCGACCCCCCGCGTCCCGGCCCAGAACGCGCCGGTGAAGAGGTCCTTGTCGTCGCTAAGGCGATCGCCCCGGCTGGTTTTGACGTGGTCGATGAAGACGTCGTGGACCTGCTGTTGCAGGTCCTTGAGCCGATCCACGTCTTCGGCCCGTTCGGGACGGAACGGGTCCAGAATGGATTTGTCCTTGCCGGCCGTGTAAACGCGCCGCTCCACCCCGATCTTCTGCATCGCCTCCACGAAACCGAACGTGGTGGAGATCACGCCGATGGACCCGATGATGGAGCTTGGATCGACCCAGATGTCGTCACCTGCGCAAGCGAGCCAATAGCCGCCGGAGGCGGCCACGTCCTCCACGAAGGCGTGAACGGGGATATCCTTTTCCTTCGCCAGCCGCCGGATGCGCGCGGCCACGAGCGCCGATTGCACGGGCGAGCCGCCGGGGGAATTTATCGCAAGGGCCACCGCCACCGGCTTGCCTTTGGAAAACGCCTTCTCGATCACCGGCCCGTAGGTGGCATCATTGATCCCCTGACCGCGCGGGCTGGCGGTGATCGCGCCTTGCAGACGGATTACGGCAATGGTCGGGTCGGAATTCAGGAACGGAATGAAGCGCTTCATGCAACGCGATGTAGGCCCCTAGGGGGCAGGCAACAAGGCGGCGCTTACGCTTTTCACGCAAGGCTGTTGCGGAAGTCACCCGCCGCCCCGAACCACGCCCGCGATCCTGTGCCGCCGACCTACCCCGCGCGGACCGGAAGGCGCTGCTCGCCCAGCCCGTCGATGCCCAGGCGCATCTCCTGCCCATCACGGAGGAAGACTTGCGGCCTGCGTCCCATGCCGACGCCAGGTGGCGTGCCGGTGGTGATGACGTCTCCCGGTTCCAGCGTCATGAACCGGCTGACATATTCCACGATGAACGCGGGGCCGAAGATCATCGTGTCGGTATTGCCGTCCTGCATCCGCTGCCCATCAACCTCGAGCCAGATGGCGCGGCCCGACGGATCGCCGACCTCGTCCGCCGTGACCATCCAAGGGCCGAGGGGCGCAAAGGTGTCGCAGGATTTCCCCTTGGTCCATTGCCCCCCCATTTCCTGTTGGAAGGCGCGTTCGCTGATGTCGTTGACCACGCAATAGCCTGCGATGTGATCGGCTCCCTGCCCTTCGCTGAGGTTCTTGGCGCGCTGGCCGATCACGACGCCCAGCTCCACCTCCCAATCGGTCTTTTCGCTGCCGGGGGGCAGGATCACGGGGTCGGTCGGGCCGGAGATCGCGGTGGTCGCCTTCATGAAGAGGACCGGTTCGGTCGGCACGTCCCAGCCGCCTTCCGCCGCGTGGTCGGCATAGTTCAGTCCGACGCAGACGAGCTTGCCGACATCGCCGACGCAGGCGCCCAGCCGCACGTCACCGGCCAAGGGCAAGCCGTCGATGTCGAAGGACGGCATCTTGGAGAGGCTCGCCCCGTTGATGTCCTCCACCACGCCCGACAGATCGCGCACCTGCCCATCGGCGCCCAAGACGCCCGGCTTCTCCTGCCCCTTGTCGCCCCATCTGACCAGTTTCATCGCGCGTCCCTCCCTTGCCTATGTGGCGCGCATCATGCTTCGCTCCGCCGACAAGTCCAAGGGGGCGCCTACATATGGCCGACATCATCGTTTTGGGGATCTACGCCGCCGACGCAGCCTATCGCACGGCGAAGATGCCGGTTGTGGGGCAGACGCTTCTGGGGACCGGGTTTCAGCTTGGACCCGGGGGCAAGGGGTCCAATCAGGCGGTTGCGGCGGCCAAGGCGGGCGGGGACGTGGCGTTCCTGAGCCGGATCGGAGCGGACACGTTCGGGCAGATGGGCCGCGATGTCTGGACCTCCGCCGGGGTGGAGGCGCTGGTGATCGAGGATGCGGACCTGCCCACCGGGTCCGCGGGAATCTTCATCGAAGACGCGACAGGCCGGAATGCCATCGTTGTGGTGCCGGGGGCCGCGGGCGCGATTGGGCCGGAGGATGTCGAGGCCAGGGCGGACCGGATTGGGGCCGCGAAAGTGGCCCTGACCCAGCTGGAGCAACCGATGGCGGCGGCGGAGCATTTCCTGCGGATCGCGCACGGGGCCGGCGTGACCACCATCCTCAACCCCGCCCCTGCCGCCGATTTGCCGGAGGGGATGCTTGCCTTGTGCGATTACGTCACGCCGAACGAGACGGAGGCCGAGGAATTGACCGGACTGCCCGTCACGGGGCCGGATGATGCCCTGCCCGCCGCGAAGGCGCTGATGGCCCAGGGCGTCCGCAAAGGGGCGCTGATCACGTTGGGGGAAAACGGTTCGCTCTTCTGGGACGGAACCGACGCGATCCACACGCCGCCGATGTCTGCCGGGCCGACCCTGGATACGACCGGCGCGGGCGATGCATTCAATGGCGGCTTCGCGACGGCGCTCGCCGATGGGCTGGATATGCGCCGCGCCTTGCGCTTTGCGACCGCAACCGCCGCCTTGTCGGTCACGAAACACGGCACGGCGGCGTCGATGCCCGTGCGTGCGGATATCGACGCGCTGCTTTAGCCCTCCGCCTCCTTGGCCGCCTTTTCCGCCGCTTGCTCCTCCTCAAACCTCTGAAGGGAGGTCTCGATCGTGGCGATGTGATCCTCCAGCCGCGCGTGGAACGGCACCGGGACCATGTCGCGCATCATGTCGCGCAGGCCCGGCCATTGGGGCGCGGGGTAGAGGAAACGTTGCCGATGATAATGCAGAATCGTGGCGTCGGGGATGTTGGAGTAATTGCCGCGATGGGACAGGGAGTAATTGTGCATCTCGTCCAGCACGCGGGTCTTGTAGCCGAAGCGCTTCATAGTGAGCGGCAGGGTGATCTGGTCGAGCCACGGGCGCTTGTTGGCAATCGCGCAACCGAAGTCGAAATCAAGCGCGGTTTCGATCCAGTGCTCGCCAAACCGTTTGCCGTCCATGGGGTGCCTGGCCTCGGGAAAGGCGATGAAACCCGCGTTGAAATAGGGGACGAATTCGTGACGTCGCCCGCGCAGCAGCCGGACCCGTTCGGTGGGCACGGTCATCCCGAAATGCGCGTAGGCCCGTTCCCAGCGGTCCGTGCCCGCGCCCCAGGTCGGGCGGCCCTCCGGCGCGGCGGCCGTCGTGTCGGGCGGCAGGTCCATGAATTCCGCAAGCGAGCCCATGCAGGCCATGTCGGTGTCGAGGAAAATGGAATGGGTGGTGCCGCGATCGTCGCGGGCGGCCACCAGCTTGTTGCCATGGGGATAGCCGCCCTTCCACTTCGGCGGGTTTGGCAGGGTCCGAAGCTCCACCCCGCAGACCTCGTAGATCGCGTGGGTCATGTCGGTGATCTCGGGGCGGTGCGCCTCTCCGACATAGGCGATCTGGCGGATCCGGTCATCGCCGTCATGGGCGCGCTTGAGCGACATGGCGAGGAGCCAGGACTGCTCCTCCAGCCGGGGGCCGTCGGCAACGTAGAATAACGCGAGGGAGGGATCTTGGGTCACGGGGTTTTCCGCTTATGGCTGCTCTGCGCGGAGTGTAGCCTTGAAACGCCCCGCGCGCCTAGACCTCCAGGTCGGCCACGAAAATCCCGTTCGCGCCACCTTTGCAAGAGGCGACCAGTTGCGCGCCTGCGGCTTGGTGGTCGGGATCGGCGGCGTAAGCCTCCAACGCTGCGCGGTCGGTGAAGGTGCAGCAAAACCCGTAGGGATAGCGTTGGGATTTTCCCTCGAAATCGCGGTTCGGACCATGGTCGAAGCGCGTCAGCCCCGGCAGTTTTTCGGCAACCGCGGCAAGGTCGGCCATCGTGGACTTGATCCGGGTCAGGCCCGCATCGTCGGCGGGATCGAGAAGGACGATGTGTAACAGCATGTTGCGTCTCGCTATTGGGTGGGGTGACGGGTGCGGGATGCTCAGGTGACGAGGATCGCGCGGAAATCGTTGACGTTGGTGAGCGTCGGGCCGGGGATTACCTGATCGCCGATGGCTGCGAAGAAGCTATGGGCGTCGTTGCGGTCGAGCGCATCGGACGGGTCGATGCCTTTGGCGGCGGCCTTGGCGAGCGTATCGGGGTCGATCACGGCCCCGGCCACTTCGGCAGCCCCGTCGACACCGTCGGTATCACAGGCGATGGCGTGGATATTGTCCGCACCGTTCAAGGCCAGCGCCAGGGCGAGGGCGTATTCCGCATTTGGTCCGCCGATCCCGTCACCGCGCCGGGTGACAGTGAGTTCGCCGCCGGAGAGGATCAGCGTCCCCGGGGCGGCCTTACAGGCCAGCGCGGCGTGGGCGGCGGCGATATCGCGGGCTTCGCCTTCGATGGAATCGCCCAGCATCTCGACCGTGTAGCCCTGCGCCTTTGCCAGATCAGCGGCAGCGGCAAGGGATTGGGACGGCGCGGCGTAGATCACGTTTTCGGTCCGAGACAGGCGCGGATCGTCTGGCGTCACCGTATCGCCGCCCCGCAACAAATATTCCGCGATGGAGGCAGCGGGGGTGACGTTCCACGTCTGCAAGGCTTCCAACGCCCGGCCCGCGTCGCCGGAATGGCCGACCGTGGGTCCGCTTGCGATATCGCCCGGATCATCGCCCGGTACATCGGAGATCATCAGGGCCAGCATCCGCGCTGGATACGCCGCCGCCGCCAGCTTGCCGCCCTTGACCGCAGAGATCTGCTTGCGGATGCCGTTGATCTCTCCAATCGGGGCGCCGGAGGCGAGCAGCGCCTGGGTCAGCGCCTGCTTTTCCGCCAAGGTGATACCGCCTGCGGGCGCGGTCAGCAGCGCGGAGCCGCCGCCGGAGATCAGCGCGAGGACGAAATCGCCTTCGCCCGCCGTCGCAAGCAGGGCAAGCAGTCGCTTCGTGGCCGCCTCCCCCGCCGCGTCCGGCACCGGATGGGCGGCCTCCACGATTTCGATTCCCTGGCAGGGGCGCGCATAGCCGTAACGGGTGATGACGAGCCCCTCACACGGGCCCCACTCGGCCTCCACCGCTTCGGCCATGCGCGCGCTGGCCTTGCCCGCGCCGACCACAAGCACCCCGCCCGCGGGTTTGGGCGGCAGGGCGGCGGCGAGGCTTTGCATCGGGTCGGCGACCTCCACCGCGCGGGCGAAGAGAGACCGGAGGAAGGTGTTGGGCGTCAAGGAAATCGTCCTGTGCTGGAGGTGCGAGCGACCAGATCGACGGGCGCGCGGTGATCCGGGGGTGGCGTTTCGCCGTCCTGCATCCATGCCAGAAGCCGGTCAGCGGTGGCGCGCGCGAAGCCGTCGATGTCACAGGCGACAGAGGAAAGCTGCGGCCAGACCAGCGCGCAATCCTCGATGTCGTCGAAGCCCACGATCCGGAAATCGGTGCCGAGGGTCTTGCCGGCCTTGGCGAAGCCTGCATGGAGGCCCAAGGCCACGAGGTCGTTGAAGCAGACAGCGGCATCTGCGCCAGCGTCGATGAGGGGTTGCGCAGCTTCAACGCCGAACGCGCGTGTGGAGCGGCCATGGAAGGTGAGCGGTTCGGCCGCGGCGCGCTTCATCTCGGCGAGGTAGCCGGATTTGCGTTCCTCGGTGATCTCGCGGCCCTCAACACCGCCGACAAAGGCGATGTTCTGTGCGCCCTGGTTCATCAAATGCCGCGTGGCACGGGCCGAGCCTGCGGCATAGTCGAAGCTGGCAAAGGGAAAGAGGCCGGTGCGCGGATCGGTCTTGCGCAGGACCTGAATGGCCGGAAGGCCCGCGCGTTCGATCTGGTCGAAGGCCGCGCCGCCATCGCCGTAGGCGGGCGAGACGACAAGCGCGGAGACGCCGTGTTCAATCATGGAGCCCACCAGTTTAGCTTGCAGGTCGGCGTCTTCATCGCTGTTGGCGATGACGGTGGCGTAACCTTTGGCGGCGAGGGTCATCTGAAGGACGGTGGCGAATTCGGTGAAGAACGGGTTGCGCAGGTCGTTGATGACGAGGCCCACAAGACCGGCGGATTGCGACCGCATCTGGGCCGCGGCACGGTTATAGACATAGCCGATGTCCGCCATGGCGGCGCGGACGGCCTGCCGCGTTTCGGCCTTCACCTGCTTGGAATTCTGCAAGACGAGAGAGACGGTTGATTTCGACACGCCCGCCTTGGCGGCCACGTCGAGGATGGTGGGGCGTCGGGTCACGGGTCGATCCCGTGGAGCGCCAGAAGCTGGGTCATGCGCTGTGTCGCGAGGTCCGGGTCGGAGAGGAGCCGCGCCTGATCGGCGAGACGGAAAACCTGCGCGTAATGCGTGATCTCGCGGGAAGATTGGAAGCCTGCGGGCATGATGAAATGGGACTGCGCGCCGTTCAGCCAGGCGAGGAACGCGATCCCCGCCTTGTAGTATTGCGTGGGGGATTTGAAGATTTCGCGGCTGAGCGGAACGGTCGGGGTTAGAAGCGCGTGGTAGGTCTCAAGATCGTCTTGCGCGAGGGCTTCGAGGGCTTGGGACGCGGCGGGGGCGATGGCGGCGAAGATACCCAAAAGCGCGTGGGAATGATGCGTCCCGTCGCCTGCGATCAGGGGCGCATAGTTGAAATCGTCGCCGGTATAGAGGCGGACACCTTCGGGGAGGCGGGCGCGGAAGGCCTCCTCGTGGGTCTGATCGAGCAGGCTGATCTTGATGCCGTCGATCTTTGCCGCGTTGCGGTTGATGAGGTCGACGACGATCTGGTTCGTCTCCTCGATGGACGCGCCGCCCCAATAGCCATTGAGCGCCGGGTCGAACATCTCGCCCAGCCAATGGAGGATGACGGGCTGCGATGCCTGCGCGATGAGGTCGTCATAGACGCGGGCATAGGTCTCGGGTCCCGCGCCGATGGCAGGCAGCGCGCGAGTGGCCATGAGGATGATCTGCCCTCCAGCGGCTTCAATGGCCTCCATCTGATCCGAATAGGCGGCTTTGATGCGGACGGGGTCAGTGAGGTCGCCCGGCGGCACATGGTCCGTGCCTGCCCCGCACGCGACGCGGGGACTCGCGCTGTGGACCTTGGCGGCACGCATCGTGCGCTCGATCAACTCCTTCGCCGTCTCCCAGTCCACACCCATGCCACGCTGCGCGGTGTCCATGGCCTCGGCCAAACCAAGACCCTGATCCCATAGGTTTTCGCGGAAACGCAGGGTGGCGTCCCAATCCACCGCCGGGCGGCCCTGCCACGGGTCGCGTTCGGCCAGCGGGTCACTGACGACATGGGCGGCTGCGAAAGCGGTGCGGGTGAGTGGGACGGAAGGCGCGCGAGGTGTGAGCGGGTCGCCTTGCAGCGCATAATCCTCCAGCGTTCCGGCGTAGGTGGGGAGTTTCATGGCCTATATCCCGTGATCTTCGCGGATCATGTCGGCGGCTTTTTCGCCGATCATGATCGTGGGCGCGTTGGTGTTGGAGGAGACAACGTTCGGCATAATGGATGCATCGGCGACGCGGAGGTTTTCGATCCCGTTGAAGCGCAGACGCGGCGTGACCACGGCGCTGTCGCCCGGCCCCATGGCGCAGGTGCCCGCGCAATGGTGCGAGGTCTTGGAATGCTGGCAGATGAAGTGGAAGTAATCGTCGTCGGTTTTGACATCGGGGCCGGGGAGTCGCTCGGCCTTGATGAAGGGTTTCAGCGCGTCTTGGGACAGGATTTCCTGCGTCAGCTTGAGGCCGCGAATGGACATCTCCCGGTCTTGCGGGTCGGCGCAATAGTTCGGGTCGATCAGCGGGGCCTTACGCGGATCGGCGGATTGCAGGCGCACGCTGCCGCGCGACCGGGGGCGGAGGTAGCACGAGTTCAGGGTCACACCGCCTTCGGGCATTGCTGCAACCCCCGCCTCGATCCCCGTGCCGAGGCCTAGGTGGAATTGCAGATCGGGGGAACGGGCGTCGGGGTCGGCGTACCAGAAGCCGCCCGTCTCGAAGAGGGAGGATGCGACGGGGCCTTTGCGCGTGAACATGTATTGCAGACCGGCGAGCGCGCTCAGGTGCGGCTTGGCGAAGCGGTCATAGGTGTGGGGGCCTGAAACCTCGGCAATGCAATAGAGGTCGAGATGGTCTTGCAGGTTGCCACCCACTTGAGGTTGGTCGAGCAGAACGTCGATACCAAGCGCGCGAAGGTCGTCGGCGGGACCGATGCCGCTGAGTTGCAGGAGGCGGGGCGAGCCGATGGCCCCTGAAGACAGAATGACCTCGGTTCCCGCGTGGATTAGAGAGCGGTCGAGCATTTCGACACCAACGGCCCTGCCCCTGTCTAACAGCATGCGCCGCACTTGCGCGCCGAGTTTCACGGTGAGGTTCGGGCGGCGTTTGTTCGGGTGAAGGAACGCCATCGCGGCGGAGGACCGGCGGGCGTTCTTCTGGGTCAGCTGGTAATAGGCGGCGCCTTCCTGCACGTCGCCTGTGACGTCTTCGTTGAACGGAATGCCGACCTCTTTAGCGGCCTCAAAGTAAGCCTCGCAGATCGGAAGGGGGGCGGCGGGTTTTGAGACGCCGAGGGGGCCGTCTTGGCCGTGATATCGGCCCGAGTAAGTGTCGTTGCCCTCGGATTTTCGGAAGTAGGGGAGCACGTCTTCATAGCTCCACCCCTCGCATCCCTTCTGTCGCCATTCGTCATAATCGAGCGGATGGCCGCGCGTGTAGATCTGTGCGTTGATGGCCGATCCGCCGCCGATCACTTTCGCCTGAGTGTAGGTGAAGACTTTGTTTTGCATATGCTTTTGGGGCGTCGTGCTCCAACCCCAAGACGCGATGCCCTTGGTCATCTTCGCAAAGCCCGCGGGCAGGTGGAAGAACGGATGGCGGTCGGAGCCGCCGGCCTCCAACAGGCAGACGGAGACGTTCGGATTTTCGCTCAGGCGCGAGGCGATCACGGACCCTGCGGACCCGCCGCCGATGATGAGGAAATCGTAGGATTCGGACATGGGCGCTTTCTACAGGCGGTGGATCGACAGACCGCCATCGACGGGGATCTGCGCGCCGGTCGCGAAGGCGAAATCGCCGCGCGCAAGGGGGACGATGACTTGGCCGATATCGGCGGGCTGGCCCCAGCGGGCGGCGGGCACGATCTGCGGGATACGGTCGGTGTAGCTTTCGGCGACGGGCGCGGTCAGGGGCGTTTCGATGATGCCGGGGCGGATGTCGAACACGCCGATATTCTCGGGCGCGAGGCGGGCGGCGAAGGCCTGGGCCAGCATCGCGGTGGCGGCCTTGGAAGTGCAATACTCGGCACGGTCGGGGCTCACCATGGTGGCGCTGACGGAGGTGATGAACGTCAGAGAACCGTAGCTGTCGGACGGATCGGCCAGCATCCGGCGGGCAACTTCTTGTGCAAGAAAGAACGCGCCGCGCGTGTTCACGGCCATGCAACGGTCGAAGCTTTCGGGGCTCATGTCGAGGAGGTCGCCGCTGTGAAGCGCGCCGACGCCGGCGTTGGAAACGAAGGTGGTGATGGGGCCTGTTGCGTCGAGAAGTGCAGGGATCGCGTCGAGGTCGCGGACGTCGTGCTGGTGGTAGGTGGCAGGGAACGGCATCGCGGCCTCGGGTTGTTCGGAGGCCACGGCAACCTCCCACCCCGCCGCGTGGAGCGCCTGCGCGATGCCAAGGCCGATGCCTTGCTGGCCGCCGGTGATGAGGGCTTTCATTGCACCAGTTCCTTTTGTTCTGCTGCTTGGCTGCTTGATGTCTCCTTGAGGTGGTCCGCCTGCCGGAGTGCCAGCGCGGCGATGGTCAGCGACGGGTTCACGGCGGCGGAAGTGGGCAGGAGCGAGGCGTCGCAGATATAGAGGTTCTCGAGGTCATGCGCCTTACCGATCGGGTCGCAGACCGAGGTTGTCGGATCGTCCCCAAGACGCGCCGTGCCGCATTGGTGGGAGGGCGTGCGGCGATCAAAGGCCTTGGAGAGGACGATGGGGAAGCCTGCCTTCCTGAGCGTTGTCTTGAACTTGGCGACCAGGGCGAGGTGCGCATCCCAGTTGGAGCGTTTCCAGTCGAGCACGATGTCATCGCCCCGGATGGTCACGCGGCTGTCGGGGTCGGGAAAGTCCTCGGACATGGCATAGAAGTCGATGGATCGGTTGGCGATCACGGCCGCAACGGGCTTTGGCAGACCGGTTTGCGCGGCGAGGATGGGGGTGGAGACACGGCCCAGAAGTTGCACGTTACCGAGGCCATCGAGATACCAATCGTTGATCTGGAGCGTCTTCTGGTAGACCGCGCGGTTGCGCCGGTGGCTGAGCGCCAAGACGGCGCTGGCATTGTGGTTCATGAAATTGCGGCCCACCTGATCTGAGCGGTTGGCGAGGCCATTGGGATGCGCTTCGGTCGCGGAGGTCAGCAGAAGCGCGGCCGTGTGGACGGCCCCGGCGGCAATGACGATCCGCGGCGCGGTGAACCGACCGGCGGAGGTGAGGAGGCCGGTGACACGGGTGCCATCGGATTCGATCCGGCGGACAGTGACGCCGGTGCGCAGGGTGATGTTCGGGTCGTCGAGGGCCGCTACGAGGGCCGCGCTTTCGGCATCGAGTTTGCCGCCATTGGTGTCGGGATGCGCATCCCAAGGGGTCTGGCCGCGGCTGAGCCAACGGTCGAGATCGACGGCAAGCGGAAGGGGCGATGGGGTCAGGCCCGCGCGTTTCAGGCGTCGGGCAAGGTCGGCTATGTCAGCCTCGTGGGGGATGGGCGGGTGCGGATAGGGGGCGTCGTGGGGCGGCTCCGTCGGGTCGATACTGGCATCGCCACGCACCTGGAACAGCCCCTCAGCCCGCGTGTAGAAGGGCGCAAGCGTGGCGTGGTCGATGGGCCAGTGCCGCGCGAAATCAGCCTCCCGATAGCGCATCATGACCGCGCCGTAGAACTTGGAATTGCCACCGACATAGGCGTAGTTGCCGGGGTTGAACCGGGTGCCATCGGGGGTCAGCCACGTCTCGTCCGGGCGGAAATGGCCGCGCTTGAAAATGGCGTCGGGGTCGCGCGCCTCCGGGCTGTCATGCAGAAGCTGGCCGCGCTCAATGATCAGCACGCGCAGGCCCGATCCCGCCAGCCCTGCGGCCAGCGTCGCGCCCCCCATGCCGGAACCGACGATGATGATATCTGCGTCGCTCATTACCCACTCTGCGTATAACTGGAACGTTCCAATTCCAAGCGAAAAATCAGCCCGGACACTGCTGCGCCCGGGCCGATGGTCAGGCGATACGGTCTTCGGTCTTGGGATCGAACAGAACCGCCTTGTCCATGTTCACCGCGAATTCAAAGGGTTGGTTCGGGTGGACATCGGCGTCCGCGCGCATTCGTGCGATGCAATCCTTGCCCGAGAGCGTGGTGCTGACGAAGGTGTCGGCGCCCGCGGGTTCGGTCACGCTGACGGTGTTGGTCAGCATCTGGATGTTGCGCGCGTTGCGGTCGGCCCCTTCGGGGTCTGTGATCGCCTCGGGCCGGATGCCGAGCATCACCTCCTTGTTGAGGTAGGCGCGATAGGCCTCCGGTGCGCTTTCGATGCGCAGAAGTTGGTCCTGCCCCTCGGCCCCGGTGATCTGGGCGTGGATCGCGCCGTTCATCTCCACCAGTTTGGCGGAGAGGACGTTCATCGCCGGGCTGCCCATGAAAGTGGCCACGAACAGGTTGGAGGGGTTGTCGTAGATCTCCTTCGGCGTGCCGAGCTGCTGGACGTAGCCGTCATACATGACCGCGATGCGGGTGGAGAGAGTCATCGCCTCGATCTGGTCGTGGGTGACGTAGACGATGGTGGTGCCGAGCTTCTGGTGCAGCTTCTTGATCTCGGTCCGCATGTCGACGCGCAACTTTGCGTCGAGGTTCGAGAGCGGCTCATCGAAGAGGAACACGTCGGGGTCGCGGACCAGCGCGCGGCCCATGGCGACGCGCTGACGCTGACCGCCCGAGAGCTGACCAGGTTTGCGATCCAGCAGGTTCTCGATCTGGAGCAGTTGGGCGACATCGGCCATGGCCCTGTCGCGCTCGGCCTTGGGGGTGCCCTGCATCTCTAGCCCGAAGGTGATGTTCTTGCCCACGGTCATGTTGGGGTAGAGGGCGTAGGACTGGAACACCATGGCGATGTTGCGCTTGGCGGGGGCGATGTTGTTCACGACCCGGTCCTTGATCGCGATCTCGCCGGAAGAAATCCCCTCAAGCCCCGCGATCATGTTCAGAAGCGTGGACTTGCCGCAGCCGGACGGGCCGACGAGGACGAGGAACTCCCCCTCCTCCACCTGGATGTCGACCTTATGGAGAACCTCCACCGCGCCGTAGGATTTTGTGACGTTGTTGATGTCGAGAAATCCCATGGGACTTATCCTTTTACGCTGCCGGCCATCAGACCGCGCACGAAATAGCGGCCCGCGACGATGTAGACGAGGAGTGTGGGGCCGGCGGCCATGATGGCGCCGGCGAAATGGACGTTGTATTCCCGCACCCCGGTGGAGGAGTTGACGAGGTTGTTCAAAGCCACCGTCATCGGGGCCGCACCGCCGGAGGCAAAGGACGCGCCGAACAGGAAGTCGTTCCAGATATTGGTGAACTGCCAGATGCAACAAACCGCGATGATCGGGCCGGACGACGGCAGCATGATGCGCCAGAAGATCTGGAAGAACCCGGCCCCGTCGATCTGGGCCGCGCGCACAAGCTCCGTCGGGAAGGCGGCGTAGTAGTTGCGGAAATAGAGCGTGGAGAAGCCGATGCCGTAGACCACGTGAACCAACACCAGGCCGGTCGTGGTGCCCGCGATGTCGAGAATGCCGAGGATGCGCGCCATCGGGATCAGGACGATCTGGAACGGGATGAAGCAAGAAAAGAGCAGCAGGCCGAAGATCCAGGTCGCGCCCCGGAAGTGCCACTTGGTCAGGACATATCCGTTCAATGCCCCCAGCACGGTGGAGATGGCCACCGCTGGCACCGCCATGGCGATGGAGTTTATGAAGTAGGGACGCAGGCCCGTGGGCTCCACCCCGATCTGGGCGGTGGACCAGGCGGAAAGCCACGGCTCGATCGTCCATTCGCGGGGCAGCGCGATCATGTTGCCCTCGGTGATTTCGGACAGGGGTTTCAGCGAATTCACCAGCATGATCCCGAAGGGCAGCAGGTAGAACAGCGCGAACAGCAGCAGCACGAGGTAGATGAACATCCGCGTGACGTTGGAAGAGCGCATCGCGTTATCGGAGGAGGCAATGGCCATCACTTCTTCTCCCGCAATTCGGCGTAAAGGTAGGGCACCATGATCGCGGCGATGGTCATCAGCATGATGACGGCGGACGCCGCGCCGATGCCCATCTGATCGCGCGTGAAGGTGTAGGAATACATGAAGGTCGCGGGCATCGCCGTGGCATTGCCGGGCCCGCCGCCGGTCAGCGCGATCACAAGGTCATAGGACTTGATCGCGAGGTGGCTGAGGATGACGAAGGCGCTCAGGAAGGCCGGGCGCAGCTGCGGCAGGATGATCCGGCGATACATCTGGAAGTTCGACGCTCCGTCCATCTGGGCCGCTTTCAGGATCTCGTTGTCGATCCCGCGCAGGCCCGCCAGGAACATCGCCATCACGAAGCCCGACGATTGCCAGACCGCGGCGATGACGATGGTATAGACCGCCATGTCGCGATCCTTGATCCAGTCGAATTCGAAATTCTCGAACCCCCAGAGATGCATGGAGTGTTCGATCCCGATGCCGGGGTCGAGGAACCATTTCCACGCCGTGCCCGTCACGATGAAGCTGAGCGCCATGGGATAGAGGAAGATCGGGCGCAGGATGCCTTCGCCGCGGATCTTCTGATCGAGGAAGATCGCCAATGTCAGCCCGATGATTGTGGAGATCACGATATAGAGCGACGCGAAGACGAAGAGGTTGGAGACCGCGATGTCCCATTCTCGGATGCGGAACAGGCGGTCGTAATTCTGCCAGCCCACCAGATCGAAGCTCGGCAACATGCGGCTTCCGGTGAAGCTGAGATAGACAGTGAAGGCGATGAAGCCGTAGACGAAGATGACCATGATCGCGAAAGACGGCGCGAGGACGATCTTCGGCAGCCATGTCTGTAAACGCGTGCGGAAATCCGCACCGCTGTCCAGCATCGGATCGGTGGCGGCCATGGGGCCTCTCCTTCACTCGGGGTGGATTTGGCGCGGGCGGACCCGCAAGGGTGGACCGGCCCCGATCGGGGCCGATCCGGGAGGACGTTACTGGGCCAGTTCGACCGCGGTGACCATTTCGGCCGCGGCGGTTTCGGCATCGTACTCACCGTTGAAGTGCGCGGTGATCACATCATACATCGCGTTCTGCACGGACGGCGGGTTCGCGTGGCCATGGGCCATGGAACCGAACAGGGTGCCGTTTTCACCGGCAGCCGCCAGATCGGCCATTGCTGCCTGACCGCATGCGTCGAAGGCAGACGGGTCGATGTCGGTCCGCGCGGGGGCGGAGCCTTTGACCACGTTGAACGCGATCTGGAATTCCGGGCTCATCACGGCGGATGCCATGGCAAGCTGCGATTCCTGATCGGATTCATCTTCGACGTTGAACATCGCGAACTGGTCGGAGTTGAAGGTCACGGTGCCCTCGGAGCCCGGGACGCGGAAGCACTGGAATTCCTCGCCAGCCGTCAGGCCCGCATTGACGAATTCGCCCTTCGCCCAGTCACCCATGATCTGGAACAGCGCCTCGCCGTTGATGACCATCGCCGTGGCGAGGTTCCAGTCACGACCGGAGAAGTTGTCATCCACGAAACCGCGCAGGGTTTCCATGCGGTTGAACGCTTCGACCATTTCCGCGCCACCCAGCGCCTCCGGGTCGAGGTCGACGAAGGCCGCTTGGTAGAATTCCGGGCCACCGGCGCCCATGGCGACCGAGTCGAAGATCGTGGCGTCCTGCCAGGCCTGACCACCGTGGGCGAGCGGCGTGTAGCCAGCTTCCTGAGCGGTTTCCATCGCGGCGACGAAATCCTCCCAGGTCTCGGGCTGTTCGATGCCAAGCTCTTCCATCAGGGCGGTGTTAGCCCAGACCCAGTTGGTGGAGTGAACGTTCACGGGTGCGGCGACCCAGTTGCCCTCATACGTGGAGAACCGCTGAAGCGCCTCGGGCACGACCTCGTTCCAGTTCTGCTCTTCGGCGAGGGCGTTCAGATCGGCCAATGCGCCTTCCTCGGCCCAGTTCTGGATCGCGAAACCGAGCATCTGCACGGCGGTCGGCGGGTCGCCTGCGGTGACGCGGGCACGCAGGACGGTCATGGCGTCGGAGCCACCGCCACCGGCCACGGGCATGTCGGTCCAGCCGACACCGCCCCCGGCGAGGTCTTCGCGCAGGACGTTCAGGGCAGCCGCTTCACCGCCGGACGTCCACCAGTGCAGAACCTCGACTTCCTGCGCCACAGCGGCGGAGGTGCCAAGGGCCAGAACGGCCGCACCGGTGTAGAATTTTCTCATCATGGTCATTTGATTTCCTCCCATTTGACCGATCCCCTTTTCGGGGCTGCAGAAATTAAAACGTTATAAATCGGGTTGAAGTCAACCAGAAATTGTCCTTTTCTTGCGCAACGATCGCTGCGGAACAGCATGTTTCATTGTGTATTTTCCGCAGCGCAGCATGTGCTGCGTCGAAAACAGCGCTATTGAAACGTTTGAAATCTCGCGCAATATGGGGCGAGATGCAACCTGAAGGCGACCTTGCGCGATGACTGGCGAACCCGCGGACACCAAAACCGCGCCAAGTGGCGAGAAACCGACCTTGCGCAGCCTGGCGGAGGCGACCGGGTTCTCCGTGGCGACGATCAGCCGGGCGCTTGCCAACGATCCGCGAATCGCGGCCAAGACGCGCGCCAAGGTGTCGGAGGCAGCGAAGGCGGCCGGCTATGTCCCGGACCGGGCCGCGCGGCGCTTGCGGACGGGGCGCACCCAGGTCGTGACGCTTTTGCTGAATACCGAGCACGAATTCCTGGGCTTCACCCACGAGTTCCTTTCGGGCATGACGGACGCTTTGCGCGGCACCGGGTATTCCGTCAATGTCGTGCCCGATCACGTGGGCGAGGATCGCCTTGCCCCGGTCCGCAACATCTTGCGCAATCATCTGGCCGACGGGATCCTGTTCACCCGGACGGAGGCGTTCGATCCCCGCGTTCGCCTGATGATGGAGGCCGATTTCCCCTTCGTCAGCCACGGCCGGACGGAATTCACCGCGCCGCATCCTTACGTCGATTTCGACAACGAGGCGTTTGCGCGGGCCGCCGTGGCGCGACTTGTTGAGAAGGGGCGCACACGCCTGTCCCTCATCTTGCCGGAGGATCGGTTCACCTTCACCCAGCACCTGCGCTACGGCTTCATGAGCGCCGCGCGGGAGGCCGGTGTGGACCACGAAATCGTGGCGGGCGTGACGCTTGACAGTTCCGCCGCCGAGATCGCGGAGGCGATGCGTCGAAGCCGCGACAGCAGCGCACCGCCCGATGGCTATGTCTGCGTGGGGGAGGTGACGGCCCTTGTCACCCTGTCCGCTCTGGCCGATAGCGGCGCGGTTCTGGGCCAGGACGCGGACATTTTCGCCAAGCGCGCCTCGCCCATCTTCGACAACATCCGGCCGCGCATCGACACGGTCTTCGAGGATCTGCGGGAGACCGGGCGCAAGATGGCCGAGATGCTTCTGCGCCGGATGCAAGGCGAGCCGCCCGAGACCCTCACCCACATGTTGCTGCCGGATTTCGAGCGGATGCATCATGTTTGAGCCACCCAGGGCTGGCGCGTGTCGCCGATGCGCATCTGGACGGTCTTGACCTCCAGAAATTCATCGAGTCCGTAGCGGCCCAATTCGCGCCCCTGCCCGCTTTCCTTGACGCCGCCGAAGGGCATTTCGGGAAAGCCGTCCATCCATGTGTTGGTCCAGATCGTGCCCGCCTGCGCGCGCCGCGCGAAGGTCAGGCAGGTGGACATGTCGCGCGACCACACCCCGGCGCTGAGGCCATAGGAAGCATCGTTGGTCAGGTGCAGCGCCTCGTCCATTGTACGGAAGGTCAGGACCGACAGGACCGGGCCGAAAACCTCATCACGCGCGATGGCCATGTCCGGGCGCAGGTTCGTGACGACCGTAGGCTGGTAGAATTGCGCGCCAAGGCCGTCGACGGAGAGCGTGTCGCCGCCCATTGCCACCTTGGCCCCGTCCGCAACGGCGTCCTGTACGTAGCCATCAATCTTGGACAGATGTTCGGGCGAGATGATCGCGCCCACTTGGGTTTTCGGGTCCAACGGATCGCCGAAGGGCACTTTGCGCGAGAGCGCCACAACCTTCTCGGTCAACGTGTCCGCCACGTCTTCATGCACGATAATGCGGCTGCCGGAATTGCAGCATTCGCCGGCGTTGAAATAGACGCCGAAGGTGATGGCATCGGCAGCCTGATCCAGATCGGCATCGGGGAAGACGACCTGCGGGTTCTTGCCCCCAAGCTCCAGGCTGACCTTCTTGAGCGTCCCACTGGCCGCTGCCGAAATTCGTTTTCCGACGCCAGTAGAGCCGGTGAAAGACACCATGTCGACCCGAGGATCGGTGGAGAGGATCTCGCCCACGGGATCGCCGAAGCCCAAGACAATATTGGCGACGCCCGCAGGCAGGCCTGCATCGATCAGCAACTCGCCCAGAATGCAGGTTGTCGACGGTGTCAGTTCCGACGGTTTGACCACCGCAGTGCAGCCCGCGGCCAGCGCGAAGGGCAGCTTCTGGCTGACGATCAGGAACGGGAAATTCCACGGGCAGATGATGGAGACGACGCCGATGGGTTCCTTGAGGACGACGCCGAGCATATCCGGCCCGAGACTGTTGTGGCTGTCGCCGTGGATCATCCGCGCGAGGCTGGCGGCGTAGCGCCAGAGGTCGGCAGCACCCGCAATTTCCGCCTTGGCCTGAGTGATCGGCTTGCCGGATTCGAGTGTTTCCAGAAGGGCGATGCGGTCCAGGTCCCGTTCGATCAGGTCGGCGACCTTCAGCAAGATCGCGGCGCGCGAGGCACCGCTGGAAAACGCCCAATCGCCTGTATCGAATGCCCTGCGGGCGGCGGCGATTGCGGCCTCCACCTCTGGCTTGGCGCCCTTGGCTGCGGAGCTGACCAGCGTGCCGTGCGCGGGGGAGTGACGATCCGATGTCGCGCCGTTCGCGCTGTCCACCCACGCGCCGTCAATCAGATGCCGGGCCTTGAACGCGGCGGGGATAGTCGCGCCACTGGCGGGGATAATCGTCAGGTCATTCATCGCTCAATCCCCGGAAAAATCTGGTTTGCGTTTTTCTTTGAAGGCGCTCACGCCCTCTGCCCGGTCGCCGGTCGCCCCGATCATGCCGCCGCCCAACGCCTCGATCATTGCCGACCGGTCCTCCCCAACGCTTGCGTGGATCTGGTATTTTGCAACCTCGCGGGCGCGGGGGGAGGCTGGCGTGGCGTGCTTGGCCATGGCAAACGCGGTCGCCAGCGGCGTGTCGGAGACGTCCGCCACGAAGCCCATGGCCAGCGCGCGGTCGGCAGTGAGACGGCGACCGAACAGCGCCATTTCCTTGACCACCGGTTCCGGCAAAAGGCGCAGGAGCCGCGTGTTACCGCCCCATCCCGGAACGATGCCGACCTGCGCTTCGGGCAGGGCCAGGGTGGCATCGGGGGCCATGATGCGGACATCCGCACATGCGGCGAGTTCGAGGCCGCCGCCAAAGGCATGGGCGTGGATCACCGCGATGGTCGGTATCGAGAGGCGGGCGAAGCGATCGTAAATCCGGTGGCCTTCGCGGACCCAGTTGCGCGCGAAATCCGTGGGCGTCAGGTCGCCCCATCCCGTGATATCCGCCCCGGCGCAAAAGGCACGCTCCCCCGCGCCAGTCAAGATCACGGCACGGATATTCGGGCTGCGCTCAAGTGTGGCGCAAGCCTGTTCGAGCTGCGCCAACATCTCGACCGTCAGCGCGTTCAGCTTCGTCGGATTGTCGAGCGTGATGCGGGCGGTGGAGCCGTCGATATTCAGGTGAACGGCACTCATATCTGAAGGCCCATCTTCGCGTCCCGGAGCAGGGAGAGTGGCATGGTTGCAGCGTCCTCTGCAATGGACACGCGGCCTTCGCTCGCCTTCACGATGTCGCGCTGCGGGTCGATGCCCGGCATGATTTCATGGGCGACGAGGCCATTGTCGCCAAGGCGCATAACACAGCGCTCGGTGACGTAGAGGACGTCCGCCATGCGGGCTTTCGCGCGGCGGCCCGCGAAGGTGACGTGCTCCACCGCGTCGACCATCTTGGTGAACTTGCCGGGTTTGGTGACGTGCAGGCCTTGGTTGGTCAGCTCCAGCTGCGCGCCGGCCTCGAAATATCCGCTGAAGACGATCTTTTTCGCATGCGCCGTGATGTCGACGAAGCCGCCACACCCCGCCGTCAGGTAGGGCTTTTTGCCGAGCTTGGAGACGTTCACGTTGCCGTCCACGTCGACCTCCATGAAGGACAGGAACGACACGTCGAACCCTCCGCCCTGGAAATAGGCAAACTGATTGGGGGACGGCACGAAAGCGTCGGCGTTCGACGCACAGCCAAAGGCGAAGCCGGTGAGCGGCATCCCCCCAACGGCGCCTTGTTCGATGGCCCAGGTGACGGCATCGTGGGCGCCTTCTTCCAAAAGAATGCGCGGCACCATGGCGGAAATACCGAAGCCCAGATTGGCAGTCTGGCCCCGAGATAGCTCCATCGCGGCGCGACGGGCGATAATCTTTTCGACACCGTGGTCCGCGAACGTGAAAGACGACCACGGCCGCATGACTTCGCCACTGATCGCGGGGTCGTAGGGGGTTTCGGTGGTCTGCTTCTGGTCGGGGGCAATGACGATCAGGTCCACGAGATGCCCCGGGACATGAACGTCGTGGGGGCGAAGGGAGCCCGCGGCAGTTACGCGTTTGACCTGCGCGATCACCAGCCCGCCATAGTTGCGGGTGGCGATGGCCTGGTCGAGACCGCCCAGATACGCGCCCTCATGCTCGTAGGTCAGGTTGCCGTTCTCATCGGCGGTCGTCGCGCGGATGATGGCGACGTCGGGGACAATATTGGGGAAGTGGAGCCATGTGTCGCCCGCGAATTCGGTGCGGTGGACGATGGGGGCCTTGGCTGCGCTGTCGTTCATCGCGCAGCCTTCGCGGATCGGGTCAACGAAGGTCTCCAGCCCCACTTGCGTCAGCACACCCGGGCGGCGTGCCGCGACGTCGCGGTGCATGTCGAAGAGGATGCCGGAGGGGACGTTATACGCCGCCACGCGGTCGTCGACGACCATCTGCCAGATCGCGGGCATGGGCAGGGAGGACGGGCCAGAGGGGTAGGAGCCGCCGATGATCCGCGCCAGCAAGCCGTCCTTGGCGATGTGGTCCACGCCTTTCACGCCATACATGTCGCCTGCCGCGATGGGGTGGATTGTGGTGAGGTTTCGCGGTGCGCCCTCCGCATCGAAGCGCTCACCCAGCGCCTGCAAGACGACATCCGGGCAGCCGAGCGCGGAGGAGCTGGAGACGGTCACAACCGCATCGTCCTTGATGCGGGCGACCGCGTCGGACGCAGAGACGATCTTCGACATCTCAGATCCCGCCATAATCGATGGTCACGCGCTGCCCGGTCTCAGCCGCTTCGCTGACGGCTGCGGCGACGGCCAGGGATTTCACCCCGTCCACACCATCGGCGGCGGGGCGGCCTTCGCTTGCGCAGGCTTTGGCGAAGAGGCTTACGGCACGGTCATAGAGGCCGTGGGTGGAATAGCTGAGCGCTTCCTCCCCCGCGTTGCTGCGGAGCATCACGGTGCCGGTGGGCGCCTGGGTCATCACACCGCGCGCGACGATGGAGCCCTTGGTGCCGTGGACCTCAATCCCCGTTCCGGCATGGGCATGGGTGAAGCTCTCATGGGTCTGGACCATGGCGCCCGAGGGCATGGACCAGATGGACATCGCGCTGTCCTCCACCCCCTGCCCCATCCCGCTGGCCGATTTCATCGCGACGACATCGACGGGGTCCTCGCCGAGATGAAAGCGGACGGTATCGGCATCGTGGACCGTGATGTCTGGGATCACGCCGCCGCCCGCGCCCGGATTGTCGATGCGCCAGCCTTGCAGGTGCGGTGGCAGATGGACGGCATGGAAGACGCGGACCGACAGGATATCGCCCAGACGTCCCGCGGTGATCGCATCGCGGATGGCAAGGTGGCTGCCTGCGTTGCGCAGGTGGTGGTTGGTGGCAAAGGTCACGCCTTTGGACGCGGCGGCCTGCACCATTGATACGGCGTCGGCCACGTTCATCGCCAGCGGCTTTTCGCACAGCACATGCTTGCCCGCCGCGATGGCGGCCATCGCCTGCGGCAGGTGCTTTTCGTTGGTGGTGGAGATGTAGACGGCGTCGACACCCTCCATGGCCGTGTCCAGTTCGGTGACACCGGCGTCGATGCCGTGGTCTGCGGCGTAGCTTGCGGCGCGGTCAGGGTTGGACGACAGGACAGTCGCGATATGCCCTCCCGAGGCGCGGATCGCCCCGATCATGTGCTCGGACGCGATGGTGCTGGCCCCGATCAATCCCCAACGCATGTGCAGTCTCCGCCGAATTGGAACGTTCCTATTGGTGTCCGTTTTGGAACGTTCCATAAGCGGAGTCAAGCGGGAGATCGCGGGTCAGTCCGCGGCGCAGCTTAGCCCGCTGTCGAGGTCGAAAAGATGTGCGGCGGTCGCGTCGATGGCGACCTGCTGCACCGTGTCGGGCTGAATATCGACTTGGCCCGTAAGTTGCATGGCGAAGTCCTCGGCCCCGTCGACGGCACCGTAAACGAAGGTCTCCGTCCCGAGCTGTTCCACCGCGCGGACCTTGAGCGGCACACCTGCGCCGTCCGCTGGGCTGGTATGGCTGGGGCGGACGCCCAGCTCCACCGCCTGGTTGGGGCGGGTGTTGAAGCGATTGGCATCCAGTTGCACCTCGGCGCCGCCGTCGGAGAAAAATTTGCCCGCCTTCCCCATCGTACCCCTGATGAAGTTCATCTTGGGCGATCCGATGAACCCGGCGACGAAGCGGTTTGCGGGCGCGTTGAACAATTCCAGCGGCGGTCCGAATTGTTCCAGCATACCCGCGCGCAACACCGCGATCTTGTCGGCCATGGTCATGGCCTCGACCTGATCGTGGGTCACGTAGACCATGGTGTTGCCAAGTCGTTTGTGGAGGGCGGAAATCTCGCCGCGTGTGGCGACCCGCAATTCGGCGTCGAGGTTCGAGAGCGGCTCATCGAACAGGAACACGCGCGGTTCGCGAACCACGGCGCGGCCGATCGCAACGCGCTGGCGCTGACCGCCCGAGAGTTGGCCGGGGCGACGATCGAGGTAGTCGTCGATCTGCAACATCCGCGCAGCTTCGTTCACGCGGCTGTCGATCTCCGCCCGGGGCATCCCGATATTCTCCAACCCGAAGCTGAGGTTGTTGCGCACCGACATATGGGGGTAGAGCGCGTAGCTTTGGAATACCATCGCCAGCCCGCGCTCCGACGCAGTGACGTCGTTCAGAACCTCGTCATCAATCGCGATTTCGCCGGACGAGATCTTCTCAAGCCCCGCGATCATGCGCAGAAGCGTGGATTTCCCACAGCCGGACGGGCCGACAAACACGCAAAATTCGCCCGATTGCACGGTGATGTCGATGCCGTGGATCACCTCCACCGGGCCGTAGGCTTTCTTGACGTTGCGGAGCTCTAACAGGGCCATGGAAGTTTTCCTTATGCGCTATCGCTTCGCTACTTGAGCGCGCTCATTTCATGCCGGTGTTGGCGATACCGGTGGTGATGTACTTTTGCAGGAAGACGAAGACGAGCGTCGTGGGGATCAGCGACACGACCGTCATCGCAAGGCGGTAATGTTCCTGGCTGATATGCTCACCCCGGAATTCGAGGAGGCAGAGTTGGATCGTGTAAGCCTCGGTGTTCGTGGCGATGGCGACCATGGGGATGATCAGGTCGTTCCAGCGCCAGATCACGCTGAGGATGCCAAGTGCCGCGATCGCGGGAAGGGCGAGGGGCAGGACGATGCGCCAGTAGACCTTCCATTCAGACGCGGAGTCCATGCGCGCGGCCTCCAGCAACTCGTCGGGGATGGTCAGCATGTACTGGCGCAGCAGGAAGACGCCCGCCGGTGTGGCCGCGCCGGGAATGATGACGCCCCAGATGGAGCCGGAAAGGCCCGTGGCGTTGATTGCCTTGAACACCCCCACCAGCGTGATCGTGGCAGGCACCATGAGGGTGGCGAGGATCATCACGAGGAAGAAGGTCTGCCCCCGGAACGTGTATTTCGAAAGCGCGAAGGCGGCCATGGAATTGATGAGCAGCGTCATCAGCGTGGCGATGACGGTTACAAGGACCGAATTGGTGATACAGGTCGCGAAATCGACGTTCACGCCATAGGCGGTGCCGGTCAGCGGCTCGATATAATTGCCCCAATCGGGCGCGATGTTGCGTTCGGTCACAACCGACTCACGCGGAAGGCGCACGACCCCTTCGATGGAGCCATCGACGGCCCGGCCCGGCAAAAACTCGGAGGTCGCGTTGGGGTTGGGGACGGCCCATTGCAGGACGTCGCCCGTATCCGGATGCGGGGCGGTCACAAGGGCCTGCGTGACGATGCGGTTCGGCTGGTATGGCTCCACGCCCAGATATTCGAGGATCAGGCGTTCCTGTTCGGGCGTCAGGGTGGCCACGACGGCGTCCAGATCGAATGCCTCCCGCGCGGACGGGGTCAGCGCGCCGTAGCGGTTGAGCCAGACCGGCAGCCCCTCCGCCGCGATGACGGCCCGGGCAGCGTTGGACACCTGCCCTAGGTGGGACCGGAGCGCGTAGAGCGTGTTGCCCTCGTAATCCGCAAGGAACGCCCCCACATCGCGATCGGCCTGTTCCTGCGCGGAGAGATCGGACCAGTTCAGCACCCAATCCGGCAGGTCGGCGATCACGAATATCTCTCGCCCGTCCGGCCCGTTAACGGTGGCGCGCGCCACACGCTCGAAATCGCCGGGCAGCAGCGACAGATCCTGGCTTTCGATCTGAAACTGGGTTTTGACGGAGTTCAGGCCGAGCCATAAGACCGGCACGAGGATGATCAGGAATCCGAGCAGCAGATAAGCGTAGGAGAGCCAGTCCGTTACGGTCAGCCGCCCCCGTCCCTGCGTCCGGGTGAAGAAATCCCAGACCCCGCTCATCGCGCGTTCCGTCCGCTCAGGAAAATCTGTACGATAGAAAGCAGCGCCAACACGCCCGCGATGATCAGTGACGCGGTGGCCGCGATGCCAAGGCCGTTGGGTGTGGGATTGCCGCGCAGACCGGCGGTCTCGAATATGTAGGCGACGATGGAAATCCAGCCGACCTGCATCGCGTAAAGCTCCTCGAATGCCTGGAACGCCTTGATCAGCGACAGGATCGTGACCACCAGAAGCGTTGGCATCAGCAGGGGCAGAGTGATCTTGGTGAGCACCCGCCAGGGCGACGCGCCGTCCATCTCCGCCGCCTCGTAGAGGTCGCCGGGGATCGCCTGCAGGCCCGCGAGAAGGATCAGCATGTAGAAGCCCAGATGCGCCCAGGTGTAGACGAAGATGGACCAGAACATCGTCCAGTTCGGATCGACGAGCCATTGGATCGGCTCATCTATCCAGCCCCATTGCATGAGTGTGACCGACATCAGGCCCTGCCGCTTCAGGATCAGGGTCCAGAGGAAGCCGACGACCACGGGCGACAGCATGACGGGGTAGAAGAAGATCGACCGCCAGAGGCCGCGGGCCACGATATCACGGTTCAGGACCAAAGCGGTGATCAGAGAAAACAGCACCATGATCGGGACCTGGAAGATCACGAAAATCGACGTGTCCATCACGGCGCGGTAGAATTGATCGTCTTCAAGGTTCGGCGCGCCGGTGTCGATCTGCGTTTCCGCCAGAAGGCGTTGCCAGTTCTCCGTTCCCGCGAAGGGACGGTCGGAAAAGTTGATGCTTTGGCCCTCGGTGACGCTGAAGCCCACATTGATGAAGAGCGGCGCGAAGGTGAAGATGCCGAAGACAAGGAGGTTGGGCAGAAGGAAGAGGTAGGGCAAAGGCCCGTGGCCCCGCATCTTCTGCGCCAGCTCCAGCGGCCAGCCGAGCACGGCCATGGCGCGGGAGCCGAAGGTGCCGGTGGGGCGGGCAACGACCGCCCCAACGATGAGATATACCAGGAACCCTAGCGGCCAGGCCGAGCCTGCGAAGGCGTTTTCAACCGCCGTCCACATGCGCCCGGCCCCGCCGCCCGGTCCTTATTCCGCGATCTGTGCGGCAACATCCGCGTCGATGGCCGCCAGCGCGTCATCGAGGCTCATTTCACCCGTGATAACCTGCGTGATGTAGTCCGGCACAACGCCGTAGATCACGAAGTTCTGGGGATAGCCCTGGAACGTGAAGGCCTGGGGTGTGGATTCTGCCGCATTGCCGATGGAGGCCGCGAAGGTCGAAAGGGCTTGCGCCACGGCGGGCGAGGCGTCGCCGTAATCCACGCCGGAAGCCTGAAGCCCCGCATGGGCCGTGATCGACCGGGTCTCTGCCGCGTAACGGGCCGCGTTTTCCTCTTCCGCAAGGAATGCGATCCACGCTGCAGCTGCTTCCGGCACGTCGGTGGACTCGAACGCTACGATGCCTGCACCGCCCGGCATGGCGCCGCAGCCGCCCGGGCCGCAGGGTGCGGGAACCGCACGCCATTCGAAATCGGTGATGTTTTCGGCGTAGTTGCCGATCATCCACGACCCCGACATGTGCATGGCAACCGACCCCGACAGGAACAGCGGTGCCGCGTTGCGATAGGCAGTGCCGGTGCCAGCGGGCCAGCCATCGGCGGGCATCAGGCCGCTTTCGTGCCAGCCCACGAAGGTTTCCGCATAGGTGCGGAAGCCCTCATCGACGAGGATCGGCTCTCCATTATCATCGAAGAATGCCGCGCCGTAGGAAAACGCGGGACCCGCCCAGCGGTGGGCGGTGCGGTCCATGGCGAAGGCCGCATCGAGGCCGAGCGTCTCCTGAACTTCCGCCAGGGCCGTCGCCCAATCGTCCCACATGGCACCTTCGCCGGGGATCTCCACGCCTGCATCATCGAACATGGTGACATTGATGTAGGGGCCGGTCACGGTCAGCTCCGTCGGCCAGCCGTAGATGCCCATATCCTCGCCACCGGGCGCGCGATACCAACCCAGAACCGCGCCATAGGCTTCTTCCATGTAATCGGCGTCCACGTAGGGCGTCAGATCAAGGTAATACTGGTTCAGGCCGCCAAGGTTCGTGACGCGCGCCACATCGGGCGCGGCATCCGTCTGTAATTGGTTTTCCAACTGATCGCGCACGATCTCGTAACCCACGACTTCCATGGCGATCGTGTGGCCGGACGCGGCCGCGAAATCTTCGGCCAAGGCGCCCAGAACATCGCATTCATTGCCGTTCTGGTAGCACAGGAAACTCACTTCATCCGCCGATGCCGCACCGGCGGCCATCAAGGCGGTCGCGGCACAGGTCAGCCGCAAGGTTTGCAGTTTGGTCATTTGATCCTCCCATGGATTTTTCTGAAACGATAAAAACAACGCGGGACTTCGTCCACCGGTTATCGCGCGGGGTTCAGGGGACGCGGGGGCAGCCTGTCGGCATGGTCTTGGCGGGAGCCGCACCGCGCGGACGGAGTACGACGCGGCGGCCCTATAGCAATCGGACACGGCGCGCCTGCGCATACGTGCCGATACCCTGCCGAGAGGCACCTCGGCCTACATCAATTGAGAATGGGTCGCGCGGGGTGGGACATGCTGGGTTGCCGGTGTGGGTGCGGAAGCCCGCCCGCTTCCACGCGCATCAATCGACGCTGCCACAGCGATTGATCGTTGCCTGGGGATCGGCAAACCGAATCACCGGGGCCCGGTCCTGAGGTTCGCAAGGTGCAGGAGGTTGTCGCGCAGCCTGTCCAGATCGTCGGGGGCAAGGCCATCGACCAGCTCCGCCTCGAACCGCTCGGCAGCGGCGCTCAGATCCTCGAACACCGCCTGACCTTTGGCCGTGAGGTCCAGTTGCTCCACCCGCCGATCCTCCGCCAGCGCGCCGCGGGTCAGCAGGCGCTTGTTCTCCAAAGCCGCCACGGCGCGGCTAACCTTGGTCTTGTGGATGGCGGCCTTTTCGCAAATCTCCTTGGCCGACAGCGTGCCGTAACAGCCCAGGTGGAACAGCACCCGCCATTCCGTGCGCAACATGCCGTAACGGGTCCGGTAATACTCTTGGAAGCCCTGAGACGCGGCCTCCGCCGCCTGGTTGAGGAGGTAGGGCAGGAAATGGGGCAGGTGAAACGGCGCAGGTCGGGTCATGGAAACAACCGCTAACAGTGATTGGTTACAAATGCTACTCGGCGTTCCCCTTGCAGCCGTGTCACGGGTGACGTTTGGTTTGCGGCGACACAAGACGATGGCGGAGCCTGCGGTATGAAACCTGTTCAGAACCCTTTTCGCGGGACCGGCCTGATGCTGGATGCGCCGCGAACACGGGACGATGCGCGCGCCGTGTCGGCCCTATTGGCGCAGTGTCCCAAACACGCTGTCACGCCGCTGGTCGATGCCGATGATGTGGCGCGGGCGGCCAATGTTGCCCACGTGCATATCAAGGACGAACGGGGGCGAATGGGCCTGGGCAGTTTTAAGGCGCTCGGCGCGGCCCACGCCATCGCGAGGGAGGCGGCGAAGACCGGTAAGGACCCGATGGATCAGGCGCTGAGCGGGCGTACTTTCGTGGCCGCGAGTGCCGGCAATCACGGTCTTTCCGTGGCAGCGGGGGCCGCGATCTTCGGTGCGCGCGCGATCATCTACCTCGCCGACACGGTGCCGGAGTCCTTCGCCCTCAAATTGCGCGCCAAGGGGGCGGAGGTCGTGCGTGCCGGTGCGCAATACGAGGCCAGCATGAACGCCGCCGCCCAGGCCGCGCGCGACAAAGGATGGACGCTGCTGTCCGACAGCACGTGGGAGGGGTACGTGGACCCGGCCATGGACGTGATGGAAGGCTATCTGCAAATGGCCGCGGAAGCGGTGGAGCAGATGCCGGAGCCACCCACGGACATCTTCCTGCAAGCCGGTGTGGGGGGATTGGCCGCCGCGTTTGCCGCCCATGCGCGCCGGGCCTGGGGGGACGCCCCGCGGATCATCGTAGTGGAGCCGGAATTCGCCCCGGCGCTGATCGCCTCCATCCAAGCGGGCCGGTTGGTGACGGCGGACGGGCCGGTGTCGGACATGGGGCGGCTGGATTGCAAGACGCCGTCGGTGGTGGCGTTGGCGTCGCTGTCGCGGGATGCCGACACGTTCGTGACGATTTCGGAGGAGCAGGCCGCGGATGGCACCGCGCAACTGGCTGGGATGGGTTTTCCGAGCACGCCATCCGGCGCGGCAGGTGCGGCGGCGTTACTCGGCCGCGCCGTCGATCTGCCGCAGGACGCACGGGTGCTTGTGGTCCTCAGCGAAGGGCCGGAGGATGGCTGACCGATCCCTGATCTTCCCGGCAGAGGAATACCGGCGGCGGGTGGATGCCCTGCAGCGCCGCATGGCGCGGGCAGGCCATGCGGCGCTGCTACTGACGAGTGCTGCGGATATTTTCTACACCACCGGCTTCCTGACCCGGTTCTGGGAAAGCCCCGCGCGCCCCTGGTTCGTTGTCGTTCCGGCGCAGGGCGCTCCGATCGCGGTGATCCCGGGGATCGGGGCCGATCTGATGGGTCGGACCTGGATCAACGATATCCGAACGTGGGATGCCCCAGATCCGCTCGATGACGGGGTCAGCCTGTTGATCGGCACACTGCGCGAGGTGGCGGGCGCGGGCGCTGTCGGCACCCCGATGGGGCTGGAGACACATGCCCGTGCGCCTTTTGCCACGATGATGGCTCTGCTAGAGGCGTTCGAGCTTTGCGATGCGACCGCTATCGTCCACCGCGTGCGCGAAGTGAAGTCGGAGGCGGAGATCACCAAGATCCGCGCCGCCTGTGCCGTGGCAGACGCAGCCTTTGCGGATGTGCCGGAAATCGTGCGGGGCGAGAGGCGGCTGGACCAGGTGTTTCGCCGGTTCCAGATGGCGTTGCTGGACCATGGGGCCGATTGGGTCAGCTACGTTGCGGGCGGCGCGGGACAGGGCGGGTACGGGGACGTGATTTCCCCGGCGGCGGACATGCCTTTGCGGGCGGGCGATATCCTTATGTTGGACACCGGGGCCGTGAAGGACGGGTATTTCGGTGACTTCGACCGAAACTTCGCCATTAGCGCGCCATCCGATGCGGCGCTGCGGGTTCATCTTGCGCTGCACCACGCGACGGATGCGGCCTTGGCGCAACTTCGCCCCGGCATGCTGGCGCGGGATGCGCATCGGATTATGGCGCGTGCGTTGGAGGATCTGGGGGAACGTCCCTGCGGCGGGCGCCTTGGCCACGGGCTTGGCGTGACGCTGACGGAATGGCCGTCCTTCACGCCAAGGGACGTGACAGAATTGCGCGACGGGATGGTCCTGACGCTGGAGCCGTCGGCCCATGTCTACGGCGATTGTATCCTTGTCCACGAGGAAAACATCGTGCTGCGCGCGGACGGGCCGGAGCTTCTGTCGACCCGCGCGCCGCGCGACTTGCCGGTGATCGAGATATGACCCGCGCGCCCTATCGCCTGACCGATCCACTTGGCCGCACCGCCACACTCGGCCTGATCGTCCTGCAAAGCGACGAGACGATCGAGCATGATTTTCGCCGCCTGATCCCGGACCCAGATGTCGCGCTTTACGTCAGCCGGGTGCCGTCGGGCGATACGCTGACGCCCCAGATGATCGCGGCCATGGCCGACAACCTGCCGAGCGCCGCGACGCTGCTGCCGCGGGCCGCGCGCTTCGATGCCGTGGCTTATGCCTGCACCTCCGGGACGACGCTGATCGGGGCGGACAAGGTCGCGGCGCTGGTGCAGAGCGCGTGTACAACGCGGCGCGTGTGCAACCCGCTGTCGGCGGCCCACGCCGCGGTGGCCCATGTCGGTGCCTCTCGGCTTGGGATTCTGTCGCCCTATACCAGCGGGATCGCCGACGCGCTTGCCGATGCGTTTCGGGATGCGGGGATCGGTGTCGTCCGCACGCTCAGCTTCGGGGAGGCGGAGGAGGCGAACGTGGCCCGCATAGACCCGGCTTCTATCGCCGAAGGCGCACGGATGATCGCGCGGCAAGGAGATGTCGATGCCATTTTTCTGTCCTGCACGAACCTGCGCACGCTCGACATAATCGAAGGGCTGGAGGCGGAATTGGACATGCCCGTCTTCGGCAGCAACCTGTCATTGGCCTGGCACATGGCCCGGATGGCGGGCGTGGACAGCATCGTTAAGGGCCCTTACCGCCTGCTGCGGCGCTAGGCCCGAACGAACACGCGCCGACCCCCGGGCCGGCGCGTTTCCATGGTCGCTCCGACGTTCGGCCGTTCAGCTTTTGCCCTTCCACGGCACCAGCCAGTTTTCCGCCATCCGCATCAAGATATCGATGCCGAAGCCGATGATCCCGATCAGGATGATGCCGAGGATCACGATATCGGTCAGCTGGAAGCGAGACGCCGCGATAATCATCATGCCCGCACCCTGAGTTGCGGCCACGAGTTCCGCGGCGACCACCGTGCCCCAACAGACCCCCATCGCCACCCGTGCGCCGGTGAAGATCTCGGGCAGCGAGTTCGGCACGATCACGTGCCACAGGATTTGCCCTTTCGAGGCCCCCAGCGAATAAGCCGCGTGGATTTTGGATATGTTCACACCAGCCACTCCCGCTCGCGCCGCAATCGTCATGATCCAGAGCGCCGCAAGGAACAGGAGCACGATCTTGCCCGTCTCGAAGATGCCGAACCAGATGATGACAAGCGGGATCAGGGCCAATGGCGGCACCGGTCGCATGAATTCCACGATGGGATCGAACCACCCCCGGAACCAACCGCTCAGGCCCATGGCGTATCCCAGCGGGATGCCCACCAGCGCCCCGAAGAAGAAGCCGCCAAGCACGCGGAAAAGCGATGCCCAGAGATGTTCCAGCAGGGT
Organism: Hasllibacter sp. MH4015; assembly: GCF_020177575.1. NCBI lineage: Bacteria > Pseudomonadati > Pseudomonadota > Alphaproteobacteria > Rhodobacterales > Roseobacteraceae > Hasllibacter > Hasllibacter sp. MH4015. Next base: position 2,918,902 of record NZ_JAHTBK010000001.1, read on the forward strand.
CGAGTTCTGGTAGCCATCGGTCCAGATTTCCTTGAGGCGGAACCAGATCGCCTCGGGCGCGGGCAGCCAGATCGGCTGCATCTGCATGCCTGCATTCGGTGTGTAGTTGAGCGACCCGCGCGCGGTCAGCGTGACGGTTCCGCTGCCCACGTCGATCGTTCCGTTGGTCGCGATAGGCTCACCGTTGATCGCGACGATACCGTAGCCATCATCGCCCTCCGCGCCGGGATCGTTGCGGGGCGCACGGATCAGCGCAGAGCCCCACGCGCCGGCAGAGGCCGCGTCGTTCAGGGCAAGCCCGTCGCCTTCATCGATTTCGGGCGGATCGCCTTCCTCCTCATCGCGGCCATAGACCCGGATGAATACGGTCGCCTCCGCGCTTTCGCCGTCGGAGGTTTCGGCGGTGTAGGTGAACTGTGTGTCCCCGGAATAGGGGCCCGGCACGTGGAACGGCACCAGAACCGAATTGGTGAAAGCGCCCCAGATGACAAACAGGCACACAACCGACAGGACCGATGCGATCCGGTCCGGTGTCACCGCGCTTTCGTCGCCGAAGGTCACAGTCTTGAGGGAGGTGAAATCGCGGCGCGCATCCATCTGGGAGCGCACCAGTTTCACGACGAAATAGCAGCCCACGAAGAGTGCTACGTAGAACGCAAGTACGATCATATCTCAGCCCTCCTTCCGGCCCATAATCTCTTCTTCCATCTCCCAGATGAGGGAGAGGATTTCTTCGCGCCGCGGGTTGAAGTCGGGGTGCAGCTTCACTTCGCGCAGATCCTTGCCGACGCCTTCCTCTGCAAAGGGCAGCGCATATTCGGAATGGATGCGCCCCGGGCGCGGGGCCATCACGACCAGCCGCTGGCCCAGAAGCAGTGCCTCTTCGACCGAGTGGGTGATGAGGATGATCGTCTTGCCCGTCTCTTTCCACAGCTTCAGGACCAGGCCTTGCATCTTTTCGCGCGTCAGGGCGTCAAGCGCGCCAAGCGGTTCGTCCATCAAGATCACGTCGGGATCGTTGGCAAGGCAGCGGGCCAGCGCCACGCGCTGTTGCATGCCGCCGGAAAGTTCGTAGATCGCTTTTTCCTTGAAGTCCTGGAGACCCACGGCGTTGAGCAGGTGGTCGGTCGTCTCGCGGCGCTCTTTCTCGGGCATCCCCTTCATGCGGGGGCCGAAATCAACGTTTTTGCGCACGCTCATCCATTCGAACAGCGCGCCTTTCTGGAACACCATGCCACGCTCGGGCGCGGGGCCGGTGACTTCGTGGCCGTTGATTTCAATCGTGCCTGCCGTCGGGGCGAGGAAACCGGCGACGATGTTGAGAAGGGTCGTCTTGCCACAGCCCGAGGGGCCGAGGACCGACATCAGCTCCCCCTGTTTCAGGTTCAGGCTGACATTCTCAAGCGCCTGCACCGCGCCGCCATCGGGCAACTCGAAGCGCATGGATATGCTGTTGATCAGAAGGTCCGACATCTGCGGAATATGCTCCGACGCAGGGGGGCCGATCTGGAGGCCCGGCGGGTATGAGAAGGCCCGCCGCGATGCAATGGTCGCGGCGGGCCGGTATCACAAGGCGGTCGCCTTACTGGGCCGCGGCCTGCAACGGCGCGGTGTTCACGAGCGAGCCGTAATCGTCGAGCGTGCCGTCGATCGAGCCTGCATCCGCGAAGACCGTTGCCACACCGGTCATGAACTCACCGACATTGCCACCAAGCCAGGCTTCGCTGAGTTGCTCTTCCACGGTCGGGAAGACGAACGTGTCGATGGTTTCCGCCGTGGCTTCGAGGTCCATACCGGCATCCTGTGCGATCACTTCCAGCATTTCGTCGCGCATGTCACCCGCCGCCCACATGGCGTTGGCTTCCGCGGTCACGGCCAGGAATTGTTCGACCAGCTCGGGATTTTCGGCCACGAAGGACGCGGGCGCCGAGGTTACATCGAACACCAGGATGCCCAGTTCGGTCTTCTCCGCGCCGGTCAGCAGAACGTTGCCGTTCTCCAGCATCCGGCGGAGCGCGCCACCCCAGCCACAGACCATGTCCAGCTCACCTTGGGCGAAGGCGGCCGCGCCATCGGGCGGCGCCATGTCGACCACGTTCATGGTCGAGACGTCCACGCCGAAGTGATTCATCTGCGCGAGGAAGCCGTAATGCGCGGCCGTTCCCAACGGCACGCCAACGGTCAGACCCTCAAGATCACCGGTGTTGGACGCGTCGATTTCCAGCGCTTCAGCGACGACGCAATTGTCGTTGTCGGCGTAGGACACGGCCACGTCGAGAAGCTCCAGATCCTGACCGGCGGAGGTCGCGACGATGAACGGCGGCAGGCCTTGGCTGACGGACAGGTGCACGTCGCCCGAGGCCATGGCGGCGGACATCGCAACGCCGGTGTCGAAGGCCACCCAGTTGATCGAGACGCCCATGGCCTCTTCATACATGCCTTCCACCTTGGCGAACTGGAACGGCATCGGCCATTCGAGGAAATACGCGACGGTGATCTCTTCCAGATGGCCATCGGCAAGGGCGGCCTGCCCGGAAGCGAGGATCGCGGTGCCGGCGAGCAGCGAAGCGATTGTCTTTTTCATGTGTCTCTCCTGTTGAGAAGTCAGTCTTGTTTTTTCGAGGTTCGCTCACATCGCGGGGCGGCAGCCATTGCTATTTTCCACCGTCGCCGTAAACTCCTACATTGCAGAACTATTGTTCCGTAAAATAAGGCTATCCAAAGTGCCCCTTGGGTCAACCCCTTTTCTCACCCGCACGATGCGCCCTGGCGCAGCTGCGCGCCTTGATCGCATGGGTGGGCGTCGGACGTGACCCGGCCCAAGGAAAGCTCCATCGTTACAAAATGCGCGATGGTGATCGACGTGCTGAGCCATGCGCGGCAACCCTTGGCGTTTTCCGACATTGTGGCGCAAACCGGGTTCGTCAAAAGCTCCTGCCACCGGATCCTTGCGGTGCTGCAGGCGGAGAACATGGTCGGCTACGACCGGTCCAGCCGCACCTACTTCACCGGGCCACGCTTGCGGCGATGGGCGCGATCCAGTTGGCATCGCACCGATATTCAGGACGTCGCCCTGCCCGTGATGGAGGCGCTGAGCGCCGCATCGGGGCTCAACTCCGCGATTTCCATCCACGATGATGAGTTCATTCTGTATCTGCGCACCTCCGATCACCTGTCGCTGCGGCTTGCGGCGCGTGCGGGCGACCGGGCGCCGCTCCATTGCACGGCGGCTGGTAAGATCTTCCTCGCCCATATGTCCGACCGGCGGCGGGCCGACCTGTTGGAGACCCTGAATCTCCAGAAGTTCACCGAGTATACCAAAACCAGCGCCGCCGCGCTTGAGGCCGAGATGCCCGCGGTCCGGGACCGCGGTTACGCGATGGCGATTCGGGAGGAGTATCTGCACGTGATCGGCATGTCCGCCCCGATCCGGGATGCGCAGGGCGACGTCACCGCCGCTCTTTCGGCCTGGACAATCACCGATCACGCCACCCCGGCCAAGGTGGAAGCGTCGGCCGAACACCTGCTGGAAGCCGCCGCCGATATTTCCGCTTTGGGGGGATGGGACCCGGCGAGCCAATCCCCGACATGAGCGACCGCGTCGCATCGCGCGGCATGCGACGGCCCCATGTCAGCCGCCACCGACCTGCGTCTGTGGATGGCCGGATGGGGGCCGGTCGGTGATGTGATCGACTCGAAGGCCAAAACGACAAAAGCCGCCCCGAAGGGCGGCCTTTGTTGGTTGCGGGGGTAGGATTTGAACCTACGACCTTCAGGTTATGAGCCTGACGAGCTACCGGGCTGCTCCACCCCGCGCCAATGGGGGTGAGGTATCCCTCCTCGGTCCGAGTCGCAAGGGGGGCAGTCACAGAAATGTTGTGATTCAGACGCTTGGCGGCGCGTCAGGGAAGCGCGATCGCATTGGCATCAAACTGCGCCGCCGTTTGCGCTGCGCCAGGCACATAGAACGAACGCTATGCAGCGGCCACGCGGTGACGCGACGGGCGATTTGCGGATATGGGGAAGGTCTATCGTCAGAGAGTTACACGTTTGTTTCTTACTAGGTTTGGCGGTGACCTACTCTCCCACGCCTTAAGACGCAGTACCATCGGCGCAACGGCACTTAACGGCCGGGTTCGGAATGGAGCCGGGTGTTTTGCTCGTGCTATGACCACCAAACCAAGAAAGAAACAAACGATCAGCCAGCGTTTTTGAGGCGCTTACTATCCAGATTTTAACACTGTTATGGTGTTGGTGATGCTTGTGGTCCGGTTCGGGCAAATCTGCCTTTCACTGGATCAAATCAAGCCTATCGAACAATTAGTACCGGTCAACTGAACGCATTGCTGCGCTTACATCTCCGGCCTATCGACGAGGTGGTCTACCTCGGTTCTCAGGGATACCTTGTTTTGAGGGGGGCTTCCCGCTTAGATGCCTTCAGCGGTTATCCTTTCCGATCATAGCTACCCAGCACTGCCATTGGCATGACAACTGGTCCACCAGTGGATCGTTCACCCCGGTCCTCTCGTACTAGGGGCAACTCCTCTCAAGTATCCTACACCCACGGCAGATAGGGACCGAACTGTCTCACGACGTTCTAAACCCAGCTCACGTACCTCTTTAAACGGCGAACAGCCGTACCCTTGGGACCTGCTCCAGCCCCAGGATGAGATGAGCCGACATCGAGGTGCCAAACGGTGCCGTCGATATGGACTCTTGGGCACCATCAGCCTGTTATCCCCGGCGTACCTTTTATCCGTTGAGCGATGGCCCTTCCACTCGGGACCACCGGATCACTATGGCCGTCTTTCGACTCTGCTCGACTTGTCAGTCTCGCAGTCAGGCTGGCTTCTGCCATTGCACTCAACGAGCGATTTCCGACCGCTCTGAGCCAACCTTCGCGCGCCTCCGTTACTCTTTAGGAGGCGACCGCCCCAGTCAAACTACCCGCCACAGAGGGTCCCGGATCCGGATAACGGACCGCGGTTAGATAACAAGAATGCGAAGGGTGGTATCTCAAGGGTGGCTCCCCAGAAACTGGCGTTCCTGGTTCAAAGCCTACCACCTATCCTGCACATCCCAGTCCTGTTACCAGTCTGAAGCTGTAGTAAAGGTGCACGGGGTCTTTCCGTCTAACCGCGGGAAGCCTGCATCTTGACAGGCAATTCAATTTCGCTGAGTCGATGTTGGAGACAGCGGGGAAGTCGTTACGCCATTCGTGCAGGTCGGAACTTACCCGACAAGGAATTTCGCTACCTTAGGACCGTTATAGTTACGGCCGCCGTTTACCTGGGCTTCAATTCAAGGCTTGCACCTCTCCTTTTAACCTTCAGGCACCGGGCAGGCGTCAGACCCTATACGTCGTCTTGCGACTTCGCAGAGCCCTGTGTTTTTAGTAAACAGTCGCCACCCCCTGGTTTGTGCCCCCAGTCAATACTTGCGTAGAAACTGGGCCTCCTTCTCGCGAACTTACGGAGGTATTTTGCCGAGTTCCTTCAACATCGTTCTCTCAAGCGCCTTGGTATTCTCTACCAGTCCACCTGTGTCGGTTTAGGGTACGATCTTATGCCAGAGCTATTTCCAGGATCCGATTAACGGCCCCTCCAATCCGATAAGGAGGAACAATCTTCTCGAACCGTCACTACTGGCTGGCCCAGGAATATTAACCTGGTTCCCATCGACTACGCCTTTCGGCCTCGCCTTAGGGGTCGGCTTACCCTGCTCAGATTAGCTTTAAGCAGGAACCCTTGGACTTTCGGCGACAGGGTCTCTCACCCTGTTTGTCGCTACTCATGTCATCATTCTCGCTAGTGATCTCTCCACCGGATCCCTCACAGGCCGGCTTCACAGAAAACTCCTTGTCTCCGGAACGGGCGAACCCGCTAAAGAGACATGGAATTATGTCACACTACGCTCCGCTACCATGCACTATGTGCATCCTCAGCTTCGGCTCATGGCTTGAGCCCCGATACATCTTCGCCGCAGGACAACTTATTTAGACCAGTGAGCTGTTACGCTATCTTTAAAGGATGGCTGCTTCTAAGCCAACCTCCTGGTTGTTTTGGTCGTCCCACCTGCTTTCCCACTTAGCCATGAATT